>NZ_LOPW02000026.1 GCF_001469875.2 Haloferax marisrubri | reverse complement strand
CCGTTCGTCGTGACGTTCTACGCCGGTCGCCGACTCCTCCGCATGTTTGGACCGACAGATAGCGACTACCGAAACCAATGATTCCAACCGATTCACCGATTGATAGACGTACCGTCCTCCGAACCGTTGGCGGGGCCGCCCTCGCCAGCGTTGCCGGCTGCCTCGATGGTAGCCGTAACTCGGGCACAACGACGCCCGACCAGACATCGGCGACGACCGAGCGTGCTGGTCCCCTCTCACGCATCGCTGTTGAGGGGCAAGCCATCGTTGTG
>NZ_LOPW02000025.1 GCF_001469875.2 Haloferax marisrubri | reverse complement strand
GCGCCCTGGTCGTGCTTGTCGACGACGACGTTCCGAAGCTGGTTCGAGAACGAGTCGTACACGAGAAGCGCCCAGCCGCCGGCCGCGCCGGCCGCCGCTTCGAATTCGCCCTTCCAGGCTTCGTAGGAACCGAAGTCCTCCGCGATGCGGTCTGCGAGCGCACCCTCGGGCTCGTCGCCGCCTTCCGGCGACATGTTCTGCCAGAACAGGTCGTGCAGAATGTG
>NZ_LOPW02000024.1 GCF_001469875.2 Haloferax marisrubri | reverse complement strand
TACTCCTCGTCGAACAGCGCCTTGATGAGGTAGCTGAGAATCTCGTTTGCGACGAACGCTTGTCCGTACTGCTCGCGGCCCATGATCATCCGCATGATATCGTGGAAGTGGTCGACCTTGTCCTGAATCGCGTCCGCCCGATTCCGTCCAGCGTCGAGTGCCGGCCGAATATCGAAAAAGGAAAACGCGGGAATCGTCTCGGGGACGCGGAACTGGTAGACATCGTCCAGCCCGTTGAAGCGCTCGTAATGACTCCGAAGGTAGTTGGCGCACAT
>NZ_LOPW02000023.1 GCF_001469875.2 Haloferax marisrubri | reverse complement strand
TGCCGTCCAGCCAGTTGCCGCACAAGACAGCGTGGTCTGCAGCGCTGAGAAATTGCCGGGGATGGTTGAGGGCTTCTTCCAGATCACGACGACGCTCGGCTTCATTGGGTTGGCAGTCATCTGGCAGGCCGACTCCCTCGCTGAGATCTTCACCGCCAGCCCCGAACAGAAAAAGCGACTCAAAGTCCACAAGCGCGCAGCACTCAAATCCGCCCTCATCTTGGCGGTGCTCGGCCCGCTGTATTCCGTTGTGGCGTCGATTATGGGCCTCCCACTTGGGGACTGTATGAATCTCACTCCCTGGTAAGCGCCCCACCAATCCACCTTTGCCCTCCCATGGAGCATCGAGTGCCCTCCGTACTGGTAGCCGCGTTGCTCGTGTCGAGTTCCATTATCGGCCTCGCCACGGCACAGCCCCCGAGACCAGGGACTGAGACAAACGGCCTCACGGAAAACGAGTCGGCAACGCTCTGGTCTCGTGATAGCGACCGCTACGTCAGCCAACAAGACTACCAGCAGCAGTACGGCGA
>NZ_LOPW02000022.1:11828-364550 GCF_001469875.2 Haloferax marisrubri | reverse complement strand
CCGGCGGGGTATCCCACACCCACCCACCCACCCAACCCCACCGGCGTCGCTTCAGTTCTCACGCAACCCAGTGCAGACTGAGCGGTCTCCCGCGCGCCCATTCTCATCCTCTCGGTCTCCGCCCTCCGTCCGATTTTTCTCCTCGGCACCCGCAGGTTCACCGTGGACCGCCGCCAGTTCCTCCGCACCGTCGGCGCGAGCGCGGTCGCCGCCTCGACCGCTTCCGCCGCCGGTTCCCGTCCCGCAACCGCCCATCCGGGTCCCTTCGAACCGCTCGGCCGCATCGACATCGACGGTGCGAAAGAGGCCGTCGTCTCGGCCGACGGCGAGACCGTCTTCGTCGCCGCGACCAGCGGCTACGCCGTCGTCGATATCTCCGCGCCCGACCGCCCGGAACTCATCGCCGAGCGCCGCGACCCGCTTTCCGACCGCGAAGACGGCCCCCTCCGCGGCCTCTACGACGCGAAACTCGACGGGGACACGCTCCTCGTCGTCGGCCCGGCCAACCCGATTCCGGGCGCGCCGGCGGGCGTCCTCGTCGTCGACGTGTCCGACCCCGCGACCCCCGAGGAAATCGCCTTCCACGAGACGGACTTTCCCATCCACAACTGCTTCGCCGCCGACGGCCGGGCGTACCTCACCGCCAACGACGGCGACCGGAACCCGCTCGTCGTCCTCGACACCGACACCGGCGACGAACTCGGCCGCTGGTCGGTCGTTGACGCCGACGACCGCTGGGCCGACGTGCCCGCCTCGGTCCGGTCCGTCCACGACGTGTGGGTCCGCGAGGGCGTCGCGCACGTCGCACTCTGGGACGCCGGCACGTGGCTCGTCGACCTCTCGGACCCCGCGTCGCCGTCGGTCCTCGGGTCTGTCTCGCCCGGCGACCCCGAAGCGCTGTCGGGGCTGACCGCCCGCGGTCGCCGCCGCGAGGGGCGGACGCCGCCCGGTAACCACCACTACGTCGCCACCGACGACTCCGGTGACCTCCTCGGCGTCGGTATCGAGTCGTGGGCCGTCGAGGTCGACCGCGACGACGAGACGACCGGACTCGTCGGCGGGCCGAGCGGCGTCGAACTCTGGGACGTCTCGGACCCGGCGACCCCGAGGAGGCTCTCGACCATCGACCCGCCGGCCAGCCCGGACCCGACGGTCGGCGGCGTCTGGACCACGGCGCACAACTTCGACTTCCGCGACGACAGGCTCTACACCTCGTGGTACCGCGGCGGCGTCAAGCGCCACGACGTGTCGGACCCGACCGACCCCGTCGAACTCGCGTGGTGGCGCGACCCCGAGCGTGCGAGTTTCTGGACCGCGCAGTACGCCTACCCCTTCGCCGACGAGGGCGTCTTCGTCGCGTCGAGTTGGGGTGTCGGCGACGTGTCGCCCGCGCTCTACACGTTCCCCGACCACGCCGGCGACCAGCGCGACCCGCCGACGCTCGGGGCGGAGACGACCACCGACTCCCTCGTCAACACGCCGACGCCGACCGGGGACGACGCGACTCCGCCCGCGTCCGACACCGAATCTACGACGTCAACTTCGGCGACCGACGCGCCGGGTTTCGGACTCGGCGTCGGCGCGGCGGCGCTCGGCGTCGCCGGTTGGCTGGCCCGCCGTCGCGGGCGGCGCGACTGAGGGCGAACGACTCTAGTGGGCCGGCTCCCCGACCGAAGCGACGGCTCATCGGTTCGTCTGGTCGGCGACTCGCCGACTCGCGTCGCTCTCGCGTCGAATCTATCACGAACGACCGAGACAGCCTTTCTCTCGCCGGCCGGCGCGTTGGGAGAACCGTTTCATTCTAATCCGTGGGGTTCGAAGCGTCGGGGTATGAGCGACGAGTCGGAGAGCCTCAAAGAGCGCGTCGAGACGTGGATGGTCGGTCAGATGCCGATTATCCAGATGCACGGCGGCAACAGCGTCGTGCGCAAGGCCGATGCGGAATCGGGGGAAGTCGTCGTCGAACTCGGGGGCGCGTGCGCCGGGTGCGGCATCTCGAACATCACCGCCCAGAACATCCAGTCGGACCTCATCATGACGTTCGACGAGATTACCGACGTGCAGGTCAAGGTCCCCAGTTCCGGCGACCACGGCAGCAGCACCGTCGAGGGCGGCCGCGGTGGCGAACTGCAGTACGGCGACGAGGGACCGGGTCACTTCTAACCACCTTTTTTCACGGGGTCCTCGGCAACTTCGTTGCCTCGAACCCCGCCAAAAAATCTGGACCAAAAAAGGCGGCTACTCCCTCCGGTCGTAGCCGTACGGTTCCCTCCAACACTCGCACCCTGTTCCACGGTTCTCAGTACGTATTTTCGACGACTCCCGCCACCACGACGTCTGAGTCCTCCCCGGCAACGACGACTGACCGTCTTCCGGAGTTGCGACGCCTACCCCGACAGCGCCGACTCCAGACTCGACGCCACCGACCGCGCCTTCTCGGCTAGTGCTTCCGAGATGTGGCCGGCCTCGACGGCCTCGTCGAGTTCGTCGTCGTCGACCCGTTCGACCGTCCCGTCGGCGTGTTTCACCACGTCCACGTGGAGGTCGATATATCGTATCTGGTCGGGGAAGCACTCGACGGGCGTACAGATGTTGACGTAGGTCCCCTTGACACCGCCGTCGGCGTCGCGGTACACCGTCGGGTACCACCAGCGTCCTTCGCGGAACTTCGTGACCGCAACGTCGCCGGACTCGCGATCGACACCGAGGGCGTCGTAGGTGCCGCCGCCGGTCATGCCGCGACGGAGTTCGACTGTCCCCTCGGCGTCGTGCTCTGTCACCTCGCCGGAGCCGAGCGTGATGAGTCGGCCGTCGGGCTTCCCGTGGCCGATTTCCACGTCGTCGCCTTCGAGCGGGCCGAACTGCGCGGTCACCACGTCGAAGGGGAACTCGCCGTCGCCGACCGACTCGCAGAGCGCCTCCGCGAGGTCGACGCCGGCGGAGGCCTTCGGTGAGGCGGCCTTCGTCCGGTGGTGGCCGGGCATCGTCGTCTCGACGGCCCGGCGCTGGGCGTCGAGTTCGAAGCGCGTCTCGCGGCCGAACCAGACCCACGTCGTCGCGGTGGGTGCGGCGACCGGCCGCGGGGCGTCGACGGGTTCGGAGAGCGCGTCGTCGAGTTCCGCGGCCACCTCCGCCGCCCGGTCGAGCGCGTCGTTCAGGGCGCTCATGTCGGCATCGACGGCGTCACGGTGCCAGCGGATGCCCCAGCCCTCGGGTGGGTCGCCGCCGAGGAGGTCCGTCATGCCCGCCAGTTCGCGGGCGGCGGCCTCGTCGCGGGTGTCGACGCGGACGCCCTCCGAATCCGGTTCGAGGGTCGCCAGCCCCGCGACGGCGCGGATGTCGCCGGTCAGTTCGGCGCGGCGGGAGGCCCACGGCGGGGCCGACTCGGCGACCTGCACGCGGACCTCGTCGCCGACTTCCACGCGGCCGTCGATGTCGCCGTACGAGAGGTAGCCCTCGGTCTCGCCGAGGTCGCAGACCGCGCCGCCGCCGAGGGTTTCGGTCACGCGGGCGTCGAACACCGCGCCGGTCGGCGCGGGGTCGTCCCACGCGAAGGTGTCGATGCCGAGGTCGGTGAGTCGCTCGGTGGCCGTTGCGACCGCCTCGGGCGTGCCGGTCGCGCCGACGCCCTGTCGGTTCCGGGTCGTCTCGACCGACACGTCGTGGTCTAGGGAGTCGAACTCGGCGTCGAACCGTTCGCGAATCGGGCCGGACGCCTGCACCACGTCGTGGCCGTCGTCGAGGAAGACGCTCGTGAGCGCGGTGGCGTAGATGCCGCGGACGCGGACCCTCATAGGTCGTCGGCGTCGCGGGCGAAGGTGACGCGAGCGTCGACCGTCGGGCCGAGCGTGAGTTCGACTTTTTCGTCCGAGAGCACGCGGCCGCCCTCGATGGGGACGCCCCACGAGTCGAACTTGAGGTAGCCGCGGAGGTCCGCGCCGTGGGTGTAGAGGTCGACGTGGTCGACGGCGTGTTCCTGCACGTCGCTCGCGCTGTGGGCCATCTCCATGTCGGAGTAGACGGTGTCGCCGTCGCCGAAGAACGCGGCGATGGCGTCTGCGTCCGATTCGACTGCGTCGCTCACGAGGTCCGACGCGGCCCGGAGGTCGTCGGTGTCGAGGCCGACCTCGCGGAGCGCCGCCTGTTCGCGGGGGTCGAAGTGCATACCCGCCCTTCGGAGCGGAGGCATTAACCTCGTACGGTCGGCCGTCGGTCGCTAGGCCGGTCAGCCAGTCGCTGGGTCGGCCAATCGTGGGATGCCGTGGCCGAAGCTATTACCAGATGCGATACCCTTTATGCCACGTGATGGACCAGCAGGACCCAGTCGAACAGGCGTCCGACGGCTCGGACGACCTCTACGACATCGCCACGTGGGAGGAACGAACCTCGGTTGACGGGCTCGCGGTGGCGCTCTACCGGGTGCTGGTCGCGTCGACCCGCGCGGTGGTCGTCCTCGCCGCGCTGCTCATCCTCGTCGGTATCGGTGGTCTCTCGGCGCTCACCGACCCGCAGGTCGGCGCACTCACGCTGCTCTCGGCGCTCCCGGCGCTCGCGCTCGCCGGCTACGTCTACTACTCCGACGTGACCCAAAACGAGCCGCTGTCGATGCTCGTGGTGACGTTCCTCCTCGGTGTCCTCACGGCCACCTTCGCCGCGATTCTCAACTCGCTTCTGAGCAACGTCGGCCAGACTATCGCGGCCGAGTTCCAGCTGTCTATCGGCTTCCTCGGCAGTATCGTGTTCTACTTCCTCGTCGTCGGTCCGGTCGAAGAGACCGTCAAGCTCCTCGCGGTCAGGCTGTACGCCTACTCCCACGACAGTTTCAACGCCGTCATCGACGGGGCCGTCTACGGCGCGATGGCCGGCCTCGGCTTCGCCACCATCGAAAACGCCCTGTACATCACCCGTAACCTCACCTCGTCGGGACTCGACGTCGGGTCTGGTGGCGTCGGAATCATCGCCGCCGGCGGGACGATTACCGCGGTTCGGGCGCTCGCCGGGCCGGGTCACGTCATCTACTCGGCCATCGCCGGCTACTACCTCGGCCTCGCCAAGTTCAACAAGGAGAACGCCGGCCCCATCGTCGTCAAGGGTCTCATCCTCGCGGCGCTCGTCCACGCGACGTACAACTCGACGGTCGGCCTCGGCTCGTCTGTCATCGCGGGGATAACCGGTCTCGGCGGCCTCGCGGCCTTCCTCGTCTACGTCATCATCTACGACGGCGTCTTCGGACTCTACCTCATCGGGAAGCTCCGCCGCTACAGTCAGGCCTACCACAGCGCCCACGCGCCCGGTCCGAGCGCGGCGTCGTTCAGCTCGGAGCAGACCGAGTTCGAAGACTGAGTCGGCGACGGCAGAAAAGCGAACCGGGACGAACCCCGGCGTCCTCTGTTACTCGGCGACCAACTGCTCGGCGTAGCCGTCGAGCATCGCTTCGACGTACTTCGCCACCACGTCGACCTCAACGTGAATCGGGTCGCCGACCGCCTTCTCCGAGAGCGTCGTCAGGTCGTAGGTCGTCGGGATGATGGCCACGGCGAAGGAGTCCTCGCGGCGGTCCGCCACGGTGAGGCTGATGCCGTCGAGACAGACCGAGCCCTTCTGGACGACGTACTTCGCCAGCGACTCGGGGAGGTCGAACTCGAAGAACCAGTCGTCGCCGACACGCTCGACGTTCGTGACCGTCGTCGTGCCGTCGACGTGGCCTTGGACGATGTGGCCGTCGAAGCGGTCGTCGGCCGCGAGGGCGCGTTCGAGGTTGACGCGGTCGCCTTCGACCACGTCGCCGAGGTAGGTCTTCTCGACGGTCTCGGCCGCGAGGAACACCTCGAACCAGTCGTCGCCGAACGCCTCGACGGTCAGACAGACACCCGAGACCGCGATTGACTGGCCGTGGTGGAGGTCGTCGAACGCGAGGTCGGTGCGGATGCGGAGGCGGCGACCACCGTCGGTGTCGGTCACGTCGACGATTTCGCCCGGCCCCTCCACGATTCCCGTGAACATACCCGCGCTTCGGACGGGCGAACTTAATGCCTATCGTTTCCGTTTTTCATCACGTTTTCGTGACACTCTCGCCCATACAATTTTACCGTCGTCGTCCGGAGAGTCGGTATGGACGTTCTGGCCCGACTGCGGAGCAGTTTCGTCACCGGTCTCATTCTCGTGACCCCGCTGGCCGTGACCGTGTTCGTCCTCCAGTTCGCGTTCAATCGCATCACCGCCGCGCTTCGTCCGGTCGTCCGTGAGGTGACGCCCTTCCTCGCCGGGGCGCTCAACTACTCCGGCGACATCGTGTTCATCTCGCAGGTGCTGTCGGCGCTCATCATCGCCGTGGCCATCTCGCTTCTCGGCTACCTCGCGTCGATAAGTCTCGGCCAGCGGCTCTTCGGGAGCTTCGAGCGCGGCGTTCGGCTCCTGCCGCTCGTCCGCACCATCTACTTCGGCGTCCGGCAGGTGTCGGAGTCGCTCACCGAACCGACCGCCGGCTACGACCGCGTGGTGTTGGTCGAGTACCCGCGGGAGGGCCTGTTCTCCGTCGGTTTCGTCACCAACGAGGCACCGCCGTCGGTGTCGGCGGTGTCCGACGACGACCTGTTTACCGTGTTCGTCCCGAACAGTCCGAACCCGACCGCCGGGGCGCTCATCATGGTCTCGCCCGAGGAGATTCGCGAACTCGACATGCCGGTCCGCCGCGGCCTCCGTCTGCTCGTCACCACGGGCCTGAGCGTCGACGACCCCGAGACGCTCCCCTCGGGACCGGCGGCCTACGACCCGTCGAACGGCGAGGACAGCGTCCACGCCGAGTCGGGACAGCGGCGACCGGCGAAAGAGCGGCAGGCCGAATGACGCTCACACGCCCCAGATGAGGGCGATACCGGCCGTCGTGACGACCGTGAGCAGGAGTTGGAGCGGCGCGCCGACGCGGAGGTAGTCGGTAAAGCGGTAGCCGCCCGGGCCGTACACCATCAGGTTCGTCTGGTAGCCGATGGGCGTCATGAACGCCGTGCTCCCGCCGAAGGTGACCGCGAGAGCGAAGGCGAAGGGGTCGGCGCCGAGGCCGAACGCGGTGTCGATGGCGACCGGCAACAGGAGGACGACGCTCGCGACCGGCGTGATGACGTTCGCCAACAGCCCCGTGAGCAGGTAGAACGCGGCGACCACGGCGACGACCGGGAGGTACACCGCTGCAACGCCGACGAGGTCCGAGAGGAGCGCGACGCCGCCGGTCAGTTGGAGCGCCCGGCCGAGCGGGATGACGCCCGCGAGGAGGAAGATGACGTTCCAACTCACCGCGTCGTAGGCGTCGCTCGCGGACAGACAGCCGAGCGAGACCATCGCGGCGACGCCGCCGAGCGCGGCGATGGCGATTGGGACGACGCCGAGCGCGGCCAGTCCGATGACCGCCGCGACGATGGCGAACGCACGGAACGCCGTGGGCGACAGCCCGCCGTTGTCCTCGATGAACTCGTCTGCGACCTCGCTCGTCACGATGAAGTCGCCGCTGTCGCGGAGGTACCGGGCCGTCTCGTTCGTCGTCTGGAGGAGCAGCGAGTCGCCGGCGCGGAGGTCCACGTCCCGGAAGTGCTCGCGGATGAGGTCGCCGCCGCGCCGGCGGACCGCGAGCACGGTCGCGTCGTACCGCTCGCGGAGTCGCGCGCCGCCGATGGTCTCGCCGACGAGGCCGGACTCGCGGGGGACGACGAGTTCGACGAGCGCCACGCGGTCGGGGCGGTCGAGTTCGGCGTCGGTGACCGACGCCCGCGGGAGGAACCGCAGGTCCGCGAGGTCGCAGAAGCGCCGAATCGTCGCCGGGTCGCCTCGGATGGTCAGGATGTCGCGGGCGGCCACCTCGCGGTCGGAGTCGGCCGCGATAAAGTGTTCGCCGCCGCGGAGCACGTCGAGGATGTCCACGTTGAGGTCGCGGTAGGTGTCGTCCGAGACCTCGCCCGCGGGGATGCCGACGAGCGGCGACCGCGCGGGAACCAGCACGCGGGCGAGAAACGGCTCGACGCCGTAGTTCCCGGTTCGGTTCCCGGGTTCGATTCGCTCGGGGAGGAGCCGCGGCGCGACCGTCAAGAGGTAGCCCGCGCCGACGACGAACACGACCGCCCCGAGCGGCGTGAACGTGAACATCGAAAACGGCGGCAGTCCGGTGGCCTCGGCGTAGGCCTCGCTGGCGACGAGGTTCGTCGCCGTCCCGACGAGCGTGAGCGTGCCGCCGAGCATCGAGGCGTACGAGAGGGGAATGAGGAGCTTCGACGGCGAGACGTTCGCCTGGTCCGCGAGGTCGGAAACCATCGGAATGAACACCGCGACGACCGGCGTGTTGTTGACGACGCCCGCGATGGGGCCGGTGAGTCCGACGACCGCCCCGAGCAGTCGGCTCTCGCTCCCGTTCGTAAACGAGGCGACCGCGTCACCGAGGACGCGAATCGCGCCGGTCTGTCGAACCCCCTCGCTGAGGGCGTACATCGAGAGGATGGTAATCGTCGCGGCGCTCGAAAACCCCGACAGCCCCGTCTGGAGGTCGACCCGCGTCCACGGTTCGAGGACGACGAGCGCGACGATGACGCCGATTGCCGTCACGTCCGGCGGGGCCGCCTCAGTCACGAACAGCGCCATCGTGACGACGACGAGGGCGAAGACGACGAGCATCCCGGACGTGACGGCGGCCATGCGGGCAGTCGATTCGGAGGCGGCTTAATGCTACCCCGCGTGACTGTCGGTCGAATCGACGGGTCGGTGGCTTCCGGCGAGCGGGCGACCGCGACTCGCGCCCGCTTGTCGGTCGCGACGCTTTTACTCGCTCGTGGTGTAGCCACGGGCGATGCGACTCGGAATCCTGGAGATGGTCGGTCTCGGTGCGACCCTCATCTTCGCCATCCCCGTCGGCGTCTTCGGACTCACGCTCCTCGGCGACGGGCGGACCGTCTTCGGCGGCGCGATGCTCCTTCTCGCGGTGCTCATGGTCGCGCTCCCGAAGTTCCTCACCATGCCGCAGGACATCCCCTCGCTCGCGGCCGAGAAAGTCATCGGCGGCGTCGCGAAAGAGCCGGACGAAGAAGAATAACTACCAGCGACTCGGGTCGAGACCGGTCGGCGCGTCGCCGAGCAGTCGCGGCCCGTCCTCGCCGACGACCAGCACGTCGGTCAGTTCCACTCGCCCGTGGTCCGCGTGCGTGACCGCGGAGCGGACCCGGAGGACGTTGCCAGCGACGAGTTCTCGGTCGCCGTCGAGCGGCGGGTCTTCGCGGGCCGCGAGGCCGATGCCGCCGCCCACGTCTCTCGTCACCTCGTCCGCCATCGAGAAGCCGAACGCGGCGGTCTCCGCCCGGAGTTCGCTTCCGAGGAAGCCGGCGTCGTCGCCGGGGTCCGCTTCGACCAGACTGACCTTTCTGGCGGCGTCGCAGGCGACGTGCGCCCGGCGCTCCCACCCGCCGTCGGGGTCGACGACGAAGGTGCGAGCCAGCGCGCCGCGGTAGCCCGCCGGCCCGCGCGGGCCGACCGAGACGACTATCGGTTCGCCCGGCCGGAGTTCGACCGGTTCGCCCCCGTCGCCTCGGGTTCCCGCGCGAATCGCCGTCGCACCCGCGGCATCGACGCCCTCGGCCGCGAGCGTCGCGTTCGCCTGTCGGCGGAGTCGCTCGGTGGACAGCGGCGCGTCGCCCCAGTAGAGGACGGATTCGCCGTCGGCGTCGTCGTCGCTGTCGCCGCTGTCGCCGTCGTCGGCTTCCTCGACCGTCGCCGCCGACAGTATCGCGGCGGCGCGCCCGACGCCCCGGGTCGCCGCGCGCTGGACGGCCTCGATGGCGTCGCGCTCGGCGTCGTCTTTCACCGCGCGGGCGTCTGCGACCGCCGTGGTCGACGCGAGGTCGTAGCCCGCCGATTCGAGGTGGAGCGCGGCGTCGTGCGGAATCGTCCGCGGCGCGAGGACGGACCCTTCGGAAGCGGCGTGTTCCGCGAGGACGGCCGCGGCGGCCTTCCCCGGCGGCCTGTCGTCGACGCGGACCGAGGCGACCGGGAGCGACGGTGGTTCGACTGTCGAGGGGACTCGGAGATGCGTCTCGCCGGCGACGCGGACGAACACGAGGTCGCAGTCGAAGTCGCGGCCCGTGAGGTAGCGACTCGTCGGGTCGGGGCCGCGGGGGACGGCGACGAAGCCGACGGCGTCTCGCTCGTCGACGGCGGCGTCGATGGCGTCGCCGCCGCGCGGACCTCCCCGCACGGGTCGTTACGCCTCGGGTTCGGGCGCGGGCGGTTCCTGCGCGTCGTCGACGAGTTCCTGCGCGGGGTCCTCGCGAATCTCGTTGTGGAGGAGGACGCTGATGGGGAGCGTCGGCGCGCCGGTGACGAGGTTTTCGAGGACGATGAGTCGCTCGCGGGCGCGGGACATCCCGACGTAGAAGACGCGGCGCTCGTTGTCGGTGATGAGCGGGACGGGGCTCGTCGTCGCGGTGAACTCCTCGATGCCGCGGGCTTCGAGCTCCTCGTCGGAGACGGAGGCGGCCATCTGCTCGACGACCTTCTCGGTCAGGTCGGTCGCCATGAACACGTGGTCGGCCTCGCGACCCTTCGCGGAGTGGATGGTGCCGACGCGGACGCGACTGGGGTCCATCCCCTCGTAGTCGCCGCCGAAGTACGCGTTGATGGACTTGCGCTGGAAGCTCGTCACCTTGCGCACCATGTCGCTCGCGGACGAACTGTCGGGGGCGAACGGCGCGAAGTTCTTGATCTCCTTCGGCGTGAACTCGATGTTCGTGATGTCGTCGACGCCGGCTTCCTCCTGTCTGTCGTCGATGGCGTCGAAGAGGTCGTCGCGGTCGTTCGTGCCGAACGCGGAGTCCTGCAGCATGTCGGCGAGGCGGCGCGCCTCCAGCCCGTCGACGGGCTCTTCGGCGTCCAGCGCCTCGACCGCGCGGACGTACTGCGTGAGCCGGTCGGTCCACATGCGCTGGTCGGTCAGCGTCGAGAAGGGGATGCCCGACGGGAGGAACTCGTCGATGAACTGGAACATCTGGTAGCGCGCGCGGAACAGCACCATCACGGTACCCTCGTCTTTCTCGACGGTGTAGCGGACGTTCCGGGCGAGTTCGAGCATCGACGGGCTCTCGACGGCCTCGACCGCGCCGCCTTCCTTGCGCGGCTTGAGGTCCTTCTCCTGTCGCTTGTCGATGTGGCGAATCTCCCGGTTGACGACGTTGAGGACGTTCGACGGGAGCCGGTAGGAGTTCGGCAGAATCTCGTCGTTGTCGCGTTCGGCGTCGAGGAGGAGGTTCGGGTCCGCGCCCTGCCACGCGTAGACGACCTGGTCGTCGTCGCCGGCGATGAGGACGCCCCGCATGTGGGGCTTCCACTCCTCGTACACGTCGTACTGGAGGGTCGTGATGTCCTGGAACTCGTCGATGACGAGGTAGTCGACGTTGGGGACGAGCGCGCGCTGCTTGACGCGTTCGAGCATGTCAGCGAATCCGACGAGCCCGTTTTCGCCCTTGTAGGCGCGCCACGCGCGGATGGCCTCGGGGATGTCGATGCGGTCGTCGTCGGACGGCCACGTCGGCGTGTACTTGTTTCCTTCCTGCGCGTTCGGGTCGACTTCCGGTGGGAGGCGGACCTCCTCGACGTTCCACTGGAACGGCACGTCGTACCAGTCGGACACGTCGCGGCGGGTGCGCTGGAGCCACTGGCTCGTGGCGATGACCTTGTTCCCGATGGTGGTCGAGCGGGCGGTTCGACGGCCCGCGCCGCCGTACTCGTCTTCGAACTCGATGCCGTAGTCCTCGCAGAACTCCTGTTTGTCGCTCTCGCCGACCACGTCGTTCCGCGAGAGGCTCAGCAGTTCGTACGCCTTCGCGTGCATCGTCGAGACGTTCCCCTTCAGCGACCGCGGGTTGATGTCGAGTCGCTCAGCGAGCCGGTCGCGGACCTCGGCCGCCGCGGCTCGGGTGTAAGAGACAACGAGAATGTCGCGGATGGTGACGCCGTCTTGTTCGAGAATCTCCTCGACCTTGTCGAGCAAGGCCGTGGTCTTCCCGCTTCCCGGGCCGCCGAACAGCCGGGTGACGGTCACGTCGGATTCGCTCATTGTGCACGTTCACGGCCTTATCGGTGATAAGCGACGTGCTTCGGACGAGGGCGAACGCGCCCGGAGTAGGTGTACTCGCCGGGCGTTCGCGGACGGCTCACCGTGCGGGTGGAAAACCGTCGAGAACAGGTGCTTGTGGCTTGGTCAGTTCGGACGCGTCAGGCCTCCGGCACCCACCCGCAGACGGAGCAGGTCGCCGCGCCCATGTCGTGCAAGGCCCCACAGTCGGGACACTGCAGCTTGTTATAGGATCGGTCCCAGCGTACCGGTTCTGTCTCGTGACCGCGGTCGGTCAAGAACTGGTCGAACAAGTCATCACTGGGTGCTGAGGCCATACGTGGTATGATATGGCATACCCCTATTTAGTTCCTGCGACGACTCCGAGCGGTCGAAAATCGGGGGACTGCGGCGGAATTTCAGCCTCGCTTACAGGTCGTATAACGCCCCGTATTTCGACTCGACGTAGTCGAGGAACGCGTCGGCGGCGAAGTCTTCGCCGGTGGCTTGCTTCACGAGGTCGTTGGTCTCGTAGCGTCGGCCGTGTTGGTGGATGTTCTCGCGGAGCCACTCGCGGAGGTCGCCGAACTCGCCGTCGGCCAGTTTCCCGTCGAGGTCGTCGATGTCCGCCTCGGCGGCCGAAAACAGTTGGGCGGCCATGATGGAGCCGAGCGAGTACGTCGGGAAGTAGCCGAAGTTGCCGTACGCCCAGTGGATGTCCTGCAGACAGCCCTCGGAGTCGGTGTCCGGCCGGATGCCGAGGTACTCCTCGTACTTGTCGTTCCACGCCTCGGGCACGTCCTCGACGGCGAGGTCGCCGGCGATGAGGTCGCGTTCGAGTTCGAACCGGATGACGATGTGCAGGTGGTAGGTCAGTTCGTCCGCCTCGACGCGGATGAGGTTGTCGTCGTACACCTGATTGGCGGCCTCGTAGGCCTCCTCGACCGTCGCGTCGACCTCGGGGAACCGGTCTTCGAGCGTGGGCAGGAAGTGCTGCCAGAAGGCGCGCGAGCGCCCGACGTGGTTCTCCCAGAGCCGCGACTGCGACTCGTGGACCGACAGGTTGCGGTTCTCGCCGAGCGGCGTCGCGTAGTGCTCGTCCGGCAGGCCGAGCGTGTACAGCGCGTGGCCGAACTCGTGGACGGTCGAGAACAGCGACCCGAGCACGTCGGAGTCGTCGTAGCGGGTCGTCACGCGGGCGTCGAACTGCGTGCCCGACGAGAACGGGTGCGGGGCGGTGTCGAGGCGGCCGCGCTCCCACGGGTAGCCGAGCGTCGTGAGCGCGTCGCGGACGAGCGCCTCCTGGTCGTCCTCGGGGAACTCGCCCTCGAAGGCGTCCACCGCGAGGTCGGTGTCGGACTCGCGGATGTCCTCTATCATCGGGACGAGCACCTCGCGCACCTCGGCGAGAATCTCCTCGGCCTGTTCGAGCGGGAGACACGGCTCGTAGTCCTCGAACAGCACCTCGTAGGGGTCGCGGTCGGGGTCGATGTGCTCGGCGTACTGCCGCTTCAGTTCGACGTGCTTCTCCAGATGCGGCGCGAATTTCTCGAAGTCGTCTTCGGCCTTCGCCTGCTTCCACGCCGGGATGGCCTCCGACGACGCCGCGGAAATCTTCTCGACGAGGTCGTTCGGCACGCGGGCCGCCCGCTCGTAGTCGCGGCGGAGTTCGCGCAGCACGTCGGCCTGCTCGTCGGTCGGGTCGTCGGCCTCGGCCGCGTCGAGGAGGTCGCCGAACTCGTCGTCGGTCAGGAGTTCGTGGCTCAACGCGGAGAGCGCGGACATCTGCTGGGAGCGCGCGGGCGTCCCCTCGTCGGGCATCATGACCTGCTGGTCCCACGAGAGGATACCGCCGGCGTTCTCGACGTTGGCGATTCGCTTGTACTTCTGGAGGAGTCGGTCGTACGCCGACTCCGAGTCGGATTCCGCGGAGGACTGTGCCATGGTACGTACGGTGGTCTCGGAGGCGTATTAAATCGCAGGAGCCGGTTATTCGTGGTGGGCTTCTGATATACGGTTGTACCCGGTCGCTCATTCCCCGCCGACGCGACGGCCGACGCCGACGACGTCGCAATCGACAACGCAACAGCCGCGAACGACGACACCGCGAAAGCCCCCGCGAGCGACGACTCCCGCGGCGACGCGCGCTCCTCGGCCTCCGGCCTGCGGTGCTCACGCCGCCGGGGTTCGCCCTCGCTCGCGGCCCCTTTCAGTCCCGCCCGGTGGAGTTCCGGGCGTCATCGCTGGCGGGGTGTTCGGGAGTCGCCGCCGGCTGTTTTGGCCGCTCTCACCAGCCGTCCACGAGCGCGCGATACGTCTCGTAACACCGCGCCAGCACGTCGAGCGACACGCTCTCGTCTTTCGTGTGCGCCTCGCCGGGCTCCGAGGGGCCGTAGACGACGCAGGTCGTGCCCGCCTGCGCCAACCATCCGGCGTCGGTCGCGTGGGGTTTCGTCGTCTGCTCTGGGGCCGCATCGCCGCGGGCCTCGTGGACCGACCGAGCGACGTCGAGGACGTGCTCTGCGAAGTCGGCGTCGTCGCACGCCATCGGCGGGAGGTCCTGTTCGACGACCCACTCGACGCCCTCGATGTTCTCCGTCAGCGCGAGGTCGGCGAAGCCACCGGGGACGGTCCGCTCGTCGATGGTCACGTCGCAGCGGTCGGGGATGACGTTCCACGCGCTCCCGCCGTCGATTTCGGTGACGGCGATGCTCCCCGAGACATGGTGTCCGAGGACCTCGGCGTCCGGCACCGAGAGGCCGCGGACCACGTCCACGGCGTCGGTCGCGCGGTAGACGGCGTTCTCGCCGCGCTCGGGTTCGCTGGCGTGGCAGGCGGTCCCCGTCGCGACGAGGGTGCTCGCCCGGCGCCCTCGGTGGGCGACGACCACGTCCGTCCGGTCCGGGCCGGTGTAGTCCGTCGAGCCCTCGGCGACGACGGCGTAGTCGAGCTCGAAGCCGTCGTCGAGGGCCGCGCGGACGCCCTCTCCACCGATTTCCTCGCCGACGAACGAGACGAAGACGACCTCCGAATCGGCGTCTGCGGCCGCGTCGCGGAAGGCGAGCATCGACGCGGCGACGGCCCCTTTCATGTCCGCCGCCCCGCGGCCGTAGAGTCGGCCGTCGAGGGTCTCGACCACGTAGTCGCCGCTTTCGGTCGTCTGCCGGTCGGCCGGCGGGACCACGTCGTGGTGGCCGACGAGCGCGAGCGACTCGCCGACGCCGGGGTTGACGCGTGCGACGACGTTCCCCGCGTCGTCTCTGGTCACGTCGGCGTCGGTCTCCTCGCGGAGCCACGATTCGATGCGGTCGCCGACGGCGGTCTCGTCCTCGTGGCTCGGCACCGACACGAGCGTCTCCGTGAGGTCGCGGAGTTCGTCCATGCCGGCCCGTCGGGGGGTCGCCTCAAAAGCGTGTGGCGTCCGGCAGTCCGCGCGCAGGTCCGCCGCGATGCGGTCGGCTGTCACCTCGCGCCACCCCGCGGTCGGACGCCGTTATCAAAATCCGAGAATGCACGACCCGGCTTATTGTGCGTTCCCCGCACGTCCGAGTATGCGACTCGTCTCGACGTACGAACGGTTGCTCTGGGGAAGCATGGACGCGCTCGGAATCTCGGATTCGGTCGAGAGAAAGGTCGTCGCCGCCGTCGCAATCCAGTTCGCGGTCTCGCTCGCGCAGGCCGCGCTCCCGTGGGTCGCGACCGGCGCGCTCCGACTCGAACTCTCAGCCGTCCTCCTGTTCGGTGCTGGACTCGCGTTCGTCAACACGATTATCATCACGCGAAAAGACATCGTCTCGCCCATCGAGTCCATCTCGTCGGCGGCCGCGGGCGTCGCGGCGGGCGACCTGTCGGCCCGGCCCCCGGACGTGAGCGGGGACGACGAGGTGGCCCGCCTCGCCGACGACTTCGGCGCGATGCACGACCACCTCTGCGTCGTCGCCTCGCAGGCGGGTGCGCTCGCCGACCAGCGGTTCGACGACCCCGCGCTCGACGAGGACTTACCGGGCGAGTTCGGCGACGCGCTCGACCGGATGCAGCGCGACCTCGCGGACTACACGCGCAACCTCCAGCACCTCGTGGAGGCGTTCGCCGAGGCGACCTCGCGGGCGCAGGCGGGCGACCTCACCGCCACTATCGACACCGACGACTGGGGCGTCGACGACGAGCGGTACGCGGAGGTCGCGGCGACCTACAACGACCTCGTCCACACGCTCTCGTCGACCATCGGTGAGGTGCAGTCGTTCGCACAGGAGGTGTCACAGATGAGTTCGACCGCCCGCGAGCACGTCCGCCGGGCCGACGCCGCCAGCGAGGAAGTCGCCGCCTCGGTCACCGAAATCTCCGACGGCGCGGGGGCCCAGACGGAACACCTCCAGACCGTCTCCGACGAACTCAACACGCTCTCTGCGACCGTCGAGGAGATAGCCGCCTCCGCTGACGAGGTCGCCACCACCGCCGAGACGGCCTCCGAGCGCGGTGAAGTCGGGCGCGACGCGGCGACCGAGGCGATGGAGGAGTTAGACACGGTGGAGGCCCGCATCGACCGCACCGCCGACGCCGTCGCCGAACTCACCGAGAGCATCGAGGAGATAGACGAAATCGCGGCGTTCATCGACCACGTCGGCTCCCAGACCGACCTGCTCGCCATCAACGCGGCCATCGAGGCCGCCCACGCGGGCGAGGCGGGCGACGGCTTCGGCGTCGTCGCACAGGAGGTCAAGTCGCTCGCCGAGGAGACCCGCGACTCCGCCGACGAGGTGTCCGGCCTCATCGCAGACATCACCGAGCACTCCGAGGAGACGCTCGCCGACGTGCGGGAGATGAACCGGCAGGTCGCCGACAGCCTGGAGACGGTCACCGAGGCCATCGGCGAGTTCGAGACCATCGTGGACATGGTGACGGACATCGACGCCAGCGTGGCCGAGGTGAGCGCCGCGACCGACCAGCAGGCCGAGTCGGCGGCGGACATCGCCGCCCGCGTCGACGACGTGGCGAACATCTCCGAGGAGACCGCCGGCCAGTCGCGCACCGTCGTGGAGACGGCGCACGAGCAGTCCGCGTCCATCGGCGACCTCGCGGACCAGACCGAGGTGCTGTCGTCGCAGGCGGCCGACCTCGACGGTCTCGTCGGGTCGTTCGAGGTCGTCGACGGGGAGCGACCCGTCGCACCGAGCGACGACTGAGTCGAGGGCGCAGGACGCGGGGCGCGGAACGCGGGCCGCGGTACCACCCGACTCCCCGCCGGCGGTGTCACCGCTTTTATCTACAACCTTATCCGTCACCCGCCCAAACTCACGCGCATGAAAATAGTGCCGGACACGAGCGCGGTCATCGACGGTCGCGTGTCCGAGCGAGTCGACGACGGCACCTACGAGGGTGCCGACGTACTCGTCCCCGAGGCGGTCGTCAGCGAACTCGAATCGCAGGCCAACGACGGCCGTGACACGGGCTGGGAGGGCCTCTCCGAACTCCAGCGCCTCGCCGAGTTCGCCGACGACGGCGTCATCGACCTCAAGTACGTCGGCCGTCGCCCGAGTTCGGGCGAGACGAAAGGCGCCGGCGAGGGCGACATCGACGCGCTCATCCGCGACATCGCCACCGAGCGGTCGGCGACGCTCCTGACGAGCGACGTGGTGCAGGCCGAAGTGGCGCGGGCGAAGGGCGTCTCGGTCGAGTACGTCGAGGCCGCGGTCCGCGGCTCCGGCGGGCTCATCATCGAGCGCTTCTTCGACGACCAGACGATGTCGGTCCACCTCAAGACCGACACCCGTCCGAAGGCCAAACGCGGCGCGGTCGGCGAGATGCACTACCAGCCCATCGCCGACGAACCGACCGACGAGGCGACGATGAAAGAGTGGGCCGACGACATCATCAACTCCGCCCGCGCCGCCACCGACGGTTTCGTCGAACTCTCCGAACCGGGCATGGACATCGTCCAGTTCCGCGACTACCGCATCGCGGTCGCCCGCCCGCCGTTCGCCGACGGCATCGAAATCACCGCCGTCCGCCCCATCGTCAAGACCGAACTCGACGACTACGAGTTCGCCGACGAACTCCGCGACCGACTCGCCGAGCGCCAGCGCGGCGTCCTCATCGCCGGGTCGCCCGGCGCGGGGAAGTCCACGTTCGCGCAGGCGGTCGCCGAGTTCCTCAACGACAGCGACTACGCGGTCAAGACGATGGAGAAGCCGCGCGACCTGCAGGTCGGCCCCGACATCACCCAGTACACCGCCCTCGGCGGCGACATGGCGAAGACGGCCGACTCCCTGCTCCTCGTGCGCCCGGACTACACCATCTACGACGAGGTCAGAAAGACCGAGGACTTCTCGGTGTTCTCCGACATGCGTCTGGCGGGCGTCGGCATGGTCGGCGTCGTCCACGCCACCCGCGCCATCGACGCGCTCCAGCGCCTCGTCGGTCGGGTCGAACTCGGCATGATTCCGCAGGTCGTCGACACCGTCGTCTACATCGAAGACGGCGAAGTCCACACGGTGTACGACGTGCGCACCGAGGTGAAGGTCCCCGAGGGCCTCTTCGCGGAGGACCTCGCCCGCCCGGTCATCCAGATTCGGGACTTCGAGACCGGCACGCCGAAGTACGAGATTTACACGTTCAACCGGCAGGTCGTCACCGTCCCGCTCGGCGAGGACGGCGAAGAGAAGGAAAGCGGCGTCTCCCGGCTGGCGAAACAGGAGATCGAACGCGAGATTCGCTCCATCGCCCGCGGCCACGTCGACGTCGACCTCAAGGGCCAGAACCGCGCGGTCGTCTACGTCGAGGAAGACGACATCTCCTACGTCATCGGGAAGGGCGGCGGTCGCATCTCGGACGTGGAAGACCGCCTCGGCATCGACATCGACGTGCGGACCCACGACGAGAAGCCCTCGTCGTCGGGACAGCACGCGGGCGCGAACGCCGGCGGGCAGTCCGCCGCGCCCGCCTCCGGCGGCGGGGCAGACGAGGGCGTCGTCGTGACCCCCGAGGTCACCTCGCGGCACGTCATCGTCCGGATGGACGGCCACGTCGGCGAGACGGTCGAGGTCCGCGCGGACGGGGAGTACCTGTTCACGGCGACGGTCGGCCGCGGCGGCGACATTCAGGTCTCGCGCGGCAGCGCCATCGCTGAGGAACTGGAGAACGCAATCGATAGAAAACAGCAGATTACGGTCGTTCCGGCCTAGGAGAACGGCCGAATCGTCGTTTTCGTCGGTCGAGGCTCGACCGGGTCGACACGTCGCAACTGGTCTCTTCCGACACCGACTGCGAAGCGTGCGGTGGTTCCGCGGCGGTTCTGATTACTCGGCGCAGCAGGCCTTTTCTTTGCCGCCGTCGGCTTTGGCCTGCGCCTGCTGCGGCGCGAGATCGGTCAACTGATAGAGGTTCTGTCGGGCGTCGGCGAAGTAGACGTCCTCGTCGACGATACCGATTCCCTCCAGTCGTTCGAGCGCGTAGCGAACGGTTCGCGCCGAGAGCATCGACTCTTCGACGATGCCTTTCTGGGTGAGCGGACCGTTGTATTCGAGCACTTTGAAAACAAGCTTCGCACTCGGTGGGAGGTCGTCGAGACTCTCCTCTTCTGTTCCAGCCATCGTTACGAATCGAAACGCGCTACCAGCATAAACCTTGTTGGCCTGCGACCGGCCGACAACGCTTTATCCGCTCGGCGGCGGGAGGAACGAACGCCTTTTGACGCCGGATATCGCACGGGAACACATGGCCACGGAAACGCAGACCGGACTCTCCAGTCATATTCGCGGAGTGACGGTCACGACACTCGCCTGCCTCGCCGGCATCGCCGCCGCGGTGCTCTCCGGGGTTGTGGTGGGGACGACTCCCGAGGCCGCGACCAATCAGTTGGCCGTGGGTATCCTCGGGGCGCTCGTCCTCGTCCAGTTCCCGGTGCTTCGCGTCGTCGGCGTCGACGTCAACGGGTTCGGCGCGAAGGACTACATCTACGTGGTGTTCATGACCTTCGCGCTCTGGTTCATCACGTTCGCTATCCTGCTGACTTCGGGTGTTCAGCTCTAACGATGGCCGACGATAGTATCGCCGTCGTCGACTTAGACCGGTGTTCCCCCGACCGCTGTAGCTACGAGTGCTCGAACTTCTGTCCGCCGAACCGGACGGGCAAAGAGTGCATCACGCTCCGCGGCGAGGACGCCGAACAGGGCGGTCCCGACCAGGTGCGCATCTCCGAGGAAATCTGCCTCGGCGAGACCTGCGGCATCTGCGTCGAGAAGTGCCCCTTCGATGCAATCGAAATCATCAACCTCCCCTCGGAACTCGACGAGGACCCCACCCACCGTTACGGCGAGAACGCTTTCTCGCTGTACGGGCTTCCGGTCCCCGAAGCCGGCTCGGTGACGGGTATCCTCGGTCCGAACGGTATCGGGAAGACCACGGCCGTCCGCGCCCTCGCGGGCGAGATGGTCCCCAACCTCGGCAACTACGACGAGGAGCCGACGTGGGAGTCCGTCCTCGACCGCTTCCGCGGGACCGAACTCCAGAACTACGTCGAGCGGGTCCGCGACGGCGAGGTTTCCATCGCGCGCAAGCCGCAGTACGTCGACCAGATTCCCAAGCAGTTCGACGGTTCTGCCCGCGACCTCTTGGAGGCGACTGACGAGCGCGGCGCGCTCGACTCCTACATCGACCGCCTCGACATCGGTCCCGTCGTCGACAACGACATCGAGACGCTCTCCGGCGGCGAACTCCAGCGGGTCGCCCTCGCGGCGACGCTCGCCCGCGACCGCGACTTCTACTTCCTCGACGAGATTTCGCCGTACCTCGACATCGGCCAGCGCGTCACCGCCGCGCGGCTCATCCGCGAACTCGCGGAGGAAGAAGACCGCGCGGTGCTCGTGGTCGAACACGACCTCGCAATCCTCGACCTGCTCGCCGACACGCTCCACGTCGCCTACGGTGAGCCCGGCGCGTACGGTGTCGTCACCGACCCCAAGTCGGTCCGAAACGGCATCAACGAGTACCTGAAAGGGTACCTCTCGAACGAGAACATGCGCATCCGCCCGGAGGCCATCACCTTCGAGGAGCACGCGCCGCGCGAGACGACGAAGGCCGAACCCCTCATCGAGTACCCCGACCTCGCCAAGTCCTACGGCGAGGGCGAGTTCTCGCTCGACGTGGAGTCCGGCACCATCTACAACGGCGAAGTGCTCGGCATCGTCGGCCCCAACGGTATCGGGAAGTCGACGCTCGCACAGCTCTTTACGGGCGACCTGACGCCCGACGTGGGCGACCTCGACTTCGCGCTCGACATCTCGTACAAGCCGCAGTACATCGAAATCGACCAGCCGATGCGGGTCGACGCGTTCCTCTCGTCCATCACCGACCAGTTCGGCTCGTCGTACTGGAACACCGAAATCGCGAACCCGCTCCAGCTCAACCGTATCATGGAGCGCAACCTCACCGACCTCTCCGGTGGCGAGCGCCAGCGCGTCGCCATCGCGGCGTGCCTCTCGCAGGACGCCGACCTCTACCTGCTCGACGAGCCGTCGGCCCACCTCGACGTGGAACAGCGTGTGCAGGCCACCTCGGCCATCCGCCGCTACGCCGAGAACCACGACGCGACGGTCATGGTCATCGACCACGACATCTACATGATGGACCTGCTCGCGGACCGCCTGATGGTGTTCGACGGCGAGCCGTCCATCGAGGGCCACGCCTCGAAACCGCAGGAGATGCGCGACGGCATGAACGACTTCCTGTCGGACCTCGACATCACGTTCCGCCGCGACGAGCGCACCCAGCGCCCGCGCATCAACAAGCCCGACTCGCAGCTCGACCGCGAGCAGAAGCGCGCCGGCGAGTACTACTACGCCGAATAGCGACTCGGCACCCGGGCGTTCGGTGCTCGCGTTTCCGTCACGCTTCGGTCCTTTTTCGAACCTACTGACTCCCGGTTACACGCCGCGCAGCGAGTGACTCCGATGTTACTACGGACGTTTTCACGGCCACGCTCGAAGACGGAGGTATGACGAACGATTCCCCATCCGACGGCTCGCTCACGGACGACACCCACCTCGGTCGGGTCGCGCTCCGCGTCGGCTCGCTCGACCGCGTCGTCCCGTTCTACCGCGACGTGGTCGGCCTCGCCGTCGAGCGCGAACGCGACGGCTCGCGGGCGGTTCTCTCGGCCGGTGAGACCCCCGTCGTCGTCCTCGACGAAGCACCCGACGCCCCGGAGCGCGGCCGCCGCGAAGCCGGGTTGTTCCACCTCGCGGTTCGCGTGCCCGACCGGGGCGCGCTCGGTGACGTGCTCTCCCGCGCCCGAACCCGCGCCAGCGACGCCGGCGCGACCCTCTCCGGCGCGTCCGACCACCTCGTCAGCGAGGCGCTGTACTTCCGCGACCCGGAGGGCAACGGCGTCGAGGTCTACCACGACCGCCCCCGCGAGGAGTGGCCGTGGACCGGCGATCGCCGGGTGTCGATGGACACGCTCTCGCTGGACCTCGGGTCGCTCGCCGACGACGCCGACGGCGGGGACCGCGCGCCCGACGGCACCGACCTCGGCCACGTCCACCTCGAAGTCACGAACGTCCCCCGTTCGCGGGACTTCTACGTCGATGCGCTCGGCATGCGCGTCCGCGACGAGGGTTACCCCAACGCGTCGTTCGTCGCCGCCGGCGAGTACCACCACCACGTCGGCCTGAACAGTTGGAACAACCGGAGCGCCCCGGTCGGTGAGGGTCGCGGCATCGAGTGGTTCGAAGTCGTCGTCCCCGACGCCGAGACGCTCGACGCGGTCCGCGAGTCGCTCGTCGCCGGCGGCCACGAGTTCGACGAGGCCGAGTCCGACGACGGTAACGCGGCCGACGCGACTGACGCGGCCGCCGCGGCCGCCACGACCGATTCGCTCGTCCTCTCCGACCCCGACGGAATCGGCGTTCGCGTCGTTCGCGGGCGCTGACGCGTCGGTTTCCCCGAACGAATCGTTTTGTCGCTGGTCGCCTAACGGGACGGTATGATATCGAGCGATTCGAGCGAGCGCCGTCGTGGGCTCACCCTCCAGAGCCCGGCGTTCGACGACGGAAGCCCGATACCCCGCACGCACGGCTACGCGACCGAAAACGAGAGCCCGCCGCTCCGAATCGGCGGTGTTCCCCCGGGAACTGTCTCGCTCGCGCTCGTGATGGACGACCCCGACGCGGTGAAGCCCGCGGGCGAGGTGTGGGACCACTGGCTCGTCTGGAACATCGACCCCGAGACCGACGCCATCGAGGCGGGTGAGACGCCGCCGGGCGCGGTCGAGGGAACCAACAGCTACGGCGAACCGGGCTACGGCGGCCCGAACCCACCGGACGGCGAGCACGCCTACCGCTTCCTGCTGTACGCGCTCGATGCACCGTTGGACCTCGACGCGGGCGCGACGAAGGCCGACCTGAAGCGCGCCATCGCGGGACACGTCATCGCCGAGACGCAGTTGACCGGGACCTACGCGCCCTGAGCTGAGCCGGTCGCTTCGTGAAATCGGGCGTCACCGACCGCCGTCGGACTCGACGACTGCGCCCGACCCCGCGCCGCCATCACCGTCGCTGTCGTCGCCCGCTCGAAGCGTCACGTCGTAGCCGAAGGCCCGAATCACGTCGAGGTTTGTCCGCACGTGGTCCGTGACGGCCGGAATCCGCACGCGCCCCCCGGCGAGCGCGACCCAGACGAGCAGTTGGTCGGCCATGTGGCGGTCCACGGGCGCGTCGCCGCCGAACCAGTCGAGGAACGACGCGGCCGCTCGCGACCCGACTGCTTCGGCCGGCGTGCCGCGCTCGCCGTAGGCGTCGAAGCCGGCGACGAGCGACCCGGAGCCGTCGCCGTCTCTCTCATCCTCTCCGCCCCGCGCGACGACGACCACGACCGACCCGGGCGAGTCGCTTTCGACCGACGAGACCGCGGCGTGAACGGGGAGTTCGACGCCGGCCTCGGCGAGCGCGTCGCGGACGCCTTCGACCTGTCGGTCGGCCACCGCGGCGTCCGCGAGCGACTCGCTCGCGACCGAGTAGACCCGGAGTTCGTCGGGGTCCGCGCGGCGGGACAGCGCCAGCGGGGTCGGCTCGGCCGGTTCGATTCGGAGCGAGAGCGCGCCGCCGCCGGCCGGGTAGAAGCCGCGGCGAGGCACCGAGACGCCGAAGTCGACGCCGAACGCCGAACACAGCGGGCGCTTCACGTACCGGAGGTAGTCCGCCGGCGGCGACCACCGAACGTCGGTGCCGCCGGTGACGGCGAGCGAAAGCGGGTCGTCGAGGGCGACGGCCGCCGGAAGCACCGTCTCACAGACGAGCGTCGCGCTCCCGGCGGTGCCGACGGCCGCCTCGACGGGGTCGGTTCGGAGGTCACCGGGCGAAAACCGGAGCCTCGATGACCCGACGTCTCCGCCCTCGACCTCCGCGTTCGAGACGGCGGCCGCGACCGAGACGCAGGCGACGTGCTGGGCCTTCAGCCCGGGCGTCGAGCGGTTCCCGCGGACGTTCGTCATCTCGAACGGCTCGCCGGTGACGAGCGAGAGCGCGAGGGCGGTTCGCAGGGGTTGCCCGCCGCCGTCGCGGCCGTCGAGTCGGCGCATTCAGCGGACGACGGTGACGGGGCAGGACGCCCGTTCGACCAGTTCCTTGGCGACGCTCCCGACCAGCCCCTCGTAGCGCTTCGAGAGGCCGCGGTGGCCGACGAAGATGCCGTCCGCGTCCGCCTCGTCGGCGTAGGTCGGAATCGCCTCGACGGGGTCGCCGTAGAGGAGTTCCGTGGTCGCTTCGACGCCCGCGTCGGCGGCGTGCTCGGCGGCCGCTTGCAGGACGTGTTCGGCGCGCGATTCCGCGTCTTCGAGGCTCTCGGCGACGATTCGGTCGCCGGTTCTGGCGACCCCCGTGACGGGCTCCTCGCCGCCTTCGACGAGGACCTGCGGTTCGACTGCGTGGACGATGGTGACCGTCGCACCCAGCGGTTCGAGCATCGTGAGCGCGTGGTCGAGCGCTCTGTCGGCGGCCGCAGAGCCGTCTACTGCAACGACG
This sequence comes from Haloferax marisrubri, assembly GCF_001469875.2. Lineage (GTDB taxonomy): Archaea > Halobacteriota > Halobacteria > Halobacteriales > Haloferacaceae > Haloferax > Haloferax marisrubri. The sequence goes on along the minus strand of NZ_LOPW02000022.1, from coordinate 339,455 downwards.
AAGTTCATACCTGAATACAGGTGCCGAGACGAGAAAAAGGGTGAGACGGCGCTCGCACTCAGAGAACTAGTGAACGAGCCGACTGCAGGTGCCGCAGAGGTTCTCCTCTTTCACGTCCACCTCGCGGACCGTCGGCGAGAATGACATGACGCACTTGTTGTTGTCGCAGTGTTCGAGGCCGAGGGTGTGGCCGATCTCGTGGACGACCTCCTTGCGCACGCGGTCGGACAGCACCTCGTCGGCGGGCTTGTTCGTGATGCCGCCGTCGGTTGAGGTCTGGAGTCGGTAGGTGGAGATGACGGAGCCGTTGCCGTTGAGGTACGCGAGGCCGAAGACGTAGTTTCGGCGGCGGTAGTAGAGGTCCTTCTCCGTGATGCCGATGTTCTTCTCGCCGCGGCCGATGCGACTCGCCAGTTCGATGAACTGCTCGGCCCGGTACTGGTTTCGGCTCCGGTCGAACGCGCCCTCGGGAATCGCCTGATTCGAGTGCACGGTCACGTCGCAGTCGTAGACGGAGCGGAGTCCGGCGGATGCCTCCCGCTTGACGGCCGCAGAAATATCCCCGATAGGCACGATATCGACGAGCATGCGAGGGATTAAGCGGGGACGCTTCATAAATATCCCGACGTGAAAAAATCGCTGCGCGACGCGCTCGTCGCACGGTTGTCGGGATACGACCGCGGGGTCGAAGTCGGCGTCGGTCGGGAGCCCTCGGTGGCGGCCGCCCTCGCCGACCGCGGGGTCGACGTGGTCGCCGTCGACGTCCACGACTTTCCCGTCCCCGACGGCGTCTCCTTCGTCCGCGACGACGTGTTCGCCCGCGCCGACGCCTCGGACCTCGGCCCCTACGCCGACGCCGGCGTCGTCTACGCCCTGAACGTCCCCGTCGAACTCCACCGACCCGCCGCGGAGGTCGCCCGCCGCGCCGACGCCGACTTCCTGTTCACCACGCTCGGCTACGACGAGCCCTCGATTCCGGTCGCCCGCGAGTCGCTTCCGGGCGACACCCTGTACGTCGCCGAGCGCGGACGGCGGGGCCAGCGCGCCCGGCGGGACGAGCCCGGTCGGGCCCAAGAGTAAGGCACTTGCCCGCTCGCCGCGCGCTTCCGGTATGCACGCGGACGCTGTCGTCCTCGATATCGACGGAGTGCTCGTCGACGTCGCCGACTCCTACCGGCGCGCCATCGTCGAATCCGTGGACCGACACTACGGCACGACTATCTCCCGCGACGAGGTCCAACTGTTCAAGGACGCCGGCGGCTTCAACAACGACTGGGAACTGACGTACGCGGCGGCGCTGTACGTCCTCGCCGCCCGCGAAATCGACCTGTCGGTCGCCGAGTTCACCGACGAAATCGAGTCTCGCGGCGGCGGCCTCGACGCCGCCGAGGCGACCGTCGAAGCCCTGCTCTCCGACCCGAGCGTCGTCTTCGACGAGTGGGACCCCGAGGCGATCCGGGAGACGTTTCAGGCGCTCTACCTCGGAAGCGACCTTTACTGCGACCTCGAAGGCGGCGACCCGCCGTTCGAGGCCGCCGGCTACATCCACGACGAACCCGTGCTCCTCCGCCCGGAGACGCTCGACGCCTTCGGCGACCGCGAACTCGGCGTCGTCACCGGCCGCCCCAGCGCCGAGGCCGATATCGCGCTCGACCGCGTCAATCTCGACGTGGCTGACGACCACCGGTTCACGATGGACGACTGGGAGGAGGGCAAGCCCCACCCGGCCGCGCTCGTGACCGTCGCGGAGCGCCTCGGAGCCGATTCGGTCGTCTTCGTCGGCGACACCCTCGACGACGTGAAGACGGCGCTGAACGCCGACGCCGCGGACCCCGACCGCGTCTACTACGGCGTCGGCGTCCTCTCGGGCGGCCTGACCGGCGACGACGGCCGACAGAAGTTCTCCGAAATCGGCGCGGCCGCCGTCGTCGAGGACGTGAACGAGGTTCCGGACCTCCTCGACTGATGGTTCTGACCCCGACTCAGACTCCCGTTTCGCCGCCGGAGGGCCGCTGATGGGACACCTCCGCGCCTTCGTCGTCACGCTGCTCGCGCTCGACGCGCTCGTGGTCGTCGTCGGGACGTACCTCCTGCCGCCGGACCCGTTCACGCAGTTGTTCCTCGTCGGGCCGCTCCTGCTTTTGGCCCCGGTGGTCGCGTGGTGGCTCGTCTACCGCGACGGCTTCGAGCGGGTGCAGGCGCTCTTCGAGTCCGACGACGAACGTCCGTAGCTCTCCCGCGCCCGAACACAGGCAGAACCGACCGGTCGCACAACCCTTTAGGTCGGCTCGGTCCGGAGGTGTGTGTATGCGAATCGCACTCCTCGGTGGGACCGGCGACATCGGCGAGGGCCTCGCCCTCCGCTGGGCCTACCACACCGACCACGAGGTCATCATCGGGTCGCGCGACCCCGACAAGGCCCGCGCGAAGGCCGACGAGTACGAGACCGAACTCTCCAGCCGCGGCCGCGACGTGAAGGTAAACGGCTTCACGAACGAGATGGCCGCCGACCGCGCCTCCGTGGTCGTCCTCGCCGTGCCGCCGTACCACGTCTCCGACACCATCGAGGCCGTCGCCGACTCCCTGTCCGAAGGCGACGTGCTCGTCACGCCCGCGGCGGGCATCAAGCGCGACGACGACGGCTTCCACTACCACCCGCCGAAGGCGGGGAGCGTGACGGCGCTCGTCGCCGACGCGGCCCCCGACGACGTGCCGGTCGTCGGCGCGTTCCACAACCTCGCGGCCGGCCGACTGGCCGACCTCGACGCCGACCTCGGCATCGACACGCTCCTCGTCGCCGACGACGAGGACGCCAAGGAGACGGTGCGCCTGCTCGCCGAGGGCATCGACGGCCTCCGCGCCCTCGACGGCGGCGGCCTCGCCAACGCCCCCGAAATCGAGGCGGTGACGCCGCTTCTCATCAACGTCGCACAGAACAACGACGGCCTACACGACCTCGGCATCGAGTTCAAGTAGCGCCGTTCGACCCGCACCCGAAGCCATTTTTCACGACAGTTCCGACCGCGGCACCGTCGCGGCCTCCCCGTAGAGCGTCCGCGCCACGAGCAGTCCGACGACGACGACGAGCGCGACGCAGGCGAGGTACTCGACGCGGAAGCCGACCACCTCGGCCAGCGGGACGGCCACGAGCGGGCCGAGCGTCGACCCCGAGTCGCCGAAGACGTTGTAGACGCCGCCGAGTTTGCCCACGTCGTCGGCCGGGCTGAGGTCGCCGAGATAGGCCAACAGCGGCGGGTTCGACCCGCCGACGCCGATGCCGATGAGCGCCACGCCCGCGAGCGTCGAAGGGAGCGTCGGCACGAGCGCCAACAGCGCGAACCCGGACGCGAGGACGCCCAGCGCGGGGAGGGTCAGCGCCGCGCGGTTCGACAGACGGTCGGAGTACCGGCCGACGACGAGCGTCGTGACGCTCGACGCGACGACGCCGACGGCCATCACGACGCCGCTGACGCCGGCTCCGGAGAGGCCGCCGAGCGAGATGTCGTTCGCCGTCGCGTACAGCACGGCCGTCGAGAGGAGGACGCCCGCAAACAGGAATCGGACGGCGAAGTTGACGGTGCCGACGGTGAAGATGCGGATGTCCGAGCGCACCAGTCGCGGCACGTCGCGGAGCGAACTCGCCGCCGTCACGTCGGTCTGCACGTCCGGGAGAACGGAGATAGCGACGAGGGCGGCGAACAGGCCCGCGCACCCCGCGACGGCGAACGCGGTGGCGTAGCCGAACGCGTCGGTGACGAGGCCGCCGACCACGAGACCCGCGGGGAAGCCGAGGCTCTGCCCGCCGCGCATGTAGCCGACCCACTTCCCGCGGTTTTCGGCCGAGGTGACGTGCGTGATGGTGCTGAACGCGCCGACGAAGACGAACGCCGAGCCGACGCCCCAGCAGGCCCGCGACAGGAGGAAGATAGTCGCGCTGTCGAGCGGAATCGGACCGGGGTTCAGTCCGAGGACGTAGCCGAACGGCGACAGCCCCTGCACGACGAACCCGGCTATCATCGGCCGGCGCGTCCCCATCCGGTCGAGTATCTGCCCGGCGGGCGTGTTCACGACCAGTCGGGTGAACCGGTTCGCCGAGAGGATGAGACCGACCACGAACGGCGTGATGCCGATGATGGGGCCGAGCGTCGGGAGCGTCGGGAAGGCGACGCCCGCGCCGACGCCGCCGAAGAAGACGCCCGCGATGAGGCTCCCGGCGACGAACTCGACTGACGGCTCGTCGCCGCCGAACAGCCGACTCACGCGGCCGACCCTCGGGAGGCGGGCGCGGCGTAGTGGGGCGTGAGATGCGCGGGAACGGACTGGCTGACGCGAGTTCGGAGGGCGTGCATCGAGAGGGTGCGCTATCGTGGGTGCACGCTCTTGGTGCTTTGCAATCGGGCCGTCTCGTCCGGGAACTGCGGGCGGCGAGCGGCTATCGGCGACGGCATCGCAGTCGCGGTCGCGGTCGCGGTCGCGGGAAACCGTCTCAGAAGCGGGTTTTCAGCTCTTCGCGCAGGTCGTCGAGCGAGGCGTCCTTCATCGACAACAGGACGAGCAGGTGGTAGACGAGGTCGGCGCTCTCGTAGAGCAGTTCCTCGCCGTCGTCGTCCTTGGCCGCGAGGATGGTCTCTGTCGTCTCCTCGCCGAGCTTTTCGAGGACGTAGTTCTCGCCTTTCTCGTGGGTGAAAAGCGTCGTCGTGTAGGAGTCTTCCGGGAGTTCCGCCTTGCGCGACTCGATGGTCGCAAAGAGTTCGTCTAAGACCTCCTCGGTCGGGGTGTCGGCGTCCATGGTCGCACGACGGGCGGGCGCGGAAAAAGACCCTCTGGTTCCGGCGGGCGGTCGGCCAGCCTCGGTCGGACGGGCGACCGACGCTCCGGCCGGCCGACCGCTCAGGCGTCGGCTTCGACCGCGAGTTCGTCGAAGAACGCGAGGTCGTGGATGCGGCTGTCGGGGGTCAGTTCGGGGTGGAACGAGGTGCCGACGACGGGGCCGTCGCGGACGGCGACCGGGTTGCCGTCCCACTCGGCGAGCACCTCGACGCCCTCACCGACCTCGTCGATGAGGGGCGCGCGGATGAACACCGCGGGGAACGGCGAATCGAGGCCGCTCACGTCCAGCGGGGCCTCGAAACTGTCGACCTGTCGGCCGAAGGCGTTGCGGTCGACCGTCACGTCGAGGAGGTCGAGCGTCGTCACGCGGTCGTCCTTGGCGTCGCGGGAGGCCACGATGAGGCCGGCGCAGGTGGCGAGGACGGGTTTGCCGGCCTCGACGTGGGCGCGAATCTCGTCGTCGATGCCCTCGCGTTCGAGAAGCCGGGAGATGGTCGTGGACTCGCCGCCCGGCATGAGTAACACGTCGCAGTCGGGGACGAGGCCGTCGCTTCGAATCTCGACGATTTCGGCGTCGACGCCGTGGGCCGCGGCGGCCCGCTCGACGGCGTCGGCGTGTTCGGACACGTCGCCCTGCACGGCGACGACGCCGGCGCGTAGCGTAGTCATGGAGGGGTCTCGGGAAGCCGCGAACAAAAAGCGTCCGTTCGGCGGTCGGTGGTCGGCGTCGTTCAGAACGCGAGCGCGTTCAGCACCAGAATACCGATGCCGAACAGCGCTCCCGTGGCGACGATGGTCTTGGGGTCGACTCGAATCGCGTTGCGGTCCTCCGCGTCGAAGTAGCGGACGAGGCCCGCGCTCGACATCAGACCGCCGCTGTTCTGGCCCTTGCTCATGTCCCACCGTCCGTGCGTCCGCCGCGTAAACGTTTCGGCTCGCGGTCGGGGCCGGGCGGTGGGCGGTCGGAACTGGGGTGGGCGAGCGAGACTGAGTGGCGGGTGGTCGGCCCGCGTCCCGACGTACCGGAGACAATCAGTTCGTCCTCCGAGCCGATTTGCGGCTTTCTCGGCGCTTTACGGTCCGGAATCGCCCGAATCGCCCGGGCACACAACCGGAGAGCCGCGGGCCCATGAGTAATCCTTATGCGCGGGGGCAGGCAAGTTGCGGCGGGATACGATGACTGTTCGACTCTTGGACTTCTACGCGGACTGGTGCGGCCCTTGTAAGACGCAGGACCCGATTCTCGACGACCTCGAGGGCGACTACGAGGACGTCGAGTTCGTCAAGGTCGACGTCGACGAGGAACAGGACGTTGCCAACCAGTATCAGGTTCGCTCGCTCCCGACGCTCATCGTCGAGAACGACGACGGCATCGTCGACCGCTTCGTGGGCGTCACCCAGCGCGACGACATCGAATCGGCGCTGAGCCAGGCCGGCGCGTAGGCGCGCCGCGGACCGCCGCGTTTTCCGACCCATCCGGACGACCGCCGAGAGCGCCGCGAGCACCGGCGGTGTGTCTCGCAAGCGTTATACGACCGGCGGCGGGACTCGTATGCATGGCTAGTGACGCTGCGACGAAGCGGACGCTCGAGAAGCAGATTTGCATGCGGTGCAACGCGCGCAACCCCCAGAAGGCCAAGCAGTGCCGCAAGTGCGGCTACAAGCACCTTCGACCCAAGTCGAAGGAACGCCGCGCCGCGTAAGCCCGCACGCTTCTCTCTTTAGGCGTCTCGCCGATACAGCTCGAACAGGACCGCGATGAGCGCGAGCTGGACGAGTTTGTCCACGATGCCGCCGATACCGAAGATGTTCGGCCAGTTGAGCGCGACGTAGAGGACCACCTGCCCGGCGGTGAAGGGGATGCCGAGCAACACCACCCGCGAGCGGAGGCGCTCGTCGCCGCGCAGGATGCCCACGATGCCGGCCGCGAAGCCCGCGGCGGCCCCGATGAACGCGATGCCGAGCGGGTCGGCGAGGTTCGCGGCCAACGCGCCCGCCCCGAGCGCGAGGTGAATCACGCCGGTCACGGCCGCGAGGCCGACACCGATGTAGTGGAGTCGCGTCAGGCCGCTTTCCGTTCCCTCGGCCGCCATCTCACTCCTCCGGGTACTTCGGCTCGCGCCGCTCCGCGCGTTCGATGGCGCGTTCGAGCGCGTCGCGGACGGTGTCGCCGCCGGTCTCGTTCTCGAAGGGGTCGCCGTGGCCGGCGTACAGCGCCTCGACCGTCGAGGGTAGGCGGTCGAGGAGCGTGTGCAGGCTACTGATGAGACGCTCGCGGGACTGCCCCGGCATGTCGGTGCGGCCGAAACTGCCGTCGTCGAACGCGCCGTCGTTGTAGACGAACACGTCGCCGGAGAACAGCGACCGCCCGCTCACGAGCGAGACGTGGTCGTCGGCGTGGCCGGGCGTGTAGACGACCTCGAACGACTCGTCGCCCATCTCCACGTGGTCGCCGTCTTCGAGTTCGTGGGTTCGAAGCGGGTGGTCGGCGTAGGCGTACACGTCGGGGTCGAACCGCTCGACCACCGCGTCGAGTTCGCCCACGTGGTCGGAGTGCTGGTGGGTGACGACCACCGCGTCGAGGTCGTCTGTGTGTTCGGCGACGACCGCCTCGACGCCCGGCATGGTCCCGGCGTCGACGAGGGCGGTCCGGTCGCCGAGGACGAGATAGGCGTTGCAGGTGAAGGTCTCGGCGTCGGCGGTGACTGGGATGACTTCCATACTGCCGCGTACGCGCTCGACCGGAAAAAGTCGGGCGGGTGAGGCGTCGTCCCGCCACGTGAATCGCCCCCAGACATCGGACTCACGCGACAAATCCTTTTTGGGGCTCGGTCGTGTACGTGTGACTGTATGGGATTTGGGAGCTACGACGAGTCCGAACAAGGAGACCAGAACGTCGACTTCGACGAGGAAGACGGCGTCACGACGAGTGAGGAGAAACACGAGGGCGAAGTCGATTTCGAAATCGGCGCGTCCAACGACGAACTCCTCGACCGGCTCCAGGAGATTAAAGACGAGTGAAGTCGGGGTCTCGCGCCCTCGGGGTCGCGGAATCCTACCCCGGGGCGGCGCGCGCACCCACAGACGACGCTGGCGACGCACATTTTTCGACAGACCTGTCTCCGGAGAGCGTCCTCTGCGGCGCGGTCGTCCGCGCCGACCGGGTCGTCGACGGCCTCGCCTTCGAGACGTGCACCGTCGGCAGCGACGACGCGACCGACGCCATCGCCTCGCTGTACGCCTCGCTCGACCGGGAAGACGTGCGCTACCTGCTCGTCTCCGGCATCGCCCCGGCGTGGTTCAACCTCGTCGATATCGAACGCCTCGCGGCGGACCTTGACCGCCCGGTGTTGTCGGTCTCCTTCGAGGAAAGCGAGGGGCTCGAATCCGCGCTCGCGGCGCATTTCTCGGGCGCGGCGCTCGACCGGCGGCTCGCCGTCTACCGCACGGCCCCGCCTCGACGCCCCGTCGAGGTGAACGGCGAGACGGTGTTCGTCCGGGCTGCCGGCTGCGACGACGACGAGGCCGCGCGGGTCGTCCGCGGCTTTACCCCGAGCGGCGGCCGCCCCGAGCCGATTCGCGTGGCCCGGATGGCCGCCCGAGCGGCGCGACGCTTCGCCGGGGATTAAGCCGTCCCCGCCCTCGAACCGAGTATGGAACACATGGAGGGCCTCTGCGTGACGGGCTGTGAGCGATGCCCCGAACTCGTCGACTCGCGGAGTCGCATCGTCAACGGGGTCGGTCCCGACGACGCCGACCTGCTCTTCCTCGGCGAAGCGCCGGGCGCGAAGGAAGACGAGGGCGGCGAGCCGTTCGTGGGTCGCTCCGGCTCCGTGCTGGACGACGCGCTCCGCGAGGCCGGCCTCGCCCGCGCCGACGTTCGCATCACCAACTGCGTGCGGTGCCGACCGCCGGACAACCGCGACCCGACGAGCGACGAACTGTCGAACTGCCGGGGCTACCTCGCCCGCGAACTCGAACTCGTCGACCCCGAGCTAATCGTCACCCTCGGGAAAGTGCCCTCGCAGCACCTGCTCGACCGCGGCGTCGCCATCACGAACGAGTCCGGATCGGTCGTGGACGCCCGCGTCGGCGACGCCTCCTACCGCGTCCTTCTCTCGGTTCACCCCGCGGCGACGCTCTACGACCGGAGCCAGCGCGAGGGCTTCTTCGAGACTATCGCGCGCGCCGCCGACCTCTCGGGACTCGCCGACTCCTCGGACGGACAGGCCAGCCTCGGCGACTTCTGACGCGGCGAGAGGTGACCGACCTCAGGCCGACGCGTCGCCGACTTCGATTCGCTCGCCGACCGGTTCTTCGGGACGGTTCGCCCGCTTTTTGGCTCGGGCATGCTCCCTGAGGTGCGCGCCCGCGTCGAGCGCGGTTTTGACGACGACCATGACGACGAGCGCCGCGGCGGGCGCGCCCGAGGCGGCGACGAGGAACGCGCCGAGGATGATAGTCAGGTGGAGGACGATGACCCGCCGGTACGGTTCGGACATCTGCGCGCCGGGCGAGACGCTCCGGTACTCCTCGCGGCCGACGAAGTTGACGGCGAACGACCCGCCGTGGCTGAGGACCGTCGCGCCCGCCGCGAGGAGGACCGCGCCGAGCGGGACGCCGCCGACCGCGCCGGCCCCGACCGCGAAGGAATCGAACGACCAGACGAACACGCCGTGGACGACCCAGAAAATCCCGTAGTGCATGGCGAAAAAGCCCGCGATGGGGACGTTCGAGGGGTAGAGGTGAAAGCCGTCGCGGGGGTCGTCGGGCGGCGAGAGGTCCACCTGTCGGCCGTTGATGGTGGCGTTGATGCTCGACCCGCCGTCGCCGCGGCCGCTGGCGGCGAGAATCTTGGGGACGTTCAGGAGGCCGACGACGCCGCTTTCGAGCCAGTAGGCGACGAGGAGCGCCTTCAGGCTCCAGTCGAACCAGACGACGCCGACGAGCGGGACGAGGTTCGCGACCACGAGCGCGGCGAGGGCGACGGGCGAGGAGACGCGAGGTGACTCCGAGACGGCGGACGGCGGCGACGAGGAACGCGACGACGGCATGGGCTACGCTGTGAGACGTTGCGAACCGATAAAAACCGTACCGCGGGAGCGACCGTCGAACCGGGTCGCCGGGTTACTCCCAGATGGAGCGGGCCATCCGCTGGGGGAACTCGACGATGAGTTTGAGGAGGCTCGTTCCCTCCTCGTTGCCGCGGATGTACGACCGAACCCGTTGGCTCACGAACTCGACGGAGACGACGAGCATGAAGATGACGAGAATCGTCGCCATCATGTTCGTGTACCTGAACAGTCCGCGCTGGGTCTGGAGCACCTGACCGAGCCCGCCGCCGCCGATGAGTCCCATCGTGACGCCGATGCGGACGTTGATTTCGAGGATGTACATCGTCCACGCGATGAAGGGCGTAAAGACCTGTGAGAGCATCCCGAAGACGACCTTCTGGGGGCTGTTCGCGCCGGTCGACTCGATGGCCTCTATCGGTCCGTCCTCGACTTCTTCGAGGGCGTCCGTGAACAGGCGGCCGAGGTTGCCCATCGTGTCGGTCCCGATGGCGAGCGTCGCCGTGAACGGCGAGACGCCGCCGAGGGGGATGTAGATGAGCGCCCACACCAACGCCGGGATGGCGCGGATGACGCTCATCGTCCCGCGGAAGATGAAGTTGAACGGGTACGGCGTCACGCGCTCGGAGCCGAGGACCCCGAGGATGAGCGCGCCGGGGATGCCGAGGATGGTCCCGGCGAAGCCCATTGCGAACGTGACGAACACCGCGCCGAGGACGGGGTTTCCGTCTTGGAACTGGAGCAGGAGGTTCCGCTCTTGGATGAACGCCCAGTACTGGCTTAGGTCGACGAAGGGGATGACGCCGAACAGCGTCCCCGGCGGGAAGAAGTCGCCCAGCGCGTCGGTGAACTCCGGCCAGTACTCGAGGATTTCGCCGATGGAAAAGCCCACCTCGCTCAGCGCGTTCGTGAAGAACCACGCGAAGAGGACGAGAACGATGACCGAAAACAGCAGTCTGACTCGCTTTGCGATCTGGATGTTCCGTAGCGCCTCTTCGATTCGGTCGGTATCAGTACTCATGTGACCTCGCTCCGCTCGTGGCGGTCGCGTTGTTCTCGGGCGGGCCGTCGGCCCGTTCTTCGCGGATGGCCTCCGTCTCGATGTCGCCGTAGATGCGGTCGATGACATCGACGTCGAAGTCCTCGCGGTAGCCGTCGAAGACGACCTGTCCGTCTTTCATCCCGAGGAACCGCTCGCCGAACTCGCGGGCGATGTTGACTTGGTGGAGGCTCGCGATGGTCGTCAGGTCGCGCTCGTCGGCCGCGTCGCGGATGTACCGCATCACCGTCTCCGCGCTCGCGGGGTCCAGACTCGCCACGGGTTCGTCGGCGAGCAGGAGGTTCGGGTTCTGGACCAGCGCGCGGGCGATGCCGACGCGCTGTTGCTGGCCGCCGCTCATCTTCCCGGCGCGCTGGTTGGCCTCGTCGAGTAACCCGACGGTTTCGAGCGCGCGGAGCGCCTCCTTCTTGTCGTCGCCGTCGTACAGGCCGAGCAGACTGCCGAGAAACGAGGTCCGGCCGAGCGCGCCGGTGAGCGCGTTGCTGTACGCGCTCATCTGTCCGAGTATGTAGTGTTGCTGAAATATCATTGCCACGTCGTTTCGAGGCCCCACCACGTTCGCGTCGTCGATGGTTATCGACCCGCTCGTCGGGCGAGTGATGCCGTTGAGACAGCGAAGGAGGGTCGACTTCCCCGCCCCCGACTGCCCGAGGACAACGACGAACTCGCCGTCTGGGATGGTGAACGAGACGTCGTCGAGGGCCGTGACGTCTCCGTAGGACTTGCTGAGGTTCGTTACTTCGATCGTACTCATTATCGTGTCTGTCGCGTCGCGTAGTTCGCGTGCGGTCGAACCGTTCGTCGGGTCTCGACCGCACGGTAGGGAAACAAAACCGCGGGGGCTCGCTCTTACTGACCGAGCGTGACGCCGAGCTCGTCGAGGACTTCCTGAACGGGCGCGTAGTCATCGACGGACCCCTGGTCGACTCCGGTGAACCAGAGCTGTTGGTCGTCTTCGAGGTCCTCGTTGATGAGGTCCTCCTCGGTCACGTTAAGCAGCGCCTCCTCGATTTCGTCGTACAGTCCTTGGTCCATATCGGTGCGGCCGAGAATCGGCGCACGCGGGATGGGGTCGGAACACGACAGCAGCTGCAGCTCGGGAGACTCCGTTCCGAGGTCGCCGTCGTTTTCGGCGGACATCTCGAGGAATTGCTCGGGGAACTGGTCTTCCGGGACGTGTGGAGCCGTCGAGAACGCGCCCGTGCCGGCGGCGACGACGTCGTCGCGGTTGACGAGCGTCTCGCGGGCCGTCGCGTGGTCGGAGAACTGCGCCTCGAAGTCCACGGGGTCGCCGTCGGGAGCGCCGCCCGTGTCGAGGCCGGCCCTGCTCAGCATGGACAGCGGGAACAGCGATCCGCTCGTCGAGAGGCGGTCGGCGAACGCGACCGTCTCGCCTTCGAGGTCGGCCAACTCTTCGATGCCGCTGTCGGGCGTCGTCGTGATGAGAGAGAAGTACCGCGAGGCCCCGTACGCGATGCGGATGCCGATAACCTCGGTGATACCCTCGTTACCGCCCTGGATGGCGATTGCGGGTGCGGCGTCGGCGATGTCCGCCTGTCCGCTGTCGAGTGCCTGCAGCACCGCCGCGTAGTCGGCCGCCACGGTGGATTCGACCGTGACGCCGACTTCCGACTCGATGTAGTTGAAAAGCGGCTGATACTGCGCTTCCACGTCCACGTCTGACTCTGCGGGCGTCAGCGCGAACATGATGGACTCCGGTGACGACTCCGTCGTTGTCGCCGTCGTCTCCTCGGTCTCCGAGGACTCTCCCGACTCCGTCGTGGTCGTCGCTTCCGAGCCATCGTCGCCACCCGTACATCCACTAAGCGCTGTCAGTCCAGCGACTCCAGTGATTCCTGCCGTTCTGATAAATTCTCGTCTGCTCGCCATTGAACTCGTCTTGTAATTCCGACACTTGTTGTTAAGATTTGCTATTTTTTCTCTATATATGTACTGAATAGAAATGTGGCGACCGGCCGGCGGAGAACTCTCCCCGAGGGAAAACCACTTTGCTCCCCTCTGCGGACATTCGGTATGAGCACGACACAGCCGCCCGAGGAGACCCTCGCCGACGTGGTGATGGTCGACTACGGGCTCGGAAACCTCCGGAGCGCCATGCGCGGGCTCGAACGCGCCGGGGCGAACGTCGTCGTCTCCGACGACCCGGCCGACTTCGACGACGCCGACGGCATCGTCCTCCCCGGCGTCGGCGCGTTCTCCGAGGGCATGGAGAACGCCGGCCCGTTCCGCGAACCGCTCGCCGAGGCCGCCGCCGACGGAACGCCCATCTTCGGTATCTGTCTCGGGATGCAGATGCTGCTTACCTCCTCCGAGGAGGCCGACCACGCGGGCGAGGGCGAGGTCGAAGGACTCGACTTCATCCCCGGCCGCAACGTCCGCTTCGACGAGGGACAGAAGGTCCCGCACATGGGCTGGAACGAACTCAACGTCCAACGCGACCACCCGCTCGTCGAGGGCGTCGACGGCGAGTACGCCTACTTCGTCCACTCCTACTACGCCGACCCCGACGACGAGGACGCGGTCGTCGCCTCGACCGACTACGGCGTGGAGTTCCCCGCGGTCGTCGCCAACGAGGAAGGCACCGTCTTCGGCACGCAGTTCCACCCCGAGAAGTCCGGCGAGACCGGGCTGACCATCCTCCGCAACTTCGTCGAGTTCTGCGCGGAGCGATAGGCCGAATCTGCCAGCCCCGACGGTCTTTTGTCGCCGCTTCGTGAAGGGGAGGGCATGCAGGCAGTCACGCTCGGTCCGGCGGGCACGTACTCCCATCGCGCCGCCCGCGCGGTCGCCGACGACGTCGCCTTCCGAGAATCGGTCACCTCTATCGTCCAAGCGGTCGCCGACGGGTCGTTCGAGCGCGGCGTCGTCCCCATCGAGAACAGCATCGAAGGGAGCGTCACCGAGAGCCTCGACGCCGTGGCGAACTCGGAGGTGAGCGTCGTTCAGGAGATTGTCACGCCCATCCGCCACGCGCTCTTGGCCCAGAGCGCGAACTTCGACGTCGTCGCCAGCCACTCGCAGGCGCTCGCGCAGTGCCGGTCGTACCTCGACGAGAACTACCCCGACGTGACGCTCGAAGCCGTCGCTAGCACGGCCCGCGGCGTCGAGCGCGCCCGCGCCGACCCGACGGTCGCGGGTATCGGTCACCCGGACAACGCTTCCGCGTCACACGCGGAAGGCAGTCAGACGGAGTCTGACGCGCCCGCCGACGACCTCGAAATCATCGCCGAGGACATCCAAGACCAGTCGTCGAACGCGACGCGGTTCCTCGTCATCGGGCCCGAGTCCGCCCGCTCGGACGCCGGCGGCAAGAGTTCGCTCGTCGTCTACCCGAACGCGAACTACCCCGGTCTCCTCTTGGAACTGCTCGAAGCGTTCGCCGAACGCGACATCAACCTCTCGCGCATCGAGTCGCGCCCGAGCGGCAATCGCCTCGGCGACTACCTGTTCCACATCGACGCCGACGCCGGCCTCTACGAGGAGCGGATGCAGGATGCGCTCGAAGAAGTCGAGGGAATCGCCCGCAACGGCTGGGTTCGCGTCCTCGGCTCGTACGACACGCGGCACGTGCTGTACTGACGCGATTCCGACGCCGAGACGCCCACCCGCGCCCCGTCACACCCACCCGGGCGCTCTCGAAATGTGGGTCTGGGCACATCTTTCTTTGTCGTCGACGACGTATCTAGGCCCGTATGCAGCGAAACCCGTTTGACGAGATAGAAGACCTGTTCGACCGGATGGGCCGGTCGTTCGAGGAGTCCGGAATCGGTCGGTTCCAAGACATCTCCCTCGATGTCGTCGATGCCGACGAGGCAATCGAGGTCGTCGCCGACCTCCCCGGTTTCGAGAAGGACGACCTCGACGTGAGCGTCAGCGGGCGGCGACTCACCATCGCGGCCGACCACGAGGAGTCGTCCGAGGTCGACGACGACCAGTACGTCCGCCGCGAGCGGAGCCAGCGGTCCGTCTCCCGGACGATTACGCTCCCCGCCGAGGTCGTGCGCGACGAGGTGGCCGCGTCGTACCGAAACGGCGTCTTGACCGTGACGCTCCCGAAGGCCGAACCCGCGGGCGACGACTCGACGCAAATCGACATCGAGTGACGCGGTTCATCTTTTGAATGCAGGTGTTTCGGACGCTGTAGCGTGCGAACTGCTATCTGCGTTCCAGCAACGATTATCTCCTCAGACGGCGTCCATATGCCTCGGTGAAAACACACATGATGCGACGTACCAACCCCTTCGACGACTTCGAGGAACTGTTCGAGCGAATGTCCCGCCAGTTCGACGAGATGGGACGCCAGTTCGACCGCTCGGGCATGATGGCGCAGGTCCGCCACGAGATGGCTATCGACGTCACCGACCACGACGGCGAAATCGTCGTCACGGTCGACCTCCCGGGCTACGAGAAGGAGGACATCTCCCTTTCGGTCGCCAACCGCACGCTGACCGTCGAGGCGACGCGCGAACTCGACGAGGAACGCGCCGACGGCGAGTATCTCCGCCGCGAGCGCCGCCACGAGTCCGCCCGCCGCACGATTCGCCTTCCCGAAACGGTCGACGAGGACGGCGCGTCCGCCAGCTACCACAACGGCGTGCTGACGGTCACTCTCCCCAAGCGCGACGTCGAACCCGACGACTCCCGCCGCATCGACATCGACTGAGCGGTCGTCGTCGCTCGCACGCGTCTCTGACTCGCCGCCCGAGATTGGTCCCCTCGTGATGGGTGTTCCCCGTTTTCGTTTCTCCGTCTTCGTTTTGCATCTCGATTCTCTCGTCTGTCCCGTGCCATCGTGAGGCAATATCTGCCGCAATCAGACAGCCGCGCAAGTCGAGTATAGGAGTTATTTTAGGCCGGGGTGCCACTACCACGGATATGGACTACGACCCGCAGGAACTCGAAGCGCGTTGGCGGGAGCGCTGGTCCGAGACCGGCCGATACGAGGCCGACCCGGACGCAGACGCCGACGACGCGACGTTCGTGACGGTGCCTTATCCGTACCCCAGCGGCGGGATGCACATCGGGCACGCGCGGACGTACACCGTTCCCGACGTGTACGCTCGCTACCGACGACAGCAGGGCGACAACGTCCTGTTTCCCATCGCGTGGCACGTCACCGGCACGCCCATCATCGGCGCGGTGGAGCGCCTGAAAAACCGCGAGGAGAAACAGCTCTCGGTGCTGACCGACACCTACAACGTCCCCGAGGACACGCTTTCGGACCTCGAATCGCCCATGGGCTGGGCGCGGTACTTCATCGAGGAACACTACAAGAAGGGGATGCAGTCGCTCGGCCTGTCTGTTGACTGGCGGCGCGAGTTCACCACGAACAACGAGCGCTACTCGAAGTTCGTCGAGTGGCAGTACCGGACGCTCCGCGAGCGCGGGCGACTGGAGAAGGGCCTCCACCCCGTCAAGTTCTGTACGAACGAGGAACAGCCGGTCACGACCCACGACCTGCTCGAAGGCGAGAACGCGGAGTTCCAGGAGTACACGCTGGTCCGCTTCGGCTGGGAGCGAGACGGCGGCGGCGTGGTCGTCCCGATGGCGACCCTGCGCCCCGAGACGGTCCACGGCGTGACCAACGCCTACATCGACCCCGAGGCGACCTACGTGGTCGCCGAAGTCGACGGCGAGACGTGGTTCGTCTCCGAGTACGCGGCCGACAAACTCGAATATCAGGCCCGCGACGTGAAGGTTCTCGAAACCGTCGAGGGTGCCGAACTCGTCGGCCAGACGGTCGAAAACCCCGTCACCGGCGACGACGTGCTCGTCCTGCCGGCCGACTTCGTCGACGCCGACAACGCGACGGGCGTCGTCATGTCGGTCCCGGCCCACAGCCCCGACGACTACGTGGCACTGCAGGAGGCAAAGGCCGACACCGACTACCTCGAATCGTTCGGCATCGACCCCGCCGACGTGGCCGACATCGAGCCGATTCCGATTCTCGACATCGACTCCGATGACGACACGTACGGCGAGATTCCCGCGAAGTCGGCCGTCGAGAACCGCGGCATCGAGTCCTCGGACGACCCCGCGCTCGAAAAGGCGACGAAGGACCTCTACAACAAGGAGTTCCACGCGGGTCGGCTCAAGGAGTTCTACGGCGACTACGCCGGCGGCCTCGTCGAGGAGGTCCGCGACGACTACAAGGCCGACGGCGTCGAGGCCGGCCAGTTCGACGTGATGCAGGAGTTCTCCGAGGAGGTCGTCTGCCGCTGTGGCGGCGACGTCGTCGTCGCCGAACAGGACACGTGGTTCCTCTCGTACGACGACGAGGACTGGAAACAGCTCGCCCACGACGTGGCCGACGGGCTGGACGCCATCCCCGAGAACACCCGCGACGAGTACCACCACACCATCGACTGGCTCAACGGGTGGCCGTGTATCCGCAACTACGGCCTCGGCACCCGCCTGCCGTGGGACGACCAGTTCGTCATCGAGCCCCTCTCGGACTCGACTATCTACATGGCGTACTACACCATCGCCCACCGCCTGCAGGAGATTCCGACCGAGGAACTCACGCAGGACTTCTTCGACGCGCTGTTCTACGGTCCCGAGGCCGTGGAGGACGCACCGGAGAAGGCGCTCGACCTCCGCGAGGAGTGGGACTACTGGTACCCCGTCGACTACCGGTTCTCCGGTAACGACCTCATCACGAACCACCTGACGTTCTACCAGTTCCACCACGGCGAACTGTTCGACGAGCCGCAGTGGCCGCAGGGCATCGTCATCATGGGCATGGGCCTGCTCGAAGGTCAGAAGATGTCGTCGTCGAAGGGTCACGTCGTCCTCCCCGGCGAGGCCATCGGCGAGTACGGCGCGGACACCGTCCGCTTCTTCCTGCTCAACTCCGCGGAACCGTGGCAGGACTACGACTGGCGCGACGACCTCGTCGGTTCGGTCCACGACCAACTCGAACGCTTCTGGAACCGCGCACAGGAGATTATCGCCGACCCCGGTCCGGACGAGCGGCCCGAACTGGAGACGGTCGACCGCTGGCTCCTGTCGAAACTGCAGGACACCGTCCGCGACGTGACGACCGCGATGGACGAGTCCGAGACGCGCTCGGCCAGTCAGGCGGCGTTCTACAACTTCGAGGAGTCGCTTCGGTGGTACCGCCGCCGGACCGACCTCGACCGCCCGGCCGCGAAGTGGACGCTCCGGACGGTCCTCGAGACGCGCCTGCGCCTGCTCGCGCCCTTTATCCCGTTCATGACGAACGAACTGCACGAGCAGTTGACCGGCACGCCCGCCGAGGACGCGCCGTGGCCCGAACCGGACACCGAGTTCGAAGACGAGTCGGTCGAACTCGAAGAGCGACAGGTCGAGCGCCTGACCGAGGACGTGCGCGACATCATCGACGTGACCGACTCCGACCCCGACACCATCCGGGTCTACGTCGCCGCCGACTGGAAGCGCGACGTGTTCGAGACGGTCGTCGAAAACGGCGACAACGTCGGTGCAATCATGGGACAGGTCATGCAGGACCCCGACCTGCGCGAGAAGGGTAACGACGTGAACGACCTCGTGCAGGACCTCGTCGACCAGACCCGCGGGCGCGACGAATCGACGCTCCGCGCGCAACTCGAACTGGACGAGGCCGGCACCTACGAACGCGCCGCCGACTTCCTCGCCCGCGAGTTCGACGCCGAGGTCGAGGTGTTCGCCGAGGACGACCCCGACATCGTCGACCCCGCCGACCGCGCCTCGAAGGCGATTCCGTTCCGCCCCGCGGTCCACCTCGAATAGCCGGGCGCACCGCGCCGCGCGCCAATCGAATCCCAATTTTCACCGCTGATACGCACCGATACGAGGCCCATAGACCCGCCAAGAGTCCTATTTATCAGAGCTCACCCTAGATTTACGGTATCACATGCGATAATAGGTGTATGCTGTGCAAGGCGTGCGAAGTCGAGATGTACCGCGTCGACGACGAGAAACGGACCGACCTCGAAGACAGACGGACGTACGAGTGCCCCGACTGCGGCGCGACCGAAGAGCGGGCGAAGTACCGGCATTGGTGAGGTCGGCCCCCCAGTCCGTCGTTCGACTTATCGTCTCGTCGAACTAACACTATCACATGAGCGAAGACGACTCGCTGAGCCTCGCACAGAAGGCCTATCACACCGTCACGCCGGGGTCCCGAATGCGCCCCGACAGCGAGATGGACTCCATCGGGTGGACGATGCTTCTCATCCTCGTCGTCCTGCTGGTCCCGTTCTTGCCCTTCATCGCCATCGTCTACGTCCTCTCGAAGGTGTTCGGCTACCTCAACGCGCAGCGCGGCCCGAGCCCGTAGCTCGGGGCATCGGACCCAAAAGAGAACGATGAATGCCAGCGGCGTCGCGTCGGGCGACCTTACTCGGCGAGACCGAGGAGGTCGAACGCGTAGCCGTTGTCGTTTTCGAACGCGTGTTCGTAGGCGACGTGGGCCGCCGCGACGTCCTGAATCGCCAGTCCCGTGGAGTCGAAGACGCTGATGCCGTCGGCGTCGGTGCGGCCGTCGAGGTTGCCGAGGACGATGTCGCCGATTGCGCCGTAGATGTCGTCGTCGGTGAGGACGCCCTCGTGGTACGGGACGTTGATTTCGCCGGAGTGGGTGGTCTGAGCGTGGTCGTCGATGACGAGCTTGGCGTCTAAGAGCACGTCGTCGGCGAGTTCGTGTTTGCCCTCGGCGTCGGCACCCATCGCGTTGATGTGGGTGTGGTCGCCGACCGCGTCGCGCGGGACGATGGGCGACTCGACGGGCGTCACGGTCGACAGCACGTCACAGCTCGCGGCCTCCTCGATGGAGCCGGCGCGGATGTCGAACTCGTCTTCGAAGGCGTCGATGAAGTCGGCGACGCGCTCCTCGTCGAGGTCGGAGACGACGACTTCCTCGATGTCGCGGACCTCGCTGATGGCGCGG
This sequence comes from Haloferax marisrubri, assembly GCF_001469875.2. GTDB lineage: Archaea > Halobacteriota > Halobacteria > Halobacteriales > Haloferacaceae > Haloferax > Haloferax marisrubri. Next base: position 319,561 of record NZ_LOPW02000022.1, on the reverse strand, counting down.
AGTTGCGTGTACGACTGGACGCCCGCGCCGACGATACCCATCGAGGTGGCGTCCTCCACGGCGAGGTAGTCGGTGGCGACGGCCGCGGCCGCGCCGGTGCGGAGCATCGTGAGTTCCGTCCCGTCGAGGAGCGCCAGCGGGAAGGCGTTCTCGGGGTCGGAGTAGATCATCGTGCCCATGACGGTGGGCAGGTCGTACTTGTCGCCGTTGTCGGGGTGGACGTTGACCCACTTGATGCCCGCGGCGTCCCAGTCGCCCGCGTCGAGGTAGGCGGGCATCGACCGGAAGTCGCCGTTGTACTGCGGCAGGTCGATGTAGGACTTCGGCGGCATCTGGGCGTCGCCGGACTCGTAGGCGGCGAAGGCGTCCTCGATGGCCGAGATGAGCTCCGGCATCTGGACGTTCTCGTGAACGTCGTCCTTGTTCAACAGCAGCGTCTTGCGCATGGAGACACGTTGCCGTACCTGCTACTTAGTTCGTTCCATTTCTGAACACAACTGCAAGTGTATCTGGGAAAGTGAGATAATTATCCAACTTCTAAGCAGTCGGTGGCGCAACGGGGTCGGCGCTCGCCCGTCTGTCAGGGAGCGGTGCAACGACGCTCGTCGGTTGGTCTCCGCCGCGTGCCGTCGTTCGGATGGTCCAGCCGCGGCTCATCGGAGGTCGACAGCCGTCTTCGTTAAAAAGTGAGAGATTCGTCGCGCGGTGCAGGCGTCGGGGGATGGGGTGTGAAGTCGTTAGCCGATCTTCACATCGCGCCGCCCATACCGCCCATGCCGCCCATGCCACCCATGCCGCCGGGTGCGCCGCCCTCGTCGTCGTCGTCGCCGCCGGTGGAGAGGTCACCGGCCGCGATGATGTCGTCTATCTTGAGGACGAGGTTGGCGGCTTCGGAGGCGGAGGCGACGGCCTGCTCCTTCGCGTGGGCCGTCTCGACGACGCCAGCCTCGAAGGCGTCTTCGACCTCGCCGGTGAAGACGTTCAGACCGGCGCGGACCTGACCTTCTTCGTGAGCCGCGCGGAGGTCGACGAGCGTGTCGATGGAGTCGAGACCGGCGTTCTCGGCGAGCACGCGCGGGACGAGTTCGAGCGCGTCGGCGAACGCCTCGACGGCGAGCTGCTCGCGCCCGGAGACGGAGTCTGCGTAGTTGCGGAGGCGCGAGGCGAGTTCGACCTCGATAGCGCCGCCGCCGGCGAGCACGCGACCGTCGGCGACCGTGGACGCGACGACGTCGAGGGCGTCCTGGACGCCGCGTTCGAGTTCGTCGACCACGTGGTCGGTGGAGCCGCGGAGCAGGAGCGTGACGCCGTGGACGTCGTCGCCGATGCCCTCGACGTAGAACAGTTCGTCGGCCTCGTCGCGGCGGACGGAGGCGCGACCGAGGTCGGCGGCCTCGATGGAGTCGAGGTCGGAGACGACCGCCGCACCGGTGATGTTCTTGAGGAAGCGGATGTCGGACTTCTTCGTCCGGCGGACCGCGAGGATGCCCTGCTTTGCGAGGTAGTGCTGGGCGAGGTCGTCGATGCCCTTCTGACAGAAGACCACGTCAGCGCCGGAGTCGACGATCTGGTCGACCTTCGCCTTCAGCTGGGCCTCTTCCTGGTCGAGGAACTTCTGGAGCTGGTCGGGGCTCTCGATGGAGACGTTCGTGTCGATGTCGGTCTCCTCGACCTCGACGGGCTCGTTGAGCAGCAGCACGTCGGCCTCGTCGAACTGGACCGGCATGTCGTCGTGGACGGGGTCCTTGTCGATGACGGCACCGGTGAGGAGTTCGGACTCGGACGCGGAGCGACCGGTCTGCGTCTCGATGGAGATGTTCTCGAGGTCGACGACGTGGGAGCCGTCGTTGGCTTCGACGGTGACCTGACGGACGGCGCGGACGATGAGGTCCGCGAGAAGCTCCTTGTTGAGTTCGGAGCTCTTGCCCGTCATGGAGGTTTCGGCGACCTTCTTCAGGAGTTCCTCGTCGTCGGGGTCGACGCGCTCTGCGATGTCGTCGATTTCCTCGCGCGCCTTCTCGGAGGCGAGGTTGAAGCCGCGGATGATGGCCGTCGGGTGGATGTCCTGTTCGAGGAGGTCCTCGGCGTTCTTCAGGAGTTCACCCGCGATGGCGACCGCCGTCGTCGTTCCGTCGCCGGCTTCGTCCTCCTGCGTCTCGGCGACTTCGACGATCATCTCGGCCGTCGGGTTGTCGATGTCCATCTCCTTGAGGATGGTGACGCCGTCGTTCGTGATGGTGACGTCGCCCATCGAATCGACGAGCATCTTGTCCATCCCTTTCGGGCCGAGTGTGGAACGTACCGCCTCGGCGACTGCTCGTGCGGCGCGGATGTTGTACGCCTGCGCGTCGCGGTCCTTGACGCGCTGTGCATCCTCGCCCATGATGATCATCGGCTGACCCTGCTGCATTCGCTGGCTCATGACAGGCCTTGATTGTTTGTGATTCTATAAAAAAGCTTCGCCGACGAATCGACGACTGAACGACGAGCGTTCGCCGTGATATCCCGGTAACCGCGCGACTGAGGCGCTTTCAGCGGTGTTCGGGGGATTACTGTGGTACGTCATTTCACACCACAATCGTGTCCCGGTCGCACCGCTTTATACGCTACTCCTCGACCGGCTCTTTCCAGTGGACGGTCACCGTTCCGACGGCGAACGCGTCGTCGCCCTCGTCGTCGCGAACGACTCGGATGGTGTTCGTGCCTTCGGCGAGACTCGCGCCCGTGACGGTATCGACCCAGTACTGCCAGCCGTCACCCGGCGGGATGTCGAACCCCGAAAGCGAGTCGCCGTTGATTCGAATCTCGTGGCCGTACTCGCCCACGTCGAACGCTTGGATGCCGAGATACGGCTCTCTGGGGTCGTCGGTCGGCACGTCGAACTCGAACGTCGCCGTCTCGTTTCCGGCGTCGTCCGCCCAGTCGAGGTCCAGCGTCTCTCCTTCGGGGTGGAGGTGCGACCCGATAAACACGGTCGCGTAGTTCGCGCGGTGTTGCACGCTCACACGTTCTGTTGCGCCCGATAAAAATTCGCGTGGTCGGAGGCCGCGTCGGCCGCGCCGTCAGTCGTCCTCGGGGAGTTCGTCCGCGAGGAACTCGCCGCCGGTGTCGTCGTTCGCGGCGTCGAGCGGGGGCTCGTCGTCGTCTTCATCTAACACCGATAACTCTCGTTCGTACAGCCGCTCGGTGAGTTGGGTCCGCTTGTTGAGGCCCTTCTTCTCGCGGCCGGTCTTGGTGTCAGGCATTGTCAATCGTGGTATCGTATCCCATGGGGATGAATGTTTTGTCCGAACAGTTGATACGGTCGCTTCTGGTGGTGGTGCCTTGGGTCGCGTCGAACTGGGGGTGCCCTGCCAGTTTCGACGTACATTGTTCTTGGCTGGCGAGGCGATAGACTCCGCCGCTGGTTCCCGCCGTCCGGCGATTGAGAGAGAGACTATGTGCCTCGGGTGCGAGGGGTGGGAGTTCGAGTTGGTGTTTTCAGCGGGGGGTCAGGGTCGAAGATGTGGATTTTCAGAGAAGCGCCAGGAGCGGGATTTGAACCTCAGTCACTCTGCTCACTCTGTTCGCTTCGCTCCCTGGTTCAAACCCCTCTCAGAAACGCTTCACGAAAACTGCTATCCGCGATGCGCCGAGACGCATCGCTCGGAGTAGTAGTTTCCAGAGAAGCGCCAGGAGAGGGATTTGAACCCCCGATCCCAGAGGGAACACGCTTTCCAGGCGTGCGCCTTACCGCTCGGCCATCCTGGCTTACAACGCAACGTTCCCGCCTGGATAATTTAAGCCCTTCCTTTCCGTTCGAGTCGTGGTTCGATGACGTATGTCACGGACGCGACGGCGACGCCGGACGCGACCGCCACCGCGGCGACCGCCCCGAACGACGCGTCGATACCGAGTCCGAGGAGGACCGCGCCCTGCGCGAGGACGCCCACGAGGAGGAGGCTCGCTGCGCCCCACGCGAGCGCGGACCGGACGCGGCGGGCCACGTTACTCCTCGTCGACGACGGCGACGGCCTCGATTTCGACGCCGACGCCCTTCGGCAGATTGCCGACCTCGACCGCCGAGCGGGCCGGCGGTTCCTCGTCGAAGTAGGTCGCGTACGTCTCGTTCATCTCGTCGAAGTCGTCGATGTCGGCGAGGAACACGGTCGTCTTCAGCACGTCGGTCGCGTCCGCGCCGGCCTCCGCGAGGATAGCCATCACGTTGTCGAGCGACTGCGTCGTCTGCGTCGCGATGTCCTCGTCGTCGAGGAGTTCGCCGTCCGGCGTCAGCGGAATCTGTCCCGCCGTGTAGAGCAGCGAGCCGTTGGTCGTCGCCTGACTGTACGCACCGACCGCGGCCGGCGCTTCGTCGGTTTCGATGACGCGCTTCATACGCGGTGGATTTCGCCACGACGTGATAAAATAGGGTGGAACGACCGGGTCAACGGCGGGACCTCCCCGCCGCAGTCCGTCGGGTTACACCGACTTCCCGGAGAGGCTGATGCCGGTCGTGAGGACGCCCGAGGCGAACAACAGCCCCATCCCGAGCGCGGTGACCACGTCGCCGTCTCGGAGCGCGATCCCCGCGACGGCGACGCTGACGACGACCAGTCCGAGGCCGAGGAGGGTCAGCGGTTTGGTGAGCGATTCGGCGGTGGGTTTGGTGTTGGGGAGCGTAGCCATGGGTGGATTGGTTGGTAGTGGGAGGTGAATTGCAGTCGGTCAGGAGTACGATTCACCGGTTTCGATGGGCCCGCTGAACGTCGAGTAGAGGATGCCGAAGTAGGTGAACACGAGCGGCAGGAGGAGCGCCGACGCGACGCTCATGATGTTCAGCGGGAGCACGGAGATGATGGCGTCCGCGACGGTCAGCCCGGTCGCGGGGTCGGCCAGGGGGAACATGAGCGTCGCCACGAGCGCGACGAACGCGAACACGAGGACCGGCACGGCCCCGAACGCGAGCGTGTAGCGCCCGTCGCGGAGCGCGAGCAGATAGCCCGCGGCGGCGGCGAGGCTGACGGCGACGAGCGCCAGCGGCACCGGCGCGAGAACGCCGAGGTCGGGGCGGACGGCGACGAGGTAGGCGAGCGTGACGACGACGAGCGCGAGATAGGCCGCTATCGCACGCGGGCCGTAGTCGGCCACGTCGCGCTGGAGGCTCCCGCGGGTCTTCATGGCGAGGAAGCCGACCCCGGCGACGACGGTGAGCGCGACGACGGCGAGGCCGACGACGACACCGGGTAGCGACAGGAGCGACTCGACGCCGAGGAGCCAGTGGGCGGCGAACACGCCGAGCAAAAAGGGCGTGCTCACGCTGCCGACGACGAACGCCCGCCCCCACCACGTCTGCCACGCCTCGTCGTGGCGCTGTTCGTACATCTCGGGGGCGAGTCCGCGGAGGATGAGCGCCCCGAGGATGGCGAACATGAGCAGGTAGTGGCGGCTGAAGAGGTTCGCGTACACCGCCGGGAACGCGGCGAACAGCGCGCCGCCGAAGACGACGAGCCACACCTCGTTGCCGTCCCAGAAAGGCCCGATGGCGGCCAGAAGCGTCTCGCGTTCCTCGTCGTCGTCGCGGGTCGCGAAGATGGCCCCGACGCCGAAGTCGAAGCCGTCGAGGAACAGGAACATCCCGAGGATGAAGAAGACGAGCCCAAACCACAGCTCCTGCAGCGGCAGGCCGAAAAGCGGGTCCGTGGCGAACGCGCCGTAGTCAGTCATCGCCGGTCACCCCCGCGGGCGAGGCGGCCTCCGCACCCGCCTCCGTGTCGTCGATGCTCGGCGGTCCCTCGCGGATGATGCGGCGAATCACGTAGGTGTAGAGCGCGAGCAGGCCGGTGTACACGACGGCGAAGCCGACGAGCGTGAGCGTCGCCTCGAAGCCGGTGAGACCCGGCGAGACGCCCTCGCTCGTCCTGAGGACGCCTTGGATGACCCACGGCTGTCGTCCCACCTCGGTGACTATCCAGCCGACCTCGACGGCGAAGATGCCGAGGAGCGACGACCCGACGAACGCCTTGTGCAACAGGTCGTCGTCGTACAGGTCGTCGGTCCACCAGCGATAGGCCGCCCAGAAGGCCAACAGGATGAACCAGAACCCCGCGGCGACCATGAGCCGGAACGACCAGAAGACGATGGCGACCGGCGGAGCCTCCGTGTCGAACTCGTTCAGGCCGGTGATTTCGGCTTGGGGGTCACCCCCGCTCGCCAGCCACGACGCCCCGCCGGGAATCCCGATTCCGAGCAGTTCCTTGGCGCGCGGGTCGGTGATGTGTTCGAGGCTCGTCGGGATGGCGAAGATGTACTCGGGGACGTAGCTGTCGGTCTCCCAGACGGCCTCCATGGCGGCGAACTTCTGCGGCTGGGTCTCGTAGACGTGCCGGCCGTAGGCGTCGCCGTGAATCGCCTGAAACGGCGCGGTCACGAGCAGGACGACGAGCGCGATTTTGAGCGTCTTCCGCCAGAAGCGCGCGTCCTCGCGGTCGTCCTCGGCGCTGATGCCGCGCTGCCAGACGTGGTACGCCGCGACGCCGGCCATGAACAGCGCGACCGACAGCACCGCGGCGTTCTGCATGTGGACGAACATCCACGGAAACCGCGGGTTGGCGTACGCCGCGATGGGGTCGACGAGCGAGACGACGAGCTGGCCGCTCTCGCGCGCGAGTTCGTACCCTCGCGGCGTCTGCATCCACGAGTTGGCGACGAGAATCCACACCGCCGAGAGCCACGTGCCGAGGCCGACGGCGACGGCCGAAACCATGTAGAGCGCGTCGGAGACCTTCTCGCGGCCGAAGACGAACACCCCGAGGAACGTCGCTTCGAGCATGAACGCCATCATCCCCTCGGTGGCCAGCGGGCCGCCGAACAGTTCGCCGGCCGCCGTCGAGAACGCCGCGAAGTTCGTCCCGAACTCGAATTCGAGGACGATGCCGGTCACGGTGCCGACGACGAACGAGACGGCGAAAATCTTCGTCCAGAACCGCCTGAGCTGTTCGTACACCGGGTCGTCGGTGCGGATGTCCTTCCACGTGAAGTAGATGAGGAAGGGCGCGAGGCCCATGCTCATCACGGGGAAGATGATGTGGACGATGGTCGTGAGCGCGAACTGCAGCCGGCTGGCGATGACTGGGTCGAGCATGGTTGGGGTGCGGGGTCGCTGACGACGGGGCGAACCGGGGAGCGGGAGGCGGGGTGTCCCCTCTTAAAGGCCTTCGTATTGGGGGAGGGTCAAACCCCGCATGCTTCCCACGAAGTGAAAATCATCGTAGACGGTGTCTATCGCCCGAATTCGACATAATCGTCCGGGTAAAAAGGCGAGTGTTCGCCGGAGCCAGAAACGTGCTCACACTCCCGCAACGCGCCCGTCTCGGGCGAACTCCGGCCGCCGACGCGCCGACCCGACCGACGGGCATATGCCGGAACAGTTCGGATTTAGCACATGAACCTCCTGTGGCAGGTCGGCTCCGTCGGGGTCGTGGCGCTCGGCGTCGCGTACCTCGTCTTCCCGGCGCGAATCCACGCGTTCGGGTTCGAGTTCCTCCGCCGCTCGTCTTCCGACGGGTCCGAGGAGTCCGCCCCGCCCGTCTGGCTCTACCGAGGCATCGGCGCGCTCCTCGTGTTTATCGGCCTCACGCGACTCGCCTGAGCGCCCGGCTTCGAACGCGGGACTCGAAGTCCGCCTCCGGCCACGCGGTCAGTCGAGGACTTCCACGTCGTAGCCCGCGTCGCGGAGTTCGCCGAGGAGCGAATCGACGTGGTTCGGCCCGCGCATTTCGAGGTCGATTTCGACCTCGGTCGCGTTCAGCGCGATTTTCCGAGAGGTGCGGTCGTGCCTGACGGCGTAGATGTTCGCCTTCTCCGCGGCGATAATCCCGATGAGCTGTTCGAGCGAGCCGGGGCGGTCCTTCAGTTCGGTCCGAATCTTGAGGTACCGACCCGTCTCGACGAGCCCGCGCATCACGACGGTCGTCAGCGTGTTCATGTCGATGTTGCCGCCGCACAGCGCGGGGACGACGACCTCGTCCTCCTCGTAGTCGAACTTCTGGAAGACCAGCGCCGCGAGCGCGACGGCCCCCGCGCCCTCGACCAGCGTCTTCGAGCGTTCGAGCAGGTAGGTGAGCGCCACCGCGATTTCCTCGTCGGAGACGGTGACGACCTCGTCCACGCGCTCGCGGATGACCTCGAAGGGCTTGTCGCCGATTCTGCGGACGGCGATGCCGTCGGCGATGGTGTCCACCTCGTCGATGGTCTGAATCGACCCCTTGTTCAGCGAGTCCGCGGCGCTGGAGGCCTGTTCCGCCTGCACGCCGATGACGCGGGCGTCGGGGTACTGCTCTTTGATGGCCGTCGAGATGCCGGAGATGAGGCCGCCGCCGCCGATGGGGACGACCACGGTGTCGAGGTCGGGGCAGTCCTCCGCGATTTCGAGGCCGATAGTTCCCTGTCCGGCCATGACGTACTCGTCGTCGAAGGCGTGGACGTAGGTCCGGCCCTCCTCCGCCTCGATTTCGTGGGCTTTCGCTTGCGCCTCGTCGTAGTCGTTGCCGTAGAGCACCACGTCGCCGCCGTAGCGCTCGGTCGCTTTCACCTTGGAAATCGGCGCGTACTCGGGCATGACGATTTTCGAGTTCACGCCCGCCCGCGACGCCGCGAGCGCGACGCCCTGGGCGTGGTTGCCGGCGCTCGCGGTCACGACGCCCGCGTCCTTCTCCTCCTCGGAGAGCGTCGTGATGCGGTTCGTCGCGCCGCGAATCTTGAACGACCCCGTGCGCTGGGTGTTTTCGAGCTTCAGGTACACCTCGGCACCCGTCATCTCCGAGAAGGTGTGCGAGTACTCCAGCGGTGTCCGTCGGGCGACCGCTTCGACGCGCTCGCGGGCGGCGCGTACGTCGTCAAGCGTGAGCATGGTCGGAAATCGCCCGTGTCTGTGTTTAATCGTTCGGGAATCTATCGGTATCAGGGGCGTGATGTCAACCCTCATGGTCGTCGGTTGAGAATCCGGATTCGGGGCCGTCACCGCGCCGCCGTGGCCGTCGCTCGCCGGTCGGTGAAAGGGGAAAGGGGGAATGCACGCGTGTGACGTGCAACTGTCTTTCTGGTCCCCGTGCATATAAACGTCCCCCACCCGGAGTGAAAGTGAAACCGCACGACAGCGACGACCCGGTACCCGCGTATGACGCTCGTCATTCGCGTGTCGCATCGAGCGTGCCCGACGGGACCGCCGCTTCCGGTACCGTCAACTGCGCGAGGTCCGTGGCCTCGGCATGAACCTCGGTCGCCTCCGGCGGGTCTGGAAGCGCATCTTCTCGCTCGCGTGGCCGGTGATGGCCGAGCAGACCGCACAGACGGCGATGCGGACCGTGGACGTGGCCGTCACCGCGGCGCTCTCCCCGGCCGCCGTCGTCGCTATCGGTCTCGCCGACCTCTACGCTCGGTTCCCGCTCCGCATCGGTCTCGGCCTCGGCGGCGGCGCGATTGCGCTCTCCAGTCAGGACACGGGAAGCGGCGCGGACGCCAACCGGAGCGAGGCCATCTCGACGGCGCTCCTCCTCGCGTTCCTCGCGGGCGTCCCCTTCCTGATTTTCGGGTTCACGCTGGGCGAGGCGGCCATCGGCGCGTTCCCCGCGAGCGACCGGGCCGTGGAACTGGGCACGACGTACCTCGCGGTCATCTTCGCCACCTCGCCCGCGCGACTGGTCTCGCTCGTCGGTTCGCGGTCGCTTCAGGGCGTCGGCGACACCCGGACGCCGATGCTGGTCAACGTCTTCGCCAACGTCGTCAACATCGGGCTGTCGGTCGGTCTCGGCTTCGGCCTCGTCGGTCTGCCGGCGCTCGGCGTGCTGGGCGTGGGCCTCGCCACCTCGACCGCCAACGTCCTCTCGGCGGGACTGCTTCTGGTCGCGCTCGCCCGCCCCGCGTCGCCGACCTCGCTGGTCCGCCCCCGCGACCGGACGGTCGCCGGCCAACTCGTGCGCATCGCCACCCCGCGGGTCGGCGAGGGCATCGCCGCCGAACTCGCTGAGTTCCCGTTCAACGCCCTCCTCCTCGGCTTCGGCGACGCCGTCAACGCCGGCTTCCAAATCGGCCGCCGGGTCTACCAGCAGGTCGCAAGCCCGCTGGCGCGCGGCTACAACGTCGCCGCCAGCGTCCTCGTCGGGCAGGCGCTCGGGGCGGGCGACAGCGAGGCCGCGCGGTATCAGGGCGGCGCGGTTGCGCTCCTGTCGGTCGTCACGGTCGGCGGCATCGGGCTCTTCCTCGCGGCGTTCACCGAACCCGTCGTCGCCCTCGTCGGCTCCGGCGGCGGCGCGGACCTCGAATGGGCCGTGAAGTTCGCCGTCGCCTACGGCCTCGCCGCGCCGGGACTGGCGCTCTTCGTCGGGCTCTCCGGGTCGCTGCAGGGCGCGGGCGCGACGCGAATCCCCTTCGTCGCCCGGCTGACCGGGGTGTTCGGCTTCTTCGTCGGCGCGTCCTACCTGCTGGTCGAGGTGTTCGGCTACGGCCCGCTCGGCGCGCGAATCGGCATCGTCCTGTCGTTCACGTGGATGGGGCTGTTCGTGCTCGCGGCGTTCTACTACGCCGACTGGGCGGGCCACGCCGACGCGCTCATGGTCGAACGCGGGAGCGTCGGCGTCGACGACGCGGGCGAAGACGACTGAGCGGGGAACGCGGGAGCGGTCGGGGGACGACGCGTCGCTCCGGCGGGTCGTCGGGACGGAAAAAAGTCGCGTGCGACTCGTCGCCTATCGCTCGTCGACCGACGGGAAGTCGAGGTCCTTCTCGCCGGTGTAGCGGGCGCGCGGGCGGATGAGGCGGTTGTCATCGTACTGTTCGAGGACGTGCGCGATCCAGCCACCGACGCGCGAGACGGCGAAGATGGGGGTGTAGAGGTCGATGGGGATGCCCATCTGGTAGTACGTCGAGGCGGAGTAGAAGTCCACGTTCGGCGCGAGACCCTTCTCCTCGCCGATGTACTCCTCGATGGCGACCGACATCTCGTACCACTTCATGTCGCCGGCGGCCTCGCCGAGCGCCTCGGACTTCGCGCCGAGAATCTTCGCGCGGGGGTCCTTCACGTTGTAGACGCGGTGACCGAACCCGGCGACGCGCTCGCCGCGGTCGAGGGCGTCTTTGACCCACTCGGTCGGGTCCATGTCGCTGTCGTCGACGTCCTTCAGCATCCGCATGACGTTCGCGTTCGCGCCGCCGTGGAGCGACCCCGAGAGCGTGCCGATAGCGGACGTGACCGCGCTGTAGAGGTCAGAGAGCGTCGAGGACGTGACCATCGCGGAGAACGTGGACGCGTTCAGACCGTGGTCGGCGTGCAGCACGAGCGCCATGTCGAACGTCTCGGCGAGCACCTCGTTCGGCTCCTCGCCGTTGAGCATGTAGAGGAAGTTCGCCGCGTGATTCAGGCTCTCGTCGGGTTCGACGTAGTCGTCGCCGCGACGGAAGCGAGCGTAGGCCGCGAGCACCGACGGCATCTTCGCCGTGATGCGCTTTGCCTTCTCGAGGTTGACCTCGCGGTCGGTCACGTCCTCGAAGTCGGCGTTTTCGTCGTACGCCGACAGCGACGAGACGAGCGTTCGGAGCGCCGCCATCGGCGACTCGTCCTGCTCGGCGAGTTCGCGTGTCACGTCGAGAACGCCGTCGTCGAGGCCGCGGTGGGCCGCGAGTTCGTCGGAGAACGCGTCGAGTTCCTCGCTCGTCGGAAGCTCCCCGTGCCACAGAAGGTAGAGTACCTCCTCGTAGCTTGCGTCCCGTGCGAGGTCTTCGATATCGTACCCGCAGTAAACGAGTTGTCCCGCGTCGCCGTCGATGAAACTGAGCTTCGATTCGGTGACCAGCACACCTTCCAGCCCCCGCTTCAGTTCGCCTGACATACCCAGAACGTTGCCTACCATATCAAAAAAGCGTTATCGTTTTCACTCATATGTTATCGACCGCCATACACATACAAAGGCAGCCCCGTCTGTCGGTTTCGTGGGTAGTCGGTGTCTAAAATAGTGTTCGACAATCGTCGTTGTTCTCGGTGCCCTTATACGGGACTCTCGAACGCGCCGCGCGCGCCGTTCTGGGGGACCCGCGAAGTCATATGCGCCGGCGACGTAGTTCTCTCGAACCACGGTGGCACCACTACTCCTGGCAAGCCTTTTGCCGTCCCGTCGTGAAGGCGGGCGCATGAATCCGGAGGACATCGAGTACGAGCCTGTCAGCGTCAAGGCCGTCCTCGCCGAGATGAAAGACACCGCGGAGTTACTCATCGACCTCTCGTACTCCGCCGTCCTCCACGCGAACGACGACCTCGCGGCCGAGGTCCTCGACCTCGAAGAGCGGATGGACATCCTCCAACTGCAGGCGCGCATGAGCCTGATGATGGCCGCCCGCAGTCCCGAGGACGCGGAGGAACTCGCGCCCGTCCTCGGCGTCGTCGGCGCGGCGGAGAAGATTTCCGACGCCGCGGGCGACATCGCCAAGGTCGTCATCGAGGACATCGGCCTCCCGGACGCCATCCGCGCCGCGCTCCCCGAGGCGGTCGAGACGACGATTCGGTGCGAACTCACCGACGAGTCGCCCTACGCGGGCCGCGCGCTCGGCGACATCAACATGGAGACCGAGACGGGCGTCCGCGTCGTCGCCATCCACCGCGCCGGCGAGTGGGTGACGAACCCCGACCACGAGACGACGCTCCGCGCCGGCGACGTGCTCCTCCTCCGCGGCCGCGACGACGGCCTCCAGACCGTCCACGAGGCCGCCACCGGCCTCCGGTACGACCCGCCGGACGTCCCCGAGCCGACCATCGAGGACCTCGAACGCGCCGTCGACTCCATCGTCCTGATGAAGGACATGAGCGAACTCGCCGTCGACCTCGCCTACGGCGCGGTGCTGTTCGACAGCGAGGGCGTCGCCGAGGAAGTCGAAGAGCTCGAAGCCGAGGTGGACGCGCTCAAGTCTCGGTTCGAGGCGTGGACGCTCCGCGCGGCAAGCCGGGTCGAAGACCCCGTGTCGCTCCGCGGACTCGTCCAACTCGCGGGCGCGACGGAGATGATTTCCGACGCCGCGCTCGAAATCGCCGAGGGCGTCCTCCGCGGCATCGACGCCCACCCGGTCGTCGCCGCCGCGGTCAAGGAGTCCGACGAGGTCATCATCCGTCTGCGGGTCGCCCCCGCAAGCGACCTCGCGGAGGCGACCCTCGGCGACCGGCGCGTCAAGTCCGAGACGGGGATGCGCGTCATCGCGGTCCGCCGGGCCGGCGGCCGCGAATGGGTGGTCTCGCCGGGGTCGGAAACGCGGCTCCACGGCGGCGACCTCATCATCGCCAAGGGCACCCGCGCCGGGGCGGAGCGACTGGGCGAACTCGTCGGCGACGAGCGCGAGTTCGACGAGTAGGCGAATCGACCGCCGGAACGGGGCGTTTTACAGCGTTTTACTCAGCCGATACGCCGAGACGAGCGTCAGCGCCGTCGCGACGAGGAGCGCCGTCGCGGAGGCGAGAACGAACGCGAGGATGAGAAACCAGCCCTCGGGCCCGAGTATCGGGTACTCGCGGGTGCCGGCGAACGGGCCGAACAGCTCGAGGACCCGAAAGAGATAGGCGACGACGGCCAAGGCGAGACCGACGGCCGCCCCGATAGCGGCGTTTCGCGGCACGTCGAGCGCCTGCACCAGTCCCCCCGTCGGCGGTCGTTCGGGAACGTCGTCTGTCACGGTCGGCGGTTGCGGCCGCGAGACCATAGCGGCAACGCTTTCCTCGGGGGGCCTCAGCGGACCGAACCCCTAAAGGGAGGCCGGTCCGAGGTTGGCGGTATGATTACCTTGGGAACGGCGAGCGCGGCCCCCGGGGAGATGGACGTGGGTCGCCTCGAAGTCGGCGAGTCCCGCGACGGCGGGAGCGTCGGCCTGCCCGTCGCCGTCATCAACGGCGCGTCGTCGGGCAAGACGCTCTACATGCAGGCGGCCTCGGACGGAGACGAACTCAACGGCGTCGGCGTCATCCAGCGGGTCGTCCCGCAGCTCGACCCCGCGGAGATTTCCGGAACGATTCTCGTCGTCGGCATCGTCAACTACCACGCCTTCCAGGTCGCACAGCACCGCAACCCGATAGACGACACGAAGATGAACCGGGCGTACCCCGGCGACGAGCGCGGCACCTCCTCGGAGCGCATCGCGGCCGCGACGTTCGCCGCCGCCCGCGACGCCGACCTCATCGTCGACCTCCATCAGGGCTCGACGAGCCGGATGATAGACGAGGTCCGCGTCCGCTGCGGTCGCCACCACCGGATGCACGCGAAGTGCCTCCGACTCGCCAAGACGTTCGGCTGCGGGTACGTCCTCGACCAGAAGGGCCCCGACGGCCAACTCGCCCGCGCCGGCCCCGACGCCGGGATTCCGACCATCGACCCCGAACTCGGCGGCTGTGTCGGCTGGGACGAAGAGAGCATCGAGAAGGGCGTCCGCGGCGTCTACAACGTCCTCCGCGGCTACGACTTCCTCGACGGCGACGTGGAACTCGAAGCCCAGACCCGCGCCCGCGGCTTCGACCAGTACGGCTCGCCGGTCGGCGGCCTCGTCCGGTTCAAGCGCGACCTCGGCGAGCGCGTCTCCGCCGGCGACGTGGTGTTCGAGGTGACGGACGTGTTCGGCAAGCTCAAAGCCCGCGTCACCGCCGACCACGACGGCATCTTCTGGCGGGCGCGCCGCCTCCCGCAGGTCGCCTCCGGCGAGTACGTCTGCTCTGTCGGCATCGACCTCGACACGTACTGACACAGACTCCGCTCTATCCCACTCGATTCACACCCTCACCATGACGACACCACCCGACCTCCCCGCTCGGCTCCGACTCGCGTGCGACGCTTGCGGCGAGACCTACGACGCGTGGCGCTGGCGCTGTACCTGCGGCGAGCCGCTGGACTTCGCGGCCGACCCGTCACCGTCCGCGGCCACCCCCGACGACGCCGACCTCGACTACCGCGACGGCCTCTGGGCGTTCGACGAGTTCCTCCCGACGGAGCCGCACGCCAGCCTCGGCGAGGGGATGACACCCCTCGTCGACGCGGCGGAGTGGGAGGCCTCGTTCAAACTGGAGTACGTCTTCCCCTCCGGTTCGTTCAAGGACCGCGGCGCGACGACGATGCTGTCTCTCGCGTCCGAACTCGGCGTCGAGCGGGTCGTCGAGGACTCCTCGGGCAACGCGGGGGCCGCCGTCGCCACCTACGCCGCCCGCGCCGGCATCGACGCCGAAATCTACGTGCCCGCGTCGGTCAAGCCCTCGAAGGTCCGCGCCATCGAGCGCGCCGGGGCCAAGCCGGTCCGAATCGAGGGCTCCAGACAGGACGTGACCGACGCCTGCGTCGAGGCAGTCGAGGCCGACGACGCGTGGTACGCGAGCCACGCGTGGAACCCCGCGTTCTTCGCGGGCACGGCCACCGTCGCCTACGAAATCGCCGCCCAGCGCGACTGGTCGGTCCCCGACGCGGTCGTCACGCCGCTCGGCCACGGGACGCTCTTCCTCGGCGCGTACCGCGGCTTCCGCGCGCTCTACGAGGCGGGCTGGACCGACCGAATGCCCGAACTGTACGGCGCGCAGGCCGCCGGCTACTCGCCCATCGCCGACGCCCGTCACCACACGCCCGACGAGACCAACGACGTGGCCGACGGCATCCAGATTCTCGAACCCGTCCGCGAGGCCGAGATTCACGAGGCGCTCGCCGACACCGGCGGCGACGCCATCGCGCTGTCGTCCGACGCGGTCGAAGACGAACTCGACAGGCTCCACCGCCACGGCTTCTACACGGAGCCGACCTGCGCCGTCGCGCCCGCGGCGCTCCGCGAACTGCGGCTCTCGGGCGTCCTCGACCGCGACGCCGACGTGGTCGTGCCGCTCACCGGAAGCGGACTCAAATCGTGACTTCGACTTCGCTCAGAACACAGCGACCGTAGCGACGCTCACGAGACGCTCACGACCGAAGCCAGCCGAACAGCGACCAGCCGCGTCCCGAGCGTTCGTCCGTCTCTCCGCCTCCCGCTTCTTCTCCGCCGTCGCCCACGCTCGCTTCGAGGTCGCGCCGTCGCTCGCGCTCGGCTTCGAGTTCGTCGCGGAGTCGCTCGTTTTCGCCGACGACGTCGTCGAGCCGCGCCCGGAGTTCGTTGAAACGGTCGAACGCCCCGCGCTCGCCGACCGGGGACGCGGCGGTCGGCGGCGGCCCGTGCGGTCCTTGCGGTTCATTCGATTCCTGCGGTTCACTCGCCGCGTCGTCGGCGCGTTCGTCCCGCTTTCGGTCGTCGTCCGACGGCGTCGGCGACCGCCGAACCGCGCTGGACCGGCCGGACGGGTCGTAGTACTCACTCGTCTCCCGAATCGCTCGCTGGACCGTCTTCGCGCCGTAGGTCGAGCCATCGGCGTGGGCGACTTCGTCCCACTTCGGTCGGAAGAGCCCGGAGTCCCGAAACAGGCGGCACATCTGTCGCGCGTCGCCGGCGGTCCAGAACGCGAGAATCGAACACAGCGCCGCGTCCGCCTCGTCGTGGTCGTCGTAGCCGCCGGCGTCGCCCCGCCACAGGTGGGTGAACTTCACGGCGTTCACGGCGTTCGAGGCGCGGCGGACGACCTCGTCGTCCGCGAGGTCGTTGCCCGGGCCGCTCATCTCGTCGAGACGCGCGTCGGCGGGCGTTCGGTCCGAACTCGGAGCGACTGGGTTGGCCGAGTCGATTGCGGTGGCCGGCTCGACCGGCGGCGTCGGCGACGGTTCCGGGTCGGCTTCGAAGTACGCGCCGTGAATCGCCGCAAGGGCGTCGCCCCGTTCTGCGACCGCCGCGGGCGTGCCGTCGACGCGGTCTCCGGTCACGGGGCAGAACCGCGCATCGTCTGAGAGTTCGAGGGACTCGGCTCGGGCGCTTCCCGACGGGAGCGTCCCGCGGACGATAACGCGGTAGCCCGTTCCCGAGGAGTTCAGTTCGGTGTAGGAGTCGAGTCGGTCGACGACCGCCCGCGCCCACCCGTCGGCCGCTCCGGTCTCGCCGTCGCGGCACTTGTCGAGTTTGATACCGACGAACGGGTCGTCGTCGGTGAAAACGAATCCTACCCCGTCGGCGCGGCCGTCCCGCGCGGACGCGAGCGCCTCGTCGAACGTCGCCCACGTTGAAGCGTCGGTCGCTGATGCGGGCCCGCCGTGGGCCGCGTCTCGGGGAACCACCGTCTCCCCACCGTCGCACGTCTGTGTTCGCCACCCGACCCAGTTGGCCCGCTCGAGCAGGTCGTCCGGGAGCTGTTCCCGCGTCGGGAGTGGTGGCGTCATCGCTACCGCTGGTCTCTGGAGCGATGCAAAAACTGTTCCCCGCTAGCTATCGTATCTGATAATGGGAAGGTCGGTATTTCCGCCCTCGTCGGTCGCGGCCGGGTTCGAGTATCGGGTCGAAGAAAAGCTTACTGCGCGCGCGGCTTGCCCGCGGATTCGGTCTCGGTCGTCGCCGCGCCCTCGTAGGTGTTGAAGCCCAACAGCTCGTTGAGCGGGCACTTCTGGGTGACCGCCGTGGTCGCGAGGACCGCTCCGACGAGGAGCGCCGCGACCGCGACGACGAGTCCGAGGGTCCCCGCCGCGATGGTCAGGAAGCCCGCGAGACCCGCCGCCCCGACGATGATGAGCACCGGTCCGAGGACGGCGCGCGCGATGCGGTCGTAGCCGCCGACGTTCTTCTCCATGGTTGATTCACCGTTGCTAACTACGCGCTCGGCGGCTAAATCGTGAGCCGGCGGTTCTCGGCCCCGGAGAAACGTGACTGTCACGCCGGCCGCTACGTCGAGGACTCGGCCCTACTCGGCTACCCGCGACCGCCCCAGTCTATCCAGTCTTGTTCCCAGCCGTGGCCGGCGTGCCAGCTCCGTCCCTCGTACTCGGGGTCCTCGCGGCGCGTCCGGTTTCTGACGATGCTCCCCGTCTGTTCGCCGTCCACGAGCAGCGGTTTGAACGACAGCGGGCCGAACGACTCGGCCACCTCGCCGTCCTCGATGGCGACGAGCGTCTGCTCGCCGACCCCTTTCGGCATGACGAGTCGGCCGCCGTCGGCGAGTTGCGTGAGGAGTCGCGCGGGCGGGCGAACCGCCGAGGCCTCGACGAGGATGCGGTCGAAAGGCGCGTAGTCGGCCAGCCCCTCCGCGCCGTCGCGGCAGTCCACGAGGACGCCGCCGTAGCCGGCGCGCTGGAGGTTCTCGCGCGCCTCGTAGACGAGCGAGCGCGTGATGTCGACCGCGTGGACGCGGGCGTCACCGACGATTTCGGCGAGGACCGCGGCGGTGTAGCCGACGCCCGCGCCGACGACGAGCACCTCGTCGTCCGGTTGCGGGTCGAGCGCGGAGAGCAGGCGCGCGACCGTCGTCGGCGCGAGGATGGTCGTGTTCGTGTCGCGGTGCTCCGTCGGGCGGTTCTGGTACGGCGAGTCGGTGACGAACTCGTGTCGCGGGACGCTGCGCATGGCGATGGAGACGGCCTCCGGGAGCGACTCCAGCGAGTGCTCCAAGCCGTCGACCATGTCGTCGCGCAGCACCGAGTTGTCCATAGTCGAACTCGGAGGTGGGCACTAATCAACCGCACGCTCGCCGACGACCGCCTGCAGGTCGGTCCCCGGCACGTCTCGGACCGTACAGCCGTCGAATCCGGCCGATTCGACCCACGAGCGAACCGTCTCCTCGTCGTAGAGGTCGCCGCGGCCGGCCGCGAGCGCGTCCACCGCTCGCCCGGCCGTCGCGTCGGTCGAACACCGGCCGTGCAGGCTATCGACGAACACCGCCGACCCGCCGGGTTCGAGGGCGTCGTGCGCGCCCGAGACGAGCGCCCGTGCGTCGTCCGGGTCGCGCCCGGCGAAGGCGTCGCCGACGAAGACCACTCCGAAGCCCGATACCGGTGGGTCGGTCGGGTCGCCCGCGACGAGGTCCACGCCGGCACGGGAGAGGAGCGGTCGGACGACTTCGACGGTCTCGGCGTCGTCGACGAGCGTCACGTCGCAACCGCGGGCGCGGAACTCGCGGGCGAAGACGCCCGACGCGCCGCCGAGGTCGAGGACGCGCGTCGCGTCGGGTGCCTCGCGGACCGCGGCGGTCACGCAGGCCCGGACGACCGATTCTTCGGTGGCGTCGTGCGCGCCGAGCCGGTTCCGAAGCCAGTCGTCCGGGAACGCAGGCGACTCGCCGGACGCCATCGTCTCCGGGAGGTCGGCGTAGAGCGAAAAGCGGTCGAGCGCGTGCGGGAGGCGACCGATGGAGCGCACGTCGCGCTTGGCGAGGAAGCCGAGCGCGCGGTTGGTTATCTCGTACTCGTCGCCGACGCGCTTGATGAAGCCCATCGCGGCCAGCGCCCCGACGGTGATGCGGGCCGCACGGGGCTCGATATCGGCGGTCTCGGCCACGGCTTCGGCGGTGCCGGCGCTCGTCGTGAGCGCGTCGATGACGCCGCTCTCGCGGGCGGCCCACAGGAGCGCGAGCGATTCGACCGACGACTGCGACCGGTCGCGGGTAGGCATGGTCGAACCGACGGGCCGGGAATCAAAAGGTCGTGCGTTGGGCGGGCGGTGCCGTTCGGCGTCGGCGGGGCGGAGTGCTTCGGCGTCGGATTCGCCCTTACCAGGCCGACCACGCGGTCGAGGTCTGGTCGCGGGCGTAGACGCGCTTTGCGTCCTTCGCGTACACCATGTCGCCGGGGTGGTCGAGTTTGCCGTGGCGGTACTCGGGGGCGTCCGAGCGGACGACGAGGCCTTCGATTTCGACCTCCTCGTCGCCGAACGCCTCGGTCTCGCCGACGACGAACTCGTAGTCGCCGGGGACGTTGACGGTGACGCTGCGGGTGTCCTCGCGCTTGCCGTCCTTCGGGTGGATGGTGACGTTGACCGCGACGTTGTCGACGACGCGGGTCCAGACGGTCTTCACGTCCGCGACTTCGGCCTCGTCGGCGCGCTGTTCGGGGCCGACTTCGATGCCCGTGATGCGCACGAGCTGAATCGCCTCGGGCGTGTCGACGATGAACTCGTCGCCGACCTCGATGGTCGTGCCGACCGGCACGGGCACTTCGGTCGAGACGGAGTCGCCGTCCTGCGAGACGACGACGTTCATCTCGGTTTCGTCTGGAATCTCGACTTTCTCCTTGTGGACGTGGCTGCATTCGGTACACCGGACGGTCGAGTGACCGCCGGGCTTCAGCACCTCGTGAACGGTGGGTTCGTCGGGCGAACACGTCGGACAGGAGAGGGGGACGCGCTCGCCGGCGTCGGGTAGGCTCATACGGGTCGCTAGCCCATCAGGCCGTAAAAAGCCGCCTTTCTCCGTTTCGGCGTGGGAGTCGGTGGCAGGACGCTCGTTCGGCGAACGGACCGACCCACCGCGGGCGCGGTGTACGCCCGCTCAGGGTTGCTCAGGGCTGCGGCAGGTCGACTTCCTCGCCGTCGGCGTACACCGTCGGCTCGCGGATGATGCCGTCGAGGTGGAGCGGCGCGTCGGTGTCGCCGCCGATGCCGGCGTCGTCGCCGATGGCGATGTGGACCGTGCCGGCGGCCTTCTCGTCGAGCAGGACGGAGCCGACGAGGTCGGTCACGCCGACGTTGGTGCCGATGCCGATTTCGGCGAGGTTGTAGGCGTCTCGCCCGACTTCCTCCGCGGCGGCCTCGACCTGCTCGCGGATGTCGTCGTCCGAAATCTCGGTGACGTAGCCGTCTTCGACCTCGAAGCGGAGTTCCTGTCCCTCGTCGAGGAGGCCGTGGGGCATCATCGTCCCGTCGACGACGTAGGTGCCCGTCGCGGACGCGGGGCTGAGGAAGATTTCGCCCGCGGGGAGGTTCGAAAACGAGCCGGCCTCCGCGATTGCGCCGGTGTCGGCGAGCCACTCCCGGTCGCCGCGGACGAACGTGATGTCCGTGCCCTTCTCGGTCGTGACGCGGAGTTCGTCGGCGTCGCCGACGGCGTCGAGCATCGCCGCGCTGTGGTCGTAGATGGCGTCGTAGTCGGCGTCGAGGCCGGTGACGAACACCTCCTCGGTGATGCCCGGCAGCGTCGCGCCGCGGGCGCCGGCGTCGCAGGCGTCGCCGCGGGCGCGGGTGTGGCTCAGGCTCTTCGTCGTCGGCGCGAGGAAGGCGTCGCAGGCCTGCATGGCGGCGGCGACCGGCGCGGGCGGCTCCTCGCCGTGTTGGTTCCCCGGCGGGTAGCGGACGATAGTCGCGTCGTCGGTCACCTCGCTGGCGACCTCGTAGAGCGCCTCGCCGATGCGCTCGCGCTTGTCGTCGGTGACGACGACGAGCGACTCGTCGGGCTGGAGGTCGAGACACTGTCGGACCGCCGTCTCGCTGGCGGCGCGGAGGTCGGCGTCGGCTTCGGTCATGTGGACACCTGCGCCGCCGGCGCTGTTAGGCGTTCCCATCCGGCTCTCCACGCTCGGTTTCCGCCCCGTCGTCCCGAATCGGGTGGTTCACTCGCCTCGGAGGTAATCGAGCGACTCACTCGCTTGAGAGTTAATTTCTCAGTATTAACCATCGAAATAACTATGGTCGGGCCCGGTCGTTTGTCTCTCATGATACGAGTGGGTGTCAACGGCTACGGCACAATCGGAAAGCGCGTCGCCGACGCGGTCGATGCGCAGTCCGACATGGAACTCATCGGCGTGGCCAAGACCCAGCCCAACTTCGAAGCGCACACCGCGGGCGAACGCGGCTACCCGATGTACGCCGCGATTCCCGAACGTTCACCGCTGTTCTCCGAGGCCGGCGTCGACCTCGCCGGCGAGGTGGACGAACTGGTTGCCAAGGCGGACGTCATCGTCGACTGCACGCCGTCGGGTATCGGCGCGGAGAACCGCGAACTGTACGAGACGCACCACACGCCCGCTATCTTCCAAGGCGGCGAGGACGCCGACGTGGCCGACGTGAGCTTCAACGCGCGGGCCAACTTCGACGCCGCCCGCGACGCCGACTACGTCCGCGTCGTCTCCTGTAACACGACCGGCCTCTCGCGCATCATCGCGCCGCTCGAAGCCGAGTACGGCGTCGAGAAGGTCCGGGCGACGCTCGTCCGCCGCGGCGGCGACCCCGGTCAGAACTCCCGTGGACCGATAAACGACATCCTGCCGAACCCGATCAAGATTCCTTCTCACCACGGCCCCGACGTGAAGACCATCTTCCCCGACCTCGAAATCGACACGCTCGGACTGAAGGTCCCGGCGACGCTGATGCACGTCCACGCGCTCAACGTCACGCTCGAAGACGACGTGACCGGCGCGCACGTCCGGCAACTGCTCGAAGGCGAGAACCGCGTCTACGTCATCCCGGAGGGGATGGGCATCGACGGCGCGGGTAAGCTCATGGACTTCGCGCTCGACGCGGGCCGCCCGCGCGGCGACATGTGGGAGAACTGCGTGTGGGGCGAGTCCATCGGCGTCAACGGCCGGGACCTCTACCTGTTCCAGGCCATCCACCAGCAGTCCGACGTGATTCCCGAGAACGTCGACGCCATCCGCGCGATGTTCGACGTCGAAGACCAGCAGACGAGCATGGAACTCACGGACCAGACGCTCGGCATCGGTATCTCCGGTAGCCCGTCTGGATTCGCTGAGCAGGCGCGCGCGGAGTTCGCCGACGACTAATCGACGAATCGCCTGCTCAGTTCGGTGCAGTTCGGTTCGGTGCGGCCGCGGCTTTTCACCCCACTCGGTTCCGCTCTCAGAGCGACCGCGACGCCACGTTTCCGGTGTCCAGGTCCACGACCGCGACGTGGAACTCGTCGTCAGCGCCGGGAATCGGCAGGCCGCCGGGGTTGATGTGCGTCGTCTTTCCGCGGTGTTCGACCACTCGCTCGTGGGTGTGGCCGCGCAGGACGAAGTCGTACGTCCCCGAGTCAACGAGGGCATCCACCAGTCCGGCCTCGGTGCCGTGGTAGACCGCTATCTCTTGGCCGTCGAGGGTCAGATGTGCGAAGTCGTCGTGGTAGGTGCCGAACGATTCCACCGCCTCGCGGAGCGCCCACTCGCCGTCGTTGTTGCCGCGGACGGCGTGGAAGTCGAACGCCGCGTCGAACGGCGCGGCCGAGAAGGGCGCGACGATGTCGCCGCAGTGGACGACCGCGTCAACGCCCTCTGATTCGAAGTGCGAGACCGCGGCTTCGACGTAGTCGAGGTTGTCGTGCGTGTCGGAGACGACACCGAGTTTCATGCGCGTCGGTTCGGCGGCGTCGGCTATCAACGTTGGGTGACACTTTTATTCAAGCGCTCGGTGTCGCCGGTATGTCTCACTTCGCCATCGACTCGGAGGCCGGGGTATGAGCGGCGACCCAAACCGCGACGGTGACGACACCCGCGACGACGAGCCGACAGATGCGGCTGAATCGGCTGTTCTCGTCCTCGAAACTAGTGACCGACAAACTGTCTTCGGTGGCGCGGTGCTCGTCGGGGGTGCGTCGTACAGCGCATCCCACACACTCGCGGTCCGCGCCGCTGGTTCGTTCCCGTCAGGCGGGGCTCTCACCGCGGTCTTGACGCTCGTCGTCTTCGCAGCCGGCGTGGTCTTCCTCGTCGAGGGTGCCGCCGGTATCGTCGCAGAAAAGAACGCGGATTCCTGAGCGCGGCTTCAGTCCTGCTGCAGCGCCTCGACGCCGGCCAGCGGCGCGCCGGTCAGCGCGCGGATGTACGCGCCGCCGGCGATGGAGACGTGGCCGAAGTCGTCTTCGTCCATGCCGTACATCTCGATGGCGCGGGAGGTGTCGCCGCCGCCGACGACGGAGAAGCAGTCGGTCTCGGCGATGGCGCGGAGGACGCCGGTCGTGCCGACCGCGAAGCGCTCGTCTTCGAACAGGCCGAGCGCGCCCTTCACGAAGACGGCCTCGGAGTCGCGGATGATGGGGTCGTACTCGTCGACCGTCATCGAGCCCACGTCGAGGTACGCGCGGTCCTTCTCCGTGATGTTGGCGACCGCGATTTCGCCGCGGTCGTCGGTCTCGTCCTCGTAGGCGAGGTCGACGGCGAGCTTAATCTGGTCGCCGCGCTCGTCGAGGAGCGACTCGATGGTCTCGCGGTTTTCCTCCCACTGGTCGTCGAAGAAGTCCATGCCCTCGAGGTCGAAGCCGACGTCGTTGCCGGCCGCGCGGAGGAACAACTCGCCGGCGATGCCGCCGAGCAGGAACTGGTCGACCTTCTCACCGAGGTTGTTCATCACGTCGATGACGTCGGTGGCCTTCGTCCCGCCGACGACCATCGTCACCTGCCCGTCGAACTCGCGGGTGGCGATAGCGGAGTTGGCCTCGTACTCCGTCTGCATCACGCGACCCGCGTAGGCGGGTAACACGAGCGGGAAGCCGACCAAAGAGGCGTGCGAGCGGTGGGCCGCCGAGTAGGCGTCGTTGACGTAGGCGTCGACGTGCTCGGCGAGCGACTGGACGAACTCGGTGTCGGCCTTGACCTCGGGGTCCTCCTCGGGGAGTTCCTCGTCGCACATCCGCGTGTTTTCGAGGAGGAGCACCTCGCCCGCGTCGAGCGCGTCGATGGCGGCGATGGCGTCGTCGCCGTAGGTGTCAGCGACGAATCCGACGTCGCGGTCGATGTGGCTCGCGAGGATGTCGGCGTGCTGTTCGAGCGAGACGAAGTCGTCGCCGCCGGGGCGACCCTGATGGGCCATGAGGACGACGCGATGGCCGGCCTCGGCGAGTTCGCGGACGGTCTCCGCGTGGCGGTCGAACCGTCGGTTGTCTTGGACGTCGCCGTCTTCGACCGGCGAGTTGAGGTCGAGTCGGACGAGTACGCGTTGCTCCGGGTCGAGGTCGTCGAGGGTCTTGAACATCGGGTGGAAGAACGTGGAGGGATTACTTAGTGGTGGGTAGCTCGCGCTGAAACCGCGGGCGATTCGTGGAGGCGTCTACTGGTGAGTGACGAAGTGGGCGACGTCGAGCATCCGGTTGGAGAAGCCGAACTCGTTGTCGTACCACGTCAGAATCTTGTAGAGGCCGCCGTCGTTGACCTGGTTCGTCGTGTTGAGGTCGACGGTGCTGGAGAACGGCAGGCCGAGGATGTCACGCGAGGTGACCTCGTCGTCGGTGTAACCGAGGACGCCCGCGAGGGGGCCGGAGTCGGCCGCGGCGCGGAAGGCGTCGTTGATCTCCTCGACGGAGGGCTTGTCCTCGAGGCGGACGACGAGCTCGGTGAGCGAGCCGTTCGGCACGGGGACGCGAATCGCCATGCCGTCGAGCTTGCCGTCGAGCTGGGGCAGAATCTCGGTGGCCGCCTGCGCCGCGCCGGTCGTCGTCGGGACGATGTTCTCGGCGGCGGCGCGCCCGCGGCGCTGCTTCGCGTGGGGGCTGTCGATGAGGTTCTGGCTGCCCGTGTAGGCGTGGACGGTCGTCAGGAGACCGTTCTCGATGCCGAACTCCTCGTCGAGCACCTTCGCGACCGGCGTGACGGAGTTGGTCGTACAGGAGGCGTTCGAGACGATGTCCTCGCCGTCGTACTCGTCGTGGTTGACGCCGTAGACGATCTGCTTGACCGGCTCGTCGCCCTTCGGCGGCGCGGAGATGACGACCTTGTCCGCGCCCGCTTCGAGGTGTGCGGAGGCGTCTTCCTTCGTGCGGAAGATGCCCGTACATTCGAGTGCCACGTCCACGTCGAGTTCGCCCCACGGAAGCTCCGCGGGGGACTGGACGTTGTAGAGGCCCACCGAGGTGTCGCCGATGGACAGCGAGTCGCCGTCTCGAACGACGCCGTCGAGTCGGCCCATGACGGAGTCGTACTTCGCGAGGTACGCCATGTCGTCGAAGTCCATGACGTCGTTGATGGCGACCAGTTCGACCTTCGGGTTGTCGAGGACGGCACGGAAGATGTTCCGGCCGATGCGGCCGAAGCCGTTGAGTGCCACCCGCACCACGTCCGATTCATCCACGTTCTCGCCCGCGCTGAGGTAGGATTTTTCACTCATGTTCGAGTAGTATCCGTATTGATATGCCGGGCGCAAGGCTATATCTGTTTCGGTAAATCCGACTGAATCGAACGTTACCTTTCATTCGCAATCACTATCGCTACAGAAACAAACACAACCGCTCAGACACGGGCGGAGATTGACACGCCCGCCCGGGGTCGAGCTGTCAGGCCGGAGACGGTCGCTCGCGGTCGAATACTGGCGATTCGCTGCCACGTGACTGTCACAGGCAGAAACGTTTTATCCTCCGATTTCATAGCGGCCCCCATGGTCAGAGACGACCGCGACGACCCGTTCGACAACATCTTCGACGAAATCGAACGGATGATGAACGACATGACCGGAGGCGACGCCGGATTCGCCTCCGAGACCCACATCGACGTGTACGATGAGGGCTCTACACTCCGACTCGTCGCGGACCTCCCGGGCGTCGACAAAGACGCCATCGACCTCAAGTGCGACGGTGAGACGCTGACTATCAGCGCCGCCGGTGACCGCCGCGAGTACGACGAACGCATCCGCCTCCCGGCCCGCGTCGACGAGCACTCCGCATCGGCCACCTTCAACAACGGCGTCCTGCAGGTCACGTTCGACCGCGCCGAGGACTCCGCCGCAATCGACGTCGAGTAACGACTCGACTTCGCCGCGGCCCGCTCAAGACTTCTTTGCGACCCGCTCGACGAGCGCCGCCAGTCGGTCGAAAAAGCCGTCGTCGTACTTCGCGTCGTCGTCGATGGTCGGCCGGGCGTTCGTCTCCGAGACGACGACCCCCCCGTCGGATTCGAGCAGGTCAACCCCGAGATAGCGAATGCCCAACTCGTCGGCGACCGACTCTGCGAGGTCGCGGTGTCGCTTCGGGAGGTCCACGCCGACCGCCTCCGCGCCGCGGTGGACGTTGTGCTTCCAGCGCCCGCCCTCGCGCGCGCCGTCCGACAGGCGGCGCTCCACCGCGCCGACGACCTCGCCGTCGAGCACCATCGCCCGGTAGTCCCGCGCCTCCGGGAGCCACTCCTGAATCAGGAACGACTTGTCGCCGGTCGCCCGGAAGTCGTGGACGAGGCCCAGCACGTCCGTGTGCCCCGAAAGCGAGTCCGGGTCGTGGGCCTTTGCGATACCGACGCCCCGCGTGGTCGAGTTCGGCTTGACGACGACCGGGTAGTCGAGGCCCGCCGACTCGACGGCGTCGAGCAGGTCGGACTCGTCCGCCGGGTTCGAGACGCAGACGCTCCGCGGGACCGGCAGGCCGGCGCGTTCGAGCGCCGCGATGACGCCCGCTTTGTTCCGCGAGGTGAGCACGTCCTCGCGCGTGTTCACCCACGGGATGTCGTGTCTGGCGGTGACGACACCGCCCTCCATCGGGCGGGTGGGGTAGACGAACCCGACGTCGAACGACTCGGCCGGCGGCGTCGAGAGGTCGAGCGCGAACTCCTTGGCGCGGAGGTGCCCCACGTCGATGCCGCGGTCGCCGAGCGGACCGCGCATTCGCTCGAACGTCTCGCTGGAGGTGGTGACCGCCAACCGAAGCATACGCTACGAGGCGGGGTCCCGGGGGAAAAATGGTGGGTTCGAGGCGAGGCGCGTTCCGAGCACGCGCCGGCGCGAGGTCGCGAACTTACGCGACGAGCAGCTCTTCGCCGCGCTCGACGACGATGCGGCACGGCGGCGACATCTTGTTGTACGCGCGGCGGAAGGCGTCCTTCGCGGTCGCGGCGTCCTCGACGTCGCAGTAGATGGTGAACACCGTCTCGCCCTTGGGGATGCGAGCGGCGGTCCCGACGACCTTCCCGAACGACTGGCGCATCCCGTCGGAGACACGGTCCGCACCCGCACCGGTCGCCTGCTTGTTCTCGCGGATGACGTGGTGCGGGAACTTGCGCAGAATCATCTTGTACTGCTTTTCGCCCGCGTGCTTGAGCATGAGGCGGTTGGCAGACAGACGCGCGGACTCGAGCGAACCGTGGCGAATCTGCACTTCCTCTTCGACCTTCAGGCTGATCTGGACGGGGTAGTCCTCGGGGTCGGCCTGCAGGTCGCCCATGTTGTGCTGTGCGATCTTCGAACCGGGGATACCCGTGATGTACTCGCGTCGGGTGTACGCCGGGTTCGTAATCTCCCGGTACATAGAGGCGGGTTTGTCTGACATGGTTACTTGTGAAACCGAAGGGTCAGGCGGGCTAAAAACGCTTCGAAGCTTCATTCGCCCGCCGCGGTCGTGTCAGGGGCTGGCACGCTGGTTCGCTCTGTTCGGGTCTGCGAACCCCATCGACCCGCACTCCCCGGCCGCTGTCGATTCATCACCCCCGAGCCGGTGACAGCAGAGGGGCGGACTGTCCCGGCCGGGAGACAGTCTTATGCGCCGCCGTCGCCACGCTCCGGACGATGCTGCTCGTCTGCGACCTCATGCCTGCGGACGGCCCCGCGTACTTCACCGACGCGCTCGCCGACCTCGCCCTCGACGGCCGCGAGGGGACCGTTCACTCGCTTCCCGACGACGGCCTCCCGACGCTCTCGAACGTCGATGCCGTCGTCCTCACCGGGAGCACCGCGGGCGTCTACGAGGCCGACGACCGGCCGTGGCTCGACGACGCGCGTCTGCTCGCCCGCGACCTCGTCGCCCGCGAACTACCCACGCTCGGCGTCTGCTTCGGCCACCAACTCGTCAACGACGCCCTCGGCGGCACCGTCGAAGCCGGCGACCAGCGCCGCGGTATCGCCGACGTCGACCTCGGCGACGACCCACTGTTCGAAGACGTCTCCGGGCGCATCCCCATGGTCCACGGCGACTACGTCGTCGCCCCCGGCGACCGCATGGAGACCGTCGCCTCCGCGGACTACTACGACCACCTCGCGACGCGCCACGAGGACGCGCCCGTCTGGACGGTCCAGTACCACCCCGAGTTCACGGTCGCCCTCCTCGACCGCATCGCCGACGACTTCGG
The DNA here is from genome assembly GCF_001469875.2 of Haloferax marisrubri. Lineage (GTDB taxonomy): Archaea > Halobacteriota > Halobacteria > Halobacteriales > Haloferacaceae > Haloferax > Haloferax marisrubri. The sequence goes on along the minus strand of NZ_LOPW02000022.1, from coordinate 290,717 downwards.
CTGGCCCGACGCCGACGCCGACCGCGACTTCGACGACGTGACGGCCGCTCAAACCGTCGAGAACTTCGTCGCCGCCGCCGACCTGGACTGATTAGGCGTCGCCGCCGCCGTCGCCGTCGTTTGCTTCTTCGCTCGCTTCGGCTTCTCCGTCGTCCTCCTCGACCGGCGGTTCGCCCGTCTCGGGGTCGAGCGCGACGAACTCCAGTCCCTCGCGGTCGAGCATGTCCGCCGCTCGCTCCGTCACCGAGGGGGCGACGAGGACGCCGCGAATCGGCTCGTCGTCGCCGAACTCCCGGTGGAGCGCGTCCACGTACCGGCGGAGTTGACTCGCCGCCGAGGGACCGACGCGCCGGCGCTTCAGCTCCACGACGACCGGGACGCCGTCGGCGTCTTCACCGAAGATGTCGATAGCGCCCGCGTCGCTCTGTCGCTCGGTTTCGAGCGGTTCGAAGCCCGGTTCGAGGATGTCGGGGTCCGAGAGGATGTGCTGGCGCAGGTCCTCCTCGCTGCCGACGAGTTCGAGGTCGCTCCGGTCGTTGACCGCGTAGGCCGAACACTGCTCGACGCGCTCGAAATGCACGTCGAGTCGCTCGTCGGGACTCGTGCGCGTGCTCCGGACCCGAAGCCGGCCGTCCCGCACGCTCGCGGAGTGGGTGCATCCCGGAGGTTGCCAGTTGACGGGCGTCCGCTTCTCGTCGGTGTGGACCAGAATCGAGCCGTCGGGCTTCAGGACGACGAGGCGGTCGCCGGGACCGAGCTCGCTCGTCGCGCGGCCGTCGTAATCGACCGTGCACCGCCCGAATATCGTCACCATGTCGCCGCGCTCGAAGGCGGCTTCGAGGTGGACGAGGGCGTCGCGGTGCGTCGGCCGGTGGAGTGTGTTCACCGTCATCCGGGTGTCGTCACGCGGTTCGTCGCCGCCGGGGATAAGCCCCGCGTCGCGCGTCGAGGCCGCCGGTCGAGGACCGAGCGTCGGCGGCCGCCGGTCGCTCCGATTCGCTGGCAGGCTTATGTCATCTCCGTGCGTATATTTCCCATGGCCCCTGACTTCGCCCAACACAACCGAATCGAGATGCCGTCGGAGGAGATAGACCGCCTGCTCCGCGAGGAGGGCGTCGGCGTCCTCTCGCTCGCCGACGAGGGTGTCGCCTACGGGATTCCCCTCTCGTTCGGGTACGACGCCGAGCGCGGGCGGCTCTACTTCGTCTTCCTCCGCCCCGGCGAGTCCTCGAAGAAGACCGAGTTCGCCGAGCGGACCGCCCGCGCGAGCTTCGCCGTCTGGAACGCCCCCTCGCGGGACGAGTGGGAGAGCGTCGTCGTCGACGGCGAACTCCGGCGGGTCGACGACGGCGACTGGGACCGCGTCCGCGAGGTGCTGGAAGACAACGCGTGGTATCCGACCCTGTTCTCGGAGACGGAACCGATGCAGGACATCCTCGGCTGGGAGCTTCGCATCGACTCTCGGTCCGGTCTCCAGCGCCGGCACGCGTGAGCGCCGGGTCGCCGCGTGGCCCGTCGCGGCCATCGAGGCCGTCACGACCTTCGCGCGCCGGTATCGTTATCGAAGCCGAGACCGTCTGAGAATTCAGCTCATGCGACGGACGACGTTCGAGGAGGGGAGAAAGCTCGCGGCCGCGGTGCGGACGCCGAACCCGTCGCTCGCGGGCGTCGTCCGCGACGCGAGCAAGGACGTTCTCGCCCTCGTGGACGCTCCGTTCCGCGATGTCGCCGACGCCCACGACCGCCTGTCGGCGCTCGAATCGCTCCTGTACGAGCGCGGCGACCGCCGCGCCGCCTTCCTGACCATCTACGTCCGCGTGACCGCCGAGGTCGACCGCGGCCTCGGCGGCGACGAGTTCACCGACCCCGAGTGGGTCGCCGACTACCTCGTCACCTTCGCGGACCACTACCGTCGGGCGTTCCGCGCCTTCGAACGCGGCGACCACGACGACGTGCCCGACCCGTGGCAGCTCTCGTTCGAGACGGCGCTCGCCGGAGAGTCGCTCGTAGTGCAGGACGTGCTGCTCGGCGTCAACGCGCACGTGAACTACGACCTCGCGCTGGCGCTCCACGAGGTCGGCATCGACCCCGACCGCCCCGCGAAGTACGACGACCACCGCCGCATCAACCGGGTCCTCCGCCGCCTCGTCGACGAGGAACAGGACCTCATCGCCGAGCGGTACGCCGACGGCGTCGCCGACATCGACGAGTCGCTGGGGCGGCTGGACGAGGCGCTGTCGTTTTTCACGCTCCGCGAGGGCCGCCGGAACGCGTGGCGCGGCGCGGTCGCGCTGACCGACGGGCGGTTCCGCCCGGTCGAGCGCGTCGTCTACTGGTACCTGCGGAGCCTCACGATGGGCGCGGGTCACTTCATTCTCGCGCCGAGTTCGAACCCCGCGGTGCGTCGCAGACTGGCGCAACTCGAAGCCGGCGACGGGTCGAGTACTTAAACCTCCCCGGATAGCGCGGGAGGAGATACCTCCCGTTGTCGGTCGTCTATCGAAGTATGAACTCCTCTTCCGCAGTCGCCGCCCGCGGTGCATCGACGCTCGACCCGAACCGAAGCCAGCAGGTCGCCGCGGAGCCGTCGGCGGTCCTCTCGGCGCTCAGCGACGGTGACAGCCGACGAATCCTCGCCGCCTGCGACGCGACCCCGCGGACCGCACAGGAGTGCGCCGAACTCTGTGACGTGCCGCTGTCGACGGTCTACCGGAAGCTCGACCTGCTCACCGAGGCGTCGCTTCTCGACGAGCGACTCCGCATCCAGACCGCGACGCACCACCCGCGGGAGTTCGCGACCAACTTCGACACGCTCTCGTTTTCGTTCGACGACGCCGGCGTGTCGCTCGCGTTCCGGCAGGTCGCCACCGACGGCGGCGAAGACGGCGAGGAGGGTCGGTCGCGATGACCGCGACTCGCGTCGTCGGGCGGCGGACGGAGCGAACCGAGACGGCGCTCGCCTCGCCGGAGGTGGACTGATGAGCGCGACGCCGACGACGGACGACTACGAGTTCACGTGTCCGCAGTGCGGCGAGGGCTTCGCCGTCAACGGCGGGATGCGCGCGGCGGTCCTCGAACGCGGCTGTCCCATCTGCGGGAGCCCCGCCTCGGCCGAGGCGTTCGCTCCATGTTCCGCGTGAATCTCACTTTTTCGTCGCGCCCGCGCCCGGTCGAGGCGCTCGTCCCGTCGCGCCCCCGGCGTTCGAAAAACAGTAGGCTACATATACGTGTGCCACGCGTACTACGAATCATATGAGCGACAGCGCGGACTACACATTCGTCTGCCCGGAGTGTGCGGAGTCCATGCTGGTCAACGACTCCATGCGCGACGCCCTTCTCGAAAACGGCTGTGTCATCTGTAGCGCCGCGCTCACGACCGACGCCTTCTCGGCCGCCTGAGCGACTCACGCCCGCGACCGAGTCGCGACCGAGGCCGCCGATATCGCCCGACTGGACTCTCTCGGGCGTCGCCGAGAAGTAACAGTAATTACGTCGGCCGCGAGTCTGGTGGTACGAACCGATGTCTCTGGACCAACAGACCGAACTCTCGCCCGACGAGATACGCGAGGTCCTGTCCCGTCACGAGACGGGCGTCCTCTCGCTCGCGAAGGCGGACGAACCATACGCGATACCCATCTCCTACGGCTACGACGGCGAGAGCGGTCGTTTCTATCTCCGACTCGTCTCCACGCCCGAAAGCGAAAAGCGGCAGTTCCTCACGTCGTCGCCGCGGGCCCGACTCGTCGTCCACGAGTCCAACGACGGGAGCTATCGGAGCATCATCGCCGAGGGGACGCTCGAACGCGTCGACCCCGACGAGTTGACCGTCGAACGCATCGTCCAGTACGGCAAGGCCAAGCGCCCGCTGTTCGAAATCTGGGGCGAGACGAAGCGCGACCTCGACATCCAACTGTTCGAACTCGACCCCGAGACGCTCGGCGGCCGGGCCGTCGAACTGGACCCCGCGGAGTCCGACCAGTAATGCCCGCGGTCGTCGCCTCCGGGGCGGCCCCCGTCGCGGCGGTCGCCGCGTCCCCCGGCGAACCCCGAGTCGCCCGCACGTAACACATGCCCGCCGGTATTCGCGCCACGGTCGAATTCGATTCGCCGTCGGTCTGCCCCGTCGCCTCGGTCGCCCATTCGACGGACTCCGTCGTCGATTCCGTCTCGACCAGCGTCGTCTCCACCCCCGGCGACGTCAGCGTCTCCGAGTTCGTCGTCGAGGCCGACGACCCGCCGGAGGCGTCCACGCTCGAACCCATCTTCTCCTACGGCTCGAAGCATCTCTACCGCTACACCCACGACGGGAGCGCCGACTGTCCCTGCGAGTGTCTCGGCGAGTTCGGCTGTCCGGTCGACCGCTACTTCGCCCAGCGCGGCAGTCTGACGCTCGTCTTCCACGCCGCCGACTACGAGCAGTTACAGGCCGTCATCGGCGAGCTTCGCGACCGCTTCCCCGGCCTCGACATCAAGCGCCTCGTGCGCTCGCCCACCGGCGACGCCCCCGGCGACAGCGTCTTCGTCGACCGCGGGAAGCTCACCACCCGCCAACTCGAAGTCCTCCAGACCGCCTACGGAATGGGCTACTTCGAGCGCCCGCGCGGGGCCAACGCGACCGAGGTCGCGGCCGAACTCGACATCAACCAATCGACGTTCTCGGAGCACCTCGCCGCCGCCCTGACGAAACTGCTCGGCGACGTGCTCGAAGAGGGATAGCGACTCCGCCGCCCCCGCGTCGTCGGGAGTATATAAACGTCCCACGCTATCGTGGTTGTCCGTTGGTCCCCGTCCGGTGGCTCTACAGAAGTATGAGTCAGGCTTCGTTCCCCTTCGCAACCCGCTCTCCGTCCGCCTCGTCCGAACCCCGCGTCGTCGACGACCACGCCGCGGTCGACGCGCTCTTCTCGCTTCTCGAAGACGACGACTGCCGACGCATCCTCGACGCGACCGACGGCGTCGCTTGCTCGGCGAGCGAACTCTCCGAGGCGTGCGACCTCCCGCTTTCGACCACCTACCGAAAGCTCGACCCGCTCGTGGACGCCGGCCTCCTCTCGAAGCGCCTCCGAATCTCCCGGTCGGGCACCCACACCGCAGAGTACGAACGCACCGTCGACGACGTGACCGTCTCCGTCACCCCGTCGGGCGTCGAGGTCCGCGTCTCGCACCGCGACGTGCCGCAGTCGGCGTCGGTGACCGCCTGAACGCTCCGCTCACGGTTTTCAGTCGTCAGTTTCGACGCCGGGCGCGCCGATACGACCGCGATTTGCTGTGCCTACTTAAGATTCTACTCGTCGTACAGTTGTCGTGTATTCCAACCGCATTCCAGTCCTGATTGTCGCGGTCCTCGTGCTCCTCGCCGGATGTGCCGGCGGTGCGGACGTCGCACCGACCGCCGACACCGCCGACACCGACCCCGACGACACCGACGCCCCCACCGACGGCGGTGACAGCGCGGATACCGGCGAGTCGACCGACGGCGACGACTTCGAGTTGAGCGACCCCGAGCGCCTCCTCCGCGACGCCGGGAGCTTCACCGTCAGTTGGTCGTACACCGGTGTCGACGCGGACGGGACCGAAACCGCGGTCACCCGCGAGTTCCGCGCCGACCTCGACGCCGAGCGGTCGTACAGTCGCACGACATCGGCGACCGACGGCCAGTCCGACGCGGGCGGCGTCGAGCAGTACGTCGCCGACGGCGTGACGTACGTCCGCGTCGGCGGGGACGACGAGGCAACGTACACCTCCTACGAGGGTTCGACGGAGGTTCTCGCCACCGCCATCGCGCTCTCGCAGGCCCGCGCGTACGGCGCTGACGACGACCTGACGTTCGCCGGCACCGAGACGTTCGACGGGGTGTCCGTCGAGCGCTACGAGCTGTCGGACGCGAACGAGGCGCTGATTCTCGCCGGCTCGGCCGCGGCGCAGGGCGAGCCCGGGAATCTGGAGGTCACGAGCTTCGAGTACGCCGTCCTCGTCGACGAAGACGGCCTCTCGCGCCACGAATCGTGGGCGTTCTCGGGGCGGATGGACGACGGGACCGAGGTGACCGGGTCGTGGGAGTACTCGCTCACGGGCGTCGGCTCGACGACCGTCGAGGAACCCGCGTGGCTCGACGAGGCGCGGGCATAGGCGGGGTGACGGTTTCGTTTTTGTCGCGGATTTGAACTCAGTCTGAGAACGGTTTCCTCCCGGATTTGAACCTCACTCGCAAATCGAAGATTTGCTCGCTGGTTCAGAGTCCGGTCGGGTCGCAGTTTCACTGCTCACGACTCGGTCGCTTCGCTCTCTCGGTAGTTCGCAGGAAAATGCCGCCTCCCGGATTTGAACCGGGGACAGCTCGATCTTCAGTCGAGTGCTCTCCCAGTCTGAGCTAAGGCGGCGCGATTCGACAGACGCGCAGGAGCGAAAAAACCATTTCGAATTGCGACGCTACGAGCCGCCGTAGTCCGACTCCTCCCATCCCGTCACGTCGCTCGGGATGAGTTCGCCGTTGACGTGCCACTCGCGCGGGCGGAACGAGATACCGAGCAGGGTCGCGTAGAACCCGGCGACGAACGCGACGATGATGTTGCCGGGGACGCCGCCGATGCCGGCGCTCCCGACGAGCGTCGTCCCGTCCGTGTAGGCCGTGAGCTGAATGACCCACGCGACGAGCATCACGAGGAACAGCGGCAGGTACACCCGGCGGAGCCGGTGGGCCAACGCCTCCTCGAAGGGGATTTTCATGTTCGGCGTGCGGTAGTCCTCGCCGAGTTTCTTCCGCCAGTCCTCGTCGAGGACGCCGCCGTCCGGGTCGAGCGCGTACGCCCAGACGTTCTGTTGAATCATCCGGACCCGAGAGCGCCAGATGTCGTACGCACGGAAGCGCCGGGCCTCGATACAGAGGAAGATGCTCAGCGTCACCACCCCGAGAAGGATGATGTAGTGTGGATGCGTTTGTGCGGAAAACGACCACGTCAGAATCCCGGCCATCAGCGTAATCGCCCAGTTGCTGGTCCGGTCGAGTCGCTCCCGCCACGACTTCATCCGGTGTATTTCCCCACGGTAAAGGTGAGCAAACGACGAACCTGGGCCCATCGTCTCGTCGAAGACGCCCGCGCCGATATGGGTGTCGTCCATTCCTGCGGGAGGTTCGAGCTCCCCGTCGTCGGACATTGTTGTTCGTTTGATGCACAACTACGGGAGGATAAGAGCCTTCTGGGTTCAGCGGGTCCGTCGCGCACGGTCGAGACTGCGTCTACTCGTGGTGGGGACTCGCACAGCACGGCCTCGCGGCTCGGGGTGCGTAAAAAAACGCTCAGAAATCGATTCGTCTGTTACTGAATTCGGAAACCGAATTACAGGCGCGTGACGTTCGTCGCGCGCGGGCCCTTGGGGGCCTGTTCGATGTCGAACTCCACTTCCTGACCCTCTTCGAGGTCCGGACCGCCAACATCTTCCATGTGGAAGAACACGTCGTCGTCCGCGTCGTCAGTAGAGATGAAACCGTAGCCGCCAGTGTCGTTGAAGAAGTCGACCTTACCTTTCGCCATTGCGATTGTACAACGACCCTACGAACGGATAACCCTTCCGCATGCGCAGGTGTCGCTCGGTCTGGCCCATCGTCACCGCCGAGCGCCGCCGCTCGCGGGCGTGAAAAACGGAAGAAAGTTCGTCAGTCTGTGAATGTACTGCGGTGAACGGAAGCCTGCTTAGAGGCGGGTGACGTTCGTCGCGCGGGGGCCCTTGGGGGCCTGCTCGATGTCGAATTCGATTTCCTGACCCTCTTCGAGGTCCGGACCGCCAACATCTTCCATGTGGAAGAACACGTCGTCGTCCGCGTCGTCAGTAGAGATGAAACCGTAGCCGCCAGTGTCGTTGAAGAAGTCAACCTTACCTTTCGCCATTGCCTTTGAATCCAACGACCTCACGCGGATAAGTCTTCTGAAGCACGCCTCGGCATCCCGTAGTGCGGTATAGCCGGCTCTCCGGGGTCGAGCCCCCCGGATTCCGCGTCGTTCGTATTGCGTCGTTGAGAATTCGGGTGCCGCCGACCGAAGGTGACTCTTGAGTCCTGTCCCGGATTTGAACCTCACTCGCAACGCTGCGCGTTGCTCGCTGGTTCAGAATCCGGTCGGGTTGCATTTTCACTGCTCACGACTCGGTCGCTACGCTCCCTCGGTAGTTCGCAGGAAAATGCCGCCTCCCGGATTTGAACCGGGGACAGCTCGATCTTCAGTCGAGTGCTCTCCCAGTCTGAGCTAAGGCGGCTCGCACTCTTCCGAAGCCGGACCGCATCAAAAAGACTTTCGAATCGCCCGTCGGCGCTGGGTCAGCGGTGCCGGCCGCCCGTCGCGCTCGCCCGCGCCCGCTCCGCCCGCGAACGAATCCCTTTGAGCATCTTCCGCTCCATGGCGAACTGGACCGGCTCGACGACCAACCGATTCACCGCGCGCTCGCGGAGCGTCTCCGACCGCCCGCGGAATCTGATGACCAGCCGCGTCGCACCGGGTGCCACCTCGTGCAGCGCGAAGGTCCACGTCGCCGGACTCTCTCCGGTCTCCCATCCCGGCGCGCTCAACACGAGGCTTCGCTCGGGTTCGACCAGCGCGACGCGGAACGACGGCGCGCCCGACCCCGGCGGGCCGAGTCGTATCTCGTCGCCCACGTCGAGCCGCTGGTGTTGCGGGAGGATTCGGTCCGCGTTGTGAATCTGCAGGCCGAACAGGTTCTCCAGTCGCTCGTAGCTGTAGAAGCCGCCGCGGTCCTGCCCCAACTGGACGAGCCACGGCCAGACCGCCCGCGCGGGGGCCGTAATCGTAATCGCCCGCGTCGAGGAGACGTCCGCGTCGCCGACGAAGTCGTCGCCGGGGAGCCAGCCCGTCGCCTCGTCGTCTGTCGTCCCCCAGCGTCTGTGCCACGGTCGAACCGCGAGGAGGTACGTCCCGACGACGCCGATTCCCGCGAGACCGAGTGCCCGGATGAGTCGTCTCGTGCCCATTGCCTTCACCGTTCGTGCCCCCTTGGAGAGGGGGTGAGATAACCCTACCCCCGAGCGTCCGCGACCCGGACGGCCGCGACCCAGACGACCCCGCCGAGGACCGCGCCAGCGAGGTTCGCCCCCGCGTCGGCGACGCCGAACGACCGGTACGGGAGCACCGCCTGCACGACTTCGATGCCTGCGCCGAACGCGCCGGCGGTGACGACGGCCGCCACGACCTCTCTGCGCCCCTCCGCGCGCACCGCGGACGCGAAGGCGAACCCGAGGCCGGCGTACCCGACCGCGTGAACCCACTTGTCGAGGCCGACGAGTCCGAGCGGACCCATCGGTGCGAGGCTCCCCGGCGGCGTCGGAACGACCGATGCCGCGAGGACGACGAGCGCGTATCCGAGGGCGACGGCCGCCCGTCGGGGGCTTTCGCGGAGTCGCGCGACCGGGTTCACTACTCGGTGATGGGTCCGTCGTCGGCTAAAAGGGTTCGCGTCCTCGTGGCCCCGAACGCGACCACACGGAACTAAATAGCAGGTGGAAGACATTTTTCGACGACCGTGTCAGTACTCCCCCGCTGGTTCACGTCGAAGTCCTTCGCGGCACAGCTCGTCATCCTCGCGTTAGTGTTCGACCCGCTCGGGTTCGTCGGCGGCTACCTCCTCGCCCCGTCGCTGGGTGTCGAACCGCTCGTCGGCGGCGCGTTCGGCCTCGTCGCCGCTAGCGTCCCGATGTCGCTGTTCGTGATGCAACAGAGTGTGTGAGTCGGGCGGATTCGAACTCGGTCGCTCACATAGCAGTCGGTGCTTCGGGCGGATTCGAACCGGACCGAGACTCGCTACGCTCGTCTCGTCGGGTTCGAATCCACGTCGCCCATTCAGCCGACATAGACTCCTCGCTCCGCTCGTCGTGTTGTGTCGGCAGAAGTGGGCTCGGGCGGATTCGAACCACCGACCTCAGCCTTGTAAAGGCCGCGTCATAACCAACTAGACCACGAGCCCTGCAACTCAATCGAACCGGTTCGCGCTCATAACGGTTTTCGTTTCGACCGGTCCCCGGAACCCTTAGACCCGCGGCGACCGTCACGTCTGGCAATGACCTCTCGCGCGCGAACCGCGCTGCTCGTCGTCGCCGTCGTCGTCGCGGTCGCGAGCGTCGCGTACCTCTCCAACCCCGCAGTCGTCCCCGGCTCGACCGACGACTACGAACGGACCACGCTCACCGTCGTCGACGACGAGACCGGCGAGACGCTGGCGACAGTCAACGCCCGCGTCGCCGACACCCGCGCCAAGCGCTTTACCGGCCTGAGCGACACCGAATCGCTCGCCGAAAACGAGGGGATGTGGTTCGTCCACGACTCCTCGGGCACCTACGCCTACGTGATGCGCGACATGGACTTCCCGCTGGACATCGTCTTCGTCGCCGAAAACGGCACCATCACGCGAATCCACCACGCCGAACTCGACCCCGAGGGGACGAGCGAGTCCGACCTCACCCGCTACCGCGGAACCGGGAAGTACGTCCTCGAACTCCCCTACGGCTACACGAACGAGACCGGCATCGACGCGGGAGACCGGGTCGAAGCCGAGTAGAAGCGAAACGCCCGAAGGGCCGGCGGCCGTTGACCCCACTATGACAGCACACGTCGCCGCGCTCTCCGAACTCGAAGGCTGGCGCGCCGAGGAGTTCGCCGCGCGGGTCCACTACCGCGGGGCGGACGACGCCTACAGTATCGAGTACTACGAGCCGTCGGACTGCGTCCTCTACTGGAAGGTGAAAGGCGACGGCGAAGTCGCGGTCCCCGTCGGCCGCGACACGGTTCCCGACCCGCTTCGCGAGCGCGTCCGACAGGACCTCGTCGAGGCCGGCATCGACCCCGACGTCGAAGACCGAGTCGTCTGAGCGCCCCGGACGCACCCGTCCCAGCCCAGCCCAGCCCGGCCCCACCCGGACTGGCACAGCACAGCCCCGCCAGTCGGAGTTGCTGTACGTCACGAATACTGATACGTAGTTGGTATGTATCTCACAATATCTGTATTTGTGCCGACGTGTTGTAGTTGAGCGGGTGTCATGTCGACTCGACTCACGAGGAGAAGGACGCTTCGCGGACTGGGCCTCGCCGCGCTTCCGGCGCTCGCGCCGGGCGTGTTGCAACTGAGAACCGACGAGGTGGTGCTTTCGGGATGCGCGAGCGTCACCGAACCGGGGAACTACGTCCTCGACGGCAACCTCGACTGTCTGGAGATTCTCGCCGACGACGTTCGCATCGACGGCCGGGGATACGCGGTCGTCGGCGAGACGACGATTTCGGGCAGTCGCGTCTCGATAACCGACATCGTGCTGACGAAGGGCGGTCGAGTCATCGGTTCGAACCGGGTGACGATTGCCGACTCGCGCGTCGTCGGCCATCCGGGCGACCAGTCCGACCCGATTTCGCAGTTCGTCCTCGCGGACGCGGCGCGCTGTGAGGTGAGGAATACGAGCTTTTTCACCTGGGAGCAAGGCGTCGTTCTCAGACGCACCACGCGGACTCGGTTCGAGTCGTGTACGCTCATCAGCCCCGTCGTGCTCAGGCTCGCGGACTCGCACCGAAACGAGTTCGTCGACTGCGAGTTCCTGACCGAGGACTTTCAGGTGCGACTCGTCGGAAGCAATCGAAACGTGTTCCGACGAAACCTCGCCGACGGCGGTGGTCCCGGCTTCCAACTCCGCGACAGCCACCGAAACCGCTTCGTCGAGAACGAGGTGGACATTCTCATCGCCGGCTTCGAACTCGCGGGGAGCGACCACAACGCGCTTCGCAGGAACGTCGTGACGACCGGCCTCTCGGCCCACGGCGTCACGCTGGAGGACTCTCACCGCAATCGACTCATCCAGAACGACCTCTGCGGTGTCAGCCAACAGCCGGTCGTCGAATCCGGCGGCTCGACCCGGAACACGGTCCGAAACGCCCGGTGTTAATCTACCGGCGGCCCGCTCCTTCACCCGAGTACTTTACTGCGAGCGCCCCTTGAACCGTTGTCGTGTCCCCTGAAACCGACGACGACCCGTTCGAGGACCAGCGAGCGCGGGTCGACAACCCGATGCGGCGGCTGTTCGCCGAGTACGGCCGCGAGAACACGTTCGAGTTCCTCGTGGGCGTCCTCGCGAGCATCGCCGCCCGCGTGCTCGACCTCATGCCGCCGGTCATCCTCGGCCTCGCCATCGACGCCATCATCCGGCAGGACAAGTCCTTCGCGGCCGGCTTTCCTCTCCTCCCCGAGGCGTGGATAGCGCCGTACGTCCCCGCGGCCAGAGACGGTCAGTTCTTCTTCGCCGTCGGCATCATCGTGTTCAGTTTCACCGCCGGCGCGCTGTTCCACTGGCTCCGCAACTGGGGCTGGAACGCCTACGCCCAGCAGATTCAACACGACGTTCGGACCGACACCTACGACCGGATGCAACTGCTCAACATGGACTTCTTCGCCGACAAGCAGACCGGCGAGATGATGTCCATCCTCTCGAACGACGTGAACCGCCTCGAACGGTTCCTCAACGACGGGATGAACTCGTTTTTCCGCCTTTCCGTGATGGTCGTCGCCATCGCGGTCGTCCTCCTGTCGTACAACTGGCAGCTCGCGCTCGTCGCCCTGTTGCCGGTCCCGCTCATCGCGCTGTTCACGTGGAAGTTCGTCGATATCATCCAGCCGAAGTACGCCGACGTGCGCTCGTCGGTCGGCAAACTCAACTCTCGGCTGGAGAACAACCTCGGCGGCATCCAAGTCATCAAGACGTTCAACGCCGAGCCTCACGAGTCCGACCGCGTCGACGGCGTCTCGATGGACTACTTCGACGCCAACTGGGACGCCATCAACACCCGTATCAAGTTCTTCCCCGCGCTCCGAATCCTCGCGGGCATCGGCTTCACCCTGACCTTCGTCGTCGGCGGCCTGTGGGTCATCAACGGGCAGGGCCCCGGCCCCTTCACCGGAGACCTCGCGGTCGGTGAGTTCGTCACGTTCATCCTGCTCACCCAGCAGTTCGTCTGGCCGCTGGCCCAGTTCGGGCAGATTATCAACATGTACCAGCGCGCCCACGCCTCCAGCGCCCGCATCTTCGGCCTGATGGACGAGCCCGCGCGACTGGCCGAACAGCCCGACGCGCCCGACCTCGCCGTCTCCGAGGGCCGCGTCGAGTACGACGACGTGACCTTCGGCTACGGCGACGGCGAGACCATCGTCGAGGACATCTCCTTCGAGGTCGACGGCGGCGAGACGCTCGCGCTCGTCGGTCCCACGGGCGCGGGGAAATCGACGATTCTCAAGCTCCTGATGCGTATGTACGACCCCGACGAAGGGAGCGTCAGCATCGACGGCCAAGACGTGCGCGACGTGACCATCTCCAGCCTCCGCGAGTCCATCGCCTACGTCAGCCAGGAGACGTTCCTGTTCTACGGGACCGTCCGCGACAACATCACCTACGGGACGTTCGACGCCGACGACGAGGCGGTCGTCGCGGCCGCCAAGGCCGCCGAGGCCCACGAGTTCATCTCGAACCTCCCCGAGGGCTACGACACCAAGGTCGGCGAGCGCGGCGTGAAGCTCTCGGGCGGCCAGCGCCAGCGCGTCTCCATCGCCCGCGCCATCCTGAAAGACCCGGACATCCTCGTCCTCGACGAGGCGACCTCGGACGTGGACACCGAGACCGAGATGCTCATCCAGCGCTCCTTGGACGAACTCACGGCCGACCGGACGACGTTCAGCATCGCCCACCGCCTGTCGACCATCAAGGACGCAGAACAGATTCTCGTTCTCGAAGACGGCCGCATCGTCGAGCGCGGCACCCACGACGACCTCCTGTCGGACGACGGCCTCTACGCCCATCTCTGGGGGGTTCAGGCCGGCGAAATCGACCAGCTCCCCGACGAGTTCGTCGAGCGCGCCGCCCGTCGGCAGGCCGAGGTCGACGCCGGCGACGACTGAGGCTTCGCGTACCACTAAGGAGGGGGACGACACTTCTTTTCGCATGCGACTCTCCGAAGCCACCTGGACCGAGGTCGCTGACCTCGACGCCGACCTCGCGCTCCTCCCGGTTGGAAGCACGGAACAGCACGGCCCGCACGCGCCGCTCGGCACCGACGCGCTCAACGCTGAATCGGTCGCCGAGGCGGGTGCCGAGGCGTTCGATGGCGAGGTCGTCGTCGGCCCGACCATCCCGGTCGGCGTCGCCGAGGAACACCGCGCCTTCGACGGCACGCTCTGGGTCTCGCCGGACACCTTCCGCGCGTACGTCCGCGAGACTATCGAATCGCTCGCCCACCACGGCTTCGACCGCGTCGTCGTCGTCAACGGCCACGGCGGCAACATCGACGCGCTCGCGGAGCTCTGTCGGCGCGTCTCGCGGACGGGCGACGTCTACGCGGTCACGTTCACGTGGTTCGACGCCGTCGGTGACCACTCCTCGGACATGGGCCACGGCGGCCCGTTAGAAACCGCGCTCCTCCGCCACACCCACCCCGAACTGGTCCGCGAGGACCGAATCGACGAGGCCCGCGATGGGGGGTCCGACCGCTGGGGTGAGTGGGTCTCGGGCGTCAACCTCGCGCACGACTCCGACGAGTTCACCGGCAACGGCGTCGTCGGCGACCCCGCCGAGGGTGACGCCGAACGCGGCGCGGAACTGGAATCGCTCGCGGCCGACTCGCTCGCGTCGCTCCTCGACGCGGTCGAACGCCGGCAACTGGACTGACGGGTCGCGGACCGGACAGGACCGGACCGGCGAGCCGGTCTACGGATTACTCCTCTTCTTCGTCTTCGCCTTCGTCGTCGTCCGCGTCGGCCGCTTCCGCCGCCTCCGCGGCGTCGGTGAGCGCGCCGCGGAGCTGCGGCATCGTGTTGGTGAGGTCGCCGACGAGTTCGTGGGCCTCCTCGACCATCTCGATGAGTTCTTCGAGCTCTTCGATGGCTGTTTCGAGGTCCTCCGGGTCGTCGAACGCCTCGGCGCGCTGGCCGATGACGTACCACTTCTTGGCCTGTCGGACGTGCTCGGCCGCGCCCTCGACGTTGAGCGAGGAGCGGAGCCCGTTGAGGACGCCGAGGACGTTGTCGGCCTCCGCGTCCCACACGTCGTCCGGGTCGGGCAGCGCCGACCGGGCCTCGCCGAGGTGTTCCTCGACGTCGGCGCGCATCTCCGCCGCCGCCTCTCCGAACAGGTCGTCGTCGCCGAGCGTGCTTTGACTCATGCTCACACGTTCGGCGCGTGGGGGTTTAAAAACGACCCCGAAAGTGAAAGTGAAATCGAACGACTCCGCGGTCGTCGCGGGCGGATTCTCAGTCCACGTCGCCGAGGTAGACCCCGTCGCGTGCGTCGCCCAGCTCGTCGGGGTCGCCATCGCTGAGTCGGTCGCCGAGCGGACCGGGGAAGAACCGGACTTCCCCGAGTTCGTCGAGGGGGAGCCACCGCACGCCGACCTGGACCGAATCGCGCTCTGTCGGGTCGTCCGGCTCGTCGCTCACCCGCTCGCACCAGAAGAAGTGGTCCACTTGATGGTCGTCGTCGCCTCTGTCTTCGTAGTGCGTCGAGGGCACGAAATCCCTGACGTACGCGAGCGACCCGACGGTGACCTCGTAGCCGGTCTCCTCGTACACTTCCCGGCGGACCGTCTCCGCGAGCGACTCGCCGCGCTGTTGGCCGCCGCCGGGCGCGACATACCAGTCCTCGCCGTCGGTTCGGTACTGAATCGTGAGGAGTTCGTCGTCGCGGACGACGAGTCCGCGGGCGGCGCTTCGCGGCCGAGTCATTCGACCGAGACGAGCTTCATCAGCGGGTAGCCGTCTTCCATCTCCATGCGCGTCCGGACGCGGACGCCCTCGTAGTCGATTTCCATCTCGACTTCCATGAACCGGCCCGTGAGTTCCGTGTAGTCGGCGGCCGACTCGGAGAGTTCGGATTCCAGCGCGTCGTCGAGGATATGCACGGAGACCGACTCGCAGTACGGTTGGTTCTCGATGGCCTCGGCCATGGCCCGTTCGAGGCTCCGGGCGCTGTCGGGCGAGACCGGCGTGCCGGCGAACTGGTGGTAGAGCGTCCCGAACTTGATGCCCGCCTCGAAGCAGGCCGTCTGCGGGTCTGTGACCATACCGGAAACTCCGTCGCTCCGGGTTAAAGTTCGCCGGTCTGAGGGGTCGCGCGAGCGCGAACCGGTCCTTACTTAGCCTCCCTTACCGGACGTAGAACCGAATGGACCAGCCGGTTTTGCTGACGGGGGCTGGCGGGCGCGTCGGCCAGGCGATACTAGGGCACATCGGCGACGCCTACGACTGGCGGCTGCTGGACCGCGAGCCACTCTCCGACGAGAAGATACCCGACTCGGTCGACCCCACGGAGGTGTACGTCGCCGACGTCACCGACGAGACCGCCGTGCGAAACGCCATGGAAGGCGTCGAGGCCGTCATCCACCTCGCGGGCGACCCGCGCCCCGAAGCGCCGTGGGACAGCGTCCTGCGGAACAACATCGACGGCACCCAACAGATGTTCGACGCCGCGGTCGACGCGGGCGTCGAGAAGTTCGCGTTCGCCTCCTCGAACCACGCCGTCGGGGCGTACGAGACCACCGACCGGACGCCCGACATGTACCGCCCGCACCACGAGTTCCGACTCGACGGGACGGAACTGCCGCGCCCGAGTAACCTCTACGGCGTGAGCAAGGCCGCCGGCGAGACGCTCGGCCGGTACTACCACGACCACCACGACATCTCGGTCGTGAACGTGCGCATCGGCAACCTCACCCAGCACCACCCGCCGAAGGAGTACGAGCGCGGGCAGGCCATGTGGCTGTCGTACCGCGACTGCGCGCACCTCTTCGAGTGCTGTATCGAGGCCGACTACGACTACGAAATCGTCTACGGCATCTCCGACAACGACCGGAAGTACTACTCCATCGACCGCGCCCGCGCGGTGCTCGGCTACGACCCGCAGGACAACTCCGCCGAGTTCACCTTCGAGGGCGAACCGCTGGACGAAGCCTGATTGCGTCGTCGGAACCTCGATTTTCGGCCCCGTTGAACACCGATTCTTCAGATGAGTCTCGTGTGAAACGCCCGGTCAGGAGGCGTGCGAACGTGACGGGAGAATACTTATAGAAATCCGACAAGAACGAGTACGATATGTCCGCGTCTGGTTCTAGTGCGGAGGGCTCGGGCGTTTCGCTCCGCACCGTGGTGTTACTCGTCCTCGCCCTGTTCACGTTTCACCTCGGGAGGGGATGGGCTCGGGGACTCGTCGAGGGGAACTATCTGATTGGCATCGTCGGCCTGCTCCTTGCCCTCGCCCCGGTAGTCTGGCTACTGCTCGTAATCAAAGAGGCATATTTCTGAACCACTCATTGGGTGAGTCCGCTGCTAGCGTCTCGTTGTTTATTCCCGCACCCTCGCGCCGAGAAACCCTATCGCAACCTCGTCTCCGTCCTGTATCGACCGCACAGAGTCGAATCGTCGCCTGTTGAGGAGTTCGAAACGCCCACCATCGTTTCTCACTCGAACAGGTCGCTCACGTCGTCTTCGCGCCGTCGCCGCCGGCTGACGTGCTCGCTCAACCGCTGAAACACCAGCCCGCGCTGGGCTTCGTTTCGCACGAAGTCGAACACCATCGCGGTGAACTGCGTCTGCGCCCCGTCGGCGACCTCCTCGCGGGCGTACCCGACCGCGTCGGCGACGACATCCTCCTCGTAGCCGTCCAGTTCCTCCGCGAGCGTCTCGGCCGCGACGGCGACCGCGTCGAAATCGAGGTCGTCGTACGTGACGACCCGCCCGTCGAGTCGGAGCGCCAGCGGGTCGGCGGCGACTTCGGGGTCGGCTTCGAGGCGCGCGAGAAACGCCCGCACCTCGGCGAGGTCGACGCCGCGGTAGTCGTCTGCGAGGCCGTCGAGGTACTCCCGCGCACTCTGAGCGAGGCCGACCGCGCCCGAGTCGTTGCCGTCGCGGGCGTGGTGGACCGCCGCGGTGAACTGGATGAGCCCGTGGAGGAACCGCTCGTCGTCGCCCCCGCGGTCGAGCGACAGCCACTTCGCCTCCCACGCGCCGTGGGCCGCTCGGTACGCGCCCGCGTTGTAGATGGCGACGCCTGCGCGAAGCGAATCGTCCATGCAAACCGTTCGCCGTCCACGAGTAAAGAGTCCGCGAAGAGCGGGTGCGCCAGCCGTAGGCCTTGCATACTTATCCCTCTCGGGACCATATGTGATGTGATAGCACATGAATGCCCTCGAAACCCTCGTCCGAGGTGTCGAACGATGACCCAGTCCCCGGTTTGTATCCGCTGCGGTGAGCAGTATCTGTTCACACGGGCGTACAAAGGCAACTACTGTCGGGACTGCCACGGGTCGTGGGCCGCGAAGCCCCGGTCCGAGGAGACGCCTCGTCCCCGTCCACAGCGGTCGCGCACGACCTCGTCGGTCCGCCGCCGCGAGGACGACGAGCGGTCGCCAAGCCTCGAACCGCCCTACGACGAGGCCTAAACTCGCTTTTCGCGGTCAGGACTGCCGAGAGCGTTCGGCGTTCCGTGATTTCTCCGACCTCGCGGTTCGCATTTTGACGCCGGTAGGCTCCCGTTAGCGACGGTTAGGAGCTGATTTTCCTCGTCAATTGACCCGACCGGTGTCACTATACGTCGCCCGGACGAGCGCTACCGAAATGTCGTCCGAGTCGATTACCGTCCATCTCGTCGGGGACTCCACCATGGCGGATAAAGAGGCGAACGAACGCCCGGAGACCGGGTGGGGAATGCCCCTCGCCGACCGCTTCGACGACGCCGTTACGGTGGCGAACCACGCCCGAAACGGTCGCAGCACCCGCACGTTTCTAGAGGAGGGCCGCTGGCGTCCGGTGGTCCGCCAGTTGACCGAGACCGACTACGTGTTCGTCCAGTTCGGCCACAACGACGAGGTGCCGTCGAAAGAACAGCACACGACCGAGGCGGCGTTCGTCGATAACCTCGGGAAGTTCGTCAGCGAGACGCGCGAGCAAGGGGCGACACCCGTGTTGCTCACGCCCATCGCGCGCCGTCACTTCGACGACGACGGCGCCCCGAAAGACACCCACCGCGAGTACGCCGACCTGACGAGAACCGTCGCGCGCGACCGGGACGTTCCGTTCATCGACATGGACGAGCGGACGCGGTCGCTCTTGGCGGAACTCGGTCCCGAAGCGTCGACGGCGCTCTACAACCATCTGGAACCGGGCGAACACCCGAACTATCCGGACGGAATCGCCGACGACACGCACTTCAGCGAGCATGGGGCGCGCCGCATGGCCGACATGGTGCTCGACGGGGTCGAAGAACTGGACCTCGGACTGGCCGCCCACGTCGAGTCCTGACGAGCGCTGAACCCGCTCGTAGCGAAGTCGCTCGCCGTTCAGGTTTCCGTAGAGAATGTGAACCGAATCGAGAGAACAGACGGCTCTCGAAGGTCGGTCCCAGAGAGAAACGTCCTGACGGAGATTTGAACTCACTCGCTCCCTGCGGTCGCTCCCTGTTCAAATCTCCGAGACGGAGTTTCAACGAGGAACGGACTCCTCGCTTCGCTCGTCGTGTAGTTCTAGAGAGAAACGTCCTGACGGAGATTTGAACTCCGGTCCCTGGCTCCGCAAGCCAGGAGGATAGTCCACTACCCTATCAGGACTGTCTTGCTGCATTCTTCGGTACTCGACGGTTACTTAAGACGGTTACGATGTGAACTCCCAATGAACCGCGGGACCACGGCACGAGGCGGGCGTCGAACTCCGGTCGCGCGCACCGACCCCAGCGCTACCGAACTGTCGTCTCTCGCGCTGATTTCCGCCGCCCCTGCCGCCTCGACGACCGCGTGTGCCGCACGCAAGGACTTTTTCGCCGGCGGGCCTAGCTCCGGACGTGAATCGACGCGCGCTCCTCCTCGGAACCGCCGGACTGTGCGCCTCGCTCGCGGGGTGCGCGAGCGGCGACGACGCGGCGGAGCAGTCGTCCGCGACCACCGAGACTGAGACCGCGTCGGCGACGCCGACGGAGACGCCCCGCCGTCCGCGACTCGTCGGGCGGTCGTTCACGCCCGTCCGCGCCGACGCGTGCCCGGCGAACGGGGCGCTCGCGACCGAGACCGAGACCGGCGTCTCCGCCGTCGGGTGCGTCTCGGGGGCGACCGAGTGTTCCATCGCCCGACTCGCGCGGGCCGACTACGACGCGGAGTCGGACACGGCCACGCTCGTCGTCGAGGCCGTCGAGCGGGCCGACACGAAGAACTGCGCCGAATCGCCGGTCGCCCGCGGCTACGAGGCGACGCTCCGGTTCGAGAGCGGGCTTCCCGGCCGGGCGGTCGTCGTCCACGACGACGCGAACGGTCGCCGGGAGGTCGCCCGCATCGACGTGGACGCCTGACGGTCCGAAGGTTCAAATTCGAGGCCGCGGCCACCCCCGCTATGTCGCTCGATTCGCGCGGTCGGTTCGGCGGTCCAATCCGGAGGAAAACAACGCTTAAGCGCCACCCTTCCCTGTTCGTCCATAGTATGAGTACGACGTTTGGTCTGCCGCGACGCGTGCGCTTCGTTCCTGGAGGTGACGCCTGATGGGCGTCATTCGGGAGGTCTACGACGACCTCGACACCGATGTCGAGTTCGAGAAGTTCGAAGCGGCGGTCAACGACAAGGTCGAACAGATGGGCGGCCTCGCCGACGAGGAGACGGCGGCGATGCTCATCGCCCACGAACTGCGCGACGAGGAGGTCAACGGCATCGCCGACATCGAACCCGGCATGGAGGACGTGAAGTTCCTCGCCAAGGTCGTCAGCATCGGCGAGGTTCGGACGTTCGAACGCGACGGCGAGGACGAAGACGGGCGGGTCGTCAACATCGAGGTCGCCGACGAGACCGGCCGCATCCGCGTCTCGCTGTGGGACGAGATGGCCGCCGGCGCGAAGGAGAACCTCGAAGTCGGCACCGTCCTCCGCATCGGCGGTCGTCCGAAAGACGGCTACAACGGCGTCGAAGTCAGCGCGAGCAAGGTCGAAGAGGACCTCGACGCCGAGGTCGACGTGCAGGTGCTCGACACCTACCGCGTCGAGGACCTCGCGCTCGGCCTCTCCGACGTGAACCTCGAAGGCAAGATTCTGGACACCGGGACCGTCCGGACGTTCGACCGCAACGACGGCACCGAGGGCCGCGTCTCGAACCTCTCGGTCGGCGACCCGACCGGTCGCGTCCGCGTCACGCTCTGGGACGAGCGGGCGGACCTCGCCGAGGAACTCGAAACCGGCCAGTCGGTCGAAGTCGTCGACGGCTACGTCCGCGAGCGCGACGGCTCGCTCGAACTCCACGTCGGCTCCCGCGGCGCGGTCGAAGTCATCGACGAGGATATCGAGTACGTCCCCGAGACGACCGATATCGAGTCGCTCGAACTCGGCCAGACGGTGGACATCGCCGGTGGCGTCATCGAGGCCGACGGCAAGCGCACCTTCGACCGCGACGACGGCTCCGAGGGGCAGGTCCGAAACATCCGCGTCAAGGACGGCACCGGCGACATCCGGGTCGCACTCTGGGGCGAGAAAGCCGACGCCGACGTCGACCTCGCGGACTACGTCGTCATCACCGACGTGGAGATAAAAGACGGCTGGCAGGAAGACCTCGAAGCCTCCGCCGGCTGGCGGTCGTCGGTCACCGTGATGGACGAAGCCCCCGAGGGCGCGGCCGGCACCGACGCCGGCGATTCGGCACCCAGTCCGCCGAGCGACCAGGGCCTCGGCGCGTTCTCCGGCGGCGGGTCGTCCGGTTCGTCCGGGTCATCCGGGTCGTCCGACGACACGTCCGCCGCGAACGGCGGGTCCTCGTCGGACGCGACCACGACCGAGTCCGCGGGCGAGGCGGTCGAGTTCACCGGGACGGTCGTACAGGCCGGGACCCCGGTCATCCTCGACGACGGCACGCAGACGAAGACCGTCGACACCGACGCAGACCTCGGTCTCGGCGACGAGGTAACGGTCTCCGGCACGGAGACCGACGGCCGCATCAGCGCCGAAGCGGTCGAAGTTCACACCGGCGCACAGCGGTAACGACGACGCGACGACGCGACGGAGCGACGACGCGACAAAACGACTGCCGGTCGCCCACCGCCCCGTCCTCGTCGGGCTATCGAACCCGACTCATCGTTCGTCCGGTTTCGGCGGGCTCTGAGAGCGAAATCCGACCGCTCGGGAGCCCTGCGTGCGATAAAATACAGAAGGGGCCGCGACGGAAAGGATTATACGCCGCACGGACCCGATATGTGGGTATGAGTGTCGAGCTACCGTTCGCCCCGGTAGACGCGATTATCCGGCAGAACGCAGGTGAGTTGCGAGTGAGCGCCGGCGCCGCCGAGGCGCTCGCCCGCCGGATTCAGGACCACGGCGCCGAGCTCGCGATAGACGCCGCCGACCGGGCGACGGCGGACGGTCGCAAGACGTTGATGGCCGAGGACTTCGGCGTCCAGCAGGTCGTCGACCGCGACGAACTCTTCCTCCCTATCGCCCCCATCGACCGCATCGCCCGCCTCCGAATCGACGACCGCTACCGCGTCGCGATGGACGCTCGAATCGCCCTGGCCGATATCCTCGAAGACTACGCCGTCAACGTGGCGAGCGCCGCCGTCAAACTCGCCCACCACGCCGACCGGCGGACGGTCCAATCCGAGGATATCGAGACCTACTTCTCCCTCTTCGAATAATGCAATTCGGCTACAGCGAAACGTGTCTCGACCACGACACCGGGCCGCGACACCCCGAGACGGCCGACCGCCTCCGCGCGATTCGGCGCGGCTTGGCGAAGCGCCACGGCGTCGAGTACGTCGATGCGCCCCCCGCCGAGAAATCGACCGTTGCGGCCGTCCACGAAGACGGCTACGTCGACGAGTTCCACGACTTCTGCCGCGACGGCGGCGGTAACTGGGACCCCGACACCGTCGCCGTCGAGGCGTCGTGGGACGCCGCGCTCACCTCCGCCGGCCTCGCGGAGTGGGCCGCCCGCGCCGCGCTCGACGGCGACGACGGCCGCGACACGCCGTTCTCGCTCGGTCGCCCGCCGGGCCACCACGCCGTCGAGGACGACGCCATGGGCTTTTGCTTCTTCAACAACGCCGCCGTCGCCGCGCAGGCGGTCATCGACGACGGCCTCGCCGAGCGCGTCGCCATCTTCGATTGGGACGTCCACCACGGCAACGGCACGCAGGACATCTTCTACGACCGCGGCGACGTGTTCTACACGTCCATCCACGAGGACGGCCTCTACCCCGGCACGGGCGAGGTCGAAGAGACCGGCGAGGGCGACGGCGAGGGGACCACTCTCAACGTCCCGCTCCACGCCGGCGCGGGCGACGCCGACTACGTCTACTCGTTCGACGAGGCCATCGCGCCCGCCGTCGAGCGGTTCGACCCCGACCTGTTCATCGTGAGCGCCGGCTTCGACGCCCACCGCCACGACCCCATCTCGCGGATGCGCGTCTCGACCGAGGGGTACGCGATGCTCACCGAGTGCGTCCAGGACCTCTGTGAGGCGACCGACGCCGCCATCTCCTTCGTCCTCGAAGGCGGCTACGGCCTCGACACGCTCTCCGAGGGCGTCGCGACCGTCCACGAGACGTTCGACGGCCGCATCGCGATGGACCCCGACGAAGACCCCGACGAGAAGAACGTCGAACTAGTCGACGAGGTGCGCGCCGCTCACGGTCTCGGCGCGAAGTAGCGACCCAACTCGGCGCCGAACGACTCGGCGAGCGCGGCCACGTCGTCGCCGACGAGCACGTCGTAGCCGTCCGTTTTGAGCGTCGATTCCACGTGTTTTCCGAGCGCCACGTCGAACAGCGCGTCGCTTTCGAGGAAGCCGGTCGCCGAGGTGAACTCCCGTTCGCGCTCGACCACGTAACGGTCGCCGTCGAGGAACGGTCCGTAGTGGTCGTCGCCGTCCTCGTACGCGCCGTAGAACCCCTCGGCGTGCTGGCGGACGTGGACCGGCGGCCCCTCGTGGCGCTCGACCGCCGGACGCTCGGCCACCGAGAGTTCGGCGAAGAGGACCGCCTCGCCCTGCCCCTCGCCGTCGGTCTCGGTGTCGGCGAACGTCGCGCGCCGGAACACGTCGAAGCCGCGTCTATCGAGGCCGTCGGCGACGCCGGTCAGCGACTTTCTCAGCTGTGGGTAGAGCTGGTCGTCCACGAGGTCCGGGCAGTCGAAGACGACGGCAACGGCCGTGGTCCCGCGTCGATCGAGGTGGCTCCGAACGCCGTCGGCGTCGAGCGCCGGTGGGTCAGGCCGGAAAAAGAGCGATTCGCGCGGGTCAGCGAGCAGGTCGCGAGCGTAGTGCTGGAGGCGGGCGACGTTCTCAGCCGAGCAGACCGCGGCGACGTTCCGCTCGGGGTCGGTCGGGTCGATGACGACGAGCGGGTCCGAAAAGCTCCGTGTCCCGTGGTCCTCCGGGTCGAACTCGACCTGCGGGCTCCAGTCGGCGGCCGCCCGGAGCAACGATTCGAAGCCGCCGTGTTCGACGACGAGGAGTTCGGCGAGATAGCCCGAGAAGCCCTCGGTTCGGAGGTCGCTCCCGTACGCACCGATACCCTTCAGAAATCGCTTGAAGACGCGCACGTCGGCCGCGAGGTCGTCGTCGAGGCGCTCGGTCAGGTAGGCGTTGTGAAACGGCGTCCGGTCGACCGCCGAGCGGATGTCCGAGGCGGTGGGCACGTCGTAACAGGGAACGAGGTCCACGTCGAAGCCGTCGTAGTCGCCTTTCACGTAGGGGTGTTCGGCGTACTCCTCGTGGCCGTCGGGGAGGACGGCGTGGCCGACTTCGAGGCCGTACGTCTCGAGTTCCTCGCGGTCGAGGTCGGCGGGAAAGCGCACGAACAGGTCGATGTCGCGGTCGCCCGAGAGCCACGTGCCGCGGGCGGTGCTGCCGACTTGGAGCGCGTCGGCGTCCACCGGCAGGTCCGCGAGGGCGTCGTGGACGCGGGATTCGAGGGCCGCCGCGGCCGCCGCGAGCGCCCGACGCTCCGCCTCGTCGGGGTCGATGCGCTCGCGGACCGCGGCGACGACCGCGTCGAGGTCCGAGTTCGTCATGCCCGCTGGTTTCCCGCGGGCGGGCGAAAGCGTGACGGTGCTCCCCCGACCGCGTCAGGCGGTGGCATCCGCCAGCCGTCGGTTAAAAACGAAAGCCCTATCAAGAAACATCGAATACGAGAGAGTGCAGACGAAAGCCGCCGTAGCTCAGTTGGTAGAGCACCTCGCTGTTAACGAGGTTGTCCCAGGTTCGAGTCCTGGCGGTGGCGCTTCTCCGTTTCTCACGCCGACGAGCGTCTCGTCTCCGATTCGTCGGCGACAGCTTCTGATAAGACATAAGAGGGACGACGGGAAAGAATCGACCGAGGGCCCTTAGCTCAGTCTGGTCAGAGCGCTCGGCTCATAACCGAGTGGTCATGGGTTCGAACCCCATAGGGCCCATCGAGGCTTCTTCACGATCCGGTAGAGGTGCGATAGTCGTCTCTCGTGCAGTAACTACTGGTTTGGGTCCGTCCGGACCGGACCACAAGGCATCGAGCCGGGCTTTCTTGGCGACCACTAGGTGAACGAAAATGTATGAGACAAAGCGAGACGACGTATTAACCGATTTTGCGCGCTATCTCAAAATCGACCAGGGACTCGGAGAAAAGACGGTGAACCAACACAAAATGATGGCTGCGGTCTTTCTGGACGCGTACCAGGACATCCGTCCCTCCCCCGACGAGGCGAAAGAGTTCCAGGAGCGCATGATGGACGACGGGTACTCTCCCAGTCACATCAACAACACGATGAAAGCGGTCACCTACTACTTCGGATTCCACGGTGAGGAAGTCGAATTCACGCGACTGAAGCGTCCGAAGAAGCTCCCTGAGACAATCTCGAAGAGTCAGGTGCGGCGTATGCTGTACACCTGCAACACGTACCGGGATTATGCGATACTCAAAACACTCGCATCAAGCGGTGTCCGGGCAACGGAGTTGTGTGATCTGAACGTTACTGACGCGGATCTTGACGAACGGGTTCTCAGGATTCAGGAAGGCAAATTCGGCAAAGGAGGTGTCGCGCGCATCTCACAGAGCTGTGCCGACTCGATCGAATCCTATCTTTCTCACCGCGCCGTCGAACATGATCCACTATTTCTCTCCCGGACGAACCAGCGCTTGACTCGTAGCGGATTACTGCAACTCGTCCGTAGGCGTGCGCGCGACGCGAACATCGAACAGCGAGTTACTGTTCACATGTTCCGACACTACTTCGCGACGAGTATGATTGAAAACGGGGCCGACATCTCCGTCGTGAAGGAACTCATGCGCCATGAGGACATCACAGCTACGATGAAATACCTGCATCTGAGCGGTAAGGCACTCGACGAGCAGTACGACCGCTACGCAGAAGACCTGTAATCAGGACTTCTTCCAGGCAACCCCGCTGTACCTGTCGCGGTCTTTTTTATGACCTGAGTAGCGAACCGTGCCGTCTTGTTTTATTTCTATGAACGATAGTCTGGAGAAACTCCCGCGGAGGAGGTCTTTCATTTCTGTGCGGCGATACTGGTAGCCTCCAGGGTACCTCGACAACACGTAATCAGTTGCAGAGTCCAGCGAGGTATTGTGTTTATTTATCACATAATAACATGCCCACTGAATCGCGATTTGGCGTAACTCACGGACAGAATCTGTCCCTGGAATGTCCAGATTCTTAATCTGGCCAACAACTTCGAGATCATTAGCTACTATGTTCTTCTCAACTTGCAATCTGTCTCGATCTGATTCCACCTCTCCATCCTCGCTCGCCGGAGGTGCTTGGGATGGGTGTTTCGGCCTCACCCACCAAATAAGACCGTTAGCACCCACCTCCTTCGAACGAATTTCGCCTTTATTCTTGAGTTCGTGTAGCAGGTCAAGTGTCCGGTCTCGTCCGACTGGGAGTCGGGAGGCTACTTCTGCTGTGGACATAACCGGATCGTCTCCGCCATCCATGACAGTCAGTACCTCATCCAATTCGACAGTTCGGCTCCGCATCACGATAGAAGCGTGATACGTAGTCACTTATTACTGACGTAGAGGACTAATTCGGGACTTGTCCTCTACGGCAAGAATCACATAAATAACACAAGGGATTCACCATGCAGAAGTTCCCCGCGTCGCGCAGAATGCCGAAAATCACGGAGATGTTTATATACAACCCTCGGACTTTGCGGTGCGTGGTCGCGAACGAAACCCGCTGACGCCCACGCCCTCACGAGCCCTCCAACGCTCGTTCACAGGAACGCAACTAACCCACGACAGAACAAACAACGCATGAAATCCGACCTAATACAAGCAACAGAATCGACGAATTGTCCTGCTACACCATTAGTCGGGCACCAAGTACGAGCCTCCCGACGCGGGAGCACCGCATCCACAACTCGGAGGGTGGGACAATGAGTACGACATCCCACGGCACCGAACCGAACGTCGATAAGACAGAGCTCCAAGAGCTGATGAACGAGTTCGAGACGTTCCTCCGCATCAAGAAGGGGTTCACGCAGAAGACTACGCGTGCGCACGTGACGATGGCGCGAGTCTTTCTCGAAGACGTCGGTACGACGTCACCTACCGACGCCGACGTTATGGAGTTTCGCGCTCAGATGATCGACGACGACTACTCTAATAGTCACATCAACAACACCCAGAAAGCGATTGAATACTACTTCGAGTTCGCAGATATAGACGAGCTCGGAGAGTATTCGTTGCTCCCTCGAAAGCGGAAGAAAGCGAACCCGTACACCGAGGAAGAACTGAGTCAGATTCTCAATCACGCGAATACGCTCAGAGACCAGGCTATCGTACTCTTCCTCGCCTCTTCGGGTGCGCGAAATTCGTCCGCCCGCAGACTCCAGTTCAAGGACATCGACCTCGAAGCTCGGACCGCCCATTTCGAGGAGGCCAAGCAACACAACGAGTACACGGCCATATTCTCTCAGCGATGCGCCGAGGCCATACAGAAACTAAAACAGATTCGCGATCCCGAACCAGAAGATCCCGTCTTCCCCTCACGTTCTGGGGGGGTTCTCACGAAGAGTGGACTCCTTCAAGTCATCCAGCGACTCGGTGAGAGAGCGGGAGTAGACAACGTGAACGTCCATCGGTTCCGTGCGACATTCGCGAATCGCCTCCGACGGAACGGGGCGGACATCTACCGTATCAAGGAACTAATGGGGCACCGTGACACTCGGTCCACGCTCGGTTATCTAGAAATGGACGCCGAGGAACTTCGGAGCGAGCACGACGCCCTCCTTGACGGCATCAATCCCGACGAACTGCTGTAATGATTCCAAAACCAGAAACACACCTATCGAAGCCACCACCATCCACGGTGCATCTCTAACCAGCCAAGATGGCACGTCCCCTGCTCGCCAATAGTGAACCGGCAGTGACGGGGTCGACGTCCTGAGGAGCGTACCGTCACGGCGGTCCCCTCTGAACGCCCTCCAACCCTCTCGGTCCGGACTCATAGACGAGAGTCTGTCGATCGGTTTGGGGCCAAATCAGCGCCGCCTGAAGCAAACCACCAACCAAACACATGCACACAAACGCAACCGACCGAATCAGCGACAACCCCCTGAGAGGCCAGCGACCGCTCAGGGCGAAGAACAAGCAATGAAGGAAGATAACGACCGAGACGACGGAGTCGAAGACGAAAGTCAGAATTCCGAATCTGAATTCGTCCGGACCCGGGTTTGTCTCACTAATCGGCACAAAGAAAAGCTCGAAGAATGCGCCGACGAGCATCATGCTGGAAACCTGTCGATGTGTATGCGAAGCGCAATCGACGACCACGCACGTGTGCTTAACGGACAGCACGCGATCAACGTTGATCGGGTCAAACAAATCGCGAACAGTCTCCACGAAGAGGTCGATGAGCTCTCTTCGCAATTGGACGACCTCAACATCCAGGAAAACACCAACGAGGAGAGTGACTCGGAGCATCACGCACCAATCAACGACGTCCATCAGGCCCTGATCGAGGAGCGGGATCAAGCACGTCCTTCTGATCTCGCTGAAACGCTCGACATCTCGAGGCAGAGCGCACTTCTAGCTGCGGAGAAGCTCGTGGATAGAGGTGTAGTCGCTCGCCAACCTGCACAGGAACCGAAGTACGCGATCGAGACTGCTAACGAATCATGACGGGATACGACCCTTACGACCATCCTGACCAAGTCGAAGAACGACAGCTAAACGAATGGGGGGTGACGGACCCCCAGGTCCGTGAATATCTCCTGAAAGAAAGCGGAATCAAACTCGCCCCATCGACCACTCGGAGACGAGCCTGCACCCTCCGGCTGTTTACAGCCTTCCTCGACGAGCAGGGAACCTCCGTCATCGGGGCCGAGAAGCAGGACATTATCGATTACCTTGCGTCGTGCTCTGTCAAAGGTAATCGAATGGAGACGGTGCGGAACAAGAGAAGCGCAGTGAAAGCGCTTTACAAGTTCCTTCATGCGCACTCTGACCGAGCGGATGAGCTCAAGATCAAGCCGGAATTCGTCGGGGATATCCCGATTAGAGGGTTCCGGTACAAGACCCGGGAGTCAATGAACCGGGTCCCCCTGACGGAAGACGAACTGAACAAGCTGTACGACGCGATAGAAACGCACCGGAACCAGCTGATCGTGACAATCGGAGCAGAAACCGGCCTGCGAAACGCAGAAATCCGGGAGTTAAAAATCAGTGACGTCGACCTTGACGAACTGACACTCCACGTGAGAGATGGAAAGGGAGGGAAGTCGCACACGGTCGCAATCAGCGAAGCGCTCGCAGTGAACATCCGGCAATGGATCGAACTGGAGCGTAGCGCACGGCCCGGAGCAGAAGAGTGCGACTATCTCTTCATCAGCGAGAACGGGGGAGGAAAGATCGAAACGAACGAGGGACTGAGTAGATTCCTCAAAGATGCCGCCGAAGAAGCGGGGATTCAGGATACGCTCGGTGAGATCTACCTGACCGAGCGACAAAAGGAAGTGATGAACACCGACAACGACACCAAGGTCATGCACAAGGTCACTGCTCACGCTCTCCGGCACACGTTCAACCACAAAATGAAGAAGAGCGGACTCTCGCTGGAGACGCGTAGCAAGGCGATGAACCACAGTCACCCCAGCGTCACGAAGGACAACTATGATCACGATGAGGAGAATTACAACGACCTCATCCGTGATCTCATAGGTAGGTAGCGCTCCTCTACGTCGACGCATACTATTTGAACCGCTGCTTTTTCAGCATCAGTCGTCGTTTATCCGCCTATATCATACCAGACGCCATTCTTTAAGCTCTGTTAAAATACCCTTGCCATCCTGCGGTTTCGTATAGCGGCTAATTTCTGCTGCATTCATCATGGGTGTCTTAGTGAACACCTCTGCTGGCTGTCAGTGAAGGAGTATTTTGACATAACAAATACCTATCAATAATTAGCCGCTGGAGGGGTTATCTTGCCTCGGTGGCCACGGAGTGGCCATCTCAGATGGTAGAACATATTAACTACGAATCACAGTGGCCACTCCGTGGCCATTGAGTATGGTGGTCATCTGAGTTGAACACATACTGAATAGCCTATTTGTTGACTACTCACAAGTTCGGTGTATGAGAGTGACTACAAACGAAATTAGTGGAGATCCCGTGATTGAACGAAGAGCGGCTGTCTGCTGAACCTCAATACTGCACCCACGACCGACGAGTGGCGAGAAATTGACAAGAGCAAGCGAAACCCCGGTGTGAGAACGATACGCATCGCTCCCGAATCAGTGACACACGTAGAATGGTACACGCGTCAACCCGGCGGGTCGAAACCACTCTCGCCGAACAGCATCACAATCGACAGTAGGAGGTAGTCCGACAATTCCATTCCGGTAAACAAGGTTCTCTAATTCCAATCCTCAAGCAGACCCGGAGTATAGAGATTGGTTTTACGACTTGATTCGATTTCTCACGAATTGCTCACACCACTCTGCAAGTTCGTCACTACCCGCATCGAGTTCGATGAGTTCACCAGAGTCCTCAAGAATGAGCCGCGATCCGTCGTTGGTTCTGACGCCCACGACAACCTCGTGAGAGGCGTCCCTACTACAGCACGCCTCCGAATCATCGATATTTCGCCCAACGTATATTCGGTCGACTCCGGTATCGGCCAACTCCTCCAGCACCAGTTCAACGAGCTGTGAGAAGATTGGATCGCCTGGGAGCAAAAACCGGAGTGACGGGTACTCGTCTACGCATTCACCCGTGAAAGTGACTGCAACCGAGTTCTCACCATCACAGAGCCCAGCAGCAACCGTACCGGGTTCCGGTGGATGTCTGACCTCGACTTCATTAGGGAGTGAGAGACGATAGATAGAGTCCGCCAAACCACGGCGTAAATTCGCGTCGGCGTCGTCGAGATCAGTGACGGAGACCAACTCACACTCGTCGATATGCTCGGCGACAGCGCCCGTGAAGAACGCCTCTACGGCGTTACTGGTGAACGGGACGTTCTCGTGTTCGGCTTCCCCGACAGCGTCGACATCTGGATGTCTGAACGACTCCCACGCTTCAAGACGGGCGTTCTTCAGGACTTCCTCGGTTTCAGTCGTCTCAACACCAGTCAGTGCGTCCTCGACTTCCACGGTGTCGTCAGTGTCCGCGTCTGCCATCTGCGCGGATAGCGATTCAGCCGCGGACGTGTCGCCTTCCAACGTTGCCGACTTGATGCTCTTACTAACCCCTGCGAGAATCGGCTGTAAGTCACCGACTACGTCTTCAAACATCCCGATGCGCTCGTCCAGGGCATCGTAGATGTCGTTCTCGATCGTCTCCTCATAGACGTAGTGGTAGATGGTAATTTCGGAGTGCTCTTGCCCGATTCGGTCAACCCGACCAATCCGCTGTTCGACCTTCATTGGGTTCCATGGTAGGTCGTAATTGATGACGGCACCGCATTCTTGCAAATTCAGTCCTTCACTAGCCGCTTCTGTCCCGACTAGTACGTCAACGCCGTCCTCTTCGGCTGCAAATGCGCGCTTGACCTCCTCTTTACTAACCCCGTACCACTCATCAGTGTCAGCATCGTACATCTCCCCACCCCGGCCGGAGTACGTCGCGACGTTTTCGCCGTGGGTCTGCTTGAGGTGGTTCCGCACGTAGTCGAGCGTGTCCGTGTACTGAGTAAACACTAAAACTCGGTCGTGGCCCTGCTCGTCGAGCTCAAGCAGGTCGCTCCGTAACTGCTCAATCTTCGGATCACGACCAATCTTCCGCACGTCCTCAATGAACGAGCGTAGTTCCTCGATCTCCTCGTTAAGGAATCGAAGGCCTTCTTCAGACCCTCCGGGCACTACTTCGGCAATATCAACACCGAGGACACTCTCTCCACCGTCTTCCAATTCAGCAAGTTCCAGCTGCTCCTGTTCAGAGAACCCGGACAGGTTCTCTGCGGCTGTTCGCGACTTGCCCTCACCAAGCCCGGAGTGTTGTTCGACAACTTGCCGCTGAGTTTCTAGCTTCTCTAACCGCCTCTCCAGACTCTTCTGAATCGCAGCCACGCTACTGGTGAGGCGCTCACGATACGTTGTCATCACGAACCCGAGCGCCTGCGTCTGTTGGTCAGCAGCTTCCTGTGACTTCTTGTAGAACTTCGTGGTGTAGTCGTCGATACGCTCGTACACCGCAGACGCTTCATTGGACAGGGGGATGTCCTTTCGCTCGGGATCACGGTCGGCAACCGTCTCATCCAAGAGGCCAGCTTGGTGGTACTTTCGCAGCGTATCTCTCGTGTTCCGGTGAAGGAGTGCATTCACCGGTGTGGCCTTGGAGAATACCTGTTGCAGCACTTCCCACCCCTCAAGAGACAGTTCTTCAATCGCATGACGACGATCTTTTGAGTTCACAATCCACGGCTCCTGCCGCACAGCCTCTTCGTGGTACAAGAGTTCCTTCACTTGACGATCTTCGCCGAGGAATTCGTCGAGGTTTGCCTCCTGGATTACCTCATCTACAGTATCAATGTACCCGTCGTATGCGGCACCGTATGATCGAGCCAGTTCGCACGCCGTGAGCAGTCGCTGACGCGCGATGGCTTCGTCTTCCAAGTCCAATTCCTCTCTCAGATTGAGGAATACTAACTCCGAGGTTGATGTTGATGTGTCCAACCCGGCCTGATACGAGCCGTCCAACGTCTGCTGGGTATCGATATCCTTCGTTGGAGGAGACGGACCTTCCTCACTCAAGACGGTCTTGAGGCCGCGCCGTGTTTGGAAGAATTCGGTGAATCGCTTTCGATGGTCCCACTGCGACGGCAACTCGAGTAGGGTGAGAAGATCGTACAGCTCTGAATGGTGGAGCTGCATCGGAGTTGCACTCAGCAGGTAGTAACACTGCGTGTTGGGTCTGAGATTCTCCAAGAGTCGGTAGAGACGGGTCGTTCGACGGGCATTGTGTGCCTCGTCGACGACGACACTATCCCAAACACCGTCTCTTCCAGTCTGTTCCCGGCCGCGACTGCTAGCAGGAATTGTCTTCCGAGTTCGGAGCGAGTGCTCGTCTCCAGGGGCAACTTCGTCCCAGTACCTCGGGAGGCGAGCGGTGTGCCACGACATAATGACGACTACCGGTTGATCCGACTCGCGTTGCTGTTGATGGACGAATCGCCAGATTGGACTCTCTGCCCATTCCTCTGCTTGGCGTGTTTCACTGAGGTCAAGTTCTGACGCTTCCGGTGGTGCGTGTGTTTCTCCGAAGGGGTCGGTGAAGACGTAGTCTCCACTCGTTTCACGGTCGTACCGATACGCGTAGAGATTGAACTTCTCCCAAAGTTCCTCTTGCCACTGGCGAGTCAGGCCTGCCGGGACTAAGAGAAGCGAGTTCTGAATCTCGTTGGTGTGGCCGAGTCGAGATAACGTGTAGCCAATCTCAATCGTCTTCCCGAGGCCAACCTCATCGCAGAAGAGGAACCCCTGTGGATACGTGTTAACGGCCGTATCAGAGACGACTCGCTGATGTGGCCACGGGTCGATAGTGCTGGCTTCCTTTGCGACGTGAAGGCCCTGTGGCATCATCCCTCCGTCACGGAGGATGCTCGCAGATGCGTTCACCCGTGCTTCGTCGGACAACGCGGCAAGACCGGTGTCGTCTGTCCCAGCACTCGGTGTTCCGTTCCGGAGCTGTTCGGCGATTTCTTCCGCTTCATACGCCGAGTCCGGCGATTTCCACTTGATTATTCCTTCTTTCAGTGCATCACTGAGGTCGTAGACCTTGACGTAGTCGTGTTCGTCGTTCCACAATTGTGTGAACGATTCTTTGTCCGCGTTGACGTAAGCCGCTTCTTCAGTCCGCCACGATCGGTGGACTTTGAATCGCTCGTAGTTGTGTGACCAACCGCTCTCAGTTTCGTTGATACTCCCTTCAAACGATAGGGAATTCTCGTCCTCGTCGTAGAAGATCCCCACCTTCGGGTGGAAGATACCCCAATTCCCGTGTTTAGGTTTCGCGACCCGAATCTCTAATCGGTCTTCTTGGAGTAGCCACGCGAGTAACTGGAGACGTTTGTCCAAAATTTCATTGTCTAAGTCTGTGAGGCGGTCTTTGAGTCCGTCTTCCAGCACCTCCAGTACTGGACGGTCATGTTCCTGAAGTTCGACCCCGACAATCAGGCGCATCTTCCCATCGTTCTCGATGAACGACTCAATGCCAGTCGCGGCCGTCGCGAATGCCCCGCTGTTGAAGTACCCGGCAATCCGGTCATATCGGCGGCACCGCTCCAGTGCCGGAATGTAGAACTCTTCGACGAGATAGTCAACGCTGTCGCCGGGCTGACTCTCGTAGACAGGTCGCCAGTCGTAGTGTTTCAGCGAGAGCATGGTGAAAATCGTGGGGAGTGGTTAGTTGTCGAAGTCTCCGAACGTTCCCTGCTTGTCGTCGTCATCGTCCGCGTCGTCCTCGTCGTTGAACACGTTGTTAGAGAGATCGAGTTGGAGGTATTCTCCTGTATCTCCGACTGAGAGGTCGCGAGCAATCTCCCAATCGTCGTGGTCCTTCGGGAGGACTTGGAGAAGACCGCTTAGCGTTGACTTGAACGTCTGATCGGAGTCGCAGCGCCGTTCCTTGAGCCACTCCCACGCGGCTTTCTCTCCGCTTGTGTCGTAGACGTGGAGTGCGGCGTGGACTTTATCAAGCGCGGAGCTGAACGAGAAGTCTTCGGGGTCGATGGGCTTCGAACGACTGGGCGAGCTACTGTTGATGTTCGCAACGCGGCCGTCGTGGGAACGCAGTTGAATGTCTCCTCGCTTCTTCCGCCACACCTTGGTGCTGCGTTTGATGTCGTCGATGTTGACACCTAGCCCGAGACCGAGCTGGTACCCTTCGTCGTAGGGGAACGTGTCTGCTCCGTAGATGAGCCAGGAGAGCAGATACCATTCGGTGATGCTGTCGAGGGACTCGATTTTCCCTTCGGAGAGAGTGAGGTATCTGTCGATGAGGACACGGGCGACGGCCTCACGTGCCTCCTCCAGTGCTTTTCGCGGCTTGATTTCGTTACCCTGTGGATCGACGACGGGGTAGCTGTCAGCGAAGACGCGGAGAGTCGGGCCGAATGCACTGATGATGACGTCGGTCTTGGTGAGACTCATCCCCGAGTCCAGCAAGTCGCGGGCTGCTTCCTGTGCGACCTCACGGGTGTCAGATTGGACGTCACTCCACAGCGTCGGTTCGGGGTTTTCGTCGTCCTCGTCGACTGGTTTCCGGCCGGTGAGGAGGAGCGTGCTGTCCGCAGACCCACCACCTCGTGTGTCAGTGCGCTGTGGCATCTCGCTCGTGATCGGGTGAGTGCTGGTGACGGTGAACCCCGACCGGATGAGCGCCATCGTGAGCGTGTCCCAGGCGCTTGCCTCTTTGTGAGTGAACATGACGGTCATCACTCCACCGGGTTCGAGGACGCGGTAGAGTTCACTGAAGATGTCCGCCATCTTCGATTCGTAGTCCTCTTCGGCGAGGCTCTTTTTCGACTTTGAGTTGCCTGCGACGTCTTTGAACTTCGCGACGTTCGCGACTGCTTCACTTCCCTTCTCCGAGAGTTCTCCGGCGAAAGCGAAGGGATACGTCTCGCTCAGGTACTCACGAAGCCACACGTAACACATGTCGGACAGCTCTGAATAGATGATGCTGTCGTAGTATGGCGGGTCAATGACGACTGCCTGGACCGAATCGTCCTCAACGTCGAGGTTCGCGGCATCTCCCTGGAGTACGGTCGCTCTGTCTTCACCCACTCCTTCAAGATAGCTCTGGATTTCTTCGTAGGAGTCTCGAATCCGTCTGAGAGTGTCGTTGTAACTTTGATTCCCGGCCGCGAGGTTGTTGTCGACGTATGCCCACTGGAGGGTAAAGTGCTTCCCGCCGAGTGCGTTCGCCGGATACCCCTTCCCAGTGTCTAACGGAGAGAAACGACTGTTCCGGTCTACTGCCTTGCTCGCGGTGAGCGAAAGGAGGATAAGCAGCGCCTCAACCTTCGTCTCGTCTTCATATGCGTCCCTGATCTCTTCTTCATTCTCTTTGAACGCGTTCTGGTATTCGTAGAGCGTGATGAGTTGCCGTGGAGTGAACGCGTCTCGCCACTGCGTCACTCCGTACGGGCCGGCGCGATCTTCATCGCCGATGTACCGATCAACCTGAAGCAGCGAGTGGAGGTCGATATCGGTCGAAACGCGCTCCTCGGCTTTCTTGAGTGCTTCCCGGTCGTCACTAGTGGGGGCACGCCACCCGGAGGAACCGCGTTCCTTGACGTATTTCACGCCGTAGACTTCGTACTCGAAGTCTCCCTCTGCGAGACATTCCTGTACTGCGCTATCGTCCATGACGACACCACAGCGGATGCACTCAGCACCACTGCGAGATTTGGGGCCGTCTTGCGGGTTGAATTCCGATTTTTCGACTTGGTCTGGGAGTTTAACGCACGAGTACGAGATGTCTCCTTCCTCGGAGATGTGGGGGCGAGCAGCGATGCCCTTCGACGAGGATTTCTTTTTCAGCCACCACTTCTTGACGAGGGGAATATCCGCTCCGCAATCCGGGCACGTTACCGAATACGTGCCTGCGTAGTGCGAGGGCGTCTGTCCCGGTGCTGCCGAGGGGAAGTATTCTTCGAGGTTCTCGGCTGCGGTTTCATCGATGCGATCTCCCCATTTGTTGAGTTCTTCGGAGAGCGAGCCGACAGCTGGGGCTTGTTCCAGCATGAGCTCCAGCATGAGCCATGGAATCGGGTTGAGTTCGTTCGCGACGGTGGGGAGGTCATATCGGAGTGATTCGAACGGGATGACGCCGCCGCCGGCAGTCGGGTCGAGCACTGTCGGGAGGTCACCATCCCAGAAGTCCGTAAGTCGCTCGTGGAGGTCTTCTCGCTCCTCGTCCGACGGTGAATTCCGGAACGGGCGTGGGTATCCGTAGTGCTCCCCGAGCGTCCCGTCTCGGTCACCCTCGTTCTGTTTCTTTTCTTCGACGTAGTCCGCGATGCCGGATTCAACATCGTCGGGACCGATCTGCATCCACTTGAGCAGGGTGTCAGAGTCCACACCCTCTGGGAGGACGGACGCGAGAATCGCGAGTCTGGACGCCGGGGTGGGGCGGCGAGCGAACCACGGATGGATGTACCGATGCGGCGGCATGTGCTGCGGGTTCGCCTCTTTCAGGTTCTCAATCCCGACCGTCTTCAGTGGGAGCTTCCCTTCGATTGCGAGGCGCTTGAGGTCCGATTCGTCGTCTTGGAGGGGTTGGTGGTCAGACATAGTGTTATTCGATGTGATTTGTGAGAAGCACGCGTAGCGACTGGACGCCGTTCGGGCTACTCGGGGACCGGCACTTCGCGTACCAGTAGTAGCATTCCTCGGTGCTCATTCGTGAGACACCCCGAACCAGTGCTCGGATACGGTCGACGCGCTGCATCTGTTTCACCCCGAGGAAGGCCAGAGACAAGCGAACTCCCGAGACTTCTGAGATGAACACTTCGCCTTCTCCGGTGGACGTGATTGGGTCGTGGGGTTGTTCTGCATCGTTCAGTGCTTCACGAACGACGGACAGCACTGCGTTGAGTCGGGCTCCGCGGAGCTGGCCGATCTTGATAGCATCCCAGTCGTCCCACGTGTACGTGCCTCCGTCCGGGAGGGACTGGAACGTCTCTTCGATCGGGGTGATGACGACGTGTCGTCCTACGCGTTCCAGCCGACGTCGGCGGGATTCGGCTTGCTCTCTCGGGAGGAGTTCGTAGAGCCGAATCACTGGGTCACCGTCTTCGACACGACGGGTGAGGCCGAACGTTGGGCGGCCACCGTACACGCTGGACCCGAATGCAAACGCCTGTGCTTCTTGGTCACGCTGAGTAGGAACGCTCATGCGTCGTCCTCCGTGTCGATGTCACCGCTTCCCTCTACTTGCAGCGTGACATCTGTCCCGCTGAGTTTGTCACGCAATACAGCCAAGACGTCCGTCTCGTCTTCGGTGCTAATCTCCTCGGGTGACGGGAGTGAGAGCGTGAACGTGAGGTCTACGTTCCGCTGGCCGCTTTTGTCGGCGAACCCTTCGAGACGCTGATTCAGCGTGTTGAACGACGCGAGCGACCCGTTGAAATTCGCTTTGAACTCGTCATCACCGCCACGAGCACGGTAGATCATCGAGACTGTGGTGTGGTCCGTGTAGTCGGAGAGCGTGGTCTGTGCGAGGAAGAACGCGTGTTTCAGCACCTCGTCACCACTCACCTCGATGGATACGGATTCGACCGTCGGAGTGGCGTTGTTCCCTGCTTTCGCGAGTGCCTCTTCTCGGACTTCACTGAACGCTCGCTTGGCACTGGCAGTGTTCGACGTGTGCGACCACGTTTCTACTGTGTCTCCGTCGTCGGTACCTCCCGTACCATCGTCCGTTCCACCGGTCTCGTCTGTCCCGCCGGTACTACCAGTCCCACCGCTCCCACCGGTCTCGTCATCGGTGCCGGTGGTGGGCGGGGTTATCGATTCCTGGTCGACGAGGGACTCGATGTCTTTGTACAGGTAATAGTCGTCCCCGATTCGGACATCGTTTGTTTTGATGGATGTTTTCACGTCTTCCGAGTCCGTGAGGGCGCCGTCGTGAGTCCAGTTATCTGGTTCCTCACTCCCCGTCCAGTACGCGGTCTGGGTCGTGTTGTCCCAGTAGACGTAGCCGGCTTCAGTGACCATCCGGCTGACCGTCTTCCGGAGGGGCTTCGTGCTGAAGAGGAACGGAAGACCCGGCTTCTTGGCGAACTGTTCTTTCAGCTGTTGGGTCGACATCCGGTTCTTCGCTGACTGCCAGAGTCGCTGCTTGAACCAGACCTCACCACGAGCGTCACTGTCGTCTCGGAGGATGCGGTCGTCGAGCGTAGCCTCAACCGCTTTCACGAATGAGGAGTCGCCATTCGCATCGACCGCTGTGATAGCGACATGCTCGAGGCCGCCTCGGTCGGGGTAGAACAGGTGCCGATAGACGTTCCGCACCTGTTCACCGAGAAGACCGCGGTGAGTTTTACGTCGCTCTCGGAGGTCCTCGAACTGATCGTCGGTGAGTTCGGCGCTCTTTTCGGAATCGTTCAGCAACCGCTCAATCCCTTCCATCCGCCGTGCTTTTTCGATGCCGGTGGATACGAGTTCAGCGTCCGGGACGAGGAAGAGTACGTAGTTCTTGTACTTCCGCGTCTGCGTCGGAGCGCCGTGACTGCTGGCGGTCTTGTTGTACAGCGTGTTGATTTTGCTCGGTATCTCTTCACCCCCGTCCGACACAGTGACTGAATCGAAGTGAGGGATGACGAGTGTTGGTTGGTCAGCGTTGTCGCTGACGTCTGCGGGCTCTTCAGGGAACGAGTCGTCTGGGTTG
The DNA here is from genome assembly GCF_001469875.2 of Haloferax marisrubri. Taxonomy (GTDB): domain Archaea; phylum Halobacteriota; class Halobacteria; order Halobacteriales; family Haloferacaceae; genus Haloferax; species Haloferax marisrubri. The sequence continues at coordinate 250,849 of NZ_LOPW02000022.1, read as the reverse complement.
GTTGTAGGGACAGTCTGGAGACCTCCGGTTCCGATTTCTCGGCGGAGCCGCCCTTCGAATCGGTCTTTCGCCTCTTTCCGCGGCGTGTTGCGGGTGTACTGGTCGATAATGTAGAGTAGCTTGGCTTCGGATTTGAACTTGAGGCGGTCGCGGTCGTAGAGGTAGTAACACCCAGACTGAGGATCATTCCCGGTCAGGTTCTTCAGGGCGGAATCGTAGTGGTCGAAACTAATTCCGGGATGGGCTAACGCTTCGTAGAGTTCGTCGCGGGTTAGCCCGATTGCCCGTTCACCGACTGCGAGGCTATTCCACAGTGTTACGATGGTGATGTGGGAGCCGATAGCCGGGAGGTCTTTGTCGAGCCACCGTCCGTCCTCTCGCTGTCCGTGCGCGGTGCCGTCACTTGAATAGATGTCAGCAGAGACAGCTGCGCTGAGGTCAACTGCTTCGAACAGTGAGTCACTGAGCTTTGTCCGAATACTCCCACTCGGAGCGTCATCTGCCGGCGTGAGATCGTAGAGGCGGAGGAAGTGCCGGTCTTGGTTCTTCGACCCGTTCTCCCAGAGGTAGTAGATGCCTCGTGCGAGGAGGCGAAGCGCGTCACGAGTTTTCTGGAAGTCTTGGATGGAGTCGATTTTCTGCGTGAGAGTATCGACGATCGATGGGTGAAGGGGGTAGTCCGATTCCAACCGGTCACGGTAGGCGGGTTCCTGAACGTTTTGCGGGAGGCCTCGGTCTACGTCACGGTAGTATTCGTAGTAGGCGTCGGCGACGTTCTTTGATGCCTCCTGGTCTATCTCGTCGAAAAGCCTGTGTTGGAGGACTGAGCTGACTTCTGACGAGCCTGTCGGGGTGATGGTGCGACGCTGCCGTTGTTCGATGGAATCCAGTTCTTTGATTTCTCGCCGGATGGTTTCGGCTTCATCGGTGAACGCAGTGTCGGCGATACTGTAGACGATGTTGACGTGTGGGGTGCTTGAAGCCGTCTCCAGCAGCGATTTGACGAAGCTCAGAGTTTGGTTACTGAGGGTCGTATCGGTGACGCTGACACTGGATGCGTCCTCGAGGTACTGTGCCAGTTCGTCGATTAGGATGAGGACTGGGTCGTCGGAGAGTGCGAACAGGTCCTGAAGCGTGTTCTCACCGGGAGAGCTTCCTGTTTCGTCGTACTTTTCACGGATTTGTTCGTACCCTTCGTGTCCGTACAACTGGTAGGCGATTTCGCCCCACATCGTGTTAGTTTCGGGGGCGTCAGGGTCGTTGCTACACTTCGCGTTCTGCGCGTCAACGTAGCCACCAACGAACACTGCGGTTCGGGGAGAAAGACCGTCGGTGACGGCGTGCTCGTAGGCATCTGCTAGGTCTGGGTCTGCAAGATGGCGGTGGAGGTCGGAGATACCCGCCGGGTGTTTTGCGAGATGGTAGGACGCGATGAGGTCGTGAGTTTTCCCACCACCGAAGGTCGTGTCAAGACAGAGGATGCTAGCTTTGTATTCTGGGTCGCGTCCGGTGGTGTAGAGGAAGCGGCTGGTGAGTGTGGTGAGTAGTTCCTCAAGCCCTTCTGTGGGATAGGTGCTGTCAAAGAAGGTCGACGGGTCGCGATAGACTGAAGCAGCGCTATCTTCGTCGAATGCGACAGAGGCGAGGTTTGCAGCGAACTGATCTTCTCCGAGTTCGCCTTCGAGGACGTCGTCTCGAGGCTTGCAGGCGTCGAATACTGTTGGGTAGGTCTGTTGTTTACTCATTGATCGTTGCTCCGGCGTTCCTTGAGGAGCGATTTGATGACCGAGTCGAACGAGGAGTGGTCTTCCTCGTCTTTGATGTCTTCAAGTTGGTCTTTCGTCCAGTCGTTGACTTTGATTGTTGGCATGGGTGAGCGTTCCTTGGGGCATCCCCGTGTTCCCCGCGGTACATTCTTTCTACACTGACGGTATACCCAAGCGACACTTAAAGGTTAGCCAACAGATAAGTTTTAAAAACCGACCTAAACAGCTACCCCGACCAAACTCCCCGAAAGTGCTAGTGAGTCGATGAGCCTCGCTACCGTCAACGGTCGATGTGTGAGACCGTCTTCTCGTCGATTAAGCGCACGCACGGCGACGCTGTGCGAGCGCGAACGTGGTGCCGAGAATTTCGTGAACTCGTCGTAAAATGTGTCGTTCACAACATCAAGCGTGCCGCAACACAGTGAAATCAACCTCCATATGGCGATTCACCAGAGCCGGCGAGATTTTCTCCACGGCTCACTCCACCCCTGAGCGTTAGGCTCATGAAGAACTGTCTGGTCGGACTTCGACAGTCCCCACACTCCAGTAGATGCTACCACCGTCTCATGTTCGTGTGGTCGGTAGCACTAAATGTCGTGCAGATGACGACGGTTATGTGACAGAAAATCACGCAAACTTATATTCGAGATATATAAACTACGGTGACGATATTCTCGAGATTGACGAAGACGTCTCTTACGACCGCGTAATTCGTCGAACTGCGGGGGATGACTTCGAGATGAACAAACAGAAGCTTTGGAGTGTTCTCACCGATCAGAATTTCAATATACCAGACTATCAACGGACGTATTCTTGGGAGACGAAGCAACTCAAACAGTTTTGGTCAGACGTGGAAAAATTCGTCACTGCGGAACTCAATGACGAGAAGCAAGTCTCCGATGTCTTCTTCAGTTCAATGTACTTTGCCGTCCGTGGAAAGACGCGAGATTACGAGGTCATCGATGGACAACAGCGGCTCACGACTGTTCACATCCTATTTAAAGTCCTGAATGAGCACCTCCAAGCGATTGACCGCGATGAGATTTCGGACAACGCCCTTATCGAATTCAAACATCGCGGCGAGCGACAACTTGAGCACATCCTCTACGATCCCGGATCTATTTCCACCCCGTCCCCTCGGCTCACGCTGAACAAACACGACGAAGCGTTCTTCCAAGCGTTGATTCGAGACCCGAAGCAGAAAGTGGCCTACCTGACTGACACTGCTGACTTCGATATTCACGGAAACAATAGCAACGCAATCCAAGTCTCAACTTGTCTTGATCGGTTCGGTATCGATGACAACGAACTCAACGAACTGGACACTAGCGGCCTGAGACGGTCAGCGTTCTTCAAGTTATTCAGTTCTCATGATAGACTTCTGACCACATACGAATTCTTCCAAGAACGAATCAGTAAGCTTGTGGACGGCGCGGATGACGCCGATTCCGCTGTTCGAGCACTATTGAACGTAAGCAATTATATCCAGCACTCATACTACATCGGTGAGTACGTTATTCGAGATTCTGACTCCGACTTTCGTATGCAGATCTTCGAGGTCCTCAACAACAGAGGCGTCGATCTCGACGAGATTGATCGTATCAGGGCCGCAGTGGTAAACGCATTCTTCGATACCGACTATCAAGAGGAGTACGTTGACGAGAAGTGGGAACAGATTGTCGTTGAATTTGCGACGGATGAAGACCAGATTATCGAATACCTCTCTGTCTACTTGAGTATCGTTGACGACGCAATCGAACAAATCGGCGGTGCACGCAATAATCTCACCAATGCTTTCGCCACGCGTGCAATCGACTCCAAGGTGCGACCACGGCTCTACGATCTTGACGAAGCCAAGGAATTTGTGGGCGACGCGTATGAACTTGTGGAGTATTACCAACACATCACCGATCCTAATCTTGAAGCCGCCGATCTAAAACTCGCGGGACACCGAGAAGAGTGTCAAGACATTCTCCTCCGACTGAACAGCCAGCAAATGGATCAGTGGCGGCCACTCACATTAGCCCTCTACTACTACACCGACGCGTCGTCGGAGTCGCAAGCTGACCGTTTTTACCAATTTCTCGACACTGTCGAGAAGCTTAATTTCCGTCGGCTGCTGATGTCCGAACGCCCGAACATTTTCCAGAATGTCTTCATTGAGGCAGTCCACAATCTCGGTCTCTCGCCAAGTAGTGAGGATATCGTCAGTGATCCATACGCAGCATCAATAGAGTATCTCATCAACGAAACCCGATCGTCTAACGCTGAGCTGTTCGGTGAACAGTTCCTTGTGGGTCTCGCCCAGTCGAAACTCGGGAGTACGAGTACCGCGAAACTCCTCTTTAGGCGGATTACAAACAATCACTTCAAAAACGAAGACGAGTATGTTGAACGGCGGCTGAACGCTGACAACCTCCATCTAGAACATGTTCTCCCCCAGAAGCCCTTCTCAAGCTCGGGGGACGCGACATGGTTACGGGAGTTCTTCCGACTCAACCGAGACGACACCGAACTCACGTTGAGTATCCAGAACTACATTGATCTTGAACAGCGTGACAATCTTAACGAACAAGAAGCGCGGCTGAAAGAGAATATGTCGGAGTTCATCACGCAGCAGTTCATCAACGATATCGGGAACTTCCTACTGCTGCGAGGTAAGGACAATATTGGCGCAAGCAATAATCCCCTCGTCGAGAAACTCCCAAAGTATCACAAGAAGTCGAAAGACTTCGCCAGCATCTACCCGAACCGCTACTTCACCGCAGACGAGGGGCCAATTAATCGCACGAAGCTTGAGCGACTTCTACAATCTCACGAAGAACCGGACGGAGACGAGACAGTAACGATTGAAGAGGACCTGCGCGAATACTTCAACTCGTTCTGGACCTACGAGTCAATGAAAGATCGACGTGTGTCCATCTTGGTGGATATCCTTGAGACTCTCAACTTCGAATCCAGACCCGATGAGTTCGGTCTAGCCTCGGATCGAGAACGCGTGAAGCAAGAGCTTCAGGACATGACCGCTGACGAGTTCGAACGGCGGCTCTCTGTTCGCTCGCTCTAATCAGATCCGCTCGTCGCCGGGAATATCCACGCTAGTGGTATCCTTTGGGATATTTTCGTGGATAACTTCTCCTCCATCTGGGCTAATAGGTGTCCTCCTGTTTGCGGTGTCGGTGTGAATTCTGAGGGCTTCAACAGATTCTAAGAAGCCAGATAGCCCGATCAGATAACTCTAGAACTGGCTACCTCGGTGGAGTGAAGCGTCGTCTGATCTCCTTGAACGCGTTTTCTTCCGAGTGGGTGTAGTGTTGGGTAGTCTGTGGGGACGAATGATTAGCAACCAACTGGCGGTATGGTAGCGGCACCCCTGCATCGTCAAGCAACGTGAGAAATGTATGCCGTAGTGTGTGGGCGGTTACGCGCTTCCACTGTCGTTCTGTCTTGTCAGTATTGAGGACTCGTCTCTGAGCCTCTGTGAGTGCTGTGGTACCGATTACTCCTTGGATTCCAGCACTCTTCGCAGCACGGTCAATTATTTGATTTACTGCATTATTTGACTCCAGCTTTTCTGACCGACGGCCTGGAAACAAGTACGGGCTGTACTCAGAGATAGCGTAACCAGATCTCCCTTCTGTTATCCACAGCTTCAACTCATCAGCTAGCTCATCGCTCATCGGGACCGTGTACGGCTTCGAAAATTTCGGATGAGGTACCCGAATCTCACGCTGATTCAGGTCCACATCGTCGATTAGGATTGTCCGTAAGTCGGAATTCCGTAACCCCGTTTCCACACCAGTGATCACCAACAGCCGATTTCGATAGTCTTTGATCTCCCGGAACAGGAGACGCAACTCCCTCCGGCTCAGAGCCACTCGCTTGATTTCGGGTGGCGTATTGTACTGCTTCGTGTCGATAAGCTGTAAGCGCAGTGGATTGAGTTCTAGCTTATCACCGAAGTCGCTCCAGAGATGGATATATTTGTACAACCCATTGACAATACTCAACTTATTTTCTAGCGTTGAGATACGGTTCCCTCTCCGAACGCAGCCCTCAATGAACCTGTTGACGTCTCTGTAATCTGCGTCTAGAACTGACGTATCGTGGGACTCTAAGAACCGACAGTACTCTCGGAGTACTCCCTCATACTTCCGTCCAGTCTGCTCAGTGAGAATCAACCCGACATGATGCTCGAGGTACTCGTTCACAACATCGTCTGAAGTGGGAGAATCACTGGTCATTGGCTGTCCTCAGTAGCTCCGAGACTCCCGGACGATACCTCAAATGAAACCCCATCTGTCGTCTGGATAGCATGGGTTTCCCAGAGTCCCTCAAGTGCTCTCCGTACGCGAAGCGGCCTCATACCCAACTCCTCAATGATATCTTCCACTCCTAGCGGATCTTCGCTGTTAACGAGCAAATCAAAAACAATCCGGGCGTCCAGTGAGGGGAACGATTCGACCCCGTTCGCCTGCTGTTCCAGTTGATACAATAACCGCTTGATGGAATCGTTCAATCTCTTGGACTCCGCCGAAATTCGAATCGCCTGTTCCCGGACCTCTCCCACTTCCCGTTCTAAACGCTGCAAGGCTAGTCGGCCATCACCATCCAACGTCTTTTGATGATCCGAGATGGCCTGTCTCAAGAACAGACTGACATTTCCGCCGTAGCTCTCTGCGGCTGCCGATACGAGTTGTTCATCCAATGACTTGGTCAGAGTGAACTTCCGTCGGACTATCTCGGGCGAGTCAGTTTCGCTCATAGTGGGGCACCCAACAACTCCCGCGCAGGCACAAGCCTCCCTATCTCAACGAACAGTTCCCAGAGACGCTTCGCTGACCCTTCACACCCGGTGTGTAACTCACTCAGACGCTGCTCCCAGCCGTACAACGAGCTCTCATCGAAGTACATCCTTGCGAGGCTCGCTATTGCGATCCATCGAAAACCACGTAGCGTCGGGTATGATAGCGCTCGTGACTCGATGAATCTGGAGCGAAGCATAGAGACGGTCAACTCGGAAGGGAAAATGATGACTCGGTTTTTGTAGCGCCGTTCGTCGAGCTGGGCGTGAAGTGTGCATAAGGCGGCGGATTCGATTTCTGAGTCATCGTCGTGCTCAAATCGACGCATTCGAACAATCTTCTCGGTATTTGCGTCCGCCATCTCCCATCCGACTACACGCTTCGTCGATTCGTGGTGAGTGTGCTTCAGCGTCAAACAAATCTGTGACTCGCGGACAGGGCTGGGGTCGTATCCACTAGTCATGACTTCTCTCCGCCGCGAGCGACTTCTGGACCTCTGGTTCTGGATCTTGAAGGGAGGCGCAGACACCTCTCTCCCGACAGTGAGGACACTGCTGCATTGTCTGGCCAGTTGGGTGTGAGTCGTAGGGGGTCGTCGAAGGACAGGCCTCACATACCCAGTCGTGTACTTGAAATTCGTCAGTCAGGTCAGGGAACACGGTAGCCAGCGAGGGAAGCAATTTGTAGTTAGGATTCGCCCGCAGGTACTCGACGATCCGTTCTTCTGGATAATCGATGCCAGGAAGAATTCCATCTGGGCCGAGATCTTTGTGGTGGGTTTCATCACTCTGTCCACACCGGTGGCGGTAAGAACAGAATTCGCACTCCCATGGGAATTCTGGCGCTGCGGGAGGCAATTCTTCGTTGAGTCTGTACTCCGTGTGCGATTCAGCCCACCTGATGACGAGCTCATCCCATCGTTTCGAGTCGAACCGGATGAAGAAGGGTTTGATCGATAGATTGGTCCGGTCGCCGTAGATGACAAGCCCTTCGCGGACTTCAGTCTCCCACTCCCGTGAGAGACCTTCCATATAGGCGAATAGCTGTGCTACATGGTGTTCGTTGGGCGCTGTCAGATGGTCGACTGAACGTTTTGTTTTGATTTCCGTTAGCAGTAGTGGCCGACTCTCTGAATCCACGATTACAGGGTCCGTTTCACCTCGAATACGGATGTCACCGTGTTCCGTATCCAGTGTATAGTCTACCCACATGGAATTCCGCACGTATCCCTGACCGCGGACAACCGCTTCGAGATACGGCATTGCAACCTCCTCCTCGAACTTGGTCCCAGTCCAGAAGATGCCATCTGGGCTCTCTCTTTCGTCCGGAGCATTGAGTTGCCGGTAGTAGATTTTCCGGTGGCACTGATTCAGTTGACTTGGGTTGTGCTGCTTCGCTGGCTTCACCGGAGGTGGGGTATTGAAGTAGGGTTTCCCAGTTCGGATGTTTTCCCTGAACTCCCGCTCATTTTGCCAGTCGTCGAAATGGCCTGTTCCGACGGTATCGACGACAAATTCGACAACTGAGTTCCCTTCCGGACTGAAATTCGAGTTCATATCTGTTACCCCGATACGTCGGGGAGAGAAATAAAAATATGCATATTCGTAATTTCCAGAATACTATTGTGCATTTACTGATGTGAGAACGGCGTATCTTTACGTATGGTCAGGGAACCGCCAAGATATGCGACCCCGAATCGACTGGATGACTCGAGCTGACGACGCTATACTCGAGTTACTCAGCGAGGCGGGAATTGCTGCTAACCCGAGTACGATTGCATTCAATATCGACTACAACAATCGGTACATCTCCCAGCGGTGCAGGATTCTCTCAGAGAATGGGCTAGTTGAACGGGTACACGATACGAAAGCCATGTACCGAATCACCGAACTAGGAGAGAGGTATCTAGCGGGGGATCTTTCTAAAGTGGACTTGGAGTAAACTTGTTCATCTATACTTGCCAGAACTACTCTATTCATATCATTTCCAGAGTCTGTGGTAAATGTACTGCTGCATGTCTCGCACCGAAGTTGCATGGTTCTCATTTTATCTCATTTGACAATTGAATGGGGGATACATTTTAGTGACAAGATGAGATTTCAATTATTGAATGGTCACAGTCACTGAATTTGCCGAATATAATTGTCTCACCGGGTCGGAAGACAATCAATCAGTTGACGAAATTGTGCATCTTGATAAGTCGAAATTGAAGGATGTCGATGTCTCTGATGCCGAGAGCGATATAGAACAAAGCGAGATCTTGTCACGGCTAGCGGGAACACTGTCAAGATTAAGGACTAAGAAGTTTCATACGGCCGAGAATTCACGAGCCCGCATTCACAGCCTTGAATCGGTGACTGAAAACGGTGAGGGCTCTGATGACGATGCACAAGAAAACAATAAACACCCGTTGAAACAGGTATATACCAGCGATTCATTTGCTGACGCTGCCGAAGCATTGGCGACGCGATATTCTGAGACCAATTTCGCGTTGGACGCAGTACTGTTCTTTTTTCGCTTCGAATCACAGGGTCTTGATGAAACTCGAATCGCCGTAATTCAGGAAATCCACCTTTCGGATGCGTATCGGCCGAGCGCAGATGATATCTTAGATCCAGCGGAACAGGTGGTCCGGCAGCGAATGGAGAAAGGCCTGGTATATCCAGCACGGGCGCTCCGGGAACCGGATGACGAAGATATTGAGGAAGAGATCTATCTTAACGAGGACCGTGCGGCAGTCTACCAACGGAGCCATGCGAACTATTGGAGTACATTCGCCCAGTTAGAAACAGAATTGAAGGCAAATGAAATTCTCTGGAAAGGCGACAGCAATGATGAGAGTGCGGATGATGCAGGCCGGTTAGACGAGGTGAAACAAGCTCGAGATGACGTATCTGAGCTTCAATCTGTAGACGAACTTCCAGACGTATACACTGACTTGTCTGATTTAGAAGTTACAGTCACTCCGGGCGGAGAAAAATCTGTTATCGGATTCACGATCGAAGAAATCACAGATAGAGATGGGATCCACTTAGTCCGTGACAGCGGTGGTCGACACCATGTCATCATAACCAAAGGTCGTCCTAAAATCATCCATGTGAACGAAAGCGACGCGCTTGAAACCGATGACGAGGATATTGACCTGTTCCCAGATCTTGACGAGTACGACTCACCCGATGATGTTCCAGGCCTTGCGGACGAGAACAATCAATAATGGATTCTACTGCGGTCAGACTTCTCGAAGAAGCTCCATCATATCTGGATTCAGAGACAAATGCGGTCATACGAATTGAGACCGAATCCGAATTGACTCCCGAAGTGGAGGAATTTCTTAGAGATTTGGCCACAACCTGTGCCGTGTACCCATCTTGGTTCGCTCCCGGCGGTACCGTCACAGCAACTCGATCGAATATCGAGCTTGAACTCGGGACTGCTGGTATTGATATCCGTTCGTCAGATGGACTTCCGGGCGATTCAGTACAATACCAGCCTTTCTCCGGCGGTTCGGAGGACCAAGACAGAGTATCATCACTTATTGATGACTTCACCAACGCAGTGCATACCGGCGAATCCATCGATATCGAATGTGTGTTAGCAAAGCGACATCTCCACGAGTCTGTTGAGACTATTCACGATCTTGCTGCTGAACCCCACGTGTGGACCTCCAGAGAGCTCTTGACTGATTGGTTGGAATCTACGAACCCGGAGCACATCGAAGATCAGTACGTCGACTCGGAACAGCCACACTTGCTGTTCATCGGTAACGAAGATATTGACTTCACCGAGTCGTCTTGGATTGCCCTTGCTCCTTTATCAGATGTAAACACGGTTTGTGACGAGTATACCCGACCGAACAATCCAATAATTGAAATGGCAAATTACGTACATAACTGGGCAGACGATGGGTTCAATCAGTCACAGCACCCGTTATTATTTAATAGCCAACTAGTTCGTGACCTATTCTCCACCACCTTTTTACACACGGCATTCAGGGCGCTGTCAGATGAACCACCCACGCAACACAATCCCCAAAAATGGACGTACAAGATTTCAAACCAGGATCCACCACTCACATCGGTTATCGATTATACTGAGTATACACCACAGCCAGACCAATTATCAGCGACATATCAATTGATCTGTGGATTCCATAACGTTCCGACAAAGAACCTACAAAAGTACTGGTTGCAAGCCATTTCTCGGAGTTGTAACTCGTATGATGAAGTTCCAAACAATCGCACTCAAATTGAGACCTATTTCGATATACTTGAAGAAGGTGCACTGCAAGACACATTAGCTGAAGCAACCAAGACAGCCGACAAACTGTACGAATTGGTTGATGCACTTCGAGAGGACCTAACAGACCTCACTCAGTCAGTTACAAACCAGGTCAAAACAATCATTTATGGGCTTGTCGCAGCCGTCATCACCAACACATTTCTGATCATCCGGTGGGCAAACATCAGCCAGACCCTACCATTCTCTCTCTTCATTATCTCGGTCGGCTTACTTGCTTATTTCCCAATCTCGGCTGCACAATTAAAAGACACAGACAAAAATATCAACCAAAGCATCTCCAACTTCCGATCAACGTACAAGAAAATATACGACACCTCCCGCGCGGGTCTTGACGAATATGAACTAGCAGATAATGAACAGGAGCTCATACACGCAACAATCCGTACCAGTCTCCAAGACGGAGCCTGTGGGTCGCAAAGCTTATTGAAAGAACTCCAATGGCTCTGCTCACCAACAGACACTCATCAAAATCCTCCCTCAACAGACGCCACTCATATCGAACAAAAAAATGCAGCCGTAACTGCCGCCCAGGCTCGTGTCACTTGGTCAATCAAGTACCTTCACCGACTTTACGTAATCCTCGCACTCGGTTGGCTTGCCGTCGCATCCTTGTCACTCGTCGCATATTCCCCATCGGCTCCCCCGTACATCGGTGCTGCTCTCTCCGCTATACCAGCCAGTGCACTCCTCATACGAGACTCACATCAGTACTCAAGTACTGTTCCCCTTGCACGCCGTACCGCCACTGTTGTGCTCACAATTCTTTTAGGTATATCCTCACTTGGGATCATTCAAGCTATCATATTACTCGTATGTCGATAAACAACCACAATTAACGTCTATTGGGTTAGTTGTTTCAATTTAGGGGATTCATATTGTACAAAAATATTCCACACATAGCCCGTACGCAGTTTGCCGGCTACTCTGTTTGATCGTACAAATCCAGTGAAGCGGTCGGAGATTCTTCTCCTGCGAAAGTCTCCAGCAAGTACAGCACGCTGAATCCGAGGTTCTCGTGAATCCAATCTTGGTTCGAGTAGATATCCGTGAAGTCGCCGGTTACGAAGTGACTGACACCAACTTCTTCTTTCAGGAATATTGCATCGCACAACAGCGCGATATCGGCATTGTTCCTCATTCGTACTGGCCACTCCTTCAGTCGCCTCTCGACATCCGGGTACTCCCGGTCACGCATCGGCTCCAGATATACGCGAGCCTCAATCAGATCTTTATGTTTGATGGACCTCTCCATCAAGACATCTTTCAGCTTTCTAGCGGCCCCACGAGCAGTCCGCCGGGAAATCTCTCCTTCTCTCTCGAAGTGCCATTCAAAGTACTTCTGGAGCCGTGGCCGGACTTCCTTCTCCTCGGACTCTTTCATATCGAAGCGGTCGACGTACTCGTCCACCACCGTCTCAATATTGAGCTCATCGTCACGGTAGGTCTGTAGCTTCTTCCCGAACTGCCGCAGCTTCAATCGGAGCTTTGCGCGTTTCTCCCCGTATAGCCCTTCGTCCCGTTCGAGTCGGATGTCAGCGCTCCGTCGACTGTTGTGTTCGGTACTTGAACAGTATTCGTAGACTGCGTTCTTTCCGGTATAGATTGTGTTGTCGGTGTCGAACAGACGTTTGGCGTCGGGGTACCACCGGTCGTTAAGGAAAGTGAGTCCGAGCAAGCAGTTGGTGTCTACGAAGTACCGAGTCATAGGGAATAGTAGTTAAGGAGCGGTTGAGAGTCCGAGAAGGGCGATTGCAACTCCATCAGCAGCCTCCGATACTACATCGTTTTCTTCCAAGTCCGTGCGTAGACGGGATCGTTCTCGTTCGATAAGCTGGAGTTCTTTCCGGATATCGTCTTGTCGGCCTTCGAGATCTTGAGTGTCGAGTTCCTCAGCAATTTCTTCCGGAGCCAGGCCCGTGTTTTCGCGTTGGGCTAAGTCGATGCAAAAGATGGTCCAGAACAGGTCAGAGACTTTCAAGGCCTTTTGAGGCCTGTACTCTTCCGCGTCGAGCTCAGCGCTTAGAACCGAGTACCAGAGATCGAGGTCCCGCTCAATCCAAGGGTAGTCGTCGACTGGGAAGGTGTCGATAATATCGAAGACTGTATCGACGACTGCTTCCTGGCTGGAGTCTACTTCAGGATAATCAGGTTTGTCGTCGATAGCGTCACTGAGTTGTTTGTCGAGTCTCCGGTAGTGGCGCTGGACGTCGTAAGGCGCGTCCTCGTACATCTCATCGGTCAGTCCCTCCGTGTTTTGTTCATACAGCCTGTTGAGTGCCCGGGAGAGTGCGAGACGAGCCTTTGTTTCTTCTTCTTGGGGAAGAGTGACCTGGGCAGCTGAAAGGCTGCAACGGACTTCTCGGGGGGCCTCACTCCAGTCTATTGTGACTGGAGAGCCTCCAGTCTTCACCATTGTTCCGAACTTGTACCAGAAATGTTGGATATCTGTATCCAACTCAACGTCAGAAAGCTCCTTGTCAGCAAAGTAGAGCAGTTTGTAGAAGGTTTTCGGGCGTAGAGGGTTTGAGTAGAATCTCTCGTCCAAGAGAAGGGCAGTTACCTCCCCTACGCTCAGTGTAGAGGTCATGCTACCTAAAGTATCAACGGCCCATCTAATTATTGTGTTGAAAAAGGTGAATCTGAATCGTACAACTCCAGAACTACATCTGGGCATTCTGTTCCCTGTCCGGGTATTGACTGTTCATTTCGACGAAATGATTTAGGAACTGTATTGTGAGGTTCAATATAGTGGCACTCACCAACCTCCTAGGAGAACGCGAAGCCCTCGCGAAAAATTCGGAGATCTACGGTGACAAGGTCCAGGAGTACATGGAGGCGATGGGGTACTACATCACGGAAACATCGCCCACCCATGGCGGGCTTGTCGACCAGAAATACGAACTCCCAGAGATCAGGGGTGACCGGGAGGTCTGGGTCGAGCTCAAGTGGACAGACCAGCGCCGTCACGGGAAGAAATTCCTCGAGGAGATGGGGAAGTACTTTCTCCACTACATGGACCGGTCCCCTGAGAAACGGTTCGACGTGGCCATCTTCGGGCGGAATCTCGAGAACTTCAAAGAGTGGCGGAAGATCTTCGACGTCACCAAGCAGACCGACGAGGCAATCCAGGAGTTCTACGACCGGGTCTGCGAGAACGACAAGCTCTCGGACGACCATCGAAGGAAGATTAAGAGCTATCCGATGGACGATTTCGAGGAGTTCCTGAGTGACACCCACGTCTACCAGGCCGACTACGACTCGCTCTTGATGAAGATTGAGGAGTTCGAGAAAGACGACCGGTTCAAACCCGACTTCTTCCAGCGCGAAGCCGAACCCATCACCGACAGGTCAGAGCTGACCACCAACCTCGTCGAGATAACAGAGTACCCTGAAACGCTGTATATCGGAGACCAGGTGGAGGGCGCGACACAAGAGGTCGCATTCAAGCTAAGCCCATTCACGGTACCGACGTGGTTCAGGTCGAACAAGGTGTATAGCCTGTTGCCGCCGGAGGAAATGCCGAGAGCGGTCAAACAGTTCATTGACCCGGACACGGTCGAGGAGACCGGGTTCCGGTCGTGGGTAGAAGCCGACCAAGGGAACGCCGATATTGGGAAACGGCTGATCCGGGCCGTTGTCCTCTCCAAGGGAGAAGACCGTGGCTGCATCGCGATAAACTATCGTAGCGACTACCACCTCTACTTCCCACACGAAGACCCCGAAGCGGAGGTCCGGAAAGAAGAGGGGCGACAGGTCACAAAACACTACGATGAGGCCGAATCACCCTTCTTCCGCCACCACTCACTCCGTATCGGCATCCTCGAATACTCGGGACAGTACTTCCTCACCCTGAAACCAGCTATCCTGTTCACCACCAACGGGAAAGAAAACCGGATCACCGGGGAACAAGCCAAACCGTTACACGACAGGTTCAGCCCTAGCCGACACGGGAACAACCGGAAAACACGGAGCCGGATCAACCACTGGTGGAAAATCCTGGACTACAGCGACCCCAAACAGGACGATCTGGACATCGGGACAGAACCCGTGATGCTCGAAGTCAACAAAAGACCACCCCAAGACACCGACGAACGGGACGGCAGTATGCAGAACAAGTGGCTGGGGGAGTTCCAATGACCGGTTTCACCGCTGAGGTTCTCGACGAACCCGGCTTGATGTTCGCCGACAGCGAGGAAGCTACCGATCCCCGAGTTGGGCTGATGAAATACGGGCCGAGAACACCGTCCGGCAAATCCGAGCACCAGGTTATCAACATCGGGTACATCGGGTCCGGTCGGTCTCTCGGCGGCCTTGAGAAACTGTTTAGCGACATGGAGCTGGCGATCACCGCGGACGAAGACCAGTCGAAGCGGTGGAAACCTCCGTTCCCTGGCCTCGGTGAACGGTCACCGCTGAACTTCACGTTCAACACGCAGAAGCGGTGGCGGCAGACGATTACTCGAGGCGAGATACGGGACTTGAAACAGATCCGCAGCCGGGAAGACCGATTGGAAGAGGCCGTCGAGATAATCAAGATCAACCTCGAAGTCCTGTACGCCACGGAGACGCCGCCTGACGTCGTGTTCATCGCGATTCCTGAAGCGATGTGGGACGCCTGCACTCCATCCCACCAAGACCATGCCCGGATGCAGTCAGAAACCAGTGACTTCCACAACCGGATCAAGCTACTAGGGATGGAAGTCGGGTTGCCGACGCAGCTGATACAACCGAAGACCCTCCGCGGTGAGGATGTCCAAGACAAATCCGAGATAGCATGGAACATCGCGGTCGGGACACTCTACAAGGCGCAACGAGGCCATCCTTGGAAGCTAACCGAGTTGGAGGATGGGACGTGCTTTGCTGGAATTTCCTTCTACAAGGAACGAGGTGGGGACAAATCACGAACTCGGACTGCGATGGCTCAAGTATTCCTTGAGACTGGTGAGAACTTCATCCTTCGAGGCGATCCCGTCGAAGGAGAAAAACACGGCCCAGGAAACAATCATCTCGCAGAGGAAGACGCCGAACAGCTAGTCAAAAAAATTCTCAGGCATTACCGTAGCCACAAGAAGACAGAACCACGACGGTTGGTTCTTCACAAGCGGTCGGAATTCTGGGAAGACGAGCGTGAGGGTTTCATCAAAGGTGCGGGGAACATCGAGTTGATGGACTTCGTCACGGTGCGAGAACGACACTCAGTTCGGGCCTTGAGTTCCGGGATCTACCCGCCGCTGCGAGGCACTATGCTCTCTGCCCCTGACAACGAGGTGCATTACCTATATACGAAGGGATACATCCCCGCACTGTCGACGTATCCGGCTTCGAATATCCCGGAGCCAATCGTAGTTAAGCCAGACCCAGAGGTAAGCGATTCTGCTCCGCAGAAGGTGTGCCGTGAAATGTTGGCGTTCACGAAGTTGGATTGGAATACTTCTGACTTCTGCACGAAGCTTCCAGTCACGATTGGGATCTCGGATGCTGTGGGGAACATACTTGCTGAGGCCGAAGCTCAGAACACCCGCCTAGATATCCATTACTACCACTATATGTGAGAATCCGAGAGCGGTAGTCTATCTCTGCTGGGGACAGGTAGACCGCCGCCCTGCGAGTGCCCTCTCTTAGATAATCCCACGACGGGGTGCGTCCCGAAGTAAATTATATTGGGTTCGAATCATCAGACTTCTGTTATCATTGTCATCGACATAGAGGGGCTGAGCACCACTCGGCACGATGCCGTGCGCAGCAATCTTTACAACACTTGCCGGGAAATGACCCTCTCAGGTAGCCAAGAGCACGTCTCGGTTGTCACCATGTGCTGCTGAAGACGACTCGCCTCATAACCGGGTGGTCATGGGTTCGAACCCCATAGGGCCCATACGTTCTTCATACGGACCCGAGCCTACAGCGTATCGGCCGATTCTGTACGATACCGGCTCTGATTCGGGTATCCGAGACGCGACCGTCCGCCCCGACAGATTGGATTCGAACACGTTTCTTGATGGTCCCCGCCGCCGTCCCGCGGTCTGTAGAGCCGACGGGAGTAGCTCGGCGACTCCGTGCGAATCTCGTTGTCGAGCCGTTCTAGCACCGCCTGTCTGTCGGCGACCGAGCCAACGGGTGGAACGTTCGTCTCGCCCCCTCACGAGACGCGCGCCGACCATTCGGAAATATCATAACGGATGTGATATATCGCGACCGTTGCTCGCCGGCGAATGGCCTCGGCCCGTTACGCCGTGTGTCCTTCTCACACGCATCATTCATCGTTTTAGAAGCAATCAGCCCATTTCGACAAACGATGTTTTAGGCTATACGAAAAATTGTTCGTTCTCGGATAAGTATTAAGTGCTCGCAGTCCCAACTACCAGTCGCGATGAGCACACAAAAGTCAGTCCTCAAGGAAGCAGGCAGCGTCGGCGACAACCCGGTCCGTCTCGACACCGAGAAGGCCGAACAGATAATCGAAGCGCTGAACACCGACCTCGCGGACGCCTACGTCCTCTACCACCAGCTCCACAAGCACCACTGGAACGTCGAAGGTGCCGAACACCTCCGCATCCACGAGTTCCTCCAAGAGGCCTACGAGGAAGTCGAGGAGGCCGCGGACGAAATCGCAGAGCGCCTCCAGTCCATCGGCGGCGTCCCCCACGCCAGCATGCCCGCGCTGAGCGAGGCCGCGACCGTCGAACCCGAAGACGAGGACGTCTACGACATCCGCACGTCGCTGTCGAACGACCTCGAGATGTACGGCGACATCATCGAGAGCTACCGCGAGCACATCGAACTCGCCGCGGGTCTCGGCGACCACGCGACCGCCCACATGCTCCGCGAGCAACTCATCGAAATCGAGGAGCACGCGCACGTCATCGACCACTACCTCGAAGACGACACGCTCGTCCAGTAAGTACCGCCGCCGGCGCGTCGGAGGACACCGTTTCCGTTCCGACGTTCGACGCCTTTTCTCGCGGTGACGCCCCGTGACGCGTAGCTACTGCACTCGCCGCGCCCGCGGTTCGAGCGCACCCCGGGTCGAACGGAACGCTATCGCGTCACGTCGACGGTCACGTCGCTCGAAATCCAGCCGTCGTTGTTGCCCGATTCCATGAATACCGACTTCCCCGGCCCGCCCTTGCAGACGGATATCTCGGGGGAGTCGGGTCGGTCGGGCTCCGACGCGGATTCAGTATTCGACTGCGTACCAGCGGCCATTGCGAGAGTTTAGGGAAACCTAAAACAAAAAGGGTGCGGTTCTGTGGCGGTATTTGTGTGGTGTTTGTTGACACACGACAGTATTCGAGCGGATTTACCGCGACCTGTTCAGCTCGCGGGGTTGTCGGGAGAGGGTTGTGACGCCGATTCGGCCGCCTCGTCTATCTCGGTCGCTTCGTCGCGGTCGTCGCTTCCGCGGAGCAGGGTCGCCGCGAGTCGCTCGGCGACCGTCGGGCTGACGTTTCCGACCAGTTGCATCGCCTCCTCCTCGTGGTCGTCGAGGGCGAGCACGTCCCGGCAGAACCGCGAGAGGATTCGGTAGGTGTCGTAGAGCTCTCCGGCGGTGTCGCGGCCCTCGTCGGTGAGCGTCGCACCCTCGTAGGGTTCGTAGCTCACGAGGCCCCTCGCGTCGAGGTTCTGGAGGCGCTCCGTCGCCGCGGGCGGCGAGCGGTCGAGCGCGTCGGCGACGTAGCCCGGCGAAATCGGCGTCTCCTCGTCGTCCTCCCGCTCGGCGATGTACAGCGTGAGGAGGTACTGCGGCGCGCCGATCATACCCGGCGGACGAGATGGTCGCGAACGGCCCGCTGACAGTCCGCGCAGAGGCCGTCCATGCGGGTCGCGGCCGTCAAGACCGGATAGTCGGTCGCGCGGTCCTCGTAGAGATACGTCGCGAGGAATCGGTGGTCGACTTCGACCGCCGCGGTGTGGTGGGTCGCCCCGTTGAGATGCCGCTGTCGCTCGCGGACCACCCGGTCGCACGCCTCGCGGTGGTCGGCGAGCGTCTCGTGGCGCTGTCGGAGGGCGTCGAACCCGAGTCCCGAAAGCGGCGTCTCGTCCGCCCGTAGCAGCCAGTCTTCGCACTCGTCCAGCGAGGCGAGCGCCGCCCGGAGCGACCGCTCTTCGGCGTCGAGCGCCCGGCGCATCCCGTCGAGTCCCCGCTGTCGGCTCGTCGCCGCCGAGACGACCGCCTCCTTGACCGCCGGTGTGAAGCGGCTCCCGGCCTCCGGGGAGAGCGCCGTCGCGACTTCCGGGCCGAACTCCTCGCGAATCGTCACCGCGAGCGGCTCGGACTCGTTCACGTCGGAGACGCTGTGCGGCCGTATCGTCTCCGCGAACAGCTCGCGGACCCGCCGCCGTTCCGCCCCCGCGGCGTCGTCTCGCCGGGTCGCCGCCGGAACTGACGCGGCCCCGCACGCGGTCGCTCGGGCCGTCCCTGCCGGCGGGCGCTCCGACTGTGCGGCGAGCTTTCGAACGCGCCGCTCGAACCGCTGGACCGCCCGACGCTTCGCCACCACCTGTTCGCGCTCGCGCTCGACGCGGTCCAGCGCGGCCCGGACGCCCGCGGTGCGCTCGGCGTCCATCTCAGTCTCCCTGCGAGGATGTCGTCGCCGTGGTTCCGTTCGAATCCGCTCTGGCCATACTGTTTAGGCCAACCTAAAACAACATAGTGTCTTCGGTTTTTAGGCCCTCCTAAACAGTAGTTGCACGGTGGCCGGCGGGTGGACTTCCGCGGCGTCGATAGCGGTTCGGACGGCGTCATCCGTCGTCCACCGTCGCCCACCGGCGTCGGGCGTTCACTCCTCGGACGCGTCCGGGCGGTTCCCTTTCGGGACGCCCCAGCCGAGTTCGGTGAGCGACGCCACGCAGACGGCCGCGACGACGACGTGCATCACCATCAACACGAGGACGCCTGGAACCGTCGCACCGGGGTCGACGTACAGGAGACCGATGTCGGGGATGAACGACGCCACGAGCACCGCGACGGCGACCCTGAAGAACGTCCGGTCCGCGTCCGCGACGCGGCCCGCGAGCAGGCCGTAGACGAACGTCGCCGCCACCGCTCCGGCGGCCGAGAGAAACACGACCGGCGGGTACGAAAGCGGCGCGAACGGTTCGACGAGCCCCGTTTCGAGGACGAGCGTCAACAGGAGCGCGTTCGCGACGGTTGCGACCGCCGCGGTCGCCGCTCCGCGACGCATGAGGTCCGTCCACGTCGGGCGGACCGCGGGTGTCACGGTTGCCATGGTGTGCTATAGCACGCCACGATTGATGAATCTACGCGTCTTCGGCGGTTCGTGACTCTCAGCGAGTCCGACGCGTGAGTCGAAAATGGTCGGGTCGTCCCGACTCAGCGAGGTTCCCCGAGTCGGTTTCCCGACGCTGTCTCTCTGCCCCTGATTCAGTTCTCGGTCAGCAGACGGCGCAGGACGTAGTGGAGGATGCCGCCGTTTTCGACGTACGTCACCGCGGCGGGCGTGCCGACCTGCGCGGTCACGTCGAACTCGGTTTCGGTCCCGTCGTCCGCCGTGGCGACGACGGTCAGTTCGTCGTTGACTTCGAGGCCGTCGTCGAGGCCGCGGATGTCGAACTGCTCGGAGCCGTCGAGGCCGAGCGACTCCCACGAATCGCCGTCTTCGAACTGGAGCGGGAGGACGCCCATGCCGACCAGGTTGTCGCGGTAGATGCGCTCGTAGCTCTCGGCGATGGTCGCGCGGACGCCGAGGAGGTCCGTGCCCTTGGCCGCCCAGTCGCGGCTCGAACCGGTCCCGAACTCGACGCCCGAGAGGACGACGAGCGGGGTCTCCTCCTCGCGGTAGCGCTGGCTGGCCTCGAAGACGGTCGTCTCCTCGCCCGTCGGGTGGTGAATCGTGTAGCCGCCCTCCACGTCGTCGAGCATCTGGTTCTCGATGCGGACGTTGGCGAACGTCCCGCGCATCATCACCTCGTGGTTGCCGCGGCGGGAGCCGTAGGTGTTGAAGTCCACGGGGTCGACGCCGTGGTCCATGAGCCACTGGCCGGCCGGCAGTTTCGACCCGAACGGCCCGGCGGGGCTGATGTGGTCGGTCGTCACCGTGTCGCCGAGCGTCAGGAGACAGCGGGCGTCCTCGATGTCGGAGACGCCGGGCGCTTCGAGCGGGAAGTCCGTGAAGAACGGCGGCTCGCGGATGTAGGTCGAGTCGTCGTCCCAGTCGTACACGTCGCCGGTCGGCGCTTCGAGCGCCTCCCAGCGCTCGTCGCCCTCGAACACCTCGGCGTACTTCTCGCGGAACATCGACGGGTCGACGCTGTCGTGGATGGTCTCCCGTATCTCGTCGGCGTCCGGCCAGATGTCGGCGAGGTAGACGGCGTTGCCGTCGTCGTCGGTGCCGAGCGGGTCGGTTTCGAGGTCGATGTCCATCCGCCCGGCGAGGCCGTAAGCGACGACGAGCGGCGGGCTGGCGAGGTAGTTCGCGCGAATCTTCGGGTGGATGCGCGCCTCGAAGTTGCGGTTGCCGCTGAGGACGCTCGTCGTCCACAGGCCGTGTTCGTCGATGGCGTTCTCGATGGGTTCCGGGAGCGGCCCGGCGTTGCCGATACAGGTGGTACAGCCGTAGCCGACCACGTCGTAGCCGAGCGCTTCGAGGTGCGGGAGCAGGTCGGCCTTCTTCAGGTACTCCGTGACGACGCGGCTCCCCGGCGCGAGGCTCGTCTTGACGTACTCGGGCACGTCGAGGCCCTTCTCCAGCGCGTTGCGCGCGAGGAGGCCCGCGGCGACCATGACCGAGGGGTTCGAGGTGTTCGTACAGGAGGTG
The DNA here is from genome assembly GCF_001469875.2 of Haloferax marisrubri. Lineage (GTDB taxonomy): Archaea > Halobacteriota > Halobacteria > Halobacteriales > Haloferacaceae > Haloferax > Haloferax marisrubri. The sequence continues at coordinate 229,201 of NZ_LOPW02000022.1, read as the reverse complement.
ATGGCGCTGACGACGACGCTCCCGTGGCCGATTTCGACCGTCTCGCCGCCGAGGTCGACCTCGACGCGCTTCGTCAACTCGCCGAGGTCGGGTTCCTCCGGAGCCGCCTCGGGCGTCTCCGTCAGCGCCCCGCCGTCACCCGCGAGTTCGCCGTCGGGGTCGCCCCCTCCCTCGCCGAGCCAGCGGACGATGGCCTCTTCGTCCACGTCGGCGACCTCGTCTTCGAACTCACCGTAGAGCAGGTTTCGGAAGTGCGTCTTCATGTCACCCATGGCGACGCGGTCCTGCGGGCGCTTCGGCCCGGCGAGGCTCGGCTCGACGGCGGAGAGGTCGACGTCGACAGTCTCCGTGTACTCGGGGTGTTGCTCGCCGAAGAGGCCCTGCGATTCGAGGTACTCGCGGACGAGTTCGATGTGTTCGGGTTCGCGGCCCGTGAGTTCGAGGTAGTCAAGCGTTGCCTCGTCGACCGGGAAGACGCTGATGGTCGACCCCTGTTCGGGGGCCATGTTGGAGATGGTCGCCCGGTCGGGGACGGACAGGTTCCCCACGCCGGGGCCGAAGAACTCGACGAACCGGTCGACGACGCCGACCTCGCGGAGCTGTTCGGTGACGTGCAACACGAGGTCGGTCGCGGTCGCGCCCTCCGGCAGTTCGCCGTCGAGTCTGACGCCGACGACCTCGGGGAGCTTCATCGTGATGGGCTGGCCGAGCATCGCCGCCTCGGCCTCGATGCCGCCGACGCCCCAGCCGACGACGCCGATGCCGCCTATCATCGGCGTGTGGCTGTCGGTGCCGACGAGTGTGTCGGGGAGGAGCCAGCGGTCGCCGCGCCACTCGCGGTCGTGGACGACGCGCCCGAGGTGTTCGAGGTTCACCTGGTGGACGATTCCCGTGCCCGGCGGGACGACGCTGAAGTTGTCGAAGGCGTTCTGCGCCCACTTGAGCGCCTTATAGCGCTCGGCGTTGCGCTCGTACTCCAACTCGACGTTCTTCTCGTAAGCGTCGGGCGAGCCGAAGAAGTCGACCTGCACGCTGTGGTCGATAACGAGGTCACAGGGGACTTCGGGTTCGACGATTTTCGGGTCCTTGCCGGCGCGGTCGGCGGCCGACCGGAGCGCCGCGAGGTCGACGACGGCGGGCACGCCCGTGAGGTCCTGCAACACGACGCGAGACGGCGTGAACGGGACTTCGACGTTCGGCACGTCCGGCTCCCACGAGGCGGCGTTTCGCACGTCGTCTTCGGTGACGATGTCGCCGTCGACGTTTCGCAGCACGGACTCCAGGAGGATGCGGATGCTCACCGGTAGTCGGTCGAGTTCGCAGAGGCCCTGTTCTTCCAGTACGGTCAGGTCGGCCATCTTGTACGTGGTTCCGTCGTGTTCGAACTCACGGATGGCGTCCAGCGTATCTACATCACTCATAATCGACCGTTAGGGTCTCCGCGGGCTTGAATACGGGACTCGTTCTCACGCCATCGGAATCGGGTCGAACGTGGGCCGGGGCGGCGATATCTGGACGCTTGGGGGCGCTACCGCCGGGGCTCACCGAGACCGCGGGTGGGACGTCCCCAGTTCGCCCGCGACGATGACGCCGCCGTGTTCGAGAAGCGAGTACGAACAGTCCCAGCAACAGTACCGCAGGTCGTGACCGCGGGCGACGACCACGTCGGCGCGCTCGCCGCATCGGTAACAGGGCCGATGGTCCGCCGGGTGGATGACGCGCATCGGCCGCGGACTACTCCTCGGGGACGCCCGCGACCCCGACGAACTCGTTGACCTCGTCTTGGACGTACCGGCGGACGCGCTCGCAGTAGTCCCACAGGAGGTCGTTGAACTGTTCGCGCTCGGGTTCGGTCAGGCTCTCGCCGCCCCGCGACCACGACGCCGGAATCTCCGAGTGGCGGGTGCAGACGACCGAAATCGGGTGGTTCTTCGGGTGCCCCATGACGACGGCGTACTCGTCCGTCCCCCAGAGGCCATCGTCGCCGTCGCCCGCGAGTTCTGCATCCACCTCGTCGAGAAGCTGCCGCTCCTCGGCCGTGACGGCGGCGTCGTCGCCGGCGAACAGCTCGCGGTAGGCCCGGTCGCGGGCCGTGTAGGTCCACCCGTCGAGTCGCTCCCGCGCCTGTCGGAGGAGTCGTCTGTCAGCTTCCATGCGTATCAAAAGGCGCGCCGAGGTGATAGGCGTACGCCCGCCCTCGAAGCGCGCGACGCCGGCGTCGTCCGTGTCGTCCGCGTCGTCCGCGCCGAGACCGACGACCCCGAGTGACGGCGCTCACTCCCGCGCCGCGGTCAGTTTCTCTCTGAGTCGGTCGGCGTCGACCCGGAACTTGAACGCCGGTCGGTCGTCGACGTAGACGTAGGGCACGCGCTCCCCGTACTGCTCGCGGAGTTCGTCGTCGGTATCGACGTTCACGAGGTCGATATCGACCGGGACGTCCGTCTCGTCTGCGACCTCGCGGACGGTCGCTTCGGCCTCGTCGCAGAGATGGCACTCCGTGCGCGTGTAGATGACGATGGGGACGGCGTCGCTCATCGCCCGATGTCGTCGCCGCGGCCTGTTGAGTCTTCTCGTCGGCGGCGTCGGTGGCGGCGTTTCTCCCGAAACGTCACTCCTCGACGATGCCCGTGAACTCGTCGACCGGCATCACCGAGTAGTCGACGCTCAGCGTGTCGCGGGTCGCGCGAATCTTCCCGACGAACGTCGAGATGTCCGAAAGCTGGCCTTCGAGGACGAACAGTTCCATGCAGTAGTGGTTGCCGACGTGGTTGTGGAAGTTCGACTTCACGAGGCCCTCGTACTCGTGGCGCAGGCCCATCATCCGCTCTTCGACGGCGGTCGTCTCGTAGTCGAAGATGACGGTGACGACGGCCATCAGCTCGCGGTCTTCGAGCTTCTTGTCCTCGAACTCGCCGAGGAGGTTCCGGGCGGCCTCTCTGACGACCTCGCTCCGCCCGGTGTAGCCGTGTTCGCCGGCGAACGAGTCGATGCGTTCCAGAAGCTCCTCCGGCATGGAGACGCTGACGACGGTCATATATTAACTCCGGCCGGTTTTCCTATTAAACATTCGTATCACGCCCCGGTCTCACCCCGGTCACCCGGTGACTTCCCCCGCAGCGCCGAACGTGTCACAGAAGTATCTTCTGGCCGCGTATCAGTCGTAACTGACGGGCGATTCGCCTTCGAGAGCGCCGGTACCGAGCGGTTTCTGCCGCCCGGCGTGGTTTTTGACAGCGATACCCGAGGCGAACTGTTGATATAGGAGAAGCGACCAGTCACAAATCGATCGAATCCTCGTATGGCGACAACATCCGAACCCGGACTCTCCGAGACGCGAATCCACGAGGTACTGAGTAACGACCGCCGTCGGATGGCCATCGAGTTCCTCCAAGACGGCGACCTGACCCTCCGCGAGCTCTCGGAGCGTATCGCGGAAGCGGAGACCGGGGAGTCGCCGCCGCCGCGGAACATCCGACAGAGCGCCTACGTCTCGCTGCAACAGACCCACATCCCCAAACTCGCCGAACTGGACATCGTGAACTACGACGAGGAGTCGAAGGTCGTCTCGCTGGCCGAGGCGGGCGACGTGACGGTCTACATGGAAGTCGTCCCCGAGGGCGAACTCTCGTGGAGCGAGTACTACGCCGCCCTCGCCGCGCTCGGCATCGTCCTCATGATAGCCGTCGTCGTCGGCGTCCCCGTCATCTCGGGCGTCGGCGCGCCCGGCCTCGCCTCGCTCGTCTTCGCCGCTCTCGGCGGCTCCGCGGTCTACCAGCGCTGGACCCAAGAGAACTGACGCGCTTCATCCTCCCGCTTTTCTGCCGAGTCCTCCGCACTCGACCGGACGCTCTCCCGCCGGCGACGAGTGTCGGCGGTGACATTTAGGTCGCCGCCGCCACGACACGACGTATGCACGACCCGGCCGACCCCGACGGGCCGCCGACGGTCTGCGGCGAGTGCGGCGCGAGACACTCGTTTCGGCGGCGGTACGTCACCGGCGGCGGCTGGCGAACCGTCTACCGGTGTTCCGAGTGCGGTTCTCGTCCGTCGAGCGACGGCGACAGCGACCAGTGAGTTGCGGCGGAGCCGCCGCCACCGCCGGCGCGAACGGCCCGCTGAGACGCGTCAGCAGTAGGTGTCGCGCATCGTCCGCGCGAACAGTCCCTCGCGGTCGAGCGCGATGGCGACGAGGACGAACTCCTCGTCGAGGGGGCGCAGGACGAACACCTCGCGGGGCGCGTCCGGCGCGTCAGTCTCGTCGTCGAGGCGGTCCAAAAGCGGGTCCAGCGGGATGACGCCGTCGCCGAACTCGTCGAACAGGTCGCGCGCGCCCGGCTGTTTCGCAAAGACGTAGAGCACGGCGTTCGGGTCGCCGTCGGTGCCGTAGGTGACGCACGAGCCGATGGCCTCGCCGTCGCCGGTCGCCCGCCAGGTCTCGCGGGCGGCCTCGAACAGGCCCGTCGCGGCCCCGACGAATCGAAAGCGGGTCCGGTCGCGGACCGACACGTCCGCAAAGCGCGGGTCGCCGTCGTCCCACGTCAGCGTGGCCTCGATTTCGTTGCCGGGTTCGAGCGCCGAGACGCGCTCTGCGAGGTCGGAGTCGTAGCCCGTCTCCGGGACGTAGGTCGGCGAGTAGACGTCGTCGGCGTCGGTCTCGACGGCCGGGTCGGTCCAGTCGACGCGCTCGTCGGGGAGTTCGAGCAAGAGGAGTTCGTCTCCGTCGCGCGGACTGCGGTAGACCCGGAATCGGCCGGCCGTCGTGACCTCCATGTTCGCGGCTACTGGACGAACGGAAATACGCCTGCCGGTCGCCCGGCGACCGCATGAGGGTCGTCGGCGGCGGGCCGTCGTCCGCGGGTCGGCGACGAACAGACCGTCGCCGGCGCGTCCCGACGCTCGCTCAGTCGTCGTCGCCGAAGGACGCGACCGCGCTGCGGAGACCAGCGTCGGTGTCGGAGCCCTGTTTCGTGACCCGCCAGCCCGACAGTCCCATCGCCACGAGGATGAGCGGCGAGAGGAAGCCGAGGAAGTAGTAGGGCGCGTACTGGAGCGTCGGAACGCCGAGCACGTCGGCCATGTACGCGCCTCCGGTCCCCCACGGGATGAGCGCGCTCGTGGTCGTCCCCGCGGACTCGATGGCCCGCGAGAGGTTCCGGCTTTCGAGGTCGAAGTCGTCGTAGAGGCCGCGGAAACTCATGCCGGGGACGACGATGCTCATGTACTGGTCGGCCGCGATGGCGTTCATCGCCAGCGACGAGGCGGCCGTCCCGACCGTCAGCGAGGCGACCGAGGTGAGCACCCGACGGAGGTGGTGTGCGAGGACGGCGATACAGCCGGTCCGTTCGAGAATCCCGCCGAGCGACAGCGACGCGAGGATGACGGTCATCGTCCACGCAGACCCGAGCAGACCGTCGGAGGCGAGAAGGGAGTCGACCGTCTCGACGCCCGTCGAGGGCGCGGTGCCCGCGAAGGCGACGTTCCACGCGCCGACGAAGGTGTCGACCGCGACGGGGCCTTGGACGAACAGTTGGGTGAGCGTCCCGGCGACCACGCCCGCGACGATAGACGGCAGGGCGGGATAGCCTCGGAGCGCGAGGACGAACGTCACGACGAGCGGCGCGAACACCAGCGGGGTCACGGCGTACGACCCGGCGATGGCCGCCTGCATCTCGGCGACGCGCCCGGCTGGGATGCTCCCGCTCGCCGTGAGGCCGAGGGCGGCGTAGGCCACGAGCGAGATTGCCAGCGCGATGGTCGTCCCGACGCGCATCGTCCGGACGTGGGTCAGGAGTTCGGTGTTCGTGACGGCGGCCGCGAGGTTCGTCGTATCGGAGAAGGGCGACACCTTGTCGCCGGTGTACGCGCCCGTCAGGACCGCGCCGGCGGTCATCGCGTCGGGCATACCCAACCCCGAGCCGATGCCGATGAAGGCGACGCCCAGCGTCGCGGCGGTCGTCCACGACGAGCCGATTGCGAAGGTGACCACGGCCGAAAGCAGGGTCGCCACGGGGAGGAACACCGCCGGCGACAGGAAGTCGAGGCCGTAGTAGATGAGCGCGGGAATCGTCCCCGCGGCGGTCCACGTCGAGATGAGCATGTAGACGACGAGCAGGATGAGGAGCGCCGACAGCCCCATGTTGATGCCGTCGCGGATTCCCGCCGAGAGCCGGGTCCACGGCAGGCCCAGCCAGTAGCGACCCACCGCCCCGGTGAGGATGATTCCCCACAGGAGCGGCAACTGCGGGTCGAGACCGAGCCAGATGACGCCGACGCTCAGAAAGACGAGCATCCCGACGACGGGCACGAGCGCCTGCGAGAGCGACGGACGCTCGGGGTCCGGGATATCGTCGTACGTCAGCGGTTCGAACGAGAGTGTTGCCATTACCGAAAGCGGTTATCTTCGTGGCGGGTTTGAATCTGACTCTTCGACTGCGACGGAAAATCGTTATCGTCGGTCAGTCGTCCGATTTCGCTGACGAGTCGGCGCGCTACCGCGAGATGCCGTCGCCCTCGTCGGCGACGACGCGCTCGATGTCCCCGGGGTTGACGACGGCGATGTCGCCCTCGACGGTCCGCTTGAACGACGCCGTCGCCGACGCCCACTGCAGCGACTCGGCCACGCTCCCGCCGTCGAGGTGCTTGGCGAGATAGCCGCCGACGAAGGCGTCGCCGGTGCCGATGGCGTCGTACGTCTCCGCCTCGTAGACGCCCTGTTCGGACACCGCCCCGTCGGACACCGCGAGCGACCCTTCCTCACCGCGGGTGACGACGACCGTCTCGATGTCGTAGTCTTCGGCGAGGCCGCGAGCGACCGACTCGGCGTCGCCGTCGCGCCCGAGGACGGTCGCCGCGTCGCGCTCGGCGGCGAACAACAGGTCGATGGAGTCGAGCAGGTCGCGGTAGACTTCGGCCGCCTCGTCGGGCGACCAGAGCTTCGTCCGGTAGTTCAGGTCGAACGCGGTCGTCGTCCCGGCGTCCTGCGCCGCTTCGAGCACGTCGGCCGTGGTCTCGCGGAGCGTCTCGGAGAGCGCGGGCGTGATGCCGCTCGTGAAACACACCTCGGCGTCCCGGACGGCGTCGAGGTCGGTCTCGCTCGTCTCCAGCGTCGTCACGGCCGCGTCGGCGCGGTCGTAGACGACGTTCGTCGGGCGCGGCGACGCCCCGTGTTCGAGGTAGTAGACGCCCTGTCGGGCGTCCGCGTCGTCGGCCCAGACGACGCCGTCGGTGTCGACGCCGTGGCTCCGGAGTTCGCCGACGATTCGCCGGCCGAGCGGCGAGTCCGGGAGCTTCGAGAACCACGCGGCGTCTCGCCCGAGTCGAGTGGCGGCGACGGCGACGTTCGACTCCGCGCCGCCCGCCTGCACTTCGAGTTCGCGGGCGGTCTCGAGTCGCTCGCCACGCGGCGGCGACAGCCGAAGCATCGTCTCGCCGAAGGTCACGAGTGCTGTCATGGACGGCCGTTCGCGGGCGCGATATAAACGTCCGGCGTTGCCGTCGAATGACACGCCTGCGGTCGATTCGGTCGCCCCGCGCCTGCTCACGCGGCCGTCAACCGCCGGACGAGGTAGATGAACGCGATTGGGATGCTCAAGAACGGAATCGCCACGAGGTAGTACACGGGCGAGGGAACCCAGTCGCTCTCGCGGGCGAGGTCCAGTCGGTCGGCGTGGAGCGCCAGCGGGCCGACGACCACGGCGGCCGCCGTCCCGTAGAGCCGAATCGCCTGCCCGGCCGCGTCGGCCCACGGCGGCACGCTCGGCCCCGTCGCCGCGGTGAAGAGATACGAGACGACGAGCGCCAGCGGCCCGAAGCAGATGCCCAGAAAGACCAGCGGGTTCATCGCCTCCACCGTCTCGGTGCCCCGACTTGAATCCTCGCCGCGGCTATCGCTTCAGAGAATCGGCGACTGGCTTGCGGGCGGGGCGACCGAGCCAACCGACCCGCGCCGGCTACTCCTCGCGTCGCCGCCCGCCGTGGCCGGGGTAGTCGCGCTCGAAGCGCGAGGCGATTTCGTCGCGGTCGAACTCGACGATGACCGGGCGGCCGTGGGGGCAGGCGTAGGGGTTCTCACAGTCGTCGAGCGCCGCGAGCAGGTCGAGCACGGACCCCTCTCGGAGCGACGTGTTGCCCGTAATCGAGGGGTAACACGCGAGGTCCGACAGCAGTTCGTCGGCGACGGCGTCGACGGTCTTCCGGCCGCCGTCGGCCTCCTCGCGGACGAACGCCGTCAGCGCGTCGCGGAGCAGTCCGGGGTCGAGCGCGGCGTCGAACACCGCCGGCACGGTCCGCACCGAGACGGTCCGCTCGCCGGTCCGCCCGGCGTGGAAGCCCACCTGCGCCAGCGCCTCGCGGTACTCCTCGAACAGCGCCGCTTCCCGCGCGGTGAGTTCGAGTTCGACCGGTTCGGCCAGCGCCTGCGTCGGCGTGTCGCCTTCGACTTCGCCCTTCAGGCGCTCGTAGTTCACGCGCTCGTCGGCGGCGTGCTGGTCGACGAGGACCAGCCCCTCGTCGGTCTCGGCGACGATGTAGGTGTCCGCGAGTTGGCCGATGATTCGCATCGACGGGAGCGAGTCGAACTCGGGCGAGAGGTCAGCCTCCTCGCCCGAGAGGTCGCGCTGGGTCGTCGGCGCGGCGATGCGCGAGGGCCGACTTCGGGGCCCGTTGTCGTCACCCGACTCGGCCGACGACGCCTCGGCCCGGGCAGACTCCGGTTCTCCCCCGTCGTCGGTCGCCAGCGACGACTGCTCTGTCGTCTCCGGCCCCGGCGCGAGGTCGTACTCGCGGGGCGGCGTCGGCGGTGTCGATGCCGGCGTCTCGGTCGGGCCGGACGAGTCCACGGGCGTCTCGGTGGTCGAACCGGGCGAGTCGTCGTCACCAGTCGGATTCTCGGTGTCGAGGCCCGTCTCGCGTTCAGTTGCAGGCGTGGTGTCCGGGTCGGCGTCGTCGTCGGCGGTGGCGGCGTCCGGGTTCGCCTGAGCATCTGATTCGCGGGCCTCCCGCGCCGACTGCACGTCCCGTACGGACGGGGAGTTGGTGTCACCAGATTCGCCGTCCGGCTTCGTTTCCCGGATTTCGTGGGGGTCCAGTTGCGTCGCGTCGTCACCGTCTGGTGACTCGGGTTCGATGGCCGCCTCGTCGGCTTTCGACCGGCCTCGCGGGGCCGACGACCGGACGAGGCCGTCGCTCAAGAGGGCGTCTTCGACCGCGTCGGTCACCTCGCGCTTGACGCCGGTTTCGTCGTCCCAGCGGACCTCCATCTTCCGCGGGTGGACGTTCACGTCCACGGCGTCGGGCGCGACTTCGACGAACAGCACCGCGAAGGGGTAGCGGTCGGCGTCGAGTTGGCCGCCGTAGGCGTCGAGGACGGCCTCGCGGAGCACGCGGTCCGTGACGTAGCGGTCGTTGACGAACGTCGAGAGGTAGTCGCGGGTGCTCCGGGTCGTCTCGGGGTGGCTCACGAGACCCGAGACGGAGACGCCGGGGGCGTCGTGGTCGACCGGGACCATCGACTCCGCGACCTCGCGGCCGTACACCGAGAGCACGGTCGACTGGAGGTCGCCGCGGCCCTCCGTGGCGAACACCTCGCGGTCGTCGTGTTCGAGCGAGACGGCCACGTCGGGGTTGGCGAGGGCGTAGTGCGTGACGACCGCGTTGACGTGGTCGAACTCGGTCGCCGTCGTCTTGAGGAACTTCCGGCGGGCGGGCGTGTTGTAGAACAGGTCGTCGACCTCGACGACGGTCCCCTCGGGACAGCCTGCGGGTCGAATCGACTCGACCTCGCCGCCCTCGTACTGCAACTCGGTGCCCACGTCGCCGCCGCGGGGCTTCGACCGGATGGTCAGCCGCGACACCGCGCCGATGGTGTGGAGCGCCTCGCCGCGGAAGCCGAGGGTGCCGACGCCGGCTTCGAGGTCTTCGATGTCGCCGATTTTGCTCGTCGTGTGCTCGCGGACGGCGAGTTCGAGGTCTTCCTCGCTCATGCCGACGCCGTCGTCGCGGATGCGGACGCCCTCCACGCCGCCGGCGTCGACGGCCACGGAGATGCGCGTCGCGTCCGCGTCGAGGCTGTTTTCGAACAGCTCCTTGACGACCGAGGCCGGTCGCTCGACCACCTCGCCGGCGGCGATGCGCTGGATGGTCTTCTCGTCGAGCTGTTTGATGTCGCTCATTCGTCGTCACCGCCGTCCAGTTTCGACTGCCACGCCTGCACCTTCGCCATCAGGTCCAGCGGCGACGTGTCGTTCACGTCGGTCGCCCGGAGTTCGTCGAGGACGGCTTCTGTCTCCGAATCCAGCGCGGGCTCGGACTCGGACTCGGTCTCGGCGTCGCCCGCCTCGGCCTTCGACTCGACGGCCGCGGCCGCGTCCACCGACCCGTTGCCAGTCGCACCGTTCGCGGGCGCGCCGGTGCCCGCCGAATCACCGGCGGTGCCGCCGCGCTCGGCGACTTTCATCTGTCCGCTTCCCACGTCGAAGACGGCCTGCACGGGCTCCGAGGTGCCGGAGCCTTTGGCCTCGATTGCCTTCTCCTCGCGGAGCCGGTCGAGCACGTCGGCGGCGCGGTCGACCACCGGGCGCGGAACCCCCGCCAAATCGGCGACGTGAATCCCGTAGCTCCGGTCGGTCGGACCGTCGACGACGGTTCTGAGGAACGTCACGTCGCCGTCGCGCTCGTCGGCGGCGACGTGGACGTTGGCGACGCGGTCGAGGTGGTCCGCGAGGCTCGTCAGTTCGTGGTAGTGCGTGGCGAACAGCGTCTTCGCGCGCACCTCGTTGTGGAGGTACTCGGTGGCCGCCCACGCGATGGAGATGCCGTCGTAGGTTGCGGTCCCGCGGCCCACTTCGTCGAGGATGACGAGCGAGTCCTCGGTGGCCGAGTGGAGGATGTTCGAGAGTTCCTGCATCTCGACCATGAACGTCGAGCGACCCTGCGCGAGTTCGTCCAGCGCGCCGACGCGGGTGTAGATGCCGTCGACGACGCCGACGGTCGCCGAGCGAGCGGGGACGAAACTCCCCACCTGCGCGAGGAGCGTGATGAGCGCCGCCTGTCGCATGTACGTCGATTTCCCGGACATGTTCGGCCCGGTGACGATGAGGAAGCCGCGCTCGTCGTCCATGCGGAGGTCGTTCGGGACGAAGTCGGTCGTCGTCTCCACGACCGGGTGGCGACCGGCCTCGATGTCGAGCGCTCCGGCCTCGGTGAGTTCGGGGCGCGTCCACCCGTTTCCGGCGGCGTGGGTCGCCAGCGACGCCAGCGCGTCCACCTCGGCGATGGTCCGACCCACGTCCTGCAGGAGTTCGGCGTGCTGGGCCACCCGTTCGCGGAGGTCCTCGAACAGTTCGTATTCGAGGTCGCCGCGGGCCTCTTCGAGCCGGAGAATCTCGCGTTCTTTCTCCTCTAACTCCTCGGTGACGAAGCGCTTGGAGTTCTTGAGCGTCTTTATCTGCCGGTAGTGGCCGGGCACTTGGTCCGCGACCGACTTGCCGACTTGGATGTAGTAGCCGTCGGTCTTGTTGCGGTCGACGGTGACGTGCGAGAGGCCGTGGTCCCGCTTCTCGCGGTCGGCGAGCGTGTCGAGCCACGACTTCGCCGACTCGTGGCGCTCGATGAGGTCGTCGAGTTCGTCGTCGTAGCCCGTCTGGAACAGGCCGCCCTGCGTGACCGTCTTCGGCGGGTCCTCGGCGAGCGCGTCGGCGAGGTCTGCTCGGAGGTCGGCCGCGGCGTCCCGGTCGGGCCGCGAGACGACTTCCGCGAGCGGGGAGTCCGCGAGTTCGGTCCCCTCGATGGCGTCGGCGAGCGCGGGGAGCACCGAGAGCGTGTCCCGGACCGACAGCAGGTCGGACGCGCCGGCGCTCCCGGACGCCGACCGGGAGGCGAGTCGTTCGAGGTCGTACGCCCCGTCGAGCACTTCGCGGACGCGCTCGCGGGCGAGGGCGGCCGACGCGAGCGACTGCACCGCGTCGAGGCGGCGGGCGAGTTCGTCGCGGTCGCGCCGCGGTCGAGTCAGCCACTCGCGGAGGAGGCGGCCGCCGGGCGAGGTGACGGTGTGGTCTATCGTGTCGAACAGCGACCCCGAGCGGTCGCCGTGCATCGTCTCGATGAGTTCGAGGTTGCGCTGGGTGGTCGCGTCGAGTTCGAGCAGGTCCGAGGGGTGGTAGACCTGCAGGCGCGTCATCGACCGGAGGACGCCCGCGCCCGTCTCCTCGACGTAGGCGAGGACGCCGCCGGCGGCGCGGGTCGCGAGGTCGGAGTCGAGGCCGACGCTATCGACGGTTGACGCGCCGAACTGCTCGCGGACGGCGTGACGGGCGCGACCCGGCGCGAACGCCTCGGTTGAGAAAAGCGAGAAGGAGGCGTCGGTGGCCTCGCGCAGGCGCGAGAGCGTCTCGTCGTCGCTCCGCAGGTTCGGGCCGGGGAGGACTTCGACGGGGGCGAAGCGGTAGAGTTCGGCCGCGGCGTCGTCGACGGTCGCGGCCTCGGTGACGAGGAACTGGCCGGTCGTGATGTCGGCGAACGCGAGGCCGACGCCGTCGCCGTCGGTCACGACGGCCGCGAGGAACTGCGCGTCGGCGCGGGAGGTTTCGAGGAGCGTCCCCGGCGTGACGACGCGCTTGATTTCGCGGCGGAGGTCGCCGGACTCGGTCTCGTACTGGTCGGCGACGGCGACCCGGTAGCCGCGCTCGACGAGCGCCTTGAGATAGGGCGTCAGGTCGTTCAGCGGCACGCCCGCCATCGGATACGACGACCCGTGCGAGGACTTCTGGGAGACCTTGAGGTCGAGTTCGCGGCCGACCGTCTCGGCGTCGTCGGCGAAGAACTCGTAGAAGTCGCCGCACTGCATGGCGAGCAGGTCGGCGTCGGTCTCCTCTTTCAAGGAGAGGAACTGTCCGACGATTCCCTGAGTAGTCATGTCCGCACGTGGGCGGGCCGGCGGATAAAACGCTACGATGCCCCGGCCGACGGGGTGCGCGCGACCCGAGCCAAAACCGCTCGCCGCGACGACCCGGTTGTATGTCGAATGGTAGCACATCCATTTTTCGTGTCCGATGTTGGACAATCGTCTCAAAAATACAGCGTATGATAATCGGCGGCCCAAAATTATATACGGGAGTTGTCTCGGGCAATCTGTGACAGTCAGGTACGATAGACGAACGTTTCTCCGCACGGCCGCCGGCGCGGTGGGGCTCGGCTCGCTGTCCGGGTGCGTGGGAACGTTCGGAACGGAGTCCGGGGAGCCCGTTCGATTCGGGGCGATGTTGCCCGTCAGCGGGTCGCTGGAACAGGTGGGAACGCACGGCAAGCGCGCCGCCGAGCAGGCGGTCGAGGACATCAACCGGGCGGGCGGCGTGCTCGGGCGGCCGGTCGAACTGACCACCGTGGACACGGAGGGGTCCGCGTCGGTCGCGACCGACGGCTACGCCTCGCTGGCCGACGCGGGCGTCGTCGGTTTCGTCGGCGGCCTCGTCAGCGACGTGTCGCTCGCGCTCGCTCCGAAGGCGGCGGACGACGCCGTCATGGAGATGTCCCCGGCGAGCACGAACCCGCGGCTCTCGGACGCCGGGCGGGCCGACGGCCGGAAGTTCTTCGGCCGGACCGTCCCGAGCGACAGCCTGCAGGCGACCGCGATGGCGAAGATTCTCGACGCGCCGCAGTACGTCGACGCCGACCGGGTCGCCGTGCTCACCGTCGAGGGGGCCTTCGGCTCCGACCTCGGCACCGCACTCGGCGACCAACTCGACGCGGCGGTCGTCACCGAGGTCAGCTACGACCCGAGCGCGGACGGTTTCGGCGGCGTCGTCGACGAGGTGTTCGCCGACTCGCCCGACGCGGTCGGCTTCGTCAGCGTCCCCGGACAGGAGGGAGGCGTCCTCGACGCCTACGGCGCGTCCGACTACGAGGCCCCGTGGGTCTTCTCGGCGGGCCTGTTCGACGGCGAGATTCCGCCCCACTACGAGGGCTTCTACAGCGCCTCGCTGTCGTCGGTTCGGACGGACGGCTACTTCCATCTCACTCAGCGGCTCTCCGACATCGCGCCGCTGCAGCCCTACGCGGCGAACGCCTACGACGCCCTGTTCCTCATGGCGACGGCGGCGGAGTACGCCGGCGAGGCCACCGGGCCGGCCATCGCAGACGCCCTGCAGGCCGTCTCGGGCGGGACCGGCCACACCGTCTCAGTCGGCGAGTTCGACCGGGTACGGACCCTCGTCGACGCCGGCCGCGAGCTGAACTATCAGGGCGCGTCGAGCGGGGTCGACCTCACGGAGGCGCTCGAACCGCTGAGTTCGTACCTCGTCGAGCGCGTCCACAACGGCTCGGTCGAGCAGGTCGAACTCCTCCAGCGCCAGTTCTTCGAGTCCGGAGGTGGACGATGAACCCGTTTTCGCGGCTGACGAGCCTCCTCGAACGGGCGCTTCCGAACGTGATTCGCCGGCGCTACGCGGCGAAGTTCGGCGTCGTGCTCCTCCTCATCGTGGTCGTCATGGGCGGCGCGGGCGCGTACATCCACTTCGACACCAAGTCGGTCGTCGAGTCGCAGACCGAGTCACAGATTCGCGGCGCGGCGGCGACGGAGGCGAAGTCGGTCTCCGACTGGGTGACCTCGAAGGAGTCCACCGTCTCGTTCCTCGCCGAGTCGCTCGCCGACCAGCCGGCTGGCACCCCGGCGGCCGACCACCAGCGGTGGCTCGAAGGGAAGCTCATCCAGCTCCCCGGCGACGTTCGCTCGCTCCACTACGTGGACGCCGACACCGGCGCGGTCGTCGCCAGTACGACCGACAGCGCAACCGGCCAGTCGCTCGACTCGCTGTCCGCGCCGTGGGCCGACGACGCCGCGGCGCTGGCGTCGGGCCAGTCCGTAACCGTCTCAGCGCCCTACGAGTCCGGCGGCGAACCGGTCGTCGCGTTCGCGGCACCGGTCTCCGGAGCCAACGGCGCAATCGTCCTGACGGCGTCGCTCGAAGCCGGCTCCCACCAGTTCGAATCGCCCTACGCGACCGGCGACACCAAGGTCGTCACCGAGTCCGGGACCATCCTGTTCGACAACCGCAAGGCGTCCATCCTCGACCAGTACGCGGCCGCCGACGGCTCGTCCATCGAGGCCATCGACGCCGCGCTGTCCGGGCAGACCGGCTACGAGGTCGTCTCCGCCCGCACGGGCATGGAGTCCGGCGAGTACGCGATGGCGTACGCGCCCATCACCGGCACCGACTGGGTGCTCACCTACCACGTCCCGGCCGAGCGGGCGTTCGCGCTCCAGTCGCAGGTGACGACGAACGTGATGCTCCTCGTCGCCTTCGCCGTCGGCGCGCTGTTCCTCGTCGGCGCGACCATCGGACGCGGCACCGCGCGGTCCCTCTCGGTCGTCGCCCGCAACGCCGACGACATCGCCAACGGCGAGGTCGACGGCGACCTCCCGAACACCGCCCGAATCGACGAGATGGGCCGGCTGTACGACTCCTTCGAGTCGATGCAGTCGTACCTGACGACCGTCGCCGGGCAGGCCGAAGCGCTCGCTGACAAGCGCTTCGACGACCCCGTCCTCGACGAGGACATTCCGGGGTCGTTCGGCGAGTCGATGGGTCAGACGCATACTGAACTGGAGGCCCTCATCACCGAACTCGAAGCGAAGGCCGCCGAGTTCAGCGAGACGATGGCCGACGCCGCCGACGGCGACCTCACCGGCCGGATGTCGGAGGACGCCGACAACGACGCGATGAACGAGATGGCACGGTCGTTCAACGACATGGCCGACGAACTCGAAGCGACCGTCGCGGAGGTCGTCGAGTTCGCCGAGACCGTCGCCGCGGCCAGCCAGGAAGTCACCGCGAGTTCCCAGGAGATAGAGCGCGCGAGTCGGCAGGTCAGCGAGTCCACGCAGGTCATGGCCGAGGGGGCGCACGAACAGCGCGAAAACCTCCGGCAGACGACGAGCGAGACGAGCAACCTCTCTGCGACCATCGAGGAGGTCGCCTCCTCGGCGAGCGAACTCGAACGCACGGCCCAACACACCCTCGAAGCGAGCGAGGACGGTCACGAGGCGGCCGCCAACGCCATCGACACCATCGAGACCGTCGAGACGCAGACCCGCCGGACGGTCGACCGCATCGAGGACCTCGAAGGCGACATGGCCGAAATCGGCGACATCGTCGAACTCATCACCGACATCGCAGAGCAGACGAACATCCTCGCGCTCAACGCGAACATCGAGGCCGCCCGCGCGGGCGAGGCCGGCGAGGGCTTCTCGGTCGTCGCCAACGAGGTCAAGGAACTCGCCGGCGAGACCAAGGCCTCCGCCGAGGAAATCGAGGCGACCATCGAGGAGGTCCAAGCGAAGTCCGCGGCGTCCGTCTCCGAGATGCGCGAGACGCGCGACGCCGTCGACTCCGGCGTCGACGCGGTTCAGACCGCCCGCGACTCGCTGGACACCATCGTCGAGAACGTCCGCGAGACGAACGACGGCGTCGACGAAATCAGCCGGACCGCGGACGAGCAGGCCGCCTCCACCGAGGAGGTCGCGTCGATGATGGACCGCGTCTCCGATATCAGCGACGAGACCGCCGAGCGCGCCGAGTCGGTCGCCGCCGCGGCCGAAGAACAGACCGCCTCGCTCAGCGAGGTCTCGGACGGCGCGGACCGCCTCGCAACCCAGTCCGAGCGGCTGATGTCGCTCGTCTCCGAGTTCACCGTCGACCACGACGCTGCGGACCGCGACAGCGCGTTCGCCGACTCCGACGGCGCTTCAGTCGCCGAATTCGACGCGCCGGCGACCGACGGCGGCCTCGATGGCGACGACGGCCGTTCCGACAGACTCGACTGACGCCGCGCCCACCCGTCGCAGGGCGGCCCCGCGGCCTTCCGAACAACCCGTCCCCCGATTCGGCTCTCCCACCCGACGACCGCTTTGCTCGACCGTTCGTTTTCCGTATTCGCTCGCCGAAGATACCGATTCAGTACCACGACAATATCAGATATGATAGTTCAGAGCGTAGCGTTATACCGGCAATCCGCGTGGGGACGGACGTATGGACCTGCTTTCGCGACTCGCGGCGCTGGTCCCGGGGGTCGGGGCTCGGACGCGGACCGACGGTGGCGCACAGGCTGACGAACGAGGGACGGTCGCGGCGGCGGCCAAGCAGTTGCACACCGGTGCCCTGCTCGACGGCGTGGGGATGCCGGTGTTCGTCCTCGACGCCGACGGCCGGGTCATCGCGTGGAACGACCCGATTACGAAGCTCACGGGCGTCCCCGCGGCGGAGGCGCTCGGGTCGGAACACGTGAGCGAACTGTTCTACCCGGACGGCCGGCGGGCAAAGACGCTCGCCGACAAAGTGCTCGACGACCCGCGGAGCGCCGACGTGGTTCACGGACTCGACGTGGTTGACGAGGGTCGCCGACTCTACCGCGACACCAGCACGATGACGGACCGAAACGGCGCGAAGCGCCACATCGCCTTTACCGCCCAACCGCTGTTCGAGGGCGAGAAACTGGTCGGCGTGGTCGAGGCGGTCCACGACCGGACCGACGCCGTGGAGAAACAGCGGGCGTCCGAGGCGCTCGTCGAGGAGGTCTCGACCACCATCGGGAGCCTCACCGCCGGCGACCTCTCGGCCCGCGCGTCGTTCGCGGACGACCGCGGCGTCCTCAACGACGAGACGCTGGCGGTCGTCTCGGACCTCAACGAGATGGCGACCCGGTTCGACCACCTCGCCAGCGAGGTCGACGCCACGACCGCCGACCTCGGCGGCGCGATTCAGCGGGCCGCGACCGCCGCGACCGACATCGAGTCGCAGGTCACGGAGCAGGCGGACCTCCTCTCGACGGGCTCCGAGGAGATGCAGGAGCTGTCGGCCAGCATGGAGGAGATAGCCGCCACCTCCGACGAAGTCGCGTCGGCGGCGAATCAGGCCCGCGCGGCCGCCGAAAACGGGCAGGAAGCCGGCCAGAGCATCCGGTCCGCGACCGACCAGGTCATCGACATCTCCGACGAACTGCTCGACAGCGTGACCGAACTCCAACAGCGCATGGTCGTCATCGAGGAGGTCGTCGAGGTCATCGCGGAGGTCGCAGACCGGACGAACCTGCTCGCGCTCAACGCGAACATCGAGGCCGCCCGCGCCGGCGAGGCCGGCGAGGGCTTCTCGGTCGTCGCCGACGAGGTCAAACAGCTCGCGAACCAGACCCACGAGCACACCGAAGAAATCGCGGACAGCATCGCCGAGATTCAGGAACAGGCCGACGAGACGGTGCTGGCCTCCGAGCAGTCACACGAGCAGATTCAGGTCGCCTCCGGCGAAATCGAGGACGTGCTCGCCTCGCTCTCCGAAATCGCGGACGCCGCGGATTCCGCGGCCAACGGCGTCACCGAGGTCGCCCGCGCGACCGACTCGCAGGCGACGAACATCGAGGAGGTCACGAGCACGATTCAGATGGCCCAAGAGCACGCGACCGCCGCCGAGTCGTCGACGACCGACATCACCGACGCGACGGCCGACCAGACGGTCGCTCTCGACGCGCTCGCCGACCGGGTGGACGCCCTCGTCGGCGGCGACGCGACGGCGGTCGAAGAACTGGACGCGATGGACTTCGACGACGTGGTCGACGGCGCGGACGCCGACCCGGTTCGCGCAGCGACCGACGGCGGGTCGGACGACGAGTTCGGCGGGTTCCAGTTCGACCGGTAGCGCGACCGACTCGGAGCGTTCGATGATACCGTTTGGAGTTCTCTCCTCAGTCGAGGCTGATTGCACAGCTTTCGACGTAGTCGATGTCCTCGATGGAGTCGACGCCGCCCTCGCCGCAGACGGGGCAGTCCGGGTTCTTCCGGTACGGCACCGTCTCGAACGTCATGTCCATCGCATCGTAAAACAGGAGCCGCCCGTCGAGCACCTCGCCCTCGTCGAGGAGGAGCTTCATCGCTTCCGTCGCCTGAATACAGCCGACCGTGCCGGGGAGGACGCCGAGGACGCCGGTCGTCGCGCAGTCGGGGACGGTTCCCGGCTCGGGCGCTTCGGGGAACAGACACCGATAGCACGGGCCGTCGGGGACGAGCGTCGTCGCCTGTCCCTCGAACTTGTATATCGCGCCGTGGACCAGCGGGATTCCCTCGAAGCGACAGACGTCGTTGAGCAGGTAGCGCGTCGGGAAGTTGTCCGAGGCGTCGACCACCACGTCCGCGCCCGCGACGACCTCGTGGACGTTTGATTTGTCCACGCGGGCCTCGACCGGCTCGACCGACACGTCGGGGTTGAGGCCGCGGACGAACGCGGCGGCGCTCTCGGCTTTCGGCGTCCCCACGTCGTCGTCGCGGTGGATGACCTGCCGCTGGAGGTTGCTCCGTTCGACCACGTCGTCGTCGACGACGACGAGTTCGCCGACGCCGACCGCCGCGAGGTACTGGATGGCTGGCGCGCCCAACCCGCCCGCGCCGACGACGACGACCCGCGCCGAGAGCAGTCGCCCTTGGCCCTCCGGGCCGACCTCGTCCATGATGATGTGCCGCGAGTAGCGGTCCAACTGGGTGGCGTCGAGTGAGAGCGTCATATCCCGAGGTTGGCGTCGCCCCCGAATAAAGCCGCGGCACGGGTGCGCCCCGCTCCTCGGACCACGGACCGTCACCGCTGGCGACGACATCGCCGGAAGCGACGCGCCTTTGACGCTCCGCCCGTCACGTCGGGTATGGTCGCCGAGACGACGCCCGACGAACTACGCGAGAAACTGGCCGACGACGACGATGACCTCGCCGTCGTCGATATCCGAGACCCCTCGTCGTACACGTCCGGCCACATCCCCGGGTCGGAGAACCTCCCGGCGGCGACGCTCGGCCCCGAGGTGTTCGACCGCGAGTGGCCCGCCGAGGTCGTCGTCTCGTGTTACGTCGGCAAGAGTTCGAAACAGGTCGCCTCGGTGCTGGACAGCAACGTCGACGCGGACGTGTCCAGTCTCCGCGGCGGCTTCGACGCGTGGGACGGCGCGGTCGAAGACGGCACCGAGAGCGAGGGCGAAGCGGACCTCGGTCCCACGTCGCCGTTCTGAGTCACGCCGATATTTTGCGGCCGCTTTTCGACAGCCAGCGAGCGACGCCCGAACCTACTCACCGGGCACCGTGACGGGCGACCCGCGCCGCCGGTTTCGGTTCTGCAGATAGAAGACGAAGACCGCGAGGCCGCCGAGCACCGGCAGGAGGACGAACGCGACGAAGAACCCGACGGCCCACATGTCCGCCGTGTCCATCGCGCGGCGCTTCGCGTCCCGGTATATCCACGCCGCTCCGAGGACCGCGGCGGCGATGAGTAGCGGGCCGCTGAGTTCGATACTGACCATGTGGTCGTGTCAGCAGTCCGCGCCGGCCGGAATAAGCGTACGGGCCGTCGCTTTCGACGGGGACGAAGCCGCCGCTCCCCGGTCGATAAAGAGAGAAGATCGGCGCGGTGCGCGGGGCGTTACTTGCCGCGGCCGTTGCCGGAGCGGATGGAGGGACGGATGTGCTCCGTACCCTTGCCGCGGTTCTGGAGACCGCGGTTCTTCTTGCCCGCGTTGGTGAGACCGCGGAAGGCGCGGCCGTCGTGGGTGTCGTCGCAGATCCAGTTGAGGTCGTCGTCGTTCCGGATGGCCGGGTGCTCGGGGTCGATGAGGATGACTTCCTGCCACTTCTGGGAGCCGTCCTGTCCGACGCCGTAGGAGTTCAGCACGCGCAGGTTGGGGTGCTTGCGCGAGGCGCGTTCCTCCGCGATGCGCGGGATGGACTTCCGGCGGCCGATGCGGTTGACGCCCTGACGCTTCGTGCGGCGGCCGGCCTTGTGGCGCTGTTTGCGCGCGCCGCCCTTGCGGACGGAGACGCGGACCACGACGATGCCCTGCTTGGCCTTGTAGCCGAGCTCACGGGCCTTGTCGAGGCGGGTGGGGCGCTCGATGCGCTCGATAGCGCCCTGGTTGCGCCACTCCTGTTTTCGCTGCCACTGGAGTTCGGCCAGCTTGCCTTCCTTCGGGGTCTTCCACGCTTCCTTGATGTGGGAATAGAAGCTTCGTGCCATTGTGTATCACCGCGGGCGCTTGCGATTCAGTCCGTCGGGGAATCCCCCTGGGACCACATTTCGTCCCGTGCGTGACGGGTGCCCTCTGGCGTGCCCGCATTGCCAGCGAGTTGGCGGAACTACCGGCAGGGGAGGGTTAAGGACTTCGGATTTGAAACTGGTGTGCGGTAGTGACACACGCGGTTCTCGTGGCTGTTGTCGGGGAATCAGCTGTTGCCTCTCCATACCGTCGAGGCGTCGTGGCGACCCTCACAGGAACACATATGCTACCATACATCAATATTCACGGTGGAGAGGGGTCATGGCCGACGCAGATACGCGGAGGACGGAGACGAGAGACGCGGGACCGATGCTTCCCGGCGCGAGTGCCGCCGAGTTCGCGGACGCATACGTCGAACTGTGGAACACCCGGAACTACGCCGCAATTCCGCGGCTGGTCTCGGAGTCGTTCGTGATGTACGACCCGGCCGCCCCGGCGGAGGGAATTCCCGGACCGAAGCGCGAGGTCCACGGGCGCGACGGTCTCCGACAGTTCGTCGAGGGAGTGACGACCGGCTATCCCGATTTCGAGATTACGGTCCTCGAACTGCTCGCCGGCGACGGCGTCGTGATGTACGAAGCCCGGTTGACGGGAACGCACGACGGTCCCCTCGACGGTCTCCCACCGACCGGCCGGATGATCGACATTCGGGTCGTCTCGGTGCTCCGTCTCGACGGGGACTACATCAGCGAACACCGCGCGTACTTCGACATGCGAGAAGTGGCGGAACAACTCGGACTGACGTTCCCCACGGTGATTCGACAGGCACCGCGGCTCGTCGCCGGAAAGCTCCGCGGCGGGCTGTGAGACCGGTCGCTCCCACGACGCGTTGGTACCAGCCGAGTCGACGACCGGTGAAAAAAGGAGCCGAGTGAGTCGCCGCGTTTAGCCTTCCATCCCACCGAACGACAGGCCACCTTCGATGTAGCGCTGTGCGAACAGGTAGATGAGCATAATCGGCGCGGCGAACGTCAGCGCGAACGCCGAGAACCGGGCCCACGGGATGGAGTACCGGCCGACGAGCGAGTACAGCCCGACGGGCAGGGTGTAGTTGTCCGTCGAGAGTAGCGTCTGGGCGACGACGAACTCGGTCCATCCGGTGAGGAAGGTGAAGATGAACACCGTCGCCAGCCCCGCCTTCGACAGCGGCAGGATGATTTCGGTGACGATTTTCCACGACGGCGCGCCGTCTATCATCGCGGCCTCCTCGTAGGAGACGGGAATCCCGTCCATGTACGTCTTGAGGAGCCACGTGTTGAACGGGACCGCGGTGGCGGCGTAGTACGCCGACAGCGCGAGTTTGCTGTCGTTGAAGCCGAACTGGACGAACAGGGCGTACAGCGCGATGAGGAGCGCGACGCCCAGCCCGCCGCCGATTTGGGTGAACAGCACGTAGCCGTACAGCACCTTCGAGCGGCCGATGAACTGCCGGCGCGACAGCGCGTACGCGCTGGGGACGATGAGGCACATCGCGAGCAGTACCGTCGGAATCGCTACGGTGAGGCTGTTCGCGAAGAACCGCTTGAACTCGGAGGTCTCCGTGACGCCGTACTGCGACACGTCGAGGAACGTCAGTTCGGGCGTCTGGAGGAACACCTCGTAGCCGCCGAGGCCGAGGCTGATGCGGTAGCTCGGGACGATGAGGTCGCCGATGACCCACAGGAACGGTTCGATGGTCGGGTCGGCCGGCCACAGCCGAATCCCGCTCGACGAGTACAGCGACGCGCCGGTGCCCGAGAAGGCCCCGACGGCGACCCAGTACAGCGGGAACAACAGGAGCGCGACGACGACCGCGGCACCGAGAGTGATGCCGGCGGTCTTCAGCACCGTCGCGGGGCTGACGCGCCCCTCGCGGATGCCTTCGAGGGTGTACTTGGCGTCCTTGACCGACTCGACGGGTGCCATCACGGCGGCCCGAGCGTCGTCGGCGAGTTCGGACGCGATATCTGAGATGACGCTCATGCGTCGTCCACCCCGTCGGCGAGCTGTCCTTTCTTGACGTTCAACATCATGAAGACGCCGATGACGGCCACGGCGACCAGCATGATGGCCGCGCCCTCACCGTACTTCTGGAAGCGGAACGCCTCGCGGTAGCCGTAGACGATGAGGAGTTCGTTCGTCCGCGACGGCCCGCCCTGATTGAACACGTACGGGATGAGGAACTGCTGGAACGACGCCGCGGCCGTGAGAATCGAGGCGAACAGCACGGGGCGCTTGATAGAGGGAAGCGTCACGTGCAGGAAGCGGGCGAAGAAGCCCGCGCCGTCTATCATCGCCGCCTCGTGGAGTTCCTCGGAGACGTCCTGCAGGGCGCTCACGGTGATGATGACCATGAACGGGTACGCCAGCCACGCCTCGGTGACGTTGTAGGCGAGGAAGGCCATCCACCGCTCGGAGAGCCAAGCGATGGAGTCGAGGCCGGCCATCCGGAGGAACTGGTTGGCGAGGCCGAACTCGGCCGAACTGAAGATACCACGCCAGATGGTGATGGTGAAGATGCCCGGCAGACCGAGCGGGATGATGATGAGCGCGCGCATGAACCGCTTGCCGCGGACGCGCTCGCCCGTCACCACGAGCCCGATGCCGAGGCCGACGAGCACCTTGAGCGCGACGGACGTGGCGACGAACAGCCACGTCACGCCCATCGAGTTCCAGAACTGGCCGTCCGAGAGGACCGTCACGTAGTTGGCGAGGCCGACCCACTGCTCTTTGCCCTGGAACAGCGTGGCCGGCTCCGCGTTGGTGAACGAGAGATACACCAGGTACAGGACGGGAAACAGCATGAACGCGAGGAAGACGAACAGCCCCGGCAGTACCAACAGCAAGGGCAGGTCGTCCTTGCTCACCACCGGGCTGTCCGCGACGCGCTCGACGGCGCTGTCGACGACGCTCATCGTCCTTACTCCCAGTTAGACCGGATGTTCTCTTCGGCCTTCGTGAACGCGGGTTCGAGCTCCGCGTCGCCGTTTTTCACGCTGTTGAAGGCGTCTTCGAGCGGCCCCCACACGTCGCCCATGTTCGGGTGGGTCGGGATGGGGGTGCCGAGCGAGACGGACTCCGAGAAGCCCTGGACGGCCTCGGGGAGGTCGCTGCTCGAAGCGAGTTCCTTGTGGACCGGGATGTAGCCGAATTCCTCGGCGTTCGCCGAGAGCACGTCGGTGTTCGTGGTGTACCACTCGGCGAACGCGCGGGACGCGGCCGCCGTCGCCTCGTCGCCCTCCAGCGTCGAGGTGAAGTAGAGCTGCTTGACCGTCGTGTACGGCTTGGGCTCGGCGTCGCCCTCGGGCGAGGGGAGCCGGGCGATGCCGGCGTCGATGTCGTTGGAGCGAACGTCGCCGAGGAACCACGGCCCGTTGATGGCGAAGGGCGCGTTGCCTTCGAGGAAGACGGCCGCCTGCGGGTCGTAGCCCGTGTCCTTCGGCTGGTACGGGGCGAAGTTGTCGAGGATGAACTGGAACCCTTCGAGGGTCGCCTCGTTCGACAGGCCGAGTTCGACGTTCGACTCGTCGAAGTAGTAGCCGCCGAAGGCGTGAGCCCACGCGCTCATGAAGTAGGCGTTCAGCGGGTAGCTGAGGCCGTACATCCCGTTTTCGGGGTCGTGGTACTCCTCCATGATGGCCGTCATGTCGGCGATGGTCTCGGGCGCTTCGTCCACCATCTCCTTGTTGTAGATGAGGCCGACGGTCTCGGCCGCGTAGGGGAGCGCGACGGTCGCGCCGTCGAACTGGACCGCCTCCTGTGCGGGGCGGGTGTAGACCGAGAGGTCAACGTCCAGTTGGTCGCTCTGGTCCGAGAGGAAGCCGTTCTGGTAGTACTCGCCGGTCCAGTCGTGGGCCCAGTCGAACATGCCCGCGCCCTGTCCGGCCGGGATGGCGGAGGTCGTCTTCTTCCGGAGGTCGGCGATTTCGGCGGGCTTCGCCGTGTGGGCCGTCTCCGAGGTGAACGTCTCGGCGTTGGCTTCGAGCGCCTTCTTCTCGGCTTCCGCGCGCTGGTGCCAGAGCGTGAACGTCCCGCTCGGGCCCGCGGACTCGGTCTCCGCTCCCGCGGTGGTCTCCTCGCCACCGTCGTCGCCCTCCGCACCGCTCTGTTCGGGCGTCTGCGTCGAATCGGTCTCCGACACGCCCACGCACCCTGCGAGTGCGCCGACGGCCGTCGTGCCTGCCAGTTGCTTCAGGATTGTGCGGCGGTTCATTGGCATAACGAATCTATGATGAACTATGTGTTCATATATTTAATAGTTCGGAATGACGCCCGCATTCGCGGAGAAAATTGCCAATTCGGTGCCCCAGTACGATTCCCTAATCACCCGAAATATTGGCTGTAGATGCCAAAATCAGGATTCTGAAATCCAATACGAACTATTGCATCACAAATTCAGAAAATAGGAAAACGATTATGGACGATGGGAACAGACGGGACGTAATGGCACGTCTCACGCTCGAAGCGCTTCGCAAGGAGTACGACCGGGGTCGCGTCGTCGCCGTCGAGGACCTCGCACTCGACGTCGAGGACGGCGAGTTCATCACCGTCGTCGGTCCCTCGGGGTGCGGGAAATCGACGACGCTCCGCATGGTCGCGGGGCTCGAATCGCCCTCCGGCGGCACGATTCGAATCGGCGGCGAGGACGTCACGGACCAGCACGCCCGCAAGCGCGACGTGGCGATGGTGTTCCAGAACTACGCGCTGTACCCGCACAAGACCGTCATGCAGAACATGGCGTTCGGCCTGCGGATGAGCACCGACCTCTCGAAGGACGAGCGCCGCGAGCGCGTCCGCGAGACGGCGGCGATGATGGGCATCGAGGACCTCCTCGACGACAAGCCCGACGAGCTTTCCGGCGGGCAGAAACAGCGCGTCGCGCTCGGCCGCGCCATCGTCCGCGAACCCGACGTGTTCCTGTTCGACGAGCCGCTTTCGAACCTCGACGCGAAGCTCCGCACCACGATGCGGACCGAGATTCAGCGCCTCCAGAACGAACTCGGCATCACCTCGCTGTACGTCACGCACGACCAGGAGGAGGCGATGACGATGGGCGACAAAATCGTCATCCTCAACGACGGGAAACTCCAGCAGGTCGGCCGCCCGAAGGACGTGTACGAGAACCCCGCCAACGAGTTCGTCGGCGGCTTCGTCGGCTCGCCGTCGATGAACTTCCTCGACGTGTCGGTCGAACGCGAGGGCGACCGCCTCGTCCTCGTCGGCGACGGGGCGTTCTCCTACCGCTTGTCGGAGTCGTTCTCGGCGACGCTCCGTGAGGCCACCGACGCGACCGACCTCCGCGTCGGCGTCCGCCCGGAAGACGTGGTGACGGCCTCGTCAGGCGAGAACGTCGTCGATTCGACCGTCGGCGTCGTCGAACCCATCGGCTCGGACAACTACCTCCACCTCGACATCGGCCCCGACTTCATCGCCCGCGTCGACTCGGACATCGAACCCGAGACGGGCGAGACGGTCGGCGTCACCTTCGACGAGTCGGACCTCCACGTCTTCCACCCGCGGACCGGCGAATCGCTTCTCTACCGCGAGTCCAAGCGGCGGGCGGCCCCGACGCAGTAACCGTGAAGAAGTAGTTCGCTGTTTTCTCGCGGTCCCTCGTTGTTCGACAGCCGCGTCGCCGCCGACTTACTCCCCGTCGAAGGCGTCGTCGGCGTCGAGCGTCGCCAGCGTCGCCAGCCGGAGCGCGTGCGGCCAGCCGAGCGGCGTCGCGCTGTCGGGCGTGCCGTCGTCGAAGAACTGCTCCGCGAGGTAGCCTTCGTCGGTGCACAGCGGGCCGTCGGGGAGGACGAGGTCGAGGAGTTCCCGACCCTCGTCGGCGAACGCTCCCGCACGGTCGTCGTCGTCGTGGGCGGCCAGCAGGGCGGCGAGTTCGACGCCGGCGTTCGCGCCCCACGCGGTCGAGACGGTCCAAATCTTCTCCGAGGACTGCTCGCGCATCCGCCAGTCGTCGCCCTCGAAGCGGACGAGTCCCTTCACCTCGCTGTCGTCGGGGTCGTGCCAGAGGCCGTCGAAGACGGACTCGACGTGGCGGACGAGCCGGTCCAGTCGGTCGTCGTCGACGGGTTCGAGGCGGTCGTAGGTCCGGTGGGCCGACGCGAGCGCGAGCGCGGCGGAGTCGTAGCGGTCGTCGAGTTCGCCGTCGGCGACGCGGAGCGCGTAACAGCCGCGGCCCTCGCTCCAGAGGTGGTCGATACCTTCGTACACCTCGCGGGCGCGCTCCGCGGCCCGGTCGGTCAGCGCCGAATCGAGGTCGGACAGCGCGAGCGCGGCGTAGGCTTCGAGGAACGTCGCCGCGGTGTGGCTGAACCGGCCGGTCATGTTCTCCCACGCGTTCTGGCAGTCCACGGGGAGGCCGTCGTCGCCGAGGGTGTCGTCGAGGCTGTCGAGGGCGCGCGCGAGCGTCTCCTCGATGTCGGCGCGGAGGTCGTCGTCGGCACAGCGGTCGTGGTAGGCCGCGAGGAAGGCGATGACGCTCCCCGTCTGGTCGGCCTGATAGTCCGCGTCGTCACCCGATTCGAGGCGGGCGTTCGCCCAGCCGGGGGCGAGCGAGCCGTCGAAGGGCCAGACGCGGTGGGGCCACGAGCCGTCCTCGCGCTGGGTGCGGCAGTAGGCGCGGGCGCTCCGCTCGTGCCACGCGTCGAGGCCGAGGTCGAGTCGCTCGTCGGACTCGAAGAGGAATTTCGAGATTTCGGCGTCGTCGCGGAACCACGTGTAGCCGTAGCCGCCGGAGTAGGCGTAGTAAGGGTCGAAGTCGGGACCGGCGATGCGGAGGCCGAGCGCCCCCGAAAGCAGCGAGAGCACGCGGATATCTGCGCGCATCGCGGCCGATTCGCGGTGGTCGGGCACCGTGCCTTCGACCTGCCCCGCGGCGCGCTCGCGGAGGTCGCCGAGGTCGCGGGCGACGAGGCCACGGACGCGTTCGAGCGCGTCCTCACGGCCCGTCTCGGTGTCGTCGGTGAGTAGGTTGCCGACCGCGGCCGCGCCCGACTCGAACGGGACGGTCCCGACGACCGCGCCGCTCAGTTGGCCCTCCTCGTAGCAGTCGTCGGTGCGGGGTCGCGGCAGTTCGACCTCGCCCTCGGAGAGCAGTTCGTCGAACCCCTCGGGCACGCGCCCCTCGACGTGCTCGAACGCCGGCGACGACGCGAGGAAGTCGTGTTCCTCGGCGTGGTACGCTTCCACCGCGTCGCCGTGGGTCAGTTGCCCGACGAGCGTGTCGCGGCCGTCCGGCTGGAAGTGGACGAAGGCGACGAGTTCCACGTCGGCGTCGGTCTCGAACCGGCTGACGTGGCCGTCGCCGACCGCGAGGTCGTACTGCGTCACGTCGCCGTGGGGCGTCTCGTGGTCGGTGACGACGAGCGCGCCGTCGTCCGCGTACGACTGGCTCGCGCCCTCGTCGAACCAGTGGACGCCGGCCTCGTCGTTGACGGGGCGGACGCCGAACCGGGAGCGCTCGACGCCCCAGAGCCCGGACAGCGGGTAGCCGAAGTCGCGGAGCGAGCCGTCGGTCTCGACGTGGACCAGTCGGTCACCGAGCCCCGAAAACAGGCCGCTCGTCGTCCGTCGCTCGCCCGGGAACCGCGTCGGGTGGTCTGCGTGCCGCTTGTAGTCGGCCAGCGCGTCGCGTAGTTGCATTGCTGAGTCGTGGGACCCCCGCAGATAATAATCTTGGTGTAATGTTCCTTCAAACTTTCATGCGGTTTCGAAACGGTAAGGACCCCGCTCACCCGAGGTGGGGTATGCACCACCCCGGTCCGCCGCGAGTCACGACGGTCGGCCGCCCCGTCGAACTCGCTCCGAGAGCCCCCGAACGGGACGCAACGTACCGCTGGCGCGTTCTCGACGCCCCCGCGGAGAGCGCCGCGACGGTCGGCTCGGGCCCGGTCGTCCACCTCTCCCCCGACGTTCCCGGCACGTACCGCCTCGAACTCGACGCGCCCGACGGCCGCCACGAACAGACCGTTCGCGCCTTCCCCGACGACCGCCGCCCGGCGACGATGGCGGTCCCCGCGGCCGCCCTCGAACCCGCGTCGCCGGACGAGGTGTCCGTCATCGGCCCGTTTAACGACCGCCTCGTCGGCCGCGACCGACCGCGCCGCGTCGGCGACGACTACGTCCTCAACGTGGACCTCCCGCCGGGCACGCACCCGTTCGGGTTCGCCCCGCACGACGACCTCGCGGAGCAAGTCCGCGGCGACGTCGAAGTCCCCGGACCGGGCCGCCCGCGGGTTCGACTCGACGGGCGAGTCGGGCAGGAGAACAGCGACGAACTCGTCGTCGTCGCGGACGCGGAGCCCGCGCCCGACGCCGGGGAGGCGACGCTCGCCGTCGAATTCCTGTTCGACGGCCGCGACGCGCTCGAACCGGGCGACTGCGAGGTCGGCGGCGACAGCCTGCGCGTCCCGGTCGAAACGCTCCGCGGGTTCGACTCGTCGGAGCCGGTTCGGGTCCACGCCGTCGCGGTCCAGACGACGACCGAGTCGAGTGAGTCGGGCGAGTCGTCCGTCCGGCACTCGGTTCTCGACACGTTGGTCGTGGACCCCGATGTCGTCGGCGACGAACCCGGGTCTGGGCTCGCCGTCTCGCGACCCGGCGACGCGCCCGAGTGGGCGCACCACGCGACCGTCTACGAGGTGTTCGTCCGGTCGTTCGTCGGCGAGACGCCCGACCCGACGTTCGACGAACTCGCCCGTCGCGTCCCCTACCTCGAATCCCTCGGCGTCGACTGCCTGTGGCTCACGCCGATACTGGAGAGCCACACGACCCACGGCTACCACGTCACCGACTACTTCGAGACCGCGTCGGACCTCGGTTCGCGCGAGGACTTCGAGGCGCTCGTCGACCGCTGTCACGACGCCGGCATCCGCGTCGTCTTCGACCTCGTCATCAACCACACGTCGCGGGACCACCCGGCCTTCCAGTTCCACTCGACCGGCGTCCCCGGCTACGAGAACCACTACGCCCGCGTTCCAGAGCGCGAGGACCCATCCGACGTGGACTGGGGCGGCCCCGGCGCGGCGGAACACTACTTCAACTGGACGCGCATCCCGAACCTCAACTACGACTCGCCGGCGGTCCGGTCGTGGATGCTCGACGTGGTCACCGAGTGGGCAACAGTCGTCGATGGCTTCCGGTGCGACGTGGCGTGGGGCGTCCCCCACGGCTTCTGGAAGGAGGTCCGCGAGCGGGTGAAGGCCGACGACCCCGAGTTCCTGCTCCTCGACGAGACCATCCCGCGGGACCCCGCGTACCACGAAACCGAGTTCGACGCCCACTACGACACGACGCTGTACGGGGCGCTCCGCGAGGTCGGCGCTGGCGAGAAGCCGGCGACCGCCGTCCTCGACGCCGTCGCCGACGCCCGCTGGCACGGCTTCCCCGACGACGCCGTGCAACTTCGCTACATCGAGAACCACGACGAGGAGCGCTACCGGAGCGCAGTCGGCGACGACGCGCTTCGGGCGGCCGCGGCCGCGACGTTCACGCTCCCCGGCGCGCCGATGATATACTACGGGCAGGAGACCGGCGTCGAAGCCCAGCGCGGGACGATGCGCTGGCACGACGCCGACGCCGACCTCGTGGATTTCCACCGGCGGCTCTCCCGCCTCCGCGACGCGCACGAGGCGCTCCGCGTCGGCAATGTCGAACCCGTCTCTGCCAGCGTTGCCCCCGCCGGAGACGACGGCGTCGAGTCCGACCGCGTGGTCGCGTTCGCCCGCGACGACGGCACCGACCGGCTCGTCGTCGTCCTGAACTTCGCTGGAGCGCCGACGACCGTCGAACTCGGCGCGGAGACGGCGGAGACCGACCTGCTGACGGGCGAGCGAGTCGGCGCGAGCGGCGCGGCCGCGGGCGATGGGGGCGTCCGCGTCACCGTCGCCGACGCGGTCGTGCTCCGCGCCGTCGGCGATTCGAGCCATTAAGTATCATGGTCGATGACAGTCCGACCATGGACGACCGGGAACTCGCCGACCTCCTGGAGCAGTTCGGGCTCTCAGAGAAGGTCGTCGACACGTATCTGACGCTTCTCGAACTCGGGGAGGCGAAGGCGAGCCAAATCGCCGACGCGGCGGGCGTCTCCAAGCGCTACGTCTACAGCGTGAGCAAGGAACTGGAATCGCGCGGCTTCGTGGAGGTCAACGACCACGTCGTGCCGACCACGATTCGGCCCCTGCCGCCGATGGAGGTCATCGAGTCGCTCTCCGAGAGCGTCGAGTCCATGCGCCCCGCGCTGGAGGAGCGCTACACGGCCACCGCCCGCGACCAGGAGCGATTCGAGGTCATCAAATCCCGCGTGACGGTGCTCAAGCGCATCGCCGAACTCGTCGGCCGCGCCGAGTCCGAAATCACGCTGTCGCTCCCCTACGACGTGCTCGACGAGGTCGAAGACGAACTCCGGGCGGCCCGCGAGCGCGGCGTCCTCGTCTCGCTCGTCGTCAGCGGCGTCGAACCGCACGACGACCTCGCGCTCGACGGCGTGGCCTCGCTCGTGCGCGTCTGGCACGAACTCATGCCCACGATGCTCACCGTCGATTCGCGAACGGGGCTCATCTCCCCCGGCGAGATGGTCGCCCGGTCGAACTCCGAGTCGCAGGCCATCGTCTTCGCCCAACCGCACCTCGGCCCGGTCATCGTCGGCTCCTTCTTCGGGAACTACTGGCCGATGGCCGCCGAGGCGTACACGACCGACCCCGACCCGCTCCCGGCGATGTACCACAACTTCCGCCACGCCGTCCTGCAGGCCGCCCTCTGCGAGCGCGCGGGCGTCGACCTCGACGTGACCGTCACCGGACGGATGGTCCACACCGACGGCCCGACCGAACTTCACGGCCGCGTGGTGGACATCCGGCAGGGTCTCCTCGAACCCGCGAACAACTCCTTCCCGGTCGAGAACGCCTTCGTCGTCGAAACTGACGAAGGAACCTACAGCATCGGCGGCCAGGGCGCGTTCGTCGAGGACTTCGAGGCCGACGCGGTGGAGTTCACGGCGGCTGAGTAGCCTGCCCGTTCCTGTTCCTTCGAGACCGCCAGCGCCGTCGACCACGTGGTCCGTTCACGGGACTGCCACCGAACTATTCCGTGGGCCTCTCGTTGGACGCCCATGGACCGCGACGGAGCCCGTCGTCTCGCCGCGCGGACGCTCGCCGTCATCCGCGAGAAGAACGTCACGGTGACGGCCGCGAGTCTCGCGTACTACGCGTTCAACTCGCTCGTCCCGCTGGCGCTGCTGCTTTTCGTCCTCGTCACGTCGTCCGGTCGGGTCGAGTCCGTGCTCCCCACGTTCGAACTGCTCGTCGGCATCGACCTCTCGCAGTTCGAATCGACGCTCAGACAGGTGAGCGGGCAGTCGGCCGGTCGATTACGCGCCGCGGCACTCGCCCTCGGCATCTTTCTCTGGAGCTCGTTCCGGCTGTTTCGCGGGATGGACAGCGTGTTCAGCGAGGTGTACGGCACGCGGAAAGCGGTCTCGACGCTCAGGCGATTTCTCAACAGCGCCCTCGTCATGGTGACGGTCGGGGCGGGTGTCGGCGTCATCGCCGTCGCCGGGCTCGTCGTCTCCTTTCGGGTGACGCACCTGCTGTGGTCGGTCGTCGCGCCGGTCGTCCTGTGGGCGTTGCTCACCGTGCTGTTCGTTCCGATGTACGCGCTGTTCCCGGGCGTCGATATCACCCCGCTCGAACCGGTTCCGGGGGCCGCGCTCGCGGCGCTCGGGTGGACGGCGTCGCTTCAGGTGCTCCGTCTCTACTTCGGCGTCTCGCAGAGCATCGAACTCTACGGTGCGGCGGGCGGAGTCTTGCTTATCCTGACGTGGCTGTACGTCGGTTCGCTGGCCCTGCTCGTCGGCGTCGTCGTCAACGCGGTGCTGGCGAACCGGGTCGATGCCGACGCCGACTGGTACCCCGGTGACGAGGCGACGGGTGACGAGACGACGTGTGACGGGCGAGGTTGACGGTGGCGCGTCGCCGCGAAAAAAGCGTTCAGTCGTCCCCTACAGGAGGAACGTGACGATGGCCAGCACGAGGAAGATGACGACGAGGATACGCGCGACTTTCATCGAGAGCCCCGCGATTCCGCGGAAGCCGGCGAGCCCGGCGACGAGGGCCAATACGAGGAACACGACCGCGTAATAGAGGAAGCCGCCACCGCCCTGTAGCGGCGTGAGCGCGGCGACCCCGAGCGCCGAGAGCGTCATCGTTCGGCGGTGGGCCACGTGCCCCCGCGTTTCACCTCCCGCGGGCGTCCGGCTTGGTTCGGCGGGGTTGGCGCGCGAGTGCGACCGGTCTCGTCGGCGCGAGTTGTGTCTCTCATCGCGGTCGTGGTTGCCGCCCGCACACAATGAGGCCGGTCCTTGTATTGGCAAGGTCCGACTCCTTGCGGACGTGAGTCGTTGATGCCGAACCTCGCCTTAGCGACGGCTCAACACCTCGGCGGCGAGTTGGGCCGCGACCCCGGCACCGCTCCACCGGAGCGAGACCGCGCCGGCGACCAGAAACAGCGCCCCTCGTTCGGTTCGACCCTCTCTCAGCGCCTTCCACCCCGCGGCGACCGAGGTTAGCGCGCTCAGCGCTTTCGTCCACTTCGAGTTCAGTAGTCGGCGTCCGATCACGTTCCGAACAAGCGCCCGACGGGAGGTAAGCGGGGTGCCTGCGTGCGCCTGCACCGCGCACCGAACCGCCCGCAGACACATGTGCCACGCCTGCCTATCGAACCCATGGTAACTATCGTGCGGGGCTCGGTTCCGTCCGAAGAGTTCGCCCTCAGTCACACGCTCGCCGCCCTCCCGGATGTCGAAGTGGAGTGCGAACGCGTCATCGAGAGCGGCGAACAGACCGTGATGCCCCTGCTGTGGATTCGCCACGCCGACCGGTCGGCCATCGACGACGCCCTTCGGGAAGACCCGTCGGTCGACGAGGTTTCCTGTCTCTCGGTGTTCGACGACGAGTTTCTCTACCGGATGGCGTGGGTCGACCACGTCCGTCTGCTCTTGCAGATGCTAACGAACTCCCACGCGACGATTCTGGACGCGTACGGCCACGGTGACAAGTGGCAGTTCCGCGCGCTCTATCCGACTCGCGGCGACTTCTCGCGGACGCACGACTTCGCGGAGAATCACGGTCTGAGCCTCGAAATCGAGTCGATTCGCGAGATGGACGCCGAACCGGCCGGGCGGTACGGTCTCACGGAAGCTCAGTTTCGGGCGCTCGTGACGGCGGCGCGGAATGGCTACTTCGAAGTTCCCCGTCGCACCTCGCTCTCCGAACTGGCCGACGAGATGAACGTCTCGCACCAGTCGCTCTCCGAGCGACTCCGGCGAGCCACCGACGCCCTCGTCGAAGACTCCCTGCTCGTCGGCTCGGTCCCCGACGACTACGGGAACTGAGACGCCGAACCCGATTTCATATCGCAGTATATCATTTATTGGCGCCGAATCCTCCGAGTCGTCCACGAGCGAGACCGATAGCTGACGCTCGTCACGGGCGCGGAGTCGCTGAAAAGCGGTGTCGCCGAGCGAGCGGCCGTCAGGCGTAGGTCGCGACGCTCTCGAACTCGTTTTCGGCGATGGCGGCCGACAGCGCGTCGATGTCCACGTCGTCGGGCATCTCGCCGGGGTACTTGCGGCGGAAGTAGCCGACGATGTTCTTCGCGTCGCGCGCGAGGAGTTCGCGGGCGTTGTCGTGGTCGGTCGGGACGGCCTGCGGCCAGTCGAAGACCGTGACGCCGCGCTCGCCGACTGCGACGTTGTACTCGGACATGTCGGCGTGGACGTAGCCGGCCTCGTAGGCGTTGGCCATCTCCGAGAGAATCAGGTCGAGGACGCCCGTGACCTGCTCGGATTCGAGCTTCGCCTTGGCGAGTTCGACGCCGTCGAGTTTCGCCATGATGATGGCGTGGCGGTTGTGGTCGACCGGGCGCGGCACCGACACCTGCGGAAAGAGGGTTTCGAGCGCCTCGTACTCGCGTTCGGCCGCCTTGCGGGCGGTGTAGAGCCACGAGACGTGGTGGTTCTCGGAGGTGTAGTCGCGCTCGCGGCGCACCTCGCGGAAGTTGGTGTACCCCTCGCGGTGGAACTTGAGCGCGAGCGGCTTGAACGACTGCACCTCGAACACGTCGCTTTCCTTGCCGACGCCGAGGGGCGCGCCGAACCCTTGGATGGTGTCTCGCTGGGCGAACGTCCGGAGGGCGAGCGCGTCGTACCCCTCGACCGTGAGCTTGTACCCCTCGTACTGGATGGTCTTGCGCTCGATGAGCTCGCGGGTCATACAGCGGTCGATGCGGTAGTCGACCTCCTCGGCGGTCAGCCCCGAGTTCTTCGGGAGCTTCTCTCGGTTGACCCACTCGCTGAAGCGCATGCCCTGCTCGACGCCCGAGAGGAGGTAGAAGTCCTCGGGCTCGAGTTCGGCCATGACGCCGGCGACGTTCCGTACCATGCACGTCCGTCCGTCGGCGAGGCGTAAAAGGCCCGCGAGTCGGCGAACGTCGCCGCAATAAATCACATGCGACGATACGAAATGGGGTGTTGAGCGACTGGGCCGCTCGCACCACTCGGTCG
The DNA here is from genome assembly GCF_001469875.2 of Haloferax marisrubri. Taxonomy (GTDB): domain Archaea; phylum Halobacteriota; class Halobacteria; order Halobacteriales; family Haloferacaceae; genus Haloferax; species Haloferax marisrubri. Next base: position 193,584 of record NZ_LOPW02000022.1, on the reverse strand, counting down.
CCCGGCGAGACTCGCCGCCACGCGGCGTCGTCCTCCGGCGTTCTTTGGACCGATTTCCGCCGAATTTGTGCCTCAGTTCGGCCAATCCTTTTCGTTCGAGCGAGCGCCGATTCGGGCGAATACATGACTCAGCGCACTCACGACACGCGTCGGGACACCCGCGACAGCACGCGGCGGACGTACCTCAAGGCGAGCGGGGCGCTCCTCGCGGGCGGGTTCCTCGCCGGCTGTACCGGCGGTACTGATGGCGGCGGTTCGACCGCCGAGACGACCGACGCCGGGAGCGACTCGACGGCCGACTCGACCGCGACCGCCGGGGCGACGACCACGGACGCCGAACAATCGACGGGCGACCTGCCGTCGCTCTCCGACGAGGCGGTCGAGTATCTCAGCAATGCGCAGAGCTACGACGGTGACGGCGTTGCGGACTACACGGGCCAGTCAGAACTCTCGGTCGAAAACGGGGCCGGAACCCGTGGGATGGCGTTCGACCCGGCCGCAATCGCGGTTGACGCGGGGACGACGGTGACGTGGGAGTGGACCGGTCGGGGCGGCGAACACGACGTGGTCGCGGTCGACGGCACGTTCGAGAGTGAACTGGTCGACAGCGCCACGAAGACGTTCTCGTACACGTTCGAGACGGCCGGCGAGTTCCTCTACAACTGTAGCGAACACGAAGACAAGGGCATGAAAGGCGTCGTCGTCGTGGTCTGAATGACCGCCGTGGAACGGCGGACACAGCGGCTCCTCGGCTACGTTGCCGTCGCCGGCGCGGTCGGCTGGGGCGGCACCTACCTCGTCGACGAACTGAGCACGCTGTCGATAGCGCAGGACATCTACCTCGTCGTCGTCGGGTGGGCGGTCCTCCTCGCCGCGGGGGCGCTCCCGCGGTTGACGACGCCGGTGATGCGCCGGACGAGGGCGTGGCGAGTGTGGCTCGTCGTGTCCGCGGTCGCGCTCGCCGTCAACGCCGTCGCCAACACTCCGTCGCTCGTCCCCGACCCGGCGCTGTTCACGCTCGCGCAGGACTACGCGTACTACCACCCCTGGTTCGCGGTGTACGCGGTCGGCTACATCGCGACAGCACGGTACGAACCCAAAAGCAAACTGGTCGGCTCGGCCGAACGGACCGTCTATCTCGCGTCGGGGGCGCTCAGCCTCGCGGTCCTCGTCGGCCTGTTCGCGCTCTCGCCGCCCGACGAGTACGTTCTCTTGGCGGGCGGACTCCTCAACGTCGTCCCGCCGCTGGCCGCGATTGCCGTGCGGCGGCGAGAGCGGTAACCTCGGTACTGGCGGTATTCGCGCCGGTGCGACCGGTGTGATGGCCCGGGATGCTCAGCGCACTCGGCGACCTCACGCCGCGTCGAGGTGGAACTCGACGACCGCTCCCTCGCCGTCGTCGGTCTTCGGGAGGCGGAGTTCGCCGCCGTAGGCCTCCACAATCCACTTCGAGAGCCAGAGGCCCAGCCCGTTGCCGTGGGCGAGGTCGCTCTCTTCGACGTTCTGCTCGATGAGTTCGCGCTGGTGGTCGGGGATGCCCGGCCCGTCGTCCGCGATTCGCACGACGACCGTCCCACCGACGCGCTCGTGGGTAATCTCGACCGTCGGGGCGGGGCCGGCGTGTTCGAGCGCGTTCTCGACGACCTCACGGAACGCGATTTTCAGTTTCGTCCCGCCGACGACCGTCGCTGGACCGTCGCCGCTGACGGTGATGGTCGCCTCCGGGTTGGCCGCCGAGCGGTCGTCGACGAGCGGTTCGAGGAGCGCGCGGAGGTCGACCGTCTCGCCCTCGGGTTCGCTGTCGACGAGTTGGGTGACGGTCTTGACCTGGTCGCTCATCGTGCCGAGGTCGTCGCCGGTCGCTTTCAGGCGCTCGCCGATGTGGACGGTCTCGTCGTCGCCGCCGTCGGTGGCGAGTTGGTCGCCCCAGCCGAGGAGCAACTGCGCGGTGTGTCGGAGGTTGTGGCGGACGAGTCGGTTGATGACCGCCGACCGCTTGTACTGCTCCGATAGCTCGCGGGTCCGAATCCGGCGGACGTCGTTGAGGCCGATGAGGACGTGCGCGACGGCGCTCACGCCGACGACCACGGCCGCGCTGAAAAGCGGCTCGCTGATTGTCCCGCCCGCGGCCTGCTGGTAGCTCCCGATGAGCGCGAGGACGAATACGGTGACGACGACGCCGAGGAGGTTCCAGCCGGCGACGCGGGCGATGTGGATGGTCTTGAGGTCGCTTCGGTAGACGACGGGGCCGACGGCGACGAAGAGCACCGAGATGAGGAGGCCGAAGGCCGCGGCGACGAGGCCGGCGAGGTCGGATGCGACCGAGGCGACGCTGTTCGAGACGATGACGAACAGGGCCACTCCGGTGAGACTGAGGGACCCCGCACTAACGAGACGAGAGACGTTCACAGTTCGTTGACTCTCGTAGAAGTAATAACGCTTCTTTGAAACGAGTTGTCACTCGGCGTTGACGCGGTAGGGCAGCCCCTCGGGGTCGAAGACGCCGTCGGCGTCGCACTGCGCCGACACCGGGCCGACGGTCGCCTCGCTGTCGGTCGGATACCACGGGCGGCCGACCGGCGAGACGACGAAGCGGGCGTCTCGGTCGCCGACGAACACGAGGTCGCCGCCCTCGAACGACTCCAGCGGCTCGATGCCGAGCGCCTCGGTCAGCGACGCCACGAACGACTCCACGTCGGGGACGGCCATCCCGACCTCGGTCGCGCCGCGGAGGTCCGTCGCCGGGTCGAACTCGCCGGTCGCGTCGCCGTCGTAGCAGACGTACTCGATGACGTTGCCCTCGGGGTCCTCGAAGTAGACGGAGTCGCAGCCGAGGAAGTCGAACCGGACGCTCGGCCCCTCGTCGGTGTCGAGTACGTCCACGCCCGCGCGGTCGTCCAGCCACGCGACCACGGAGTCGACCGCGGCGGCGACGGTAAAGGCGAGGTGGCCGGGGTCGGTGTCGCCGAGTTCGAACCACAGGGTCGTCTCCCCGGCGGTCGCCGAGCGTTGTGACCCGGGGACGGCCGCGAAGCCGAGCGTCTCGACGTAGAACTCACACAGCGAGATGGGGTCGGTCGCGGCGAGGGCGACGCGGTTGAACTTCATGGGTTCACGTCACCGCGACGCGGTTTAACGGAATCGCTCGCGTCGGCGTCTCGGTCGGCGGTCGGTCGGTGGTCGGTCGGCGGTCGGTCGGCGGTCTGGTGCCCGTCGCGGCGAGACCGGGCGGCCCGCGTCGGCGGCCGAGCGTCGAAATCGCTTTCTCCCGGATGGACGAAGCCGACGTATGAACGATTCGCAGGGGTCGATTGCCGACCGCGAGTGGCGGGTAATCCGCGAGGAGGTCCGACCGGGACCGATGCAGATGGCGCTCGACGAGGTCGCGGGCGAGACGGCCGCCGCGGGCGGCCCCCGGACCGTTCGGGTCTACTCGTGGGAGCCGAGTTGCCTCTCGCTGGGCTACGGACAGGACCCCGAGACGGTCGATTGGGACTACTGCGACCGCGAGGGTATCGACGTGACTCGCCGACAGACCGGCGGCGGCGGCATCTACCACGACCGCCACGGCGACGTGGCCTACTCCATCGCCGCACCGAAATCGGAGCTCCCGGGCGACCTCATGGACTGCTACCACCTGCTGTGCGAGCCGATTTTGGACGCGATTCGCGCGGTCGGCGTGGACGTGGACTTCGTCGACGACGACGTGCCCGTCATCTGGCACCCCGCCTGCTACCTGCGGGCGCTCCACCCCGCTCACGACATGGTCGCCGCGGGCCGGAAAGTCGCGGGCAACGCCCAGTACCGCCGCCGCGACGGCGTCGTCCAGCACGGCTCGCTCACCTACTCGGTGGACGCCGAGACGCACCTCGGCGTCTTCGACGGTCACGACGTGACGCCCGAGGCGTTCCGCGAGCGCGTCGTCGGCATCGACGAACTCGCAGACGCCTCCCGCGAGGAGTTCGTCGCGGCGCTGACCGAGTCGCTCTCTGGGTTCGTCGACGCCGAGGTGGGGTCGTGGACCGACGACGAACTCGACCGGGCGCGCGCGAAGGTCGACGAGAAGTACCGCGCTGACGACTGGGTGCGCCGCCGTCCGGGGTCGCGGTGAGCGGTCGAGAACTGGGCGACTGAGAACAGAGCGGCCGAACACGGGCGGTCGAGACCGTGCGCCGAGTCGCGCGGTCGTCCACGACTCAGAAGCCGAACGTCTCCGGTTCGTCGAGGTCGAGGGCTTCCGTGACGCCCTCGTAGACCTCCGTCAGGGGCGGCACGTCGCGGGTGGGGTCGAGCCAGTGGTCGCCCAGCCAGCGGTAGCGGACGGTCAGGTTCTCGTCGATGAGGAAACACGAGCGTCGCGAGCGCTTCGAGACGCCGAAGGTCCGGTAGACGACGTCGAACGCCGCGGCGAGTTCGAGGTCGGTATCGGCGTACAGCGGGAACAGCAGGTCGTACCGGTCGATAAAGCGGCGGTGCATCCCGACGCCCGACTTGCTCGACCCGACGACGCGGACCGCGTTCCCGCTCGTGAACCAGTCGAAGTCGCGGAGCGCGCACCACTCTTCGGTGCAGTCGGGGCTGAAGTCGGCGGTGTAGAAACAGAGGAGGACGGGCTTGTCGGCGACGAGGTCCGAGAGGCTGCGTTCGCTCACGTCCCCGTCGGGCGCGACGAGCGTCTGCGTCACCTCGGGTGCCGTCGTCCCGACGGAAAGTCCGGTCATGTGACGTGATTCGCCGCGTGAACGATAGCCGTTCTGTCTTCGTCCGGCCCGGCGACTCCGAAGTCCCTTTGTTCGGCTACGCCGTCGGACTCTGCATGCAAGTCGGCGCACACGTCTCGATGTCGAGTTCGAAGGTCTCCTCCGACGAGGAGACGCCACCGCACGGTAACGTCGCCAACGCCGTCTTCCGGCAGGTCGCCTTCGGCGGCAACTGCGGGCAGATTTTCACCACCTCGCCGCAGGTGTGGCGCGACCCCGACATCTCCGACGAGGAGGCCGAACTGTTCCGCGAGCAGACCGCCGACAAACTGGCGGGCCCGTGGGTCATCCACTCGTCGTACCTCGTCAACCTCTGTACGCCCAAAGACGGCCTCCGGCAGAAGTCGCTGGACTCGATGCAGACGGAGGTCGACATGGCCGACAAACTCGGCATCGAGTACGTGAACGTCCACCTCGGGGCCCACACCGGCGCGGGCGAACAGCAGGGCCTCGACAACGCCGTCTCCGTCCTCGACGACCTCGATATCCCCGAGGGCGTCACCGTCCTCATCGAGTCCGACGCGGGCTCGGGCACGAAGATGGGCGACGACTTCGCCCACCTCGGCTACGTCCTCGAAGAGTCCGAACAGGACCTCGACGTCTGTCTCGACACCGCCCACGCGTTCGCCGCGGGCTACGACCTCTCGACGGCCGCGGGCGTCGACGAGACGTTCGAGGAACTCGACGCCGAGGTCGGCCTGGAGCACCTCAAGTGCGTCCACCTCAACGACTCGAAACACGAGTGCGGGACGAACAAGGACGAACACGCCCTCATCGGCGAGGGCCTCATCGGCGAGGAGGGCATGCGCGCGTTCATCAACCACGACGCCATCGTCGACAACGACGTGCCGCTCGTCTTGGAGACGCCCACCGAGGACGGCAAGGGCTTCGCGTGGAACATCGACCGCGTCCGCGAACTCCGCGCCGACGCGGAGTAAGACGCCGAACGGGACGGGACCCAGCGGCCGTCGCTGAGCCCCCGTATCGACTGTTTCGACTGTTTTTTGGGTCGCCGCGTCCGACACCGCGTGTGCGACGTTTCTCGGAATCGTATCTCCGGCGGACGCGAGAAGGCATGTGGGACGACTCTCGCGCGGCCCTCGCCGACCTCGACCTCGACGGTCGGGCCCGCATCCTCGACGTGGGCTGTGGGACCGGCGAGTTCACGCGCGTCCTCGCGGAGACCTCGGACGCCCGCGTCGTCGGCGTCGACGCCGACACCGACCTGCTTTCGGTCGCGGCCGACCGCGCCGGCATCGAGACGGTCGCCGGCGACGCGACTCGGCTCCCCTTCGCCGCCGACAGTTTCGATTTGGTCGTCTGTCAGGCGCTTCTCGTGAACCTCCCCGACCCGACGGCCGCGCTCTCCGAGTTCGCCCGCGTCTCGTCGGACCTCGTGGCGACGGTCGAACCCGACAACGCCGCCGTCGGCGTGGACTCGACCGTCGAGGCCGAGGCCGCGCTCGACCGCCGCGTCAGAGACGCCTTCCGCGACGGCGTGGCGACCGACGTGGCGCTCGGCGACCGCGTCCGCGGGCTGTTCGACGACGCCGGCCTATCGGTCGTGGGGACCCGCCGGTACCACCATCGAAAACTGACCGAACCGCCGTACGACGAACACGACGTTCGGAGCGCGGCCAAGAAGGCGACCGGCGAGGGGCTCGACCGCCACGAGGCCGACCTCCGCCGGGGACTCGACGACGACTCCTACGAGTCCGTCCGACGGGAGTGGCGGAAGATGGGCCGCGAGGTCGTCCAGCAGATTCGAGACGAGGAGTACCGCCGGGCCGAGGTCGTCCCGTTCGACGTGACGACGGGCCGGGTGTAGTCTGGGGGTCGGCGGGCCGACTCGACGGTCGAAAAACGAGTCCGTCTGTTCAGTAGCCGACCGCGAGCTGTTCGTGGACGGCGTCGCCGCGCTCCAGTTCGTCAGCGAACGCGATTGCGAAGTCCTCCATGGAGATGCGGCTCTCGCCGTCCTCGTCGGCGACGAGTTCGCCGAGCGCGGTTCGGAACTCGCCGGTCCGCTCGCCGGGTTCGATGAGCGCCGCCGGGGCGACGTAGGTCCAGCGCAGGTCGTCGGCGTCTTCGAGCAGGCCGTACGCCTCGATGGCGGCGCTGGCGACGGGCTTCCACTCGTCGGGGAACTCCGGCGAGTCGATGAGTCGCGTGTCGGGGCCGACGTTCAGGATGCCCGCGCCGCCGGTCCAGACGAGGCGGTCGACCGAGGCGCGGCGCATCCCGTCGACCACGGCGTCGAGCATCTCGACGAGGACCTCGGGCGACTCGTCGTCGCTCGGGCCGAGCGCGGAGGCGACCGCGTCGTGTCCCGCGGCGAGTTGCGCGAGTTGGTCGGCGTCGGTCGCGTCGCCGGCGACCGCCGAGAAGTCGGGGTCGTCGATGCTGTCGACCGCGCCGCTTCGGGAGACGCCGGTCACCGCGTGCCCGCGGTTCAGGAGTTCGTTGGCGATTCGCGTGCCGATTCGGCCGCTCGCTCCGAGGAGGAGTACGTTCATGATGAGATGGTGTGGGTGGTGGTGTTCGTGAGTCGTGTTCGTCGTCCGATTCGCCGCGACGATGCGGTTACATCGTCATACTTGGTCAAGGAGAGTGAGTTTAATATACCTAAGCGAACCTCGGTGTGAGTAGGTCACGTCGATGTCACCGCACCAGAACCTCGAAACGAAGTACGAACAGTGTCCGGTCATCAAGACGCTCGAAGAGATCGGCTCGCGGTGGCGGATGACGGTCATCCACGTGCTGCGCGAGGGTGACCTCCGATTCAACGAGCTCAAGCGCGCGAGCGGCGCGAACTCCCAGACGCTCTCGCGCGTGCTGGACGACCTCCAGGAGTTGGGATACGTCGAGCGAGAGGTCGAAGACGGCAGTCCAATCGCGGTGTACTACTCGCTCACGCGGAAGGGCGAGGAACTGCTCCCGGCGTTCGACGACATCTACGAGTGGGGCGAAAAATGGATGTCCGAGGACGCCGGCGCGGAGTCGTAGGCGGTCCTGGCCGGTAGTCTATCCGAGGAACAGGTCGACGAAGTTCCCGCTCGACTGACCGCGGTAGAGTTCGGAGTAGCCGCAGTTCGCACACGAGACGACGGTGAACTGACGGTTCTGGATGTCGAACATCTTCGAGAGGCCGGTGCCGGAGGTGGCGATGGAGTCGATTTCGGTCTCGGAGTGGCCGCACTTCGGACAGCCGTCGCGGTCGGCACTTGGTGGAGGGCTCATGTTCGATAGTTGACTTACGTCGATAAAAGTGCATCCCCCAAACGGTTTCCTCCGTCCCGCCCGCCAGTAAGCGTATGCCCGCAGGTGGTCTCGTGTTCTTCCTCTTCGCCCTCCTCAGCATCGGCGCCGCAATCGCCCTCTACGCCGCGATTCAAGGCGAGACGAGCGACCCGCCGACGATGAGTCGCGAGGAGGCGGAGCGTCGCGCCCGCGACGAGGGGATGCGCTACAACGAGCAACGCGGCCGGGGGACCGACCGTACCGACGACCGTATCGACGCCCGCGACCGCAACCGTACCGACGACCGCGACTGGTAGCCGGTCGCCTCCGATTCGGCTCCGCCCTCAGACCACGTCGCCGCGGACCGACGTACCGGTCTGTTCGGCCCGGTAGGCTCGCATCGCCTCGACGGCCGTCTCGGCCTCGTCGCCCTCCAGTCCGAGCATCTCCAGCGCGCCCGAGAGCGTCGGGAAGGCGAACTCGCTGTTCCGGAGTTTCGACATCGCGTCCGGCGAGCGCTGACCGTCGGCGTAGAGGCAGACGCCGCGGGGGTCGAGAATCTGCTCGTAGGCCTCGCGGGCGACCGCGCCCTTCAGGCGCTGGGTGACGTTGTCCTCGAAGGAGGCGTTGCACACTTCGAGGTGGACCGGTTCGTCGTCGTCGGGGAGCAGGTGGGCGGCGAGACACTTCTCGGGGGCCGCGTAGCCGTTCGCGTTGGCCCGCAGCAGGTCGGGGTGTTCGCGCGCCCACTCGGCGCGGACGCTCTTGCCGACGCCCTTCACGCCGTGGGACCGCTCGAACGTCTCGGCCGCGTCGGGGTCGCCGCGGAGGAGGATGTCTTTCGTCACGTACACGTCGAGTCGGTCGAGGGGGTCGAGGCCGAGCGCCACGTCGCCGTAGACCCACACCTCGCGGACCGGGACGGGGAGCGTCTCGGACTCGACGGCGTCGACGACGGCGTCGACTCGGTCGAGGGCGGCGTCTCTGTCCATCGACTGTCCGTGGGGTTCGGAGGGTCAAACCGGTTGCGACCGAGCGTGACCGAGTGCGGCCGGCCCGTCGGTCGCGCGAGCGCCGCCCACCCCGAGGCGAAACCCGTATCCCTCCCGCCGGGCAAGCGACCGGCAATGGAGTGCGACAAGTGCGGCCGTGACGCGGTGATGCACGCGGCCTACTCCGGGGCCCATCTCTGCGAAGACCACTTCTGCGCCTCGGTCGAGAAACGCGTGCGCCGCCGCATCCGCGAGGACAACATGCTCCCCCGCGACGCCAGCCCCGAGAACCCACAGACGTGGGTCATCGGGCTGTCCGGCGGCAAAGACAGCGTCGTCCTCACACACATCCTCGACGACACGTTCGGGCGCGACCCGCGCATCGAACTCGTCGCCCTCACCATCCACGAGGGCATCGAGGGCTACCGCGACAAGTCCGTCGACGCCTGCGTCGAACTCGCCGACGACCTCGACATCCACCACGAACTGGTCACCTACGAGGACGAGTTCGGCGTCCAGATGGACGACGTGGTCGAGAAAGACCCCGAGAACATGGCCGCCTGCGCCTACTGCGGCGTGTTCCGCCGCGACCTGCTCGAACGCTTCGCCGACGAGCTCGGGGCGGACAAACTGCTCACGGGCCACAACCTCGACGACGAGGCGCAGACGGCGCTCATGAACTTCTTCGAGGGCGACCTCAAGCAGGTCGCAAAGCACTTCGACGCCAGCATCGGCGACTTCGAAAAGCGCCGCGACGCCGGCGAGTTCATCCCGCGAGCCAAGCCGCTGCGCGACGTGCCCGAAAAGGAAGTCGCGCTCTACGCCCACCTGAAGGACCTCCCGGCGCACATCACCGAGTGCCCCCACTCCTCGGAGGCCTACCGCGGCGAGATTCAGCAGTTGCTGTTGAAACTCGAAGAGAACCATCCCGGCACCCGCCACTCCATCATGGCGGGCTACGAGGAGTTGGCCGAACTCACCGCCCGCGAGTACCGCGGCGAGGGTCGCGTCGACCTCAACGACTGCGAGCGCTGCGGGTCGAAGACCGCCGGCGACGTCTGTCGGAAGTGCCGGCTCATCGAGTCGATAGAAGCGGTCTGAGCGGTACGGAACTCCGTTTTTCGTCGTGTCTTACGGGTCGGACAGTAGCTACTGACGGCCGAGCGGCAGCGCTGGGCGAATCAGAACTTGGCCTGCGGTCGGAGAAACCCACGTCAGCGAAAAAGAACCCACGAGCGTACCCGACGGGCGCGGCGGCGTCCGCGCGGGTCAGACAGGGCGTTACCGGATGACGTCGAGACCGTTGTTCTTCTCGACTTCGTCGCGGCCGCCGTCGGACCACGTGCCGCTCTGCGCCGTCTGGGCTCGTTCCGAGCTATCGAACTCCGAGCTTGAACCCGACTGCTGTTGTTGCTGCGTCTCGCGCGACTGGATGCTCTGACGCGACTTGTCGGCCTGCTTCTGCGTCGTCGGGCCGAGGACCTGCGCGGACTGGACGCCCGTCATGATGGCCATGACGCGGACTTTCCCCTTGTACTCGTCCTGAATGCGAGCGCCCCAAATGACGTTCGCGGCGGCTTCCAGTCGTTCGGTGATGTTGCTCGCGATTCCCTCGGCCTCCTTCAGCGTGAGGTCGGGGCCGCCCGTGATGTGGACGAGACCGCCGGACGCACCGCGGTAGTCCACGTCGAGAAGCGGGTGGTTCATCGCGTCGTTGACCACTTCTTGGGTCTTGTTCTTGTCTTGCGTCTCGCCGACGAGCATCACCGCGACGCCGCCTTGGTTCATGATTGTCGACATGTCGGCGTAGTCGAGGTTGATGAGCGACGGTTGGGTAATCGTCTCCGAGATGCCCTTGACGGTCTCGGCAATAATCTGGTCCATGACCGAGAACGCCTTGCCGATGGGCAGGTTCGGGACGTAATCGAGGAGGCGGTTGTTGTCCAGCACGATGATGGAGTCGGCCTCGTTGCGGAGGTTTTCGAGTCCCTCCTCGGCCTTGACCGTGCGGGCGCGCTCGACGTTGAACGGGGTCGAGACCATGCCCACGACGATTGCGCCCTGCTCCTTTGCGATCTTCGCGACGACGGGGGCCGCACCGGTACCGGTGCCGCCGCCCATCCCCGCGGTGACGAACACGAGGTCGGCATCGCCGAGCACGTCTTTGATCGTGCCCTGTGCCATCTCGGTCGCGCGCTCACCCATCGACGGGTCACCACCGGCGCCGAGACCCTGCGTCAGGGACTTCCCGACGAGGATTTTCGTGTCCGCTTCGATCATCTTCAGGTGCTGCTTGTCGGTGTTGATGGCGACCGTGTCGGCCCCTTCGACACCGATGTTGTACAGGCGGTTGATGGTGTTGTTGCCAGCACCACCGGCACCGACGATGACGATTCGCGGGTCGCCGAACTGGTCGTCGCTGTCGTCGAGCGACGACTGCGTCTGACGCTCGGCCTCGTCCCGTTCCATCGCCTCGCGAACGATATCCTGCATAGTTACACCTTCGCCCAGCCGCGCTTGCTGGTAGATTCGCGCTGTCGCTTGTCAGTCGTCGTCTGTTCGTTGAGCATATCGCGAACGGCAGAACGGATGGCTTCGGATCGGTTCGGGAACTCTCCCGTCTCGACCATCCGCTCGACCTCCTCGATTTGCTGCTTCGGAATTCGTAGTGTCACACGCTCCATATTTACATTCCCCCGGTAAGACGGCGCGCCGCACACGTGTGCGAGTGTCTTACACCCGGAAACCGACGGACGACGCCGGGTTGCGGGCCGCCGTCGGGTGGCTGTAAGACAACCGTCTTACGCGATAATCACCACAGAGGGACAGAATATAAATGTAACGGCGATTGTAAGACAGGTGCTGAATATCCCGTATAGGGGGCTTTAATCGCCGGTTATGCTTGTTCCAGAACGTCGGCCGCGGGCGTCCGACGCCCGCAGTCGGGGCAGAACGCCCAATCGGAGCGGAGTTCGTCGCCGCATTCGCAGAACACACGGTGGGACGTTTTCTCGCCACAATTCGGGCAGTACACGTGGTCTGCGCCCACGGACTCGCCGCATTGGCCACAGCTCATCTCGGACTCGTCGGCCGCCGTCGCCTCCGGATTCTCTCGTGTCTTACGAATCGCATTCGCGTTTGTTTCCCGGTCTACACCCGCGTTTACGCTGGATTCGTCGCTCGAACCATCGACGTTGATGTTGACGTTCAGCTCGGAGGGCGTCGGACGCTCGGACTCGCGGGCCGCCGCCGCTTCCTCGACGAGCGTCGGGAGTCGTTCGTCGAGTCGCTCGTCGACGAGTTCCTCGACCCGCGCCGAGAGCGCGCCGTCGAGGCCGTCGGTGTCGGACGCTTCGTCGCCCGCGGTGTCGTCACGTTCCAGTTCGTCGAGGTACTGGCGGAGCGCCTCGCGCATCACCTCGCTCTTCGAGGTGTCGAGGCGGTCCAAGCGCTCGACGAGGGCGTCGTCGGCGCGGAACGTGATTTTACTCATTACTCCGGGATTATCTCGGCGGCATATCAATGTTCGCACGTGTCTGACACACAGCACACGCGGCGGCGAGAATGATAATGGTTAAACGCATCGACCGGATAGCAATCGGTGACCGCTCTTAGCTCAGCCTGGCAGAGCAGCCGACTGTAGATCGGCTTGTCCCCCGTTCAAATCGGGGAGAGCGGATTTTGCTTGCAAAATCCGGTCGAGCCGGTTTGAGCAGCGAGCAACGCGCAGCGTTGCGAGTGAGTTCAGATCGGGGAGAGCGGTCAGATTTTCTCCTCGTCCGAACCCTCACGAACAATTGGCGAATATCTCGCCGGGACCCCGTCATTTACCCCCGTCTGTTCGAAATCGGACGCTATGGATTCTCGACCGCTCGGTACGACTGGATTCGACGTTTCAGAAGTCGCGCTGGGAACGTGGCAACTCGGCGGTAGCTGGGGCCCGGTGACCGACGAGGAAGCGTACGACGCCATCGAGACGGCGCTCGACGCGGGCATCGACTTCCTCGACACCGCCGACGTGTACGGCGACGGCGATAGTGAACGACGAATCGGCGACGTGCTCGCCGACCGCGACGACGACGTCACCGTCGCCACCAAGGCGGGGCGACGACTCGACCCGCACGAGGCGGACGGCTACAACCGCGAGAACCTCGAACGGTTCGTGGACCGAAGCCGGGACAACCTCGGCGTGGACTCGCTGGACCTCGTTCAACTTCACTGCCCGCCGCGGGACGTGTACTACCAGCCCGAGGTGTTCGACGCCCTTTCGGACCTCCGCGACGCCGGGAAGATAGACCACTACGGCGTGAGCGTCGAGAAGGTCGAAGACGCCCTCAAAGCCATCGAGTACGACGGCGTGGAGACGGTACAGATAATCTTCAACCCGCTTCGACAGCGACCCGCGGAGCTGTTCTTCCGGGAGGCGAAGCGCCGGAACGTCGGCGTCATCGTCCGTGTCCCGCTCGCGTCGGGCCTACTCACGGGCGCGCTCTCCGAAGACGCCGAGTTCGGCGAGGACGACCACCGGAACTACAACCGAAACGGCGAGGCGTTCGACGTGGGCGAGACGTTCGCCGGAATCCCGTTCGAAGACGGCCTCGCCGCCGCGGACTCGATACAGGAGGTCGTTCCCGAGGGAGTCTCGCTCGCGCAGTTCACGCTCCGCTGGATTCTCTCGTTCGACGCCGTGAGCACCATCATCCCGGGGTCGAAGACGCCGGCGCACATCCACGACAACGTCGCCGCGGCGTCGCTCCCGCCGCTGTCGGCAGCCCAGTTCGAACGCGTCGAAGAAGCGTACGACGCGTACGCGCGCGAGCACGTTCACCATCGCTGGTGAGCGGACCCAGTAGCGATACCGGGCTGTGACCCCGATTAGCTCTCGAAGACGTCCTCGTAGTCGTTGCGGATGAAGTACCGAACCCAATTTCCGTAGGTCCGGTCGGCCGGGTGGTCAGCGACTTGTTCGTACTGGACGATACCGTCTTCGTCGATGACGTAGGTGCCGGCGATACCAGTCACGCCGTGGCTGGTCTTTTCAGTCCCGCTGTACTGTTCAGCGACCTCGCCCTCCGGGTCGGCGGCTAATTGGAAGTCGAAGTCGAACCGGTCGCGCATCTCGACCACGTCGCCGAGGTCGCTCGTGACAATCGGGACCACGTCCACGCCGTCGTTGAACCAGAGGTCGTAGGCGACCTGGTCGAACGTCTGCAGTTGTTCGGCGCAGAACGAACACCACGTCCCGCGGTTGATGAGGACGACGGTCGGCCCGGTCTCCAGCGTCTCGGAGAGAGTGACGTCGTCGCCGGCGGTGCGTTCGAGCGTGAAGTCGGGTGCTTCGGTTCCCTGTAGGCTCATGCCTCGAAGCGACGAACTGGCCGTAACTATACGTGCTGTGGTTGGACGACCGGAGTACACCACCACCCGGAACTGAAGTCGGCGGTGCCGTTGAACTCCTCACCCGGCGATATCGTTCGTCTGCACCTGCAGTTCGACAGCGGCGGGCTCTCTGACGCCCTCCCGCAGAAGATACTTATCCGCCAACACGTTCGGACCCAGTAGTGCCCTCCCGCAAGATGCTCCTCCTCGCAGTCGCTGTTGGAGTCGCGCTCATCGGCGGGTCTGCTGCGCTCGATGCGACGACTCCCGACAGGACGTACACCTACGAGGTGAGAGAACTGTCCGCCTCTCCGGAGGGTGCCGCAGCGGTAGTCGTGGACGACACCACGGTCGACCCGGCGGGGCCGTCGGCGGTGTTCATCGCCAGCGACGGACCCGGTGACCGACCGGAACGGACGGCACTCCGTGAGGCGGCAAACGGGTCCCGAACGAAAGCGGCGTTCCCCGGGTCGCTCGTCGACCACCGGTATGCCGTCGTCGGGACTGGCGGTACCATCTCAGACGTGAGTGAGGTCTACCGCCTCCACGAATATGAGGAAAACGGGACAGTACGGCTCACCGCCGAGCGAGTCACACTACACGCGTTCTACGACGAACTCGCGGTTTCCGCCGCCACCCCTCGATTACGCGAACTCGTTCGAACGGGGGAACTCACGACACACGAACGCCTGACCGCCGTTCTCATCGAACACGACGGGCGGCACTACCACGTGACCCAACCCCCGCTGTCAACCCGATACGCGGGCGTGGGCACTAACCTCCACGACGTGGGGTACCTGCTCGGGAGTGGGATTGCGCTCCTCGCGGGGGGATGGTACGTCCTCGAACGCTGGGGGCGGTACGTCTGGGGCGACGGCCCCGAGGTCCGTCGCTGACGGCCAGCGAGAAACTCGATGGGTCACCACAACCGAATCCCCCGCTTCGCTATATTCAAGTACAGTTTCGCCAATGAAATTCTAGTGGCAGTCACGTTCGACCTCTTCGGCACGCTCGTCGACGCCGAGTACCCGTCAGACCCCGGTGCGGCGGTCGCAGACGCGCTCCGCGAGTACGGCGTCGCCGTCCCCGACGACTGGGACGACGCCTACCGCGAGGTCCACATCGACGCGCCCGAGGGCGCGGAAGTCCCGCTTCCGGCCCACGTCGCCGCGGCGCTTCGCTCTCGGGGCGTCGCCTCCCCGGACAACGCCGCCCGCCGCGCGGTCATCACGGCGTTCGACCCCGAGGTGACCACTCGTCCCGGCGCGGTCGAAGCGGTCGCTGCTGCCCGCGAGGCCGGCCCGGTCGGCCTCCTCTCGAACTGTTCCGTTCCCGAACTCGTCGCGCGGACGCTCATCCGGTCGGACCTCGACCGGCGCGGCTTCGACGACATCACGACGAGCGTCGCTTGTGGGTGGCGGAAACCCCATCGGCAGGCGTTCGAGGCGGCCGCCCGCGGCCTCGGCGTCGACGCGGCCGAACTGGTCCACGTCGGCGACGACCCGGACTCCGATGGCGGCATCGAGGCGGTCGGCGGCCGATTCGTGAACCTGCGGGAGACGACGCTCGAATCGGTCGCGGCGAGACTGCGCGCCGGGGAGGACCCGTGCCCGTGACCGCCGCGGCCGCCGTCGTCGCCGCCGCGGCGCTCGACCGGGGCTTCGCCGAACCCCCGGCGCGCATCCACCCGGTCGCGCTGTTCGGACGACTCGTCTCCCCCGTCGACCGCGAGTGGGCCCGTCCGACGCTCGTCGGCGCGCTCGCGGCCGTCGCGCTCCCGGCGTTCGCCGCGGGCGTCGCCGCGGGTGCGACGTGGGCTGCGACGCTCGTTTCGCCGTGGCTCGGCGCGGCCGTCGCCGCGCTCGCGCTGTTTTCGACCACCAGCCTTCGGATGCTCCTCGATGCGGCCGAGATGGTCGTCTCGGCGACCGCGGACGAATCCGACCTCGACGCTGCCCGGTACGAACTCCGGGCGCTGGCCGGGCGCGACCCGTCGTCGCTCTCGGCGGCCGACATCCGGAGCGCCGCCGTCGAGAGTGCCGCGGAGAACCTCGCCGACGGCCTCGTCGCCCCGTTGCTCGCGTTTACGCTCCTCGCGCCCGTCTCGCTCCCGCTCGCGGTCGGCGCGGCCGCGTGGGTGAAGGGCGTCAACACGCTCGACTCGATGCTCGGCTACCGACACAAGCCGGTCGGTCGCGTGCCGGCCCGCCTCGACGACGCGGTGATGTGGCTCCCGGCGCGCGTCTCGGCCGTCTTACTGGCCGTCGTCGCCGGCGCGCCGGCCACGGTGACGCGGGTCGGCGAGTTGGCACGGCGGCCGTCGTCGCCCAACTCGGGATGGCCGATGGCGACGCTCGCGGTCCTCCTTGAGACGCGACTGGAAAAGCCCGGTCACTACCTGCTCGACGGCGGTCCCGAGGCTCCCGACGCGGCGACCGCCGAGCGGGGCGTCCGACTCGTCTCGCGGGCGGGCCTCGCCGCGTTCGCCGTCGCGGGGGTGGTCGCGTGGTTCTGACCGCCCTCCGCGGCGCGCTCGGCTTCCTCACCCGCCTCCCCGTCGGCGGCGACGAGTCGAACTGGGACGCTTTCAGGCGCGCGCCCATGGCGTTCCCGCTCGTCGGCTACGTCGTCGGCGCGCTGGCCGCGCTCCCGCTTTTGCTCCCGCTGCCGATTCCGACCGCGGCCGCGCTGTACCTCGTGACGCTGTATCTCGTGACGGGCGTCACCCACGCCGACGGCCTCGCGGACCTCGGCGACGCCGCGGTCGTTCACGGCGATGCCGACCGGCGGCTGTCGGTCCTGAAGGACTCACAGACCGGCGTCGGCGGCCTGCTCGCGTTCGGGCTGACGCTCGTCGTCCTCGCGCTCGGCGCGTTCGGCCTCGCGGGCGCGGGTGGTCGCGTCGGCCTCACGGCCGCCGTCGCAATCGCGCTCGCCGCCGAGGTCGGCGCGAAAGCCGGCATGGCGACGCTGGTGTGTCTCGGCGCGCCCGCCCACGAGGGACTCGGCTCGGCGCTCGTCGGCGAGAACAGCCCGTCGGGGCTCCTCGCCGTCGCCGTGGCCTGTCTCCCGGTCGTCGCGCTCGCGCCGGTCACGGGCGGCCCCGCCGTCGTCGCGGCGCTCTGCTGCGGGCCGGTCGTCGCGTTGCTCGTCCGCTCGTGGGGGCGCGCCCGACTCGGCGGCGTCTCCGGCGACCTGCTGGGCGCGACGAACGAACTGGCCCGCGCCGCGGCCGTCCACGTGGGGGTGGTGACGTGGACGCTCTCGTGATGTGCGGCGGCCGCGGCACCCGCCTCGACGCGCCGGTCGAAAAGCCGCTCGTGGACATCTGCGGGCGGCCCATGCTCGACCGGGTCGCCGCGGCGCTCCGCGATTCGAGCGTCGAGAGCGTCCGCGCGGTCACCTCGCCGCACACGCCGAACACCCGCGACCGCGCCGCCGACCTCGGCCTCGACCCCATCGAGGCTCCCGGTGACGGCTACGTCTCCGACCTCGGATTCGCGCTGGACCGCGTCTCCCGGCCGGTCGTCACCGTCGTCGCCGACCTGCCGCTCGTGGCTCCCGAACACGTCGATGCGGTCGTTTCGGCCGCAGACGGCGGGGCCGCCACCGCGTGCGTCCCCGTCGAACTGAAGCGAGCCCTCGGAGCCAGCGTCGACGACGCGCTCGTCTTCGACCACGAGGGGACCGCCGTCTGCCCGACCGGACTGGGCGTCGTCGGCCCCGCGGACGCTGAGGCGGGCACCCCTACTGACACCGACACCGACACTCACCCGACCATGTACCTCTCCACCGACTCCAGACTCGCACTCAACGTGAACCGTCCGACAGACATCGCGCTCGCGGAGGACCGATGCGAGTAGTCCTCGTCGCCGGCACGACCGAGACGGCGAAGATTCCCGGCATCAGCGCCGCCGGCGCGGACCCGTCGCTCGTCGGCCACACGCCGAGCGCCGACGCCGAAATCATCGAGTACGGCGAACCCGTCCGCTCGCCGGTGACGCCGGTCAGTCCGACGGGCTGTCCGACGCCCGCGGCCGTCACCCGCGCCGTCAAGCAACTCACCGGCTTCGACGTGCTCACCGTGGACGCCGGCCTCGCGAAGCCGAGCGCCGCGCCGACCATCGACGTGGGCGCGCGACCCGGCCGCGACATCCGCGAGAGCGAACCGGTCCCGACCGCGCCCGGCGCGTTCGAGGCGGCCCGGCGGATGGGCCTCGCGCTCCCCGAGGACGAACTCGTCATCGGCGAGACCGTCCCCGGCGGGACGACCACGGCGCTCGCGGTGTTCCGCGCGCTCGGCGAGGAGTTCCCCGTCTCGTCGTCGCTGCCGGACAACCCGACGAGCCTGAAAGAGGAGGTCGTCGCCGAGGCGTTCGAAGCCAGCGACGTCGAACCCGGCTTCGCGGCCCACAAGCCCCGGCGCGCCGCCCGCTATCTCGGCGACCCGGTGCTTCCGGTCGTGGCCGGACTCACCGTCGGCGCGCTCGAAAACGGCATCGACGTGACGCTTGGCGGGGGCACCCAACTGCTCGCAGCCGCCGCGCTCGCCCGACACGCCGGCGCGAACGGCGACCTGACGCTCGCCACCACCTCGTACCTCGCGGACGACGTGCCCGAACTGGCCGACGCCGCAGACGCGCTCGACGTGGACCTGACGGTCACCGACCCCGGCTTCGAGACGCACCCGCTGGACCGCTACGACGCGGGCGAGGCCAAGGAGGGTGCGGGCATGGGCGGCGCGCTCATGCTCGCCGACCGAATGGGCGTCCTCGACGACGTGGAGGCGGCCACGCTCGACGTGCTCTCGACGCTGGACCCCGAAGCGGTCGAGACCGGGACCGCGGCGGCCGACGCCGGCGGCGCTGACGCCGACATCGACGATGGACCCTGAGTCCGTCCGGGCGGGGAGCCGCGTCCCCCACGGCGGGACGACCGACCCAACCGTTCTCGACTTCAGCGCGAACACGAACCCCGAGCGCCCCGACGGCGTCGAGGCGGTGTACCGCGAGGCGTTCGACGCCTCGACCCGCTACCCCGACGACGACTACGCCGACTTTCGGGGGGCCGCCGCCGACTACGTCGGCTGTGTCCCTGCAGCGGTCGTGCCGACCGCGGGCGGTCTCGAAGCCCTGCGACTCGCGTTCGAGGTGACGCTCTCGCCCGGCGACACCGCACTCGTCCCTCAACCGAGTTTCGGGGAGTACGACCGCGAGATTCGCCTGCAGGGCGCGGAGCCGGTTCCCGTCGCCCACGACGCGATACTCGACGCCGACCCCGCGGACCACGCGGTCGCAGTCGTCTGCACGCCGAACAACCCGACGGGCGAACTCGCGCCCGCCGACGACCTCCGGGCGTTCGCGGCGCGCTGTCGGGAGGCCGAGACGACGCTCGTCGTCGACGAGGCGTTCCTCGATTTCACCGACGAACCGAGCCTCGCGGGCGAAGCCGGCGTCGTCGTCGCTCGCTCGCTGACGAAGATGTTCGGCCTGCCGGGAATCCGCGCCGGCTTCGCCGTCGCCACCGGCGACCTCGGCGACCGACTCGCCGTGGCCCGACGTGCGTGGTCGCTCTCGACGCCCGCGGCCGCCGTCGGCGCGTACTGCATGGACGACGCCGAGTTCGTCTCGCGCACCCGCGAGCGCGTCGCGAACGAGCGCGAGCGACTCCGTGAGACGCTGTCCGAGGCCTTCGACGTGTGCCCGTCGGACGCGCCGTTTCTCCTCTTCGACGTCGGCGACCGCGACGTGGACGCGGTGGTCGAGACCGCCCGCGACCACGGGGTCGCCGTCCGGGACGCGACGACGTTTCCGACGCTCGACTCGCACGTCCGCGTCGCGGTGAAACGCCCCGACGAGAACGACGAACTGCTCCGGGCGCTCGCCGCCGTCGCCACCGATGTTTGAGGCGACACGTCGCGACGGCGTCTGTCGGCTGACCCGTCCGAACACGCGCTGGCTCTCGACGGGCTACGCCGGCGGCGAGTCGCGGGCCGACGCCGCGTTCAACGTCACCGTCCCCGAGGGGTGGCCCGAGACGGACCTCGACGCGTACGTCGAGCGGCGGCTCTCGGCGGCCGGCTTCGACGAGCGCGGGCCGACGCTCCTGACGGGCGTCGGGCAGGAACACGCCCGGCGCGCCCGATTCGGCCCGGTCGAAGTCGTCGCCACCGCGGGCGTGTCGAACCCGGCGGAGCTCCCGATAGACGGCGAGTCGATGGGATGGTGCGACGAGTCGGACACGTCTGACGCGGCAGTCGGCGGCGACGCCGAGCGAGACGGCTCGGTCGGCACGGTCAACGTCTTCGTCGGGACGACCCGGTCGCTGGAGCCGGGCGCGCTCGCGAACCTCGTCGCCGTGGCCGCCGAGGCGAAGGCGGCGACGCTCCTCGCGCGTTGCGGCGCGCCGGGGACGACGACCGACGCGGTCGTCGCCGCGTGCGACCCCACCGGCGATTCGGTGACGTTCTCGGGGAGCGCGACCGAGGTCGGCAACGCGGCCCGGGTGTGCGTCCGCGACGCGGTGCTCGCGAGCATCGATTCGCGGTACGACGCCGACCCGATTCCGCGGGGCGTCGACGAGGCGAGCTACGGCGTCGTCGCCGACGACCGCGCGACCGTCTCTTCGATTTGAGAACCGCCGGCGAAACGACTTCTCGGCCGAGAAATCAACGGTGGTACATAAATGGTCCTCGCAGAAGCCTTGATTATGGTTGGTGGCTAGCACGTTGGTATGGACCCCGGTTCCGTTTCCGACGTCGACCACGTGACCCACGGCGGGACCGCCGACCACTCGCTCGTCGATTTCAGCACCGGCTCGAACCCGGAGCGCCCCTCCGGACTCGCCGGCGTCTACGAGTCGGCGCTCTCCACCTCGCGGCGGTACTCGTTGGACGACTACTCGGGGTTCCGCGTCGCCGCCGCGGAGTTCGTCGGCTGTAACCCCGACGAGGTCGTCCCCGCCGCGGGCGTCATCGAGGCGATGCGGCTCGCCGTCGGAGTGACCGTCTCGCCGGGCGACAGCGTGGCGCTTCCGGCCCCCTGCTGTGGCGAGTACGCCCGCGAAATCCGGCTCCAAGGGGGCGAACCGGTCCACGTGCCCCACGACCGACTGCTCGAAACCGTCGACCCCGCCGAGCACGCGACGGTGATTCTCAGCTACCCCGCGAACCCGCTCGGGACGGCCTATCCGCGAGACGAGCTTCGGGCGTTCATCGACGACTGCCGCCGGGCCGACACGCCCGTCATCGTCGACGAATCGTACCTCGGCTTCACGCGTCTCCCGAGCACGGCCGGCCTCGACGGCGTCATCGCCCTCCACTCGGTGACGAACGTCTTCGGCGTCCCCTCGCTTCGTGCGGGATTCGCGGCCGCGACAGGTGACCTCGGCGACCGGCTCTCGCGAGCGCGTTGTACGTGGGTGCTGTCGGCCCCGGCGGTGGAAGTCGCGACCTTCTGTCTCAAACAGGACGACTTCCTCGAAGCGACGCGCGACCGGGTCGAACGGGAGCGCCCGCGGATAATCGCGGGGCTGGACCGACTCGGCTACGACCCGCACCCCGCCGACAGCACGCTCGTCTTGTTCCGCGCCGCCGACGTGGACCGCGTCCTCCACGAGACTCGGCGGCGCGGCTTCGCCGTCCGCGACGCTCGCGACTACCAGCGCCTCGACTCGCACGTCAGAATCAACGTCCGCCGCCCGGACGAGAACGACCGCCTGCTCGACGCGCTCGCCGAAGCGGTCTGAGCCGCCGCGGGCTGAGCCGCTGCCCCGTCGAACGCCGACTCTCCGCCCCCTGAGTGACGACGAGCCGACGCCGACCGGGCACTCAACGCCAGTCTCGTCCGGCGCGGGGCCGCGGAACTCGTCTGCACGTCACGGTTCGAACCGACGCCGAGTCACCGATTCAGGTACACGATGAACGCGATTGTGAGGAGGGTCGCGTACACCGCGAACGTCGAGCCATCGACTGCGAAAGCGAACGATTGGATAGCAATTCGGAACATCGGTGGTCGTTTCACACCATGATTCCCTCACTAATAATGCTTGTTACTGTTTGACACGACATTCGTCGGCGCGCGTCCACACCCGTTCCGAACACTTATGCGAAATCACCGGGCACGTGGGGGCATGGTCGAGGCGTTCGCCGTCGCCAGCGGGAAGGGCGGCACGGGGAAGACGACGAGTACGCTCGCGCTGGGGATGGCGCTCGCCGAGGACTACGACGTGACTGTCATCGACGCGGACACGGGCATGGCGAACCTGCTGTTCCACGCCGGGTTGGACGACGCCGACGTGACGCTCCACGACTTACTCATCGACGAGCGCGACGCCGCGGTGTCCGACGCGGTCTACGAGCGGTTCGGCATGTCGGTCGTCCCCTGTGGGACGAGTCTCGCCGCGTTCGAGGCCGCGGACCCCGGTCGCCTCCGCGACGTGGTTGCCGAACTCGCCGCCGACACGGACGTGCTCCTCCTCGATTCGCCCGCCGCGCTCGGCTCGAAGAGCGCGGTGCTCCCCGTCGTCCTCGCGGACCGCATCGTCGTCGTCCTCCAGCCTACCGTCCCCTCTTTGTCCGACGGGCTGAAAGTCCAGGAGTACGCCCACTCCTACGGCACCGACACGGCGGGCGTGGTGTTCAACCGCGTGCGCCCCGACGAGAACGTCGATGCAATCGCCGAGCAGGCCGGCCGCTACTTCGGTGGGCAGACCCTCGCGTCGGTCCCCGAGAGCGACGCGGTCCGCGCGGCCCGCCGCGAGGGGAAACCCCTCCTCGCGCACGCCCCCGACGACCCGGCCGCCGACGCCTTCCGCGAGGCGGCCGCCCGACTCGACGTGCGCGACGGCGACGGCCGCGACGTGGCAGAGCGGTTCAAGAGCGCCGTCGCCCCCGAGCGGATATGAGAATCCCGCGGGGCGAACTCCGCCGGTCGCGCGTCGTCGACGACGCCGCGGCGGTGCTTCGGGCGGTACTCGACGAGGAACTGACCGGCTACGTCGTCTTCGAGCCGCAGGACGCGCTCCTCCTCGGCGAGACCACCCGCGGCGTCGTCACGTTCGAAGACGGGGTCCCCGTCCTCGCCTACGACACGGAGCGCGAGGTCGGCGGCCGCGACGGGCTGGAGGGGTTCGCCGTCACCGGCCCGACCCGCGCCGCGGTCCACGCCGTCGACGCCGACGCCCTCGCGGACGCCCACGAGGTCGAGGAGTTCCGCGTCCCGCCGGGCGAGCCGGCCCGCGTCCTCGCCGGCGACGAGCGGTTGGCCGAGCGGACCACCGACGCCGCCCCCGCCGCCCGCCGCGAGGAGGGCCGCGACCGGAGCGCGGTCGAAGCGTTCCTCGCCGACGCCGACGCAATCGAGGAGATTCGGTCCGAGGCCCGCGAGGAGGCCCGCGCGAGGGCGTCGGAGTGGGGACTCGACGACGTGTTGGCGGACGACGTGGGCGATTCGGCCGCGATAGAACCCGGGCCAGACAGTCGCTAACACGCTTCCCGAGGGCTGAGAACCGTCTTCTGTGGCTATCGTCCCGGCGCGTCTCTCTCTAGGCATGTCCGCCGAGAAATCCCAGACCCTGACCTTCGCCGTCGCCGCGGAAGCCGCATCGCCGACCGAGACCCGCGTCTCCACCCGCGGCTTCGAGTTCGTCGTCGACGAGCCCGAATCGCTGGGCGGGGCGAACGCCGGCCCGAACCCCGTCGAGTACCTCCTCGGCGCGCTCGCCGGCTGTCTGAACGTCACGGCCCACGTGGTCGCCCGCGAGATGGACCTCGACGTACGGGACCTCGAAATCTCCATCGAGGGCGACCTGAACCCCGCGAAGTTCATGGGCAAGGGCGACGACGCCCGCGCCGGCTACGAGGAGGTTCGCGTCGCGGTCACCGCCGACGTCGACGCCGACGCCGAGACCATCGGCGCGTGGCTCTCCGCGGTCGAATCGCGCTGTCCGGTCAGCGACAACCTGAGCAACGCGACGCCGCTCGCGCTCTCGTTCGACCGCCGGTAGGTGCCGCCCTCGCGTCGCCGTCGCCGCCGCGGGAATCGCCCGTCGACCGCGCCGTCTTCCGTTCGCAACGGGGATAGAGCCAAACCGCCGTCCCCCGTAGTTCTCCTGTGACCGTTCTGTGCCTCCTTCGACTCCGCCGGCCCGCCGACTTCGCGGACTGGTACCGAATCGGTGCCGAGTACGTCCACGACGTGGCCGCGGGCATGGGCCTCCGCGTCGGCGACTTCGAGTCGCGGGTGGTCCGCGCGACGGACGCCATGCGGGCGGGGCGGACTGACCTCCCCCCGGACCTCGCCCGTTCGGTCGCCGCCGACCTACTGGCCGACGCGGTGTTCTGCGACCCGTTCTGCCAGTGGATGCCGCTGTGGTACGAACTCGGCCTCGCGGCCCCGTGTGCCTACGCCAAGTACCGCCTGCGGCGGGTCGCCGAGCGGTACGCCGACGACCTCCCGCACCTGTCGGTGCCGCGGTTCTCCCGGCCGGAAGACGTGTACGTCGACGGCCGACCCGCGACGGCGTACGTCGACGGCTTCGCCGAGCGGTTCGTCCTCGCCGACGCCATCCTCCACGTGGAGTGGTTCACCTACGTCGCCCGCGAGTCGGGCATCTTCGTCCCCCCGCTGTTGGTCGAGCGGACCCGCGAGCAGACCGTCGCCTACTACACCGGCCGGCGGACCGACCTCGACCCCGACGTGCGGACCTTCCAGCGACTGCTGTTTTCGGACGACGAGTGGGTCCGACGCATCGCCGACGTGTACGACATCGACAGCGTCCTGTTCGACTACTGGGCGCGAATCCTCGCACAGGAGCGCCGCAGACTTTCGAAGTTCGACGGCTGACTCGTCAGCCGCCGACGAGTGACTGCTGTCCACACTCCACATATGACATTTGAAAAATGTTTTAACAGAGGACGTTGTAGCGTCTACTGCAGGTAGATACCTGCACTTGGGTTGCGTATACAGGGGAGGTTTTTCCCCAGTGTCCGTGGAGTGCGGGCGGGTGCCCGGTCGCCCGTGCTTCCTTCTTAGTTGCCGAGCGACGCGTCCGTCGCGCAAAAAGTATCGGTTCCGTTAGTCACGGCTCGGGCGGTTCGACCGCACCGAGTTGCGTGAGCATGCCGAGCATGTCCGGTTGGACCCACCGCTCGGCTATCATGCCGTCTTCGATGCGAGTGAACAGCATGTTGCCGACTTCGACGGTCTTCCCGGTCGGTTCGATGTCCATGAACGTGCCGTCGTGCGTCCCGCGGAGCGTGACGCGCATCGCGACCGTGTCACCCTCCGTAATCGCGTCTTCGACCGTCGCCGAGAAGTCGCTGAACGATTCTCGAAGGCCCGAAATCTGCGCTTTGAGATCGTCGCGTCCGCGAACCTCTCCGAGCGGGCTGTGGTCGAGGACGTCCTCGGCACAAATCTCGTCGATGAGGCCGATGTTCCCCTCGCTCGCGACTTCCTCCGGGAAGCGTCGAGCGATTCGCTCGTTCCCGGTCGGCGTCGGTGTCGGTGTGCTTGCTGATGCCATTCTGTGTTCTCTCCTCTCCATCGCACCCGTCCGCGGACGGCCGCGCGTTCGCTCGCCGACCGCGGCGGATACACCCGACTCTACGCTGTGTGGGATGTTAACTATTGTTTGTTTAGAATCTCTGGAATCGGCGGAGAGTAGTTTGTATATAGAGCACAACTACAGGTGAGTATTGGTCGTGCCGAGAACCCCTCGACTATTCCTCGACTAATAATTCTCGAAAATATTTTGTAGAACATCGTTAGTGGCATTTTTGATAGCAAATTAGCCATATCTATGTTTGAATCAATATCTGCGTGAAGTCCGATAGTTTATCGTCAGCCGATAGTATTGTGGCTATTCTGATTCATTCTCGGTTCTCGCTCGTCGGCCCGGCGCGGTAATCTTTGTAGCGAACCTGAGTACATTTCGGGCCGACGTGCGTACGGCGAACCCTCAGCGATGACTCTCTCACAGCAGGCGGGACGACGGCCGCGTCCGCGGTCGGCGTCCGAGCCGTTCGAACGCAATACGTATATGGGTGTGCTCGCTCGACTCCCGACAATGAACGACACGTTGGTACGGTGTTGTACGGATGAGTGAGGTGCACAACGACGTCCAAGCGTACACGCTTCGACTCGAACTCGTCGACGAGCCCGGCGAACTCCTGCGCTCGCTGCAGCCTATCGCCGACCACGGGGGGAACCTCCTCTCGATTTTCCACGAGCGCGGTAACGTCACCCCGCGCGGCTACATCCCGGTGGAAGTCGATATCGAGGCGACGCCCGACCGCTTCGACAACATCGTCGAAGGGCTGAGCGACGCCGGCATCAACGTCATTCAGGCCGGAACCGAGCGCTACAGCGAGCGCCTGACCATCATCCTCTCCGGGCACCTCATCGAGACGGACCTCTCCGACACGCTGACGCAGATCGAGGCGACGCGGAACGCGACGGTCACCGACATCTCGCTGTCCGCGCCCGCCGGCTCTATCGACGTCTCCAGCGCCCGCTTCCAACTGGCCGCCGAATCCGGCTCGACCGAGAAGGTTCTCGCCGCGATGCGCGAGATTGCCGACGAGAAGGACCTGCAACTCGTCGAACCGCTGACGGTGGGGGGTCGCGCGTGAGACTCTGCGTGCTCGGTGCCGGTGCGGTCGGAAGCGCAGTCGTCGAACTCGCCGCCGAACACGGCCACGTCGTGACGGCGTTCGCGGACTCCGAGAGCGCCGTCGTCGACGCCGACGGTATCGACGCCGACGCGGTGCTCGCGAAGAAGCAGGAAGACGGCGTGGTCGGCGAGGCGGACCCCGAAGCGGTGTTCGACGCCGACTACGACGTGTTGGTGGAGGCGACGCCGACGACGCTCGGCGACGCCGAACCCGGCTTCTCGCACGTCGAGCGCGCGCTGGCCGACGACCGCGATGTCGTCTTGGCGAACAAGGGCCCGGTCGCCGAACGCTACGCAGACGTGCGGGCGCTCGAAGCCGAGAGCGAGGGGACCGTCCGCTTCGGCGCGACGGTCGGCGGCGCGCTTCCCATCCTCTCGACCATCGAGGACGTGGGCCCGTCGCGGGTGTCGGCGGTCTACGGCGTGTTGAACGGGACGGCCAACTTCGTCCTCTCGCGGATGGCCGCCGAGGGACTCGACTACGAGCACGTCCTCGCGGAGGCACAGGACCTCGGCGTCGCCGAGGCCGACCCCACCTTCGACGTGGACGGCACGGACACGGCGCTCAAGGGCGTCATCGTCGCCAACGTCCTCTCCGAGGGCGAGACGGAGTTCACGCTCGACGACGCCGACGTCGAGGGGATTCAGGAGCTTTCGGGGAGCATGCTCGACCTCGCACAGGAAGACGGTCAGACGATTCGACTCATCGTCGAAGTCGCGGACGGCGCGGTCCGTGTCGGCCCGCGGTTGGTGCCCGGACACGGGGCGGTCGCCCCGTCGGGAACGGAAAACGCCGTCCAAATCGAAGCCGACTACTGCGGCCGACTGGGCATCACCGGCCAAGGGGCCGGCGGTCCCGAGACGGCGAGCGCGGTGCTGACGGACGTCGAACGACTTGCCGACTGACGCCGGGCAACGAGTCCGCGGCGAGAAGAGATGAAACGAGTCTGCTGACGGCGGGCGACCGGTGAGTCGCGGCCGTCAGTCCGAGAGCGTCAGTTCCTTCGGCACCGACACTTCGCTCCGAATCGTGTCGATGACCTGTCCGTCGACGCGCTCGTTCTTGGTGAGTTCGATGAGCGAGGCGAGCTTTTCGAGCGGAATCTGCCCCGGCGCGTAGTCGTTGTTGTCCGCGAGGAGGGGCGCGTATCCGAGCTTCGACCCGTAGAGATGGCCGATGACGCGCGTGTGGCTTCCGATTTCGCCCATGGAGATGCCGGCCACGTCGATGCCGCGGTTGGTCGCGTCGTTGACGGCCTCCAGAAGGGTGAGCGTGTCACCCTGATTCTGGGGGTACACCGCCACCTTCGCGATGTCGCCGAACTCCGCGCACTGCTCGATGATGGCATCGAGCACCTCGCGCTCGGGCGTCTCCTCGAAGTCGTGATGCGAGATGATGAGCTGCACGTCGTTCTCGCGGAACTCGTGAGCCAGCCACTCCTTGGCGCGTACGGTCTCGAGTTCGATGTCCACGAACTCCACAGCGTCGTACCGAGATGCGGAAAACAGGTCGTCCAGTCGTCCGGTGTCGCTTGCCTTTCCCCCGAACCAGCGAGCGCGATTGGTCGCGATTATCGGGAGTTCGCCGTCGTACGCGGCGAGTTGTTCGAGCGGGTCGTCCGCCTTGTCCATTCGGAATTCGATGAGGTCTGCCACCCCTCGTGCGTCTACCTCTCGTGTGAGGTCGTTTGTTGTCGCCGCCAGTGCAGACTCGTCGAGTTTCATGTGAACGCCTATCACCCCGTCGCCTATAAATCTTAGCTGTCGCCGCAAGACCTCTCACCCCGCGTAGGCGGTGAGAGAGGCCGTTTTCAGCGAATTCTCCGGAACGTTCATCGAGAATATCAGCCGTGAACCGACGCTCTGTCGGCGCGGTTTTGAATGGAGCCGAGATATCTTCGGCGTTCGTCGCTCGTGGTCGGCTATTCGCTGTTGACCCGCGTCGAGACCGGTGGGACCGAGTCGGGTCCGGCGAGAGACAGTCGCCGGTGCTGATGTCCCGCGAGTGAGCGTGCGGGCGCACGGACTCCCCGCCCAACTGGGCGAGCACAGATCGTCGCTGACCCACGCGCGGTCGAGATGAGACGGAGATTCTAACGAAACTATCGGATTTCTTTGAGTGCGTTATTCTTGATACTATCTCCGTTTGACGTTCGATGTCCTCGACGCTCTCGCCCTCGGTTCCGAGAACCACGGACTGCTCTTCGGGACACCTCGGTCGCGTCGATGCGCGTCCGAGTTCGCGCGCTTGGCACCGGATATCCCGACCTCAGCGCGCGGAAGAGACCCAATCGAGGAGGTTCGAGAGCTTTCTGAGGTCGATGTCGTTCGGGCCGCGCTCGTCGCTGACGATGGGCGCGTAGGCGATAGACGCGCCGTAGAAGACGCCGATAACGCGGGTGTGACGGCCGATATCTCCCAGCGCGTACCCGGTGACACGCACGCCTCGCTCGGAGGCGGCGTTGAACGACTGTAACAGCGAAAGCGAGTCCGTCTTCTCCTCGGCGAACACGACGACTTTCGCCACGTCACCGTATTCACTACATTCTGATATAATCCGACTCAGTTCTGATTTCTGAGGGGTTTCGCGGCGGTCGTAGTGAGAGACGACCAGTTCGACGTCGTGCGCGCGCAGCTCGTCCCGAAGCCACTCGCACCCGCGAATCGTCCGGAGTTCCACGTCGACCATCTCGACGGCGTCGAACGCGGCGGCGGCCGCGAGGGTCTCCAGTCGGTCGGACTCACCGGCGGTGCCGCCGGCCCACTCCGGCCGGTTCGAGACGATGAGCGGGACCTCTCGGTCGTACTCGTCGAGCGCGTCGAGCGGGTGGACTGCCCCGTCCATCCGGAACTCGACGTAGTCGGCGATGCCCTCCGCGGCCGTCGCTTCGGTTAGCGTCTCGGTCACTCCGGCCAGCGCGTATGCGTCCGCACCCATGGGATTTGATACCAATCACTCGTATAAAAATAGTTCCCTCGGCGGGCGCGTCGAGCCGGGTCCTGTCATCGCCGTGAAACCCCAACTGCAGTCGCTGACGCCGCCGTTTCTATAATGTTGTAACGAAGCGAGAGCCGCGAAATCTCGGCCGACGACGCTGTTCGCCCGCAATAGATTACAAACTTATGTCTGTAATCATCATGGTCTTACAGCCCAAATTCGTTTCAACGATGTCGAAAAATATGCGTCGACACGTCGCTCGCTTGACCGGGCTGAACTTACCGCCGCCACCAAGATTTAAATCGGCGAGTTCCGTATCCCTCAGTATCGATGGTTACGCAGCAAGTCCTAGTCACGGGTCCGTTCGGTGAGGCGGGCGAAGCGATTCTCAACCACCTCGCGGACCGAGAGGAGTACGAGTTCACGTATCTCGACCGGACCGAACACCCGGAGTACGAGACGTTCGTCGCAGACATCGCGGATTACGAGGCGATTCGCCCGGCGTTCGACGGGCAGGACGCCGTTATCCACCTCGCCGCGCAGTCCGACGCGGGCGCGGCCTTCGAGGACATCGTCGAGCCGAACATCATGGGCACGTACAACGTCCTCAAGGCGATGGAGGACGCCGGCGTCGAGAAGCTCATCTACGCCTCCTCCCAGCGCGTGGTTGGGCTGTACGAGGAGGACCTCGCGCCCGACCTCTACGAGGAGGACTATCCCAGTAAGTACGACCCGCTTCGGCTCACCCACGAGACGCTCCCGAAGCCCGACGGCTACTACGGTGCCTCGAAGGTGTTCGGCGAGCACATCTGCCGGACGCACGCCCGCCGCGACGGCGCGCCGAACCAGGTCTACTCGATTCGCATCTCCAGCGTGCGGACCGAGCGCTACGACCACCCCTACGGCGACGCGGAGCGCGGCGTCGACCGCGGTGACGAGCACAAAGTCGAGGAGGGCGAGGTGTGGGACCAGTCCCAGACCGGGTCGTGGGAGCGCGGGAGCACCGAGTACGAGGAGATGGTCAAGCGACTCAAGGCGACGTGGACCTCCCAGCGGGACTTCGCGCACCTGCTCGAATGCTGTCTCGAAGACGAGTCGGTCACCTACGACACGTTCTACGCGGTGAGCGGCAACAAGGCCCGCTGGTTCGACATCGACCACGCGAAGGCGGTCCTCGACTACGAACCGGCCGACGACGGCTCCGAGTGGGACAGCCCGCCCGAGTGAGACGACGGCAGACCGTCACCGGGAGCGACGGCCACGCCCGGCGGCGGCGAGACCGCCCGCTCAGTACTGCTTGATTTTCAGCTCGATGATGTTCTTCTTGTTCAGGAGCGCCGGGCCGAGTTCCTCCTCGATACGCCCCGGCTCGATACGGCTCATCGGGCCGCTGATGCTTATCGCGCCGACGGCGTCGTCCGGCTCCGAAGTGATTGCGGTTCCGACGGCGCAGACGCCGGGGTAGTGTTCGCCGCGGTTGATGGAGTAGCCACGGTCGCGAACCACTTCGAGGTCCTCGTGGAGCGCCTCGCGGTCGGTGATGGTGTCGTCGGTCAGCGCCGGGAGGCCGCGGCGGTCGATGATTCGGTCGACCTCGTCCCGCGAGTGCTCCGCGAGCATTGCCTTCCCCGTCGCCGTCGAGTGGAGGTAGAGGTGGTCGCCGAGCGGCGCGTCGTCGTCGATGGACTCCGGGCTCTGGGCCTTGTAGAGTTGGACGGCGAACCCGTTTTGTTCGACCGTCACGTTGGTGTGTTCGCCGGTCTGCTCTTTCAGTTCGTCGAGTTCCGGCTTGGCGACCCGGTACAGCGCCATCCCGTCGCGCATCGACCCGCCCATCTCGAGGAACCGGAGGCTACAGCGGTACTCGTTTCCGACCTTGACGACGTAGTCGGTGTCCACGAGCGTCGCCAGATGGATGTGCGCCGTGCTGACCGGCATCTCCATGTCCTCGGCGGTCTCCGACAGCGTCGCGCCGTCGACCTCGCGGAGGTATCGGATGATGTCGAACGCCTGTTCGACGCTCTGTATCCGCCGCGAGCCCGACCCGGTGGAGTTCGTCATGACTCGATACTCGGCCACCGCGTCCCTAATAGCACCGATTCGTTTCAACGATGTTGGAGTTCGAAGGGTCGAACGCCTCGACCGTCGGCGTCGCGGGGCCGACGCGTCGCTCGCGACTGGTGAGGTCTCGGAAAAACGCGGGTCGCGCGGGTGGCATGACAGTCGATGCGCGGACTGTTCGAGTCGGTCGCAGTCGCGGTTCGCCGCGTCTTCGGTGACGTTACTGAATCGAGTCTTCGGGACCGACGATGGTCAGGTTCTCGAACAGTTCGTCGTAGCCGTTGAGTTCGTAGAGGTACTCGCCGTCCAGCACTTCCTCGCGGACGGAGTCCTCGGCGCTGAGCTTCTCGTGGGCGCGTTCGAGGACCTCCTCGGCTCCCTCGCGGGGGATGACCGCAAGCCCGTCGTCGTCGCCGATGACGATGTCGCCGGGGTCGACGCTCACGCCGCCGACGGAGACGGTGACGTTGATGGAGCCGGGGTCCTGCTTGAGCGGCCCCTGCGGGTTGACGCCGCGACCGTACACCGGGAACTCCATCTCGGCGATTTCCCGACTGTCGCGGTACGCGCCGTCGATGACCAGCCCGGCGAGGCCGTTCGCCTGACAGGAGGTACACATCAGTTCGCCGACGTGGCCCGTGTCGGTGTAGCCGTCGCAGTCGATGATGAGCACGTCGCCGGGCTCGGTCATCGTGATTGCCTTGTGGATGATGAGGTTGTCGCCGGGCGCGGCCTTCACCGTGACCGCGGTCCCGGCCATCTCGACGCCGTCGTAGGCGGGCCGGAGGCCGGCGTCCATGGTCAGTCCGATGTTACCGGTCACGTCGGAGACGATGGTACTCGGAATCTCCTCGAACGCCTCGACGAGTTCGCGGTCCGGTCGCTCTACGTCGGGCTCTATCGTGTGCATACCCGACTCGATGCGGACGATTCACGTTAAACTATCGGTCGGTCGAACGCTTGCGGTCCGCGCTCCGAGTCGAAACTACTGGCGCTCGCGGTGGCACGGGAACCGACGAAAGGGAGAAGGGCGCAGGTACGTGTCGAGTAGGGTGCCTCAGTCGCGGGGGAGTCGGGATTCGAGTGCGGCTTACTGCTCTTCGATGCCGAGTTCGTCGACGAGGTTGCCGTAGAACTCGTACTGCTGGTCGAGGAAGTCCTGGAGCTCGTCGGGGCCGCGTTCGACGCGGATGAAGTTGTTGTTCTCCATGAACTCCACGAACGAGTCGTCCTCGTAGACGGCGCTGTACACGTCGGCGAGCTGTTGCTTCAGCTCGTCGTCGATGCCGGCGGGCGCGAAGTGCGCGAGCCACGAGCCGATGGAGATGTCGAGGCCCTGATCTTGGAGCGTCGGCGTGTTCGGGAGCGCCTCGACCTGCTGGTCGAACGCCACGCCGAGGGCGGTCAGGCCGCCGTCTTGGACCTGCGGGGCGACCTCGGCCGCGCCGACCGCGGTACAGTCGACCTCGCCGTTCACGACGGCCGTCATGGCCGGCGCGGCACCCTCGTAGGAGATGTGTTCGACGTTGACGCCGGCCTCGCTGGCGATGCCGGCGGCCGCCATGTGCCACGACGAGCCGAAGCCGGAGTTCGCCATCTGCAGGGTGTTGTCCTGCCCGTAGGTAATCCACTCTTCGAGCGTGGAGAACTCAGCGTCCTCGCTGACGACGAGCGCCGCGGGGAACTCGGTGTACTGCATGATGGGCGTGATGTCGTCGGGGCTGAGGTCGGCGATACCGAGGTGTTCGAACAGCGCGATTTCCGGGGCCGTACAGCCGATGGTGTGGCCGTCGGGTTCGGCGTTGGCCGCCGCGTTCATCCCGACCGAGCCGGAGCCGCCGGTCTGGTTGCTGACGTTCCACGAGACATCGGTGTGGTTCTCGGCCGCGTCGGCGACCGCGCGACTGGTTCGGTCGGCCCCGCCCCCGGCCGACCACGGGGAGATGACTTCGACCGGCCGAGAGGGCCACTCCTGTTCGCCGGAGAGACTGCCGAGACAGCCGGCAGAGAGCGCCACTCCGCCGACGCCGGCGGCCTTGATAAAGTTCCGTCTGTTCAGCGCGCTGCGTCCACTCCGATTGCTAATGGTATCGTCTCCCATTGTACCCGAATGTTTGAACAATCCATACAATAAGCATTGTGGTCGCTCCGAATATGGCGCGAAGGCCGCGGGTTCGGCGTGGTCGCTCGTTCCGCGCGGCCGCGAGGGTCGTTCGCCGTCTCGGTCGAATCAACTGTGGAACGTCGAGTCGGACGAACAGATTCGCGCGCGAGCGCGACTGGTCGCCGCCCGCAAGCTTCTCCCCCAAGAGCGTAGATTTATACCCCGGCGGTATTCAAGGAGATGTATGCGCGGGTTAGCCAAAACGAGCCGAGAGCCCGGAGCTATGGAACTCGTCGACGTCGAGACACCCGAGCCGGCGTCGAACGAGGTCCTCATCGAAATCGACTACGCCGGGCTCTGCGGGAGCGACGCGGGAATCTACAAGTTCAAGTCCGCCTTCGAGCGGATGAACATGCCGACCATCATCGGCCACGAGTACACCGGCCGCGTGGTCGAACGCGGCGACGACGCCACCCGGTTTTCCGTCGGTGAGCGCGTGGTCGAACGACCGATTCGCGGCTGCGGCGAGTGCTTCCAGTGCCAAATCGGCGAGGAGAGCATCTGCCAGGACGCGGAACTGACCGGTATCGACCACGACGGCGCGTACGCCGGCTACATCGCCGTCCCCGAGTCGGCGCTCCAGTCGGTACCGTCGAACGTCGACCCGAAGCACGCGGCGCTCGTCGAGCCGACGGCGATTTGCACGCGCGCGGTTCTCCGAAACTCCCGCGTCGAAGCGGGCGACCGAGTGCTCGTCGCCGGCCCCGGCCCCATCGGATTGCTCTGCGCGCAGGTGGCCGCCTCGCAGGGCGCGGAGGTCGTCGTCGCGGGCGTCGGTCGAGACACGAACTACCGACTGCCGCTCGCGGAGGAGCTCGGCTACCCCGCGCTCAACATCGAGGAAGACGACCTGACCGCCATCCAGCGCGAGCTGACCGGCGGCGTCGGCTTCGACGTGGTCTTCGACACGACCGGCCACCCGTCGGGACTGCCGATGGCCGTCGAGCAGGTCCGCAAGGGCGGCCAAATCGTTCTCGTCGGGCAGACCGGCGAGACCACGATGGAGTTCACGCCGCTCGTCCGCGCCGAAATCGACCTCCAGTGTACCTACGGTGCGACCTTCGAGGACTTCGAGCGGGCGTTCCGACTCATCGGCACGGGCGACGTCGACCACGCCACGTTCCTCGACGACCGCTTCCAGCTCACCGAGTCCGAAGACGCCTTCGAGGCGTTCCTCGCCGGCGAGACCTGCAAGCCGGTGTTCGACGTTTCGGTCCTTCGAGACTGACGCGACCGACTCCGCTCGTTCGTCGCCGACTGCCGCAGCGACTCATCTCTCAACCGCGGTATTTCTCAGTCATCGGTCAGTCATCCGTCACTCACCAGTCACTCACCACTCTCGCGTGTCTCGGTCGGACGTCGGTTTCGGAGCCGTCGCTCCGGATTCGACAGTCGGAAAAGCATGCCGCGGAGTGGGCTATCGAGGACTGTGACGCCGTCGGCGTCGGTCGGTACGACGGGTCAGCGTCGGGGTCACTCCGGCCGGGGGTCCCACTCGCGCTCGACGAGGAAGTCGTCGAGTTTGCCCTTGGGGTCCTCGAAGACGTGCGAGCCGTGGAAGACGAGCAGCGTCTCGAAGTCGTACTGGAGCAGGTCGTAGAGGTTGATCTCTGCGGCCTTGTGGTCGTCGTTGAACAGCGCCGGCGGCGGGAGGAGGTAGCCGGCCGGGAGGCCCGCGCGGTCGGCCCCGTCGAGGGCGTCCCCGGAGATGAGAATCCCGCGGTCTTCGAGCAGGAGCGCCGACGTCGCCTTCGTGTGGCCCGGCACCTCGATGACGCGGATGTTCCCGTCGAGCACGTCGCCGTCGGTGAACGCCACGTCCGGTTCGTAGTCGATGGCCTCGTGGAGCTTCGACTCGTTGGCCGACGCGAGGAGTTCGGGGTCGAACGCCTCCATCACCGACGGGAGGCCGCCGTGGTGGCCGTGGTCGCCGTGGGTGATGATGACGCGGTCGACGCCGCCGTACTCCCGCTCCAGAATCTCGACGAGTTCGTCGCCGTCCTCGTCGAAGCCGGTGTCCACGAGCGTCGTCTTGCCCGCCGGCGTGTCCTTCAACACGAGCACCCGGACGTGTTCGAACTGAATCTGGTCGATACCCTCGGTGACGTTGCTAACACTCATTCCGGTGGAACGGTAGTTCGCAACGCTGGTTAATTCTATCGATGGCCGCGAACCCCGGCGTTGTCGTCCGCGGACATGTCGCATCGCCGATCCCATCGACCGGCGACCGAATCGCGGTCCGTTGTGCAGTCGCCCACTCTCGACGGCTCGCTGCGCGCGCCGGTGGACGATAGTCTCGGTCGTATTTCGCTTCGTGTCGAAATCGTGACTTTCAGCCCCGAACGGGCGCGGAAAGACCAATATGTTTATTACATACGATTGCTTGGTATCATACCACGAGGCAGAAGAAATAATGGTAATTCAGAAAGTCGGGGCCGTGCTTGATAGAATCGGCTTGGAGAGTGTTCGTTCAAGTCCGCTGTCAGTCTTCTTCATCCTGTTTTCGGCCGTCGTCATCTTCTTCGCGAGCCAGTTCCCCTCGGGTGACGGCGTCGGGCCGTCGTTCTTCCCGATTGCGGTGTCGCTCGGCATCATCTTCTTCGCCGGTATCGACGTGCTGACCGGGTCCGAGACGGAACTCGAAATCTCGGAGTTCGACTTCAGACCCGCGGCCGTCGTCACGGCGTTCCTCGTCGGATACGTCCTGCTGATGCCGCTTTTAGGGTTCCTCGTGTCGACCATGCTGTTCATGCCGGTCGTCCTCTACTACTCGGACATCCGCTCGAAGTTGCTCGTCGCGGCGCTGTCGATCGGGTTCCCCGTCGCGCTGTTCTACATCTTCGGCCGGATTTTCCTCGTGCGCCTGCCTGAGGGCGTCATCCCGGTGTCGCGGCTGCTGCCACAGCTCCCGCTGGTGGTGACCTTCTGATGGTCGTCGAGTACATCTCCCAGGCGCTCGTCAACCTCGCCGACCCGTTCGTCCTCCTGTTGATGGTCGGTGGTATCTTCCTCGGCATCCTCATGGGGTCGATTCCGGGGATGACCGCGACGATGACCATCGCGGTCCTGCTGTCGTTCACCTTCACGATGGAGCCGAGTCAGGGGATGATTCTCCTGTTGGGTATCTACGGCGGCGCGGTCTACGCGGGGTCGATTCCGGCGATTCTCATCCGCACGCCGGGCACCCCGTCGGCGGCGGCGACCATCTTCGACGGCCACCCGCTCTCCCAGAAGGGCGAGGCCGGTCGCGCGATTCGCGTGAGCACCATCGCGTCGTTCGTCGGCGGCATCATCAGCGTCCTCGCGCTGATGTTCTTCTCGCCGGTCATCGCCGATGCCGCCCTCCGGTTCCGGTCGCCGGAGTTCTTCGCGCTCGCCTTCTTCGGGCTGACCATCATCGCCAGCGTGAGCGGCGACTCGCTCACCAAGGGCATGGTCTCGGGACTGCTCGGGATGCTCGTCGCGACGGTCGGTATCGACCCCGTGACTGGCTTCCATCGCTTCACGTTCGACCTTCCCGAACTGCTCACCGGCGTCGAGTTCATCGCCGTCATGATCGGTCTCTTCGGCATCGCCGAGGGACTTCGCAAGTACTCTCAGGGCATCAACAGCGGGAACGACCGCGTCGACCAGGAGATAACCGGCGTGTTCCCCTCGCTTTCCGACCTGCGGTCCATCGCCCCGGTCAGCGTCGGGTCGGGGGTCCTCGGGTCGTTCATCGGCGCGATTCCCGGCGCTGGCGGCGACATCGCCGCGTTCATCACGTACAACGAGGCCACCCGCTGGCTCAAAGACACCGTCCCGTCGTTCGGTGAGGGGAACATCCGCGGCGTCGCGGCCGCCGAATCCGGGAACAACGCGAGCACCGGCGGCGCGCTGATTCCGACGCTGACGCTCGGTATCCCGGGCGACTCCGTCTCCGCCATCCTCATCGGCGCGCTGTTGGTCCACGACGTGAACCCCGGTCCGGGCCTGTACCAGGAGGAGCCGGTCCTGCTGTACACCATCTTCGTCGGGTTCCTCCTCATCTACGTGTTCATCCTCATCTTCGGCATGCTCGGCGCGAACTACTGGGCGCGCCTCATCAACATCCCGAAGTCCCACATCTGGCCCGTCATCCTCGTGCTGTGTGTCATCGGAGCCATCGCGCTCCGCGGTAACGTCTTCGACGCGTGGATCATGCTCGGCGCGGGCGTGTTGGGCTACGTGATGCGGCTCCGAGGGTACCCGCTGGCACCGATGGTGCTCGGGCTCATCCTCGCGCCCATCGCGGAGGAGAACCTCCGCCGGTCGCTCGTCCTCTCGGGCGGCTCGCCGACCATCTTCCTCACGAGCCCCATCGCCCTCGTCATCATCCTGCTCGGTCTGGGCGCGATTGCGCTCCCCGCCGTGCGCTCGATTCGCGCGAACGCGTAACGCCGCCTCCGACCCCGTCGCTTTTCTCACGCCGTCTGCATCCCGCTGAGTGTCATCCCGCGACTCCGCCCGGTCGACCGTCGAACCGAGGACTGACCGCCTGACGTTTTCGACGCCTCGCGAGAGGGACGACGACTGGTGACGGTCCGTTCTGTCTTGCCGTTCGAGTGCCCACCGCAACTGCCCCGGCGTCGGCGTCTGCTGCTCGAACTGCCCACTCGAATCCGACGATGTTGAAATACAAGGGTAATTTTCTCACTTTTATCTGTGAAATTACAGAAGTATTTGTGTAATGAAATTCGCCGATTTCCGTTCGTGTTACGACATCGTTGAAAATCACCCGGGTCAACGGTCGAACCCGTGCGTGGAGAACAGCCGCAGATGCCGCGAGCCGCTCCGATGCGGTGTTCGGCGGTCGCTCCGAGTGGGATTCGGCGAAACGATATTATATCCCACCGTGGTACACGCTGGTATGGTCGTTGTTGCAGCAGTCGACCGGTCAGGTCGATCATCACACGTTGTCTCGGAAGCCGCGTCGCTGGCGGCGGCGTTCGACGAACCGGTCCACGTCGTCCACGCGTTGACCCGCTCTGAGTTCGTCGACCTCGGGTTGACGAGCGCGCAGGCCGAAGAGCCGAAGGACATGGCGGAGATTCGGTCGGCCGCCGCCGAGATGGCCGAAGACGCCGTGCCGGAACTGTCCGTCCCGTACGAGACGGTGGGCCTCGTCGGCAACCCGGCCGAGGAAGTCACCGAGTACGCCGACGAACAGGACGCGAGCTACATCGTGGTGAGTCCGCGACGGCGCTCGCGCACCGGGAAGATGCTGTTCGGGAGCGTCGCCCAGTCCATTCTCCTGAACGCGTCGTGTCCGGTCGTTTCGACGCTCGCCGCCGAGGAATAGCCGTCTACCGGGGACGACACCCACCGGGCGGTCGTCGCGCAGTACCGTTTCGGGGCACCCGTTATCCGTCCTTGAGAACGCGCGACCCCCTTTTTACCGCGACTCGCCGTAGCCTCGACTGCGCATGACAGTAACAGCAGTCGCAGACGGCGTG
Organism: Haloferax marisrubri; assembly: GCF_001469875.2. Taxonomy (GTDB): domain Archaea; phylum Halobacteriota; class Halobacteria; order Halobacteriales; family Haloferacaceae; genus Haloferax; species Haloferax marisrubri. The sequence continues at coordinate 153,901 of NZ_LOPW02000022.1, read as the reverse complement.
TACACGATACAGTTCGACCACGTCCGCGTGTTCGTCCTCGAAGACCGACCGACTGGCACGACCACGCTGGTCGACACGGCGTTCCCCGACGACGGCGACGAACTGGTGTCCGTACTGGGCTCGGAGTTCGGCGGCGTCGACCGCTTCATCATCACCCACGGCGACGAGGGCCACTTCGGCGGGACGCCCGCGGTGTTGGACGCGTTCGACCCCGAACTCCTCGTCCCCGGCGGCGCGAAGGGGTTCTACGACGCGCTCGACGTCGAGGCCGACCGGCACTTCCGCCACGACGAGGTCCTCGACGGCGGGATTCGAATCGTGCAGGTCCCCGGTCACACGGTCGCGAACAGCGGCCTCCTCTTGGAAGACGAGGGCGTCTTCATCGCCGGCGACGTACTGGAGGGCTCGGACCGCCGCGGCCTCCCGCCGGGGTTCCTCGTCCCGCCCGCGGCGCAGTTCAACGACCTGAGCCACGAGGAGGCCGAGCGGAATCTCATCAAACTGTTCGACTACGACATCGAGACGGTCCTCGTGAGCCACGGGTCGCACGTCGCGGAGGACCCGCTCGGGAAGTTGGACGACTGGCTTATCGACCGCCAGTGGACGCTGTCGTACTGAACGAGTTCGGGCCGAACCGGTCAGCGGTGCGTCCGGTCGGCGCACGCTCGACGACACAGCGCCGACTACGTTCGCAACCCGAACATCACAGAATTATTTGATGTACTGTGAGTAGATATGTTTGAGCGTCTGTGATAGCGGTACTGTTTGGTTACGCTGTCAGATATCTCTTGAATCCTTGTTTTGGTGGCTGATGAGCCGATATTCGTGGTGCCCTCTATTTTCGAATCGGTGTTGCGAGTACACCGTGTGTGTATGTGGGATTTGGCCTACTTCCCCCGATTTGACTGCTAAAAATACGGTTTCTTTTGTCGGATGAGATGTTCGCCTGTGTCACCGAACAATTCTATGATATAATATGTTTTATTAAAAACATCAAATATCAAGGTATTCTGTCTCTTGACCCTCGCCACGACTACTGGCCCATGTTCTGATGGAGTCGAATCCGCTTCGGCTCGTTCCGTCCCGAGAACGCGCGGATTCGGACGAGGTGGTCGTTGGACTGTCGTCGGACTTCACGGCCGTCATCCGCAATCGTCCACTCGTCCGGACCCTCGCCCTCGGTCACGCCGACGATGAACGAGGTGTTTCGGGTGTTCCGCCAGACTTTCCGAACGAACCGCTTGTCCGCGCCACTCTGGAGCGGTTGCCCGCTCACCGGGTGGGAGTGTGCGCCGCCGGCGAGTCGGTGGTCGATGTCCTTGTGGAGGCTGGCCAGTCGCCGGAGGTGCGAGAAGAACTCCGGCGTGAAGGAGATGGAGTCCGTGCGACTCCGGAGGAAGTCCGGGTGATCGATGGCGTGGTGGTGCCGAATCAGCCCCTGCTCGTCCGCGTACACCGTCGAGTAGACCTCTCGCCCCGGCGTCGCCGTGGCCTGAAACGTCAGTTCGTTCAGCACGTGTTCGGTCACGTCGACGACCGAGGGGTCGCTCGACGCGGGCGCGTCGCCGAACGGGACGATTCCCGCACCGGCGTCGACATCGTCCGCGGGTGTCTCGGGGGTTGCCGCCGGCGACGCTGACGATTCCCCGGGTCGCGTCGCTGACGGCTCCGACGAGGGCGATTTCGAACCGTCACCGCTCGGCGAACTGTCGGCTTCGTCGCCCGGAGTCGTCCCCGCGGGGACCGGAAACTCCGCCGGGAGCGCCGTCTCGGACTTCGGTGCAGTCTGCGACGCCTCGTCGTCGGACGGCACTCGGCCGCTCGGCGCTCCGCCCGGGGACGGAGGATTCGTTCCGCGCTCGGGCGCAGTCGACCGGCTCTCGGGCGTCACTTTCGCGGAGTCCGACCCGGGAGCTGAGTCGTCCGACTCGGAAGGCGGCTGAGTCGACTCGCTCGGGGGCTTCGTGGGCGTCCCCGCCGAGGTGTCCGCGTCGTCCGACGGCGCGCGTTCGCTCGGTGGCGTGTCGCCTCCCGTCTCGGGAGTTCCGTCAGTACCGTCAGCGCTGTCAGCGCCACCTGGACCCTCGGCGTCATCTGCGTCGGCGTCGTCGGCATCCGACCCGGCTTCGGGACCGCCAGCGCCCGGACTCGCCCCGTCTGTCTCCGGTGCCGAATCGGGCCCCTGACTCGACCGGTCCGTCCCGTCCTGTTCGGGGGTCGGTCCGATCGTCGAGTCGTCTGATTCCGCATCAGTCCGCGGTGCGCCCCCCTCGGGTTCATCACCTCTCGTTTGCGGGGACACCTGCGAGGAGCCGGACGGGTAGGTCCCGCCTGACGCCCGGCCGCCGTCCGTGGTGGTCTGTTGTGTCGTCTCGTCGCGGGGCGCCGCCCCGTCGTCCGAATCGGTCGATTTCGGGGGTTCTTCACCCGTCGATTCGGGCGTCGAGCCGGTAGGTGACGCATCGTCGGACTCGGGCGGGGAGGTAGTCGTTGACTCCTCAGCGGGGGCTGAACTGCCAGTCGGCGTCGAACTGCCAGTCGCGGTCGGTCGCCCGTCGGCGTCGTCAGACGACGAAGCTCCGCGCGGAATGCGCTCCGTCGAGTCGTCGCTGGACGCGGTCACGTGGTCGGGGAGGTCCACCGCCGACGCGAACACGAACCCCGCGACGTGAATTGCGGCGCGGTCCCATTCGACGACCTCGATGACCGGCGCGTAGTCGGACAGCACCGACCGGACGGGTCCCGTCCACTCGGACGGTGCCGATGCGGCGATAAAGTCGGGCTCGGTCCGGGCCATCGGGTGTCGTGGCTCGCCCTTGTGTCCGCGGAGCGCCTTCAGGGTCCCTTGGCTCTCGCGTTCGGTCCCGGGTCGGTCCGACGCCGGGAGTGTCACGGTTCGAACCGACCCGATACCGGAGACCCCATCGGTCCGAATCAGCGCCGGGAGGTACCGGAGCACGTCTGAGAGGACAGCCTCGTGGTCCGGGGTGACCACGAGCAGTAGCTCGTACGTCCGTCCGAGGCGCTCGACGGTCGTCTCGTTGTTCGCGGTCCCGACGAGAACGGGACTCACGTCCCGACAGTGAACGCCGAGTTCCCGCGGGATGCCTTCGAGCGTCGACGCCAGCGGGCGCTTGATGGGCGAGACGACGCCGAACGCGTCCGGGAGCGGCCGCGAGTCCGACGCGCGCATGAGGTGGTCGACGATGACGGACACGTCCCGCTCGTCGGATAGGCGGCTCACCGAAATCGACGGCGGGTCGCTGGCGTCGCTCGCGTCGTCTCCGTCCGCGCGGTCCGGGGCGTCCGGGGTCGGGTCGGCTTCTTCGGAGTCGTCAGGGTCGCCCTCGCCCGCAACGCCCGGCCCATCGAGCGACGAGTCGCTCGCTTTTCGCCGGTCCGGTGGTTCGTCTCGGTTCGTCCGAAACGGGACCAGTCTCCTCACGGCCCGTCGGAACGCCCGCAGGCGCGGTCGGAGCGTCGGCGTCGCTCCCAGTAGACCGAGGCTCGGGAAGGCGACCGCGTCGCCCGCAGCCGGGTCTACGACCGCGAGCGCGCTCAGTCCGAGGAGCGCGGCGGCCGTCACTCCGACCGCGACCCAGCGGAGCCAGCGGCGTCGGTCGGGGTCGCTGTCGCTCGGTTCGTCGGCGCGCTCGTGGTCGTCGTCGGTCGGGTCGATGACTGCGCTCAGTTCTACGAGTTGGATATCGTCTGTCATGGTCGGTGAAAACGCGGAGTCGCGGGTCGTCTGTGGACGGTGCGGCTTACTGCTCCGGGAGCGCCGGCTCGACGTGCTCGGCGTAGAAGCGCTCCCATCGGTCCACGGGGTCGCTCACGCCGAACTTGGCCGTGTGCGACTCCCACACCTGCCGGAGCGGCGACGACTCGTCGTGGATTTCCGCGTCGATGTACGCCGCGCCGGCCCGCCGGACGTGGGTGTGTATCCACGCCGCGTCGAGCGGCCAGAAGCCGACGACGTGGGCGTTGGCCACGTCCGCGTGAATCGTCCGGAGGTTGTGGTGCTGGCCGAGGCTGACGCCGTGGGGGAGGACGACCATCAGGTCCGGCTCGGCCAGCGTCGGGACCGTCGCGTCGGGTTCGATGTCACCGTTTTCGATGGCCCACGGGGCCCACTGCTCGGCCGACAGCCACGGCGTGAGGCTGTTGGCCGCCCGCTGAACCGCGGGGTTGAGGTCCATCTCGGCGCGCCCGCCGATTGGGACCGTCGTCATCGCGGCGCTCCAGTAGCCGAACGACCGGTTCGCCACGTCGGTGTGGGTCGTCGCCGCGAGGAACTTCGCCAGTTCCGGTGGCACGTCGTCCATCCCGACCGCCTGCGCCCGGTGGTCGATGAGTATCGCCGGCGCGTCCATGACCGCGACGCCGAGGCCGGCCAACAGCGCGTTCTGCGGGTTCTTGTGCAGCCCGTCAGCGGTCTTGTGCGAGGGAACGACCACGTCGACCGTCTCCTCGAAGACGAGGCCGACGTCGACGAACTTGTAGGCCGGAAAGCCGGTCCCGAGCGACGACGGGACCAGCGCGTGGTCGGCGTCGTACGACAGCCTGAGCAGTTCGCGCTCGACTTCCGGGGCGAGCATCGGCGTGACGTCCTCGATGCGAAGCGGGTTGCGCCCGAGTCGGACGTCCTGGACGAACCGCGTCGGAATCGACGTTCCGAGCATCTCCTCGGCGCGGGCGAACCACTCGCGTCGCACCACGTCCGCGAGCGTGTTCGGCGGGAAGAACACGCCCACCCTGTTCTCGTCGTGGTCGTCGCTGTCGCCGGTCGGCCGATTCGCCGCCGCGTTCGCCTCGACCGCGCCGCCGCCCGCGCCGTCGGTGATGACCGCGTCGTCGTTCGACTCGTCGGTGCCGCTCCACGGAACCGCGTTGCGTACGTAGTTGGATATGTTCATAGATGTCTCCGTGAGTGGTTATCTGAGGCCGGACTCCTCGACCTCGCGGTCGTCTATTTCGGGTTTCGTCTTCGATTTGGACTGTCCGCGGCGGCCGAGGGCGAAGCCGATGACGATCGTCACCGCGCCGAGGGCGACGACAACCCCGCCCGCGAACCACGTCGGAGACAGCCAGTTCGCCAGTCGGACCGCGTGCATCGACGGCAGCGACGACTCGACGTCGCTGTGGAGCTGTCGGGCCTCCCGGTAGCGCTTCCGGTGGTCGGCGAGCGTCTCGGGGGTCTGTGCGCGCAGTTCGGCGGCGCGCTCGGTGTACTCGGCGGTGTCGGCCGTCGCGTACCCCTCCGCTTCGCGCTTTTCGATGAAGCCGACCGTCGCGTTGAGGTTCCGTTCGGTCCCCTCGGCATAGGCGCGGGCGAGGGCCGCGGTCGCCTGCTTCTCCGCGACCGACCAGTGTTCGGCCGCGGTGTCGTAGTTCGCCCGCGTGTAGCTCAAGTTCCCCGTCTCGATGCGGTTCTGGACCGTCTGGAGCGTGCTCGCCTCGACCGAGACCATCGGTCGGTCGTCGAGGCGGCGGAGCTCCGTGAGTCTGTCCTTCGCCGCCTCACGGGCGTCGAGCGCCTCGTCCGCGCTCACCGAAGCGGTCGGGGGACCGGACAGTGCCGCCGGGCCGGCGTCGGCCGTGACGACTGGGACGGCGACCGCGAACATCGAAAGCACGACGAGCGCCGCGAGGGTGGCTCGGAAGACGACGGTCGTTAGGGACGGTGGCCGTTCCGGTGCCTCCGACGCCGGGCGGGTACACCCGTGGTCGTGCCGCGAATTAATGTCTATATTCAGAGTGTTCGAATCCGATTCCGTCGAGTTTCTGGGTTGGGTTGAGTCGTTGGCCATCGTAATCTGTTGTGTATCGCGTTTGTAGGGGTTCTCGTGACGGTCTCGTTTTCGTCTTCGCGTCACACAAACAGATTGTATGACTGTAAACAAATATCTTGCGTGTGACATAATCAGCCGTGTTTTGTACCCCGCGTATACAGTTTATATGCGTATACAGTAGGGCAAAATCGTATGACATACACGATGACAAGAACTATCGCGTCGTTTGACATACCGGCGACTATGACGAAAGACGAGATACTCCAGGCCCGCGTCTCAAAGCGGGTCAAGCAGCAGGTGGACGAAATCGCCCAGCAGAAAAACAAGAAAACGTCCGAATACGTGCGGTCGGTCATCAAGGCGAACCTTACAGACGACAGCACGTCGGTCAACATCCCGAAGCTGTTCGAAGACGACCTTCGTTCGATTGCACGCGATACGGGCGAGCGGACGGGCGTGTACGAGGCTATCGAAGCGCAGGTCTGGGAGACCATCGCCGACGACGCCTTCCGACAGGCGGTTCGGCGGCCGGTGTTCGACGCCGACGGCGTCGTCACTATCGCCGGGCAAGGGTCCTCGACGTCGGTCGGCTACTGGCTCGCCGACCGCCTCCGCGACCGTGGCATCCGGTCGCAGGTCCGCAGCGGCGTCGAAGCCACCGAGATGCACTCGTCGACGGACGACACCATCGTCGCCATCTCGCGGAGCGGGAAGACGGATTCTGTTCTCGACCTCTGTGCGAACCAGCAGGCGACCGTCGTCGCCGTGACCGACCCGGACAGCCCCCTCTCGGAGCGCGCCGACCACGTCGTCCCACTTCCGGACATCGAAGAGCGAATCGACATCTACGCGACGAAAAGCCTGGTCGCGCAACTTGCCGTCCTCCAAGTCGTCTTCCTCGACGACTACGTCGATATCCAGCGGTTTCAAGCCCGGTTCAGGGCGCTCGACGAGTTCGTCGAAGGCCAGTTCAAACAGGGCGACGACGCCGCCGGCCTCTCGGGTCAAAGCGAGATACTCGCGGCCATCGAAGAACTCCAGCGCCACAACGACCTCCAGAGCGACCCGATATTCGGGACGCTCGGGTCACAGCGCGGGCTCGGAAACGAGGCGCAACTCAAGCTCACCGAATTTCTCCACGTCCACGCCGAATCGGCGCACCTCCAGAACATCGTCCACCGCCTGGTCAACGTCCTCCACGGCGGTTCGAGCTACCTCGTGACGGCGATTCCACAGCAGGGATCCGCGACGTATCGCGAGTGGAACGACGTGCTGTTCGGCGACGAAACCTCCGTGTGGAACGTCCTCCAGTCCGCGGACTTCGACCAGAAGGTCCCGCTCATCGCGTTCACGCTGAACGGCGGGCCGGCCGAGCAGGCCGTCCGCGAGCGCTCGCTGTACGGCCGGAACGGCCTCGTCCGACTCGACGCCTACGCCGTCGAACCCGAGGCGCGAGACCTCATCCTCTTCGCGGCGATTCAGTTGTTCACGTACGGGGTTCTGTGCAAACTCTGGCTCCAGGACCCGGCGCTCCAGTCCCGGGTCATCCAGAGCATTTACAATCCGGCCGAGACCACCGATGGGGAGGTGAACTAACGTGCCGAACGACGGCTGGAACGCCGACTACTTCGACGACGAGTTCGACGAGCCGGACCCGTGGGACTTCGACTCCTCGACCTACGAGCAACGCAAATACCGCCGCCAGAACCGCGTTGTCGAGAGCCACGTTGGCTCGCCGGACTCGATTCTGGAAATCGGGTGCGCCGAGGGCGTGCACTCGGAACTCCTCTTGGAGCGCTTCCCCGACGCGGACCTCCACGGAATCGACATCTCCGAGGCCGCCGTCGAGCGCGCGCGAGAGCGGACTGACACCGACCGGGCGACGTTCTTCGCCGGCGAGGCGAGCGCGTATCTCGACAGCCTCGACGAGGAGTTCGACGTCGTCGTCTGGAGCGAAACCATCTACTACATGGGCGATACGATGAGCGTTCCCGAGTTCCACCGCTTCCTCGACGTGGTGGCGGGCCTACTCGCTCCCGACGGCGTGCTCTGCATGGCGAACATCGTCGACCAAGACGAGGGGCCGGAAGCCCCGCTCACCGAAGCACCGATTCTGGACGCCTACAAGACGCTCCTCGCCGCCCGACTGGATCGGGTCCACGAGGCGCGGTACACCGAGTCCAAACCGGAAGACGACGCCGAACACACGTACGAAGTCCTCGGCTACGTGCCGAGCGCGTGAGCGCCGGTTCGGCCGGCGGTTAGTTCGGGCGTACGGCGACCGTCAGGTCCGTCCGCGAGCGGGGCGTGGCGACTCGAACATCGACGAGGACGGCGACGACGGCCGTCTCCCCTGCGCGCTCTTGAACGACGACACCGTCGTCGGCGACGCAGGGGCCGAACTCCCGGTACGGGCCGTCGGGACAGTTTCTGAGCGCCCATCCGGCGGCCGCGGAGTCGTTCGTCGTCAGCGCGACGCCACCCTCGCCGGCGTGTGCGCGTTCGACGCTCGTCAGCGCGGGGTCGAGACGCGAGCGGAAGTCTTCGACCGCGGCGTCCCTCGTCGCCCAGACGTACCGGCCCGCGACGCCGGCGGTCGCCAGTTCGACCGCGTCGTCGGTCGTCCCCACGACGGCGTTCAGCGGTGGTTGCTCGGTCGTCCCGGCCACGCCGGCGAAGCCGAGTTGCGCGTGGACGACGAGAAGCGCGAGCAGGGCGACGACGACGACCGCCCCGGAGACGAGCACCAGTTGACCTCGGTCGTCGTCCGACGAGGCGGCCCAGTCGTCCGAGTCGGTGGCGGACCGGCTCACGGATACCACACCTCGAGCGTCGCGGTACAGCGCGGGACCACGGCGGTCGCGGTTCCCACCCGAGCGGTCTCCGGCGGCGGCCGACCGACCGAACCGACGTCGGTTCGGAGCGAGACGAACGCTCCGTTCGGGAGTCCGGCCGAGGCGACTTCGTGAAGCCGCGCCGCCCGGGCGTCGAAGTCGCCCGACGACGTGCAGGCCACGCCGAGGAGCGTTCCCGGTGCTTCCGCAGGTACTGACGCCACCAGCGACGCGGCGTCCGTCGCCTGCCGCTCCAGCGAGTCCGACTCGGAAGCCGGCGCGGGCGGTGCGAGCGCGAATCCCGCCGCGACGGCGAGGACGAACAACGTTGCGACGGCCGCTTCGACGACCGTCAGCGAAAGCTGTCCACGGTCTCTGTTCCTCGTGCGGGTTCCGACGGCCGCGCGGTGGGGGCGCATCCGCCGCGAACGGTCGTCGCGACGCTCACGCATCGACGGTCACCTCGAGTCGAACGACGGTCGAGTCGAGCGCCGTCGCCGACGCGTCGACGCTCCCCGACGGGTCGGACTCGGCGGTTTCGACGCGAATCAGCGGGTCCGAGCGGGACGACACCTCGACGACGCGCTCTCCCTCGATTCCGGTCGGTCGGTGGAGGACGACCCTGTCGTCGACTCGAATCGTTCGAATCGTCGTGTTTGCCCCCGGGTTCACGTCGAGTCGGACGCGGTTCGTCCGCCCGTCGAGCGTCGCGGTGGTCTCCTCCGAGAGGTCGATTGTCGCGCCGACGCTCCGCCGACTGACGGCGAGCGCGCCGCGACCGACCGTGTGTCCGCCCGACGGGTCGCCCCGCTCAGCTATCGTCCGGCCATCGACTCGGACGCGAAACGCCGCGTCGCGGAGTGACGGGACGGCGGCGGCGAGCGCGGTCGCGTTCGTGTCGTTCGCGAGCGCGAGGTCGATCGCGTCGCTCCCGTCGTCGGACGAGACGAGCGGAGAGTCCGTGACGAGCGCGTCCGCGGCGCGCTCGGCGCGGTGCTGTTCGAGCGACTCGCCGGCCGCGTCCGCGAGGACTCGGTCGGCGGCGGCGACGGCCCCGACCGTGACTGCGGTCACGAGCACGAGCGCCACCGCGAGTCCGGCGAGCGTCGTCTGGGCGCGTGCCGTGGCGCGGGTACGGCTACTCATCGTCTCCTCCGGCCACGGGCTCGTTCGCGAGTTCGAGCGTCGCACCGTCGTCCTCGACCGCGACGCGAACCACGCAATCGTTCCCGCTGTCCCACTCGCCGGTGACGGTCACCGACTCGGGGAGAGTGACCGGGAGTCGGCGGTCGAACGCGTCATTCGGGTGGTCGAGGACCAGCATCGGTGCGGTGGCGTTCGAGCCAGTCTCGTTCGGGCCGGCCGTGAGCGTGGCGTTCGGGACGTACGCGATTCGGTAGGAACTCCCGCGAATCGCGCGGGGGAGGTCCACGTCGGCCCGTCTGGACCCGCGGACCGCCGACCCGGGGACGACGGCAGTCGCTTCGACTTGCTCAGTCGCCGTCGCGAGCGTTCGGTCGGCGAGTTCGTGACCGACCGCGGCGCGGTGGTCGGGGACGACGCCGCCGAACAGCACGGTCGTCAAGAGCCCGATGAACAGCACGACGATGGCGGCTTCGAGCGCCTTTCCGACGACGGGGACCGCGGCTCGATTTGCGGCGTGAAAGCCGAACTCCGGCGGCGACGGGAGCCGTGGCTGAGGAGCGTCAGCCACGGGCGACCACCACGGAGAGGTCGTACCGAGCGACCGTGAGCGTCCGGTCGCCGGGTACGGTGGCGACGACGCTCTCGGTGCCGTCGCCGTCGAAGTCGGCTCGGGCCGTGCCGAACCCGCGACGTTCGAACGCCCGCTCCCATGCCTCGGGAGTCGCCGTCTCGACGGCGACGGTGTACTCGTCGCTCGGCAGGTCGGACACGACTCGCGTCGTGCGGGTTCGGAGCGCCGCACCTCCGCCGAGACCGCCGCCGTCTGTGGCCTCGTCAGTCAGAACGGGCACCGTGAGAAACGCCGCGTCGCCGGCGAACGACAGCGGGACGGGCGTGACCAGCGAGGCCGCGTCGCCGGTTCCGCGGACGACCGCGCCGCCGACGAACGCCACGCGTTGGCCGCCGAGGTCGGCGACGTAGCCGTCGGCGTCGTAGGTTCTGTTGGCCCCCGTCTCGGGGATGACTCGGACCGTCCTGTTCACCCGCGAGAGGTCGCCGTCCGTGACGCGAACCGGGTAGCTGTCGTTCGCGCCGGCGACGACGCCGTCTCGGAGCGACGACAGCCCGTCGGCGGCGGTGTCGGCGTCCGCGGTCGCAATTTGGGCGTCCACGAGCCCGCCGACGCTGGCGGTCAGGAGGCCGATTGCGACGACGCCGATGCCGAGCAGGAGCGCGACGCCGACGACGTTCGCTTGGCCGCGCGCCGCGCTCATATCAGTCCCACCCCGGCGTAGACGAGGTAGCACGCGACGACGAGCGCGCCGGAGTGGAGCAACGCCTCGTAGCGCCCGCGGCTCGCCGTCCCGGCGAACCAGCCAGACGCGAGCATCGTCGCCTGCGTGACGACGTACATCCGGTAGCGGTCGCGTTCGAGGTCGACCGCCCCGGCGTTGATGGCGAACGACCCACCGGTCGAGAGCGTCGAGAGTTGGGCGAAGCCGTCGAAGACGTGGACGTTGACGGCGACGGTGATTCCGATAACGAGGAGCGCAGTCGTCCAGCCGACGGCGACGTAGACGAGCAGCCCCGACCGGAGCGCGCGCTTTTCGTGATAGAGGCGACCGATTTCGGTCTGGAGCGTGTCGAAGACGGTCCCCGTGTCGCTGCCGCCGTCCAGCGCGCCGACGACGAGGCCGATGGTCTGTTCGGCCATGGGCGTCCCGACGCGGTCGACGAACCGCGCCAACGCGGCTGTCCGGAGGTTCACGTCGGTGCCGGAACTCGGCGCGGTGAATCGGAGGTTGAGCGCGAGGTCGGCCACGTCGGAATCGAGCGGGCCGAGGTCCACGTCGCGGCCGACGCGCTCGACCGCATCCCCGAAGGGTCGCCCGAGGCTGACGTGGCCCGAGACGGCGTGGACGAAGTCCTTCAACTCGCGGTCTTTCGCGTCGTCGAGGCGGGCGCGGCGGACGCCGACGAGGCCGACCGGGGCCGCGTAGGCGACGTAGCCGGCGAGCGCGACGCCGACGGCGTCAGCGCCGACGACCCACGCGACACCGGCCACGACGAGCGCCGGGAGGACGAATACGACGGCCGCGCTGGCCGGGTTCGACAGCGCCGAGTCGAGGACGCGGACCGCGCCGGTCGGCCGGTCGTACTCGACGGACTGGTCCGGCGGTCGGAGCCCTGCGACGAGCACGCTCGCGCCGAGGCCGACGCCGACGATGAACGCGGCGCTCGCGTAGACGACGATACCGCGCGTGGTCGTCTGGCCGAGCGGCGTGACGACCGGCGCGGAGAGGCCGGGCGCGATGACGCTCATCACCGTGAGGACGATGACGAGCAGCGAGGGAAGGACGAGGAGGACGATGAACAACTCGGCGAGCAGTTCGAGGAAGCCCTCGGCGCGCTCGCGGGCGCGGTCCTGTCGGTGGCCGAGCATCCGACTCTCCATTCGCAGATAGTTCCGGAGCGCGTCGTCGCCCTGTCCCGCGTGCTCGCGGAACTTCAGGAGGAACGGCGCGAGCATCCCCTCGGAGGGCGTGTCGCGGGCGACGCGCCGCAGGCCCTCGTTCACGTTGCCGGTCAGCGAGGCTGTGTTGAGGACGCCCCGGAAGGCGACCGCAGTCTCGCCGTAGGCGTCGGTCTCGGCGACGCGCTGAAGCATCTCGCGGGGGCCGTCGCTCCCCGACGAGAGGACGTGGAGATAGCGGACCGCACCGGGGAGGGTCCGCTCGATGTTCTCTCGCCGAGCGGTCGCCCGCCAGCCGAGGTACTGCCCGGCGACGGCGAGGAGGACGCGCCGCGTCGCCATCGCGACCGCGAGTGCGAACACGCCGGCCACGGGAAGCCGCGGAACCACGGGTATCGGGACGTGTTCGAAAAACGGGAGCACCGCGCGGAGGACGGAGAGGACGGCGTCGACCGTCGAGTCGGGAACGGCGAGCACGACGAGCACCGTCGGGAACGCGACGAACAGGCCGGTCGCCCACGCGAGACCGTAGGCACGGGCGAGATAGAGGTCGAAGCTCATCCGCATGTCGGTGCCGCGGTAGCGGCGGCGGTCCCGGTCGTGTCGCGCGGCGTCGACGTGGCGGGCGAACAGCGCGTACAGCGCCCTGTCGAGGACCGAAAGCGAGCGGACGCGGCCGACCCGTCGCTCGTCGAATCCGGCGTCGAACCCGGTCACGACTCGGCCTCGTCGTCGCGGTCGCGGTTTCCGTCAGTTGCCGTTCGCTCGGCCATCCGCCGGCGGACCCGCTCGACCGTCGCGGCCTCGTCGGTCCGGAGGTCCGAGAGGAAGCCGAACAGCCGGTCCACGTCGGTCACCCGCTCGCGGACGAGGTACTCCACGTAGCGGTGCTTCCGGTGGAACTCGCGCTCGACGGCCTCCACGTCGCGGTCGGTGGCCTCAGCGATACGGTGAAACAGCCGGATTCCGACGCGTCGGCGGTCGTCGCCCAACTGCGGGTGCTCGTACGAGAGGTCGAACGAGCCGTCGGGCGTCCGTCGGCCGACCGTGTTCCAATGGAGCGTTCGGCCGCCTTTCTCGACGACGCCGCGTCGGCCCCACGTCTCGTCGTACTCGGACTCGGGGACGAGTTCGACCACCTCGGAGACGTACCGCTCGCCGTCGACCTTGTGCGGGAAGACGACGAGGTCGAGTTCGCGGAGGAGGTACGGCGGGAGACCCTGCTCGATGACGCGGTTGACGAGCGTCTCGATGTCGGCGGCGTGGGTCGTGCCGATGACGCCGTGGCCGGTGTTGAGCGTCTCGGCGAAGGTGGCGAACGACTCGGGCGTGTTGATTTCGGCGATGACCTCGACGTCGGGGTTGAGGTAGTTCGCCTCGGTCATCAGGTCGGCCATCGAGACGCGCTTGAACTCGGACTCGTGGTCGCGCGTCGTCAGCGAGACGCCCGTCTCGTGGGGGAGGTGGACCTCGCGGGAGCCCTCGTCGATGCTGATTGGTCGGTGGTCGTACGGGACGAACGGCATGCACGCGTTCATCAACGTCGTTTTTCCAACCCCAGTCGCACCCGAAAAGAGGACGACGCGGTTGTGTTCGTAACAGAGCCACAGCAGGGTGACGAGCTCGGTCGATAGCGACCCGCTCTCGACGAGGTCGACCGGCGTGAGTACGTCGCCGGTCTGCTTGCGAATCGAGACGTGCGGGCCGCCCTCGGAGATGACGGGAAGGGCGACGGCGCACCGAATCGTCTCGTCGGTGTCGGCCGACGCGGGGTCGCCGCCGACCGCGCCGGGTCGGAGGTTCACCTTCGCGCTCGGGTTCGAGGCGTTCAGCTCCACCCCGTCGGCCGCGGCGAGTTGGGTGACGACGTTCGTGAACTCCGTCTCGTCTTCGAAGACGAGGTTCGTCGGCACGCGGAGGCCGCCGCGACCGGTCACGTCGGCCCGCGGAATAACTTTGACCCGTTCGCCGACGCGGTTGGCCTCCACGTCTTCGAGGTGGGGGTCGCGGATGGGAACGGTGAGGACGCCCTCGCCGACGTAGTCGCGGAGGACGTAGTAGACGAGGTCGTCGAGGCGGTCCTCGGCGAACCGGCGGTCGACCGGCGGGAGCGCGAGGCCGTACTCCGAGAGCGCGGCGCGGACGCGGAACCTCGTGGCGTCGACCCACGCTCGGGTGTTGCGGGCGGTCAGTCGCCGCGAGAGGAACTCGCGGGCGCGGTCGCGGACGAACTCGATGCGGTCCGTGACCACGTCGTCGACGTTCGCCTCCCAGATTCGCTCCTTGCACTCCTCGATGAGTTCGGCGTCGCCGGGGACGAGGTCCGGTTCGAGGACGGCGTACTTCGTGGCGAAGCGGTCGTCGCCGAGGAGTCGGTCGCGGTAGACCACCACGTCCACGTCGTAGCCGGCGAAGGGGACGGTGTAGTGGTCGACCCGCTCGGCGGCGATGCGGTCGGCGAACGTCACGTCGGAGTCGAACGTCGTCGTCGCCGGCGCGAAGTCCTCGGTGTGGACGACCAGTCGCTCGGAGCCGTCGCCGCGACCGGCGTCGACGACTTCGATGCGCTCGTCGAGCGCCAGCGGCGTGACTGCGCCGAGGAGCCGCAGCTCGGACAGCGCGTGGTGTTCGACGCGTCTGCGGGCGGTCGGCGGGAGGTCGAGCAGTCGGTCGAAGATGCGCCGGTACTTCGGCGAGAGACCGGTCTCGGCGCGGGTCGCCGCGCCCTCGCGGGTGAGCGGTCGTCGTCGGGCGACGGTCGAGAAGTGGTCGCGGACGGTCTCCAGCGCGGCGGTCTCGCGCGTCCCGAGCGTCGGCTCTCGGACCGCGTAGTCGAAGCCGTGGTCCGCGTCGCTGATGGTGACGACGGTGTCGGGGGCGACTTCGTACTGCGAGCGGACGGTCGGGGCGTACCACGCGTTCGGGTCGTCCGGGGGGACGGGCGCCGGGACCGCGCCCGCCGCCGCGGGAGTCGAGGCAGCACCGAATTCGAGGGTCGGAGTGGGTGGCTCCGCCCCGTCGTTATCGCCTTGGGTAGGCATACACCGTGGCTTGCCGAGTATTCATATTTAAGAATTTACTGCACCGTGTTGCTGATGCAAATCGAACTGAAACCGGTGATTACGCGGTTAATCGGGCCTATAAACCGGTCTAAGGAATTTAGACATCGCGTTACTAGTTGCGATATTGAACAATCTCTAGGCGCGTGGTTATCAAAACTGGAACCGTCGAGGTTCGGTCGCGGTTCTCTGAACCCTCCAGCTACTCCCCCCGCAACGCCGGAATCCGAAGCACCACTTCGGTCCCGCCCTCGTCGTGGGCGTCGAACGTGACCGTCCCGCCGAGTTGGTCGACGCCCCACTTGACCAGCCAGAGACCGAGGCCGCTCGCGTGTCGGAGTTGCGTCTCGCCGTGGGCGTTGATGGCGGCGAGTTCGCTCGGCCTGATACCGGGGCCGTTGTCCTCGATTCGAATCGTGAGTTCGTCGCCCTCGTGGGTCGTCGTCACCGTGACGACCGGCGTCGCCGCTGGGTCGTGTTGGACGCCGTTTTCGACGAGTTCGCGGACGATGGGTTCGAGCGTGGGAGCACAGACGAAGTCGTGGTCGGGAAGGTCGTGGACGCGGACGTTCGCGTGGGCGAACTCGGTTCGGATGGCGTCCGCGGCGGCCTGTATTTGGACGGCCGCGGGGCGGAGACGGATGTCGCCGTTGCCGTCGCCGTCGCCCTCGCGGGTCGCGCCGAGTTTGCGCGCCTTCTGACTGATGTTGACGAGCGTCGACGCGTGGTCGTGGACCGTCTGCGCGTGGGTCCGCGCGTCGTCGAGTTCGCCGGCGTCGATGTCGTCCAAGACGAGGTTCGCGTAGCCTTCGAGGAGGTTCGCCTCGGTCCGGAGGTTGTGTCGGAGGACGCGGTTCATCACCTCGAGTTGCTGGAGGTTCAGCCGGCGGTCGGTCACGTCGCGGAAGACGAGCGCGTGGCCGATATCGCGGCCGTGGTGGTCGGTAAAGGCGCTCGTCCGGAGTTCGAAGTACCGGTGTCCCGACCCGAGCCTGACGGTGAGGTGGTCCGTGTCCCGCTCGTCGGGCGAGAACTCCTCGATAACGTCGCTGACGGGGTTGCCTTTGAGTTCTGCGGCGGGGTCGCCGAGGATTCGCTTGGCCGCCTGGTTCGCGTCGGTGATACGCCACTTCGTGTCGGTGACGAGGACCGCGTCGGTCATCGTCTCGACCACGCGTTCGCGGGCGACCCACCGGGGGACCGGCCGGGATTCGAGGAGTTCGAACCGGCTGACCGCGACGGTACACGCGAGCCCGGCGAACGCGAACGCCGCGGGCGTCATATCGATGGCCGGGCCGTAGAGTTCGAGAAGCGTCGTGGCGGCGTTTCCGAGCACGGGCATGAGTGCCCCGACGATGAGAGTGGCGGCCTGGAGTCGGTAGATCGTCGGCATGTCGAGCGCCGTCCGGAAGATGACGACCGTGCCGGCGACCCACAGCAGGTAGCTGTATCCCAACACGAGCCAGTACAGCGGTCCCCACTCGGTCTGGAGGACGGTAATCGTCTGGCCGATAGCTGGAACGACGCTGACCGAACTCCACATCAGGTGGTGTGCGGGGTTGGTCCAGACGGCGACGAGGCCGACCAGAGAGGGCACCGAGAGGACGAGCAGCACCGCCGGCGCGGTGAACCGGTCCCGGCCGGCGTAGGAAAACGCGAAGAGGAACCAGGCGATGGGGGCCACGAGGACGCCGGCCCACTGGAGGTTCGCAAGGACGAGTTTGAGCGTCAGGTCCGCGACGAGGAGTTCCAACAGGTAGCCCGCCGACCACCAGCCGCTGGCGAGGCCGAACACGATGAGCCCGGTTGCGCCGGGCGTCGAGCGCCGTCGCCACGCGAACAGGGCGACGTAGCCGCTTACGACGCCGGTGATGACCATCAGGCCGACGACGACGACGATGAGTGAGACCGGCTGTATCAGCAGGCGTGCGCTGACGTCGCTTCCGAACACCAACTGTTCGAAGGGGACCCACTCGATGCTCGGGAACACTAACTGAATAGTTATTCACCACATGACAAAAACGTATTCGAGATTTCGAGCCGACTGTCGCGAGACGACGACGCCTCCAACCCCGTCTCAGCGGCGTTGTATCCGCTGTTGACACGTCACGCGAGCGCGCCGCCGGTTCCGACAGCCGCGGCGGCGACCGCGACGCCGACGGCCATCAGCACGCCCTCGCCGTCGCGGAGCGTACAGAGCCGCTCGACCGAGCGGTTCGACTCGGTGAGCGCGGCGGTAATCCACGTGGAGTAGGCGACGGCGGGCAGGAGCGCGACCGGGGCCCACGCGGGGACGACGCCGAGCCACGCTGCACCCGAGACGAGGCCGAGCGAGACGAGTTCTAACCCGTAGAGGCTCAGTTGCGTGCGGCGGACGCCGACGACCGTCGGCAGGGTCTCGACGCCGTTTCGCGCGTCGCCGGTGACGTCGCGGACGTTGTGGACTTCGACCGAGATGGCCGACCGGAGGAAGAACCAGCCCGCCGCGACGGCCGCGCCGGCGGCGTAGTCGGGTGCGGTCGCGGCGACCGCGAGCGGGATGAACGCCACGGGGACCGCCCACGCGAGCGACACCGTCGCGGTGTTGACGATGAACACGTCTTTGAGCCGGTCGACGGAGGGGAGGGGAACGAGCGGGACGGTGTAGAACACCGCGATGACGCCCGGGAACAGCGTCAGCCCGAGACCGTAGACGCCGCCGTGGCGGACGGCGAGCCAGAGCGCGACGGCGACGACGACCACCGAGAAGGCGGCGTACAGCCGCGGGTGAGACGCCACGAAGGCGGTCCGTTCCGCGTAGTTCTCCGCGTCGGCGTCGAGGTCCGCGAGCTTGTCGAAGTTGTAGATACCGATGGTGATGAGGAAACCGACGACGAGGGCGGCGTTCGGCGTGATTCCGGCGAGCGCGGACGCGACGAACACTTCGGCGATTGTCGACGCGCCGAGGAACACCGAACTGTGGACGACTGCACCGTACAGGCGAGTTGGAACGATTCGCATGGCACCTTCGTGTCGTGGCGCGAGCGAATTAGTTGTTAACCAGACAACAGTTTTTCCCGGGAATCCCGTTTTCGCTCGCGATCGAACGTGTTCGGGACCTCGCTCATTCGGCTTCGGCGCGTAGCGGGACCTATGGAGACAGGGATCACCGAGCGGGCGGAGCGGAGAGAGACGGGAGCGGCGGGAGCGGCAGAGGAAGCGACAGAAGCGGCGTCGGAGACAACGGACTCCACAGAGACGACACAAACGACGGTCGAGGTCAACCTGACCGGCCACGTCAGGTCGGCCGCGGGCACCCACCGGGTGGAGTTCACCTTCGCGGGCGAGACGCTCCGGGCGTTCCTCGACGCGTTCTTCGCGGCGTACGACGTGCGCGACCTCGTCATCGCGGAGCGCGAGGCGGACGCGACGACGCGCGGGTGGGCGCGGGTGGAACAACCCCCGGGCACGTGGCGGAAGAACCCGGAAGGAGAGCAGACGCGGCCCTACGCCCGCGTCCTCGTCAACGGCGTGTTCAACGAGAACCTCGACGGCTTCGACACGCGACTCGAAGACGGCGACCGCGTCGCGCTCATGAAGCCGTTTCTGTACTGCGTGTGAGTGGGGCTTGCGAGTGAGGAGCTTCGGCGTACGACGCGTACGCCTCCGCCGAACTTCGGACCCACTTATTCCACGCGAAGCGTGACAGATTTCGCTTCGTAGTTTTCGAGAATCGCGTTCCGTCCGCCGACGCTCATCTCACCCTCGTCGGTCTCGAGGGTCAGACTCGTCTGTAACGTGTATTCGTTCGTCGTGGGTGCAATGAGTGCTTGGCTAATGTTGCTGACTCGTCCGGAAATCGTCTCTCCGTCGTCCGTCTCGATGTCCGCCCAGATATCCGTCCCACGCTTCTTGTGGAGCATCGCGTGGAAGACCGCTTGTCGGAACCAGTCGTACGTCTTCGGGAGTGGGTCGGGGTCGGTGATGAACACCTCAGTTCCGGCCGGCCAGTAGGCACTGAAGAACATCCCGTGAATCGAACCTGCAAGATGTTTCTCAGAGACCGCCACACCGTCACCTGTTTCGTGTGTGCCGGACAGCAAGAGCGCGTCGCCAACTAAGGCCGACTGGTGGACCGACGGGTTCGCCGACTGCGTATCCGTCGCGAACAGGAACAAGATGTTCTCGGTCCAACAGCGAACGATATCCGCGGCACCGCTGAAACGCTCCCGTGCCGTCGAGGGGTCGTCGACGTCCTGTACTAACAGGAATACCAGCACGTCCCGCTCTCTCGCAGCCTGTAACTCGTGTTCGATATCCGGATAGACGCGCTCTGGAATCGCAACGATGACCTCGCGTTGAGCCTGGGAAATCGCCTCCTGAAGCCGTTTGAGAGCTGTCTCGTGGGATTTCACCATCTTGAGCTCAGGCGTCTGTGGCTTCGTGTCGTTGAACCGACTATCCAGAACCGGTGTAATCGAATCGATCCGACTCGATAACGCAGCCATCGACTCTTTTGGGGGAACTGCACGAATCGTCTTCGGCGAAGCGTGGTCGTTGACACGGACCAGGCCTCGGTCTTCGAGTCGGTCAGTAATGGTGTAGACCGCCTGTTGAGAGACGTCCGCCGCTTCCGAAATCGCACTCGTCGCCGCTTCGCCTAAGGACAACAATGCGAGGTAGACATCGATCTCTTTGTCCGAGAATCCGAAGTCGCCCAGTTCCTCTCTGAGCATCGCGTCGCTTTCCTCACCGCGCTGAGACATGATAGTGGTAGGTAGGGGTCATCGAGTTATTTGGTTGTTCATCTGTCAACGTTCGGAGAGACTGTTGGTGGATATCTGTCTCGTCGATTTAGAGGAGCTGTTTCTCGTGTTCGTCGAGTTCCTGTTCGTCTCCTTCGGTCCACATCGAACGCCACCCACGAAGGGTCTGGCGACCCTTCGGAACGTACGTCCGTCGACAGTCGCGGAAGAACGCGTAGATGCCGTAGATCCAGAAGAAAAACAGCACCGTAACCGCGCTGACGTACACGATAGTGAGTGTCTCGAGCATCGTCAGTCCTCGGCGGTGGTGCGCTGTTCGCTCGTCGCTGTGCTGTGAGAACTCACGAGACCGTGACAGCGCGCGTCGCCCGACTGCTGGTCGAACAGATGGAGATTCGCACGGTCGAAGCGAACCGTGACGGCTTCTTCCTCTGAGAGTTCGACGTCGGGGTCGACGCTCATCAGCAACTGGTCTCCCTTTCGTTGCTCCTCGTCCATGGTCGTTCGCTCGCGAGACCCGTGCGTGAGGTAGACGAAGATTTCGTTCCCCATCGGCTCGATGACGTCAGTGACCGTGTCGACTGGGTCTGTCGGGTGCGCAATGCTACCGGCTTCGCCGGTGAGATGGACGTCTTCTGGTCGAACTCCGAGTGTTACCGCGTCACCGACGGAGACGTCGAACGCAGTCGGGTCGAACTCGACGGAGATGAACTCCGACTCGAAGCCGTCGTGGCCGACTTCACCCTCGATGAAATTCATCGATGGCGACCCGATGAACCCGGCGACAAAGCGGTTCGCTGGTTCGTTGTAACAGGTTAGCGGTGGTGCGATTTGCTGCAGTTGACCGTTGTTGAGGACCGCGATACGATCGGACATCGTCATCGCCTCCGCCTGATCGTGTGTCACGTAGATGATCGTCGTGTCCAGTTCCTTGTGCAGGCGCTGGAGTTCGGTTCGCATGTGAACGCGAAGCTTCGCGTCGAGGTTCGCGAGCGGTTCGTCCATGAGGAACGCCTCTGGCTCTCGGACGATCGCGCGTCCGATGGCGACGCGTTGGCGCTGCCCACCGGACAGTTCTGAGGGTTGCCGGTCCAACAGGTCACCGATCTGGAGGATGTCCGCCGCTCGTTCGACCCGGCGGTCGATTTCCTCCGTCTCGAAGTCACGGAGTCGCAACCCAAAGCTCACGTTGTCGTAGACGTCCATGTGCGGGAACAGCGCGATGTTCTGGAAGACCATCGCGATACCCCGGTCTTTCGGTGGGAGCTTCGTGACGTCCTTTCCAGCGATCGTAATCTCGCCCGCCGTCGGGAGCGTGAGACCAGCAATCGTCTCCATCGTCGTCGACTTCCCACAGCCCGATGGCCCGACGAGACAGACGAACTCGCCGTCTTGGATGTCCAAATTCATGTCGTTGACTGCCGTTACGTCGTCGTACTGCTTCGTCACGTGTTCAAGTGTAACATTTCCCATAGTGGATCACTCCTTGACTGCGCCGGCGGTGAGACCGCTGACAATTTTCTCTTGTGCGACGACCACGATGAGCGCGACCGGGAGAATCCCGATGAGGCTCGCGGCCGCCATGTAGTTGTACAGACTGGTGTACTGGCTCTGGAAGGCCAGAATGCCCCACACGAGTGGGGCTCCGTTCTCGGGCTGTCCCGTCGTCATCAGGAACGAGAAGAAGAACTCGTTGTAGACGGCGATGAACGTCAGAATCCCGGCGGTCGACAACCCGGGTGCCGAGAGCGGCATGATGACTCTGAATAGTGCGCCGATACGCGTCGTCCCTTCCACGCGTGCTGCGTCCTCGAGTCCGTCCGGAATCTGGCTGTAGAATGTCGTCAGGATGAAAACTGACAACGGAAGGAACAGTCCGCTGAACGGAACGATGATGGCACCAACCGTGTTGAACAGGTCCGGACTGTGAAGCCCGAAGAGCACCACATTCCCGGTGAAGAGCTTGAACAACGGGAGGATGAACGCCGCTGGTGGGAAGAACGAGATTATCAACAGCAACAGCAGGAGCCCACCCTTCCCGCGGAATTCGAGCCGTCCGAACGCGTATCCCGCCAGACTCGAGACGAGCAGGACGTAGGCCGTCGTCGTGATGGCAATCACGAAGCTGTTGAACATATACTGGTGGAGGGGAACCGTCTGCCACATATCGACGAAGACGGAGATGTTGAATCCGCGTGGAATCGGACCCATGTTCACGATGAGGTCATTCGGCGTGAGTGACAACACCACGAGCCAGTAGATCGGGAAGAGCGTCGTGAACATGAAGAAGATGAGCGCGACGTAGAACATCGCTCTGTGCACCTTCCCGGGGTTCTCGATCGCGCTTTTGACCCAGTTGGTGAAGGGCCCCCCACCGTCTTCGGCGTCGGTGTTCTGTGCGGTCGTCATCTATGCACTCCCTCCGATTCCTCTGAGACTGTCCACGAACTTTACCAGGTACACGAGAATGAACGCGCTGATTATCAGTGCAGTAAGGAAGGCGAGCGTTGCTGACGTCCCGTAGCGGTTCGACCGGAACGCCGAGATGACGAGACACGTCATCGACGGGACTGTGCGGCACCCCGACAGCACCTCGATGACGCCGTACACTTTCAGCGCACCCAGCGTGCGGAAGAGCATCCCGACCAGCACAGCCGGAAGCACCAACGGGAACGTGATCAGCTTGAACCGTTGCCAGGCGGTTGCCCCGGCGACTTTGCTGACGTCGTAGAGACTCCGGTCGATGCTCTGCATCCCGGCGAGGATGATGAGCGCCATGAACGCGGAGGTCTTCCACGCGTCCGTGAGCGTGATTAAGATGAGCGAATCTTGTGTGTTCGACAGCGGTGTCGACGAGAAGAGGCCGAGTTCCTGCAACGGAGCGACCAGAAACCCGATGCTCGGTTCGAACAGGAGGTAGAACATCATCCCCTGAACGACGACGGGGACGGCCCACGGAAGGATGATGGCCATCCGGACCCACGCACGGCCACGAAACTCTTGATCGAGGACTAACGCTTGTGCGAGTCCAACGACTGTCTCGAGCGTGACGCTCCCGACTGTGAAGACGACCGTGAGGCCCACGGCGTACCAGAAGGACCCCGGTAGCACCGCGTTGCGTTGGCCGGTCAGCACGTCCACGTAGTTCTGGATTCCGATGAAATCACCGACAGAAACGCCGGTGAGGGCGTCTGCGTGAAGTGACATGGTGAACGTGTCCACCAGCGGCCAGAGTGCAACCGCTCCCACCATGAAGAACGCCGGCACCAGCAAGAGGTAGGCGTACAGCTCTTCGGGGAGGCCCTCGAGTTTGTTGGCGATGATGTAATCCGGGCGTGGAAAGCCGCTCGACTGCTTGTGTTCAGTTGCCATAGGCGATCAGACCGACTGTTCCTCGATTTCTGTCAGCTTGCCCGCGAGCTTGTCCATCGCTTGTTGTGGCGACTCGCCGCTGCCCTTCTGTAGGGCCTTGTTGACGGCGCTGGCAATCGCACCAGACTGGTCTGGCCAGGCGGTGGTCACCGGCCGTGGGACCGCGTTGCTGCCCGCCGTTTGCAAGGCATCCATGTAGCGTCCCATGACGTCGACGTTCCGTGCTTCGTCGGAGTTGAACACCTCCGGCTTCGGCGGTAAGAGTCCGAGCGTCTCGAACTGCCACAGCGAGAACTCTTTGGTCATCTTCGCTTTCAGCACTTCCACCACCGCGTCTTTCTTCTGTGAGTTCGGGTTCACGACGGAGGTCCACCCGCCGAGCGCGGATGCGGTTCCGCCAGTCCCGTTGTACTTGGCGTCGCTTTCTTTGACACCGTACGGCAGCGGCATCACGCCCAGTTTGTCACCGAGCGCATCTTCTGCCCCGCTTATCGCAATCGAGTACGGCCAGTTCCGGTGCATGACCGCGTTGCCGTTGGTGAACGGTTTCCGGGACGTTTCCTCGGTCCACCCGAGTGTCGCGGCTGGAGCGATGTTCCCGGGGATGTCCATCCCGTGTTTGTCGTCTTCGCCGTGGATGAACGACCGAACCATCCTGATCGCGTCCACGGCTCCCTTTTTGTTGACCGTGACCGGGCGTTCGTTTACCGGTCCGAACAGGTTCTCGGACCCACCGAAGTAGGCACCACCCCACGTCGTCATCCATTCGTTGAAGTCACAACAGGCCAGCCCTCCGTAGCTGTCCGCTTGGAACGTGTAGCCGTACTTGATGTCGTTCTGCGCTTTGACGTCAGCAGTAATCTCGGCAAACCGCTGCCAACTCATCGGTTCGGTTTGCCAGCCGTCGGTGTCGTACCCGGCGTCCTCGACGAGGTCCTTCCGGTACTGTATCGTCGGGAAATCCGGGAATTCCGGCACCCCGTACAAGGTCCCGTCAGGAGCACTTGCGGAAGCGACGCTCGCCTCGAAAAAGTCGTTCTTGACGGTGCTGACCGTACTGCTGTCCAACAGTTCTTCCAGACTCTGTACTTGCCCCCGCTGTATGAACGGAATCGTCCATCCGGAGTCCATTGTGAAGATATCCGGTTCTTCTCGGCCTGCGGAGAGCCACGTGCGGTACTGACTGAGCAACTGGTCTGTTGTCGACGGGCCGTCCACGATTTCAACGTAGATGTCCTCCGAGAGCCCTGCGCTCCACAGCGCCTCGCGAAGTTGGTCCTTGACCGCTGGCGATTCGTTGGACCCCACGCCAGCGTACTGGCGAACGACTGTCTGGTCCGAGTCCGCCTTCTCAGGCTTGTCTCCACTTCCTCCGCCGAGACACCCCGCAAGGCCCGTCACGCCGCTCGCCGCGCCGACCGCTTTGACGAATCGGCGGCGCGTAACCGGTGACTGCGCTGTGTTCTCGTTGCTATTGGTTCCCATGGTGCATCTACGATTGTGATAGATGGCACAATAAAGATTCTGAATCAAGCAGTTGATTAAGATTCTAGCTAGAATTAAGTGGCCGCCTCCCTTCGGCTTTGACGAACAAGAGCAACGTCGCTCCAGACCGATTCCCGATCATGAGACGACACTCCCGACGCCGACAGCCGCAGACAGCATCGCCGACGAAGTCCACATGGAACTCGCCGCGAACAGACCAGCCCGATGGCTCTGCAGCCGAGCTGTCGTTTGATGCCGGTGAGGGACAATGAGACGGACGGCGGTCGTCGAACGCGGGACTGAGTCGTGGTGGAAAGAAGCGGTCGTCTATCAGATCTACCCGCGCAGCTTCGACGACGCAGACGGTGACGGCATCGGTGATTTACGTGGTATCGAACGCAGAGCAGACTATCTGGACGACCTCGGTGTGGACGCAGTCTGGCTCTGTCCGGTCTACGAATCGCCACAGGCGGACAACGGCTACGACATCAGTGACTATCGCTCGATACACGACGCCTACGGCGACATGGACGACTGGCGACGGCTCCTCGCCGAACTCCACGACCGGGACATCCGCCTCATCATGGACCTCGTCGTCAACCACACCTCTGACGAGCACGAGTGGTTCGAGCGGTCCCGTCGTCGGGAGGGCGACTACGAGGACTACTACTACTGGCGCGATGGACGACCGGCCGCCGATGCCGACTACGACACCGCTGACGGGCCGACCGACGAGGTTGCACCCAACAACTGGGAGTCGGCCTTCGGCGGGCCCGCCTGGACGTACGACGATGAGCGAAAACAGTGGTACCTCCACCTCTTCGACGAGAAACAGCCGGACCTCAACTGGCGTAATCCGGACGTCCGCGAGTCCGTCTACGAGATGATGAACTGGTGGCTCGACCAGGGAATCGACGGGTTCCGGATGGACGTCATCAATCTCATTTCGAAACGGGAAGGGCTGCCAGACGGTGACGAGGATAGCGAACAGACCGGCGCGGAGCACTTCTTCAACGGTCCGAGCGTCCACGACTACCTTCGCGAGATGCGCGACGAGGTGCTCACGGACGAGTCACTCCTGACTGTCGGCGAGACGCCCGGTGTCGGTGTTGCGGACGCCAGGGAGTACGTCGGCGACGACGGTGATGGCCTCTCGATGGTGTTCCAGTTCGAGCACGTCACCTTCGACCACGACGGGGACAAATGGGACGCTGGCGACTGGTCGCTCGTCGACTTTAAAGCGGTCCTATCGAAGTGGCAGAACGGACTCGCAGAAGCGGGCTGGAACAGTCTCTACCTCAACAACCACGACCAGCCGCGGATGGTCTCGCGCTTCGGCGACGACGAGGCGTGGAGAGAAGCGAGCGCGAAACTCCTCGGAACGCTCACCCACACGCTCCAGGGGACTCCCTTCATCTACCAGGGTGAGGAACTCGGGATGACGAACGCGTCGTTCGCCTCCACGGACGAACTCCGGGACATCGAGGCGCTGAATTTCGTCGCGGAGGCGCTCGAAGAGGGAACGGCCGAGTCCTACGAGGACCTCCGAGATGCAATCGAATACGTCAGTCGGGACAACGCCCGCACGCCGATGCAGTGGTCGAGCGAGGAGCACGCCGGATTCACCGACGGCGAACCGTGGATCGCATGCAACGCGAACTACGAGACGGTCAACGTCGAACACGCCCGCGCGAACGAGGGCTCGGTCTGGCACTACTACCGCGACCTCATCGAACTCCGGCACGAACGCGACGTCCTCGTGTATGGTTCGTTCGACCTCCTCCTTCCGAACGACCCGTCTCTCTTCGTCTACACGCGCACGCTCGGTGACGAACGCGGACTCATCGTTCTCAACGTCGGCGCTGACCCGGTCGAGTTCACGGTCCCCGATGGCGTTGCGCTCGACGGCCTCGAACTCGCCATCGCGAACACCGACGTGCCGACGGCTCCACAGCAGACGTTCGAACTCGGTCCGTACGAAGCCCGCGTCTACCTGACCCCCTAAGACGTCACGACAGACACCAGCACTCGACGCACGACCATGATTCACGACAACTCCGAGATGACGACACAGAGACGGCGCACAGACATCGACAGACAGTGGTGGAAGGAAGCGGTCGTCTATCAGATATACCCGCGCAGTTTCAACGACTCAAACGGCGATGGAATCGGCGATATCCCCGGCATCACAGAGAAGGTCGGGTACCTCGACGACCTCGGTGTGGACGTCGTCTGGCTCTGTCCGGTGTACGACTCGCCGAACCACGACAACGGGTACGACATCCGCGACTACCGCGCCATCATGGACGAGTTCGGGACGATGGCCGACTGGGAGGAACTGCTGGACGAACTCCACGCACGAGACATGCGACTCATCATGGACCTCGTGGTCAACCACACCTCCAGCGAACACGAGTGGTTCCAGCGCTCCCGACGCCGCGAGGGGAAGTACGAGGAGTACTACTACTGGCGCGACGGCTCACCGGACGAACCACCGAACAACTGGCAGTCAATCTTCGGCGGGCCAGCATGGTCCTACGATGACAACCGCGAGCAGTGGTATCTCCACCTGTTCGACGAGAATCAACCCGACCTGAACTGGCGCAACCCCGATGTCCGCGAAGACGTCAAAGAGATGATCACGTGGTGGCTGGAGAAGGGAATCGACGGCTTCCGCATGGACGCGATCAACTTCATCTCGAAACCCGAGGGTCTCCCGGACGGTGATCCTGACGCGCGACTCGTCGGTCACGAACACTACGCTCACGGCCCACACATCCACGAATACCTTCAAGCGGTGTACGACGATACCCTCGCGAACTACGACACGATGACCGTCGGCGAGATGGGCGGGACGAGTATCGACAAAACCGCGGAGTACCTCGGTGAGAGAAACAGCGGGTTGGACATGATGTTCCAGTTCAACCACCTGGCCGTCGACGATGGACCGAACGGTCCGTGGAGTCTCGATGGCTGGGGAGCGTGGGAACTCACGGATTTCAAAGAAATCGTCACCCGCGCACAAGACGAACTCGCCGCAGAATTCTGGGAGGCGCTGTTCCTTGGGAACCACGACGTGCCCCGAATCGTCTCTCGGTTTGGCGATGACGAGGAGTATCACGAGGAGAGCGCAGCACTCATCGCCACCTTCCTGCTGACGCTGCGTGGAACGCCATACATCTACCAAGGCGAGGAGATCGGGATGACAAACGCCGAATTCGATACCCTCGACGAACTCGACGACGTGATGACCATCGGGAAGGTCGAAGAACTCATCGAAGCGGGTGCTATCGACTCGTTCGAGGAGGTCCGTGGCCTGGTCAACTACCTGAGTCGCGACCACGCACGGACACCGATGCAGTGGTCCGACGACCCTCACGCAGGGTTCACCGACGGTGAGCCGTGGTTCGGCGTCAACGACAACTACCGCGACATCAACGTCGATGCGGCACTCACCGAGGAGAACTCCATCTGGCGCCACTATCAGTCACTCATTTCACTCAGGCACGAACTGGACACGCTCGTTTACGGGGCGTACGAGCTCTTACTGCCCGACCACGAGCAACTCTTCGCCTACACGCGAACGCTCGGTGACGAGGAGGTACTGGTCGTTCTCAACTGGTCGGACGAACCGACGACGTTCGACGCTGCGGACATCGATTCCAGTAGTGCTGAGATACTGCTCTCTAACTACGAACAATCACCGGAGAACCCACACGGACGGGAGTTCCGGCCGTACGAAGCAATTCTCTATCGATTGTAACGTCACTCGACAGGTCGGTGTCCCAGTCAGTCGGGTGATGCGGCGCTGGGTCCTCGGTGTTCGACCGAGTCGTCCCGCCCCGCTGTCCGACCGCCGCAGGACTAACGTCCCCGGCCGACAGATAGCCGCTATGTCATCGCCCTCCACGGACGACTCGATTCGCGAACGCGGCCCGGACGAGGCGTTCTGCCGCGACTGCGGCGCGGTCATCGACGCGCGCGCCGAAATCTGCCCCGAATGCGGGGTCCGCCAGCGCGACCCGCCGAAGTCGTCGGTCGATTCGGCGCTCGACGACCTGTTCGAAGGCGGCAACCCCTTCGTCGCGGCGGTGCTGTCGGCGATTTTCCCCGGCCTCGGACAACTGTACAACCGCGAGCTCGAACGCGGCCTCGTCTTCGCGGTCGGCTTCATCGTCGCCTCCGTCTCGGTGATGGTCTTCATCGGCTTCCTCCTCGCGCCCGCCGTGTGGCTCTACGCGGTGTACGACGCCTACACGCGGGCCGAACTCCGGGCCGAGGAGCTACGGCGGGAGGCCGACCGGGAACGCGAGACGGAGATTTCGGTCAGCGAGGAGCAGGACGACGAGCACGAGGAACGCGAGGAATAGACGCGAAGGTTCTGGAAAACCGAGTTCGATGGGTTTTGTCGTTTCACGGGTGGCCGCTCTGGAGTCCTCGGTAACCGAGACTAACCAGACAACGTGGCTCTGTTGAATTCATCTGGTGCTGATAGTTTTCTGAAGGTGTGCTGAATACAGGGCGCACGTCTCGCAGGCGATCCACACTACGTCACCGTCTATATCGGTAGACTATTACTCGTTCTTCAGACACGTCCACTATGGCAGCCGTACCAACATCACCGCTCTTCCTCCTCTATGTTGGTACCTTCGCTGTAGCCGCCCTCCTATTAGAGGGGCAAGTATCGTCCTATCCAAGATTCAATGGCGTCTTTGAGTCCCCAAAAACTGCTCATGTCGATTGGAGTGTTCCGTGCTGGACGATACGTTCACCGGTCCACCTCATATGAAGTAGACGTAGTCGTCTTCTTATACTCTACTCCAACATCTCGACCGCCGTTCTCAACAGTTCTCGTAGGGGCGTTAGAACTTTGTCAAGAGACCGGTATTAATCACTAATGGACTCGGGGGAAGCTGTGGTTAGCTTTTTTGATGATTTTGAGGATCAAGTCACGTTCGTTGACGCTGCGGGAAACTACACGTACGCGAACGAGGCGACGACTCGTGTCATCGGATTTGACCCCGAAGAGCTAGTTGGCCAAGACCTGCTGGCATACGTCCATCCCGAAGACACTCGGCATGTTGAAAAAATGCTTTGCGACGGCCCGAGACGGAACCATGCAGATGCCACACTAATCGAGTACAGACACCGCCGCCCAGACGGCACTTGGGAATGGGTCGAGACGCGAGTCGCCGGTGCCCCCACGGCTGGTGATGAGTTCGTCCTCGTCTCGCGCCGGATGGACGACTCGACGTCAATCAGTTGTGAGACCGAGATACTGGAAGATCTTCGTACGCTCGCCTCGGTAACGGAAGAAGTACTCTACTTGGTAAGTGGGGACTGGGAAGAGACGTACTTCGTCAACGACTCGGTTGAAGAGATATTCGGGGTGACACAGGACGCAATATATGAGCACCCCTTAGAAGTGATTGCTGCAGTCCGCCCGGAAGACGTCGTTGCTGTCACCGATAACATGGAGCGGAACAGCAAGGGGGAAACGACTACGACCGAGGTCCGGGTAAATCCGCAGAACGGGTACCAGACATGGATTGAGTCGAAAACAATTCCAGTTATGGACAACGGCGAAGTCGTGATGAACGCGGGGTTCGTCCGGAATATCACCGAGCGTAAAGAGCGAGAAATGCATCTTGTCGTGATGGACAATCTCCTCCGTCACACCTTGCGCAACAAACTCAACGTCGTGCTCGGACTCGCTGAGACACTCAAAGGAGAACACTCTGACAATAATTCCCCTGCGGTTATCAAATCGGTGAGTAACGAGCTCCTCGAAGCAGCGGACAAACATCGCCAAGTAATCAAACTTCTCATCGACCCACCAGCAGAGACTCCAACACGGGTCGACACAATTGTCGAACAAGCAATCGAATACGCCCACGACCAGTACCCGAACGGCGAGATCTCGCTGACTCAGACAGGCGAATCAACTACGAAGCTCTCGTCGGTTGCGTTTCCGGTCGTCAAGGAACTATTGGAGAACGGACTCAAGCACTCCAAGTCAGAGGCTCCGTCGATTTCACTTTCGGTCTCAGAGTTCGGCGACACCATCGAATTCCAGATCGTGGACGAAGCTCCGC
Source organism: Haloferax marisrubri (assembly GCF_001469875.2). GTDB lineage: Archaea > Halobacteriota > Halobacteria > Halobacteriales > Haloferacaceae > Haloferax > Haloferax marisrubri. Next base: position 122,900 of record NZ_LOPW02000022.1, on the reverse strand, counting down.
CGTTCCCGACAAACGAGAAGGCTATTCTTGAGGGCCTTCATGATATCGAGTCCGACCCTCTCCGACACAGTACTGGCTCTGGATTATGGCTCGTCTACTGGTGTCTCTCGTTTGCCGATGGTACGGTCTCTCTCGAACGCCAGGACAACGGCAATCGTGTAACGGTACGCTTTCCGAGTGTGGAAGTTGAGACTACACTGGGTTCAGCGGGGTTGTAATGCGTGAATCGGTGCGATTCGGTCAGCGGAACTGGCTCAGATCTCACTCCAAGCGCAATTCTTGTCATACTTGGCTCCGTTGAAATCCTCAGTTGCTGATAGTTTTCTGAAGGTGTGCTGAATACAGGGCGCGAATCGGTCACACGGCGTGCTCGTTTTCGATGGAACGCACGGAGTGGCCAGTTTCGGGACAGGAGATACTTCCCCCTCGATTACACGGTCACGACTGCCACTCCTTGCTGGAGGAACTGTCCGGAGTCGAGTTCCTCGACGATGAATTCGGCCAAGTCGTCCCTCGTCGTCGTACTACTCTCCGGGTCACTGTACCCGACCGTCGCCCGATAGTTTCCGGAGCCCGTGTCGTCGCTCAACCCGGACGGTCGAACAATCGTCCAGTCGAGGTCGGTCTCCACGACGATGTCCTCCATACGCTTCATATCCGCGTACACCCGTCGCAACAGGACGCGTTTGATGAGTAACTCGTAGAAGACGGCGTTGTTCGAATCCCAGCCCGGATACGTGCCCCCAGACGAGATGGCGATGAGCCGTGAAACGTCGTGTTCGGTCATCGCCTGAATGATGTTCGTGATGCCATCAGAGTACAACGAGACACGGCCGAGAACAGACTCCTTGCCGATCGTGGAGACGACCGCGTCCGAGCCCTGTAGTGTGTCGGCGAAGGAATCGTAGTTCGTGACGTCGCCCTGCTCCACGGTGAGTCGGTCGTGGTTCACGTCGAGTTTCGAAGGCGTCCGCACGACCGCCGTCACGTGGTGGCCATCGTCGAGTGATCGGCGGACGACTCGCCGCCCGGTTCGGCCCGTTGCTCCGAAGACTGCAATGTTCATACGCCGTGGTCGGGCTCATCGTAGAAAGCGAGACGGGGTTCGGTTGACCCCGCTAGTGAGGACGCCGACCTATTGCACTCGTGGTTTGCCACCCAATTACCAGAATCCAATCGAGAGGGTTGCTGCATACACCCTCTGTATCGGTCACGCCGGTACTGACAGTTGATTAGTAACTCATAACGATGGTGCTGAACAGAGGGCGCGAGTCAGTCAGTCGAGGTGACAGAATCAGTAGCGTATAGTGATGGATGCATTCATCGGTCGATTGTGACGAATGACCTCTCTCGTACTGTACGCCTCAACAGATCGAACCCGGTGAACGAGACTCCTGCGTTACGGCCTGGTATCTCTCTTTCTGCGGTCAGCTCCGGTCTCAGCTCATCACGGACGCCGACTCCTCGTCCACGCCGTCTTCGGCCGAACTGATTCGACGGCCGTAGACGAGCAGCCAGAGGATCAGCAACACCTCGCCCACGAACGTGAACACAGCGAGTTCGAAGGTGTAGCCAGCGAACAGCACCCGTCCGAAACTATCCACCACGTAGCCGATGCCAGCGAGAGCGAGGAGCATCCCTAACACCTTCGGCACGTAGCCCGAGGGGTACGACTGGACAGCCGCAGACTTGTACAGCAGATACCCGACCAACACCAGATGGAGACCGACCAGAATCAGTGCGCCGTCCCAGATGTTGTAGAACGCCTCGATGCTCAGTAGTGCTTGCGTGGACTGTTGCTCCGTGGTGAACCCAGTCCCGGTCGCACCCAGAATCTGCGGGACACTCATGAGCTGACTGATCGCGACGACGAAGATGCCAGCGAAGACGGCTCTGAGCCACCCAGAGAGGAGTGCGATGCCAGCGTGTACCGGCTTGAATACTGTGTACAACGCCCATGCGACGGTCAAATCGAGTATGGCGACTGCGAAGAGGCTCGCGATGCCGAGTCGGAACGTGCCCTCGGCACCCAAGATAGCGGTCGCCGTTCGAGTCGCGTCCCCCGGCGTGACGAGCCCGTCCAACACCACGAAATTAGCGAACACAGCGAGGGGAGTCATCAGCAAGAGAGCGAGTCCAGCGATCACGCTCGCTCGCCCGACGGACGTCTCGGTTGTGGACGGTCGATGATACTCGACGCTCCGCTCCTGATCTGGGGTAACAGCTGCTCCAGCCATTCGTCTCTGGAGGTCTCGCACCAGCATAACGGTGCCCTAGAGCGTCCGAAGACGTCCGCTACCCGAAACGAACCCACGTCACGAGCGGTGTGAACGGCTCCCCTCGGACCGAAGACGGTGGTGCGATACAGCCCGGCCGGCCGTTGCCGTACCGAACAGATGAGAGCGGGGGACAGCCCCCGGGTTCCGGTGTCGGCCGGAGCCGGCGGAACGCTTAGCATCATCTACGTCGTACCGAACGGAATGGACTCACGGTCGGACGAGCACCTGCTGACGGGATCGGGGCGCTCCACGAGAACCGGCCCGGCTGGCTACCCGAATACGATCGAAGACCCGTCGACAGGGGCGTCCATCACGTTCCTCGAACACGGTGCCGACGAACAGGGCGCGTATTTGCTGATGGACGGCGTTCTTCCGCCGGGAACCGACAGCGGGCCCGCACGGCTCCACCCACGGGCGGAGGCACACTCGGAGGTGCTGTCGGGTCGAGCCGAGGTGATCGTTCGCGGTGAACCACACACCCTGCTCGCCGGTGAAGCGCTGACCATCGCCCCCGGAGCGCCCCACAGCATCCGAAACGACGGTGCTGATAGCCTTGTCGTCCGGACGACGCTCCGTCCGCCCGGGGAGTTCGAAGCCGCCATTCGGGCACTCTACGAGGCCGGCGCAGGGAGGCAACCAGATCTGTTCGCGGTGGCGGCAGTTCTCTCTCACTACCGAGCGGACGTGCGTCTCGCAGGACTCCCGTGGGTGATTCAGCGACCGCTCCTGCGTGTGTTCGCTGGCCTCGCGACGATGCTCGGTCGGAGTCCACTCTCGTAGCCCCCGCCCGATCACGGGCCACCGACGGTGGCGCGTGCGCTCACCCACGGTCGACTACGACGGGTGGCTCCGCACTACCTCGAGGGCGTCTGGCTGGTGGGGAGGGTCGTACTCGACACGGCTATCTCCGCTGGCGGTAATATCACTACGGCAGATAACGTATGGCAGCAACGACCGGTCAAGCAGTAGAGGAAATCGAGCAGTCGCCCACGGCGGGCCGCTGGAACTATCTGACAGTCGGCGGCCTCGCCGCGCTGATTGAGGCGGCCATCTACGTGGCCGGAATCGCGTACTTCCTCGTCGTCCTCGACTTCGCGAGCGTTAGCGGGGCGCTCCAGCAGGTCGAGTTGTTCGCCGCGAACGAGACGAGTCTGTCCGCGATGTACCTGCTCATCTACGTGGTCTTCGGCATCGTGCTGGTGGCACTCGTTCTGGCGCTCCACGAGCGACTCGCGGCCGATGCACCGATGCTGATGCGAGCGACGACGGCCTTTGGGCTCATCTGGGCGGGTCTCGTCATCGCCAGCGGGATGGTCGCCACCCTCGCGACGGGCGTCGTCGTCGACCTCTACAGTGCCGACCCGACGCAGGCGACGACGGTCTGGCTGGCACTCAGCCCGGTTATCGATGGGCTGGGCGGCGGCAACGAGATCGTCGGCGGCCTCTGGACACTTCTCGTGAGCGTAGTCGCGCTTCGAACGCGAGCACTCCATAGGCTGGTGAATTACTTCGGGCTCGTGGTTGGGAGTGCAGGCATCCTCTCGGCGATTCCAGTGCTGGGCGAGATCGGCGGTGGCGTCTTCGGCCTGACCCAGATCGTCTGGTTCGTTGCGCTCGGCGTCCTCCTGTTACGCGCAGGTCGCCGCGAGGCGTCCGCGTATCTTCGTGAGGAGTAACTCGACCGACGGCGTGTGCGAGACGGCCACGGACGGATGGCTGAATACCCCCTCCGTGTCCAGCAGGCACCTCCCGAACGAATCCGACTGTTCGGCAAGCGTACTCTCACTTTACGCTCTCTGACGTCGTATGCTCCCTCGCGATGACACCGAGTGTCGAGGAACAGTCAGTCAAGAGTCGCACGCAGATGCGGGCCGTCGTGGCCAAGACGTACGGGTCGGCGGATATCCTCCGCGTCGAGGAGGTTCCAACGCCGATACCCGAGGACGACGAGGTGCTCGTTCGGATTCATGCCACAGTCGTCGGCCCGCCGGACTCGGCCGCTCGGGAAGGGCGTCCGTTCCTCATTCGGTTCTTCAATGGTCTCAGACGGCCCACAGCGGTACCGGGTAACGTGTTCGCTGGCCAGATCGTGGCGGTTGGTCGGGACGTCATGCAGTTCGCTCCCGGCGACGACGTGTTCGGAACCGCCGCTCCTGGGAGCGGCGCACACGCCGAGTATCTGTGTCTCCCTGCAGACGGGGCCGTAGCCGTCATGCCGTCGGAACTCACCTACAGCGAGGCCGCGGCCGTCTGTGACGGTGGGCTGACGGCGATGGCGTTCCTCGAAGACCACGCGCACCTGCAGGCGGGCGAGTCCATCCTGGTCAACGGGGCGTCCGGCTCCGTCGGGACGGCTGCCGTGCAGATCGCGAGCGCGCTCGGCGCGACGGTCACCGGCGTCTGCAGTACCGCGAACGTCGAGCTGGTGCGATCGCTCGGCGCCGAGACGGTGGTCGACTACAAAACCACCGACTTCGCGGCGACCGACACGACGTACGACGTCATCTTCGACGCCGTCGGCAAGCGACCGTACTCGACGTGCAAGGAGTCGCTCGCCCCCGGTGGGCGCTACCTCACGACCGTCCTCTCGACGCGAATCCTGCTGCAGATGCTGTCGACTCGGCTGATCGGTGACAAGCGAGCGAGCTTCGCAGCCACCGGGCTGGGGGCTGCGGAGACGAAGCGCGAACACCTCCATACACTCCGTGAACTCGTCGAATCAGGAGCGTTCCGCCCGGTGATCGACCGAGCGTACGCACTGGACGACATCGCCGACGCGCACCGCTACGTCGATACCGGGCACAAGGTGGGGAGCGTACTCGTCACGGTGGAGTAAACCCCCCCGCTGTAGGCACTCGTGGCGGACTAAACGACGGGGGGGGCCCGAGAACGGTGTCCCATGCCTCTGGATAGGAAGGAGTATCGATTGGTGCCAGTTGCTATTCGTGCCGATCACAGCGCGCAAGTCGGTCACCCGTCAGTCGTCGTCTGTCGGTGGAACGCGGTGATTGACACGTCTACCTACCAACCTGCCACTTCAACCGCGTCGGGCGTGAAGACAAGTCGATACGATGTGTGTGGAAAGCTACGAGTTGGACCTCTCGACGTCGATGTCGGCGACTGCGAGTGCGGGGACCGTTCGCTGGCTTCCCTGTACGGGTTGATAGGTCTCTGTACCGAGGACGCGTCCCCAGAGGGTTATCTCGTCCCCTCGATGAACGGTGTCGCCGACCCAAGATGCGTAGAGAAGGTTGTGCCACGAGTCGCCGGTAGCGACCAAGAAGTAGTAGTTATCTTCTCGGTCCAACTTCGTCACCTGTCCGACTGTCCCCATGTAGTGGACTGCTTCTCTAGTGTATGAATCGATGTTCTCGAGGAGGTGATTGTAGGCGGGCGATGAAGCGTTGTTCCGGACGTCAGCGATTCCGTCGTCGGTGAAATCTCGGAGGCGGAGGTCAACGTTCGTCGAGTTCTCCGACGTCGGGCCGTAGTACTCGCCTGCGGTCGTCGTCGTCGTGGGAGAGTTCTCTTGGCTACCTATGCAACCGGCCAAAAGGCCTGCCACACCAAGGCCGATGGTCGCAAGGTAGTCACGTCGCTTCATACTGTGTTTACGTTAGAGCGCAAAAATAAACCCACACCCGAAGTTCGACCTCGTGAGTTACCATGCGTTGTCGGTCAGTTTAACTCTCATTCAGTGCGAAAAAGAGCGACGGCTTGCCCAATCCATCCTCTCTATTCAGCACACCGGTTCTGACAGCCTCTGGGTAGTTCGTTGAGACCGTGCTGAATAGAGCGCGCAAGTCGGTCACAGCGACTTGGAGGGACCACGCCCCTACATAGCACAATTACAAACCTGGCGACTCTCGGCCGTTACTACGCTATTGGTGCGGCATTCTCGTACAGGTCTCGCAAGGCATCAGGTGTATCCTCGGGGAGTTCGACTGACCCCCATTCGAGATCGTAGAGTTCCGCTGGCACGTACTCGTTGTCGACGTGAACGTTCATCCCCCGATGGTGGGCGAGTATGAGATATGCACACGTGTAGTGGTCGAGGAGTTCTGCCGTTCCGTCGCCGCCGCCTCGAACATCCTCGTGATAGGCTGTGAGCGAATCGAGTGCCTGCTGAACGAGTTGTTCGTCGTGGTCGAGGAACCCTTCGAGGGCATCGGCGAACGCTTGGGCGAAGTAGGTTCCAAGGTACTGGTTGTCTTTCTCCACCGAGTCACGGAGGCTTGCGAGCGCGGTGCGAGCTTGGGCTGTGTCCTCGCGCAACAAGTGAGCAAGGCTAGTGAGGTGGTAATACCGGGTCGTCATGTCGGGATAGTCGTCAAGGTACGACTCGTCGAGTGCAAGTATCTCGTCAACGGCGGCACCGACAACTCGTGGGTCAGCCGAGAGTAGCGCGTCGCGAAGTGCGTGTTCGGCGGTAATGGGAAGATTCGACCACTCATCTTCCCCAACTACCTCGCGGTGCTGCCATACGAGTTCACTTACCATCGTTTCGGCTAACGCCCCCTCAGCGAACCACGAACGCGCAGTTTGAACCTCTCCAAGCAGCAGTTCAGTCGTCCCGAGTCCTCCCCCTTGGAGAGACAGCCAGTCGAACGCAGACACCGGGACGCGACCTTCATCAGTCATTCGCCGTATCGCCCTAAATCCAGACTGTCTGGCCGATGAGCGTCTCTTCAACCGTGTGCGGAGTTCGGTTTCGTTGAGTTTCACTAATGAACATACTTCTCAGTCTGCCCAGATATAGATATTTGACATGAAAGCCCATTCAGGCCCCGAATTACGCCAGCAACGTCCCAGTCTACGTAGCGAACCCTAACAGTTGCCGTCAATCCACTCACAGAACGAGTGGAAGTCTTCTGCACCGCACTGCTCCGCGATACTCCCGAGTGTTCCACGAGGAATCTCACCGTGAAGTGGAACAGTCGGTCGTCGAACCTCGCCCGTGTCGGGGTTGACGTACTCCAGCGTGAGGTGACTCCCCGTCCGTGACTTCGGCTCGTAGCCGAATTTCATCAGCACCTTCGCGACGTCTCGGCCTGTAAACGTCGTCCGGCCCACGTTACCTGTCCCACGGCGGGCGGCCTTCGCTTCCGATTTCGTCTTCGTCGAGACCGAGTTCGGCGGCCAGCTCGTCATCGTCGACAGGCTCGCCCTTCCCGTGATAGGCATCGAGAGCGTCAGCGAGCATCCGTAGTGCTTCCGCGCGGTCGTCACCGAAGGAAGCGACACCCGTCTCGATGTCCTTTGCGGTGACTCGGCCATCATCCTCGCGGATGAACTCGACGCCGCCGTTACGGTTGTCACGAGTCGTGCTGGCCATTTCTATCGGAACTGAGTTGCGTCTACAAATAAGCGTTCGGACGGTCTTGCATCGAACGCTGACCGGTCAGCACAACTACTCGGAGAAATCTTGCTGAACTCATCCTCTGTATATGTCACGCGTCTTCTGTCAATTTACATATGTACATTTCAACTGAGTCGACCACGTGTATTTCGCTGCGGTTGCAGTTGTCCAGAACACCGTTCAACTGCACTCACTTCGGTGCGTTGCGAACGGGTTGAACAACCCGTCTCGGAACGGGTGGCCCGTTCGACGACCCGAGACATATCCCATAATGAATTAATCAACCGCTGACAATTTTTCGGGAACGATGGAGCATAGACGCCGGACGGGGCGACGCACGGTGGTCGGACTGGTGGTGGCCAACGCGCTTCCGCTCGTCGGAATCCTCCTGTTCGACTGGCGTCTCGTCACCCTGCTCGTCGTCTACTGGGCGGAGATGACCGGTGGAGCCCTCCGGCAGCTGCTGGAGGCAACCTTCGCGGGCCAGCGCGGTGCCGCAGCGGACTGGGCAGCAGTCGATTCGCGGTGGGGGTGGCGGTCGCCGTTCCGCTCGCTCCGAGAAAAGCGTGGAAGTGTCCAACTCCACGCGTCACTCCCACCGCTCTATCCACGGTCGTTTCCGCGTGTGTTCGGACTCGGGCGGGTGGTCGTCGGCCTCTCGCTCGTCAGCGGTGGTGGACTCTGGTTCGCGACCCTCGGGAGTGGCATATTCGTCGAGAGCCTCCTCGTGGCGGGCGCGACGACGCTTGTCCGTGAGGGAACGACACTCGCGGACCATCTCCGCTCGCGCGACTACCGCGAACTCGTCCCCCAGTCGCTCCTCACCCCGCGAACCACTCTCGGTGTCGTCGTCCTCGCGGGACTCGTCGTCTGGGGTGTTGCACTCGTCCCGTCAGCGACCGAGCACACGGGGGTGCTCTTCGTGTTCGTCTACCTCGCTCGCGTCGGGTTCGACGTGTACAGCGTGGTCGGGCCCCGCGACCGATTCGACCCGCGTGACCCGAGTGAGGCTGCGTTCGAGACCGCGGACGACGATGTTCAGGACCCACTCACCATCCCAGCGAGCGACCCGAGCGATGTGTTCCACACGAACCGCGGTGCGGTGTGGGCCAGCGCGGTTCTCGATGGGGTCCTTGGAATGCTGAACCCTCGACGCTTCGCTGCGGCAGCCATCGCGGCCTTCCTCGGGTACGTCGTCGCCGGGGCGACGTGGGCAGTCGTCGGTGCGAGCGCGGTCGTGATGGGCATCGTCGCACACACACTCGTGGAGCGGGACCTTCGCTGGGGGCACCTGGAGTATCGGGTGTCCGAGAATCACGTCGTCTGTTACGACTGCCTCTTAGACAGGCCGCAGTGGTGTGTCGAACGCAGACTGATCACGGATGTGACGGAACGGTCCCGACTGGTCGAACGCTTGTTGGGCGTCTCCTCGGTTTCACTAACACAGCGCGGCGACGGTCAGGCTCGGACACTCCGCTGTCTTGACACCGCTGACGCGCCGGGTTCACGAGCGACGTGGAAGCCGTAGGCCGATTCGGACGGCTTCGACGCGACAACGCGCACCGAGAACTCCGATTCGCGAGTACACGAGAGCCCTTGGAACCGACGGCGGCCACGGTGGATTCGAGTTCGGCGGGCGGGTGGGCTCACAACGCCACGTTCTGTGTTGAGCCGCCTCTCGTAGTCGAGTCACGCGGGGTCTGGCAGTCCGTCGGCCTCGCGGAGTGGGAACAGGAGGTGAGCTTTCGTGACCGCTGGCTCGCCCGTCACCGCGTAGGCCGCTCCGACGCCGGCGCTGAGGTCCGATTCGAAGTACGCGTCGCGGGACTGCGCCGAATCGAAGATGAAACACGCGCCGTACCGGTCGTTCTCTCGGTCGTGCACGAAGTACTTCTGTACGAGTCCGGGCACCTCCCGGAACTTTTGTGCCCGCTGGCGCATGGTCTCCTCGATTGCGTCGTGGTCGAGTTCGGATTCGAACGTGGCGAAGACGATTTCCATGGTGCTTCGACCGGTCTATTCGATGCGAACAGTTGTCATGATTCCTGCTGAGCGGTGCTCACTAGGTGAAATCCTCGACTGCGACTCGCGTTTCGCTGCGGGACAATCGAGACCGCTGGTCGCGAGCGGTCGGTGCGCTCAGCCGCAGACCTGGGCGAGCACGTCTTCTAGCGGTGCCGTGAGGTATTCAGCGGTCAACAGGGTCGCGTCGGCCCGATAGCTCTCGAACACGTCGGTCACCCACTCGAGGAACACGTCGTCGTCCGATTCGATCATGCCAATCGAGACGTCGACGTCGTTCCGCACGACGAGACACCCGACCCCGTCGTGGACCATCACGGGATGTGAAATCGCTCCCTCGTACACGTAGACGTCTGTGCGGTCCGAGGCGAGGATGGCTTCGAACTCCGCCGAGAAGTCCGAGGCCAGCGCGGACTCGAAGACGACCGGGGCGAACACCGCTTCGAACGTCTGCGTGCCGTGGACGATGGATTTGTATCGCCCCTCGATGCACGGGTCGGGAAAGAAGTCGGTGAGACTGCGCGCGTCCTCGGAAACTCGTTCGAGTTCGCGGACGCGAGAGACCACGGCGAACGGATTGTACTGTGTTGCGCGGGTGACGGTCGCGTCGGCCAGTTGCTCGACACCGATACCGATCTCGTCGAGCGGCACGTACGGGAGGAGTTCGTTCAGTTCGTGTGCGACCGCCATGTCGTCGTGGAAGCGTGAGAACGACGCTGCGACGAACCTCCCGAGCGCCGTCAGCGAGTAGTGGGACCCGTCTCGTACGAGCCAGCCACGCTCCTCGAACGCCCGTACGATTCGGCCGACAGTAGCCGACGAGGCACCGGTCGCCTCCCGAAGCGCCGCTCTGGAGCACCGACCATCGGCGAGCATCCGAATCACCACCGGACGGTGCTGCGAGTCCGCGAGGTACCTGATATCGTCGAGCGCCCCATCCATGGTACATAGTAGCACGCCGTATCCATAGCTGTTCGCGTTGTGACGGGAGCGCAGGCAGATGCGCCGTGCTCACGAGGTGAAAGCCACACACCCCCTGTGGATTCTGCAGGAAGCATCATGACGTGGTCCGAGCGCCTCTGTGAACGTGCATATGGGAGACAGAAACCACCTGCACGTGTGCCAGCACTGCGGCGTCGTCCACGCGACCGCGTCGCCGACGGCCCCCGAGGCGTGTATCGTCTGCGAGGCGCTCACGTTCAGCCCGTCTGAATTGAACGCGTTTCTCCGAGAGAACAGCGGTACTGAACCCGAACTGACCGAGACTGACGGCGAGCGGGCGTCACCACTCGTCAGCACGTCTTGAACCACCTCTCGTTTCCCTGAGGAACGCATATTCCGACGGACAACGTCTGTAGACACGGTATGGACCGAGATAACCCAGCGGTGGACGACACCGCCATCCGCGACCTCGACGCTCGTCTCCACGGCGATGCACTCGGTCCAGCAGATGGCGACTACCGAGCGGCGCGCACGGTCTGGAACGCGATGGTCGACCGCTACCCCGCAGTCGTCGTCCGGCCGGCGGACACGAACGACGTCGTCGTCGCCGTCGAGTTCGCCCGTCGGCACGGACTGTCACTCGCGGTGCAGGGCGGCGGCCACAACGTCGCCGGGAACGGCGTCTGTGACGGCGGACTGCTGCTCGACTGCTCGTTGCTGACGGCGGTCGAGGTGGATGTGGAGACCAGGACTGCCCGAGTCGAACCGGGCGTCACCGTCGGGGAGTTCGACCGCGCGACGCAGGCCCACGGCCTCGCCACGCCGAGTGGCATCGTCTCGACGACAGGGGTCGCCGGGTTGACCCTCGGTGGCGGGTGGGGATGGCTCAGCCGTTCGCACGGACTCGCCATCGATAACCTCCGGGCGGTCGAAATCGTCACGGCCGACGGCGCGGTCCGTCACGCGAGCGACGACGAGCACGCGGACCTCTTCTGGGGACTCCGTGGTGGCGGCGGCAACTTCGGGGTCGTGACCGCCTTCGAGTTCGCCCTTCACGAGGTCGGGCCGACGGTCCTCGCGGGGGTGCTGGCCTACCCGTTCGAGGCCGCCGGCGACCTCTTGCGATTCCACCGGGAGTTCACGGCATCGGCCCCCGAGGAACTCTGCTGTTACGCCTCCGTCAGGACCGCGCCGTCCGCGTCGTTCGTCCCGGCGGACATCCGTGGCGAGCGAATCGTCACCGCCTACCTGTGCTATGCGGGTCCCATCGAGGACGGCGAACGGGCGATTCGGCCGCTCCGGGAGTTTCGAGAGCCGCTTGTCGACCTCGTCGAGCCGCGCCGATACACGGCGTTTCAGGGACTCTTCGACGACGTGTACCCGCCGGGCTACCGGAACTACTGGAAGTCTCAGTTCGTCGGCGAAGCCGGACTCTCCGACGAGGCCATCGAGACGCTCGTCGAGTACGCGAACGCGGTGACGTCGCCGTACACGTCCATCGTCATCGAGCATCTGGGAGGCGCGATTTCGCGCCCCGACTCGGGGGCGTCCGCGTACCCCCACCGCGACGCGGGCTACTCGTTCAACATCTTCACGCGGTGGGCGGACGCCGACGAGGACGACGAACACATCGCGTGGACGCGGGCGTTCTTCGCGGCGATCGCGCCCAACCTCTCCGACGGCGTCTACGTGAACTTCCTCAGTCGCGAGGGGAACGAGCGCGTTCGCGCCGCCTTCGGAGACAACTACGACCGGCTGGTCGAACTGAAACGCCGGTACGACCCGGAGAACCTGTTCCGTGTGAATCAGAATATCGCGCCATAGCCCTGACGGCGACCGATTCCAACGGCGCGAGAGACAGATATCACGCAACGGATAATTCAAGACGATTGGGAACGTACACTTTGCTGACGATACGACGGAGACGCTCCCCGTGGGGGCGTCGCACGGAAGCCGTCATAATCGAATCGAAGCCGCAGATACGTTCGCCGCAATGGGTCTCTCACGATGATTTCGCCGAGTACCGCCTCTCTGCTAGAGGCATGTATCGGCTGTCTGTGTCTCGTCGTCGCCGGGCTTTCGTGGCAGTACCGGGACCGTCCCGCCGGCACGCCGCTTTTCATGATGGGCGTGACTGCGGCTATCTGGGCGTTCGCAACCGCGACGGCGTCGTTTGTCGCGGCCCCGAACATCACGTGGGCCGCGCAGTTCGTCGTCTACGGCGTCGCCCCGCTGGCAACGGTCGCGTGGTTCTACGCCGTCGTCGAGTACACGGGCCACACGTGGTGGGAGACGACCCGCGTTCGAGCGGTCGTCTTCGGACTGGTGTTGTTCGAGTGGGTGAGTATCGTGACGAATCCGCTCCACCAGTGGTACATCAGCGCCGAGTCGAGCGTCTCTGCGCTCGGCTTACTCGACCCGACACCGGGCTTCCTGCTGTACGTTCATGCGGCCTGGAAACTCGGCCTGGTCGTCGTCGGCCTGCACTTCGCGTACCGACAGGCCGCGACGCGACGGCGGGTCGTCGAAATCCAGTCGCTCGTCCTCGTTATCGCCGGAGTCCTGCCGGTCGGAACGGCGCTGTTGGAGGTACTCGACATCGTCACGGTTCCCGGATTCGATTTCGGCGTCGTCGGTATCGCTATCGGCGCGGGAATCAGCGTCTGGGCGCTCTTCGAGGCCGACTTCCTCGACTTCGTTCCGATCGCCCGCGAGACGCTGCTCGAGAACATGAACGACGCGGTGCTCGCAATCGATATGGACGCTCGCGTCGTCGATTTCAATCGGCAAGCAAAGCTCCTCTTCGACATCCCCTGCGATGCCATCGGGTCGACGGTCGAGACGGTTTTTTCGTCGTATCCCGCCCTGTCGCTGCCAGATCTCTACGAGACGAGGGCCCCGATCGAGATTGCCGCGGACATCGACGGTCAACTGCGCTACTACGAACTCGACGTGTCTCAAATCCTCCCGCGCGGGGTGCGGCCGACCAGCGGAGAGAACGCCGCCGAACAGCAGATTGGACACCTCTTCGTCTTCCGTGACGTCACCGACCGGAAACGACGGGAACACGACATCGAGGCACAGAATCAGCGGTTAGAGCAGTTTGCGTCGGTCGTCAGCCACGACCTCCGAAACCCGCTCAACGTCGCACAGGGATGGCTCGCCGTCGAGCGAGACGCCCGGGATACTGACCCGCTCGCGACTGTGGCCCGCGCCCACGACCGGATGGAGTCGCTTATCGAGGAACTGTTGTTGCTCGCTCGGGCCGGCAGAGAGATTAACGAGACCGAGCCGTTCGAGTTAGCGACGCTCGCGTTCGACGCGTGGAGCAGTATCGATGCGGCGCACTCGACGCTCGTCGTGAACACCGACCAACGACTCGACGTCGACCGAAGCCGGTTCCTGGAACTCCTCGAGAATGTGTTTCGCAATGCTGTCGAACACGGGGGAACGGGCGTCCAGATCACCGTCGGCGACCTCCCGGACCACCGTGGTTTTTACGTCGCCGATACTGGCCGCGGGATTCCCGTCGAACAGCGAGAACACGTCTTCGAGAGCGGGTACTCGACAAACCGAGAGGGAACGGGGTTAGGACTGGCAATCGTCGCTGAGGTTGCGAGTGCACACGGCTGGGAGACGCTCGTCACCGAGAGCGACGCGGGTGGCGCGCGGTTCGAGTTCGTCATCGCATCGGGACACGACTGACGGTGGGGGCGGCGTCGGGTCCTGTTCGAGACTCGGTACAGTTCAGTTCAGTTCAGTCTGCATCCAGCGGTGTTCGGTAGTCGGCGACGCGACGATTACGCGAACTCGTCAGAGAGGTCGGCGTCCCAGTCCGGCGGGAGCAGCGGGTCGGGGTCCTCGTGGACGAACTCGACGCCCTTGTCGGGGTCGAGCGGGTGGACCTTCGTGCGCATCGTCTCGCCGGCGTCGAGCAGCGAGAACATGCGTTCGGACTCCGCGAGGCGGTAGTACAAGGGGAGGCAGACGGCGACTTCGTCGTCGGTGGCGCGGACGACGAGCGCGAGGTAGACGAGGCCGCCGGTGACCGCGCGGAACGCCTCGTACTCGTCGAACGTCGCGCCCTCGACGGCGGCTTCGAGGTCGGGGTACACGTCGTCGCCGACGACCACGTCGAGGCCGACGTGCTCGACCACTTCGTCGCCCGTCCCGGGGACGGGAACCACGTCACCCGGCAGGGCGACGACGACGGTCCAGTCTCGCTCCCGATAGTCGTCAGCGAGCGCCTCGCACTCTTCGACCACGGTCTCCCACGTGCCCGACTCGTCCGAGAGCGGATGTTCTTCCATGCGGCATGGTGTCGGAGTCCGCTACCTAAACTTTGGCTTCTCCCGCCGCCGTCGCCCGCTTTCGCGCGTCACGCGGGCGACCGCAGGCCAATGACCATTATGACCGCTATCTATCAATTGGCAAAAATTGAAAAGGTATTTCACTCCATGCAGGTCATTCCCATTCAATGAGGAATCTACTCTCTCTTTCGGACCTCCGAACCCAATTCTCGACCGGCCGGGGTCAAGTCAAGGCCGTCGACGGTCTCGACCTCACGGTCGGCGAGGGCGAGACGGTCGGACTGGTCGGTGAGTCCGGGTCCGGAAAGAGTGTGACGGCGCTGTCGGCGATGGGGCTCGTCGACGACCCCGGCGAAATCGTCTCCGGGTCGGTCGAGCTCGAAAGCGCCCGGCTCGCAGACGAGTTCCGCGAGGAGTACAACAACCCCGCCTTCGTCGACGGTGACGTGGTCAACCTCGTCGACGCCCCCGAGGAGGCGCTGCGGGCCGTCCGCGGGCGCGAACTCGGGATGATTTTCCAGGACCCGATGACCTCGCTGAACCCCTCGCTGACGGTCGGCGAGCAGGTCGCAGAGAGCCTACGACTCCACCAGTACGGCGGCCGCCGCAAGGACTCGTGGTTCAACGCGGTCCGCGAACTGCTCCCCCGCATCAGCCGCGACATCGACGACGAAATCGTCGAGCGGACCATCGAGGTGCTCGAATCGGTCGGCATCCCCGAACCCGGCGCGCGGGTCGACGAGTACCCCCACGAGTTCTCCGGCGGGATGCGCCAGCGCGTTCTCATCGCCATCGCGCTCGCCTGCCAGCCGCGCGTGCTCGTCGCCGACGAGCCGACGACCGCGCTCGACGTGACCATTCAGGCGCAGATTCTCGACCTCATCGACGACCTGCAGGAGGACCTCGGCATGTCGGTGCTCATGATCACCCACGACCTCGGCGTCGTTGCCGAGACGTGCGACCGGGTCGCGGTCATGTACGCCGGCGAAATCGTCGAGGAGGGGCCGGTCGAGGAAATCTTCCACAACCCCTCGCACCCCTACACGTACACGCTCCTCGAATCGCTCCCGAGCGAGGAAAAAGAGCGGCTGACGCCCATCGAGGGCAACGTGCCGGACCTCATCGACATGCCCGCGGGGTGCCACTTCGCGCCCCGGTGTCCGTGGGCCCAGCCGGAGTGTACCTCGGGCGAGATACCGTACAAGCAACACGGCGACGACGCCGTGGACCACCGCTCGAAGTGCGTCCTCGACGACTTCGACACCGACGAGTACGGCGGGGACGCCATCGAGTCCTCGACGGGCACCGAGCCCTCCGACACGCCGCTGCTCGAAGTCGACGGCATGCAGAAATACTACGAACAGGCCGACGGCATCCTCGACCGCTTCCTCGGGGCGGACGACCGGAGCGTGAAGGCGGTCGACGGCATCGACTTCACGGTCTACGAGGGCGAGACGCTCGGCTTGGTCGGCGAGTCGGGCTGTGGCAAGTCCACGGCCGGGCGAAGCCTCCTGCATCTGACGCCGCCGACCGGCGGGCGCGTCGTCTTCTCGGGGACGGACCTCTCGGGGCTCGACAGCGACGAACTCCGCGCGATGCGCCGCGACATGCAGATGATTTTCCAGGACCCGCTGTCGTCGCTCGACCCGCGGATGACCGTCGGCCAGACCATCCGCGAGCCGCTCGACGTCCACGACCTCCCCGAGTCCGACCCTGACGTGCGCGGCAAGGCCGACGTCACCGTGACCGGCATCGACGCCGAGCGCGTCTCGGTCACCGCGAGCGACGAAATCGACGCCATCGTCGGCTCCTCGAACGGCGTCGCCACCGCCACCGTGACCGTGACGGTCGCCGACGGCGAGGTCGACGTGGCCGTCGAAGAGCGGCTCCGCGCCGAGGTCGAAGTCGAGCGCGAGGGTGACGTCGTCTCGGGCGTCACCGTCCGCGTCACGCCGGGCGACTCCACCAGCGAGCGCCGGCGTCGCCGGGTCCACCAACTGCTCGACGCGGTCGGCCTCGAAGTCGGCCAGTACGACCGCTACCCGCACGAACTCTCGGGCGGGCAGCGCCAGCGCGTCGGCATCGCCCGGGCGCTCGCGGTCGACCCGGACTTCATCGTCGCCGACGAACCCGTCTCGGCGCTCGACGTGTCCGTGCAGGCGCAGATTCTCAACCTGCTCGAAGACCTCCAGGAGCGCTTCGGGCTGACGTACCTGTTTATCGCCCACGACCTTTCGGTGGTTCGCCACATCTCCGACCGCGTGGCCGTGATGTATCTCGGCGAAATCGTCGAGGTCGCGGAGACGGACGAGCTGTTCGACGACCCGCGACACCCCTACACGCAGGCGTTGCTGTCGGCGATTCCGGAGCCTGACCCGGCCGCCGAGACCGACGACCGCATCATCCTCGAAGGCGACGTGCCGAGCCCCATCAACCCGCCGTCTGGCTGTCACTTCCGGACGCGGTGCCCGCAGGTCATCCCGCCGGCGGACCTCGACATCGAGCAGGCGGCCTACCGCGAGGTGATGGACCTCCGCCAGCGCGTCGAACGCGAGTCGCTGGACGTGGAGACCGCCCGCGACGCGGCGCTCGATTCGAGCGACCCGAGCGCCGAAGCGACGGTGAGCGCCGACGGCGGCACCGCCGACGCGAACGCCGTCGTGGACGAACTCCGCGAATCCCACCTGTCGCACACGCTGTCGCCCGAACTCCGGGGCGTCGTCGACCGCGCGCTCGAACGCGTCGTCGACGACGACTGGGACGATGCGAGCGAGATTCTCCGCGAGCGATTCGAGAGCGTCTGCGAGCGCGACGCCCCCAAACTGGGCGAGCAGACACACCCCGCGGCGTGTCACCTCATCGACGAATAGACGGCGCGTCGGGGGCTATACGGCCTCTCGTCACCTATCCGACGTTTTTTGATTGTCCCGTATTTTTACCGGAACAGGTCGCCGGTGTCTCTCGTTCCTGCTCTCATCGCTTCGTTATTTTTATAGGGTGCCATTGATAGGTACACGTATGTCACAAGATGGCAATGAACTTTCGCGTCGTCGGTTCCTGACGGCTGCAGGGACCGCTGCGGCGACGGCCGGACTCGCGGGTTGTTCCGGCGGCGGCGGTGAGGACACCACGACCGACTCCGGCGAGACGACCGGCGAGGGCGAGACGGACCAGACCCAGACGGAGACCGAGGACGACGGGTCCACGTCGGTCCTCCGCTACGGTCGCGGCAGTCACTCGCCGACGCTCGACTTCCAGAACAGCACGAGCGGCGAGGTCGCGAAGGTGACCGAACAGATCTACGACACGCTCATCAACTTCGAGCCGGGCCAGTCCACGCTGACGCAGGGACTCGCCACCGAGTACTCCCTCGAGGGCCAGTCGGCCTCCATCACGCTCCGCGAGGGCGTGATGTTCCACAACGGCGAGGAGTTCACGGCGGAGGACTTCGTGGCGACCTATCGCCGCTTCGTCGACAGCGACTACGAGTACTACGCCGGCGACGACTACGTCTCGGCGTACGGGCCGTTCACCCTCGGCTCGTGGATCGACGAGATTCAGGTCGACGGCGACTACTCGATGACGATTCAGCTGACCCAGTCGTACGCGCCGTTCCTGCGTAACCTGGCGATGTTCGCGGCGTCGGTGCACTCCCTCGCCGCAATCGAGGAGTACGGCACGGAACTCAGTTCGAACCCCGTCGGCACGGGTCCGTTCCAGTTGAGCAACCTCGACGACGCAAACGAGCTCATCCGCCTCGAAGCCAACTCCGAGTACTGGGGCGACGGGCCGAACGTGGACGAGGTCGTCTTCGTCACTATCGGGCAGAACTCGACGCGCGCCCAGTCGCTCGCATCGGGCGAACTCGACATCATCGACGGGCTCGGCGCGCAGTCGTCCGTCCAGGTCGAAAACGCCAGCAACGCGAACCTCGTCCGCACCGAGGGTATCAACATCGGCTACATGGCGTTCAACATGGCGAGCCGCGAGGAGTTCCGCGACCGCCGCGTCCGGCAGGCCGTCAGCCACGCCATCAACACCGAAGCCATCGTCAACGAGATTTACTCGGGCTTCGCGACGCAGGCGAGCCAGCCGCTCCCGCCGAACGTCCTCGGTCACAACGACGACATCGACCCGTACCCGTACGACCCCGAGGAGGCCCAGCGCCTCCTCGAAGAGGCCGGCTACGGTGACGGCTTCTCGTTCGAACTGGCGACGTTCCAGAACCCCCGCGGCTACAACCCGTCGCCGATTCAGACCGCCGAGACCGTCGCGTCCAACCTCGGCGACGTCGGCATCGAAGTCGACATCAACCAGCAGTCGTTCGGACCGTTCCTCGAGTACACCGCCCAGGGCCGCCACGACGCGTGTTTCCTCGGCTGGTACACCGACAACGCCGACCCGGACAACTTCATGTACGTCCTCCTGCACCCGCAGGTAGAAGAGAGCGAACTCACGGAGGGACAGGACTGGGTTAGCTTCGACGCCGAAGGCTACAACACCAGTAACCGCTCGGCGTGGGCGAACCGCGAGTACATGGACCTCGTCGAGCAGGGCCAGAGCACCTACGACGAGGCCGAGCGCGAGTCGCTGTACAACGAGGCGAACCAGATTGCACACGACGAGGCCCCGTGGGTCTACCTCGACTACGCGGACGAGCTTCGCGGCGTCTCCAACCGCGTCAGCGGGTTCCAGATCGCCGCCATCAGCGGTCCGTACCTCAACCTGGTCAGCCTGAACTGAGGGACTGACCGCGTTTTCGACTTTCATGATTTCCACACGATTCGTACTCAAGCGGCTGCTGTTGCTCGTCCCCGTGCTGGTGGGAGTGGCGTCGCTCGTCTTCTCCATCCTGCACCTCTCGCCGGGCGACCCGGCGCTCACCATCGCGGGCGAGCGCGCCAGCGAGGAGTTCGTCCGGCAGGTCGAAGAGAGCCTCGGCCTGAACGACCCCATCTGGGTGCAGTACGGGCGGTTCCTCCTCGACGCCGCGCAGTTCCAGTTCGGCGAGTCCTTCATCATCCAGCGGAACACCGCGGTCCGCGAGGTGCTCGCCAACAAGCTGCCGGTCACGCTCGAACTCGCCATCTACGGCCAGCTCATCGGCATCTCGCTGGGCATCCCGCTCGGCATCCTGAGCGCCGTCAAGCAGGACAGCATCACGGACCACCTGACCCGCATCGGCGCGCTCGCCGGCATCAGCGTGCCCATCTTCTGGAGCGGCCCGCTTCTCATCCTGCTGTTCGCGCAGGTGCTCGGGTGGCTCCCGACGAGCGGCCGCATCTCGGTCCTCTACAACGTCGAGGCCATCCGGGTGACGGGGCTCGTCACGGTCGACACCCTCATCGCGGGCAACTGGGAGATGTTCGTCTCCGCGGTTCGCCACATGATTCTCCCGGCGTCGGTCATCGGCGTCTACTCGATGGCGCTCATCTCTCGGATGATGCGCTCGTCGATGCTGGAGGTCATCCGGCAGGACTACATGCGAACCGCCCGCGCGAAGGGCCAAGGCTCGAAGATTACGGTCCTGAAACACGGCTTCCGCAACGCGATGATTCCCGTCATCACGGTCATCGGCATCCAGTTCGGTGGCCTGCTCGGCGGCGCAGTACTCACGGAGACGGTGTTCGCTATCGGCGGCATCGGGACGCTCTTGGTCGAGGCCATCAAGGTCGGCGACTACCCCATCGTCCAGGGGACGGTCCTGACCTTCGCGTTCCTGTTCACGCTGGTCAACCTCGGCGTCGACATCACCTACTCCATCCTTGACCCGCGGATCGAACAATGAGCACGGAAACCACGACCACGAACGAGACGGCGACCGACGTCGACCAGCGCGGGCTCATCGACCGCCTGACCGCGTCGCCGTTCGTCTCCCGACTGCTGTCGAACCGCCTCGCGCTCGCCGGTATCGCCATCATCGTCGCGATGGTGGTCATCGCGCTGTACGCGCGGCTGTTCTTGGACCTCGAGGTCATCACGCAGTCGCAACTCGGGACGAACCCGAACCGCGCCGCGCCGAGCCTCGACTTCCCCTTCGGCACCGACGGGCAGGCCCGGAGTCTCCTGCCGCGGGTTGCCTACGGCGCGTGGTACGCGATGCTGTTCGGCACCGTGACGGTCGCCGCCTCGACCGTCCTCGGCGTCGGCCTCGGCATCGTCGCCGCCTACTACAGCGACGTGACCGACAACGTCATCATGCGGACGATGGACGTGCTGCTCGCGTTCCCGTCGCTGCTGTTGGCGCTGGCGCTCGTCGCCATCTTCCCCGACGACCTCGGGCTGTGGCGGGCGGTCGCCGCGCTGACGCTCGTCTACACGCCGCGGTTCGCCCGCGTCGTCCGCGGGGCCGCGCTGACCGTGCTCGAAAACGAGTACATCGACGCGACGGTCGCACTCGGCGCGGCCGACCCGCGCGTGTTGGTTCGGCACGTCCTGCCGAACTGCCTCGCGCCCATCACGGTCCAGAGCACGCTCAACTTCGGGCTTGCCATCATCGACCTCGCGGCGCTGTCGTTCCTCGGCTTCGGTGCCGAGGCCGGCACGCCCTCGTGGGGCCTCATGCTCTCGAACGGCGTGAGCCAGGGCCTGCTCACGGGCGTCTGGTGGTGGTCGTTCTTCCCCGGGTTCTTCCTCGCGCTCACCGTGCTGGGGTTCAACCTCCTCGGCGACGGCATGCGCGACGCGCTCGACCCGCGGATGCGCGAAGCGGTCGACTGATCGACCGTGTCAGCGCCACCGGAGCCGCCGGCCGCGGACGCGGACGCGGACGTGGATGCGCCCCCCGCACGCGAGCGGGCGGCGATTCGCCTCCGCCTCGTCGGCACCGCGGCGCTCGCGGGCGCGCTCATCGCCGCCGTCTGGCTGGCCGCCATGCTGGTCGTCGGTGACTTCGCCGGGAGCGTCGAGACGACGTTCGCGCTCGGGTCGCTCGCGTTCGGGTTCGGCCTCCTCGGCTGGTCCGGGGCGGTCGCGCTCGGCCGCGGTATCGAGTCGATGCAGACGCACCTCGACACCGATACGGGGTGGACAGAACGAGACGCTCGGCGGGCGATGGCCCGGATTCTCGGGTTCGGCCTCGGCGTGATGCTCGGGGCGACCGTGGTCGGTTCGGTCGTCGCCACCATCGCCTGAGTCGGCCGCGCGAAGCCCCGGACTCACGCTTTCGGCAGTCGAATCTCGATGACGGTTCCGTTGGGTTCGTTGTCCACGATATCCATCGAGCCGTTGCTGTTCGTCACCGTCCAGCGGACGAACCAGAGTCCGAGCCCGTTCGTGTGCTGGAGCGGTGACTCCCGCCCGGAGTTGAGCGCTTCGCGGTCGAGCGGTGGGATTCCCGGCCCGTTGTCGGCGACACGGATAACCACCTGCTCCGGCCCGTCGTCGTCGGTGACCGTGAGATCGATTTCGACCTCGTCGCCGCCGTAGACGACGGCGTTGTCGATGAGTTCGTTCACCGCGAGTTCGAACGTCGAGTGCGCCCACGCGGTCGCGGTCTCCGGCGTGTCGACGGAAATCGTCGCTGTGGGGTAGCTGAGCTGTGCCCCCTCGACCACGTTGCGGACGCAGTCGGCGACGTTCTGGGGTTGCACCCGCTTCGTCACGTCGGGGTCGAGCGCGGAACTGAACTTCCGGGCCGTCTCGGCGAGCGAGAGGAGTTCGGTCGTCGCCCGTTCGATGGCCGCCGCCGACTCGCGCATGTCGCCGTCGTCGGTCCCCTCAAGAACCATTTCCGCGTGCGCCTGCGCGATGTTCATCTTGTTCCGGAGGTTGTGTCTGATGACGCGGTCGAGGACGGACAGGCGACGCTCGTGTTCGTGGAGGTCGGTCACGTCGCGGCCGACACAGACGATACCGTCGAACTCGTCTTCGGAAGACTTCGCCGCGATGGTCGTCTGAAACTGCCGCTCGGCACCGGTTTGGTCGGTGACGACCGTCTCGGTGGTCTCCTCGACGCTATCGCCCGCGAGAAGCGACGCGATGGCCTCCAAGAGCGCTTGCGAGTGTCGCTCTCCGAACACCGTCGAGACGTGTTCTCCGACGAGTTCGTCTGGTGCACGGCCCACGAGGTGGGCGGTCGCGCTGTTCGCGAGGACGAACCGGAGGTTGTCGTCCAGCGTGTAAATCGGGTCGGCGGTCGTCTCGACGATGCGCTCGTAGCGCTCTAACTCCCGGGAGCGGGCCTTCCGCTCGGTGATGTCTTGGACGGTCCCTCGGTAGACGGGGTCGCCTTCCTGCGTCGCGACGCCGCGGACGTTCACCCAACGCGTCTCGCCGTCCATCGTCTCCAGGCGGCACTCGACGGACTGTTCTTCGCCGGTCGCGACGAGGCGCTCGAACGCCGCGCGGACCATGGGCTCGTCGTCCGGGTGGTAGAACGAAAACGCCTCCGCGAGTTCGAACGTCGCCTCCGAGTCGACGCCGAGAAGCTCCGCGAGCCCGCTCGTGAACAGCACCGAATCGGTCTGGGTGTCGACCTCCCACGCGCCGACCGAGGCGATTTTCTGACTCTGGTCGAACAGGTCGAGCAATCGCTCGCGTTCGCGCTGCTGTCGCTTCTGTGCTGTCACGTCCTCGATGGCGGCAATCACGCCGACGTGCTCCCCGTCGCTTCCAGTCAGGGGCGCGGCGTTGGCGACGAGCCACCGGCGGTCGTCGCCGAATCCGATGCCGTGCAGGTAGCCGCTGACTATCTCGCCGGTCTCTCTCACTCGGTCGAAGGGGAGGTCGTCGCGGCCGAGCGGCTCTCCGTGCTCGTCGACGAGGTCCCACTCGGGCGCGTCGTACGGCTGCCCGAGCACGACCGACCGCCCCAGACCGAGAATCTCTTGGGCCGCCTCGTTGGCGCGCATGATGGTTTCGTCTTCGTTGAGGACCACGATGCCGACCGGGCTCGTCTCGAAGAGCTGTTTGAGCGTCTGCGTCTCGTGGACGAGTTGGTTCTTGAGCGCGTGGCGGACGGTCGCGTCGGTCTGGAACCCGACGAAGTGGGTGAGTTCGCCGTCGTCGTACACCGGCGATATCTCCAGTTCGTTCCAGAACGGCGTCCCGTCCTTCCGGTAGTTGGTGAGGCTGACCGCGGCGCTCTCACCGTTTTTGATCGCCTCGCGAAGCGTCTCGACCGGCTCGGAGTCGGTTTCGGCCCCCTGCAGGAACCTGCAGTTCTGACCGAGTGCCTCCGAGCGGTCGTAGCCGGTCATCTCCTCGAAGGCGTCGTTGACGTAGGTGAGCGGTTGGTCGCCGTCGGCCTCGGTGATGGTGATGCCGACGGTCGCGCTGTCCATCGCGCGACGGTACAGCGCGAGTTGGAGCGACTGCCGTCGAGTCTGGAGGAGCGATTCGACCCGCGACCGGATGACCGCACTCGGCGCGGGCACCGAGAGCACGTCGTCCGGAACGTCGTTGAGGCGTTGTGCGGCGACGCGCTGTTCGTCTTGCGTGACCGTCAACAACACCGGGACGAAGCGGTCGCCGGCGTCAACTTTTCGCTCCGCGAGCGCGTCGGCGACCGCCGAGTACGTCGCCATATCGACGATACAGAGGTCGAACTCCGGGAGGCCGGCGTCGTCCGCACGGTCGGGTTCCCAGATGACGACGTCGAACGCGTCGAGGAGGTCCGCCAGTAGCTCGCGGTCGCGAGCGCCATGAATCGCGAGGAGTATCCGCTCCTCGCCGGACGCGTCGCGCGCGGAACGTGTGTTCCGGGACGCGTCTTCGCTCACTGTCACTCAGCCTCGTTCCACGTCGGCGTCCCCGTCAGGATGCCTCGGAGTTCGTCCAGCGGTTCGCCGACCGTGATGCCGTCGGCCCCGATTTCGAACGCCCGGAGCGTCGGCTCGAAGGAACCGAACCGCTTTTTCAGGACGCCGACGGCTTTGCGAATCTCGCCGCGCACCTCGATGTAGCGGATGAACAGGATGTTGTCCGCGAGGTAGCTCACGTGGTTGTCGGAGGCGTGGAACGCGCCGGTGACCTGCTGGACCTCCTCGGTCAGCACGACGGTGACGCCCATGTTCTTGAGGTACCGCGCCAGCGCGTGGAGTTCGCGGCGGATGTCGCTTCGCTCGTCGGTGAGGCTGAGTTGGTAGCCCGCCGTGCCGTCTATCAGCACGAATTTGGTGTCGTTGGCCTCGACTTCAGCGCGGACGCGCTGGGCGAACTCGTCGGTCGAAAGCGAGAGCGGTTCGACGGCGTCGATTCGGAGGTTCCCCGACTCGACGAGGTCGTCTATCGGGATGCCGACGGACTCGGAGCGGTGGCGGAAGCTCCGCTTGCTTTCCTCGAACAGGTAGACGGCGGCGCGTTCGCCTCGGTCGGCGGTCGCTCGCGCGAACGCGGCTCCGGTCGTCGACTTCCCGACGCCGCTGGGCCCGCTGATGAGCGTGATGCTCCCGCGTTCGATGCCGCCGCCGCCGAGCAGGGCGTCGAGGTCGTCGATACCGGACGACAGCGGTTCGATGGTGAACTCGCGGTGGTGCGACTCGGGGACGAGCCGCGGGAAGATGCGTATCCCTTGGCCGCCGTCGATTCGCATGGCGTGCGGCCCCGTCTGGGAGTCCGACCCCCGGAACTTCTCGACGCGGGCCGACCGCCCCTGGTCGGACCGAGACAGCGACACGGACCCGTCGCAGAGGTACGCGAGCGTCTCGTCCGTCTCGTCGCTCGTCGGTTGGCTGGTAAACAGCGTCGTCGCCCCCGACCGTTTGAGGTAGCTCAGTAGCGACGAGACGAGCTGTCGAAACTGGTATCTGTCCGACGAGAGCCGACCGAGCTGACTCAGCGGGTCGATGACGACTCTGTCGGGGTCGTGTTCATCGATTGCGTCTCGCAGTTCGGTCGCCGTCGACTTCCCTTCCACCTCGCTCGGCGACAGCATGGTGTAGGCTTCGTCGTCGAGGAACGCATCGGGCGACGGGCTCAAGTCGAGAATCGGGACCTCGGAGAGGTCGAACCCGAGCGTCTCGGCGTTCGCGCGGAGCTCGGTGGCCGATTCCTCGAACGAGACGAACAGCACGTCCTCGCCGTGTTCCATCCCCGCCGACAGGAAGTGGTAGCCGACGATGGTCTTTCCCGCCCCCGACACCCCACGGACCATGTAGGTCCGGTTCGGGATTACCCCGCCGTCTAGCACCGTGTCGAGCCCGGAGATTCCCGTGGAGAGTCGTTGGGAGAAATTCGTCATGGTGTCCACGTCTCCCTGCCACACTAAGAAACCACCTCAGGCTCGACGTGCCACGCCGCAGAACAGCACGGCTCAGGCCGTCTCGGGGGGAGTGCCGATGCAGTTGCTCGACGTGTCCGCGTTCGTTCTGTGAGACGACAATCGCGACTCTCGGTGGAGAACTGTCGACCGGTGGGAGAGTCGCGTCTGCCGGGTGGGTTCAGGCCGCCTCGGCCTGCGTCGCGGTCTTCCGAATCTCGTCGAGGACGGAGTCGAGCGAGAGCACGTCGGACAGCGCCTCCATCGCGCTGGCGAAGGGGACGTCGAGCGCGTAGCTGTAGTAGTTCCCGCGCGAGCCGGTTCGGTTCTCCTCCGCCGAGAGGATGCCGAGCATCCGGAGGTCAGAGAGGTGGTTGTGGACCGACCGCTGGGCGAGCGGGTCGATGCCGGCGGAGTTGCACAGCCGGAGGTACTCCTGATAGAGGTCGCGCATCCGACACGGCGTCTCGTCGTGAGCGGCCTTCGAGACGACCGCGAGGAGCGCGAAGTGGCCGTTCTCGGTGAGTTCGCGCATCCCCTCGACGACGCGCTCCTGTTCGAGTTTCTGCCGGGCGATATCGACGTGGTCGAGCGTGATTCGCTCGTCGTCTTTGTTCTCGGCGTGTTCGCCCGCCAGTCGGAGGAGGTCGAGCGCCTGTCTCGCGCTCCCGCTGTCGCGGGCGGCGAGCGCCGCACAGAGGTTGAGCACGCCCTCCTCGCAGGCGTCCTCGGCGATGGCGACCTCCGCGCGCGATTCGAGGATGTTCTGCAGTTCGGGCGCTTGGTACGGCGGGAAGTGGAGTTCGCGCTCGCAGAGGGTGTCCTGCACGCGCGGGTCGAGCTGGTCGTGGAACTTGAAGTCGTTCGAGATGCCGATGAGGCCGACCTTGGCGTCTTCGAGCTTCCCGTTCGACCGCGCCCGCGGGAGTTCGTAGAGGAGTTCGTCGCGGTCGCCGATGGAGTCCACCTCGTCGAGGACGATGAGCACCGTCCCACCCACGTCGTCCAACTCCTGAAACAGTTTCTTGAAGACGGTCTGTTGGGGGTAGCCGGTCGAGCTAATCTCCGCGCCCGGCGGCCGAAGCTCGTTGACGAGTTCGACCGCAACCTGGTACGAGGAGTTGAGCGTCTTGCAGTTGATGGAGATGACGCTGAGGTCCACGTCGTCGTACTGCGAGACGTCTTCGAGGAGCATCTCGAGGAGGAACTCGGTGACCGCGGTCTTCCCCACGCCGGTGTTTCCGTACAGGAAGACGTTGTTCGGCTCCCAGCCGTCGACGACCGGTTGGAGCGCGTCCATGTACTCCGAAATCTCGTCGTCGCGCTCCTCGATGCGCTCGGGCTTGTAGGACTCCCCGAGGGCGTCCTTGTTGGTGAAGACGTTTTGTTTTCGCTCGAACCGGCGCATTAGCGTCGGTCCGTTGTAGCGTCCCCTTATTTAAAACCCCGATTTCATCTGATTCATGTGAATTGCGGCGGCGGTGTCGTCGGGGTCGGACCGCGTGTTCTCGTCTGGTACCGTCGGCTCTCGACTGGCGCTTGCGATTGTATACTGTTCCATGCTACCGTATATTGTGGTCCGTGTGAACTCGTTTGAACAGACACACACCACTTTTGCAAGTGAACGTAAGTACGCGAGAGTGACTAGTAGAACAACAGAGCACGCGTTCAACTAAAGCGTTGACATGTTTCGGTGGTCACGATGCGAATCTCGGTGGGACCGGTCTGCTGTGAACGAGTCGTAACCGCCCTGAAACGCCACGAATCACCTGCAACGGTGGTGGGTGACGAGGGACGAGTCCCGTTCGCGGTTCACTTGTATCGGTGCTCTCCCCGCACGGTCGCCGGTGCCACCCCCTCCGCGGCGTCAGCGCGCTTCACGTGCAACGGTGGTGTCTGTGGGTGTACCCCACCCCGCTGTTTCGACGCCAATTCACTTGCAAGCGCGGTGTGTGGGTGTCGAGCCTCGACTTTCGTCCGCCGTACCGACGAGCAGTTCACTTGTAGCGGTGGTCTGTCCGCCCGCGTCATCTGCGGGCCGAACGGCAGGACTCCCGCTTGATTGGGTCGGTCGGTTGACTGTCGCCCACGCGCCCGACGACCGCTCCGTCCCTCGAAATGTCTTTACCCCGCATACTGTTACCTACCATCGTGGACCGTTCCGCCCTCCGCGCACTCGCACTCGCCCTCCTCGCGGTCGTCGCCCTCTCGGTCGTCGCCGCCACCATCGACTCGACCGTCGTCAGTAACGGCGGCCCGGTCGGATTCGGTGGCGGCGAGACTGGTGGCGCAGTCGCTGGTGACACAGACGAGACCGGTATCCAACCGACCGGCGGTTCGTCCGGCGACCTCAGCATCCCGACGCCGTGTCTCCCGTGGTTGCTCTCGCCCGAAATCCTCGCCGGGGTCGCTCTCGTCTTCGTCCTCCTCGGTGCGTACGCCTACCGTGAGACCGGTTCCCTGCTGCCGCCCCTCGCCATCTACGCGGCGGTCGGGCCGCCGGTCGTCCTGCTTTTCGCCCTCCTCACGGCGTGTCGCCGCGAGTTCTCGTTTTCGTCTCGCGCCGCGGCCGCCGCGCGCAACGTGTCGTTTCTCCCCGCCGGCGGCGGCGGTAGCCTCGGCGACGGGGGCGCAGCACAGGCCGTCTCGCCGCCGACGCTCGTGTTCGGCCTCCTGCTCGCGGCCGCGCTCGTCGTCGCGGTCTTCATGCTCGTCACCGGGACCGGCGACTCGCCCGAGGCCGACGACGACGACGTCGAACCCATCGAGGAAGACGAGGGGCCGAACGTCGCCGCCGTGGGTCGCGCCGCCGGGGCCGCGGCTCAGCGCATCGAAGACGGCGACGCCGACGTGGAAAACGAAGTGTTCCGCGCGTGGGGTGAGATGACCGCCCTCCTCGACGTGCCGAACCGCCGCTCCGCGACGCCCGCCGAGTTCGCCGACTCGGCCGTCGACGCGGGCATGGACCGCGACGACGTGGGCGACCTGACGACGCTGTTCGAGGAAGTCCGCTACGGCGGCTTCGAGGCGACGCCGGAACGCGAGCGCCGGGCGGTCGCCGCGCTCAGGAACATCGAAGACACCTACGCCGATGCACCGGAGGACGACCGATGACGCTGGCGCGTCGGCTCTTCCTGCTCGTCGGCGTCATCGCCACGACCGCGGGTTTCGCGGTCATCGCCGGCGTCTCGCTCGGCCTCGAACTGACGGACATCTTTCTCGGACTCGTGGCGGCGCTGGCGGCGCTTCAGGGGCTTCGGTACGTCCAGCGTCGCCGCGACACCTCGATGAACACCACGGTCACCGGCGACCCAGAAGCGCGAATCGCGGTCCCGATACCCGGCTCCGACTTCGACGACGACCTCGTGTCGGCGGCGGGTCGGCGCACTCGCTGGGCCGCCCGCGAGCGCGTCGTGGACCGCCTCGAAGCGCGGGCGCGTGCGGCGCTCGTCGCCCGCGGCGGCCGCGCCCCCGAGGAAGCGGCCGCGCTCCTCGACACCGGCGGCTGGACCGACGACCCGGTCGCCGCGCGCTTTCTCGGCGCATCGGTCTCGGTTCCGCTCCGACAGCGCGTCCGCCTGTTTCTGTCGGGGAAGTCGTCGCTCACCGACCGCGCCGAGCGGACCATCGCCGCGATAGAGCGCATCGGCACCGCCGACGGCCCCGCGGGTGAGCGGCGATGAGTCGCGGGTTCGACACCGAACGCTGGACCGGCCTCGACGGCCTCGTCCTCGTCGCGGCCGCCGTCGGCGTGTTCACCCGCGAGCCGTCGCTCCTCCTCGCGGCCGGCCTCGGCGTCGTCGTGCTCGGCTACGTCCGGGTCGCGGCGATTCCCGAGGTGTCGCTGCGAATCGAGCGCGATCTCTCGGACGCGACGCCCGACCCCGACGACGAGGTCGAAGTCACGCTCCGCGTCACCAACGAGGGGTCGCGGACGCTGTTCGACCTCCGAATCGTCGACGGCGTGCCGCCGGCGCTCGGCGTCGCCGACGGCCCCGCCCGACTGGGGACGGCGCTCCGACCGGGGGCGACCGCGACCGCGACCTACACCGTCACCGCCGTCCGCGGCGAGCACGCGTGGGAGGGGACGGTCGTCGTCGTCCGCGACCCGAGCGGTGCCGTCGAATCCCGCGAGACGGTCAGCACCGAGACGACGCTCCGCTGTGAGCCGGAACTCGCCGCGACCGCCGACCTGCCGCTTCGGGGCCTCACCTCGAAGTACGCCGGGCGCGTCGAGACCGACGTGCCGGGGTCGGGACTGGAGTTCGCCTCCATCCGCGAGTACCGCCACGGCGACCCGATTCGGCGCATCGACTGGAACCGCCGCGCCCGCACGGGCGAACTCGCCACGGTGGTGTTCAGAGAAGAGCGCGCGGCGTCCGTCGTCCTCGTCGTCGACACCCGCCCGGAGGCGCACGTCGCCCCCGACGACGAGGCGGAGACCGCGGTCGAGCGCTCCGTCGACGCCGCGAGCGTCGCCTTCTCGGCGCTCCTCGACAGCGGTGACAGCGTCGGCGTCGCAGCCTTTGGCCCCGACGAGTGCTGGCTCGCCCCCTCGTCGGGCGCCGACCACCGCGCCCGCGCTCGGCGACTGTTCGCGACCCACCCGGCGTTCGCGCCGACGCCACCGGACGGGGCCTTCTTCCCCTCCGTGGCCGTCCGCCGACTCCGGCGTCGGCTCGCCAGCGACGCGCAGGTCATCTTCTGCTCGCCGCTCGTGGACGACTACGGCGTCTCGGTCGCCCGTCGGCTGGAGGCCTACGGCCACGCCGTGACGGTCGTCTCTCCGGACCCGACGACGACGTCGACCGTCGGCGCGCGACTCGCGCGCATCGAGCGCGACCTGCGACTCCGCGAACTCCGGCGGAGCGGTGTCCGCGTCATCGACTGGGGTGACGAACCCCTCGGCGTCGCGCTCGCGCGGGCCGAAGCGGGGTGGTCGCGGTGAGCGAAATCACCCGCAAGCCGACCCGGACGGGGACCGCGATGGCGCTGTCGGTCGCCGGGCTCACGACGTTCACACTCGGTTTTACCACGTCGACGGCGGCGGTCGGCGGTCTCGTCGCGACGGTCGCGCTCGCCGCCGGACTGTTCCGGGGCTCGCGGCGCATCGTCGACGCCGCGGGCGGGCTGTTCTTCCTCTCGCTCCTCTTCGCGGGCGCGAGCGGGGCCGGGACGGAGGCGCTTCTCCTCGCCACGCTCGGGTCGATACTCGCGTGGGACCTCGCGGAGAACGCGCGCTCTGTCGGCGAGCACCTCGGTCGCGAGACCGACACGCTCCGGCTCGAACTCGTCCACGCGGCGGCGACGCTCGTCGTCCTCGCGGTCGGCGCAGCGGTCGTCTACGGCGCGGACCGGGCGGCCGCCGGCGGCCAGCCCATCACGGCCGTCGTCTTACTGTTGGTCGGCGTCGTCGCGCTCGTGACGGTCGTCACGCGCTGAGCGGCGTGTCCGCCTCACAACATCTACTCATTCCAGCGTCGGCACGGTCACCCGGCCGAGCACGTCGTCGACGACGTCTGATTTCCGTACGTCTTCGACCCGCGCGTCCGGCGTCAGGACGAGGCGGTGGGCGAGCACGGACTGCGCGACGCGCTTTACGTCGTCGGGCGTGACGAACTCGCGGCCCTCGATGACGGCGCGGGCGCGGGTCGCCTCGAACAGCCGTTGGGTCCCACGGGGGGAGACGCCGATGCGGACCCGGCGGTCGGTGCGGGTCTCCCGCACGAGCTTCGCCATGTATTCGAGGAGGTCGTCCTCGACGCGGACCGACTCGGGGGCGCGGCGGATGGCGGCGACGGCGTCGCGGTCGAGGACGCGCTCGACGCTCGGGCTCTGTTCGCTTCGGCCCGCGCGTCGGTGGAGGAGTTCGACCTCGCCGTCGAGGTCGGGGTAGCCGATGGCCGACTTCACGACGAACCGGTCGACCTGCGCCTCGGGGAGGGTGAACGTCCCCTCCTGCTCGACGGGGTTCTGGGTGGCGATGACGAAGAACGGCCTCGGGAGCTGGTGGGTCTCGCCGTCGACGGTCACCTGTCCCTCTTCCATCGCTTCGAGGAGGGCGGCCTGCGTCTTCGGCGGCGCGCGGTTGATTTCGTCGGCGAGAACGACGTTCGCGAAGATGGGGCCCGGCGAGAACTCGAACGACCGGTCTCGCTCGTCGTAGATGTTCGTCCCGGTCACGTCGGCGGGAAGCAGGTCCGGGGTGAACTGCACGCGGGAAAACGACAGTCCGAGCGCGGTGGCGACGCTCCGCGCGGTAAGTGTCTTTCCGGTTCCCGGGACGTCTTCGAGGAGGACGTGGCCGCGGGCGAGGACGCCCGTCAGGACGGTTTCGAGGAAGGCTCGGTCGGCGATGACGGCCTCCGAGATGGCGTCGAGCACCTCGTCGCACGTCTCGCTGGCCGTGTCGATATCCATACACCTCTCGGGTCTGCGTGCGACTTATTCCCGTTGGTCGGCGGGATTCGGGTCGGTCGGTCGCCCGTCTCCGACCCCGTCCGCCCGCTCGGTTCCTCTCGGTGCAGACTCGCCGACTGCGTCCGTGCGACACCTCGCCGCGGCCCTCGGAAATCGAAACGGATTAAACTATCCGCGAGAGAGACAACGATGGAAGCCGAGGTAGCCTAGCCCGGCCAAGGCGGTAGATTCGAAATCTACTGTCCATTCGGACACGTGAGTTCAAATCTCACCCTCGGCGCTTCTCGCGGTCACAACATTCTGAGCGGCGCGTCTCGTCGCGCCGCGACTCCGTGGCCGCGTGTGTAACGTCCTGAGATTTGAATCAAGGAGCGACCGCATGGGAGCGACTGCGGTTCAAATCTCACCCTCGGCGCTTCTTCCGAACGTCACCTCGCGAGAGACGTTCGTGTCTCTCGCCCCGCGTGACGAGGATCTGCGACGACCCGAGATTTGAACCAGCGAGCGAACACGGTGAGCGAGTGAGGTTCAAATCTCACCCTCGGCGCTTCTCGCGGCCACAACATTCTGAGCGGCGCGTCTCGTCTCATCGCGCCGCGACTCTGGTTTTCTCAGTCCGATGTCGCCTCCCATCGCTCTCGATGGACGAGTTCGCTCGTCTCGATGCGCTCGCGCCAGCCCTCCCGCTGAAGCACCGGCTCCTCGGGAAATCCGTCTTCGGGATAGCCGACGCAGAGATACGCAATCGGCTCGACGTGGTGCGGAATCCCGAGCACCTCGCGGACCTCGTGCGGGTAGAGAAACGACACCCAGCCGACGCCGACGCCTTCGGCCCGCGCGGCCAGCCAGAGGTTCTGCACCGCGAGACACGTCGAGTAGGCGTCCATCGCCTGCATCGTGTTGCGCCCAAGGACGTGCGGCGCGTCCCGCGTCGGGTCGCACGTGACGCAGATGTTCACCGGCGCGTCGGTGATGCCCTCCAACTTCAGCCGACCGAACTCCGATTTTCGGGGCTCTCGGTAGCCCTCGCGGGCCGCCGCAATCGCCCGCTCCGCGATGAACGCGACGGCCGCCTTCGTCTCGTCGTCCTCGACGACCACGAAGTCCCACGGTTGCGAGAAGCCGACGCTCGGGGCGTGATGCGCGGCGTCGAGCAGTCGCGCCAGCGTCTCCTCGGACACCGGGTCGGCGCCGAACCGCCGGATGTCCCGCCGCGCGTATATCGACTTGTACACGCCCGCCCGCTCGCGTTCCGTGAATGCAACCATCGTTTCGATAGTCCAGACTGGCTTGCAAATCGGTTCTGATTCGCCCGACGGCTCACGCTTCGCCTGCCGAAATAGTTACTAATCAGACACGAATGGTGGACCGTATGGACGCCACACTCGAACACAGACTCGAAGTCATCATCGCCCTCCTGTTCCTGTTGCTCACCATCGAGGTCTACCGACTTGCCGGCTACTTCGGCGTCGTGTTCGTCATCGTGGCCACTCTCATCACCTTCGGACTGGGCTCGAAGCCGAGTTCGACCTGAGTCACGCTCTCCCCCGCGTGAGCGCCTCCCCCGCGCAGTCCCTCGATTTCACTTTCACTCTACTAGGATGCGATACATATCCCCTGCCCGCGTCAGCGCAGGTATGAGTGCGAACGTAGCAAGCGCGGACACGAGCGAACGGGACGGGACGCGACGCATCGACGTGACGACGGTCCGGACCGGCCGCGTCGCCGACTTCGCGGAGACGGAACTCGGCGACGCCGCTATCGGGTTCGAGCGCCGGGGCGGCTGGACCTACCTCGTCGCCAAAGACACGCAGTAGGTCGGAGTCGACTGCGGTCTCGGAGCGAAATCGGTCGTCCGCGAGAAGGGAAGCGGGAGCGGGAGCGAACGCGGACGCGACAGGGTCGTTTTCTCAGTCGTCGGCCGACGCGGGCGTCGGCGACGTGTGATTCGGCGCGAGCAGTCGGTCCAGCGCGTTCACCATCGCCTGGACGCTCGCCCGCGTGATGTCGGCGTGCGACGCCGCGACGGTGACGCTCCGGTCGCCGAGCGACATCGTCACCTCGACGGTCACGACGGCGTCGGTGCCGCCGGTGATGGCGTCGACGTGGTACTCGTCGAGTTGGGCGTCGGCGTCGGGGCCGAGCGCCTCGCGGACGGCTTTCACCGCGGCGTCGACCGGACCGGACCCGGTGCCGGAGGCGACGCGTTCTTCGCCCTCGACGCGGAGGCGGACGCTCGCGGTCGGGGTGCCGCCCCCGGAGGCGGCCGTGAGGTCGAGCAGTTCGACCTGTCGGGCGCGCTCGCGGCCCTGGACGTCTTCTGCGAACGCGAGGAGGTCGGCGTCGGTGACGCGCTTGCCGCGGTCGCCGAGTTCCTTCACGCGTTCGACGACGGCCGCGACTTCCTCGTCGGTGGCGTCGACGCCGTGTTCGTCGAGTGCGGCCTTGACGCCGGCGCGACCGGCGTGCTTTCCGAGGACGAGGCGGCGCTCGCGGCCGACCGTCTCCGGCGGGTACGGCTCGTACATCGCGTCGTCTTTGAGCGTCCCGTCGGTGTGGATGCCGCTCTCGTGAGTGAACGCGTTCTGGCCGACGACCGCCTTGTTCGGCGGGAGCGCGACGCCCGTGGCCTGTGCGACCTTCTGGGCGAGCGCGTACAGTTCGTCGAGTTTCACCGACTCCACGTCGTAGCAGTGGTCGAGCGCGATGGCGACCTCTTCGAGCGCGACGTTGCCGGCGCGCTCGCCGATGCCGTTGACCGTGGTGTGGACGAGGTCCGCGCCCGCGGCGAGGCTGGCGTGGACGTTCGCCATCGCGAGGCCGAGGTCGTCGTGGGTGTGCGTCGAGGTCGGCCCGAGTTCGGCGAGCCGAGAGACGACTTCGTAGGTGTGTTCGGGGCTCGTGTGGCCGACCGTGTCGGCGAAACAGAAGCGGTCGGCACCGGCGTCGTGGCTGGCTCGGGCGAGCGATTCGAGGAACTCCGGGGCGGCCCGGGAGCCGTCCTCGCCGATGACCTCGACCCAGAGGCCGTGGTCCTTTGCGTAGGCGACGAGTTCGTCGGTCGTCTCGACGACGCCCTCGCGGGTCGTCCCGACCTTCGACTCGACGTGTCGGTCGCTCGCCGGGACGACGAGCGTGATGCCGTCCACGTCGCAGTCGAGCGCGAGGTCGACGTCGTTCTTGACGCCGCGGGCGAAACTCGTCACCGTCGCGTCGAGGCCGAGCGACGTGACGCGCTTTATCGTCTCGCGCTCGCCGGGGCCGGTGCAGGCGCTCCCGGCTTCGATGTAATCGACCTCCGCGCGGTCGAGCGCCTGGGCGATGTCGGCTTTCTGGGCCGGCGTCAGCGAGACGCCGGGGGCCTGCTCGCCGTCGCGGAGCGTGGTGTCTAAGAGCTGTACTGAATCAGAAGTGCGTAGCTCGGGGGTCTTCCCGAATCGTTCGTTCACGGTAGAATCGTGTCCTTGTAGGTTAGAACCGTCGAATTTCACAGCCAGCCGTCTCGCGACGACTTACTCTATCCTCCGTCGGTGTGGTAGGTCCCGACATAGTAGTTGAACACATATGTCGTCGAGTGTATAAAAGAGATGGTTCCGACAGAAATTGGTGTCTCGGCGGGGCCGTCGTTGGAAGCGCGTTCACTTGGCGGCGCGGGGGTCGGCGGCGGTGTCGGCGTCGCAGTCGGTCGGTTGCGCCGGCGTCTACTCCGAGAGTTCGACCAAGTCGCCGGGGTCCACGTCGTCTGCCGCGCCCGCGGGGAGTTCGATGATGGTGTCGGCCATGCCGAAGCCGATGCCCGTCCACGCCGACAGCCGCTTTTTCTTCGTCACCTCGTCGCCGACGAGCCAGAGCGCGTCGATGTCGAACGGGACGAACACCATGTGGAGGCTGTGGCGGTCGGCGTCGTCGAACCGGAACACGAGGGCGTAGTCGTCCGGGACGGAGCCGCGGAACATCAGCCCGCGCGCCTGCGAGAGAAACGAGTCGGCCGTCTCGACGTTCGACGCGAGCGTCGATTGGGAACCGTTCTGTCGGTGAACGAGTCTCACGACGGCGGCTTCGACGGCGGGCGTGATGAATCCACCGCCGAGACGGCGGGCCGTCCGCCGTCGAGAGCAACGTTTAGGCCCGCCCCGCCCCGAACGCGCTCCATGGAGCGGACGCCGACAGGCACGCCCGTGGGAGTCGACGACCCCTACGACCACGCCGGCCGCTGCGACCACCTCACGAGCGACGGCGCGTGTCGCCTCGCCCGCGAGTACGCCGACCGCGACCCGGCGTTCGCCCGCGAGCGCGCCCGAGCGGACTACGACTGCGTCGCGGCCGCGGAGGGCTGTGACTTCCGCGACTGCCCGCACTACGCCTCGACGACGAGCGGGCGCGAGTGCATCCGCTGCGGCCTCGAAGAGGTCCGCATGGCCCACGACTCGACCGCCCGCCCGTTACTCGAAGAACACCACCTCTCGTACGGGGGCCGCGGCGGCGACGGTGACGGTGACGGCGACGGCGACGAACCCTCCCACGAAATCACGGTCGCGCTGTGCCGGTGGTGCCACACGAAGGTCCACAAGTCGTTCGCCCGCATCGACGACGACGCCTCGCCCGACGTCGAGGCACTCGCCGAGCGGGAGGGCCGCCGGACGAAGGAACTCGACGAACTCGGGTTTCAGACGGCGCGGGACCGCGCCGGCGACGAGTGAGTCGCGGAAGCCGACGAGGTGACAAGCGGCGACGAACCCATCCACACACCGAAGCGACCTTCCCCGACCTAACCGCCCCGATGTGCCAGTTCGATGCACGGATACGCGTATCTCGGGCGTTCTTCGATTGACTTTTAGGCACGGTGGTCCAATCCGGGACATGACCCGCATCGTCGTCATCGACAACCACGGGCAGTTCACCCACCTCGAACGACGCGCGCTCCGCGACCTCGGCGTCGACACCGAACTCGTCGACAACGACACCGACCCCGCGGACATCGACGCGGACGGCATCGTCCTCTCCGGCGGCCCCGACATGGACCGCATCGGCCGCTGTCCCGACTACCTCGACCTCGACGTCCCCGTCCTCGGCATCTGTCTCGGCATGCAGATTCTCGCCGAAGAACTCGACGGTCGCGTCGGCTCCGGCGACTACGGCGGCTACGCCGACGTGGACGTGGAAATCCTCGACGAGGACGACCCGCTCATCGGCTCGCTCGCCCCCGAGACCCGCGTCTGGGCCAGCCACGCCGACGAGGTCAAGGAAGTCCCCGAGGGCTTCACACACACCGCCACGAGCGACGTGTGTACCATCGAGGCCATGAGCGACGCCGACCGCGACCTCTACGGCGTCCAGTGGCACCCGGAAGTCGCCCACACCGACGAGGGCGAGGAAGTCTTCGAGAACTTCATCGACATCTGCGAGCAGTAATCGACGACTGCGAGCGGTCGGTCGCCTTCGACCGCGACCGCGTTCTCCGCGGCGACGCGCCTCTTTCTCTCCGTCGCCGCGGGGAAAAACCGCAATCCGGCGACACGACGCGGTCTCTCACGGTCGTTCCTCGGAAGCAAGCCGAGACATTTACCGGCCTCCGTTCTGTCTGTTCGGAAAATGACCTCCACCCAGAGCGACCTCGCTGGGCTCTCGCGGTTCATCTTCCGCGCGCCCAGCTGGTACACGAGTCTCGGGTTCGCCCTGCTCGTCGCCGCGATGGCGGGTATCGGCGCGTTCGACTCCGGGGATATCGCCGGCTCGTGGCGGGGCATCTTCTTCCTCGGGAGAGACGCTTGGGAAGGCATCTTCTTCATCGGGATTCCGACTGTCGTCGCGGCGTTCGGCACCACCGGCGTCGACCGGTTCGTCGGCGGGAAACTGACGCACAACCGCTCGTCGCTCCTCGCGCTCGCCGGCGAGGTGATTATCGTGACGTTCCTCACCGGGGCCGCCATCATCTCCGTCTTCACCGGCCTCGGCCAGACGTTCATCTTCGACGCGCTCGTGGTCGCCCTCGCGTCGGTGTTCGCCTTCCGCCTGCTCATCGTGATGGCCGTCTCGCGGTCGTCGCTGCTCATCGCGGCGGTCCCGGCGAGCATCCAGACGCTCACGTCAGCCGCGCTCCTGTTCGTCTACAGCGGGACGCTCAGATTCTTCGAGGTCGGCGGCCCCATCCTCGACGCCTATCTGATGCCCTACCTCGCCCGCCCCGACCGGGCCCCGCCTGAGCTGTCGGCCATCGCGCTGAACCACTTCCAACTCCTCGCTATCACCTGCGTCGTGTACGCCCTCGGCGTCTACGTCTTCCTCCGCATCGTCGACCGCCCGTGGCGGCGGAGCCTCGGCGTGTCCGTCCTCGACTTCATCCGCGGCTTCATCGGCCACATCGCCGAGGGGACCCGCGAGCTGGAGGACTTCTTCGAACAGCTCGGCCAGGAGGCCATCGTCCCCGTCACCGTGCTCTCGTTCGAACGCGAGGACGGAACCGAGAAGGCCCGGTTCGTCCTGCCGATGATTCACCCCGGACCGATGGGCGAAATCGGCGGCGGCAACTTCCCCGAACGGGTCGCCCGCCGGGCCGAGGGCCTCGCGTTCCCCCCGCACGCCACCGCCGGCCACGACTTCAACCTCGTCACCGAACGCGAGGTCGACGTGGTCCTCGACGCGGCCGACGACGCCTACGAGCGCATCGAGTACAGCCCGGACGTGACAGAAAGCGTCCGCGTGCAGTCCGGCGACGCGAAGATGCTCGGCCAGCGCTTCGGCGACGACGCGCTCCTCGTGTCGACGTACGCCCCGCAGTTCGCCGACGACGTGGAGTACGCGGTCGGCCTCTCGGCGTCC
This sequence comes from Haloferax marisrubri, assembly GCF_001469875.2. Classification (GTDB taxonomy): domain Archaea; phylum Halobacteriota; class Halobacteria; order Halobacteriales; family Haloferacaceae; genus Haloferax; species Haloferax marisrubri. The sequence continues at coordinate 83,549 of NZ_LOPW02000022.1, read as the reverse complement.
GCCGAAGCCCGGACGACGGGCCTCAGAGACGTGCTCCTCGTCGACGCCCACAACTGCAACAACGGGCTCCAGGGTGCCGACCTCGGCCACGTCACGCCGGGGAGCAAGCGCTCGTTCGACATGATTACCGCCGCCGGGCTCGCGGGCGAGGAACTCTCCGCGTCGTCGCACGCTCCGCTCTCCATGGGGACGGCGTTCGACCCGACCGACTGGACGCCGCGAGAGGGTATCGGCCCGCTGGGCATTCGCGTGGCCGTGACGAACGTCGACGACCAGACGACCGCGTACGTCCTCATCGACGGGAACAACATGGAACCCGGCCTGCGCGACCGCATCGTCGAGGGGCTCACGAACGGGCCGGACGCGAAAGCCGACGTGGCCGAGGTCATGACGACCGACACGCACATCGTCAACACCGTCGAGGCGGAAAATCAGGTCGGCGCGGCCATCGACCCCGACGAACTCCGCGAGACCATCGACCGACTCGTCGACGAGGCGCTCGCGGACACTGAACCCGTCGTCGCCGGCATGGCGACCGAGCGCGCCGAGGTGACGATTTTCGGCAACGACCGCACGGAGACGCTCGCCAGCCACGCCAACGTCGTCGTCTCGATGGGCGGGGCGCTCGCGCTCGCGCTCATCCTCGCGGCGATGGCCGTCAGCCTGCTCGTGTTCTTCCTCGCGTAAACGAGACGGCTCGTCGCCGCCCGTCGCCCTCACCACCGCTCTTTCCGCCGGTCGCGTCGCCACTCACGATTCGATTCGAGCGACGAACGGCCCCCGTCGCACTATTTCAGCGAGAGCGTCCGCGTCTCGATAGCACCGCAACTCGGACAGACCCGCCGGTAGAACACGCTCGACCCGGTCGTCTTGGCGGACCACTCGCCGTCGCTGTCGGTGAAACCGCACTTCGAACAGGTGAGGTCGGCCTCGCTGTATCGCTCTCGCAACCGGTCCAACGCAGTCGTTCCTCTCGGCGTCCTTCTGATTGACATGAGGTAACATACACCACTATCGTGTTTAATTGTGTCGTATGGTGTCACACCCACGCTCGGTGATACTTGCGGAATGCAAAAATCACCGCCCGACTCTCTCACGTTCGGCCCGCGCCTCGACCGGCACAGCGCCGCCGCTCACCGGGAGAAACCGAGTGCGGGGGGTACCCGCGAGAACGTCCCTTACTCTTCGTCGGCGGCCGCGAACAGTTCGTCCACGGCCTCCTGTGCCGTCAGCGCCGCCTCCTCGGCGACTGCCTCCGCGTCGTCGGCGTCGTCGGGCGCGTTGACGTACACGTCGACGTCGAGGACGCCGTCTTCGAACGTCACGGTGACGTCGAAGTCCTTGACGCGAGACTGCTTGAAGCGGGCGAAGATGAGGCCTTCAGCCGCCTCCGCGGCGGTTTCGACCACTTCTTCGTCCGTCGGCTGTGGCATTTACGCGCCGCCGGGGCCCATCGGACCCGCGCCGCCCGCGCCGCCCTGGAGCATCTGCTGGAGTTCTTCCTGCAGGCTCTCGAACTTCTCCTGCACGCGCGTCTCCTGCTTCGTGAGCTGTTCGACGCGCACTTCGAGGTTCTCGACCTTCTCTTCGAGGTCGTCCTTGGCCGACTCGTAGTCGGTCTCGATGAGGAGCTCGCCGACCTCGCGGTACATCTTCGAGTCACCGTCGATCTCTTCGAGCGTGGTGAGCGCGGTCTGCGCCTCGTTGAGCGCGGTCTCGGAGGACTGCTTCTGCTCGGAGACGTTCTGGGCGGTCTCCTGAAGGTTCTGCAGTTCTTCGAGCTTCTCTTGGGCTTCCGGCGGTAGACTTCCCTGCATACCCGAACCGACGGGACGCCGGCCCTAAAACACCCGCGGTCTCCTACGCGGACTCCGAATACGTCGCGCCGGCGTCAGCGACGCGCTCTGCGGTCTCTACGAGGCGTATCCACGAGTTCACGCCCGCGCGGAGCGCGACGAGGTCGCCGGCCTCGACGGTGACGACGACGGTCCGCCCTTCGCGGGCGACGCGCGCGCCGGACCGGGCGTCGTCTATTTCGCCTTCCTCGACGGCGACGCTTCGTTCGACGACGCGCGCGCGTCGCTCGGTAGAATAGTCGAATTCGAGCGACGCGCTGTGCGCTGGGCGCACGCTACTCGACGGCGACTTCTTTGACGTTGGGGGACCGCTCCTTCAGCAGGACGCGGTGCCCGCAGTACGGACAGCGGACGCCACCGAACTCGTCCAGTTCGACATCGCGCTTGCACCGGGAACACTTGTAGCTCATTGTGAGATGTGAAGAGTCGAGGCTACTTGGGCGTTATTCGTCCTCGCCGGTGAGCGCGGCGCGGATGGAACGGCGGACCTGCTTGCCTGCGGGGGTCTGCGGGCGGTAGGTGCCGCCGGTGAAAATCTCGCCAGTCTCCTCGTTCTTCCAGACGCCGGTTTCGACGCGAGTGACGTCGTCGCCGTCGACTTTGGAGTTGCGCATCTCTGCTTCGATTTCCTTGACGCGGCGTCGAGCGACGCGGCCGTACCGAGCGCCGAAGCGCCCGGAACTACCGACGGATCGTGCCTTCTTGTCGGCCATAGTACCGCGAACTACCTCCCCGGTATGGATAAACCCTACGAGTCGTCTCGGGACCTGACGGGCCTAGACACCGCTTTGTCGCCGGCGTGCGTACGGGAGTCCATGACACAACACGTGGTGGTTGGTGCGGGTCCCGTCGGACTCGCGGTGATGGAACAGCTCCGGGAGCGCGGGGCGGACGTGGCCGCGGTGACGCGTCACGAACCCGACTTCCTCCCAGAGGGCGTCGAGAGCCGCCTCGCGGACGTGCTCTACCCCGACCGCGCCGTCGCCGCCTTCGCGGACGCCGACGTCGTCTATCACTGCGCCAAACCGCCGTACGACGACTGGCCCGAACTGTTCCCCGACCTCACCCGCGGCATCGTCGCGGGAGCCGAAGCCGCCGGCGCGCGCCTCGTCGTCGCCGAGAACCTCTACATGTACGGCCCGGTGCAGGTCCGCCTCACCGAGGACCTCCCCTATGCCGCCACCGGCCCGAAAGGCCAGACCAGAGCCGAGTGCGCCGATATCGTCCTCGACGCCCACGAGACGGGCCGCATCGAGGCCACCATCGGCCGCGCCAGCGACTTCTTCGGCCCGCGCGTCCGCGAGTCGGCCGTCGGCGAGCAGGTGTTCGGGGCCGCCGTCGCCGGCAAGCGCGCGAAGGTGTTCGGCGACCCGCAACTCGCCCACACCTACACCTACGTCCCCGACTTCGCGCGAGCGCTCGTCCTCCTCGGCGAGCGCGACGAGGCCCTCGGCGAGGTCTGGCACGTCCCGAACCCCGAGACGGTCTCGACGCGCCGCTTCGTCGACCTCGTCTACGAGGCCGCCGAGGTCGACCCGGGCTTTCCGCACATCATCGCCGCGCCGGGGCTCGCGCTGACGCTCGGCGGCTACCTGAGCGCGCCGCTGAAGGAGCTCTCGGAGATGCGTTACGCCTTCGAGGAGCCGTACGTCGTCCGCGACGCGAAGTTCCGCGAGACGTTCGGCGACGCCGTCGAACCGACTCCTCTGCGAGACGCTATCGCCGAGACGGTCGCGTGGTACGAAACGCAACGGGAAGAAGCCGAGGCCGAGGCCGAGACGGAGCCGATTCACATCGAGACGGTCCCGGAGGGTGCGACCGAGTCGGCCTGAGTCGGCCACTCGATTCCGACTCGACGTGTTTTTCGGCCGCTATGTGTCTTGTAACTCGTCTTCTCGCAGCGCCTCGTTCAGGTCGTCGCGGACGCGCTCGCCCGTCTCTCGGTTCATCGCCGTCGTGACGATGCGGTTCTCTTGGACGCTCGACCCGTCTCGCAGGAGGAGCCTGACGTTCCCGTTGTCGTCGGCGCGGGTGACCTTCGCTCGGAGGCCCGTCCGCGACCCGGTGCCGCCGGCGTCGATGGGGCCGGGGATGACTTTCTTGACGTGTGGGTGGCCGGCGACGACGCCGATTGCCCGGCGACCCCGTCGCCCGCCGATGAGCGTGCTGTGGCTCCCGCCCAACTTCTCCGCGGGCGGAATATCGACGACCTCCAGCGTCCGCTCGCCGCGGGTGTCGAGGACGCGCTGGACGGGGTCGTCGTCGGAGACGCGATAGAACTCGTGGTGGAGTTGGGCGCGCGTCTCGCGGAGCGGGGCGCGCTCGCCCGCGGCGTACACCGTTTCGGGTCGCTTGCGCCGAATCTCGTCGGCGACGAGGCCGGCGAAGTTGCGGAGTTGGACGACCTTCGTCTCGTCGTCCGACTCGGGAATCGTCGTGACCGTCGTCTCGCCGAGCACGTCCTCCTCGTCGAGGAACGTCAGCGTCGCGCGGTCGGCCTCGAAGACGGCCACGACGGCGTCGCAGTTGGCGGTGTTGCAGGTGAGACAGTAGTCTCCCGGCTTCTCTAACGGATTTCCACACCGCCGACAGTGCATATCGACGTGTCGGTCGTGCGCGTACAAAAGGCCGTTTATGCGGGTCGGAGCGGACGCGCCGCGACTCCCGGCGCACGACCCGCCCGGCGAAACATATTCGTCCCCGTGTCCGAGACTCCACTCCGTATGCGCCGCCGCGCCCTTCTCGCGTCGCTGTCGCCGCTCGCGCTCGCCGGCCTCGTCGGACTGGTCGCGCTCGCGCTCGACCCCGAGACGACCGTCCGCCTCGCCACGCAACTGGGCCAGTCGGCGCTCGACACGGGTCGCGCCGTCGCCTCGTACCTCCGCCGGGCCGCGCCCCTCTCGACGGCGCTCTTCGCCGCCCTCTCGTGGGTCGCCGCCGGGAGTTTCCGCGCGTTCGTCTCCCACCGCGACCCCTCGGACACGCGGACGACCGCCGAACTCGCGTTCGCGCTCGTCGCCTCGGCGACCGTCCCGCTCGTCGTCGTCTTCGCCCGCGACAGGCCCGTCGTCGTCGCCGGCGTGGGCGTCGCGCTCCTCGCCGCCGCCGGAGCCGTCTTCGCCGGCCGGTCGAACGCCGAGGGCGTCGTCACCGGGTCGCTGTCCGCGATGGCACCGGTCGCCCTCGGCGGCGTCGTCGCGTCGCTCGTCGCCGGTCCCTCGGTCGCCCGGACCGCGACGCTGGCGCTCCCGCTGGCCGTCGGCTACGCGCTCGGCGTCGCCAGCGCCCGCGGTCGGTTCCGTCTCGGCGCGGTGGTCTCGGCGCTCGCGTTCGCCGTCCCCGCGTGGGCGTACTTCCCACCGGCCGCGGAGGCCGCCGGCTTCCAGTTGGGAACCGTCGGTCTCGCGCTCGGGTTCGCGGTCGCCGCGACGCTCTTTTCGCTTCCCTTCGCGGCTATCGGCTACGCGACCACGCGCACCGTGGACGCGAAGCGACAGGCGGGAGCCAGCCCCGCCGCGAGCGCCGCAAAACAGTAGATTCGCGTCTCGGTTCGCCTTTCAGAGGTCGAGCGGACCGGCCTTCAGGTACTCGCGCATCACGGCCGTCGCGTACGAGCCGTGGGGGAGCGCGAAGTCGAAGACGAGGTCGTCAGCGTCGCCAGCGCCGCCAGCGCCGTCGGCGTCGCCGCTCTCGCGGTCCACGTCGAGGTCGGTGCGGACGAGAACCGCCCGGCGCGTCCCGGTCGACCGGAAGTTGCCGGGGAGGTCGAAGTCGCCCGGTTCGAGGTCGAGGTCGTCGAGGACGGCGCGCTCGATGTCGCCCTGTTCGCCCTCGGCGAGTTCGGTGTCGGTGCCGACGAGCGGGGCCGTGACGAACGCGCGACCGCGTTCGATGTGGCGGCCCATGACCTCCACTCTGCGACCCGTCGCGGTCTGGAGACGGCTCACGTCGGGGAGTTCCAACCCCTCGGGCGCGTCGCGGTCGGCGAAGCAGACCACGTCGCCCTCGACGGGTTCGTCGAACGGGAGGCCGCGGTCGAGGCGCTCCGAGAGCATCCGGTTGAACGCGTAGGACTGCGCGGCGTTGACGAACAGTCGCTGGAGGTTCGACGGGACCGATTCGAGCGCGTTGCGCCAGTCCTCGTCGGTCTCCGCGCCGTCCTCGGCGAGGCGGTGGAGCATGCCGCGCTCGTAGCCGAGGTAGCCCGGAATCCGGTCGAGCGCGCGGTGCCAGTCGGGGTCGGCCGACGCGGCTTCCTCGTCGACGACGGCGCGGCCTTCTTGGGTCTCCTCGGGTTCGTCCTCGGTCGGCCCGCCGCAGTACGCCAACACGGCCTCGCGCCACTCGCCGCGGACGACGTGCAGGCCGACTTTGTGGGTGATGGGGCGGATGCTGCCGAACCGCTGGTGGCCGAAGAAGTTCGGGACGCCGACGCGGCCCTCGCGGCCGCCGAACTCGGCGAGCGCGTCGGTGACGGCCGCGGCGTTGTCGGGGCTCTCGGGGTCGCGGACGCGGATGCGGAAGCCGTTGCCCGCGAGGTCGCCGAAGTTCAGCGTGCGGCCGAGGCGGCCGACGACCTCGATGTCGGCGTTCGGTATCTCGGGCACGTCGTCGGCGTCGCCGCCGTTGACCGTGAACAGTTGGGTCGTCACGGCGTGTTTGTCCTTCGTGCCGGCCCACGAGACGCGCTCTCTGCTCGCGTCGAGTTCGTCCGAGAGCCGGCCCGCGAAGTCGTTGGTGTCCCAGCCGCGGAGGGTGACGCGGAGGACGAGGTTCGGGAAGTCGCCGGTCGGCGCGTCCGGCGGGCGGACGTTCAGCGAGTCGAGTTCGAGTTCGCGCACGCGGAAGTCCTCGGGGGCGACGCGAAGGCGGCCGCCGACGCCGTCGGCGTCGCTCACGTAGCTGTCGATGCCGACCGCGCGCTCCAGCGGGTGTGCCTCGCGCATCAGTACAGCGAGAGGTCGCCGGTCACGCGGTCGATTTCGTCGTCCTCACCGGGGCCGACGGCGAGCGCCGTCACCGTGCCGGGGTCGAGTTGCGTGTGTCCCGCGTCGCGGATGATGGCGTGGGGGATGCCCGCCCGCTCGGCCTTGTCGGCGAGTTTGAACAGTTCCGACTCGCCGTTGGCCTTGAGGACGACCTTCTTCTGTCCGCCGCCCTTCCAGCGCTTCCGGGTCTGCGAGTCGGTGTCCTCGTAGGCGGACAGCGAGGCGTGGGCGACCTGCGCGGCGAGCTTTCCCCGGCCCATGCCGAGGTCGGCGCGTGCGACGATGGCCTGTTTCATGCCCGCTACTCCCCGCCGACGCGGTAAATGTCCTCCCATCGCGGGCGTCGCGTGCGGGCAGAAGACATTTCACCGACATCTCCGTGGTTCGACCGATGGCAGGTCCCCGAACGCCCCTCCTCAAGCCGCGCGAGTACTTCGCGTCGCGGCCGCGACCGCTCGACACCGGGCGGGCGCTCGTCGTCGTCGCGCTCGTGACGCTCGTCGTCGCGGCCGCCGTCGGCGGCATCCTCGTCACGTTCACCCAACAGCTCGACCAGCAGGTCAGCGTCGACAACCCCGAACACGCCCCCGACTGGATGTGCGAAAACTACGAAGAGGGCGGCCCGTTCGACGACATGGACGCGCCGGCGGGCTGTGACCCATCGGTCCCCGAACAGCTCGACGAGCGCCTCGGCGACCTCGTCTGGGACGAAATCTCGTGGGTCCCGTGGGCGATGCTCGTCGGCGTGCCGCTGTTCTGGCTCTTCGAGGGAGCGATGCTCCACCTCGGCACGTCGCTCGTCGGCGGCGAGGGCGGCTTCGCAGAGTCCCTGACGGTCGCCGCGTGGGGGATGGTCCCGAGCGCGGCCCGCGCCCTCGCGATTGCCGGCTACCTCGCCTACGCCCTCCCGCGAATCGACCTCCCGTCGACCCCCGACGCCGCGGTCGCCGCGATGCAGGCCGCGCTGTCCGGCTTCGGCCTCGTCAGCGGGGCCGTCGTGGTCGTCACGGTCGCGTGGGCGACGTACGTCCGGACCTACGGGATGGCCCGCGCCCGCGACCTCGACGTCGAGTCGGCCGCGGTCGTCACCGTCGGCCTGAGCCTCGTCGGTCTCCTGTTCGAACTCCTCTGAACCATCAACACGGGGCGCTGTCGCTCCGCCGAGACGGGGTGGCGTCTCCCGTCGAAAGGTGGATTTACTTGTCCGCGACGCGCTCCCTTCGAGTATGATACTCTCCGACTCGGACATCCTCGCTCGCCTCGCCGAGGGTGACCTCGTGGTCGACCCGATAGACGACGTGGACATGCAGGTCCAGCCCGCGAGCGTCGACCTCCGTCTCGGCACCGAATTCCTGGAGTTCCAGCGCACGAACATCTCCTGTATCCACCCGAACCGAGAGCACGAAGTCTCCGAGTACGTCCGCGAGACGCACGTCCCGGAGGGCGACGACTTCATCCTCCACCCCGGCGACTTCGTCCTCGGCACGACCAAAGAACGCGTGGCGATTCCGGACGACCTGCTGGCGACCGTCGAGGGGCGGTCCTCGCTCGGCCGCCTCGCGGTCGTCATCCACGCCACCGCGGGCATCGTCGACCCCGGCTACGAGGGGCAAATCACGCTCGAACTGTCGAACCTCGGCACCGCGCCGGTCGCGCTCACCCCCGGCATGCGCATCTCACAGCTCGTGTTCACGGAGATGAAATCGCCCGCTGACCGCCCCTACGGGGTCGAACGCGGCTCGAAGTATCAGGGCCAGCGCGGGCCGCAGGCGTCGCGGCTCAGCTCCGACCCCGAGTTCGGTGGCGACGAATGAAGTTCATCGAAGAAATCGTCGTGGACGCGTTCCTGCCCACGTTCCGCGCGCTCCTCGCGGAGGACCTCCGCGACCGCGGGTTCACCCAGTCGGAGGTCGCCGAGGCGCTCGGCATCAGCCAGAGCGCCGTCTCGAAGTACGCCCACGGCGAGGTCAGCACGAACGAGCGGGTCGCCACCGACCCCCGCGTCGTCGACCTCGTCTCCCGCGTCGGCGACGGCCTCGCAACCGGCGATATGACCCCCGTGCAGGCGCTCGTCGAGGCCGAGGTCCTCATCCGCCAACTGGAGGAAGGCGACTTGCTGTCCGACCTCCACGAGGAGGAGATGCCCGAACTCGCCTCCCACGACGGCTTCCGGAGCATCCACGACCCCGAGGGTCGCCTCCGAACCGTCGAGCAGGTCCGCTCGTCGGTCCGCCGCGGCCTCCGCATGCTCACGAACACCTCCGGCTTCGCGGGGCTCATCCCGAACGTCGGCTCCAACCTCGTGGAGTCGCTGCCGGACGCCGACAGCGTGGACGACATCGCCGCAATCCCCGGCCGCATCTTCGACGTGAAGGGCCAGGCGACCGTTCCCGGCGAACCCGAGTTCGGCGTCAGCGGCCACGTCGCGGGCGTCCTGCTTTCGGCCCGCGCCGCCGGTGCCGACGTGAACGCCGCGCTCAACATCGTCTACGACGCGGGCGTCATCCAGGACCTCGAAGCCGCGGGCTACGAGTGCATCGAGTTCGACCCGGACGCGCCGACCGACCCGGTCCGCGAACTCCTCACCGCCCGCGACCTGCCGGAGACGTTCGTCGTCTACCAGAGCGGCGGTTACGGTATCGAACCCATCACGTACATCCTCGGCCCCGACGCGCCCGCCGTCGCCGACGTGGTCCGCGTCCTGCTCTGAGGCTCCCGTCCCATGACAGCCGAACAGTCCAACTCTCGCTCTCGTTCTCCGTCGTCGGTCGCCCAGTCGTTCTACACCCGGTGGGCGACGCTCTACGACGCGCTCGCCCGCCGCGCGCCCGGCGTCGGGAGCGTCAGAACCGAAGCCGCCGACGCGCTCGCGCTCGCCCCGGGCGAGACGGTCGTCGAGATGGGGTGCGGAACGGGCGCGAACCTCCCGTACCTCGCCGAGCGCGTCGGTCCCGAGGGGACCGTCGTCGGCATCGATTTCTCACCCGGCGTCCTCGACGTGGCCCGCGAGCGGACCCGCGAGTACCCGAACGTCCACCTCGTCCGCGCCGACGCGACCCGACCGCCGGTCGCGCCCGAACTCGAAGAATCGCCGGACGCCGTCCTCGCCACCTTCGTCTCGGGGATGTTCGACGACCCCGCGGCCGTGGTCTCGTCGTGGGCCGACCTCGTCGGCCCCGGCGGGCGACTCTGTCTCGTGGACCTCGCGGAGACGACCGACCGGCGCTGGCGACCGCTCAACCCGGTGTTTCGGGCGCTCGTCCGTGTCACCGCGCCGCCGGGGTCGCGCACGATGCGCGCGTCACCGACCCGGATGCTGAACCGGCGGCTCGTCGCGGCCCACCGGGCGCTCGAATCGCGGTGTCGGGTGACGCACCAGACGACCCACGCGCTCGGCTTCGCGCGGGTTCGTGCGGGCGTCGTGGAGTAGAATAAGTCGCCTTTCGAGCGCCGCGCTATCACCACGTCTCGGGAGTCTCGGATACGGGCGAAAACGGGTCGGGAGCGACCCAGAACAAGTGTCAGAGGCGTCGGGGGAACCGACAATCGGACCGCCGGGAAGCGGTCAGTCGTCGGCCGGAGCGGGCCCGGAGATGCTCACTTCGGGCGCGTCGCGGCCGAGTTCGTCGAGACAGGACTGCGCCGCCTGCCGACCGGACAGCAGCATGGCACCGAACGTCGGTCCCATGCGCGGCAGGTGGTGCGCGGTGGCGACGGCCATGCCGGAGGCGACGACGCCGGGGTGGACGACGCCCGTCGCGTCGACGATGCTGTCTTCGCTCTCGGAGACCCACATGGAGTCGTGGCCGGGCGAGTCGTGGCCGGGCGCGCCGTACTCGCCGTCGGCGGTCTTGTCCATGCCCGTGTTGTGTTCCTTGGCGTGTTCGATGCCGTTCACGTCGAGGACGCCGCGCTCGGAGAGCTTCGAGAGGACGACCGCGTCGTGGCCCGTCGCGTCGAGGACGAGGTCGGACTCGACCGCGATGGGGTCGACGCAGGTGAGTTCGCGCGGGAGCGCGTGGACCGGCGTCCAGTTCATGACGATGCCGCCGACGCGGTCGTCCTCGCGGAGGACGACGTCGGTGAACTCCGTCATGTTCTGGATTTTCGCGCCGGCGTCGCAGGCGGCCTTGATGAGCGCGGAACAGGCGTGCGGGCCGTCGGCGACGTACAGCCCCTCGGCCTCGTCGCTCTCCTCGTAGGGGACGCCGAGTTCGTCGAGGACGCGCTGGGCCGGGTCGCGGACGGTCACCTTGTTCATGAGGAAGCCGCCGAGCCAGAAGCCCCCGCCGAGGTAGTTGTTCTTCTCCACGATGGTCACGTCGACGCCGCGCTCGGCGAGTTCCTTGGCCGCGACGAGGCCGGAGGGCCCGCCGCCGACGACGATGACCTCCGTATCGGTGCGCTCGCGGAACTCTTCCATCCACGAGTCGGAAATCGCGCGTGTGACCTGTGCTTCCGTCGCGTCGGTGAATCCGTCAAACGACATATCACCTAGTGATACCACCTAGTAGTAAAACCTGTTGGTCGGTGGAGTCTCCGGTCGGTTCGTCGCCGCCGACCCTCATCGACGGCCGGTTACACCGATGTCGCCTCCCTACTTTTGGTGTTCACGTCCTAACGGACGGACGATGCGAGCACTCCAGGTCGTGGTAGCATGAACATGCTCTACGAAGGCGAGTGGCGAACCGACAAGTTCGTCGCCAACAACGAAGACGGCGAGTTCGAGCGCCAGACGACCGACTTCCGCAACTGGGTCGGCGAGGACGAGCGGTTCCCGGTCGAGGCCGGGCGGTACCACCTCTACATCTGCCGCGCCTGTCCGTGGGCCCACCGCACCGCGATGACGCGCGCGCTGAAGGGCCTCGAAGACGCGATTTCGCTGTCGCTCGTCGAACCCGTCCGCATCGACGACGGCTGGGAGTTCTCCGAGGACCTCCCGGACCCGCTGTACGGCGAGGAGTTCCTCCGCGACATCTACCTCCGCGCCGACGACGAGTTCACCGGGCGCGTCACCGTCCCCGTGCTGTGGGACAAAGAGCGCGAGACCATCGTCAACAACGAGTCCCGCGAGATAATGCGGATGCTCGACGAGGCGTTCGACCCCATCGCCGACAACGACGTGGACCTCAACCCCGACGGCTACGAGGAGGAGGTCGACCGCCTCATCGACGAGATTTACGAACCGGTCAACAACGGCGTCTACCGCGCCGGGTTCGCGACGACCCAAGAAGCCTACGAGGAGGCGGTCGAGGAACTGTTCGACGCGCTGGACCACTGGGACGAGGTGCTCGACGACCAGCGGTTCCTCGCCGGCGACGTGCTCACCGAGGCGGACATCGCGATGTTCGCGACGCTGATTCGCTTCGACCACGTCTACCACACGCACTTCAAGTGCAACAAGAAGGCCATCCACGAGTACGACAACCTCTGGAACTACACGAAGGAGTTCTACCAACTCCCCGGCATCGAGAAGACGGTCAACATGGACCACATCGTCCGGCACTACTTCGTCAGCCACGGCGACATCAACCCCAAGCGCATCTACGGCGTCGGCCCCGACCTCGACTTCGAGGCGGAACACGACCGCGACCGCCTCCCGGCGGACCTCCCCGCGGCGCTGACGGCCGACGACTGAGCCGTCTCCGCTCCGTTCCGGTCTTCGCTCCGTTCCCGTCTCCGCCCCCATCTCCGTTCTCGTCGTCCCCCTCGACACCCTATTCCCGCTCGAAGCGCTATCACTTCTCATGGCAAGCCGCGCGACTCGCGCTCTCCGGCGGTTCGAACCGCCGCCGCGGGCGGTCGACTGGTCCATCTTCGCGCTCGTCGTCTTCGAGACGCTCTCGGGCGTGCTGAGCCTCGGGGCCGGCCACCCGGCCAACGGCCTCCTGTTCGTCGCCCACGGCGTCGCCGGTCTCTCGCTCGTCGTTCTCGTCGGCTTCAAACTCTACCGGGTCCGGCGGCGCGTCCTCGACTCGCGGCTCCGCGACCGCCACACTTCGCTCTCGGTGCTCCTCGCGGTCGTCGCGCTCGCGGCCCTCGGCACCGGCGTCGCGTGGGTGCTCGGCGTCGAGGTCCGAATCGGGTTCTGGACGCTTCTCAACGTCCACATCGGCTTCGGCCTGCTCGTGCTGCCGATTCTGCTCGTCCACCTCCGGGCGCGCTTTCGCCCGCCCCGCCGGGTCGATTTCGCGGAGCGACGCCGGGCGCTCCAGTACGGTGCGATACTCGTCTTTGGCGCGGCGACCTACCGGGCGACCGAGACGGTCGGGGCGCTCCGCGGCGTCGGCCGACGATTCACCGGATCGCGGCCGCTCCCGCCGGGCGAGGGCAACGACGCCTTTCCGGTGACGAGTTGGGTCGCCGACGACCCCGACCCCATCGACCCCGACTCGTGGTCACTTTCGGTCGCGGGGCTGGTCGACCGCCCGCTCGAACTCGGCCGGACCGACCTCGCGCCCGACGAGACGCGGTCGGTCCTCTTGGACTGCACGAGCGGGTGGTACACCGAGCAGAACTGGACCGGCGTCAGACTCGGTGACGCGCTCGATACCGCCGGTGTTCACTCGTCGGCGCGGTGGGTGACGGTCCGGTCGGTGACGGGGTTTCGGTGGTCCTTCCCCATCGCGGAGGCCCGCGAGATGCTCCTTGCGACCCGCGTCGGCGGCGAACCGCTTTCGCACGGCCACGGCGCGCCGCTCCGACTGGTCGCGCCGAACCGCCGCGGGTTCCAGTGGGTCAAGTGGGTCGATGCGGTCGAGGTCCGTCGGCGACGCGACCCGGCGCAGTGGCTCGCGGTGCTAGTGAGTGGGTTCAGCTAGCGGCTCTCCTCACCACGGGAGAATCCACAGCACGTCGACGAGGCGGTCCAGAATCGTCTTCTTGCGCTCGTGGTTATCGTCCGCCGTGTCGTCGGTCGACGCGTCCTGCGCGTGTGTCGCTCCGGCTTCGTCGGGCGCGCTCGAATCGGAGGAGGGCATACTGGTCGCTATGCCTGTCAACGTGGAAATGTTTTCTGTGGAGGACCCCGCGTACCGAATCGAGAGACGTGACGAGTGAGCGAGACGGCTCGGTCGCTTACTCGTCGTCTCCGCCCGCGCGAATCGCCCGCTCGGCGGCGTCGAGCGCAACGTCGGCGTCGAAGTCGGCGACGATGGCTTCCAGTTCCTCGCGCGTCGCGCCGGCGTCCCGCAGGTCGCGGGCGTGAGCCGTGACGTTCGGCACGGCGCGCACGATGTTGTCCACGATGGGGACCGTGGCGACCTGCGCCGACCGCGACATCGGGTTGAGGTCGACGACGATTTCGACTTTGTCCATCGCGCCGAGCGCCTCGGCCCGGTCGCCGTCCTCCAGCGGGACGACGACCACATCGGCGCTCCCGATGCCGTCGGCGTCGACTTTCGCGCGCTCGTGGTCGATGCCCGGAATCCGGCCGTCGGCGGTGAGTCCCTTCACCTCGTCCGCGCCGTGGTCGCGCAGGTGGTCCACGATGGCCCGCATGCGCTCGTCGGTGCGGTTGAACAGGTTCACCTCGATGTCGGCGTCGACGGCGGCGGCGAGTTCGACGATTTCGCCGGGGCAGAGCGCCGCGACGTTTCCGTTGACCGAGATGACCGGGTGGTCTGCGAGCAGGAGGTGCGCCGCGGCCGCCCGCGCCGCCTCGTCCGCGCTCGGAATCGTCCGCTCGCCGAGGAGGTAGTCGAACGCCTCGCCGCGTCCCTGCGCGATGAGTCCCTGCCGACTCGTGATACCCTTCTCGACGCCCTCCTCGATGCGGTGGCGGGTGAGAAGCGACTGGTATCTCGGGTGGCTCTCGGGAATCTCGATGTCGCTCATTGGTGGTGGGTCGTCGCCGCGGCAGTAACACGTTTTCTCATCGGGGCCGACGGGATTCCGCAACGACGCCGACTGTCCGCGAGGGCCTCGCGGCCGTCACTCGCTCCGAAGCGTCGCGCCGGCGGGGTGGACGCGACAGCGCTCGGGGTCGTAGCCGGCGTCCGACAGCCCCGACCCGACCGCGAACACCGTCTCGCCGAGCATCGCCATCGAGCCGTCGCCGCCGGTCGCGCGCACGTCGTCGATGGCGGTCTCGACCCGGTCGGTCAGGAGGCCGGCGTCGCGAGCGAACCGCCGCGACTCGGCGACGAACCGGTCGAGCGTCGGCTCTGCGCGGAGCGCTTCGAGGGCCGTCTCCCCGGCCGCCGTGAGTGCGGTCGTGTCCCCGGACAGCACGTCGGCCGTCGAGAGGCCGCCGAACGCGACGTACTCGATTTCGGGGCGCGCGGGGATGCCGTCCATCCGGCCGTGGTCCGGCGCGCCGGGTTCGACCCGGACGGGCATCCCGCCGCGGGCCTGCGCGACCACGTCGCCGAGGCCGGTCCCCGCGCGGACCTCGGCGACGTGGGCGAGGGTGACGAGTTCGTTCTCCGACCGGCCGCAGGAGAAGACCGCGTTCGCCGCGAGCGCCGTCCCGAGCGCCATCGCCCCCGAGACGCCGAAGCCCGCGCCGAGAGGCAGGTCGCTTTCCGCGTCGACGGCGGCCGTCACGCCCAGCGACCGAAGCACGTCCGCGACGGGCGGCATCTCGACCGCCTCGCCGTCGAGACTGACGGTGGTCTCCGGTGCCGGTTCGACCGTCACGGTGACGCCGTGCGAGAGCGTCAGTCCCGCGCCGCGAGAGCCGGCGACTGCCGGGTCGTCGGCGGGGTGGGCGCTGAAAAACCCAGTCACGTGACCGGGCACGAACGCCGTCGCGTCGTCGCTCATCGGTCTTTCTACGACGGGGGTCGGTTAACGGTGTTGCGTTTCGTCGCGTCCGCGTCAGTCGCGGTCGAACGCCGACTCTCGCTCCGCCTCGCCTGCGTTGCTCTCGCGTCGCCGCGCAGCGGTCGACTTCCGGGCGTCCGTAACCGTCTCCGTCTCTAACAGCCGCTCGACTTTCGCCTCGAACTCCTCCTCGGAGAGTTCGCCGGTCGCGTAGCGCCGCCGGAGCGTTTCGAGCGCGTCTTCGGTCTCGGTCGTCATCGACTCGTCCGCGTCGTCGCCGCGGCGGGACTCGTAGATGCGGACGAGGGCGAGCGCGGCGGGGAGCACGCCCGCGAAGCCGACCGGGAAGACGATCCAGAACCACGACACCCCGAGCGCGAGCAGGCCGAAGCCGACCAGAAAGATGAGCGCCATGACGACGCCGGCGACCAGCTCTTCGAGCGCCGAGTCCTCGTCGTCGCCCGCGTCTTCGACGGCGTCGCCGACGATTCGGTCCGCGTCGGTCATCGGTCTCCCCCGCGACGACGGCGTTCGTGCATGGTGCTCTAACGTGTCCGGGAGATAACGACTGTTTCGCAAAAATGAGGCGCGTCGGTGGTGCGCCGTCGTCTAAGGCGACAGGCGCTGACGGGCTGACGAGACTCGCGTGCGCTCGTCTCGTTGGCTCGCCACGTCTTCGCCCTTACGGGCTCAGACGCTGGCGATCACGCGGGAACTCGGTCGCAACGCTTCGCGTTGCTCCCTGCTCCCGCGCTCGTGTTGCGCCGTCGCCTAAGGCGACAGGCGCTGCCGGTCGCGCGGGAACAGAACAGCCTCTCGGATGTTCTCCAGTCCGAGCATCGTCATGATGAGCCGCTCGCCGCCGAGTCCGAAGCCGGCGTGCGGGGGCATGCCGTACTTGAACATCTTCGTGTAGTACTCGAACGCGTCGGGGTCGAGACCCTGCTGTTCGAAGCCGGCGACGAGGTGGTCGAAGCGGTGTTCACGCTGGCCGCCCGAGACGAGCTCCATGTTCGGGTGCATCATGTCGAAGCCCGTCGAGAGCGTCTCGTCGTCGTCGTGGTCCTTGATGTAGAACGGCTTGATTTCGCTGGGCCAGTCGGTGATGAAGTAGTGCTCGCCGACGTCCTCGCCGAGCGCCTTCTCGCCCTCGGTGGGGAGGTCGTCGCCCCAGACGAGCTGCTCGTCGAGCTTGCCCGTCGCGTTGATGCGCTGGATGGCCTCCTCGTAGGTGAGTCGCGGGAACTCGCCGGACGGCGCTTCGAACTCGTCTTCGAGACCGAGCGCTTCGAGTGCGTCCTGGCAGTTCTCCTCGACGGCCTCGTAGGCGGCCGTGACGACGGCCTCGCACACGTCCATCGCTTCCGTGTGGTCGATGAACGCCGACTCGAAGTCGATGGAGGTCGCCTCGTTGAGGTGGCGGGGCGTGTTGTGCTCTTCGGCGCGGAAGATGGGGCCGACCTCGAAGACGCGCTCCAGACCGGAGCCGACCATCAGCTGCTTGAACAGCTGTGGCGACTGGTTCATGAACGCTTCCTTGCCGAAGTAGGTGATGGGGAAGAGCTCGGTGCCGCCCTCGGTACCCGTGGCGACGATTTTCGGCGTGTTGATCTCCGTAGCGCGGAGGTCGCGGAACTGCTCGCGGACGGCGCGCTGGACCTCGGCTCGAATCTCGAAGATGGCCTTCACTTCGTCCTTGCGGAGGTCGAGCGTGCGGTTGTCGAGGCGCGTCGAAAGCTCGGCGTCGACCTTACCGGAGGGGTCGAGCGGGAGCTGCGCCTCGGCCTCGGCGATGACGTCGAGGCTCTCGGGCGTGATTTCGACGCCCGTCGGCGCGCGGGGCTCTTCCGCGACCTCGCCGGTCACGGAGATGACGCTCTCGCGGTGGACGCCCAGACCCGTCTCGACGAGGTCGTCGTCCATCTCGTCCTTCTCGAACTTGACCTGAATCTTGCCGGAGGTGTCCCGGAGAATCAGAAACGCGATGCCGCCGAGGTCACGGACTTCGTGGACCCAGCCGGCGACGGTGACCGTGTCACCGGGTTCGGCGTCGGCCGTGTACGTTCGGTTTCGCATACGACGTGGTTCCCGACCGTTCGTCTTAAACATCGTGTCTTCGCCTCGCTCGGAGGCGTTCGACCGTCCACTCACACGCACGCCGAGGCGAAATCGAGACACGAGTTCTCGTGGCAATCGGCACCGCGGTACTTAGTCCGCGGCGCGCGTTGCTCCGGCATGGCTCCCGACCCATCCGACGCGTCTTCGGCGTCCAGTCCGGCCCCGAACGCCGTTCGCGCCGCCGACCTCGACTGGTCCGAAAGCGAGCGCGGCGACCGCTTCGCGTTCCGTCGGAAGCGACTCGCCGAACGCGCCGGCGGCCGCGACCTCGGCTGTTCGCTCTACGAAGTCCCACCCGGGAAGCGGCCGTGGCCGACCCACTACCACGAGGGCAACGAGGAGGCGCTGTACGTGCTCTCTGGAACGGGCGCGCTCCGGACGCGCGAGGGCGCGGCCGACCTCGACCTCGAACCGGACACCTACGTCGCGCTCCCCGCCGGGGCCGACTACGTCAGGCAAATCGAGAACGACGGCGACGAACCGCTCCGATACCTCGCGCTCTCGACGATGAACCACCCGGACGTGACCGTCTATCCGGACTCCGACAAAGTCGGCGTGTTCTGCGGTGCACCGCCGGGCGGCGACAAGAACGCCCGGACGCTCCACGGCTACTATCCGCGAGACGCCGCCGTCGGCTACTGGGACGACGAACCGACGACGGAGGAGTGACCCGGTTTCCCCTTCGCCCGCGACGGCTCCGGTGCTGAGGTTTATATGCGAACCCGCGGCCACCTCGCCTCGGACATGGACGTTTCAGACCTCGAAGCCGCGTTCGCCCTCCCGCTCGCCGAAGACTCCTCGCTCGACACGGCCGTCGTCGGGGTCCTCGCGACGCTCGCGTCGCTCGCCACGCCGCTCGCGGGCGTTCTGCTTGCGGGCTACGTCGTCCGCCTCGTTCGCGCCGGCGACCGCGAGGCGACCGCGCTCCCGTCGTTCGACGGCCTCACCGGCATGGCCGCCGACGGCGCTCGCCTCTCGGCCGCGCTCGTCGCGCTCCAACTCCCCGCGGTCGGCCTCGCGACCGCCGCCCTTCCGGGGTCCACGCCGTCGCTTTCGATGCTCACGCACGCGACCGACCCGGTGATGCTCGGGCTTTTCGGCCTCTCCCCGCTCGACACCGCCACGCTGGCCGCGGCCGGGGTCGCCACGCTGGCGGGCTCGTATCTCTCGATGGCCGCGACGGTCGCCCTCGCCCGCGACCGCTCGCTCGTGGCGGCAGTTCCGGTCGCACGCGACCTCGCGCTCGACCGCTCGTTCGTCGGCGTCGCTTCGGCCGTCGCGCTCGTCGGCTTCGCGGCCCGCCTGCTCGTCGCCCTCTGCGCCGCGGTGCCGGTCGCCGGGACCGCACTCGTCGCGACCGCCTCGTTTTGCTTTCTCGTCGCGGCCGCGGCGCTCCTCGGGCGCGGCGCGCCGGACGCCACGGCGCTCGGCGTCGAAGCCACTCGGGAGTCGCACGCTGGCGGCGCAAACCCGGAGTCGGCGTAGAAGAAGGCGTGTCAGCGTCGGAGATGCGAAACCGCGCCCGTGGGGATTACTCGGCGACGAGTTCGGCCGTCGCGTCCTTCGCGCCCTCGACCGTCTCGCGCACCGCGTCGACGCCCTTGTCGTGCAGGAGGTTGCCGACGACGACCGCGTCCGCGTGCTGGCCCATCTCGTAAGCCGATTCGTAGTCGTGGATGCCGCCGCCGTAGAACAGCGTCGCATCGTCGAGCGCGTCGTGCGCCGCGCCGACCTTCTCGGGGTCGCCGTAGGTGCCCGAGTACTCGACGTAGATGATTTTCTGGCCGAACATCTTCTCGGCGACGCGGGCGAACGAAGCCACGTCCTCGGCGGACTGGTCGGTGTCGGCGTCGGTGTACTCGGCGACGGACGACTCGGGGTTCAACACGATGTACGCCTCGGTGTGGGTGCGGTCCCAGTCGAGGCCGTCTTCGATGCGGACCCACTCTTTGTGCGCGCCGGTAATCCAAAACGAGTCGCTCGCGTTGAACACCGTCGGGATGAGGTAGCCGTCCAGCGCGTCGTCGTCGATGACGACGCCGGGGTTCGACGGCTCCTGGTAGATGGGCACGTCGTACTTCGCGGTCGCCTCGATGACGCGTTCCATCTTCTCCTCTGTGATGTCGAGCGTGCCGCCGATTTCGAGGGCGTCGGTGCCCGTCTCACATACGTCTTCGAACGTCTCGCCGTCGACGAGGTCCTTGTCTGGGTCGATTTTGGTGATATGGTCCCAGTCTTCCCACGGATAGCTCATTGGTCGCTCTATGCTTGAGGGGGCGTAAAAAGCGTGCGGATGAAATGGGTCACACGCATAGTCGGGAGTGAATTTTAACCCACTTGTCACCAAATCCGGTGTACGATGGACGCTGCCGCCGCGACCGAGTACGTCGAACACAGAGCGATGGCTCTGTCCGCGGCGGAGTTCGAGCTACTCTGCGAGTCGGTGCTTACGGAGTCACTTCCCCCGGCGCGGTTCTCGGTGACCGCGTTCCGACAGGACGGCGGCATCGACATCGACGGTCGCGTCAGTAATCCGCTTCTGGACGTTTCGCTCGGCGTTCAGGCGAAGCAGTACGACCCGAGCAACACGGTCGGTTCGCCCGCAATACAGCGATTTCAGGGCGCGCTAGCCGATACGGGATGCGACACCGGGACGGTCATCACGACGAGTTCGTTCACCGACCCGGCCGTCGAAAGCGCCGAACGGGCAGGTATCAACTTGGTGAATGGTTCCGCGCTGTTCGAGTCGATGGTCGACCTTCGCGTCGGCGTTCGACAGGGCGGCGGACAGTTCGAACCCGACGAGGGTTTCTGGAACCTGTTCGGAGAGACCGACGAGACGGGCACGGTTCCGTCGAAACGAATTCCGCTCGCCAACTCGTTCGAAACCCTCGACGCTGTTCTCTCGGCTATCGGCGACACCCGCGGCGCGAAAGACGACATTGTCTCGTCCGCGGGCGTATCGCCCCGCCACGCGGACCTGTACGCGATTGCGGGCTGGATTCTCGGGTTCGTTCATCAAGAGTGGCCCGACGAGGAGTCCCACAGACAGCGCCGCTGGTCGCTCACCCGAAGCGGCGCTCGGTACGTCGCCTATCGAACGGAGGGCCTCGACGACGAGGCCGAACCCCTCCTTCTCGACGGGATTCGAAACGCAGAGATAATCGAACGACTCGCGCACCCGCTCTCTGAGTCGGGGTCACTCGAACACAGTAAGCTCGTTGACTTCGTCGCATCTGAGTCGGAGCTATCGCGGAGTAGCGCGAAACGTCGGGCGAGTTCAGTCGGCGTTTGGCTCGCCCGACTCCCCGAAGTCTCGGTCGAAAACGACCGGGGAAAACGATACGTTTGGAACGGGAATTAATCCGCCGCCGTCTGCCACTTCCGAACCGTATCCGCACCAACGCCTTCGACTTTCGCCGCGATGTCGTCGGGTTCGGACGCCTTCAGCGTCTTCACGTCCTCGATACCGGCGTCTTTCAGTTTCTCGGCGGTCTTCGCGCCGATGCCGCTGATGCTCTCTAAGTCGGAACCGCCCTCGCCGTTCTGCTGGGCTTGGTACTCGCGGTAGTTACAGATGGGACAGCCGAGTTCCCACGGCTCGCGGTCGCCCTCGTAGGTAATCCGGAGTTCGGGGAGGTCGTGTTCCTCGCAGGACTCGTCTGTCACCTCGATGTCGCCGCGACGGGGCAGCGGCAGCGAGTAGTCGCAGTCGGGGTAGCGGGTACAGCCGACGAGTCGCGAGCCGGACCGGAGCCGTTTGATGGCGAGTTCGCCGTCGTGTTCTTCGCCGCACTCCGGGCACGTCCCGATAACGAGGTCGTCTTCCTCGTCGGCTTCTTCGGCCTTACAGAGCGGACAGCCGTGGACGAACGTCTTGCGCCCGGCGAGCATCTTGATGTGGTGGAGGTCGTGGTCCTCGCAGGAGTCCTCCATGATGAGCGGCTTGCCCGTGGAGGGAAGCGGGAGCGTGTAGGTGCAGTCGGGGTAGGAGTCACAGCCGATGAAGTACGAGCCGCGGCGGCTCTTTCTGACGACGAGGTCGCCGCCGCACTCGGGACAAGTGCCGACCGTCTTGTCGGCCTTCAGCGAGTCCTGCAGCTGTTTTCCGAGTTCCTCGCGGGACTCCATCAGCCCCTCGAACACGTCTTGGAGCATCTCCTTGGACTCCTCGGTCACGTCTTCGAGGGTGGCCTCGCCGCGGGCGATAGCCAGCATGTCGGATTCGAGCTGCGAGGTCATCTCCTCGCTGACGATGAGCTTCGCGAAGTCCTCGGAGGCCTCCACGACCGCCCGCGCGAGGCGGGTCGGTCGCGGCGGGTCGCTCTCGATGTAGCCGCGGTCGTAGAGCTTCTGAATCACGTCGTGGCGGGTCGCCTTCGTCCCGATGCCCATCTGTTCCATCGTCTCGATGAGCCGCGACTGGCCGTAGCGCCGCGGGGGCTGGGTCTGCTTGGCGTCGAGGTGCGTGTCGGACAGCACGAGCGACTCGCCCTCCTCGACGTCCGGCACGAACGACTCGCTGGAGTTGAAGTACGGGTAGACGTCGTGGTAGCCGGCTTCGAGCAGGCGCTTGCCGTTGGCCTTCAGCGAGAGCCCCTCGACCTCGGCGACGACGCGGAGGTGCTCCCAGACGGCGTCCTCGGCGACGGTGGCGAAGAAGCGCCGGACGACGAGTTCGTACACGTCCCACTCGTCTTCGGTGAGGTCGGACGCCGAGGGGAGCTCGCCGGTCGGGTGAATCGGCGGGTGGTCGGTCGTCTCGTTGTCGCCCTCGGTGGGCTCGATTTCCTCCTGTTCGAGGAGGGATTCGGCGTCCTCCTTGAACCGGCGGTCGCCCTCGAACGCGCCGAGCAGTTCGCGCGGGTCGAGGTCGTCGGGGTACACCGTGTTGTCGGTCCGCGGGTAGGTGATGTAGCCGGCGGTGTAGAGGTCCTCGGCGATGCTCATCGCCCGCTGGGCGGAGTAGCCGATTGAGCCGGCGGCGCGGATGAACTGCGTGGTGTTGAACGGCGCGGGCGGCGTGTCGGTCCGCGTGCGGCGGTTGACCGACGCGACTTCCGCGGCCTCGACGCCGAGGAGCGTCTGGTACGCTTCCTCCGCGTCCGCCTCGTTCCAGACGCGTTCGGCTTCGGTGCCGTCGTCGTCGAGGTAGAAGTACTGCGCCTCGAACGACTCGGCGTCACCGTTGGCGTCCTTCGTTAGCTTGGAAAACAGCTCCCAGTAGTCCTCGGGGTCGAACGCCTCGATTTCGCGCTCGCGGTCGACGATGAGCTTCAGCGTCGGCCCCTGCACGCGGCCGACCGAGATGAAGTCGTTGCCGAGTTGGCGGGCCGAAAGCGAGAGGAAGCGCGTGAGCGCGGCCCCCCAGACGAGGTCGATAATCTGTCTGGCCTCGCCCGCGGCGGCGAGGTTGAAGTCGAGGTCGTCGGGGTTCTCGAACGCCTCCGTCACCTCGCGCTTCGTGATGGAGGAAAACCGCACGCGGTCGACGGGCACGTCTTCGTTCACGTCGCGGACGAGTTCGTACGCCTCCTTCCCGATGAGTTCGCCCTCGCGGTCGTAGTCGGTCGCGATGGTGACCGTCCCCGCGCGGCGGGCGAGTCGGCGGAGCGCGGCGACGATGTTCTCCTGCGTGGGGTGTTTCTCGACGGGCGCGCCGATGAGTTCGACCGGCTCCACGTCGCGCCAGTCGTTGTACTCCGGCGGGAAGTCCACGCCGACGACGTGGCCCGACAGGCCGATACAGCGCTTGCCACCCCACTTGTAGACGTTCACGCCGTTCATTCGCTCCGCGGAGGCGGTCTCGCCGCTCAGGATGTCGGCGATGCGCCTCGCGGCGTTGTCCTTCTCCGTGATGATGAGTTCCGGACCCCTGCTCATTGAGCGGCGATATGATGGGGGTTGTCCTAAACCTTTCGTGCCGAATTCGGAGCGTAGCGGCCTCAACGCGCGCGGATACGAGCGTGCGGGTGAGCGCGCCTCGCGCGCGAAGGTGTGTGTCTGCCGACGCGTCCGCCACACGCCGCGTCTCCCGACGGATTTCGCCGACTCGCCTTATCGACTCGACGCGACGAGCGACCGCGACACCAGAAGCGATAACCGCCGCCCGCCGAACCTGAGACCGTGTCGGGTAATTCGCGAATCGACATGACCGAGGGGAGAATCGCCCCCAAACTGCTCTCCCTCTCGTGGCCGCTCGTCGCGGGAAACCTCCTCCAGACGCTGTACAACCTCGCGGACGTGTTCTGGGTCGGCCGCGTCGGCGCGGACGCCGTCGCCGCCGTCTCGCTCATGTTCCCGACGAGTTGGATGTTCGTCTCGACCGCGATGGGCATCACCGCCGCGACCATCGCCCTCGTCTCGCAGCACGTTGGCGCGGGCGACGACCGCGAGGCCGACCGCGTCGTCGGCCAGACGGTGCTTCTCACCCTCGCCGTCTCGGTCGTCCTCGCCGTCGCCGGCTTCGCGTTCAGATATCCGCTTTTGGAACTCATCGGCGCGGAGGGTGCCGTCTTCACCGAGGCGCTCGCCTACATCGAGGTCATCTTCCTCTCGCTGCCGCTCACGTTCCTGTTTTTTGCGTTTCGGGCGGCGCTCCAGGGCGCGGGCGACACGAAGACCGCGATGTGGCTCATGGTCGCCTCCGCCGGCCTCAACGTCGTTCTCGACCCGATTCTCATCATCGGTTGGGGGCCAATCGCGGGGATGGGAACCCGCGGCGCGGCGATTGCGACGCTCATCGCCCGCCTGTTCGCGACGGCCGCCGGCGTCTACATCCTCCTGCGCGGCGACTGGGGCGTCAGGCTCCGACTCGCCGACCTCCGGCCCGACCCGGAGCGCCTCAGAAAACTGGTCGATATCGGCTACCCGGCCACCCTCGACGGCTGGGCGCGGAGCTTTTCGGCGGTCGTGATGGCCGCGTTCGTCGCCCGATTCGGCCCGACGCCGACCGCGGCCTACGGCATCGGCGTCCGCCTCATGTCCGTCTCGTGGACCGTCTCCGGCGCGGTCGGGCAGGCGACGGCGACCGGCGTCGGCCAGAACCTCGGCGCGCGGACACCCGACCGAGCCGCCTCGGTCGCGTGGACCGCGATGGCGGGGACGATGGGGCTACTCTTCGCCGCCGCGGGGCTCGTCATGGCCTTCCCGGACGAGGCGATGCGGCTGTTCATCGACGAACAGGACGTCATCGACGAGGGCGTGACGTTCCTCCGCATCGTCGCCCCGTCGTGGGCGTTCTTCGGCGGCGTGATGGTGATTCAGGGGGCGTTCCGCGGCGCGGGCGTCACGAAGGCCGCGATGGCGCTGTCGTTCCTCTCGCGGTGGATTTTCCGCGTCCCGGTCGCCCTCGCGGTCGCGTTCACGTGGACCGTCTCGCTCCCGGTCGTCGGCCCCGTCTCGGGGCTCGCGTGGGGCGTCGAAGGTCTCTGGTGGGCGTACGTCGTCGGTGCCGTCGCCTCCTTTGCGGTCGCAGTCGCGTGGTTCCGCCTCGGTACGTGGCGCGAGGGCGTCATCGACCGCGGAGCGACGCCGGCGGCGGGCGACGACTAGTCTCTGCCACCTTCGACCCCCACCGACAAACCTGACAGCAGAACGACTTTCTTCGACGGCCCGGAAAGGCGAACCATGCGACAGCCCTCCACCGAACACCTTCGGCTCGGTCTCGCGGTCCTCTTGATTTTCACGCCGCTTTGGGGGCCGGCGCTCGGACTCACCGACCCGACGTACACCTACGAGTCCGCCGAAATCGGGGTCGAAGACGACCGACTCGTCGTGCCCGACCGCGACGCTCGCTCGGAGTTGTGGTACGGCATCGACGGCTTCGCCTGCTCGGTCGGGTCATCGGTGACGCGCTACTGCGCGCTGGAGGCCGCGACCCTGAACGAGACGCTCGCGGTGGACCACCCGGACGTGAAATCGAGTTCGTCCGGGCATCTCGACACCGAAGAACTGTACCTCGCCTACTACGACGGCCGGGTCTTCGAGCGCGAATCGACGTGGGAGGACGGCCGGTACGTCCTCTCGACGGCGCGCGTCTCGGCCGCGGCGGCGCTGGACCATATCGCTCGGCCCCCGGACCGATACCCGACCGCGCGGACGGCTATCGAGGACGGGTCGGCGACGGCGGACCGCGAACTCTGGTCCGCGGACGCGGGCGCGAGAGTGTTCGAAGTCGACGGCGACTACTTCCTCGTCTACCGGGCCGGCGTAGAGCGCCCGCTTCCGGCGTCACCGGCGGCAGAGGAGGCGCTGACGTGGTTCGCGGTCGTTCTGGGATCGGCGATGTTGTTCGGCCGCGACGCCGACAGGGCGTAGCCGTTCCCGTCACATTCTGGCAAGATAGTATCATGTGGCCGCAGGTACAACATGAACGTATGGCTCACACGCCCGAGTTACCGGACCGATACGTCTGCACCGACTGTCACGCGGTCTACGCCGGGTCGGTGACGCACGACGACGGACTGTACCACTACAGCGCCCCCGACGAGTGCGCCGCCTGCGGTTCGGCGTCGTTCGTCCCGTTCGACCAGTACGTGAACCACGAAGTCGCCTGACGGGGCGCGGAGAATCGAGACGCCGAGCGGGACGACCCCGCGTTATTCGTCCAGTCGCTCGCGGAGCAACTGGTTCACGGTGCCGGGGTCGGCGCTCCCCTTGGACTTCTGCATGACCTGCCCGACGAGGAAGTTCAGCGCGCCGCCCTCGCCGTTGTGGTAGTCCTCGACGGCGTCGGGGTTCTCGTCGATGGCTTCCTGCACGAAGCCGCCGATTTCGTCGTCGTCGGCCTTGCCGAGCCCTTCTTCGTCGACGATGGTGTCGGGGTCCTTGCCCTCGTCGAGCATCTCTCGGAGGACGATTTCCTCGGCGTTCTTCGTCGTCACCTCGTCGGCGTCGACGAGTTCGACGAGCCGCGTGAACTCGTCGAGGCGGTCCGACACGTCCGTGATGTGCATGTCGCGGTAGTTGAGTTCGCCGAGCAGGTTGTCGGCGACCCACGTCGCGGCGAGGTCGGCGTCGAACTCGGCGGCCACGTCCTCGAAGAAGTCCGCGACCTCCTTGGTCGAGGTGAGCTTCGAGGCCGATTCCTCGTCGATGCCGTACTCGGTGTGGAAGCGCTCGCGACGGGCGTCGGGGAGCTCCGGAATCGGAATCTCCTCTTTCCAGTGGGCGACCTGGAGCGGCGGGAGGTCGGCCTCCCGGAAGTAGCGGTAGTCCTTTTCTTCTTCCTTCGAGCGCATCGAGACGGTGATGCCGCGGGACTCGTCCCAGTGGCGCGTCTCCTGTTCGACGGCGCGGCCGCGCTTGATGGCGTTCTTCTGACGGGTGACTTCGTAGGCCAGCGCCTTCTCTGCGCCCTTGTGGCTGGAGATGTTCTTGACTTCGGTGCGGTTGGCCGCTTCGAGCGCCTCGTCGGAAATCGAGCCGTCGTCGTCGACCTCGTCGGCGGGGACGAGCGAGATGTTGGCGTCGATGCGGAGCGAGCCGTCGCGGGTGGCGTCGAACACGCCGAGGTATTCGAGCACCTCTTCGAGCTTCGCGAGGAACGCGCGGGTCTCCTGCGGGCTCCGGAAGTCGGGCTCGGTGACGATTTCGACCAGCGGCGTGCCGGCGCGGTTGTAGTTGACGAGCGTGTAGTCCGCCGTGTCGATGCTACCGCCTTTGTGTTGGAGGCTGCCGGGGTCCTCTTCGAGGTGGGCGCGCGTGATGCCGATGTCGCGGCGGGTGCCCTCGACGGACACTTCCAGCGTCCCGTCGGCGCAGATGGGCGCGTCGTACTGGGTGATCTGGAAGTTCTTGGGCAGGTCGGGGTAGTAGTAGTTCTTCCGGTGGAAGCGGGTGTCCTCGGCGATATCGGCGTTCAGCGCCTTGCCGATTTTGACCGCCGACTCCACCGCCGCCTCGTTGAGCACCGGGAGCGCGCCCGGCAGCCCGAGACAGACGGGGCACACGCGGGTGTTCGGCTCCTCGTCCTCGGCAGGCTCGGTCGAACAGCTACAGAAAATCTTCGTGGCCGTCTCGAGTTGAACGTGGACTTCCAACCCGATGACGACCGCGAGTTCGCGCTGTTCGAGCGCTTGCGCAGTCATTGGCCGCGCTTCGACGGCGGTGGGCTAAAGACTAACGGGACTGGTCGCAGACGCCCGCCTCGGCGGCGTCACTTATCACGTCCCGACTCGTCTCGACACGCGACCCAGATGACTGCAGACCTCAAAGCCCGCGTCTGCGACGCTATCGACGCCCACGCCGACGACATCATCGCCTTCGCGGAGGACGTGCAGGCCGAACCGGAACTCGGCTACAAGGAGGTGAAGACCACGGAGAAGGTCGTCTCCCGCTTCGAAGCCCTCGGTCTCGACGTGGAGACGGAACTCGCCGTCACCGGCGCACGCGCCCGCGCCGGCTCCGGCGACTTCGTCGCGGCCGTCCTCGGCGAACTCGACGCGCTCGTCAACCCGGACCACCCGCTCGCGGACCCCGAGACCGGCGCGGTCCACGCCTGCGGCCACAACGCCCAACTCGCGCACCTCGTGGGGACCGCCGTCGGCCTCGTCGAAAGCGGCGTCGTGGACGACCTCGACGGCGCGGTCGAGTTCGTCGCCGTCCCGGCCGAGGAGTACCTCGACCTCGACTACCGCCGCGGTCTCCTCGAAGCCGGCGACATCGAGTTCTTCGGCGGCAAACAGGAGATCATCCGCCGCGGCTACGTCGACGACTGGGACGCCGCCGCGATGATGCACGCCGGGAGCGACACGCCCGAGCGGACCGTCACGAGCGACATCTCGACCAACGGCTTCGTCGGCAAGTTCGTCACCTATCGCGGGACCGAAGCGCACGCCGGTGCGGCCCCCGAAGAGGGCGTCAACGCGCTCAACGCCGCGATGCTGGGGATGAACGCGGTCCACGCCCAGCGCGAGCGCTTCCGCGACGAGGACCACGTCCGCGTCCATCCCATCATCACCCGCGGCGGCGACGGCGTCAACGTCGTCCCCGCCGAGGTGACGATGGAGTCGTACGTCCGCGCGGCGTCCATCGAGGCCGTTTCGGACGTCAACGAGTCGGTCAACCGGGCGCTCGCCGCCGGCGCGATGGGCGTCGGCGGCGACGTGGAAATCGAGGACTACCCCGGCTACATGCCGCTTCGGACCGACGAGACGCTGGTCGCGTTCTACGACGAGAACGCCCGCGACATCGTCGGTCCCGACGCGGTCACGGCGGGGACGCCGCACCTCTCGGGGTCGACGGACATGGGCGACATCACGCAACTCGTCCCCGGCATCCACCCGTGGACCGGCGGCTTCGAGGGCGCGGTCCACGCCCGCGACTTCCGCGTCGTCGACGAGGAGATGGCGTACGTCATCCCAGCGAAACTCACCGCCTGCACGCTGGTCGACCTGCTCACGAGCCCCGAGGCGATGGCCGCGGTCCGCGCGGCGAAAGCGGAAAAGCGCAGTCGCGAGGAGTACCTCGACGCGGTCCGGTCGCTCCGGACCACGACGACCGAGTCGTACCGCGACTGAGGGGTCAGCGGCGGCGGTTCGACAGCGGGACCACTCCCACACGTATCACATTTTCGGTGATTGTCTGACGCACATTTATGTCTCACGCGCGGGGCTATGTTACCCATGAGTAACCGGGTGGAGGAACTCGAATCCAAAGTCGCAGAACTGCAGGCCGCCGTCAACGGGCTCACCGAGGAGCTCGTCGAGACCAAAGAACGGCTTCGCCAACTCGAAGACGCCAACGACGTGGAGGTCCCCTCGCGGGCGGCGACCCGTCGCGGCGACTGGGAGACCGAAGACGAGGCCGCCGCGGAGTCCGCCGAAGCCGACGAGGTGGCGTCGGCCGACGGCGATGAGACTAAACCGGACGAGACCGACGAGACTGACGAAGGCGACGGCGAGACGCCCGACGACGACATCATCGTCGCGTAATCGGGCGCGCCGTCCGACGCGAGCGCGCCCCGTGTTCATGCGGCGCGCTCCACCTGCGGGCGTCGCCCGCGTGAACACCAACCCATGCACATCAAAGAGCTCGTCCTTGACGGTTTCAAGAGCTTCGGGCGGCCGACTCGCATCCCGTTCTACGAGGATTTCACGGTCGTTACGGGCCCGAACGGTTCCGGCAAATCGAACATCATCGACGGCGTCCTCTTCGCGCTCGGCCTCGCCCGCACCCGCGGGATTCGCGCCGAGAAGCTGACGGACCTCATCTACAACCCCGGCCACGCCGACGGCAGCGACGAGGCCGCGAAACAGCCGAAAGAGGCGAGCGTCACGGTCGTCCTCGACAACTCCGAGGGCACGCTCGACCGCTCGCAGGTCGTCAACGCCGCCGGCACCGACAAGGTCGGCGACGTCGAGGAGATAACCATCAAGCGCCGCGTCAAGGAGACGCCGGACAACTACTACTCGTACTACTACCTCAACGAGCGCTCGGTCAACCTCTCGGACATCAAGGACCTGCTCGCGCAGGCGGGCATCACCCCCGAGGGCTACAACGTCGTCATGCAGGGCGACGTGACCGAGATTATCAACATGACGCCCTACCAGCGGCGGGGCATCATCGACGAAATCGCGGGCGTCGCCGAGTTCGACGAGAAGAAAGACGCCGCCTTCGAGGAGTTGGAGGCGGTCGAAGAGCGCGTCGACGAGGCGGACCTCCGCATCGAAGAAAAGGAGACCCGACTCGACCAGCTCGCCGACGAGCGCGAGACCGCGCTCACCTACAAGGGACTCCGCGAGGAGAAAGAGGAGTACGAGGGCTACCTGAAGGCCGCGGAACTCGAAGACAAGCGCGACGACCTCTCGCGGACCGAATCGCGCATCGAGTCCACCGAGGCCGACCTCGAAGACCTACAGGCCGAACTCGACGAGCGACAGGGGAAAGTCACCCGGCTCGAAGAAGACCTCGAAGACCTCACCCGCGAGATAGAGCGCAAGGGCGAGGACGAACAGCTCCGCATCAAGTCGGAGATGGAGGAGATAAAAGGCGACATCTCTCGGCTCGAAAACGCCATCGAGGCCGCCGAGGAAAAGCGCGATGACGCCGAGGCCGAGCGCCGGAAGGCGTTCATCGACATCGACCGCAAGCAAGAGCAGATAGACGACCTCGAAGACGACATCCGCGAGGTCAAAGTCGAGAAGGCGTCGGTCAAAAGCGACATCCAGTCCAAGCGGGTCGAACTCTCCGAGGTGCAGGCCGAAATCGACTCGGTCGACACCGAGTTCGACGAACTGAAGTCCGAACTCGCGGAGCGAAAGGAGACGCTCGACGACCTCAAAGACGAGAAGAACGACCGCCAGCGCGCCAAGGACCGCCTGCTCGACGACGCGCGCCGCCGTTCGAACCAGATTTCGGAGACGCGGGACGAACTCGAACGCGCCCGCGAGCGCATCCCCGAACTGAAGGCGACAATCTCCGACCTGCACAGCGAACTCGACACCGCCGAGAAGAACAAGGCGAAGATAGACGGCGTCATCGAGGACCTGCAGGCCGAGAAGGCCGAACTGAACGACGACCTCTCCGAGGTGACGGACGAACTCCAGACCAAGCAGTCGGAGTACGCCCGCCTCGAAGCCCGCGCCGGCAAAGACGGCGATAACTCGTGGCCCCGGGCCGTCACGACCATTCTCAACGCCGGTATCTCCGGCGTCCACGGTGCGGTCGGCCAACTCGGCTCCGTCGACGGCGAGTACGCCAAAGCCTGTGAGACGGCCGCCGGCGGCCGCCTCGCCAACGTCGTCGTCGACGACGACGGCGTCGGGTCGTCCTGTATCGACCACCTGAAGTCCCGCAACGCGGGCCGCGCGACGTTCCTGCCCATCACGAAGATGGACAACCGGAGCCTGCCGCGCAAGCCCAACAACCCCGGCGTCGTGGACTTCGCGCGCAACCTCGTCGACTACGACAGCCAGTACGAGTCGATTTTCTCGTACGTCCTCGGGTCGACGCTCGTCGTCGAGGATATGGAGACCGCCCGGGACCTGATGGGCGACTACCGAATGGTCACCCTCGACGGCGACCTCGTGGAGCGCTCCGGCGCGATGACCGGCGGCTCCGGCGGCGGCTCTCGCTACTCGTTTTCGAAGTCCGGCGAGGGCAAACTCGAACGCCTCGCGAAGGAGATTACGAAGCTCGAAGACCGCCGTCGCTCGCTCAACAGCGAGATTCGGGACATCGACGACGACCTCGACGACGCCCGCGGGCGGGCCTCCGACGCCGCCGACCGCGTCCGGACCATCGAGCGCGAAATCGAGGACGCAGAGGAGGACATCGAGGACGCCGAAGCCGAAATCGACCGGCTGAACGACCGCCTCGACGAACTCCAGTCCGAACGCGAGTCGGTGGACGAACAGATGTCCGACCTCGACGACGAAATCGCCGACCTCGACGACGAAATCGAGACGGTCGAGGCCGCCATCGAGGATATCGAGTCCGAACTCGCGGACTCCGAGATTCCGGAACTCACCGCCCGCGCCGACGAGGTTCGCGCGGACATCGACGACCTCGAAGACCGGATGTCGACGCTCGACGGCCGGCTCAACGAGATTCAACTCGAAAAGCAGTACGCGGAAGACGCGGTCGACGACCTCCACGACACGGTCGAGGCCGCCCAGAACCGCAAGGCTGAGGCCCGAAAATCCATCTCCGAAGCGGAGTCGAAAATCGAGGAGCGCGAGGACGACCTCGAGGCCAAACGCGAGGCGGTCGCCGAACTCGAGGAGGAACTGGTCGACCTCAAAGAGGACCGCACGGAGCTCCAGGGCGACCTCCGCGAGGCCCGGAGCGCCCGCGACGAGAAGAAAGACCGCGTGAGCGCGGTCGGATCGAAGCTCGAAAGCATGCGTTCGGCCGCCGAGCGCCTCGAATGGGAAATCGACGAGCTCGAATCGCAGGTCGGTGACTACGACCCCGACGAGATTCCCGACCACGACACGGTCGAGTCCGAAATCGAGCGGCTCACCGAGGAGATGGAGGAACTCGAACCGGTCAACATGCTCGCCATCGACGAGTACGACGACGTGAAGGCCGACCTCGAAGACCTCCAGGAGCGCCGCGACGTGCTGGTCGAAGAGCGCGACGCCATCGCCGACCGCATCGACCAGTACGAGTCCCAGAAGAAGGCGACGTTCATGGAGTCGTTCGACGCCATCGCCGAGAACTTCACGGACATCTTCGAGCGCCTGTCGAACGGGACGGGCCACCTCCAGTTGGAGAACCCCGAAGACCCCTTCGAGGAGGGCCTGACGATGAAGGCCCAACCGGGCGACAAACCCATCCAGCGCCTCGACGCAATGTCCGGCGGCGAGAAGTCGCTGACGGCGCTCGCCTTTATCTTCGCCATCCAGCGGCACAATCCCGCGCCGTTCTACGCGCTCGACGAGGTGGACGCCTTCCTCGACGCCGCGAACGCCGAGCGCGTCGGCCAGATGGTCGACGACCTCGCGGGCGACGCCCAGTTCGTCGTCGTCTCGCACCGCTCCGCGCTCCTCGAACGCGCCGAGCGCGCCATCGGCGTGACGATGCAGGGCGACAACGTCAGCGCCGTCACGGGTATCCAGTTCGGCGGCGACGGCGAAGCAGGAGGTGACGGGAGCGGCGGTAGCGACGCGGACGGACCGGGCGGGGACGACGGTGGAAGCGACGACGGCGGCGACAGCAGCGACGATGCCGACGGTGGTGACGGCGGTGAAGCCGACGCGGACGTGGAAGCGGAGGTTCCGGCGGATGACTGACGACATCCCCGAACTCAACCTCTCTCGCGGGCGTGGCGAGCGCGACGCGAGCGACGACGATGACGACGCGGTCTTCTCGTTTGCCACCGACGACGCCGCGCCCGACTCCGACGGCTCTCCCGACCCCGTCGAACCCGACGCGATGGACGAGGTCCTCCCGGAGGACGTCTCCGAGACCGACGACGACGAGGTCGAACCAGTCGAACTCCTCGTCCAACTCGCCAAGGAGGGCACCATCGACCCGTGGGACATCGACATCGTGGAGGTCACCGACGCCTTCCTGAACCGCCTCGACGCGATGGACCTCCGGACGACCGGGCGGGCGCTGTTCTACGCGAGCGTCCTCCTGCGAATGAAGTCCGACGAACTCCTCGCGCCGGACGAACCCGACGAGGAGGAACTCGAACCGTGGGAACTCGCCTTACAGGGCGGCGGCGACGAGGGCCACCCCGGCGACGACGGCGACGGCCCGCCCGGCTTCGACCCCATCGACGCGCTGGAAGACGAGATGGACCGGCGGCTCGAACGCAAGAACGCCCGCGGGTCGCCGGAGACGCTGGACGAACTCGTCCGCGAACTCCGGGAGGTCGAACGCGGGTCGTGGTGGAAGCGCCGGCGCGAGTACGACACCTCGGAATCGCCCCGCGGCTTCTCCCGCGGGACGCAGACGCTCGACTACCACACGCCCGGCGAGATGCGCGGTGCGGGCGAACCCACGGAGGACGACGTGACGGGGACCGCCCACAACGAGGACATCGAGGCGGTCGTCGAAGCCGTCGGCGACGTGCTCGCCACCCACTACGAGAAGGGCCGCGACGAGGTGCTGTTCGCCGAGATACGCGACGTGGCCGACACCGTGATGACGACCTACCTCGCGCTCCTGTTTCTGTCCCACCGAAGCACGGTCTACCTCAAGCAGGACGACCTGTTCGGCGACCTTTGGATTCGGAACCCCGAGGTGTTCGACGCCGACCCCGGCGCGGGGTCGGAGGTGGATACGGACGCAGAAAATGCCGACGAAGCGGACGCCGAGACGAAGACGGGCAACCGCGGTTCCGACGCCGCCGCTGACGACGCTGACGACGCTGACGACCCCGAACTCGAAGCCGAGGCCATCGCGGACGACTAGCTATTTTTATCGGCCCCGTCGTCACTCTCGGACGTGCCCCATCCGACCCTGCTCTCCAGCACGCTCCGACGACTGACGGTCGCGGTCTCACTCGTCACGTCGACACTGTTCGCGGCGCTCGCGGCGGCGATTCTGTTTCCCCAGTCGGAAATCTGGACGTGGGCGCTCCTGTTTTTCCTCCCCATCTTCTGGTTGCACTGCTACTTCCCCGGTTACGTCTCGCACAGTCCGACCTCGTTCGGCCGCGTCCGCGAGGTGGTCACGTCGCCGCGGGCGGTCCGCGAGTGCGTCGTCTGCGGCGAGGCCGACGACCGGGGCGTCGGCCGGGAGTTCAGCACGCAACTCGTCGTCGCGGGCATCCCGCTCGCGACGACCGACCGCGGGGAAAACGAGTACTGCGCGCGCTGTCACGCGGTCGAGTTCTCACCGACCGACGAGGCGGCGCGTGGCGAACGCGAGGTCGTGAAGTCGGAGGACGATTCGGCAGAATCCGCAGAACTGAACGGCTGAGGCCGGCTCAGTCGACGTACGTGTCGATGAGCGGCGCGAGCTTTTCTTTCGTCTCGGCGGGGATGGCCTCGTCGGGCGTGTTGATGGTCCCTTCGAGCGCAGTGTGACTGTCGGTCTCGTGGCCGTCGGGAATCTTGCGGATGGCGGCCTCGACGGTCTCCTTGATGGCCTCCTCGTTGGCGGCGGCGTTCTTCAGCACTTCGTCGAGCGTGACTTCGCTGTCTTCCTTCCAGACGTCGTAGTCGGTGACGCCGGTGATGGTCGCGTAGGCCATCTCGGCCTCCCGGGCGAGTTTGGCCTCGGGGATGGTCGTCATGCCGATGACGTCCCAGCCCTGCGCGCGGTAGTGTTCGCTTTCGGCCTTCGTGGAGTACGACGGGCCCTCGATGCAGACGTAGGTTCCACCCTCCTGGACCTGCGCGTCGGTCGCCTCTTCGGCGGCCTCGGCGAGGATGGAGACGAGTTCCTCGTCGTACGGCATCGCGAAGGGCTGGTGGACGACGATGCCCTCGTCGAAGAACGTCAGCGGGCGGTGTTTCGTGCGGTCGTAAATCTGGTCGGGGACGACGAGCGTCTGCGGCGGCAGGTCCTCTTTGAGACTGCCGACGGCGTTGCTGGCGAGGACGTGGGTGACGCCCAGTTTCTTGAGCGCGAAGATGTTCGCGCGGTAGGGGAGCGTCGTCGGCGAGTGCTGGTGGTCCGGGCCGTGTCGCGGGAGGAAGACGACCTCGCGGCCGGTGTCGCCGAACTCGCCGACGATGGGCGTCGTCGAGGGTTCGCCGAACGGCGTCTCGACGGGTTCCTCGCGGGTGTTCTCCAGCGGGAGCGCCTCGTAGATACCGCTGCCACCGATGAATCCGATTTTCATACTCGAAGGTCGGGGAGGGCGCACAAAATCGTGGCGGAACGGGGGCTACACCACGAAGCCGTGGTTCAAGAGGTAGATGAGTACCGAGAGCGCGGGCACACTGAGGAGCGTCGTCGCGAAGACGGCCGCGGAGACGAACTCGGCGAGCGAGGTGGCAGAGCCGGTCCCCGAGGCGTCGCCGAACTCCGCGACGAGGATGAGCGGCGTGACGGCCGCGGGCATCGCAGATTCGAGGACGAACGTCCGCGCGACCGTCGGGTCGCCGAAGCCGGCGACGAGCGCGACGCCGACCGCGACCGCGGGCGCGACGACTATCTTGAGCGCGGCGACGACGCCGACCTCCGAGAGCGTCGAGCCGAGGTCGGCACCCGCGAGTTGGATGCCGAGGATGAGAAGCATCATCGGAATCGACGAGTCGCCGACGAGCCGCAACGTCTCCATCGCGGGGACGCCCGTCGGCGGGACGACGCCGAGCCAGCGGGCCGCGAGCGCGGCGACGACGGCGTACACGAGCGGGATGCGGACGATGCGTTCGAGGCCGACGCGCCACCCCGGTGCGCCGTCGTCGCGGTCGGTCCCTCGCCCGGCGATGTACACACCTAACGTGTAGATGAGGACGCTCTGGACGGCGAGGTAGACGACGGCCGTCGAGCGGCCGGTGTCGCCGAAGGCGAACGAACTGACGGGGATGCCGTAGTTCCCGGAGTTCGGAAAGGCGGCGACGAGGACGAGCGCGCCGAGGAGAGGTTCGGAGATGCCAGCGAGTCGGGCGACGCCGCCCGCGACGAGGAGCATGGCGACGTGGTAGACGACGACGCCGGCGGTGATGGTCGCCAACGTCTCGCCGGCGAGTTCGGTCGTCGCGAGGCTGTAGAACACGAGTACCGGCGCGAGGACGTACACCGTAACCGTGTTGAGCGGTTCGGGGTCAACGTCGCGGACGCGACCGAGGACGAAGCCGACCGCGCCGATGGCGAGAATCGGGAGAAGCGCGCTGACGAAGATAGAAAACAGCGACATGCGCGTGCCGAAGCGCGTCACGCAAACGAACGTTTCGCTTCGGGCGAGTCCGGGCGGTGGTCGGACTCAGGCGGTCGGAGCGCGCCGAACGAAGCAGAAGAAACCGAAGACCGTCGAAGCGGACCGAAAGAGCCGCGTTCAGGCCCCGACGCCGTCGTTTTCGAGGAGTCGCCACGCGCCGTCGCCGGTGGACTCGACGTAGCCGCGGCGCTCCATCTCGGACATGACTTCCGGCATCCGGTCGGGTTGGGCGATTTCCATCTCGATGCGGTCCACGTCGTGGAACTCCGCGAGGTAGTGGCGGATGTCTTCGAGTTCGAAGGTGTCGTCGTCGGCTTTCGCCATGACGCCCGAGGTGAGGTCTATCATGTCCTCGATGAAGTTCCACGGGTAGACGACCCACGCCCACTCTTCGAGGCGCTCGCCGACGTAGTCGGGTTCGAACTCGCTGGTCTGGAGGAGTTGGAGCGTCGCGGTCCGGACCTCGCCCGCGTTGCGCTCGTTGACGTACTCGTGTGCGCGCTTGATGGAGCCGCCGGTGTCGGCGATGTCGTCGATGATGAGCACGTCCTTGCCCTCGACGCTGCCTTCCGGCATCGGGTAGCGGACCTCCGGCTCGTTCGATTTCTGGGCCGTCCCGACGTAGTGTTCCATCTTCAGGCTCGTCAGGTCGTCCAGCCCGAGGAAGTCACAGATACACCGGCCCGCGAACCAGCCGCCGCGGGCCAACGCGACGATGACGTCGGGTTCGAACTCGGATGTCTTGACCTCGTCCGAAACGTCGCGGCAGAGGCCGTAGATGTACTCCCAGTTCGTGATAGTACAGTTAAACTCGTCGGGGAGGTCGCCCATATCTTCCGTTCACCGTGCGTACTGCCGCGCCTGACGCCCTTTAATCTGTACGACTCGCCCCGCCCGTGTGTCGGCGTGTCAAAACCGCTCGAACCGACGTTATGCGACGACTAACCGGAAAACCCGTCGTTCAGGCGGACACTAACGCATGTTAACAAGGGTCATAGTTATGTCGAGTGCCGGAGTATGCGGATTTGTAGGTGAAACAGAATGCACACGTGTGGTAACTGTGGTGAGTTCGTCTCCCGAGACTTCGTCCGCGTCTTCGGCAACGACATGGACGAGGTCGTCGGGTGTCCAGCCTGTATGAACATGCGCGAAGTGATGCAGGGCGACGGCGCAGCTCAAACGAGCGGCCGCGTCCGGTGGACCCGCGCGTGAATCGGCCGCTATCGACCGACCCGCGCTCGTCTCCTTCTCTCCAACTTCTCGCCTAATCCGGCCGCCGACCCGCTGGTTTGATACATCGCCGTGTAGTGCGCCTTTCCATGGATAGCCGACGCGCCCTCCTCGTCGACGCTTTCACGACCGAACCGCTGTCCGGAAACGCGGCCGGCGTCGTCCCCGACGCCGACGGCCTCGACGCGGAGCAGATGCGCGCCGTCGCCGCCGAACTCGGCGCGAGCGAGACGGCGTTCGTCTGCTCGTCGGCCGCCGCAGACCGCCGTATCCGCTATTTCACGCCGCAACAGGAAGTCGACCTCTGCGGGCACGCGACTATCGCGGCTCACGCCCACCTCGCGGCCGAGAGCGAACTCGAACCGGGCACGCACACGCTGGAGACGAACGTCGGCACCCTCGACATCGAAATCGGCGACCTCGGCGAGGTGTGGATGACGCAGGACGCGCCGACGGTGCGCCCGCTCGAAGTCGACTACGACCGCCTCGCGGCGGCGCTCGGCGTCGACGACGCCGCGCTCCGCGACGTGGGCGCGGACCTCCCCGTCGCGGTCGCCTCCACGGGGCTTCCCTTCCTCGTCGTCCCGGTCAACTTCCTCGAACACCTCTCGGGTGCCGACCCGGACGACGCCGCCATCGCCGACCTCGCCGCCGAACACGACGCCGCGGGCGTCTACGCCTTCACCTTCGACGCCATCGACGGCGATTCCACGCTCCATGCGCGGTGTTTCGCGCCCGGTATCGGCATCTCCGAGGACCCCGCGACCGGCACCGCCGCGGGTGCCTGCGGCGCGTACCTCCGACAGGTCGGCGCGTTCGACTCCATGCCGGACGAACTCCGCTTCGAACAGGGTCACTTCGTGGACCGGCCGGGCACCGTCCGCGTGCGAGTCGGCGCGGAGATACGCGTCGGCGGCCGCGCGGTGCAGTCGCTCGACGGCGAAGTCGTCGTCCCGGAGTTCGCAGACGACGACATCATCGAAGCCTGAACGCCCGGGCTGAAAACGAGACGGTCCGTGACGGCCGGAGCGGCCTCAGCCGATGTACCGGAGGTCGTCGTCGCTGGCGATGGTTCCCTGCTGTTGCTGTTGCATCTCCTGAATCTTCGCGGCGACTTCCTTCATCTCCTCCGCGCGCTCTTCGAGCGACTCGAAGTCGACGCTGAACTCGAGGAGGTCCTGCAGGACTTCGATGACGACCTGCGCGCTCTGGGGGTCGA
This sequence comes from Haloferax marisrubri, assembly GCF_001469875.2. Classification (GTDB taxonomy): domain Archaea; phylum Halobacteriota; class Halobacteria; order Halobacteriales; family Haloferacaceae; genus Haloferax; species Haloferax marisrubri. Next base: position 44,084 of record NZ_LOPW02000022.1, on the reverse strand, counting down.
CGAGGTAGCCGCTCGTCTCGCCCATCAGGCACGTCGCGTCGAGGCCGCGGCGAGCGCCGAGGCCGAGAAGCAGTCCCGAGACACCGACGACGCCGCCGGCGGGTTCGTCTTCGCGGAACTCGACGCCCGCTTCTTCGAGTTCGTCGAGGCGCGATTCGTCGGCGACGGCCCCGAGGACGGATGGTTCGTCGACGAGTTCGCCGGTCGGGACGCCGCCCAGCGCGAACAGTCGCTCGACGCCGAACTCCTCGGCGATGTCGAGGAAGGCGTCGGTGAGGTGGTAGTGGCCCTCGTTGGACTGCGCCTGATGGTCGCCCGTCAGCAAGAGCAGGTCCGGCCCCTCACCGGGCGTCTCGACGGCGTGAATCGCGGCGTGGGTCAACTCGGCGACGCCCTCGTCGATGCTCACCTGCGGCGGGAACACGTCGGCGTAGACGCGGCGGACCAGCGTGGCCTCCTCGAACTCCTCCAGCAGGTGCTCGACGGCGAGTTTGCCGACGTTCCCGACGCCCGGCAGCCCCTCGATGAGGACCGGGTCGGTGAGGTCGACCTCCTCGACAGCCTCGATTTCGATGTCGTCCATGCACGTAGTGGCGGCCGCGCCGGTTAAGAGAGCGTCGGTAGCCGAAGACGCAGACGGCTACTCCGACTCCTCGGCGAGCCGGCGCTTCCGCGCGCGGCGGTACTCGCCGTAGGGGTCTTCGGGATTGTACGGGGCGGGCGCGCTGTTCTCGGTGGGTGCGCCGCACTCCGGACAGGTCTCAGAAAGTGAGTACACCGGGCGGTCGTGGCGGTCGCGCCACGCGCTGCACACCCGGATGTCAGATTTCATGCGATTACTCTTCGTCGCCGCTGCGTTCGCGGTGGTACTCCGCGGTTCCGCCCGCGGCCTCGATGACCTCGCGGGCCCGAGCGACGCTCGATTCGAGCTCCGTCTCGGCGGTCTTGTAGTCGGGCGCTTTGACCTTGACGCGGTACTCGGGCGCGCCGACGTACGTGACCGACAGTTCGATTTCGTCGCCGATTTCGCCGTCGCCTTCGGCGGCCTTCAGGGCCTCCTTTACGTCGTCGACGCCGTCGCCCGCGGGCGAGCGCAGGTCGACGTAGCCGGTGACGTTGACGTACGGCACCGACACGTTCTGACGCGCGGTGTCGACGATGGCATCGAGTTCGTCGTCGTCGAGTTCGACGTCTTCGAGCGCTTCGAGACCGTGAATCGCGGCCTGCTCGAAGCCGTCGTAGAGCGATTCGAACTCGGCGAGCAGGGCGTTAGCGATGGACTGGTAGCGGTCGTCGGCGATGTCCTCGCCGAACGCCAGCGCCATCCACTTGTCGGCCTTCTGCTCGTTTTTCCACTCCTGAATCTTCTCTTTGCGCTGGTGCTCGTTGACGTCCTTGATCGAGAGGTCGATCTGCTGAGAGCTCTCGTTGACCTCGAGCACTTTAGCGACGACTGTCTGTCCCTCGCGGACGTGGTCGCGAACGTTCTTGATCCATCCGCTGGCGACCTCGCTGATGTGGCAGAGGCCGCGTTTGTCTTCGTACTCTTCGAGGTCGACGAAGACGCCGAAGTCCGCGATGTCGTCTACCTTTCCGACGACGAGTTCGCCGGGGTCAGGCCATCCGCTGTACTTCATACGAGGTCCTCCAGGGAGTTACGCCTCAAGTTCGTCGCTGTCGCGACGCTCGACCGTCTCGACGACCTCGCCGTGGAACTCGGCGTTGCCGCCGGTCGGCGTGGCGAGGGTCGTTCCGCAGACGGCGCAGTTGACGACCGAGGAGGCCTTTCCGAAGACGACCTGTTCGTTCTCGCAGTCGCTGCACGCGACCTTGTAGAAGTTTCCTGCCATGATTTACTCCTGGAACTCCAGGCGACCGGCGCGCCAGCCCTCGCGCATGTGGGCCTTGCCACAGTCGGAGCAGATGTACTTCAGGTGGGTCTTCTTCGTCGGCTTGTCGCCACCGGGCACCTTGGAGAACTTGCCGGCGTTACCGATGGTGGCCTTGCCTCGTCGCGTCTGACGGGCGTTCCACTTCATGCCGGTCGGGCGTCCCTTCCGGACCTTCTCCACTTCGTGCTCGTGGTGACCCTTGCAGTTCGGGCAGTACGTGTTGAAACGGCGTGGCATCTGCATAGATATCGACCTTGTGGTGGGTTTTGGTGTGGCCCGTTAAAACCCGTTTGGTTCGACGCGGCCCCTGAACCCGCCGTGACCGGGCGTTCTCCGTGTCACGTGTGGGCAGGCCACGGTGACTGCACCGCCCGCGGTTCCCCCGCCGCGCGCCGCACGCCCGAAGCCGAAGCGGTTAAGCGGTGACTGTGCCAATCCCGGCACATGAAGAAGCTCATCATCCACGGCGACCCCGGCGTCCGCCGCGACGGCGTCATCGAGTACGACGGCGAGGAGTACGTCCTGTTTTCCGTCGACCGACAGGGCGACTGGCACGGCCCCGACCGCGTCCAGCTGTGGTGCACCGTCGGCACCGAAGACGAGCGCGAGGCGTTCGAAAAGCGCGAGTTCGTCCCGCACTGGCTCGACACCGAGGGCGTCGACGCCGAGGCCGTCGAGGTCGTTCGCGAGCGCGGCGCGGCCTAAGGTAGTCTCGCTTCTTCTACCTCGTAGACCACGACCGACCCCGACCGGTGGACCGGCGTCAGCCACGCCACGTCCGTCTCTATCTCCCCGTAGCGAGCGCGCTCGCCCGGTCCGACCCACACGTACTGCACGTCGTACTGCTCGATGAGCCGCGCCCGCGTCGACTCGTTGCCGACGTACATCGCGTCCACGTCGCGCACGCGGTCGTAGTACGCGTCGGGGCCGCGGTAGCCGACCTCGTGCGCCCAGCCGGCGACCGTCGGCACGCCCGTCAAGCTCGACTCGGGGTTCCCGCGCCAGCCGTACATGACGGTCTCGCGCTCGTCGCTCACGGTCGCGGACCACGTCGTCCCCGGCGCGGTGAGCATCGTCGGGTTGCCCTCGACGGTCTCGTCGAGCCACGTGATGGCGGCCGACTCGTCTCCGTGCCACCATTCCGCGAAGGCCGTCGCGTCCAGCGTCTCCTCCTGTCGAGGGGTGTCCGCGTGGTCGGCGACGGCCAGTCCGCCGTACACCGAGGTGGAGGCGACGAGTAAGACGACGAAGGCGACGCCGACGGCGCTGACCGCGCTCCCGCGGACGCTGAGGTCGACCTTCGGAAGCGACACGTCGCTCGCGGCGACCGCGTCGCCGACGAAGCCGGCCAACACGGCCCCCATCGCGCTCCCCCAGAGCACCCAGACCTGCATGTACGTCTTGAACACCGTGTTCATCCGACCGGGCCCGGCCTGCTCGTTCACGTAGACGAATTCGACGAGCGTCACGAGGCCCGCGCCGGCGACGACGAGCACCGTCTCGAACCGCGGGTCGTCGGCGAACCGGAGGAGCACCCAGCCGACGGCGACGAGGGGGGCGACGAGCGCGAGCGCGGCGAACGAGTGGACGGCCGCGACGACGGTCAGCGCCGCGAAGCTCCCGAGGAGCACGGCCCACTCGCGCCCGCCGAGCCCGTCCTGCGCCCCGAGGCGACGGACGTAGTAGCCCGCGAACGCCGCGAGGAACGCCCCGTGGACGAGCGCCAGCACGCCGAACCCACTTCGCTGGTCGGGCGCGAGAATCTCGACCGTCCGGGCGCTTCCCCCGCCCGCGACCGCGCCGAGGAGGAACGGGCTGGCGAGGACGGCCGCGACGACGCCGGCGAGGCCGACGGCCGCAATCGTGCCACCGAGACGAGCGAGTTCGCCGGCGACTGGGTTGTCGCCGACGGCCGAGCGAACGCGCTCTCGGCCCGGAAACAACGTCCACGGGCGCGCGGGTGCGAAAACCATCCCGAGGAACAGCACGCCGAACACCGAGGGGAAGCTCCACGTGTCGATGACGACTTGGAGCGCGCCGACGAGCGTCGTCGCGGCGACGAGGAGGCGGCGCTCCCCGACCGCTTCCTCCGGCGTCCGGAAGTACGCGAAGGCGAGGCCGGCCGCGAGGAGCAGAAACGGCGTGCCCATCATGTGGGCGTGGAGGTCGCCGTTGAGCCACGCGAAAAGCGGGAACTCGTTGATGGTGCCCGGAATCACGCGGCTCGCGCTCCAGTACGAGAAGTTCGAGGCCCCGGCGAGCACCTGCTCGACGGTGTACTGCGACCGTTCGGCGACAGCCTGCGCGACGGGCCGGCGCAGTCCCTCGGGGAGCGCGGCGAGGGCGAACCGCCCCGCGGTGACGAGGTTGCTGGCGAAGCCGACGAAGAACGCCGAGAGCAGGCCGGCGATTCGACCGTTCGCGCCCGCGGCGGCCGCGACGCCGCGTCCGAGTTCGAACGCCGCGGTGACGAGGACCCCGAAGAAGCCGGCGAGCGCGAGGTTGTAGGCGAACGACGGGTCGGTGGCGGTGAGCCGCGCGAGGAGAATCGACACGAGGTGGCCGCCGTAGTAGTAGCGGACCGGTTCGCCGGCGAACCACATGTCCTCCGGCGGGAGGACCGACGCGCGAGCGAGCGACTGGAGAAGGCCGAAGTCGAGGAACTTCTCGCCGCCGCCGGCGTGGACCGACGGGTCGAGCGCCCGGAGCGAGACCGCGAACAGGAAGGCGACGAGGAACACCGCGGCCGCGTCGGCGACGGCGCGCCGGTCGATGTCGAGGTCGGGCGCGAGTCGGAGGTCGCCGCGGCGGAGCGCACCGAGGTCGAGCCCCGCGACCGCGGACGTGACGAGGAGCGACCCGACGCCAGCGACGAGGGCGACGGGGCCGAACGAGAGGTGGCCGACGTAGTAGGCCGGGAGGGTCAACGCGACGAGCGAGACGGGGAGGGCGAGTCCGGCACCGCGACCGGGAAGGCGTCGGAACAGGCGGGTCGAGAGGGGAAGGGCGACCGCCCAGAGGGCCGCGAACAGCAGCAACCACCGGACCACGAGGGCGTACTCCATCTGTCCGATGACTGCGCCGCGGGTGCAATACGTTTTGTGATGGCCGGTGCGCCCAGAGCGGTTCGCTTTTTACCCCATTGAGTGAATGGTCGTGCATGTCGCAGTCTGTCGGGATGGTGGTCCCCGCCTATCGACCCGACCCAGAGCGTCTGGTCCCCTACGTCCACGCCCTCGTCGAGGCGCTGGACCCCGAGGTGGTCCGCGTCGAACTCGACGCGCCGCGACCCGAGACGCTCGACGCCCTCGACGCCCTCCCCGCCGTCGCCCACGTGAACCCGGTCGACGCCCGCCGCGGCAAGGGCGCGGCCATCACCGCCGGGTTCGAGTCGCTCCGCACGGACATCCTCGCGTTCGCCGACGCCGACGGGAGCACCCCGGCCGCGTCGATGGCCGACGTCGTCGCCGCCGTCCGCGACGGCTCCGACCTCGCCGTGGGGTCGCGCCGCCACCCGAACGCGACCGTCGCCTCCCACCAGACGGTCGCCCGGCGCTACCTCGGCGACGGCTTCGCGTGGCTGGCTCGCCACCTGACCGAAGTCCCGCTGTACGACTACCAGTGCGGCGCGAAGGCCATCACCGCCGCGGCGTGGAACGACGTTCGGACCCACCTGTACGAGCCGGGGTTCGCGTGGGACATCGAACTCATCGCCGTCTCGGGCGCGTTCGGCCACCGCGTGGCCGAGGTGCCGGTCGTCTGGGAGGACCAGCCCAACTCGACGGTCTCGCCGGTCGATACGACGCTCAAGATGGCCCGCGGGCTGCTCCGGTCGCGCCACCGCGCCCGGACGATTCGCGAGGACCGCCTCCACGAACTCATCGACGCTCGGAACGACGAGCGGACCCTCGTCGAGCAGTTCTCGGCGGAGGTCACGGATGACTGACCGGCTCTCGGCGCTCGTCTCCGGCACCCGCTTCGGCAAGTTCGCCTCCGTGGGCGCGGTCGGCGCGGTGTTCGACCTCTCTCTGAGCAGTCTCCTCATCGTCTTTTTCGGCGTCGCCAACGAACTCGCGAAGCTCGCCGGCGCGGAGCTCGCAATCATCATCATGTTCGTCATCAACGACCGCTGGACGTTCGCGGGCGCGGGCTCGGACCTCCTCACCGCGAAGGTGCGGCGCTTCGTGAAGTCGAACCTCGTGCGGAGCGGCGGCCTGCTCGTGCAGGTGCTCGTCGTCCGGGCGCTCGGCGAGGTGCCGCTGTCGATTCCGGTCGCCGGTATCGACCTCTGGGAACTCATCCCACTCCCCCTCGCTATCGGCGCGTCGATGCTCCTGAACTACGTCGCCGAGAGCCTGTTCACGTGGCGCATCGCGGCCCGTTCGAGTCAGCGCGACTCACGGTGAAAATTGACACACAGCGGTCGAAACAGAAGTCTTAACAATAGCAGACTCGTTTGTTGATTCAGCGGGATGGGATAGCCAGGAGATTCCGCCGGGCTCATAACCCGGAGATCGGTAGTTCAAATCTACCTCCCGCTATGGTTTTGCTGACCTCAACTCCTGAGCGCCGAGTCTCGGCTCGGCGCGACCCACGAGGTCAGCCTCATAGCGCAGTAGATTTGAACCGGGGAGCGTCAGCGACCGGGGTTCAACTCTACCTCCCGCTATTCTCCTGAAAACTACACCCCAAGCAGCGCGGTTTATCGCGCTGCGGCGGCCCGTTTTCCGTGGTAATCGCAACAGGTAGTTTGAACTAGAGACTCGAGCGAAGCGAGAGTCGCGTCGTTCAAATCTACCTCCCGCTATTCTCCTGAAAACGACACTCCAAGCAGCGCGTCTCGAACGTTATACTTCGCCGACAAAATTTATTCAGTTGTCTCCAGTACCACCTGTATCGACCCTGCCGCTTTGCACCACCCATGCCCTCTCTGACACGTCTTACCCCATTCCCTCGGATTTTCGCCATCGAGGTCGTCCTCGCCGTCGTGTTTCTCGCCATAGGGGTGGTTCCGTTTGTTCTGTTCTCGGAGACGGGGCTCTCCGCACCTTCCGGAGCCGGGTGGCTGTGGGGGCCTGCCCTGTTCTCGCTCATTGCGCTCTGGGTTTTTCTCGTCGCGCACGCTCTCGGCGACGGGTGGCATCTGCTTCGGCGTCGAAAAATCGACGCGCTGGACGACCGAGAGAGTCTCGTCAACGGCGTCTTTCGGACGGTCGCAACGCTCTCCGCACTCGCGGCACCAGTCGTTCCGCTCGTTCTCGTAGACCGCTCGTCGGATGCGCCGCTGCCACCGGGGGCAGCCGTGGCAATCGCCCTGTTCATTGCTGCGCCGCTGTGTGTGGCCGCCGTGACTGTTCTCCTGCATGCTGGGTGGTTGCTGTGGGTCGGTGGTGACTCGTCGCGCGGTTTAGACACGGGACTGTACTGACCGCTTTCGAAGGAGATTTTCGACCCCGACCCAACGAGAGCACAATGAGCGACCTCGAACGAATCTGCGCGGTGGGCGACGTGCCCGACGACACGACCTTTCTCTTTCGGGTCCGCGCGGCCGACGACGCCGACGCCGAGGAGCGCGAGGCCATCCTCGTGCGCACCGACGACGGCATCCAAGGCTGGCTGAACTACTGCATGCACTTGACGCACATCAAACTCGACAAGGGGTCGGGCGCGCCGATGCGCAACGGCGAGGTCATCTGCCAGAACCACGGCGCGTACTTCGAGGCCGACACGGGCTACTGCAACTACGGTCCCTGCGAGGGCGCGGTGCTCGACGACCTCGATATCACGGTCGACGGCGACCACGTCTTCCTCTCGGACGACGAGTTCGACTACGTCGGGCAGGGCGAAATCGAGACCGACCCCGCCGACCGGAGTTCGAGTTCGAACGTCGAGTTCTGACGGCGGGCGCAGCGCGGCGACTCAGTTCTCGCCGTCGTCGTCGCCGCCATCGTCGCTGTCTCCGTTGTCGTCGCCGTAGTGGCGTCGCTCCACGTAGTCGTCGTAGAGTCGCGAGAGCAGTTTCGTTACTGGCCCATCGCCCACTTGGATGCCGTCGACCGTCTCGACCGGCCGGAGTTCCCACGTCGAGTTCGTGAGGAACGCCTCGTTCGCGCCGCGCACGTCGTCCGGCGTGAAGCGTCGTTCCCGAATCGGGATGCCCTCCTGTCGAGCGAGGTCGAGGACGACGCGGCGGGTGATGCCCGGGAGAACGGGACCGTCGAGACTCGGCGTGCAGAGCGCGTCGTCCTCGACGAAAAAGAGGTTGCTCGTCGCGCCCTCGGTGACGTAGCCGTCGGCGTCGAGCATGAGCGCCTCGTCCGCGCCGGTGACGCGGAGTTCGACGCGGGCGAGGATGCCGTTGAGGTAGTTGTGCGTCTTCGCCCGCGCGGGAAGCGACCGGTCGGGGATGCGCCGGGTCTTGACCGTCTGGACCGTCGCGGGGCCGTCCCACACGGGGTCGGAGCCGCGGCCGCCGCGAGAGAGCGGTTCCACGATGACGACGACGCGGGGGTCGACCGCCTCGGCCGGCGTGAGGCGGCCGCCCTGACTGCCGCGGGTGACCGAGAGCCTGACGTACGCCTCGTCGAGGTCGTTCGCCGCCAGCGTCTCGTCGATTCGCGCGCGGAGGTCGTCGTCTGACAGGCCGTGGTCCATCCCGAGCGCGTCGCACGTCTCGGCCAGTCGGTCGGCGTGGGCGTCCCAGTGGAACACCTCACCGCCGTAGGCGCGGAGGGTTTCGAAGGCCGCGTCGCCGTAGAGGAAGCCGCGGTCGGTGACCGGAATCGACGCCGACTCGGCGGGGGCGAGTTCGCCGTCGACGTGGTAGCGAAGCGACCGACTCTCGTCGTCGCCGTCGCCGCTGTCGCCGCCGTCGCTCATCGCTCGCCCTCCCACGCGTCGGCCGCCGGGCCGTCGCCCGCGGCGAGCGCGACGAAGTTGCGGACGATGTCCTTCCCCGAGTCGGTGAGGATGCTCTCGGGGTGGAACTGCACGCCGACGTGGGGCTTCTCGCGGTGGCGAACGCCCATCACGACCGAGGGCTCGTCTCCCTCGTCAGTATCGGAACCGCCGGTTTCGGACCCCTCTGTGACCGTGTAAGCCGTCACCGTCAACTCGGGGGGAATGTCCTCGTGTTCGACCGCGAGCGAGTGGTAACGGCCGACTTCGATTCTGTCTGGAAGCCCGGAAAAGACCCCCGCGCCGTCGTGTTCGACGAGCGACGGTTTCCCGTGGACGACGTGGGGCGCGTGGCCGACGGGGCTCCCGAGGGCGGCACAGAGCGACTGGTGGCCGAGGCAGACGCCGAGCGTCGGGTAGTCGAGGTCGCGGAAGACCGAGACGGAGACGCCGGCGTCCGCGGGGGTTCCGGGGCCGGGCGAGACGACGATGCCGTCCGGGTCGATGTCGCGGATGTCGTCGGCCGAGAGCGCGTCGTTGCGGTAGACGAGCACGTCGTCCGAAGCGTCTGAACTGCTCCCGTCCGCGCTCTCGTCTCCACCCCGCGCCTCGGTGACCGCCTCGCCGACGTACTGCACGAGGTTGTAGGCGAACGAGTCGTAGTTGTCGATGACGAGGATACGCGTCATCGCTCCGCCCCCACGGTCATGTTCGCGCGCTCGCCGAGCGCCTCGTCGATGGCGGTGATGAGCGCCCGCGCCTTCGCCAGCGTCTCGTCGTACTCGCGTTGGGGGTCCGAATCGTGGACGATGCCCGCGCCGACGCGGAGGTGGTACTCGTCTCCGAAGCGGACGAGCGTCCGGATGATGATGTTCAGCACCGCGCGGTCGTCGAAGCCGACGGCGAACATGCTCCCGGTGTAGGGGCCGCGCCGGGTGGCTTCGAGTTCGTCGATTATCTCCATCGTCCGGGGCTTCGGCGCGCCCGTGATGGTCCCGCCGGGGAACACCGCGGCGATGGCGTCGGCGAGGCTGGTCCCCTCGCGCCGGGTCCCCTCGACCAGCGAGACGAGGTGCATCACCTCCGAGTAGCGGTCTACCCGGCGGTACTCCGTCACCTCGACCGACCCGTACTCGGAGACCTTTCCGAGGTCGTTGCGTTCGAGGTCGACGAGCATCGCGTGCTCGGCGCGCTCTTTCTCGTCGGTCGTCAGGTCGGCCTCCAGCGCGTCGTCCTCCTCGGGCGTCGCTCCCCGCGGGCGGGTGCCGGCGATGGGTTCGGTGACGAGGCGGTCGCCCTCGACGCGCAAGAGGAGTTCGGGGCTGGCGCTCACGAGGTCGACGCCGGGGAGTTCGAGAAGACCCGAGTACGGCGCGGGGTTGACCTCACGGAGCGCCGCGTAGGCGTCCACCGGGTGGACCGCGGCGGGCGCGACGAGTCGCTGCGAGAGGTTCGCCTGAAACGTGTCGCCGTCGCGGACGTACCTCTTCGCGGCGCGGACGCGGTCGGCGAACGCCTCCCGGCCGCAGGCGCTCTCGAACGTCGCCTCGTCGGCCTCGACGGGCGCGGAGACCGGCGCGGGGTCGCCCTCGACCGCTTCGACGGCGAGGTCGCTCGCTCGTCCTCGCGCCTCGTCGTAGACGGCGTCGAGGTCCGCGTCGGCCTCGACGGCGGGACAGCAGGTGACGCGGAGCGTCGTCTCGCCGTCGTCGGGTCGGGGTTCCTCCCACGACGCCACGAGGTCGTACAGGCCGAGTTGCAGGTGTGGGAGCCCCCGGTCGTCGGTCGTCTGCTCGGGGAGCGATTCGAGTTCGCGGGCCGCGTCGTACGAGAGCCAGCCGAACAGGCCGCAGGGGTACGGCACGTCGCAGTCGCCGCGGACGAGCGTCTCCGAGTCGACGAGGGATTCGAGCGCGGCGAGGCTCGGCGCGGGGTCGACGCCGGGTTCGCCCCAGTCGTCGTCGGTCGGGTCGTCAGCGGTCAGGCGCTCCGCGGGGTCGACGCCGAAGGCACCCCAGCCGGGTTGCCCGCCGGTCGTCTCGTAGAAGAAGCCGCCGGAGCCCCAACGGGCGCGTCGGTAGGCGTCGAAGGGGTCCGAGACGGCGACGCGGACCTCGACGGGGACGCGCGCGCCGGCAGACGCGACCGCGGCGGTCGCGCGAAAGTCGTCGCGGTCGGTGACGACGGTCAATGCGGTCATTACCCACACCAGTCCGTCCGCCGTGTAAACGGTTTCGCGACGTATCTACGAGGTGTCGAAAGCGGTCGTCAGTCGGGAGAAAAGCCGCGTCGGTCGCCCGAGGCGCGCGTCGGTTACGCGTCGCCGGCGCGGTCGATCCAGCGCTGGACGCGCTTCGGCGACACGTCGATTTCGTCGCCGACCTCGTCGGCGTCGGCCGCCGCGAGGTCCGCGATGGTCTCGATACCGATTTCGGAGAGGCGCTCGGCGTACGCCGGACCGATGCCGCGAATCGTATCGACGGTCGGCGCGTCGGGGTCGGCGGTCGACTCGTCGGCCGTTTCGTCTTCATCTTCCGGTTCCTCGTCGGCTTCGTCGGATTCCTCGTCCGGTTCCTCGGCGTCTTCTTCGTCCGCTTCTTCGGCGTCGGATTCGTCGGGTTCAGACTCGTCTTCGTCCTCGTCTTCGAGTTCGGGTTCGTCGTCGACCTCCGGTTCGTCCTCGGCCTCGGGTTCGCCGGATTCGTCTTCGGCCTCGGGCTCGGACTCAGGCTCCGGTTCGGCTTCTTCGTCCTCGGGTTCGGCTTCCTCGATGGCGTCGGCCGCCACCTCGGCGTCGTCGCGGGTGTCGTCGTCGTCCGCTTGGGACTCCGCGTCGGCTTCGTCTTCGACCGCGTCGTCGGTCTCTTCGTCCGCCGTCTCGTCCGCCGATTCCGTCTCCTCGACCGGCTCCTTCACCGCGGCCTCGGTCTCGGTGTCCGGTTCCTCGCGCTCGGTTCTGGTGTCGCGTTCGACCGTAACGGTCGCCGTGTCGTCACGTCCCTCCTTCGAGGAGGACGACGAGTCGCCACCAACGAGGGATTTCCAGAGCGACGAAATAGTGTCAAGCAAGCCCATGTTACCTTCTCCTATGCAATCCCGTTATTTAAAAACCAGCGGCCTCAGTCGCTTTCGAGGTGACTCCGGAGCGCGGCGTTCATCGCCTCGACGGGCGCGTCGCGGCCGGTCCACAGTTCGAAGGCTTCGACGCCCTGCAGGAGGAGCATCCACGCGCCGTCGATGGTGACCGCGCCGGCCGCGGCCGCCTCGCGGAGGAGTCGGGTCTCCAGCGGCGTGTAGACCGCATCGAGCACCGCGAGGTCGCCGTGGAGGTACTCCGCCGAAACGGGCGTCTCGTCGGGCGATTCCATCCCGACGCTAGTCGCGTTGAGGAGGACGTCCGCCTCTCGAATCCGGTCGAGCGTGTCCAGTCCGCCGCCGGTCGCGCCGGGGACGGCCTCGGCGAGTTCGACCGCGGTCTCGGCGGTCCGGTTGGCGACGTGGACCGACGCGCCGGCGTCGGCGAGGGCGAACGCGGCGGCCCGCCCCGCCCCGCCGGCACCGACGACCACGGCGTCTTTCCCGTCGAGTTCGACGCCGTGGCGTTCGAACGACCGGGTGACGCCCGCCGCGTCGGTGTTGTAGCCCGTCGGCGTCTCCCCGCCGAAATCGACCGTGTTGACCGCGCCGATGCGCTCTGCGAGCGGGTCGGGGTCGACCAGTTCGAGCACGTCCTGTTTGAACGGGATGGTGACGTTCAGCCCCGAGACGCCGAGGGCGTCCGCGCCGTCGACGGCCGCTGCGATGTCGTCGCGTGCGGGTTCGAACGTGACGTATCTGGCGTCGAGACCGGTTTCCTCGTAGGCCGCCTCGTGCATCGGCGGCGACAGCGAGTGGCCGACCGGGTTGCCGACGAGACCGTAGACTTGCATGGGCGGGAGGTGTCCTGCCGGCGATATAACTCGCCCGCCCGCGTCGGATTCCGCCGGGACTCGACGGCCGCGCGGTGCGGGTTTCGACCCACTTCGCTCTCCCATGATAGATTGTCGCTGACTCGTGGTGTACCGGCGCGCTTTTAGTCCCCCGTTGGTCTACTCCCGCGTATGTCGGCACTCGCAACCCTGCTCTCCTTCGATACCGCGCTCCTCGTGGCGGGTATCGTCGCGCTCTATCTCGGGGCCGAGGCGCTCGTCGAGGGCGCGTCTCGACTCGCCATCGGCCTCGGTCTCCGGGCGGCCATCGTCGGTGTGACCATCGTCGCGTTCGCGACGACCACCCCCGAACTCTTCGTCGCGGTCCTGAGCGGGCTTGGCTACAGCGCCGACCTCGGCCTCGGTGCCATCGTCGGCTCGAACATCGCCAACATCGGCCTCGTCCTCGGCATCTCGGCGCTCATCCAGCCGATGGGCGTCTCGACCACGACGCTCCGCCGACACGTTCCGTTCATGATTGCCGCGGCGGTCGCGCTCGTCGCCCTCGGGATGGACGGGAACCTCAGCGCCATCGACGGCGGCGTCCTCCTGCTCATCCTCGTCGCGTTCACGGGTTACCTGCTCTACCGCGCCCGGTCGGCGACGGCAGACGCCCTCGGCGCGGACGAACTCGACATCGAGGACGAAGACGAGGTGTCGGCGCAGTTCAAGGACGTGCTCTACCTCGGTCTCGGCCTGCTCCTCCTGTTCATCGGCTCGAACTGGCTCATTCAGGGCGGAAAGGGCCTGCTGGAGGCGTACGGCTTCAGCACTCGATTCATCGGGTTGACCGTCCTCGCGTTCGGTACTTCCCTGCCGGAACTCGCGGCGTCCGTCATCAGCGCGGTCCGCGGCGAGTCGGAGTTCAGCATCGGCAACGTCGTCGGCTCCAACATCTACAACGTCGTCGCCGTCCTCGGCATCCTCGCCATCATGGTCCCCGTGAACGTCCCCGCGAGCACCATCTCCTTGGACTTCCCGGCGCTCCTCGTGTTCACATTCGGTGTCATCGCGCTGATGCTCCGCAACCGCAACGTGTCCCGTCTCGACGGCGGCATCCTCGTCGTCGGCTATCTCGTGTTCTTCTGGCTCATCCTTCCCTAACGCCCCGCCGGGCGACTCGTCCGCACCTCGCTCCCGTTTCGGGAGATTGTGAAACACAAGAGCAACCGCTTCGGCTCCGCTCTTGTAGCCACGATGGTCGGACAACGACTCAGTCATCCGCTGACCGCGGTGTTCGGGGCCGCGCTCCTGACGGTCCCGTGGCTGGGCCTCCACACGGTGTTCGGCGTTGACCTCACGACCGGCGTCACCGTCGCCCTCTGCGGTATCGCCGTTATCGGGGCCTCGTTCCTCCTCGCGTGGGGCGCGGAGACCGCCGAGGCCGACGTGCCGCGGGCGTTCGCGCTCGCCATCCTCGCGGTGCTCGCGGTCGCCCCGGAGTACGCGGTGGACGCCCTCTACGCGTGGGAGGCCGGCATCAACCCCGGCTCTCCCGAGTCGGCCGAGGCCGCGAGCCTCGCCGTCGCCAACATGACCGGCGCGAACCGCATCCTCATCGGCATCGGCTGGTCCGCAATCGCCCTCTTCACCGTCTACCGCGCCCGCGACACCGGCGACGAGGCGGTCGAGTCCCGCCCCGGCTTCCTCGCGGACGTGGTCCGACTCGACCACGGCATCGCGACGGAGATTCTGTTCCTCTTCGCTGCGACCGTGTTCGCCTTCTTCGTCCCGCTCGGTGCGGGCATCGGCGCGGTCGATATGTTCGTCCTCGTCGGCCTCTACGTCGCGTACATCTTCGTGGCGATGAACTCGCCGCACGAGGACGAAGAGCAAATCGGCGTGCCCGCCTACCTCCAGTCGTATCCGAAACGCAGGCGCATCGCCACGACGCTCGCGCTGTTCGTCTTCTCGGGTATCGTCATCCTCGTCGCCGTCGAGCCGTTCGCCCACGGCCTCGAAGCCCTCGGGAAGTCGGTCGGCATCCCGTCGTTCCTGATGATTCAGTGGGTCGCGCCGCTGGCGAGCGAGAGCCCCGAACTCATCGTCGTGGCCTACCTCGTCAACAAGGCGCGGTCGACCGCCGGCTTCAACGCGCTCATCTCCTCGAAGCTCAACCAGTGGACGCTCCTCATCGGGACGCTCGTGCTCGTCTACAGCCTGTCGCTCGGCTACTACGGTCCGCTCCCGCTCGACACCCACCAGATGGGCGAACTCTGGCTGACGGCCGCCCAGAGCTACTTCGCCATCGCCATCCTCATCACGTTCTCCATCAGCCTCCGCGAGGCGGTCGCCTTGCTCGGGCTCTTCTTGGCGCAGTTCGTCTACTCCGTCACCGGCCTGGCGCTCACGCTCCCGATTCCGGGGCTCGGCGCGGTCACCTTCGACGGTCCGACCTCGCTCATCGGCTTCTCGGTCGTCTATCTGGTCGTCGGGACGGCGCTTTTCGTCCGGCGACGCAAGCAACTCGCGACGGTCGCCAAGCTCTCCGTCCGGCGCGTTCGCGGCGACTACAGCGCGAACGAGGTCCCGGCCGCGGTCGAAGACTGACCGGCCCCCCTCGCCGCTTCCGACGCCCTTTTCGCCGACCTCGGCGACCCTCGTATCGTGATTGGAATCGTCGTCAGCCGCGCCGACAGCGCATCGGTTCACATCGGCGAGCACCTGCTCGAACTCGCCGACTGGGACGAACGGACCGACGGGGACCGACCCGACGCCGACGGCGGCGGCACCGTCTTCTCCCGCGACGGCTTCGAACTCCGCGAGTTCGACGACCTGCACATCGACCTCGACGACCCCGCCGAGGCGTTCGACGCCGACCTCGACTTCCTCGTCGTCGTCTCCCGACACGCCGGCGAGACCGGCGCGCTCCTGACCGCGCACTTCACCGGGAACTTCGGTCCCGCCGACTACGGCGGCGAGCCGGCGCGGTTCGCCCGCGCGTGTCCCAACGCCCAGCGCGCCGTCGTCGAGGCGCTTCGCGAGCGCGCGCCCGACGACTACGAAGTCGGCATCGAGGCGACCCACCACGGCCCGACCGAGCCGACGGTCCCCTCGATGTTTGTCGAACTCGGAAGCGACGAAGCACAGTGGGAAGACCCCGAGGGGGCCCGCGCGGTCGCGGCGGCCGTCCTCGACATCGAGGGCGTCGCGCCCGACGCGGACCGCCAGCTCGTCGGCTTCGGCGGCGGCCACTACGCCCCGCGGTTCGAGCGCGTCCTCCGCGAGACCGACTGGCGCGTCGGCCATATCGCCGCCGACTGGCAACTCAAGGCGATGGGCGCGCCCGAGAACAACCGCGACGTGCTCCGCCGGGCCTTCGAGGCCTCGGCGGCCGACCTCGCGCTGGTCGACGGCGACCGTGACGACCTCGCGGCCGCCCTCGAAGCCGAGGGGTTCCGGGTCGTCTCCGAGACGTGGGTCCGCGAGACCACCGGCGTCCCTCTCGACCGCGTCACCGCCCTCGAAGCCGACATCACCGCGGTCGACGAGGGCCTCCGCTTCGGCGCGCGAATCGACGCCGACGACTACGCGGTCGTCTCGCTCCCCGACGGCCTGCTCGGCGAGGCGCAGGGCATCGACCTCGACGCCGCGCTCGATGCGGTCCGCGAGACGACCGTCGCCTTCCACACGACCGAGGGCGGGACGCGCGCGGTGGGGCGCGCCGCCGTCGCGGGCGATGGCTACGACGAACTCGTGTCACGGCTCTGCGACGTGCTCCGCGAGAAATACGACAGCGTCGTCCGCGATGACGGGGCGGTCACGGCGACGACACGCGCCTTCGACCCCGCCGCGGCACGCGAGTTCGGCGTCCCGGAAGGACCGGCGTTCGGCAAGCTTTCGGCCGGGCAATCGGTCGAGATTGACGGCGAGACTGTCGCGCCCGACGACGTATCGAAAGAGCGACTCGTCGAGTTCACGGTGTGACCCCCGACGGGGCGCGGCCGACTGATTTCGGCCCGTGAGCCGTCCTGTGCCGCGGGCTCACATGTCACGTTTCGGCACGAATCGGCGGCTCGTCGGACAGATGTCTGACGGAAGGGGGAAAGATAATTAGTCGTCCTCCGTAAACCGTCTCCATAAATATGGACTCTATCGTCGGCGACGCAATTGACGAGGCCGAGGCCGAGGACATGGGGGATGAGTCGGCTCAGGTCGACGGCTCGACCAACATCAACCGGTCCGGGACGATGACTGACGACGAACTGAAAGCGGTTCTCAAAGACCTCCAGACCAACATCACGGTGGTCGGGTGCGGCGGTGCCGGTGGGAACACCGTCAACCGGATGCACGAGGAGGGAATCAAGGGGGCGAAGCTCGTCGCCGCCAACACCGACGTGCAACACCTCGTGGAAATCGGGGCCGACACGAAGATTCTCATGGGCGAGCAGAAGACCCAGGGCCGCGGGGCGGGGTCGCTCCCGCAGGTCGGCGAGGAGGCCGCCCTCGAATCCCAAGAAGAGATTTACGACGCCATCGAGGGCTCCGACATGGTGTTCGTCACCGCCGGTCTCGGCGGCGGCACGGGCACCGGCTCGGCCCCCGTCGTCGCCAAGGCGGCCCGCGAGTCGGGCGCGCTCACCATCGCCATCGTCACGACGCCGTTTACGGCCGAAGGCGAGGTGCGACGAACGAACGCCGAAGCCGGTCTCGAACGTCTCCGCGACGTTTCTGACACGGTCATCGTCGTCCCGAACGACCGCCTGCTCGACGCCGTGGGGAAGCTCCCGGTCCGCCAGGCGTTCAAGGTCTCCGACGAGGTGCTGATGCGCTCTGTCAAGGGCATCACCGAACTCATCACCAAGCCCGGTCTCGTCAATCTCGACTTCGCCGACGTGAAGACGGTCATGGAGCGCGGCGGCGTCGCCATGATCGGTCTCGGCGAGTCCGACTCCGAGTCCAAGGCCCAAGAGTCCGTCAAGTCCGCCCTCCGCTCGCCGCTTCTCGACGTGGACATCTCCGGCGCGAACTCCGCGCTCGTCAACGTCACCGGCGGCTCCGACATGAGCATCGAGGAAGCCGAGGGCGTCGTCGAGGAGATTTACGACCGCATCGACCCCGACGCGCGCATCATCTGGGGGACCTCCGTCGACGACGAACTCGAAGGCATGATGCGGACGATGATCGTCGTCACCGGCGTCGAATCGCCCCAGATCTACGGCCGCAACGGCGAGGTGCAGGCGCAGGCCGAAGGTCGCCTCGAAGACATCGACTACGTCGAGTAGTCGTCGCCATCGCCGTCGTCTGCCGCGCGGACTCGTTTACTTCCCCGCGGTTCCGACCCCTCTGGTCCGCGCCCGCTCGACCGTCGCAGAGCGGCTGTGCCGCCCCGAATCGGTCGTTCTCGCCCGGCAGCACGCGCCTGCCCGGCGCGCTCGGCTCGTCGGTGCATCAATAGATAGAAAAAGCCCGACGACTTAGACCCCAGCAACATGGACGTTAAGTACGATCTGAACAGCTACGTTCGCGTGTTGAAACTCGCGAGCACCCCGTCCTGGCAGGAGTTCTCCCAGATCTCCAAAATCGCCGGTGCGGGTATCTTCCTCGTCGGACTGCTCGGCTTTACCATCTTCGCGGTCATGAGCTTCCTCCCCGGAGGGGTCTGAGATGCCCATCTTCGCCGTAAAGACCACCGCTCGCCAGGAGCGAACGGTTGCAGACATGATCGCGACGAAGGACTTCGCCGAGATTCACGCCGTCCTCGCGCCCGACTCGCTCACGAGTTACGTGATGGTCGAAGCCGACGACGACGGCATCGTCACGCGCGTCCTCGAAGAGATTCCGCACGCCCGCGGCCTCGTCGAGAGCGGCGGCGCGGTCGGCACCTCCAGCATGGCCGAAGTCGAGCACTTCCTCTCGCCGACGCCGGACGTGGAGGGCATCGCGGAGGGCGACATCGTCGAACTCATCGCCGGTCCGTTCAAAGGCGAGAAGGCGCGCGTCCAGCGCATCGACGAGACGAAAGACCAGGTCACCGTCGAACTGTACGAGGCGACGGTCCCGATTCCGGTCACCGTCCGCGGCGACCAGATTCGCGTCCTCGACTCCGAAGAGCGGTAAGCGTCCGCCCCGACGAGGGCTCTCTTCTCTCTCAGTTTCGACTCGCCCGAGCGCCGAGCGGCGCGTCCCCCCGCGGCTCTCGTCTCCCCGGCGACTCCCATGTCCCCCGACAGTCCCCGACGAGCGCCGTCCGTTGCCCCCGAGCGACCGCGTCGCGTCCCACCGCGACCGACCTGACTCCCCCTGCGCGTCCTACAGCGCGCCCTGCTCGCGGAGCGTCTCGACGACGCTGTTGAGGTCCGCGTCGGCCTCGACGGCGTCCTTCACGTCCTCGCGGATGCGGACCGCGGAGGAGTCGGCGTCGTACGCGCGGACGAACTCCGCGCGGGTGTGCTCGTCGAAGGCGTGCCGAATCGCGAAGTAGCCCTCGGGGACGATCGTCCCGCACACTTTGCACTCGTGGCGCTCGTGTTCCACCGTCTGGTGGATGACCGCGCTCTCCACGTCTTCGAACCGACCGTCACACCCTTCGATTCCGCACTTCCACCGGGACATGTTCTCCCCGACGGACGTGAGCGACAAAACCGTTTCTTCGGCCGCCCGGTGTTCGACAAATAGCAACCACTAACTGGTGGCTGACCCGACCGTACCCTGTGAGCGCGACCACGACGACGCGGGTCGATATGCACGTGAAGATTCTCGACGAGCGGGTCGTCTCGCGCGCGAAGGCCCGCGACATCGACGTGCTCGTCTACGCGCCGCACTTCGTCCGCCTGCCCGACATCCGCGCCCGCGCGGAGCGATTCTCCGACGACGACCTGCTCGTCGTCCCCGCCCGCGAGGTGTTCACTGGGTCGTGGCGCGACCGGAAACACGTCCTCGCGGTCGGTCTCTCCGATCCCGTTCCCGACTTCATCACCCTCGACGGGGCCTTCGCGGAGTTCGACCGGCAGGACGCGGCGACGCTCGTCCCGCACCCCGCGTTCCTGACGGTGAGCCTCACCGCCGAGGACGTGGCCGCCCGCCGCGACGACATCGACGCCGTCGAGACGTACAACACGAAGGCCCTGCCGCGGGACAACCGCCGCGGGCGCGACATCGCCCGCGAGACGGGGCTTCCGGGGTTCGCGTCGTCCTACGCGCACCTCCGCGGCACCGTCGGCGAGGCGTGGACCGAGTTCGACCGCGACATCGACTCAGAGGCCGACCTCGTCGCCGCGCTCCGCGAGGGGGCGGAACGCCGGGTCGTCCGCCGAACGGGTGTCTCCCACGGGTTCCGCGGCGCGGTCGAGTTCGCCCATCTCGGCTACGAGAACTCGTGGGGGAAAATCGACCGGCTCCTACTCTCGGGGATGGAGCCGACGCACCCGAGCCACATCGCCTACGACGGCCGGTTCGACGACGTGAGCGTCTACTGATTCGCAAAATAGCTTTCCGAGCGCGCCCGAACGCGCCAGCGTCGCGGCCGCCCCGCTCTCAGACCACCGCGGTGAACGTCGCCGCGGCGTCCGCGAGGGACACGTCGAGCGAAAAGAGGTAGTAGTGGACGCCCGCGAGGACGCCGAGTTCGGCGGCCGTGACGACGACGGTCACCGCGTCGGCGTGTTTCGAACTCGTCGCCACGCCGGTCGGCAGGTCGTACTCCTGCGGCGACAGCGGGTAGAACAGCGCGATGCCGCGCTTCGAGCCGACCATGTCGAGGACGTAGTGGGTGGCGACGCCGATCCAGACGAAGTGGAGGTTGCCGAAGACGAGCGGGAACGCGAGGAATATCGCCAACACCGGGAGGTTGTGGAGCGTCTTGCGGTGCTTGCCGAAGGCGGTGTCAACGTCGGGGAACAGCGCCCCGAGGACGACGGGCAGCGACAGTTGGCCGATTTTCTGGGCGAGGAGGAACGCCGAATCCATCGTCGGTTCGAACGACCGCGGGTCCACGGTGAGGATGACACCGAGCCCGAGCGCCAACAGGATGGCGTTGAGCACGTGTCCCTTCTTGTTCATGGATGCAGACTGGTCTGGCGGGATACAAAGCTTTCCCACGGAACCGACCGACGGCGGCCGTGCGGCCGGCTCAGTCGGTCGTGACGGACTCGATTTCCTCGCGGAGGAGTGCGAGCGCCCCGCGTGCAATCTGTTCTTTGACCTGCGTCCGCGACCCGTCGTACCCGAAGCGCTCGACGCGGGCGTAGGAGTCGCCGGACCCCCACGGCGCGGCGAAGGCGACGCCGACGAAGACGGTGCCGACCGGCTTGCCGGGCAGGCCGCCCTCCGGCCCGGCGATGCCCGTCGTCGCCAGCCCCCACGTCGCGTCGGCCACGTCGCGGACGCCGGCGGCCATCTCGCGGGCGACCGGTTCGGAGACGGCCCCGTGTTCGTCGAGCGACTCCCGCGAGACCGCCAGTTCGTGGCGCTTGGCGTCGTAGGAGTAGGTGACGAGCGAGCGGTCGAAGTAGTCGCTGGAGCCGGGCACGTCGGTCAGGAGCGACCCGATGAGACCGCCGGTGCAGGACTCCGCGACGGCGACGGTGTGGCCCGCCTCGCGGAGGGCGTCGCCGACGCGGACCTCCTCGGGCGGGTCGGATGCGAACTCGCGCATACGACCGACCACGGGCGGTCGGGACAAAAGCGGACTGGGGGCGACACGCGGGCGGACAGACCGCGAGCAGAGAGGACGCGGGCGGACCCCGGCGCGACCGGGCAAAAGTCCTCCGGCGGTTCCGAGACCGAGAAGTACACAAAGCCCCGCGGTGTCGGGTCCGACATGGACATCGACGTTGAGCCGACGGAGCGACCCGACGCCGACGAAGACGACGACGCCGGCGACGACGGGCCGGCCGAAATCGAGGTGGAAGTCACCGACCCCGACGAGGTCACGTCGACCGACACCGAGGACCTCCCCGAGGGAATCGACGCGCCCGATTACGTCCTCTACGGCGGCAAGGGCGGCGTCGGGAAGACCACGATGGCCGCGGCGACGGCGCTCGCCAGCGCGGCCGACGGCACCGCGACGCTCGTCGTCTCCACGGACCCCGCACACTCTCTTTCCGACACGCTCGGCGTGCCGGTCCCCGACAAGCCGAGTCGCATCCGCGAGGAGATACCCCTCTACGCGGCCGAAATCGACCCCGACGCGGTCATGGACGGTCCGTTCGCGGGCGGCGACGGCGCGGGCGAGGAGTACGACGACGAGACCGACTTCGAGAGCGGCGAGTACGACGACGACAACCCCTTCGCAGGCGACGACGCCGACTCCCCGTTCGGCGGGATGGGCGGTGGCATGGGCGGCTTCGAGGACCTCCTCGGCGGCGACGGGCCGATGGGGATGGGTGGGCCGATGCCCGGCGCGGACGAGGCCGCGGCGATGCAGCAGCTCCTCGAATACATGGACGACCCGCGGTTCGACCGCGTCGTCATCGACACCGCCCCCACGGGCCACACGCTCCGCCTGCTCGAACTCCCCGAACTGATGGACTCCATGCTCGGCCGCATCGCCCGCATGCGCCAGCGCTTTTCCGGCATGATGGACAACCTCAAGGGGATGTTCGGCGGCGGCCCCGACGACCCGCAGGCCGGGATGGCGGACCTCGACGACCTCCGCGAGCGCATCGAGCGCCTGCGCGCGGTCCTCCGGGACCCGACGCGGACCGACTTCCGCGTCGTCATGATTCCCGAGGAGATGAGCGTCGTGGAGTCCAAGCGCCTCGTCTCGCGGCTCGACGAGTTCGGCATCCCCGTCCAGACGCTCGTCGTCAACCGCGTGATGGAGTCCGTCGAGGACGTGGCGAACGTGGACCTCAAGTGGATAGAGTCGCCGGACCTGGAGAACTGCGGCTTCTGTCAGCGCCGCTGGCAGGTCCAGCAGGACGCGCTCCGGTCGGCGACGAACCTCTTTCGCGGCCGCGACGTGAAGCGGGTGCCGCTGCTCGCAGAACAGGTACAGGGCGAAGACGCCCTTCGAGTCGTCGCGACCTGTCTCGACTGACGCCGAGCGGCGTCGAGCAGGTCGTCAGCGCGGGCCGTCGGCGCAGGCCGACCGCGACGGGTCGGCTTCAGGGAAGTTTGCGGGCGAAGCCGTAGAGCGCGTCGCGCCACGCGTCGGGCAGGAAGCGCGCGAGGACGCCGACGCGGGCGACGGTTCCGGGTTGGTAGCGCGCCCGCGGTTTGGTCGAACTCGCGGCGTTGACGATGTCTTCTGCGACCCGCTCGGGCGGAATCGCGCCGGGACCGCTGCTGCCGAGCGCCTGCGAGTCGTCGAACAGTTTGTAGAGTTTCTCGTACGCGCCGGAGCGGTCGAGGCCGTCGGCGTCCTCGCTGTTGCCGTTGACCTCGTCGTCGACGCGGTTCGAAAACTGCGTCTCGACCGGACCGGGTTCGACGAGGACGGCGTCGATGCCGTACTCCTCGACCTCGGTGCGGAGCGCGTCGGTCATCGCTTCGAGTGCGAACTTCGAGCCGGCGTAGATTCCCGTACCGGGGAAGGCGACGCGGCCGACGACGCTGGAGACGTTGACGATGGTGCCGTCGCCCTGCGAGCGCATGTGGGGCAACACGGCGCGGATGAGTCGGTGCGGGCCGTAGACGTTCACGTCGAACTGGGCGTGGACCTGCTCGGTCGGCACGTCCTCGACGGGGCCCATCTGGCCGTAGCCGGCGTTGTTGACGAGGCAGTCGATGCGGCCCTGCTCGTCGGCGATGCGGTCGACCACGCGGTCGACGTCCCCCTGGTCGGTCACGTCGAGCGTCGCGATGTTCGCGCCGCGTTCCCCTAGCGTCTCGATGTCGGCCGGGTTCCGGGCGGTGGCGTAGACCTCCCACTCCTCGTCGAGGAAGTCGAGCGCCGTCGCGCGCCCGATTCCCGTGGAGCATCCGGTGATGAGGACCGTCTTTTGATGCACGTCGGTAGGTCGAACCGCGCGCTGTTAAGTGTACGCGGTTCGCCACGATTGAGTCGCACTCGTCGCGACGGCGGCAGCACAAGCGACGCGCCGAGCGCGGTTTCGAGACGCCCCCACCCGCGCTCAGTCTTCGTACTGGGCCTTCGCCTCGTCGGCGTACGCGTCGGCCAGTCGGGTCGGCTCGGGGAGCTTGTAGGATCCCGAGAGCTGGGAGACGAGGTCGACCGCCGTCGCCGCGGAGAGGCGGTGGCCGGGGCTGACGTACAGCGGGTTCACGATGGGCCGCGAGTCGTACTGCCGCGACTGGAAAGCGTAGCCGATGGTCGTCTCCGGGCCGGCGGGATGGCCGCCGACGGGGTCGACCGAGTCGTCGGCGCGAATCGGCGTTCGCCAGCCCTCCGGCCGGCCGTCCACGTCCTCGTCCGGCGTCCCGCAGAGGAGGGACTTGGCGACGCCGATGCTCGGCGCGTCGCAGACGACGCCGAGGTGGGTGGCGAGGCCCGCCTGTCGGAAGTGGATGCGGCCGGAGCCGTCGAAGACGAGCAGGTCGGGGTCGCAGTCGAGTTCGGCGAGCGCGTCGAGGATGGGGCCGCCCTCGCGGAACGAGAGCAGGCCGGGGATGTACGGCAAATCGAGGTCCGAGACGGCGTGGACGCGCTCGACCACCTCGCCGCCGCGGAGGACGACGACGGCGCTCAGCGCGCGGTCGTCCAGAAACGACTGGTCGATGCCGGCGACGAGCGGCGGCGAGTCGGCGTCACCGCCGGGTGCTGTCGCGTCCGTGAGCGTCTCGTTTTCTCGTTCCGGCGAGTCCAGCGAGACGCGTGCCGGGTCGAACGGGAGGTCGTCCTCGAAGACGGCGGCCTCGGCGACCCGGCGCTGGAGCGACTCCATCTCGTCGCGCGAGAGTCCGGGGCGCGGAGCGAGGTCGGAACGGACCGGTCGCATCTCAGAACCGGCCGCGGCCGGGACCACCGGGGCCGCGACCGCCGAGCGACATCTGCGAGGGGACGCTCCGGCGACCCTTCACCCGCTCGCCGTAGACGAGGCCGATGACGAGGCCGATGAGGTGCGCGAAGTGGGCGATGCCGTCGGCGCTCTGACTGACGAAGAAGAACACCGAGATGCCGGCGAACCCGAGCGTGAACAGCCACAGCGGGACGGGAATGATGAAGTACAGATAGATGCGGAGCCCCGGATTGAGGACGGTCAGGACGCCGAGGACGGCCATGATGGCCCCGCTCGCGCCGACGACGGCGCTCGGGCTCGCCGGCGACAGGACCATCGACGAGCCGACCTGCGCCAGTCCGGCGAGCATCCCGCTGACGAGGAACAGCGCCGCGAACTTCCGCGAGCCGACGTAGCGCTCCACCAGCGGGCCGAAGAAGAACAGCACGATGGAGTTGCCGACGATGTGGTAGAAGCCGCCGTGGGCGAATACCGAGGTGACCCACGTCCAGACGTACTCGGGGTGGATGCTCGTGAGGTAAAAGGCGCTAATCGAGAGGTTGGGCAGTCCGAGGAACTGCTCCAAGACGAGTTGGGCGAAGAACGTGAGCCACATCAGCGCGAGGAACAGGTAGGTGACGTTCCCGCGGAAGTAGCCGAGCACGCCGCCGGCGCCCGTGAGCGAACTCAGCAGTCCGCCGCCGCGGCCGCCCTGGTTGTTCACCGAGTCGTCGAAGGAGCTGTCGAAGACGCCAGCGGGGTCGTCCCAGTCGGAGAGCCCCGCGCAGTCGTGGTTCTCGGGGAGGCGGTGTTCGGAACAGAACGTCCCGCCACACCGTGAACAGCGGTACGGCAGACTCTCGTCTTTGCCGCACACGTCGCAGATAGGCATTACCAACGCCTTACAGCGGCGAGATAAAAAGGGGTTCCCTCATGGATGTGGTGTGTGAACACGGGGCGCAAACGCGAAGACGACGGGGCGGTATCTCGCGATTCATTCGGTCGGGTCCTGTCCGCCCGGAGGTCGGCACGGGGCTGTCGTCGGTTCGACGGCGCTGTCGCTCTCGGCGGTCGTCGCGCGAGAAATTCGGGATTACGCGTCTTCCGAGGACGCTTCCTCGGCGTCTTCGTCCGCCTCGTCGGCGGGCGTGAAGTTCGTGGGGACGACGGTCGGGTGCTGGAGCCCGAGACGGGGTTGCTTGGCTGCCATACTCGTCTCGACGTACCCGACACAGGGACTAAAGATTACCCATGCGCATAATTCATCGGTCGATGCGCCGGCGATAACTGTCGGGTATCCGGGTCGCCGAAGCCGGTCGGTTTCCGGTTCGGACGGTTCCTGGAAGTCGTCGCCGACCGCGGCGGCGCTCTCGCTCGGCGGGTGGCGTCGAAAAAACGCGCGGTGGAGTCGCTTACGCGAAGTTCTCTTCGTAGAGGTCCATCGCGTGTTCGATGGCGTCCTTGGCGGCCTGCTTGTCCTCCCAGCCCAGCGTCTCGACTTCCTTGCCGGCCTCGAGGTTCTTGTAGGTCGCGAAGAACTCGTCAATCTCGTCGAGCGTCTGCTGCGGGATGTCTTCGAGGTCCTCGATGTGGTCGTAGCGGGGGTCCTCGATGGGGACGGCGATGACCTTGTCGTCCTGCTCGCCGTCGTCGTCCATCTTCATGAGCGCGACCGGGCGTGCCTCGATGACACAGCCGGGGAACGTCTGGTCCTCGACGAGAACGAGCACGTCGAAGGGGTCCTCGTCGTCGTAGTACGTCTGCGGGATGAAACCGTAGTCCGACGGGTAGTGGACGTTGGAGTGGAGCACGCGGTCGAGGACGACGCCGGGGATGTCCTTGTCGTACTCGTACTTGTTGCGCTCGCCTTTGAGACACTCGACAACTGCGTAGATTTCGTCCGGCGCGTCGGGGCCGGTCTCCATGTCTTCCCAGAGGTTCACCATACCGAACCCATCCTCGATGCGGGCAAAAGTCCTTTCGGGATTGCTCTCGTACCGCTGTCACCCGGGCCCCGTCGGCCGCTTCGAACCCCTCTATATGTAGAGGTATTCTTCATAGAATCCCTCGACGTTACCGCTATGCGTGTGAGATATTCCTCAGGTATGCCCGAGTTGCTACTTCGTGTCGGCGCTCCGCTGACTCCGTGACTCGATTCTGTGCAATACTCGGCACTCATGTCCGCTCCGCCCCAGTTTCTTTGTATAGTGGCCCCGCATACGACGGTGAAACAGACTGCTCGTTGACAAAGTTTAAATAGGAAGGTGACATTTCCATATGCATGTCAGAGGCACAAACAATTGGCAACAAATCCGGTGCGGCTCGGGACCTCACCGCGTTCCAACAGAACATCCTCGTCATTCTCGCCGAGGAACCGATGTACGGCCTGGCTATCAAGCGTCACCTCGAATCGTACTACGATACCGAGGTCAACCACGGGCGTCTGTACCCCAACCTCGACGACCTCGTCGAGATGGGTCTGGTGGAAAAGAGCGAACTCGACAAGCGGACGAACCAGTACGAACTGACCGACGACGGCCTCCAGGCGGTCCTCGACCGCTTCGACTGGATGCTCTCGAAGTTCGTCACCGACGACGAGCGCGCCGAGATGGTCTCGGAGCTCGTCGAAGGCAAGCTGTAATCGGCGACACACACCGCACGAACCGCGGGGTTCGCTCAGTTGTATTCGGGCACTTCGGCGTCTGCGGCGTCGAAGAGCAACTCGAGCGACTCCGGTAACAACGACCGCTGTTCAGCGGTCGGCCACGCGTTGCGTGGATAATATTCTTCGACGAACTCGCGCACTTCGGGAGCGCCGGCCGTCTCGATTCGCCGGACGTAGTGGTTACCGAGGAAGTCCGCGAACGCCCGCGCGTTCGCCGCGTGGTCCGCGCCGTGTTCCTCGGCGACGGCCGCGACGCACGCCGCGTTGTGTTCTTCGACCGCGCTCCACTCGTGGTCCTCGCCGGTCCCCGACAGCGGCCGCTCGATTCCGCGGTCCACGTCCTCTATCTCCGTCGGGTCGACGATTCCGTCGTCGTCGACCCACTCGTCGGGGTGGAGCACTAACACGTCGTCTTCCTCGCGGTGTCGCGCGCGGAACTCGTACTCGCCGACGAGGTCGTCGCGGACGGACCGGTACGTCGCGGCCTCGTCGGGGTCCACGGCGTCGCGGGCCAGCCGCGTCAGCCGCTCGGCTTCGGCGAGCACGTCTTCGGGGAGTTCTGACTCAGGCATCGTCGAGGGCCTCGTTGGCTAGGGAGTCGGCGCGGTCGTTTATCTCTCGCGGTACGTGCTCCAGCGACCAGCGGTCGAACGCCGACAGGAGTTCTCGGGCCTTCACGCGGCGCTCCTTGAGACCGGGGTCGTTGGTGTTCCACTCGCCGCGGACCTGCTTGACGATTAACTGCGAGTCCCCGCGCACGTCCACCTCGTCGTAGCCGTACTCCTCGGCGACCGACAGCGCCTCCACGAGCGCCTCGTACTCCGCGCGGTTGTTGGTCGTCTCGCCGATTCGCTTCGAGCCCTCGGCGACGATACCGTCGCTCGTCACGATGGCCCACCCGATGGCGGCGGGACCGGGATTCCCCCGGCTCGCGCCGTCGAAGTAGACGTGCGCGCGGCCGCCTTTCGGCCGGATGAGCGCGAGCAGGTCCGTCGGTCTCGACCCCTGTACGACGACTTTCCCGTCGTAGGCGACCGCGCTGGCGTCGCCGCGTTCGGCGCGCCAGCGTTCGTGGTCGGTGTTTCCGGGCGAGACGGACACGCCCGCGGCTTCGAGTCGTCGTCGGGCTTCGTCGGGGTCGCACTCGACGGTCGGCATACCGTCACCTCACCGGGGACTCGGTAAAGGCGCTCCGTTCGTCGTTGCGGGCGCGATAACACTCCGACGAACCCCGCCAAAGGTTGAAGTGCAAGGAAATAGACAATATATAAATGCGATGAAACGGCCTACCCGCCAGCGGGAGCGTGAGCACGACCGGACTCGATGGGGAGACGAGTCACAGGACGACGAGACATCCGAAGAGGAGTTGGACCTCGACAACCTCGACCCCGAGGAAGTCGTTCGGACCGGCGACGGCGAGTTGATTCACGAGGAGACCGGCATCATCATCGAAGAAGAGCGCATCGACCCCGGCCCGGAGTGGCGGGCGTTCAACCACTCCGAGCGGCAGTCGAAGTCTCGCGTGGGCGCGCCGACCACGCAGACGATGCACGACAAGGGGCTGACGACGACCATCGACTGGAAGGACAAAGACGCCTACGGCCGCTCTATCTCCTCCAAGAAGCGGTCGCAGATGCACCGCCTGCGCAAGTGGCAAGAGCGCATTCGGACGAAGGACGCCGGCGAGCGCAACCTGCAGTTCGCGCTCAGCGAAATCGACCGCATGGCGTCGGCGCTCGGCGTCCCGCGGTCGGTCCGGGAGGTCGCCTCGGTCATCTACCGCCGGGCGCTCAGCGAGGACCTGATTCGCGGGCGCTCCATCGAGGGCGTCGCCACCTCGGCGCTGTACGCCGCCTGTCGGAAGGAGGGCATCCCCCGTTCCCTCGAAGAGATTTCCGAGGTGTCGCGCGTCGAGCGCAAGGAAATCGGGCGCACGTACCGCTACATTTCGCAGGAACTCGGCCTGGAGATGCGGCCGGTGGACCCCAAGAAGTACGTCCCGCGCTTTTCGTCCGAACTCGACCTCTCGAAGGAGGTCCAGTCGAAGGCGAACGAGATTATCGAGACGACCGCGGAACAGGGGCTTCTCTCCGGGAAGTCGCCGACCGGCTTCGCCGCCGCCGCAATCTACGCCGCGTCGCTTCTCTGCAACGAGAAGAAGACCCAACGCGAGGTCGCAGAGGTCGCGCAGGTGACGGAAGTCACCATCCGGAACCGCTACCAAGAACAGATCGAAGCGATGGGCATCCACACCTGAACTCCGTCCGCGCGAGTCGTACCCCGTTTTGACCCCGGACGCGTCGCCGAAGGTTCATACCCGCGGGCGACCCACATCCGGTGAATGCGGCTCGACGAGTACATGGACATCGAGCGGGACGAGCGCGCCGAGCGGCGGCGACTCGCCGAGGAGAAGTCCTACGGCATCCTCGACCACCTCGAAACGTTCCAAGACCGGTTCGAGGAGACGGTGCAGGGAGACTCGCTGTACGGCGGCGTCTCCCCGTCTATCTTCGTCGGCCGGTCGAACTACCCGAACGTCTCGACGGGCATCCTCTCGCCGGTCGGTCACGACGAGGACGCCGCCTCGTTCGAGACGAGCGCCGCGTGGTACGACGAGGGCGTGAGCATCGACGACGTGTTCCAGCGGCGCACCTCGCTTCTGAACTCAAATCGCGGGACGAAGGTGACGAACGTCGCCGACTCGTGGGACGGCTTCCTCGGGACGCAACGCGAGGTCGCCATCGCCGACCGCCCCGTGACGGTCGAAATCGGCCTCGACGGGAAGCCGTCGCTCGACCTCGACGCCAGCGCCGACGACGTGGCGACGCCGGTCGGCCCGCGGGCCCGCGCCCGCTCGGCCGACCTCGCGGAGAACCCGCACGTCCCCAAACTGGTGAAAAAGACGCTCGAAGACGACGACTGGAACGCCGAGGGCGCGATGACGTACCTCTACCGCCGCGGCTTCGACGTGTACGACATCAACACCATCCTCTCTGCGGGCGCGCTCGGCCAGACCGAACAGCGCCGACTCGTCCCGACGCGATGGTCCATCACCGCCGTCGACGACACGCTCGGACAGTACCTCCGCGGACAGGTCAAACACGCCGACAGCATCGACGGCGTCGAAATCTACCGCAACGAGTTCATCGGCAACGCCTTCTGGGTCATCCTCGCGCCGGGGCGGTGGGAGTTCGAACTGATAGAGCTGAAAGCGCCGGGGAGCGTCTGGAACCCCGACCCCGAGGCGGGGATGTACCTCGCGGCCGACCGCGAGGGCTACGAGGGCCGGACCGGCTACGTGAACGAGACGGCCGGCGCGTACCACGCCTCCCGACTCGGCGTCCTCGAACACCTCCAGGAGCGCGGCCGACAGGCGAAGGCGCTCGTCATCAGACACGTCTCCGACGACTACTGGGGACCCGTCGGCGTCTGGCAGATACGCGAGTCCATCCGCCACGCCTTCGAAGGCGAGATGGCCGACGCCGAGACGTTCGGCGACGCCGTCCGCGACGTGACGGAGTACCTCCCCATCTCGCTCGGGGACCTCCGCCGGAAGTCCACGATGGCCGCGGGCCTCCAGACCGATATCTTCGACTTCGCCTGAGCAACTATTTTGACAGTCGGATAATACGTTCCCGCATGGTCCCGTTACAGGTCCCCGGCGGTCCCGAACTGCTCATCATCATTCTCATCTACGGCATCTTCGCGCTCCTCCCCGTGGTCGCGGCGCTCGTCGCGCTCTACCTGCTGTACAAGATTCGCGGCGACGTGAAGCGCATCGCGGACGCGCTCGACGCGCGAGACGGATTGTAAGTCGAGACGGCTGCGTCCGCTCGATACCCTCTATGCCTCGGCCGCGTCGAGGTTGGCGAGCGCCTGTTCGACGAGTTCGCCCGTGTCGGCGATGATGTCGGCCATCTCGTCGTTGTCGGGCGCGATGCCGATGAGTCGGGCGACGCGCATGATGCTCAGGTGGTAGACGACTTGCTTGCCCGGTTCTTCCTCCCAGATGACCACGTTGCACGGGAAGAGTCCGCCCATCTTCTTGTCGGTGGCGTCGAGCGCGCGGTCCGCCATGTTCGGGTTACACGCGCCGAGGACGTAGTAGGGGTCGCGGCCGGCGTCGACCTTCTCGTTGAGCATCTCGGAGGGCGAAAATTCGGTGGCGACACCGAACCCGGCGTCGGTGAACGCCTCGCGGACGCGCTCGATTGCCGCCTCGTGTTCCATCTCGAGGACGACGCGTTCCTCGCCGATGTCTTCCGGTTTGATGGCGCTGGGGTCGATTGGGAGTGCCATGACCCACCGTTGACGCTCCGGCGGGGAAAAGGTATGGTAGTGTGCCGACTTCACACGAGCGAGTCGTCGAGCACCGATTCGACGAACGATGATTTCGCGGCCGTGTATCGACTTCGTTCGTCCGGATGCGCCGCGGCGAGTCTGCGCTTGCGTCGCTCGTACTCGGCCGCGAGGTCGTCGTCCGCGCGGAGCGCGTCGCGGAAGGCGACCTGCTCGCGGTGGCAGTCGCTTCCGAGTTCGGTCAGAGAGAGGTAGTGGGTCCGGCGTTCGGGCGGGCCGCGGACGAAAAACCGGCGGTCGGGAACGTCGTCGTCGGGTCGTTCCTCGTAGCCCGCGGCTCCGAGCGCCCGCGCGACGCCGCCGGCGTCGTCGCGGTCGGAGACGAGGACGAGTAGGTCGATGATTGGTTTCGTGGCCAGTCCCGGAACCGCGGTGCTCCCGACGTGTTCGAACCGGACACCGTCGGCGTCGCCACCACTACTGCCGGCGTCGCCACCACCACTACCGGCGTTGCCACCACTACTGCCGGCGTCGTCGCTGTCGAGTCGCAGTCGCAGGCGCTCGACCTCGCGCTCGTACGCCTCGCGCCAGCGCGGGTCGTGCGCGATGAGTTCGACGGTACCGCGGGCGAGACCGAGCGATGGAGACGGTTCGGCGTCCGCCGCGGACCGGTCCTTGCGGTCGCGGTCGCT
>NZ_LOPW02000022.1:418-11744 GCF_001469875.2 Haloferax marisrubri | reverse complement strand
GACCCGCTCGGGCGGGAAAATCGGCGGGTGGAGCACGAGCCAGTCCAGGAGGATGAGGCCGCCGCCGTGGGCGACGATGGAGGGGAGAATCGAGTCGCTCTCGTAATCGACGAGGCCGAACAGCACGTCCGTCGGGGCCGACAGGAGAAGCTCTATCGGCGGCTTGCCGACGTGGTGGAAGGCGTAGAGAATCGGACTGATGAGGGCGCTCTTCCGACCGATTTCGCGGACGCCGACGCAGAGCAGGCCGCGGTAGTACGTCTCGGCCGCGACGACGACGAGCAACTGCTGAGCGGCGTGCGGGAGAAAGTCAGCGAGCGCGGTCGAGGTGTGCCACATCGGGTAGTACGTCCGAATCGACGGCAGGCTCGACCCGACGAGGTAGAAGGGGAAGACGAACAGCGCGAGCAGGAGCGTGTTGCGGAGCGCCGCGCGGTCGACGTTCCAGCCGAGGTTGCGGCCGTGGGCGAGCGCGAGCGCTCCGGGTACGAGGATGAACAGGAGGGCGTCGTGGACCGCGCGGTAGGTGAGGTCGCCGGCGGGAATCGGCCAGAGACTCCACGCGGCCCCGACGACGCCCCCGACGAGGAGGGCGCGGTAGAGCCACGGGAGGCGGGCGAGCCGGCGGCGCAACACCGTTATTCCGTCTGGACCGGGTCGCGGCCGACGATGTCGAACACGTCGTCGACGAAGGCCTGTCGCGTCTCGAAGTAGGTCTCGTCGGCCTCGGCGAGCACGTCTTCGAGGCTCTGGGGGCCGTCGGGCGTGCGGATGACCGCGTCGCCTTCTTTGTTCAGGATGCTGCTCTTTTCTTGCGGCCACGTCAGTCGGGAGGCGACGCGCGCGAGCGGCGCACCTTCGACGGACGCGCCCGTACCGAGTTCGACGGCGGGTGCCTCGTCTGCTTCCTCGTCAGCCATGCGCGAGGGTTAGCCACCGCGCATGATAATCCCTTCGAGATTCGCATGTGACGACGACGCGCCGCCGCCGCGACGAGCGGGCCGCCGCGCGGATATCGACAGCCCGCGACGTGTCGAGAAACAGACAATCGTCTGACGCATCGTTTTAGGGGCTGCTTTCGTAGTCGGGGCCATGACCAGTCTTTCGGAGGCGTACCACGGTGGCCGGGGCGGGCCGAGTCTCCGACGGCTGTCCCTGGGCTTCGGGGGGTTCCTCATCGGCGTGCTGCTCGTCGTCGCGGGCATCGTCGTCGCGACCACCGACGTGTACACGTCCGGCGGGGCGACCCTCGGCGAAGCACGCGAACTCGGGGGCATCCTCGGAGGCATCGGCGTCCCCGCCGTCTTCCTCGGCGTCCTCGCGGTCCTCCCCGCGAGTCGTCGAACCCGCGCCGCGTCGCTCATCGGGGCGAGCATCGCCGTTCTCGGCGTCGCGCTCTTCTCGCACGCGTACCCCTGCCAGTGGACCGGCGCGACCTGCGGGGCCGGCCTCGCCGACCTCACCCTCGAAACCGTCGCCGTCTACTTCTTCGGCACGCTCACGACCTTCTGGTGTCTGTTCGTCGGCGTCGCCAACTTCAAGACGCGGAACGACCCCGGCGGCACGGCCACGGTCCAGGTGACGAAGAAGGGCGAGACGCGCGTCGTCGAAGTCGAGAAGTCCGGCGGCGGTCTGGGCGGCATCGGCTTCCTCGGCGGCACGCCCGACGGAGACGTCCAGACGCAGACGAACCAGTCGAACGCCGGAGCCACCCCGAACGCCGGCGCGACCGACGGCGGCGCGTCGACGCAGGACATCACCCCGCTTGACGTCGAACCCTCGGCCTCGGCGTCGTCCGACGGCCCGGACGCCGCTGACACCGCGGCGACGGGTCGCTCCGGCGTCGATACCGTCCAGTCGAGCGATTCCGCGCGCTCGCCGGCAGGCGCGGCCGACCACCCCGCCGCCGACCGTCCGGCGAACACCACGGTCGGCGACCGCTACTGCGGCAACTGCACGTACTTCGAGTACGTCCGCACCTCGGACGGACTCAAGCCCTACTGCGCGGCCCACGACGAGATGATGCAGGACATGGAAGCCTGCGACGAGTGGTTCCCGCGCCGCCGCGAGTAGTTCCGCCGCCGACCCGGACGACTTCGACGACCGTTTCCGCTTACTGTTCTCCGCCGTTCAATCTCGCTTCCACGTCGCGCCAGTGGCTCCCGCGCCAGAACACCTGTCCGCAGTCGCGGCACCGCCACAGCGTCGTCTCCGTCGGGTCGGGCGCGTAGTCGGGAACTGGCTCGTCGCGGCCGACCGCCTCGACGGGGCCGTTACAGACGCCACAGCGTGACGGCTCCTCGTCCAGCGAGACCGCGAAGCCGACCGATTCGAGTTCGCGGAGTTGCGCGATTGGCTCCCGCTCGGCGAGGAGGACGCTCCGCGGGGCTCGCTCGGCCAGTCGCACGTCGCGGGTGAGGAGGACGCGCCCTTCGGCGTCCGCCCGCGCGAGCAGGCTGTCGTCGCCGGGGTCGGTTCGGGGGTCGCGTGCCCCGTCCTCTCCACCTTCTGTTTCGTCCCTGCCGTCGAGGGCGTATTCGGCGTCGTAGCCGCACATCCGCAGGTACGTGGCGAGTTTGCCGAGCATCACGTCCAAGAGGAGTGCTGTGTCGCCGGGAGCGGCGCGGTCGACGCCCGAGGCGACCGTGCCGGGGTGGTCGGCTCCGACGTCGTCAGTCACGAAGGAAGTCGGACAGTTCCTCGACCGACCGCGCGTTCAGCACGTCCGCGGTCTCGACCCAGCCGCGGCGGGCCGTGTGGACCCCGTAGCGGGCGTGGTCGAGTTCACCCGGTCGGTGGGCGTCGGTGTCGATGACGACGGTCGCGCCCGCCTCGACGGCGATTTTGAGCGCCTCGCCGTTCAGGTCGAGACGGTACGGGCTGGCGTTGAGTTCGAGCGCGACGCCGTTGTCGACGGCGGCCTCCGCGAGTCGCTCGTAGTCGAGGGGGAGGCCGGGCCGTTGGTTGATGAGCCGACCGGTCGGGTGGCCGAGGATGTTCACCGCGGGGTGTTCCATCGCGGTGACGAGTCGCTCGGTGGCCGTCTCGCGGTCCTGGTCGAGCGCGCTGTGGGGCGAGGCGACCACCACGTCGAGTTGGTCGAGCACGTCGTCGGCGACGGAGATGCCGCCCTCGGCGTCGATGTTGGCCTCGACGCCGGTGAACACCGCGATATCGGCGTCTTCGGCGACGTCGCGGACCTCGTCTAGCTGGTCGAGCAGGTCGTCGTCCTCGACGCCGACGCCGCCGACCATGCCGGGGCCGGTGGCGTGGTCGGTGACGGCGTGGTAGTCGTAGCCGCGCTCCGCGGCGGCCGCGACCATCTCGGCGATAGTGTTGTCGCCGTCTGACCAGTCGGTGTGGGTGTGGAGGTCGCCGCGGAGGTCGCCCTCCGCGAGGAGGTCCGGCAGGTCGCCCTCGGCGGCGCGCTCGATTTCGCCGGTGTCCTCGCGCATCTCCGGCGGGACGAGCGGGAGGTCGAGCGCGGCGTACATCGACTCCTCGGTGTCGCCGGCGACGCGCGTTCCGGCCCGCGGGCCGTCGTCGGGGTCGTCCACGTCCGAGATGTCGAACATCCCGTACTCGTTCATCTTGAGGCCGCGGTCGATGGCGATGTTGCGGAGGTGGACGTTGTGGTCCTTGCTCCCGGTGAAGTACTGGAGCGCCGCGCCGTACTCCGCGGGGGCGACGACGCGGAGGTCGACCCGCATCCCGTTCACCCGGACGCTCGCCTTCTGCTCGCCGGCCTCGATGGTGTCGCCGACGAGGTCCCACGCGAGGAAGCGGTCGATGACGGCTTCGGCGTCGGCGCTCTCGGCGAGCACGTCGATGTCGCCGACCGTCTCGCGCCACCGCCGCATCGACCCCGCGGGTTCGACCCGCCCGACGGCGTCGTGGCCGCCGAGGTACGCGAGCAGGTCGTCGGCGACGGGGCGCGCCTTTCCGAGCAGTTCGCGGCCGGTCGCCTCACGGGCGAACTCGATGCCGTCGAGGATGTTCGCCTCCGTCTTCGCGCCGAACCCCTTGACCTCCTGTATCTGCCCGTCGCGGGCGGCCGCTTCGAGGTCGTCGAGGTCGGCGACGCCGAGCGCCTCGTACAGTTTGCCGACCGTCTTCGGACCGACACCCTCCACGCTCGTCAGGCCGGCCATATCGACCGGGAGGTCCTCGCGGAGGTCCTCCAACTCCTCGATGCGGCCGGTCTCGACGTACTCGACGATTTTCGAGGCGATGGCGTCGCCGACGCGGTCGATTTCCTGGACCGCGTCTTCGCCCTCCGCGGCGAGTTCCTCGACGGGTTTCGGGTGCTCGCGGACGTTCTCGGCGGCGCGGCGGTAGCTCGACGGCTTGTAGGCCACGTCTTTCGCCTCCAGCAGGTCGGCGAACTCCTCCAGCAGGCTCGCTATCTCGTCGTTTCGGCTCATCGGCCCCCTCGCTTGCTCTTGCCGCCGTCGCGGCCCAGCGCCTTCTTCAGGAAGTTCATCCAGCGCTTCTGGTCCGCGGCGTTCTGGCGGTGCTCTTCCTGTTTGAGGTCGACCGGCCGAAGCTGTTCGAGAGCGTTCAGCGCCCGGTCGATGCCGACGATGTCCTCGGCCAGTCGCCGCCCCTCGTCGTAGCTCACTTCGTTGTCCTCGATTCGTTGGAGCCGTTCGAGACGCTCGCGGCGGAGGTTCCGCTTCGCCTGGTCGACGCGCTCGCGCTCCCCCGACGGGATGGTGTCGCGGCGCTTTATCTCGAAGACGAACTCCCTGAGGTCTATCTCCTCGCCTTGGACCTCGATGCGGTCGGGAATCTGCGTGCCGACGGTCGCACCCTCCCGATTGACGCGCTCCAAGAGCTGTTTACGCTCGAACTCCTTCACGCCCGTTCGTTGTCCCGCGCGGCACTTCGCTCCTTCGCCCGCCCCGGTCTCATCTGCCCGGTTCGCTGAGCGTCCCGCCGGGAAACAGGTCCGAAATCCCCGAATAACGGTTATTCTCTCGCCCGTCGTACTCTCTACTCGGGCCATGTCAATTGACACCAAACAACACAGTAGTGGTGACGCCCCGGACGCCACCGGCGACTCGCCGGCCGCGTTCGGTCAGGCCCGGCTGTACGCCTTCTACCTGCTCGCGGTCGTGACGCTCGGGATGGCGGCCGTCTTCGTCAGCGAACTCCTCTCGTTCGCCATCGTCGGGTGGGGCGCGGGCGGCGACGTGCTCGCCGAGCACCGCCTGCACCTGATGGTCATCGCAGCGAACGTCTGGATAATCATCCTCGGCGTCGCGAGCCAACTGTACCGCCCGCTGAAGCGCGTCGCGCTCATGCAGGTCGCCTTCGTGGTGACGACGCTCGTGCTCGTCGGAACCATCGTCGGCGGCGGGCCGGTCGAGGAGGTCGTCCCCTTCTTCGTGCTCACCGGGCTCATGGTGCTGTTCCACCCCGCGGGCCGCGACATCGTCTCGGTCGGCGACGACTACAGTCCGGCGCTCCTCGGCCTCGTCGCGGTCGCGGTGCTCCCGGTGCTCGCGTTCGCGGTCAACCAGTTCGGTCTGCAGGCGACCGGTGACATTCACGCCGTCGCCGGTCACTACATGGAGATGGCGGTGATGGCAATCGGGCTGTTACTGCTCGGCCTCGTCGCGGCCGCAGGTTCACCCGGTCACCGCTTCGTCGCGTGGCTGACTGGCGGCCTCGCCATCTACTTCGGCGCGGTCTCGCTCGCCTTCCCGACGCAGGTGTCCAGCGTGGGGGTGATGTGGGCCGTCGCGCTCGTCGCGTGGGGGCTGGCGTTCGTCGTCGCGAGCGAGCTTCGGGTCAGCGGTCGGACCGCGGTCGCGCGGGAGCGCCCGCTCTCCGCGGGGCAGCCGCGGGTGTGACCTCACAGGGTGTCGCAGGATGGTCGATGGCCTGATTCGCGTCTGACAGGTCGTCGGCGGTGTCAGCGGTCCGCTCTCGCCCGGAGAGATTCGCCGCTTTCTCCGACAGCGGCCCCGTATCCGTCGTCTCTCGTCGCAAACTCCGGCGGAGAGACGAACCTTCTTATGGTTCTCTTGGATACCGTGAGGTATGGGTTTGTTCGACCGACTCCGCGGCAAAGACCACCCCCGCGTCGCCTTCATCGGCATCGACGGGGTTCCGTTCACTCTCCTCTCTGAGCATCCCGACGAGTTCCCCAACTTCGCGGCGCTGGCCGACGCGGGCTCGGCGGGCGACATCGACAGCATCGTCCCGCCCGAGTCCTCGGCGTGTTGGCCGGCGCTCACGACCGGCGTCAACCCCGGCGAGACCGGCGTCTACGGCTTCCAGGACCGTGAGGTCGGCTCCTACGACACGTACGTCCCGATGGGGCGCGACGTGCAGGCCACCCGCGTCTGGGACCGCGTCACCGACGCCGGCCGTAAGGCCACCGTCATGAACGTCCCCGTGACGTTCCCGCCCCAGCGCAACGTTCAGCGCATGGTCTCCGGCTTCCTCTCGCCCGGCGTCGACAAGGCCGCCTACCCCGACGACTTCCGCGACGCGCTCTCCGAGATGAACTACAAGATCGACGTGAACGCGAAACTCGGTCACGACGACGACAAGACCGCGTTCATGGAGGACGCCCGGAAGACGCTCGACCGGCGCTACGAGGCGTTCGAGCGCTACATCGACCAGGACGACTGGGACCTCTTTTTCGGCGTCTTCATGACGACCGACCGCGTCAACCACTTCCTGTTCAAGGACTACGAGCGCGACGGGAAGAACAAAGACGCCTTCATGGAGTTCTACCGCACCGTCGACGACTACCTCGGTCGCATCCGCGACGCCCTCCCCGAGGACGTGACGCTCATCGTCGCGTCCGACCACGGCTTCACCTCGCTCGACTACGAGGTCCACTGCAACACGTGGCTCGAGGAGAACGGCTGGCTCTCCTACGAGGACGACGACCACGACTCGCTTTCGGACATCGACGAGGACTCGAAGGCGTACTCGCTCATTCCCGGTCGGTTCTTCATCAACCTCGAAGGGCGCGAGCCCCGCGGGTCGGTCCCGCAGTCGGAGTACGAGGCGGTCCGCGACGAGCTCAAGGCCGAACTCGAAGCGCTCGAAGGCCCCGACGGCAACAAGGTCGCAGACCGCGTCGTCGTCAAGGAAGACGCCTTCCGCGGCGACCACGACGACATCGCGCCCGACCTCGTCGTCATCCCGAACCACGGCTTCGACCTGAAGTCCGGCTTCAAGGGTCACGACGACGTGTTCGGCGTCGGCCCCCGCAACGGCATGCACTCGTTCGACAACGCGACGCTCTACGTCGACGACCCCGACGCGGTCATCGAGGACGCCGACCTCTACGACATCGCGCCGACCATCCTCGACCTCATGGACGTCGAGTACAGCCGCACCGAACTCGACGGCGCGAGCCTCATCCAGCAGTAAGCGACCGATTCGGCTTCCGATTCCGTTTTTTCGCGAGGCGCGTCTGACTCCGACCTCACCTGTCCCGAGCGCTCGCTCTCGCGGTCCCCCTAAGACCCGCTCGCGGCGGCTCGCGGCTTACTGCCTGACCGCGCTCCGCACGTCCCGTTCCAGTCGGTCGGCGTGGGTCAGTCGCATCTCTCGCGCCTCGGCGGGCGTGACCGTCTCGCGGCCGTCTATCTCGTGTGACACCGGGCTGTACGCGTCCACGTCGAAGCCCATCCGGTCGAGGTACGACCGCACGTCCTCGGAGTCGAGTCCGTCCTCGATGGCGGCGTTGACGTACCGGAGCACCGCGTCGAACTCGGGGAGGACGACCTGGTCCTCCGTCACGCGTCCCCTGTCGCCCTCGATTCTGAACTCCGCGTCGTCGAGGCGTCTCACCACGTCGGCCACGCTGTTCGCCAGTCTGACCACGTCGCTCGGGAGCGCGCAGTCGGGCGAGCGCCACTCGACCGTGCCGAACTCGGCCCTGAGTTGCACCGGCGTCCAGATTGCGCTCTCGGGGTCGAAGTTCGCCTCGATGGTCGCCCGGTCGACGCCCTCCGCCTCGGCGCGCACGAGGAACTCCTCGAACCGGCGTTCGAGGCGGCGCGACCACTCCCGCGTGTCGTCGGCGTAGCGCCACAGCCGACCCTGGTGCGGCACGTCGTCGTAGGTCATCCGGCGGTACAGTTTCGACCGCGCGCCCGCCGCCAACCGCTTCCCGTCGTAGTACGGCGAGGAGTTCACCAGCGCCAGCGCGGGGTCCAGCGCCACGAGCGCGTTGTACTGGTCGATTTCGCGGCCGGGGCGCTGCTCGACGTGGACGTGCGTCCCCACGCAGTGCCGCGCGTACTGGAAGTCCGACCCGACGACGCGGTTCTGGATGCGGGTCCGGTCGCTCCGGCGCTCCGTCACCTCCTCCGCACTCACCGGCGTGGCGAGCGGGACGAGTCGCTTCCCGACTTCCTCGGCCCGCGAGAGAACGTCGCCGAGTCGTTCGTACAGCTCCGCGCGCAACTCGGCCGCCGAGTCGCACGGCGACGTCTTCACCTCCAACACGGGCTCGACGAACTCCCGTTCGGCCCCCGGCGAGGCGTCGAGCAGGTCGCCCGGGTCGGTGAACGACCCGTCGTCTTCGACGACCCAGTACTCGACTTCGATACTTCGCCGAAGCGGGTCAGCGGTCGGTTCAGACATGGTGACCCCGGCGGCGTGCTGCGTCGACTCTCACGCGTATCGTTTCGTCACACCCACAACTACCCATTGTTAACACATACCACGAATGTGCGCCCCAACGGAAAAATCATTCGCAGACCGGAGGGTATTCGGTTGTTTGATGGACAAACGTCACCGAAAACTGATATTTAGTGGGCGGTCATCTCGTCGGGGCGCGCCCGATGGGCCTCACAGCAGGTCGTCGAGGTCGTCGTTGTGCCACATCTCTTTGGGGTCCTCTCGCGTCTCGGTCTTCGCCTGGTCGATGGCCTCGCGGGCGCGCTCCATGAACGACTCGACCCGCTCGGAGCGCTCGACGCCGCCGAGGAGGACGAGCGACGCGAGGCGGCCGCTCTCCAGCGGGAAGTCGCCGCCGCGGACCTGCAGACTGCCGGTCTCCTCTTCGACCCAGCGACGCGCTCGCTCGACGCCCTTCCGCGGGATAGTGTCGGGTTCGCCGGCGACGATGACGAGCGCAGAGTCCGCGTCGCTCGCGTCGGGCAGGCTCGTCCCCGTCAGGACGGCGCGGCGGGTCGTGCTCATGACGGTGTTGATGTTGTCCTCGGCGTCGGGAGAGGCCTCGGCGCTCGCGTAGCCGAGCGCGGCGATGCCCCCAGAGCGGAGGGTGTTGATGACTTCGGAGGTGTCGACGACGCTCTCGCCGACGCCCTCGGTCGCCTCACCGGCCGCCAACAGCAGACCGACGCGTCGGGCAATCGCTTCGTTGATGGCGTCGTACCCCTCGCTCATCGACTCGCCGGAGGAGCGAAACGCGTCGTTGTCGACGAGGAGGACGGCGTCGGACTCGCGGGCGATGGTCTTGAGCGAGCGGCCGGCGTTCACCTGATACATCGCCCCTTCGTCCTGTCCGGGCAGGATGCCGAGGACGTACACCGGCACGTCGTAGACGCGTCGAAGCGCCTTCGCGAGGACGGGCGCGCCGCCGGAGCCGGAGCCGCCGCCGAGCCCGGCGACGACGAAAATCGATTCCGCTTCGGCCGTGACGCGGCCGTCGAGGGCGGACATGACCTCGGTCTGGTCCGACTCCATGACCTCGGCACCGAGTTCGTTGTCGCCGCCGACGCCGTGGCCGTTGACCCGGTCTTGGCCGATGAGCACGGTCTCGACCGGAAGCGACTGGAGGTCCGCTTTCGCGGTGTTGACCGCGACGGCGTCGAGGACCGCGCCGAACCCCATCTGTCGGTCGAACGACTGGAGCGCGGTGGTGAGTTTCCCACCTGCTTGCCCCACACCAATCAGGACGGTTTTCATACCACAATCCACTCCGTCGCCCGTCTTGAACGTTCCCCACGGGCGAACTGTTCGACCGCTCGGGTCGTGGTCGGCTCCGACCGCGCCGGAGTTTTATATCAGATGACGGGGCCACGCCGACCCATGACGACCGACCCAGTTCGCCTCGGTGGCACCGCCGACGCTGACGCCGACGCCAGAGCGCCCGCGTCCCGCGACCCGGTCGCGGCGGACCGGACTGCCGACCGCACCGCCGACCTCGCCGCGCGACTCGCCGCGGTCGAGCGAACCATCACCGACGGCGACGCCGACTTCTCGTCGCTGGAAGACCTCGCGGCCGTCGAG
Source organism: Haloferax marisrubri (assembly GCF_001469875.2). GTDB lineage: Archaea > Halobacteriota > Halobacteria > Halobacteriales > Haloferacaceae > Haloferax > Haloferax marisrubri. The sequence goes on along the minus strand of NZ_LOPW02000022.1, from coordinate 1,511 downwards.
CGTCGGGTCTCCGAACTCGAATCGTCGGTCGAATCGCTCACCGAGCGCCTCGACGAGATGGACGCCGCGACGCAGGCGATGCGCGGCTACCTCGGCGGCGTCCGCGCGGTCAACGAGGACGTCGAGCGCCGGGCGAACGCCGCGCTCGCCAAGGCCGAGTCGCTCGAAGCGGAACTCGTCGACGAGACGGCGTCTCCCGCGCCGCCGCAGTCGGCGGACGCGCTCGCCTCGGAGGCAGCGTCGCCCGCCGGACAAGCCGCCGGCGCGTACGACGATTCTCCTCGGCGTGAAGAGACGACCGTGACTGCCGTCCGCGCCGGTCGCGATTCTCACGTCGCTCCCGACTCCCGCGCCGGTGACTCCCGGAACGACGCCACGGATTCCCGCGACGACTCCGCCGACCGCGGACTGGCCGCCCGCCTCCGCGACGCGCTGTGATTCGCGTCGTGCTGACGTGTCTCCTCGCGGTCGCCATCGCGGGCGTCGTCTTCCCGGCGGCCGACGCGGCGCGAGCGGACGCGACGACCGTGACAATCGGTTCGATGGCGGACGACATCGCGCACGCCGCGACGGCGCTCGCGACCGCGGAAGACCCGACACCGGCGGGTGTCGCGGGCGCGCGGCGGCACGTCGTCCTCGACGTTCCGACTGGCTCGTGGCGCGCGGCCGGCGTCTCCGAACTCGCGGTTCGCGGCGGCGACGGCGTCGAGCTATCGGCGGATATCGCCGCCGGGCCGACCGTCGTCCGTCGCGTCGGCGGGCCGCGGATTCGCGTCGTCGGCGACCGACTCGTCCTCGGGCCGGGTGAACACCGACTCAGACTGACGCTCGAAGCCGACGCGGGCGGTTCTGTCGTCGTTCTCGCTCCTGCGGCGGCCGACCCGCCGGCGGCGTAGGTTCAAATACCCGGACGGGGCCACGCCCCCGTATGCCCCTCGGCTCACCTTCCATCGGTTCCCTCTCCGAAACCGTCGCCGCGGCGCTCCCGGACGCGCTCGGCGGCCGACTCGCCGACGCGACCGGCGTCCGGGTCGCGCCCCGCGATTCGACCGACGAGTGCGGCTGTGTAACCGCGTTCTCGACGCCTACCGAC
>NZ_LOPW02000022.1:0-272 GCF_001469875.2 Haloferax marisrubri | reverse complement strand
CCCGCCTGTCGCGCGACGGTCGTCGAGGCGCTCGAAACCCGCGACGCCGACCGTCTCGTCGTCCGCGCCGACGGACTGGAACGCCGGTACGACGACGCCGCGACCGGCCTGCTCGTCGCCGCCGGTCGGTTCGCAGAGCGCGTCCGCTTCCGCGACGACCGCCTCGCCGACCGCGCCCGCGAGGACCCGCTCGGGGCCGCCCACGAGGCGACGGGGCGCGCGGGACCGGTCCGCCGCGCGGCCGCCGAAACCGGTCTCGCGGAGGGCGCGTC
>NZ_LOPW02000021.1 GCF_001469875.2 Haloferax marisrubri | reverse complement strand
CTCTTAGCGTCGCCACACAACGCGACGATTCTCGAAGAAGGGGGCGTTGAGTTCGGGATTCACAAGGACAACCAGAGTCCGGTCGTCATCGACCCGTTCGCCCGCGATAACGGCTATGCGATGTTTACGGTGGGAGACACGGGCTCTGGCAAATCGTTCGGTGCGAAAGAGAACTTCATCCGGTCGATCGAACAGAGCAAGGACCGCATCGG
>NZ_LOPW02000020.1 GCF_001469875.2 Haloferax marisrubri | reverse complement strand
CCGTTCCCACTCGCCGCCGATGCGTTCGATTTTGATGACGTCAGCCCCCATCTCGGCTAGCTTTTGGGTTGCCCAGGGACCCTGCATCATTTGTGTGAAATCGGCTATCTTCACGTCTTCGAGTGCACTCTTCATTTCGTTCCGATTTCCATGTTCGAATATATAAAATATGAGGGTGACCGTTAGCACACCTCTCTCAAATTCTGTTTTCGTTTG
>NZ_LOPW02000019.1 GCF_001469875.2 Haloferax marisrubri | reverse complement strand
GGCAGCGACGTCTTCGGGTTGGATGACCTCTTTGCGGCCGCCCTCGAGATGCAGCGGGAGCGAACTGTGCCGCCGGTTTCGGCGGACAATCGGAGCGTCGAGGAGTCGCTCACGCGGCACTTCGCGAAGGACGACCACCAGTTCCAAGTGTCGATGGACGCCGTCGGGAACCGCCTCGATAAACTCAGAGAAGACGCCCACCTGCGACGGATCTTCAGCCACGTTCCGGAACAGGACGAGACGGGAGAGTACGTTGACAACCGATTCGACTTCCGTGAATTCCTCGACGAAGACGTCACGATCCTGTTCGACTTAGG
>NZ_LOPW02000018.1:538100-558626 GCF_001469875.2 Haloferax marisrubri | reverse complement strand
CCTCCCACCCACCCTCTCCAACCGAACCGCCCGCCGCCTCCGACCCGTCTCAGTCGGCCGACACACCGACGGAACTGTACTTCGGCTACAGCGCCGACGCGCCGGACCTGACGACCGTGGACGTGAAGACGGTCGCCCCGGCGACGCTCGCGGGCGAGCCGGCGGTCCTCACCGTCATCGGCGAGTCCCACTACGTCGGCCTGCCGGCGCTCGATTTCCACGAGCTGTGTTCGTGCAAGCCGCTGCCGCACGAACGGACCCACGAGACACCACTTTCCGTCGGCGCGGAACGCGAGTTCAGTTTCGAGAGCGACCGACTCGACGTCCGAACGGTCGTCGAAGGTCGGCCACTCGACGCCTTCCCCGGCTCGGACGATGCGACCGTCGCCTACCGGTTCGACCCGGACGCGTGGACCACCATCCGCGTCGGCGACGGCGGCTACGAGACGTACCACACCTATCCCGAGTACGACCTCGCGCTGTACACCGAGACGACGATGACTCCCGAACGAGCGACGCAGCGATGACTCCCGAACGACAGACCCAACGATGACCCGAAACGCCACCACCTACGACGGCGACGTGACGCTCAACGGCTCCGAACGACCCCCGGTCGAACTCCGCGACCCCGCGGACGTGTTCGTCGGCGGCGCGAGCGTCGCCGGCGACCTCGCCGTGCAGAACGCCGAGTACGTCTTCACCCACGCGCCGGTGACCGACGACGCGGCCGTCGGCGACGTGGCCGTCGAGACCGAGATTCGCGGCAGCCTCGAAGACGGCTACGTCCAGTCGGTCGACGGCGACGTGCTCCTCGGCGACGCCGAAGACGTGTTCATCGCGGCCGACGCCGCCGACGGCGCGGTTTCGGCACCCGGTGCAGAGAACGTCTACGCGGGCGAGGCGACGCCCGTCGCCGCCCCCGACGACTACGACGTGTCCACCTTCGGCTGGAAGCAGTCGGAGAGCGCGACCGACCCCGACACCGGCGTCTACGCGGTCGGCATGGCCCACGACATCGACCTCACGAAAGTCAACTCCGACGTGGAGCTCTACCTCGTCGGCCACGGCCACGAGGTGCGCGTCGAGGGCCGGAGCGCGGCGGTCTCGATTCACTTCGTCGGCTACGACAACACCGTCAGCGTCGGGCCGTATCTCGCGTCGAGCGTCGAGACCGACACCGGCTTCGACAACGCGGTCGACGCCGACCCCTACCCCGCCGAGGACCTCGTCGAGATGTCCCGGAGCGAGGCGTACTCGAACGCCGGGTTCGGCCGCCGGAAAGTGACGTTCCAAGAGCCGGCCGACGGCGACGAGTGGTGTCCGAACTGCGGCAAGCCCGCCGAGGCCATCATCGAGCGCCACCAGATGGAGGCGTTCTTCCTCTTCGGGTGGCCGCTTTGGACCTTCGAGCAGAGCACCAACCCCGCCCGCGAGTGCGAACACTGCTCGCCCAACGCGATTCACGCCGAGCTCTCGGCGTCCGAGCGCCGCGAGATATTCGACTGACGCCGGCGGCGGTCCGAAGATATATATCAAAACACCAGACAATGTTGCACATACGACTGTCCACGCGTTCGAACGTCGCCCCGACGCCCGAGCGCGTTCGCCGACCCCGACCCGTCCGTCTCACTCGCAGTTCCCGCCACACCCGCTGTCCACAGCGAACCCGTCCGCCCCTCCCCAGCCATGTCGAGAAATGAGTCCACGCCGGCCTTGATGTCCTCCTCGTCGTGCCGGTACACGTTCGACCCGTCGGTCCAGACCGACGCCCACCTCCAGACGACGTGGGAGTGCCCGCACGAAGCCCACCCCGAAAGCGAGTTCTGCGTGTTCCACATGAGCCGCGACGAGCGCGCCTCGCTCGACGTGACCGGCGACGACATCGTCGACGAACTCCGGGCGAACCTCCAGTCGCCCGACACCCGGGTCAACGAGTACGTCGGCGCGGACCTCCCGCACCTCTCGCTCACCTATCAGGACGTCAACGGCGCGACGAACCACGTCCTCAACTTTCAACACGCCGATATCGAGGGGTTAGACCTCACCCACGGCCGCCTCGACCAGGGGTTGATTCTCCGCGAGGCGACGGTCGACCGTCTCAAACTCGACGAAGCGGTCGTCACCGGCGACGTGGACGCCCGGGAAGTCACCGTGACCGGCACGGTGACGGCCGACGAGGCGACGTTCGAACAGGACGTTCGCTTTTCGGGGGCGACCTTCCGCGGCGAGGTCCGGTGCGACGAGACGGCGTTTCAGGGCGACACGAGCTTCGCCGACGCGACGTTCCACGGCACGGCGCGCTTCCGCAACGCCGAGACCAGCGGGAGCTGTCACGTCCTCGACGACAACATCACCTTCGCGGACGCGACGTTCCGCGACGACGCGAGCTTCAGACAGGCCATCTTCGACTACGTGACGTTCGAGGGCGCGCGATTCACCGCCGGCTCGGACTTCGAGCACGTCGAGTTCGAGGGAGACGCGCGGTTCGACGGCGTCCGCTTCGACGAGATGGCCGACTTCGACGAGGCGCGGTTCGACGACGACGCGAGCTTCGCCGACGCCCGGTTCATGCAGTTGGCCGAGTTCCGCGGCGTCGAGTTCAACGGCGGGAGTCGGACGACCCACGACGACGTGACGTTCGAGGGCGCGACGTTCGAGGGCGAAGCCGACTACAAACTCGCGCGGTTCCGCTACTCGGACTTCAAGGACGCCGTGTTCAAGGACGCGGTCAACTTCGACCGCGCGACGTTCACCGCCCGCACCGACTGCTATCGCCTCCGCGTCGACGGCGCGTTCGACCTCTCTTTGGCGTCGTTCGGCGGGCAAGCGAACTTCGACGAAAGCGAGTTCCGCGACGCCGTCGTCGCCGAGGAGGCGACGTTCGGCTGTGACGCCTCGTTCGAGGGGGTCGAGTTCGAAGCTAACGCCCGGTTCGGCGAGGCGCGGTTCGAAGAAGACGTGAGCTTCAAGACCGCCACGTTCCACGGCCTCGCGTCCTTCCGCGGGACGTTCTTCGAGGGCGAACTGCAACACCTCGAAGCCAACGCCTCGTTCAACGAGGCGACCTTCGAGGCCGGCGCGGAGTTCGAGGCGGCGAACTTCACGAGCGCGTCCTTCTGGGAGACGACGTTCCACGACCGGGCGGACTTCCGGCAGTCGGACTTCGAGACGGCCCGCTTCCGCGTGCTGGTCGGCGACCGCGACACCTACCTCGATTTCACCGACGCGACGCTCGACGGCGGCACGATTTCGCAGGGCTCCGGCGAGCCGACGCCGTACGACCTCACCCGCGCGACCATCGGCGACCTGACGCTGGAGGGCGACGGCAACGAACACCAGCTTTTGGACCACTTCCGCTTCTGTCTCACCGAATTCGACCGTTTCGACTTCAGCGACCACCACGGCTATCTCGAACGCAACGACTGGACCATCCACGACTTCGTCGGCAACGGCGCGACCGGTCAGTTCGCCGTCGAACTGACGCCCGATATCATCGAAGAAACGTACCGCAAAGCGCAGGACAGCGCCAACGCCGTCGGCGACACCCCCGCGAGCCGTGAGTTCGAGTTCAAGCGCTACTACTACAACCGCCAGAAGAACTTCGACATCATCTTCAACGAGTACTCGCTGAACACGTGGGCCCGCGGCAAGAAGGTCGCCAGCGTGGGGCTGAACACGCTCATGCAGGTCACCTGCGGCTACGGTAATCGCCTCCCCCGAATCGCGGCGTTCACGTTCCTCCTCCCGGCGCTGTTCGGGCTGTGTTACGCCCTCGGCGGGCCGTTCCTAACGCAGGCAGGGAGCGTCTTCGACCCCGCCGCGGTCGACAAGACGACGATGGAGGTGCTCTTCGACAACGTCTACTACAGTTACATTAGCTTCAGCACGGTCGGCTACGGCGACATCAACCCGCTCGGGCCGGCGGCGCGCGTGCTCGCGGCGAGTCAGGGGATGTTGAACGGGCTGTTCTTCACCCTGCTCACGTTCACGCTGTTCAAGCGTGTCCTCGGCGGGAGCTAATCGAACCGGGCGTCTGTATTCGGCCCGACGGCGCGGTCGAACTCATTAGTACCTGACAGACTTGTGTGACCTAGGTGGAGGGTGTTCAGCAAACCGACACCTGTCTTAGTGCAGTTAGCGGAGTGAAATTCTGAATAGAGAAAGCGATTTACAGGCACGTCTGTAATTATCGGCAATGGGTAGCTACGCAACGCCGCCGAATTGGACCGACGAATCGTCCGAAGATGACGAGCCTCAGGCTCGACTCGGCGACCTACTTTCAGGTCGACTTGCAGATGTTGAAGTTGATTCCGTTGAAGCGGTACGTGACGAACGAAGCCGAGAATGAAGGTCTTCGTCGATACAAATGTCTTTATTGCTAGCTTGACTGATGAACCGGGTCGTGGTGAGATTGCGACACAGTTACTCAACGAAAACCACGATTTCTGTACCTCCATTCTGAATCTCATGGAAATACGGTCAGTAATGACGAAGAAGAAGCGCGTTGAGCAGTCCCGCGTCGAGTCGGTGTTGTCGGATATCTACGGTAGTGTGGACATCTACGCGCCCGAAATCAGCGACCAGATTGCGGCGTATGAATTACAGCGAGACAATCTACTCTATACGATAGATTGTGTGCTCCTAGCATTAGCGAACGACGTTGATGCGACCATGGTCACCTTCGACGGAGAATTGCTTGATCACGGCGCTGTTGCACCGGAAGATTTGATTGACTGACCTCACAGGAACGGAGTTCTCGACGGAGCTATCTCGACTGGTGTCACGAATCGTCACCGCGTCGCTCATTCGCTTCCCCTACTCACCTCGTCCGACCGCTCGTACACGTCCGGACGCGCGTGCTGGAGCGTCTGCATATCGCGGCGGATATCGTCCAGGTGCGACAGGTCGATAGTCGCCGTGACGACTTCCTCGCGGTCCCGCGCCTTCGAAATCACGTTCCCCCACGGGTCGACGACGAGCGTGCGGCCGTAGGTCTCGACCCACGACGGCTTGTCGCCGATTTGCCCGGGCGCGATGACGTACGCCTGATTCTCGATTGCGCGGGCGCGAATCAGCGGCTCCCAGTGGTCTTTTCCGGTGTGCATCGTGAACGCCGCGGGGACGAGAAGGACGTTCGCGCCGGACTGCGCCATCGTCCGGTAGAGCCCCGGGAACCGGAGGTCGTAACAGATAGAGAGGCCGAACGTCGCGAGGTCGGTGTCGACCGTCACCGTTCGGTCGCCGGGGGCGACGTAGTCCGATTCCCGGTGTTCGACGCTCCCGTCGAGTTCGATGTCGAACAGGTGGACCTTCCGGTAGGTGTCGAGCACCTCGCCGCCCGGGCCGATGAGCGCAGACGTGTTGTACACTCGGTCGCTGTCCGGAATCCGCTCGAAGAAGCTCCCCGTGTGGACGAAGACGCCGTGCTCGCGGGCCTTCTCCGAAAAGCGCTGTATTGTGGGTCCGTCGAGCGACTCCGCGACCTCGGCGAACCGCTCTTCCGGGCCGATGAAGGTCGTCATCTCCGGGAACGCCACGAAGTCAGCGCCGTCGGCCGCGGCCTCGTCGAGGAGGCCGAGCGCCCGCTCCACGTTCGCCGCCTTGTCGTCTCGCGAGTCTAGCTGGCACGCGGCCGCCACGAATCGGGACATCTCGTCGGACCGCTACGCGGACCGACGGTATGGTAGTCACGGTTACTCGCTCGGGTCGAACTCCAGATAGACGAGTCGCTCGCCTCCGACCGTCCAGCCGTGGTGTCCCGGCGGGATGGTCGCGGCACAGCCGGCGGTAATCTCCGTCCGCGTCCCGTCGTCCAGTTCGAGACCGAGCGTCCCGGAGACGACGTAGATGTCGTGGGCGTTCTGACAGTAGTCTGGCTCCGCGCCCCCGCGGTCGCCGTCGGTCCCCCACTCCGGTTCCTTCGTCGCTCGCGTGACCGACACGCCGCGTAGTTCGACCGACTCCGTGCGACCGGCTTCGAACGCCGCGGATTTCGCGGCGGTAAGCTCCGTGACGACTAGCTCGTCGCCCTCCGTACTGTCTGCCATGGAACTCGTCCCCCGGGTGTGGTAGTATCTCTTACGCCGGTACCGAAACCCGGTCACGATATGTAAGAATATTTTTGGAATACCACTCATCTACTACTCACGATACTTATTACTCCCGGAGGGTGTTGTCGCCGCCGGCCTCTCAGTCTGCGAACAGTACCACGAGCGGCCCAGACGCCGAGTACAGTTCGAACCCCGGGGTCAAACCCCGCCAAAATATATGACCTCTTAGCCGTCTTACATACGCGAGCATGGTCTCGATTCCCCGCTTCAGGTCCCTCTCTCCGGCATGGAACGCCGCGCTCGTCGGAGTGATAGCCTCGGTTCCCATCAGTACCGTCGTAAACTGGCTCCCGAACTCGGAGGCGACCGTCGGTGCTGGTATGATGATATTCGGGGCGTTCATCGCGGGAGCCGTCGCCGCAGTCCGCTCGGCAGATTCGGACGCCGCCGGACTCCGTGCCGGGCTTCTCGGTGGCGTTCTCGAACTGTTCGTATTCGTCGTGACGGCGGGCACGACGGCGGCGTGGCCGCTGTCTAGAGTCGCGTTCTTCGCGCTCGCCGCCGGTGCAGTCCTGTGTCTCGCCCCACTCTTCGGTCTGGGATGCGGTCGAATCGGCGGGTGGGTGGTGCGAACCGTCGCCTCACGGTGGAATCCTACCGCGGGCACGGCGTAGCCACCTGCTGATGGCCCGTAGTGAACTACCAGATTCTAATGATATGTATGAATCTGATAATTAGGGAAGTGTCGATGCTCGATTCGGGCTCGAACACCGTCTCGGTTCTCACAGCGATGAGAGTGCGAACCCCGTTCAGCAACAATCGTGATATTTGTTCCTCAGCGGGGAACAGCCTCCGCGACGACGCGCGCTGCTCCGCTCACTCGTCGATAGGTTCGAGCGGGTCGGTCTTCCCCCACCGCGCCGACGCGCCCTCGGTCGGGGCCGCCCACTCGACGGCGTTGTCGATGACTTGTTTGACCTCGTCCTGGTGGAAGATGGGGTACTCCTCGTGGCCCGGACGGAAGGCGAAGATTCGCCCGCGGCCGCGGCGGTAGCAGACGCCCGATCGGAACACGTCGCCGCCTTCGAACCACGAGATGAAGACGGTTCTGTCGGGTTCCGGGATGTCGTAGGGCTCGCCGTAGGTCTCCGTCGCCGGGATGACGAACTGCTCGTCGAGGCCGTCGGCGATGGGATGGCCGGGGTCCGCGACCCAGACGCGTTCGCGCTCGCCGCCGTGGCGGTATTTGATGTTGCACGTCGTGCCCATCAGCCGCGTGAACGGCTTCGAGTTCTTCCCCGAGTGCAGCGGGATGAAGCCCATCCCCTCGTGGACGCGGTCGACGACGCGCTTCGCGACGGCGTCTGTCACCTCGTCGTTGGCGCAGTGGGACCACCAGACCAACACGTCCGTCGCGTTCAGCGTCTCCTCGTCTAAGCCGTGTTCGGGTTCCTGTAGCGTCGCCGTTCGCACCTCGCGGTCCGGTCCCTCCAGATGCTCCGCGATGGTTCCGTGGATTCCCTTCGGATACCGCTCTGCGACGGCCGGTTCCTCCCGTTCGTGGACGTTCTCGTTCCAGACGGTGACTCGTGTCGGCATGCGCCATAGTGTTCGCCCCCGTTGATAAATTCTCTCACCACGCGTGACTGCGGTCTTCGTCAACGCGTGAAATACGTTCCCTTGACGGGAACAACGCGTAATGAGCAAGAAGAACGGCTATCGACGGCGAATATGGCACTTCTGCTTTCGTAGCCGCCGAACTCCGAAAAGCCAACCCGATTTCTCGGCCCGATTGCGTTACAGAAATAAGACTGTAATATCTATCTGATGGGTGCCTCCAACGGCCCTCGACCCGGACTCACCGGATACTTCCTGATTAATAATTCCCAACACGGGAACAGCGTTCGTCTCGGAGTTCCCGTTGTGAGACGGCACAATTGCTAATCACCGGTTTCGAGACTTCTCAGCCGCTCTTTCGCATAGTGAGATTCCACACGACGAATACTGTCGTTCCCGTGATGGGAACGAATCTACGGTTTTCGAATCCTCGTACGCGTCTTCCGAACCCCACGCGGCGACGGGCGGTGTACCGCCTACGGCTCCGTCTCCGACCACGGGTGGTCGTAACTCGGGTCATCGACGAAGCGGTCGAGGTCGGCGCGAATCGACATCCGGCTTCCGGCGGGGAGTCGGACTCGGAGCGCGTCCATGCTGTTGTCTTCTCCGTCGCTCGCGCTATCGGAGTCACCCACGCCGTCGTCAACGCCGTGTTCCGCACCGTCGGTCTCGACCGCGGTGAACCGGTGTTCACCGTACGCGCCGGCTTGGACGACGACCTCCTCCCGTCTCGCTCCGGTGTTGACGAGCGTCAGTTCGAGTCCGTCTTTCGTCACCGACTCCACGAGCGCGGCGACGCCCGCCGGCAGTCCCGGCCGTTCCCGGCGCGCGTCGAAGTGGCGCACTTGGGCCATGACGAGGCCGCCGTAGTAGACTGGCTGTGGCGCACCCATCGTGAGTTGGAGTAGCGCCTTGTGGAACGCGGGGTTCCGGTCTCTGAGGTAGTCCTCGTCCACGGTCGTCGGCTCGTTCCCTTCGGCGTCGAACAGGCGCAGTCGCTCGTCGACGTGCTCGCGCGTCGCTTCGAGGATTCGGTTCGGGTAGTCCGGGAACTCCCCGTCGAGATAGGCGAGCCACGCGTACTCGTGGCCGTCGCCGTGTTTCGTCTTCGCGCGCGGGTCGACCCGCCGCCAGTCCTGTTCTCCCCAGTCGCGGAGCCGACGAACCCGGTTTCGGTCCTCGTCGCGCATCGACATGTACCAGAGGTGAACCGCGTAGGGGTCGTCCGTGTGCGGCTGGAATTCGTACCAACCGTCCCGCCACAGCACCTCCCCGTCGTCCTCCGTGAGAACGCCCGACGCGTCGTAGTGGTAGTCGCCCTCGCCGCCGTACTTGTGCGGGATGTAGAGCGTGCTGTGTACGTCGTCCTCGGCGACTTCGATGCCGTTCTCGATGAGGATGTCGAGTTGCGACCGCGGGAAGTCGAGATACTCTCTGTCGCCTTCGAGCAGGACCGCGTTCTCGGCGGCGACCGTCGGCCCGATGCCGATGTAGTGCCACCCGCCCCACGACCAGCCGTAGTAGCCGCCGTACCACGAGCCGTCGGTGTACTCGCCGATTTCACCGGAGCGCCCGACGTTGTCGGGGATTATGCCGCCGTTTTCGGCCGTCCGCTCCCGCCACGCGTCGAGGTAGTCGGTGACCCACTCGCGGTAGCGGTCGTCTCCCGTGTGGAGGTAGGCGTTCGTCATCAGGCTCGTGATGTTGAGGTTCAGCGGGATGTCGCCCTTCGCGCAGCGCTCGTTCAACACCTCGAACAGGCGTTCTTCGTTCGCCGGGTCGAGGAGGTCCGCGGCCTCGTCGAACTCGAGGTCCCGCCACGGGAGGCCGTGTCTGGCCCAGCGGTAGTCCGCGCCGTAGGGGTGGTGTTCGTAGGCGGAGAAGTCGCAGAACTCCGGGCCCATGCTCCCGTTCATCGGGCCGCGAACCACGCGGTTCTCGGCGTCGTAGTTCCCCGTCTCCGAGTCGGCGGTGTAGAACTCCGCGAACTTCTTCGCCCGGTCGACGACCGCGTCGTCGTCGGGCGCGGCGAGACCCATGTTGTACGTGTAGAGGTTGCCCTCGCCGAGGTGGAACCAGTCGCGGCACTGTTCGAACTCGTCGACGACCATCGGGTGGCCGAACGGCGTCTCAGTCTCCGCGCCGCGTTCGAGCGCGGCCTCGTACACGCGGCGGGCGTGGTCGAGCAGACGTTCGTCGCCGCCCATCGCGTACACGAGCGGCCAGTTGTAGAACCCCTCGACCACGTCGTCGAAGCCGTCGACGCCCACGTGGTCGTCGGGCGGCCAGAACGGTTCCCCGTCGGGACCGGTGTAGTCGGCGACGAACCGGTCGACCGCGTCGGCCGTCAGGTCGAAGAGTGCTCGCTGTTTGTGCGCCCACGTCGGCGGCCGAGTCGCCTCGGCGGTCGCTTCGAACTCGTGCATGCCAACATACCCCGCGTCTCGGGTGATGAATATTTGGGTCGCGCGGGTCGCGGCGTTTGAAGAGCTAGGCGCTCCGACCGACCGTGTTCCAGACGGCCGTCTCGTCACCGAACCGTCGGTTCAGTCGTCACTCTCCCCGCCGACACCGCGACGCGACTCGGTCTCGTCCGTGGCCGTCGCTCCCGCCGCTGTCGGTCGTCGGCGTCTTCCGTCGTCCGCGTTCAGTCGACGAGGCGCTCGATGTCGTCGTCGAGTTGGTCGTACAGTTCCTCGGCGCGGCGCTCGTCTTCGGCCGACAGCGGCCGAATCGGCTCGCGGACCGACCCGCCGCGCAGGCCGGCCAGTTCGAGGCCCTTCTTCACCGCCGGGACGCTGATGGCCCCGTCGAGGCTGTTGTTCTGCCCGGTCTGGTCGCGGAAGTTCTGGTAGGGCAGACAGATGTTCCGTAGCTCGCGGGCGCGCTCCCAGTTTTCCTCGGTGAGCGCCTCGAACAGCGCGAGGCCGACTTCCGGGCGGAAGTTGCTCACGCCGGCGGAGAACCCTTCGATGCCCTCGTTCCAGAACGAGACGGAGAAGGGCTCCGCGAGGCCGTCCACCCAGACCACGTCGTCGCCGGTAGTGCTGGCGGCCGCGCCGAGCTTCACGGCGTCTTCGATGGCGTACTTGATGCCGACCACGCCGTCGAGTCCCGCGAGGTCGCGGAGGTAGCCGATTGAGGGGTCGAAGCCCTTCACGTACGGCACCAGCGGGGCCGTCGAGGCCTCGGCGAGCTTCTCGTAGTAGCGAAGCAGGCCGCGCTCGTGGACGTACGTGTGGTCCGGCGGCATTATCATCATCCCGTCGACGCCGATGCGGTCGTAGGCGTCGATGAGTTCGCGCGCGCTCTCCGTGCTCCCGCCGACGCCGGCGAGGACGCACACGTCTGACGGGAGCGCGTCGACCGCCGTCTCCGTCACCGCGATTCGCTCCTGCTGGGTCAACGAGTGGTACTCGCTGATGTTCGCCGACGCGAGGAACGTGCGGATTCCCTCGTCGTAGAGCGTCGTCGCGTTCGCTGCCAGTTCGTCGTGTTCGATGTCGAGGTCGTCGTCGAACGGGGTGAGGAGCCCGGCGGCGACGCCGCGCAGGTGCTCGCGCACACCGCTCTCTGCGAGTGGCATACCCGAACCACCGGGCACTCGCGCATAAAATCTTCGGACAGGGGGGTCGCGCGAGACGCCGAGCGCCCGAGGACCGTCAAAACAGTTATCTGCCCCATCTCTGTAGTCGAAGCTATGCCGCGTCAGACAGACTCGTCTCCAATCGCCGTCGGAGTCGTCGGCCTCGGAAGCCTCGGTCGTCGGCTCTGTCAACAGTTCGTCGAACTCCCCCGGTCGGAACTCGTCGCCATCTCCGACGTGGACCCTGACGGCCTCGCCGAGGTCGGCGACTCCTTCGACGTTCCCGAGGCGCACCGCTACCGGTCGTTCGAGGCGTTCCTCGACTCGGCCCCGATGGACGCCGTCGCCGTCGCGACGCCCAACGGCCTCCACTACGAACAGACCTCGGCCGTGCTCGACCGCGGCCTCCACGTCCTCTGTGAAAAGCCGCTCGCGACCGACGCCGAGGAGGCCTACGAACTCACGACCCGCGCCGAGGCGAGCGACCAAACCGTGATGGTCGGCTACCAGCGACACTTCAACCCGGCCTACAAGCGCGCCCACGACGAGTGGGCCGACGGCGACCGCGTCCCGCGATTTATCACCGGCGAGGTGACCCACGACTGGCAGTCCTACTACGAGAAGGAAGACGACTGGCGGATGAGCCCCGAACTGAGCGGCGGCGGCCACCTCCTGAACGTCGGCACCCACGTCATCGACGCCATCCTCTGGACGACCGGCCTCACGCCCACCCACGTCAACGCCTACGTCGACTTCCACGACGACGAGCAGGTGTTCGACCGCCAGTCCTCCATCATCATCGAGTTCGCGGAGGGCGCGGTGGCGAACGTCTCCGACACGGGCGTCGTCGCGCGGACCCGCGAGCACGTCCACATCTGGGACGACGAGGGCGCGATATACCTCGAAGGCCACGAGTGGGACGACCGCACCGGCTACGTCATCGACGACGAGGGGACCGAACACCACCCCTACGACGGCTACGAGCGGTGGCTGAGCAAGGGCACCGCGTTCCTCGACGCGATAGAGACCGGCGAGACGCCGCCCGCGACCGCCCGCGACGGCCTCAAGGCGGTGCTCATCACGATGGCGGCCTACGAGTCGGGCCGGCGGAACGAGCGCGTCGCCCTCGACGAACTCTACCCGTTCGCGTCCGACGTCTTCCAGTAGCGCGCCGCTCTTTCTCCCGGTTGTCTCCGCTCCCTCCCCGAGTCCCGCTCGCGAGGCGGAGTTTTATCGTGGTGGCCGAGTCTGTAGAGGTATGCGAATCGCGACTATCAGCGGATACGCTCTCTCGTCACCCATCGAACCGCCGCAGGACCGCCCCTTCCACGGCGGCGTCCGTCGCCTGCTCAAACGCGACGTAGTGCTCGTGGTCGTCGAATCGGCCGACGGCACGCGCGGCATCGCCACCGCCGGCGCGAGCAGTTCCGCGATGCGGGAGTACTTCGAGGGCGACTCGCAGGGGACCTTCGCGGACGTGGTAAACGGCGCGGTCGCCGATGCGCTCGAAGGCGAGACCGTCGAGGAAGTCGAAGACGCCCACGCGATACTCCGCGACACCGACCTGCCCGACCGACTCCGACACGAGGCCATCTCGGCGCTCGACGTGGCGCTGTACGACATCCGCGGGAAGCAGGTCGGCGCGCCCATCTACGAACTCCTCGCCGACGAGTACGGCACCGACCCGACGACGGAGATGCCCCTGTACGCGAGCGCCGGGATGTACATGGAACCCGAGGGCTACGCCGAACAGGCGGCGACCATCCGCGACCTCGGCTTCTTCGGCTACAAGTACCGACCGGGCATCGGCCCCGACGGGGACCGCCGGACCATCGAACTCCTCGCCGACGTCGCGGGCGACATGGAAGTGATGCTCGACGTGCACACGTGGTGGAAGATTCGGGACGGCTACGACCGCGAGACGGTCGAGGACCTCGTCACCTTCGCCGCCGAGCGGGACTGCTACTGGGTCGAAGAGCCGGTCTCGCCCGACGACCACGCGGGCTACGTCGAACTCGCAGAGACGGGCGCGCCGCTGGCCGGCGGCGAGAGCGAACCGATGCCCGAGGGACTCGTCGCGCTCGGCGAGACGGGCGCGGTGGACTTCCTGCAGGGCGACGTTCGCCACCACTGCGGCTACACCGGCTGTCGTCCCGCGGTCGAGTCCTGCGTCGGCCGCGACGTGGAGTTCGTCCCGCACAACTTCGGGACGTGGGTCGGCCTGCTCGCCAACGCGCACCTCGTCGCGGCCGCGCCCGAGGTGTCGCTCCTCGAATATCCGGTCTTCGAGGACGACCCGCTCCTCGACGCCGAGACCGACCCCGGCATGTACCCCTTCGACCTCGCGTTCGACATCATCGAGGGACACCCGGCCGTTGAGGACGGCGTCCTCTCGCTGTCCGACGAGCCGGGGCTTGGCGTCGAGGTGAACCTCGACGTGCTCGACGACTACCCGTTCCGCGACGGGCCGTGGACCGAGTTCCACTACGACGAAGACTGAGTCGGCGATTCGCACGCGCCTCGTCGCCTTTCGTCTGCCTCGCCACCCCCCCGACCCGGCTGTCTCGCCGCGTTCGCCGTCTGCACAAGCTATAATGCGTCTCTCCGTGGTACACTTTTCATGCACGTAACCGACATCGAAGTCATCCCGATATCGCACCGCCTCCCCGACGGGAAGGGCCTCGGCGACGCCCGCGGGTTCGGCCACGACAGGGCGACGACACTCATCCGCGTCGACACCGACACCGGCGAGGTCGGCTGGGGCGAGGCGTTCGCGCCGGGGAGCGTCGTCGCACCCGTCGTCGACGAGTTCTTCCGCGACGACGTGGTCGGCATGGACCCCTTCGACGTGCGACGGCTCGCCGAGGAGTCGTACACCGACCCGTACCACTTCGGCGGGAGCGTCTTCGTCCAGAGCGCCCTCAGCGGCATCGACGTGGCTCTCTGGGACCTCGTCGGCAAGGCGACCGGCAAGCCCGTCCACCGGCTCCTCGGCGGGACGCCTCGCGAGACGCTCACGGCCTACGCCTCGACGATGTACTTCACCGAGGAGGACCGAGACATCGCCGAGCCGATTCGCGACGCCGTCGACGAGGGCTTCTCGGCGGCCAAGATAAAAATCGGCAACGGCACCGACTCCGACGTGGAGCGGGTTCGAACCGCCCGCCAACTCCTCGGCGACGACGCGCGACTGATGGTCGACATCAACGGGAACTACCGGCCGCGACAGGCGATTCGAACCGCGAAGGCCATCGAGGAGTTCGACATCACGTGGATGGAAGAGCCCGTCCCGCCGGAGAACCTCTCGGGCTACCGCGAGGTCAAACGCGGCGTCGACGTGCCTCTCGCGGCCGGCGAGGCGCACTACGGCCGTTTCGAGTTCAAGCGCCTCGTGGACGACCGGACGGTCGACGTGGTCCAGCCGAACCTCGGCAGGTGCGGCGGGCTCTCGGAGGCGAGCCGAATCGCCGACCTCGCGAGCACGGAGAACGTGGCGGTCCGGCCGCACATCTGGAACAGCGCGGTCGGCCTCGCCGCGGCGGTCCAGTTCGCGGCGTCGGTCTCGGACTACCCGCACACGCGGCACGTCCCGGACCCGATGATGGTCGAGTTCGACCGGAGCGAGAACCCGCTCCGCGACGAGATTCTGCAAACCCCGTTCGACCCGACCGGCGGCGAAGTGGACGTGCCACAGGCCCCCGGTCTGGGCGTCGAAATCGACGAAGACGCGGTCGAGCGGTACCGAGCCGACCGCTGAGCGCTGGTCGCTCCGTCGTCTCCCCCGCGCACCGCGCCGCCGACCCGACCCCGCGCTGTTCCGACTCGCGGGATAGTTTTATGCGTTAAAGCACCGTGGCACCGGTATGCAGTCATCGCTAGTGGTAGTCGACAGTACGGACTCCAACGAGCGCCTCCTCACTGAGGCGGGACAAATCGCGGCCGGCACGGACACGCCGCTCGTACTCCTCACGCGAATCACCGAGGACGAAATCGTCGAGAACGCCGAGACGTTGCAGGCGATGAGCGACGCCGCCAACACGCCGCTGGAGTCGAACTCGGCGCGGGAAGTCGCCACCCGCTTCGCGTCGCAGGCCGCCGACGAGGCGTTCGAGTCGGTGGACGGAGCCGTCGAGTACGACGCCGTCACCGTCGTCGCCGACGAGGGCGAGTTCGCGGACGAGGTGATTCGCGTCGCCGACGAGCGCGGCTGTGACCACGTCTACGTCGCCGGGCGACAGCGCTCGCCGACCGGGAAGGCGCTGTTCGGCGACACCGCACAGCGCGTCGTCCTCAACTTCGACGGGCCGGTCACTATCCTGACCGAGTGACGGCGCACCCGGACCCCCCGAAACGACAGCTATTTGCGACCTCGTCTCGTCACGTGTTATCACATGTATCAGCTGTCGGAGCAAGCGGAGCCTGTACCGTCGGGTTCGTCCCGAACCATCGACATCGGCTACATCGGCGGCGGAAGTCAGGGGTGGGCCCACACGCTCATCAACGACCTCGCGCAGTGTCCTGACCTCGCGGGGAGCGTCACGCTGTACGACGTGAACTACGAGATGGCGTCGAAGAACGCCCTCCTCGGCAACCGCGTGATGGACCGCGATGAGGCGGTCGGCGACTGGTCGTTCGAGGCGACTCGGAGCATGGACAAGGCGCTCGACGGGGCCGACTTCGTCATCTGCTCGATTCAGGACCCGCCGGGCGAGACGTTCGTCCACGACATCGACGTGCCCCAGGAGTACGGCATCTATCAGACGGTCGCCGACACCGTCGGTCCCGGCGGGGCGATTCGGGCGCTGCGCGCGATTCCGCAGTACCGCGAAATCGCCGCGACGGTCCGCGAGCGCTGTCCGGACGCGTGGGTCATCAACTACACGAACCCGATGACGGTCTGCACGCGGACGCTCTACGAGGAGTTCCCGGACATCAAGGCCATCGGGCTCTGCCACGAGGTGTTCAAGACGCAGAAGCTGTTCGCCGAGATGGCGGAGCGCTACATCGACGAGGCCGAAGACGTCGCCCGCGACGAGGTTCGGGTCAACGTCAAGGGGGTCAACCACTTCACGTGGGTCGACGAGGCGCGGTGGCGCGACCGCGACGTGTTCCAGTACCTCGATGAGGAACTCGACCGGCGGAAGCCGCTTTTCGCCCGCGAACCGGGCGACCTCGACGGCGAATCCTACTGGGTGAACAACGAGGAGGTCGCCCTCGACCTCTACGACCGTTTCGGCGTCCTCGGCGCGGCGGGCGACCGTCACCTCGTGGAGTTCGTCCCGTGGTATCTGAGCATCGACGAACCCGAGGAAATCCAGCGCTACGGCATCCGACTCACGCCGAGTTCGGCCCGCGTCTCCGACGACGAGGGGCCAGACGAGATGGAGCGCTACCTCGAAGGCGACGCGGAGTTCGAGTTCCACGAGTCTGGAGAGGAGGCGGTCGACATCATGCGGGCGCTCTCCGGCGAGGGGACGTTCGTCACGCACCTCAACTACCCCAACGAGGGGCAGGTCGACGGTCTCCACGAGGGCGCGGTGGTGGAGACGAACGCGCTCCTCTCCGGCGACGACGTGACGCCCCTCTGTGCGGGCGGCCTCCCCGACGAGGTCGAGAGCATGGTCGAAACCCACGTCACGAATCAGGAGACGCTCGTGCGGGCCGGCTTCGAGGGCGACCTCGACCTCGCGTTCCAGGCGTTCCTCAACGAACCGCTCGTCACCGTCTCGCGCGACGAGGCCCAAGAGCTGTTCTCGAAACTCGTCGAACTGGAGCGCGAGTACTTCGCCGACTACGACCTCGACGCGTCGGTCCTGCAGGCGTAAGCCGGCGTTTCGACCCCCTGCGAACACGTCACTCCCCCGCTTTCGGGGTCAGCTATTTATTCCGCCGTTCAGTCGGTACACGCGATGTCGAGCACAACGAGCCGCGGCTTGAGCTTCGGCTGTCAAGTGGTCAGCTACGGAAACGTCGAGGAAACCATCCAGCGGGCGGTCCGAGCCGAGACGGCCGGGTTCGACACCGTCACCGTCCCGGACCACCTGTTTCACCCGACCGGCTCCGAGGAGTATCTGGTGGACCCGCCGTGGGAGGCGTTCTCCGTCCTCGGGGCGATTGCCCAGCGCACCGATGAGGTGACTCTCATGCCCGGCGTCGCCGACTCGGTGCGCCGGCACCCGACCGAACTCGCGCACGTCACGGCCACGCTGGATCAGATGACGGACGGTCGCGCCGGCCTCGGCATCGGGGCCGGCGAGGCGTTCAACTTCGCCCCGATTTCGGACATCGACTGGGACGACCCGTACACCCGGTTCAGGGAGTGCGTTGCCGTCATCGACGGGCTGTGGAACTCGACGGTAGACGAGCCATTTTCCTTCGCGGGCGACTACTTCGACCTCGACGACGCGCACATGGGGCTGAAACCCGCACAGGACCCGCGTCCGCCGCTCTGGATAGGCGGCTACGGCGAGAGCATGCGCGGCCTGACGGGCGCGGTCGCGGACGGCTGGTTCCCGTGGATTTACTCGCCCGACGAGTACGCGGCCGACCTGCGGAAAGTCCTCGACGTGGCCGCGGACCGCGGCCGCGACCCCGAGGCCATCGACCGCGCCGTCATGGTTCCGACGACGGTCTACGACGACGGCGACGAGGCGCGCGCGGCCGGCATTGAGCGCAACCGCGTGAACCTCGCGCTCCGGCCGCCGCTCCTCGCCGACATGGGCTACGAGGACATCGCGGAGTCGACGCCCATCATGTGGCAGATGGCGTTCGACGAGGAACAGGAGCGTCAGCTGTCGGCGGCGGCCGAGCGCATCCCCGACGAGGCCGTTGACGACATCTGCGTCGCCGGCGACCCCGCCCGCGCCATCAAGCGAATCGAGGCGTTCCGCGACGCGGGCGTTGATAACCTCGTTCTCATCCCGGTCGGCGACTACGAGGAGACGATGCGGCACTACGAAAACGAGATTATCCCGTACTTCAGCGAGCGGTAGCGCGGCGGGACGAATCGGAGAACTCTGTTTTCCGGCGGTGCGAATCGGGAGGGCCGGTCGGTCACTCCTGTGCGCCGTCGCCGACGCCCGGTTCCTGCCGGTTGTCGTCGTCTCCTCTGCTCGCGTCGATTCGCGGCTCCACGCCGAATCGGTAGTACGCCGTCCAGACGGCCGCGACGACGGCGACGATGGCGAACAGCGTCGGCGACCACTCCATGCCGAACTGCTGGGCCAGCCACATTCCCGAGAGCATGACGCCGAGGACGAACACGAACACGGTCAGGTCGGCGGCTCGAAAGTTCATGTATCGACGTTCGGAACCGACCGGGATAAACGTTCACACGGTGACGCCGGCGACGCCGCGACCGACGCGTTCAGTCGTGGACCAGCCAGCCGACGGCGTTGCGGAGCAGTCGCCGGTAGTCCTCGTGCTCGAAGGCCTCGGCGGTGTGGCCGAGCGACGCGTAACAGACTCGGCCCGCGCCGTACTCGCGGACCCACGCGACCGGGTAGTCGGTGAGGTCGGGATGGTCCATGCGCGCGAGCACGGTCACGTCGTCGTCCACGTCGACCTGATACGGCTCGTCGAACAGTTCGAAGTCGGAGACGCCGTCGGTCACGGCGTGGTCGGAGACGATTTCGACGCCGAACGTCGAGCGCTCGGGGTGGGTGAGGAAGTGGCCGCCGAGGAGGTCGCGGAGGTCGGGAAACGGCTCGGCGCGCTTGTCGAGGCCGCCGTCGCCGTCGTGGACGTTGATGAGGTCGGCGGCGCAGTGGAGACCGAGGTACGCTCCGCCGTCGTGGACGAACCCGAGGAGGCCGTCCAACTGCTCGTCGGTCAGGGTCGCGTCCGTCAGGTAGTCCACGACGAGGTCGTAGCCCCCGAGGTCGGCGAGGGCGTCCTTGTCGGTCGTCGCGGTCACCGCGGCGGCGTCGCCGATGGCGGACTCGATGTGCGGTCGCATCTCCTCGAAGTCGTGGAACGAGAAGGTCGTCTCTCCGATGACTAACGCTGACGGCTGTTGCATGGTCTGCCGTTCTCGACCCGTGTGAAAAGCCGTTTCGGTGCCACCACGACCTGCTCGGTACGACCGTCCGGGGCAACTCTCCGAGGCGACCGCTCACTCGAACTCGATGCGCCCGAAGAACGACGGCGAGTGGTACGTCGGCTCCGGCAGTTCGATGCGGTTCCACGTCCCCTTCTGCGCGTCGGGCAGACCGCTCCGGTAGAAGTTCCCGCGCCAGACTGTCCCCGAGTCGAGTTCGAGCGGGAGGTCGGTCAGCGACCGGAGCGTCGAAAGCGGGAGCCGCGCCGCGAGCCACCACGAGTTGTCGTCCGGGGACGCGGTCTTCGTCGGGCCGGGAACGGACGTTTCCACCTCGACGGCCGCCGCGTCGGTCGGCGCGACGAGGTCGCGGCCGATATCGCGCTCGCGCCAGTTCGGCTCCTGCCACGCGAGTTTGAACGTGCCGCAGCAGTTCGCCTCGAAGTTGAAGTACCGCCCCGGTGAGCCGTCCTCGGGCGGGGCCGGCGTGGCGAACAGTTCGACCGAACTGTCCTCGAACGTCGGCCCGTTCAGCTCCGTCACGTCGGCGGTTATCTCGTCGTCTTCGACGTGGAACTGGAGGTAGAGCGCTTCCGCGTCGAACAGCGCCCTGACCGTCGTCTTCGGGCCGGGTTCGTCGCCCCACGCGTACTCGTCCAGTCGGGCGACGTTCGCCCGCTCCCACACCGTTCCGTCGACCGCGCCGGTCAGCGGGACCGCTCTGGCCGCGTCGATGCGGCTGACCTCGTAGGTTCGCATACGACAGACTCACTCGACCCGCCCGCAAGAGCGTTCCGCCCGCGCCCGACGAAACCACTTTGTCGGGCGCTACCGAATCGCGTGGTATGAGACGAGAGTTCACCGGCTACCGCCGGGAGAGCGGCCGCATCGGGGTCCGAAACCACGTCGCCGTCCTTCCGACCTCGGTCGCGTCGTCCTGCGTCGCCCGCGGCATCGCGGCCGAGGCGGGGGCGTGGGCGCGCGCGACGCCGCACCAGATGGGAGCGAACCAACCGGACGAGGCGCGGGCGCAGACCGAGCGGGTGCTGGTCGGCGTCGGACGCAACCCGAACGTCGGCGCGGCGCTCGTCGTCGAGTTCGGGACCGAGGACATCGATGCCGACGACATCGCCGACCGAATCGCCCGCGACGGGAAGCCGGTGGAGACGCTGT
Organism: Haloferax marisrubri; assembly: GCF_001469875.2. Taxonomy (GTDB): domain Archaea; phylum Halobacteriota; class Halobacteria; order Halobacteriales; family Haloferacaceae; genus Haloferax; species Haloferax marisrubri. The sequence goes on along the minus strand of NZ_LOPW02000018.1, from coordinate 538,162 downwards.
CGGTCCGTGAGGTCGGCGGGACGGCCGCGGCCCTCCAGCGCGGGCGGGTCGCCCTCGACTCG
>NZ_LOPW02000018.1:412800-538044 GCF_001469875.2 Haloferax marisrubri | reverse complement strand
CCCCGCCACGAGTCGGCCGACGCGAGCGAACTCGTCGTCGGCGTCGAGTGCGGCGGGAGCGACGCCACCTCGGGCATCGCCGCCAACCCCGCCGTCGGCGACGCCTGCGACCGCCTCGTCGCGGCCGGGGGAACCGCCTCGTTCAGCGAGACGCCGGAGTTCATCGGCGCGGAGCACGTTCTCGCGGAGCGGTGCGCCGACGAGGAGACCCGCCGCAGACTGCTCGACCGCGTCGAGCGCCGCGAGGCGACCGCCGACCTGATGGGCGTCGACCTCCGGGGCGCACAGCCCTCGCCCGGCAATCAGGAGGGCGGTCTCACGACCATCGAGGAAAAGAGCCTCGGGGCGATTTCGAAGGGCGGGACGACCCCCGTTCGCGGTATCGTCGACTACGCAGAGCGCCTGCCGGTCGGCGGCGGCCTCGTCCTGATGGACACGCCGGGCTACGACGTGGAGAGCGTCGTCGGCAAGGTCGCCGGTGGCGCGCAGATTATCGTCTTTACCACCGGCCGCGGGAGCACTACTGGCAACCCTGTCGCGCCCGTGGTGAAGGTCACGGGCAACCCCCGGACGTGGGAGCGCATGCGGTCGAACATGGACGTGAACGCCGGGTCGGTGGTCGAGGGCGACGCGACCATCTCCGAGGCGGGCGAGCGCGTCTACGACGAGGTGCTCGCCGTCGCCGGCGGAAAGCGAACCGGGGCCGAGACGCGTCGGATGGAGGAGTTTGCCATCACGGAGGTCCACCCGCGCGAACTCGCGGAGGTGCGGGGCACATGAAGGGCCGCGTTCTCGACGGGGCCGCCCTCGTGCTGGCCGACGGCGACAGCGTGGCGACGGCGCTCGAAGACCTCGACGCCGGGCGCGAGGTTCGCGACGGAAACCACGCGGTGACGCTCGCGGACGACGTTCCGTTCGGCCACAAGTTCGCCCTCGAACCGCTGTCGGCCGGCGAGACGGTTCAGAAGTACGGCGAGGTCATCGGGCGGGCCACGGAGGCGGTCGCGGCCGGCGAGTGGGTCCACACGCACAACTGCGAGAGCACTCGCGGCCGCGGCGACGTGGCGGCGACGGAGGCGGAGCGATGACCGAGAACCGCCTCGCCGACCGAATCGGCCGCGACTCGTTCGCGGGCTACCGCCGACCCGACGGCCGCCTCGGCATCCGCAACCGGGTGCTCGTCCTCCCGTCGGTCATCTGCTCGCACGTCGTCGCCGAGGAGATAGCCGCCCGCTCGCCGGGCGCGGTGGCCGCGCCCCACGACCACGGCTGTGGGCAACTGGGCGCGGACGCCGAGCAGACCGAGCGGACGCTCGTCGGCCTCGCCGGCAATCCCAACGTCGCCGGCACGGTCGTCGTCGGTCTCGGCTGTGAGACGGTCCGGAGCGATGTCGTCGCCGCCGCGGTCGAAGAACGCGGACTTCCGGTCCGCGAACTCACGATACAGGACGCCGGCGGGACTGACGCCTGCGCTGACCGCGGCGTGGCCGCCGTCGCCGACCTCCGCGAATCGGCGGCCGCGCAGGAGCCAGCTGAGCCAGACGACTCGGGCGCGACGGCCGACGACTCGGCGGCGACGCTCGGCGACCTCACGGTCGGCGTCGTCGTCGATGACCTCGCGGACTCGACCAGACGGCACGCGCACCCGCTCGTCGCCGAGTTGGTCGAGCGAGTCGCGGCGGCCGGCGGGCGGGTCGTCGTCGCCGGAAACGAACGATTCGCCGCGCACCCCGACGAGACGCGGGCGCTCGTCGGCGACGCGGCCGCCGACCGACTGCTCGACGCGGCGGACCGCCCCGCGAGAGCGACGCGCGTCGGAACGGAGGCGGCGGCCCAAGGCTTCGAGGCCGCGACGGGATTCATCGGCGACGCGCCGGTCGCGGATGTCGCGGCGTACGGCGAGCGAGTCGCCGATGGGGACGCCACGGGCGAGGGCAGGGTAACACTACTGGACGCGCCCTCCCGGGTCGAAGAGGCCGCGACCGGCCTCGCCGCCGCGGGCGCGCATCTCGTCCTCCACGTCACGGGACAGGGGACGCCCGCCGGCCATCCCGTCGTCCCGGTGGTGAAACTCTCCGGCGACGCGGACACCCTCGCGGCCGTCCCCGGTGACATCGACCTCGACGCCCGCGAGGCGGACGCGGACGACCTCGAATCGCTCCTTCTCGCCGTCGCCGACGGCGACCGGACGTGCGCCGAGCGGCACGGACTCACGGAGTTCGCCATCGCCCGCGCCGGCCCGTCGACCTGACTCGTTCCGGGTCCGTGTCGGCGAGTCGGGTACGTCGCCTTCCGCCTCGCCAATCTTTATTGGGTGGTAGTGTCACACCCGGTCGTAGTGGTAGTCAATCAGCAGGCTCGACCAGCGAGTCGAGGACAGCGGAGCGCACTCGCGCTCATCGGCATCTCGCGCGTCGCGTGCGGGTCGCTCTTCGGGACGGCGATGGCGCTCTACATCGGAGAACAGGGGTCGCCGTTCGCGGTGAGCCTCGCGTACGCGGCGTTCTCCTTCGGACTGTTCGTGTTCGCCCCGGTCTGGGGCGCAATCGCAGATATCACGGGTCGCCGGCGGGCGATACTCATCGGGACCGCGCTCCTCTCGACGCTCGCTATCGCCCCGCTGACCCTCACCGCGTCTGTCCCGCTCCAAATCGCCTGTCGCGGGCTGTTCGCGGTGTTCACAGCCGGCTTCCAGTCGGTGATTCTCACCATCGTAAGCGAGTCGGGCGGCGAGTCCGGCCGCGGGCGCTCCATCGGCTTTTACAGTAGCGCCCGCTCTTCGGGAGCCATCAGCGGTCGGCTGTTCGTCGGCTACCTCGTCGGCGTGCTCGTCCCGACCGACCTCTATCTCGTCGTCGTCGGATTCGGCCTCGTGGCGACCCTCCTCACGCTCCGTATCAGCGACCCGACGCCGCCGTCCGAACAGACGCTGACCGCGGGCCGGCTCCTGGGGGAGGTCCGCGGTCGGCTCCTCCCCGGTGGCGCGCGGCGCGAACTGTTCGAACGGACCGGACTCGGCTGGCTGTACGTCGGTATCGTCCTCCGGAACATGACCGAGAAGGGCTTCATCTCGGTCGTTCCGGTGTTCCTCGTCGCCGACGTGGGCCTCTCGAACGTCGTGATGGGTGCCGTCCTCGCGGTCAGCCCCGCGGTCCGGGTGGTCTCGATGTACGGTTTCGGCCGCCTGAGCGACAGTATCGGGCGGAAGAAACTCATCGTCGGCGGTCTCGCCGGAAGCGGCGTGCAGGCGCTCGTCGTCGTGCTCGCGCTCGTCCCCGACGGACAGTTCGCCCGCATCGGTATCAGCAGCACCGCCTTCTTCGTCCACGCGGTCACGTTCTCCATGCTCACCGTGGGTACTATCGCCTTCGTCGCCGACGTGGCCCCGGTCGACCGCGAGTCCGAACTGATGGGACTTCGCTCGACCGCCCGCGGCCTCGGCGGTGTTCTCGGCCCGCTCGTCGTCGGCGTGCTCGCCACTCGGTTCGACTACGCCACGGCGTTCGTCTGCACCAGCGTCCTCGCGTTCGTCGCCGCCGGCCTCGTCGGGCGGACGCTCACGGAGAGCTTTTCGCCCGAGTGAGTCGAACCGCAGTCCCACGCCCGCGTCCCCCGCTCGTAAACGCTTATCACGCCGCCCGCTGACGTTCGAGTCGATGACGCCTACAGTCACAGTCACTCTCTCGTCCGACGGTGAGCGCCGATGACCGAGACGCCGGTTCGAGTCGGAATCGTCGGCTGTTCGAGCATGGGACGGTCCCACGCCGAAGCGCTCGCCGACATCGACGGCGCGGCGCTCGTCGGCTGTGCCGACCACACCGCGGAGACCGCTCGTTCGTTCGGCGAGACGCACGGCTGTCCGTCGTACACCGACCACGCCGACCTGTTCGCCGACGCCGCGCTCGACGCCGTCTGCATCTGCACGCCCAACGGAGCCCACCGGGACATCGTCGTCGACGCCGCGGCAGACGGCATCGACGTGCTCTGCGAGAAGCCGCTGGAAATCACGCCCGACCGCGTGGAAGACATGGTCGAGGCCTGCCGCGACGCGGGCGTCACCCTCGCGTGTATCCTCCAGCGGCGGCTGTTCCCCACGATGCAGTTCGCCCGCGAGGTGGTCCGCGATGGCCGGCTCGGACGACTCGTGTTCGCCGACGTGCGGGTGAAGTGGCACCGCGACCGCTCGTACTACGACGACTCGTCGTGGCACGGGAGCGCCGGCCTCGACGGCGGCGTCCTGTTCACGCAGGCGCTCCACGGCATCGACCTGCTCCAGTGGGTCGCGGGCGACGTGTCACGGGTCGCCGGCACCGGCGACGCGCTGTACCACGACATCGACGCCCCCGACACGGCCGCGCTCTCCCTCCGATTCGAGGACGGCGCGCTCGGGCAGGTGTCGGCGACGACGGCGACGCGGCCCCAACAGCCCATCAGTCTCGAATTCAACGGGACGGAGGGGACGCTCCGCGTCACCGAGACTGGCGTCGAACTGTTCGAGGTGAACGGGGAGAAACAGCCCGTCGAACTCCCCGACCCCCGCCCCGAAGGCCCGCACGTCGCGCAGATACGCGACTTCGTCGAGGCCGTCTCCGAGGGACGACCGCCGATGGTCCCGCCCGCCGAGGCCAGAAAGGGCCTGGACATCATTTTCGCCGCCGAGGCCTCGGACAGTCGCGGTGAGTGGGTGTCGGTGCCCTCTCTCGGCGGCCTCGGCAACCTCGGCGACGCGGACGACTGAGCTCGCTTTCCTGACCGACGACGTCCTCGCGCCAGCGCCCGTCAACAGCTATTTGAGCCTCTCCCGCGTCGCCCCGGTATGGAGAGTGCGACTCTCGGTATCATCGGTTGTGGAGCCATCAGCGACGTGTACTTCGAGGCGGGGAACCGCTTCGACGCCCTCGATATCGTCGCCTGCGCCGACCTCGACACGGAGCGCGCGGAGTCGAAGGCGGACGAGTACGGCGTGCCTCGCGTCCTCCCGACAGAGGACCTGCTCGCCGACCCCGAAATCGACGTGGCGGTCGTGCTCACACCGGCGGGCACCCACGGCGACCTCGTGTCGGCCGCGCTTCAGGCTGGCAAGCACGCCTACACCGAAAAGCCGCTCGCGGCGACCAAGGACGAAGGCGAGGCGATTCTGGAGACCGCCGCCGAGCGGGGGCTGACCGTCGGCGTCGCGCCCGACACCGTCCTCGGAACCGGCATCCAGACCTGCCGCGACCTCATCGACGAGGATCGCATCGGCGACCCCGTCGGCGCGACGGCGTTCTGGTCGAACCACGGCCACGAACACTGGCACCCGGACCCCGACGGCTTCTACGCAGAGGGCGGCGGCCCGCTTTTCGACATGGGGCCGTACTACCTCACGTCGCTCGTGACGCTCCTCGGCCCGATTCAGTCGGTCGCCGGCACCGCGAACACGCCGTTCGAAGAGCGCGAGATAACGAGCGAACCGCGCCGCGGCGAGCGGATTCCGGTGTCGGTGCCGACCCACGAGACGGCCGTCGTGACCTTCGAGAACGGCGCGACCGGGACGCTGCTCACGAGTTTCGACGTCTGGGAGTCGGAACTGCCGGGGTTCGAGATTTACGGCACCGAGGGGACGCTGAGCGTCACCAACCCCAACCGGTTCGACGGGACGCCCCGCGTCCACCTCAGCGACGACGACGACGGCGAGTGGCGCGAGGTCACCGTCGAACGCGACCACCCCGGACAACAGCGCGGCCTCGGCCTCGTCGACCTCGCGTACTCGCTCGACTCCGACTGGGACCACCGGACCAGCGGCGACCTCGGGTTCCACGTCCTCGAAGCGATGGACGGCATCCGCGAGTCCGCCGAGGAGGGCGCGTACGTCCAACTCTCGGCGCAGTGCGAGCGCCCGCCGTCGGTCCCCGATGGCTTCCCGACTGACGTCGGCCCGGCGGGCGACGCGGAGTGAACTCGGGAGTGAACGTAGGAGTCGGTGCGGGAGCGAGAACGGGCGTCAGTATGGGGGCGAAAACAGGCGTCGGAGCCGGTACCGGTTTCGGTGTTGGCGACGGCGTCTGAACAGCAGTCCCAATCGAGGTTTTTCTTTCAGTCGGCCGGTTGTTCCGCGTCGTCCGCGACGTCGATGTCGAGGTCGTCGGTGAGCGGTTCGCTGTTCCGGTAGTCGATTCTGTCGTGCGCGTCGAAGCAGGCCGCCTCGTGGCGGTCCGACGGGCCGCTCATGCCGGAGAGGTCCGGCGTGTTCGACGTGCAGTACTCCCGCGCCTCGGGACAGCGGGTGTGGAACCGACAGCCGCTCGGCGGGTTCTCCGGGTCCGGGATGTCGATTTTCCTGACCGGCGGCGTCTCGATGGGGTCGTTTATCTCCGAGAGGCCGGAGGTCGCCCACAGGAGGCTCTTGGTGTACGGGTGCTGGGGGTTCTTGATAATCTCGTCCGCCGGGCCGATTTCGACGATGCGGCCGAGGTACATGACGGCGATGCGGCCGTCGGCGCGACCGGCGAGGTACCGGGCGTTCGCCATGTTGTGCGAGATGAAGACGAACGAGGTGCTGAACATCTCCTGCAGTTCGAGGAGGAGGTCCATCAGGTTCACCCGAAGCGACACGTCGAGGGCGCTCACGGCCTCGTCGGCGAGGATGAGGTCCGGTTCGAGGAGCATCGACCGGACGATGACGGTCCGCTGGGCCTCCCCGCCGCTCAGTTGATGGGGGTACCGCGAGGCGTAGTCGTCCGCGGGGGTGAGCCCGACCGTGTCGAGCATCTGGTGGACGAGTTCTCGCCGTTCGACGAGGTTGAGCTCCGGCCGCCACTTCTTCAGCGCCGGGTTGAGGTTCTTGAATATCGTCCGGTTGGGGTCAAGCGAGTTCCCGGCGTCCTGGTGGACCATCTGGAGCGACTTCCGAATCTCCTTGTACGGGATGTCGCCGGGTTCGAGGTCGGACTTCCAGATGTCCTGTCCGCGGAAGCGGACCGTCCCCGAGGTGGGGCGCTGGAGGCCGATCATGGCCTTTCCGAGCGTCGTCTTGCCACAGCCGGACTCGCCGACGAGCGCGACCACGTCGTTCTCGCCGATGTCGAGCGAGACGTTGTCGACGGCGCGGACGACGCCTTTGTCGTCGCCGAGGAAGCGGTCGAGGATGCCCTCGTTGCCGCCGAAGTGGACGCTCAGGTCGTCGACGCGGAGCAGGGGGTCGTCGCTCATTTCGAGACCTCCTTCTTGAGGGGAATCGTCTCACGGGCTTCGTCCGTGTAGAAGCACGCGGCTCCGTGGTCGTCGGACACCTCGATGAGGTCCGGGTTCGTCGCCCGACACTGCTCGTCGGCGAGCGGGCATCGGGTGTGGTACGAACAGCCCTTGGGGACGTTCAGCGGGTCGGGACTCGTCCCCTCGATGGACGCCATCTCGTCGAGGTCGGCGTCGATGTCGGGTATCGAGTTGAGTAGCTCCCGCGTGTAGGGATGGGCGGGGTCCATGACGATGTCCTGTACCGGGCCGAGTTCGAGCAGTTCGAAGGCGTACATCACCGCGAGGCGGTCGGAGATGCGCGCGACGTGGCTCAAGTCGTGCGTCACGATGACGATGGTGAGGTCGTACTCGGCTTTCAGCTCCGAGAGGAGCTTCAGAATCGACTGCTGCATCAGCAGGTCGAGCGCGGCGGTCGGCTCGTCCATCACGAGCACGTCGGGGTCGAGGATGAGGCTCAGCGCGATGAGCGCGCGCTGTTTCATCCCGCCGGACAGTTCGTGGGGGTAGGCGTCGAGGACGCGGTCCGGTTCGAGGTGCACGTCGGAGATGAGCTGTCGGGCGCGCTCCATCCCTTCTTGGATGTCGTAGTCGTGCGCCCGGAGCGTCTCGACGAAGTGGTCGCCGATGCTGAGCGTCGGGTTGAACGAGTCGAGAGCCCCCTGTACGACCATCGAGACGCGCTCCCAGCGGAACCGGCGAAGCTCCTCCTTGCTCAGGTCGTTGACCTTGATGGGCTCGCCGCCCTCCGGCGGGTTGAACACCACGTCGCCGGTGAGCGTCCCGGGCGAGTCGATGGCGTCGAGCATGGAGTCCGCCAGCATCGACTTGCCGGACCCGGACTCGCCGACGACGCCGAGAACCTCGCCGCGGCGGACGTTAATCGACACGTCGTCGAGGACCCGCGCGTCCCCGCGTTCCATCGCGAACGCGACGCTCGCGTTCGTTATCTCTAACACGTTGTGCTCGGCCGTTGGCTCGTCTGGCATCTTCTGTTTGGTGTGTTGTGTCGCCATGGTCAGTCCCTCTCGTCGGTTCGTACGGCGGGCGAGCGGTCCCACCCGTCACGCGTGCGTATCGTCAACATGTGACCGTAGTAGGAATCTATCACGTTCAATACTACTTAATACTTTCCGCCGGCGCAGTTGACGCGCGCCGATTTCGTGGTCTTCGGGCGGTTCGACCGGCGATACCGGCAAACTATAAGTTCGTCCGCGATGTCCGTGCTGACATGGCGCAAGCGCAAACGCGACAGAACGTACTGTGGACAGTTCGCTCCAAACTCGGCGGTATCACCTCGGCGGTGGTCCTCCTCGGCGCGTTGTTGATTCTCCTGGGTGCCGCCCTTCAGACCGGCGTCTGGGCGGGGATGTTCGGAATAATCGGTGGGTTACTGGTGTTCGTGGCCGTCGCGTTCCGAGTTGTGCTGTGGGCGTACCGGCTGTTCTGATCACATCATGGTGAACCCGTAGTACACCCCGACGAGCAGGATCACGAGTATCACGAGGCCGAGCAGGTACCGCGTCGTATTTCCTTCTTTCTCCACTTTCATGGTTGAAGTCCGTTTGGTAGGTCGATAGCGCGTGTGTTAATCTTTTCCCCGTGACAGCGTAGCACGGCCGCTCCCGGGTCGAGACAACGCAAAAAACAGCGACGCGAAATCGACCGACTGGGTCGAGTCGGTTAGTCCGCGGCGGACGCGGCACCGTCGCCGCCTTCCGAGCCGCCGCGACCGCCTTCCATGTCGTCGGTCGAGACGGTGGCCGCGTGGCGAGCGCGCAGACGGGGGTTGAACAGTCGGTCCGTCCCCTGCGCGAACAGCTGAAGGCCGTACGTCATCGTGACGATGAACAGTATCGGCGCGAGCAGCCAGTGGAAGCGGTCCATGCCGGACAGCGCGCCGCCGTTGCGGGCGATGTTGAGGACGACGCCCCAGTTGCTTGTCGTGAACGGCAGCACGCCGATGAAGTACAGGCCGACGGACTCCATCAGGATGTTCCGCATGGAGCCGACGGTCCCCATCGTCAGCATCGGCATGAGCCGGGACATGACGTTCTTCGAGAGGATGCTCGACGTGGGCAGACCCAGCACACGCGAGGCCTCGACGTGGGACTCACCGCGGATGGTGAGCACCTGCGAGCGGAGCTGTCGGGCCAACCGTGGCCAGTTGTCGATGGCCAGCACGAATCCAACGAACACCGGACTCTTCGGTTCGAGAATCACGGCGAGGACGATGACGAGCGCGAGGCCGGGGATGTTCATCATCACGTCGGTCACCGTCATGAGCACCTTGTCGATGACGCCGCCGAGGTAGCCGGACGTGACGCCGAAGAAGATGGCGAGTCCGAGCGTGACGAGGGCCCCCGACAGCATCATGACGAGCATCGGGCGGGTCGCGAGCACCTGCTGTGCGAGGAGGTCGCGGCCGATGTCGTCGGTACCGAGCGGGTAGCGCATGTTCTCCAGCGGTTGCAGGAGAATCGGTCCCTGCATCGGTCTGACCTCGGGGACGATGTACGGCCCGAACAGCCCGAGGAAGCCGAAGATGCTGAGGATTATCGCGCCGACGCGCGCCCGCGGCGAGGTCCAGATGATGCGGAACGGGGTCAGGAGGCTCTGGTCGATTCGCTCTTTGATGTACTCGCCGCGCGAGAAGTCGGAGCTATCGACGTCGAAGCTCATCGCACCGCTGGCCGAGATGCGGTTGCCCTCGATGCGGTCGTCGATGGTCTCGGTCTCGTCCGCGCCGCCGCCCCGCAGGCGGTTGACGAACCGCTGGAGGGTTTCGCGGTACGACCGCGAGTAGGACTCGCGCTGGGTGTGACCGGCGCGCGGGTCGATGAACCCGTAGGTGAAGTCGGCGATGAGCAGGCCGACGACGGTGACGATGGTAAAGAGGATGACCGCCGCCATGACCGTCGTGTAGTCCCGCGCCATCGTGGCCTCGTAGAAGTAAAAGCCCATGCCGCGGTAGCGGAATATCTGCTCCATGATGACCGAGCCGCCGAACAGGCTGGCGAGGCCGGCCATGAGACCGGTGTACATCGGGAGCATCGAGTTCCAGCCGATGTACCGCAGTTGAATTCGGCTGTCGGGCAGTCCCCTGAGTTCCGCCACGTCGACGTAGTCCTCACCGATGATGCGGGTACAGTGCGCGCGGAACTCGAGGCCGCCCCACGAGGTCAGCGCGAACGACATGATGGGCAGCGCGGCGTGTCGCAGCACGCTGGCCATGAACTCGATGTTGAACCCGGGCGTGAGCGCGTTGTCGTAGCGCCCGCCGTTGGGGAAGAACTCGGTGCCGAACCCGAGCGTGAACAACAGCACGAGGCCGACGATGTAGTACGGGACGGCGTCGGAGAAGATGACGAAGTAACTCCCGACCACGTCCCAGGTGTCGCCCTCGTGGACGGCGAGGAAGCCGCCGATGAGGAACACCATGATGGTGCCGATGACGAGGGCGAAAAGCGAGACGAACATCGTCCACGGGATCGCCGGTCCGAGCACGCTCCAGACCGGGTCCGAGTAGAAGATAGACCGCCCGAAGTCTAGTTGCGCAACCGATACGATGTATTCGACGTACGCCTGCAGCATCGGCTTGTCCGGGTTGACGTTCGAGTACATCTCGACCATCTGGTTGAGGCGGGTCGACGAAACCGCCCCCCCGGACCGCTGTCTGATCTGCGCGGCGATGTAGTCCATCGGCCCGCCCGGTATGAGCCGGACCGTCACGAACGAGAACGTGATCGCCGCCCAGACCGTTATCAGGGCCTGCGCTATCCGGCGCACGTAGTAATTTTTCTCGACCATCCTTGCTAGTTCTTACCTCTCATGTGGGTACTTAATCATTATGAATAGGGCTACTTTCGACCGCAATCGACCGAACTGTCTCACCGTCGTCTCGTCCGGAGGCGTTCGCGTCGGCCTCCGGACGGGGAGTTCACCGCATGGTTGGTACGTATGGCTGTCTCGGTGAGACGACGGAATCTCGTTCAGGCGGCGGCGCTCGGCGTGGTTACTGCCCTCCCGCCGGGTGGAAGTACTCGGTTCCCATCTTGGCCATGTACTGGCAGTAGGAGTACTGACCGATTTCGACGATCTCGTAGCGGTACGCCGGGTTCAGGTTGTTGTTCGGCGGCTTCGTCGCCCAGTTGTCATGATTCAGCCAGTAGCCGCCCGTGCCGCCCTCCTCGTTGATGAGCATCATCGGGAGCGACTGGTTGAATATCCACGAGACTTCCGCGACCTTCTGTCTGCGCTCTTCGTCCGACATCTGCGTCCGAAGCTCGTTGAGCTTGTCGATGACGTCGACTTCCTGGAGGTCGCCGGTCGGGTCGCCGATGGGGTACGGCACCTCGACCACGCGGTCCATCGCCCAGCTGTCGTTGCTCGGAAGCGGCTGTCCGGACAGCGACTCTTGGACCCTGAAGGAGTTCGAGAAGCCGAGGAACGGCGGGCCGGACTTCGCGCCGCCCCAGTTGTCGAACAGCAACTCCCAGTCGCCGGACTCCATCGTCTTCCCGGCGCGGATGGTCGCCTCCTGTGCGGTCACTTCGGTCTGGAGACCGAAACTGTCCAGGTAGGACTTCGCGATCTGCGCGAACCGCAGGGCCATCGGTTCCTCGTCGGACGTCGCCGTGTAGAACCGCAGGGTGACGTTCTCGCCGTTCGGGTCCTTCCAGCGGTTGCCCGACTTCGAGAAGCCCGCGGCCTCGAGGAGTTCGGTCGCCCGCTGTTCGTCCACGTCGTCTTCCGTGTGGGCGTACCGTTCGAGCTTTGCGAGGTCGCCGCTCGGCCAGTTCGAGTTCCCGCCGAACCATGGCACTTCCTTGTCCTGCCCGATGCCGGACGGAATGCGGTCTTCGACCCAGTAGGTGCCGTAGTCAGGCACCCACTCGACGAGCGGCTTCCGGGGGACGATGTGGTGAATCGCCTTCCGGACGCGCGGGTCGCCGGTGATGTCGCTTTGACAGTTGAGCAGGACGCCCATCGCCCCGCTGCGCATCTGCGGCGTGATCTGGTCCTCGGAGAGGCTGTCGGCCGGCCCCCACCCGTTCTCCTTGAGTCGGTCGCGGGCGGACTGCGACTCCGGCGGGTAGCTCACGTCGATGACGCCCTCCTGCATCGCCTTGGTCCGCTGTTGCTGGTTCGGGTAGCGGTGCCAGTCGAGGCTGTAGTCTATCATGTCGCCCGTGATTTCGCCGTTCGACCACTCGGCGTCGCTGAAGGGGCTGACGTAGTCGTCGTAGGGTTCGAAGTGCGCGACGTTCTCCTCCCCGCTGACGAACTCCCAGACGGAGTTTCCGGGGACGTTCGCGTTGTCCCAGACGTCCTGCTGAACCGCCTGCATCATCTCCTGTTGGGCGGCGGTCCGCTCCGAGTCGGTGGTGGCGTCGTCGAACATCTCGGCGTACTGCCCCCAGATGTCCCGGTGCGCCCAGAGCCACGCGCGGCGCTTCATGTGGCCGAACTCGAATATCTCCCGGCTGATGTCGGGTTCGACCAGGTCGAACGTGAGTTCGTACTTCCCGGTCTGCTCCACGTTCTCGTACAGCGGTTGCGCGCCGTAGCCCTTGTGGACGGTCTGCATCAGCTTGCCGATTTTGAGCTGGGTCGCCACGTCCTCCGCGGTCAGGTCGTCGCCGTTGTGCCACGTGTAGGTGTCGCGGATGTTCCACGCGACCTGGCCGCTGTCGGCGTACTCCCAGTCCTCGACGACCATCCCTTTCGTCTTGTTCGACACCTTGTCGTGGACGGCCAACTGGTCGAACATCGCCCAGTACCATCGGAACGAGAAGTTCGCGGCGTTGCCGTAGGGGTTGAACCGGGCGTTCGTCGGCGCGAGCGAGATGATGTGGTCGAGCGTCTGGCCCGACGACTGGCTTGTCGATTCGCCGTCGGTCGTCGTGCTCCCGCCGCCACCCTCGTTTTCGAGGGGGGTCGGCGTGTCCTCGTTACTGCTACTACTACAACCGGCCAGCGCGGCGGCACCGGCCGTGGCACCGAACGCGTTTCGAAGCAGACGACGGCGCGTCTGTGGCGATACGTCTTCCCACTCGTCGTCGCTGATCCACTTGTCGGACTCAGCGCTGCTTTGCGAATCCATCACACAGTACCCATTACGACTATTCTATATATACCCATCGATAATGGTAATTATTTAATGACACTTACCTTGATTGCGTGGCCGCCCCCGCGAGCCCCTCCGGGCGAAACGCGAGGCGGTGGCCCCCAAAGGACTATTATCCCGTTTTGCGAAATCGCCGGTAATGGGAACCTCAGAACAGTCGTACTTCAAATGTTGGATTTGCCGAAAGAAGATGCTGTGGACCAGCGTGCTCTCGTTCACGCTTCTCATCGTCGTGCTCGGACTCCTCGCGATGACGGGTATCGAGCGCGGGACCGCCTCGTACGTCGTTCTCATGATGGACTTCGCCCTCGCCGGCATCCTCCTCGTGACCGTCGGCGTCGTCTTCTGGCGATGCGGCTATCTGAGCGACGCCCTCGACTGACTGACTGACTGACTGACTCTCGGCCCGGTCTAGTCTGGTCCGATTCGTCCCGACCGGTCTCGTTTCCTTCTCGCCGCCGCTCTCGACTCGCGTCGCCGCCGTTTTTCATATCACGCTGTCATTTTCGGCGCTAACACACCGCTGTCCGTCGATTTCAGCGTCGAGTACACGTCCGAGACGGCCGTTTTCGTTCGCGTACGGGGAACTCAGAACCCTCGACCGAGCGGGCGTCCTCACCGAACCGACGGTCTGTCAGCGCCCCGTACCTGATAATCCCGTTCTCAGGGCTTCTATCGGTGGAAATGAGGTCGGTGGGAATCTGTCGCTTGCCGTGACGCCGCTACAACCGTAATGCTCGTCACCCCGCGTTCTAATCGTTTCGTCACCTGTCCGAGATGGCTGAAAAAGAGCTGTAGAGCGCCTCAAACCCGAGTTATCTATTTCTCCAATTCTGTTCGCCTAGGGGGAACAATTCACCCAGTTTGCGGCGTCGACACGCACTTGTGAACTCGTCGCGTTCGTCGGAACGACACCGAATGACTGGCTTCGACTACGACGACTGGTTCGACGGCGTCCTCCGAGCCAGCGACAGGAGCGACGGCTCGGTCGCGTCCGCGGGCGAACCCGGCAGGACGTTCGCGGCGTGGCAGGCGTCGTTCCGCGACGAACTGCGCGACGTGCTCGGGTTTCCGGCGATGCGTGACCGCGCCGCCGAGAGCATTGACGCGAGGCGACGGGAGCGCCCGGGAGCGACGGTTCAACATCCGAGTTACGAGCGACAGACGTGGAGCGTCCGTACGGAACGGGGGTTCCGCGTTCCGTTCTACCTGCTCGTCCCCGATTCGGTGGACCCGCCGTATCCCGTCGTCGTCGCGCTTCACGGCCACACCGAACACGGCAAGGACCTCGCCGCCGGGGTCGCCGATGACGAGGCTGCTCGCCGTCACATCGCCGACGACCGACGGGACATCGCGCGGCAGGCGGTCCGCCGTGGCTTCGCCGTCGTCGCCCCCGACATGCGCGCCTTCGGTGAGCTATCCCCCGGCGCGGCCGACGAATCGAACGCGTTCGACGCCGTCAGCGCGTGTACGTACTGGCAGAAGCGCGCCCAACTCGTCGGCCGGTCGCTCGTCGGCGAGCGCGTCTGGGACGTGGGCCGTCTGGTCGACTTCGTCGCGGACCGCCCCGACCTCGACGCGGACCGACTGGCCGTCTGCGGTCACTCCGGCGGTGGGACGGTCGCGCTCCTCGCGAGTGCGCTCGACCAGCGAATCGGATGCGCCGTCGCCTGCGCGTCGGTCTGCCCGTTCGAGGACTCCATCGTCCCCATCGACCACTGCCTGTGCAACTACGTCCCCGGCCTCCGACGCCTCGGCGAGGTGTGGGACGTCGCCGGTCTCGTCGCCCCGCGGCCGCTCCGCGTCGTTGCGGGTGAATCCGACCCCATCTTCCCGATAGCAGGGACGAGACAGGCGTTCGACCGAATCCGCGGGCGGTACTGCGCCGCGGACGCCGAAAGCGAGTGCAGTCTCTTCGTCGGCGACGGCGGTCATCGCTTCTTCGAGGCCGGCGCGTGGCCCTTCCTGCGCGACCGACTCTGAGCCGCGCGCTGTCCCCGCCCCCGTTTCCGTCTCTCGCCTCGCGCCGCCGATACCGGTGCATCGTGGTACCCCGGCACAACGTTTATCAACGCGCTCGCGGATGCTTGAGGCGTGACTCTCGAACAGCGAAACGTGCGCGACTACGGTATCGACGACGACGATTCGCTCGACACGGCGGCGATTCAGGCGGCGCTCGACGACTGCGCCGGCGAGGGCGGCGAGGTGTACCTCCCACCGGGGACGTACCGAAGCGCCCCGCTCCGCGTCGGCGACGACACGACGTTCAGACTGGCTAACGGCGCGGAACTCCGGTTCGTTCAGGACTTCACCGAGTTCCCGACGGTCGAGAGCCGCTGGGAGGGGTGGGACCAGGACGGCTTCCACCCGTGTCTCCACGTGGCCGACGCCGAGAACGTCACCATCACCGGCGAGGGCGTCATCGACGGCGGCGGCTCCTACTGGTGGGAGTTCGTGTCGTTACCGCCCGAGCAGTACCCCTCCGAACTCACCGAGCGACTCGAGGAGATTCGACGCGGCAACCAGCAGGACGAGGTGAGCACGTTCACGGTGCGCCCGCCGCTGCTCCAGATAGACGGCTGTGAGAACGTGACCGTCTCCGGCGTGACGCTCCGGAACTCCCCGTTCTGGAACACGCACGTGGTCTACTCCGACGACGTGACGATTCACGACGTCTCGATTCAGAACCCGCCGGACGCCCCGAACGGCGACGGCATCGACATCGACTCCTCGCGCTTTGTCAGGGTCAGCGACACCCACATCGACGCCGGCGACGACGCCATCTGCCTGAAGTCCGGCAAGGACGAACAGGGCCGCGAGGTCGGACGCCCGACCGAGAACGTCGTCGTGACCAACTGCACGGTCGAACACGGCCACGGAGGCGTCGTCATCGGCAGCGAGACGGCCGGCGACGTGCGGCACGTCACCGTCACGAACTGCACCTTCACCGACACCGACCGCGGCATCCGCATCAAGTCCAAGCGCGGCCGCGGCGGGACGGTCGAGGACCTCCGGTTCGACACCATCATCATGCGCCGCGTCGCCTGCCCGTTCGTCATCAACGGCTACTACCAGACGGACATCGACAGCGACCCCAAGCCCGTCACCGAGGCGACGCCGAACGTCCGCAACGTCGACTTCCACCACATCACCGCCGAGGAGGTCGAGTCGGCGGCGTTCCTCGCGGGCCTCCCCGAACAGCGGTTCGAGGGCATCTCCTTCACCGACGTGGACATCGACGCGACCCGCCCGTTCGACGCCTCGGACCTCTCGCCCGCGATGGCGAAAGGCTACGACCAGCGACACGGCGTCTTCTGTAAGTCGCTCGGCAGCGTCTCGTTCAACGACGTTCGCGTGACGGTCCCCGACGGGAGCGGGACCCCGCTGACCGCGGAAGCGAGTTCGACCGTCGTCCTCGACGGCTTCGAGGCCGCGTCCGACGAGGGGCCGGCAGTCGTGGCAGACGGCGTCGAGAACCTCCGAATCGGCGGTTGCGTCGCCCCCGACGACGGCGAAGCGTTCGCTCACGTCCGCGACGAGGGCGACGGCGAGTCCTCGGTGCTCCTCGCGGGCAACTACGGCGACATGGCCGAAGCCGTCGTCTCAGTACAGCCAGAGACGGTCGAGCGGTAGGCGACGCCCGACGAACTCGTTTTTCCGAAAAAGACGCTTCTGTGCGCTTCAGTCCCGGAGCGACGGCGCGGCGAACTGCCCGTCTTCGAACGCAATCGGCGAGGCCTCTTCGACCACGCGGAGGTCGTCGCGGTCGCGGGCCTCCTCGACGAGCGCCGGCGAGGCGTACAGCCGGTGGAGGTGCATGGTGTCGGCCGCGCGGACGACCCGGACCGTGTCGGGGTCGACGACGCCGATGGTCGACAGCGCGGCGACGACGCCCGCACGGTCGGTCTCGACGACGGGAGGGAGCTTCACGCCGCGGATGGTACTCGCGGTGAGCGCGTTGATGAGCGTCGTCTGCGCGTCCAACTCGGCGACGATGTCCTCGTGAATCACGTCTGCCGACCCGACGCCCATCGCGTTGCCGTGGGTCTTCTCGGTCAGCCCATGGGTGTAGATGCGCTTGATGTTCGGCTTCTCGGGGGCGGGCTCGTTGATGGAGAACGGCCGGCGGCCGATGACGTTCGTGTCCATCCCCTGCCCGCTAATCTCCTTGCCCTGCCGGTCGAACACGACCAAATCGAGCTCCTCGAACGGGAGCTTCGGCATCAGGTCGTACGCGGTTTCGAGCAGTTCGCGCTCGCGGTCGAGGAAGCCCGACGGGGGGACGCCCTCGATGAGCGTGGTGTCGTCGTGCTGGTCTTCCACGATGGCGACGCCGCCGACGATGGGAAGCGAGTCGAGCAGTTGCTCGGTTATCTCGGGAATCATCCGCCGGAACGACCAGTCGACGGCCCACTTGTGGGCGATTTGCGCGCCGCGCTGTTTGCCCATGCCGATGACGAGCATCTTCGACAGCCCGCTTTCGACCTCGCCGTCGAAGTCGGTGTGGGGCTTGACGCGGTTGATGGGGATGATGGCGTCCGCAGCCGCGGCGTTGGCGTCGGCGACGACGGGCACGTCGCGGTCCGGCGTGCGCCCGACCTCAACGACCTCCATGCTGGACCGAATCTCGCAACCGATTCGCTCCTCGGTGACGCCGAGTTCGTTCAGCATCTCCCGCTGTCCCTCGCCGGTCGCGCCGCCGTGGCTTCCCATCGCGGGGAAAATGAACGGCTCGTAGCCCGCCTCGGAGACGGCGTCGACGACGCCCGCGACGATGTCGGGTATGTTCGCGATACCGCGGCTTCCGACGCCGAGTGCGACTTCGCCGCCGTCGGGAACGTCCGCGAACGACAGCGCGCCGACGGCCGTCGCGGCCGCCTCCGCCACCTCGTCTGTCGGAATCGGGTTCGTCTCCCAGACCTGTTCGATGATACCTAACTCGGGGAGCGGCGGGTTGCCGCACGCTTCGAGGATAACGTCTTCCGGGACTGAGAGCCAGTCTACGGGGTTCTCGCCGTCATCTGTGTGCATGCGAAACTCGACGGCCGAGTTCGACATAAAACTGTTCGTCGGGGGGCTTTTCTACACGCTGAAGTCGTCAAGGACGACCCGGCGACCCTCCTCAGAGGACCGATAGCTCGCCTCGGTGAGTTGGACGCCGCGCGCCCCGGCGGTGAAGTCCCACGGGAACGGCTCGTCGGCGACGACGTGGCGGATGAACTTCTCCCACTGGAGTTTGAACGCGTTCTCGAACACCCGGTTGTTCGGGACGTCCGTCCAGTCTTCGTAGAAGTCGTGTTCCTTGGGCGTGTCCGGGTTCCACTCCGGTTTCGGCGTGTTCGCGTGGCCCTGCGTCTTGCAGTCGCGCAGGCCGGCGACCGCGCTTCCGTCGGTCCCGTCGACCTGAATTTCGAGGAGGTCGTCGCGGTTGACGCGGACGGCCCACGAGGAGTTGAGCTGGGCGACGATGTCGTCTTCCAGTTCCATGATGGCGTAGGCGGCGTCGTCCGCGGTCGCCTCGTACGGCTCGCCGTCCTCGTCGATTCGCTCGTCGATGTGGGTCTTCTGGAGACAGCGGACGGACTCCACCTCGCCGAACAGGTTCTCCAGCACGTAGCTCCAATGAGAGAACATGTCGTCGACGATGCCGCCGCCGTCCTCGGCGCGGTAGTTCCACGAGGGGCGCTGTGCCTCTTGCCCGTGGCCGGTGAACACCCAGTAGCCGAACTCGACGCGCACCGAGAGGATGTCGCCGAAGAAGTCCTGTTCGATGAGCCGCTGGAGCTTCAACAGCCCCGGCAGCCAGAGTTTGTCTTGGACGATACCGTGTTTCACGTCGCTCTCCTCGGCCATCCCGGCCACGTCGAGCGCGGCGCTGAGGTCGCTCGCGAGCGGTTTCTCGCAGTAGACGTGCTTCCCGGCGTCCATGGCCTTCATGACGCTGTCCGGGCGGCGGGGGGTTATCTGGGAGTCGAAGTACACCTCGTCGTCGCCGTCGAGACACGTCTCGAGGTCGGGGTCGACGGTCCAGCGGTCGATGCCGTGTTCCTCGCTCAGTTCGCGGAGTTTGCGCTCGTTGCGGCCGACGAGAATCGGGTCCGGCATGACTCGCTCCCCGCTGGGGAGTTCCACGCCGCCCTCCTCGCGTAGCGCGACGATAGAGCGGATGAGATGCTGATTCGTTCCCATCCGGCCGGTCACGCCGTTCATGATGATACCTAGCTCTTGCATGGGCTGACTCGTTGCACCAATCTGCTGGTCGGAGTGTAATAACCTTTTGCATGGTTTCGGTTTCCGCCGTGAACGATTCGCGCGTCTGACCGTCGCCCGCACCCGTGAACCGCCGGTTCGACGCCGAATGAGAGCGCGGACTCGACGACGTGCGTGACTCGGGCGACCTCGATTCGAGCATGCCGAATTTTATAAGCACTATCCGATGTATTACAAACATATGCTTGTAATATATTGGTTTTCACCCCGCGATTTCGTCGCAGACACCGTCTCACTCGTTCGCCACTCTCGAACTTTATATACATCCGCTCCCCAATTCGGGACTGCCATAAATCATAACAATCGTTGAATATGTTGTCTGGTCGAGTGATACGCTCATGAAACCTGACAGGAGAACGTTCCTCCGCGTGCTCGGAGCCGGGAGTATCGGCGCGACGACTGCTGGCCTCTTCGGTGGCGGCGCTGCGGCCGCGACCGTGATTTCGATGCAGGGCGGCGGCGACGACATCTGGGGCACGGCCGACGCGTTCCACTACCACTACACGGAACTGAGCGGCGACTTCGACGTCGCCGTCCAGAACACCGGCATCGACAACGTCGAAAGTTGGACGAAGGCGGGCCCGATGGTCCGCGAGTCGCTCGACCCCGACTCGAAGAACGTCATGGTCCGCCGCCGCCCCAACGGCGAGGCGTCGATGCAGTACCGACCAGAAGACGGGGCCGAGACGAACAGCGTCGGCGGCACACCGGCCGACTGGCTCCGTCTCAAGCGAAGCGGTGACACGATAGAGACGTACCGCTCCACGGACGGCGAGACGTGGACCTCGATTAACACGCTCGGCGCCGACGACATCTCGCTGGGTGACAGCGTCTACGTCGGTCTGGCCGTCACCAGCCACCTCTCTGGGACGCTCGCGACGGCGACGTTCCAGAACCTCTCGGGGGTCGACCCCGACCGGAACCGAGACGTCGGCGACGTCGAAGTCGCGGGAAGCGTGGAGAGTACGGCGGGCGTCCCGCTCGTCTCGACCGGCGACGTGACCGGCATCGCCTCCGACTCGGCGACGCTCACCGGCGAACTGAGCGACCTCGGCGGTGCCGATTCCGCGGAGTGCTACTTCGAGTACCGGGAGGTCCCGACCGAAGCGTGGACCACCACGGAGTCGACCGAACGCTCCTCGCCGGGTGCGTTCAGCGTCGAGGCGGACGACCTCACGGAACGCCGCTACTACGAGGTGCGCGCGGTGGCCGACACGGCCGACGGAGACACCGCGCGAGGCGCGGTCTCCACGTTCAGCACGCCGAACCCGTCGAACAGCAAGGTCCCATCTCACGCCGGTCCGGACAGCGCGTCGCACTTCGGACCGAGCGACGGGTTCGCGGACGCGGCACCGTGGCTCGACGACGACACGCCGGTTATCGTGATAACCGAACCGACGCGCCGTCAACTCGAAAAGGCGGTCACCATCGACGGCGAGCGATTGGTCGTCTTCGAGACCAGCGGAACGGTCGACCTCGGCGTGCGCGACCTCCCGATTCCGTACGACAAGTGCTACATCGCGGGGCAGACCGCGCCCTCGCCGGGCGTCACCTTGGTCAGGGGCCGCGTGAACGTCGCGGCGAGCGACTGCGTCCTCCAGCACGTCCGGGTCCGCCTCGGCGACGCGGGAATCGAGGAGCCGACCGAGGACTGGGCGCTCGACACGGTCAACACGGCCGACGAGACGGAGAACAACGTCATCGACCACGTCTCCGCCTCGTGGAGCGTCGACGAGTGTCTCTCGGTCGGCTACGAGACCGCGGACACGACCGTCTCGAACTGCCTCGTCGCCGAGGCGCTCGACGACTCGGTCCACCCGAAGGGCGAACACGGCTACGGCTCGCTCATCGGCAACGACGCGAAGAACGTCGCCATGCTGGGGAACGTTTGGGCGTTCAACACCGACCGCCACCCCAGACTCAAGGAGGGAACCGAGAGCGTCGTCGTCAACAACGTGATGTACGACTTCGAAGACGGCACCTGGTTGGACCCCGACACCGAGGCGAGCATCGTCGGCAACGCCTACCGCCGACCCAACTCGGACAAGGCGAACGTCTTCACCGAGGACGACGTGGACACGGCCGTGGCGTACCTCGAAGACAACGTCACCGGCGGCGACGTGGCGATGGTCGATGAGAACGTGACCGTGGTCGACGAGCGACCGCTCTGGCCCGAGGGACTCACGGCGATGCCGTCGGACCGAACGTTCAAGCACGACCTCGCCAACGTCGGCGCGCGCCCGGCCGACCGGACGCCGACCGACGAACGCATCCTCGAAAACGTCGAAGGCGGAGAGAGCTACCTCGTCGACAGTCAGGAACAGGTCGGCGGCTACCCGGACCTCCCGGTCAATAGCCACGAGCTGAACGTCCCTAACGGCGGGACCCGACCGTGGCTTCGGTCGTGGTCTCGGCGGGTCGAAACGCCGCGGCGCTGACTGCGCGGGACCGACGCACCGTCCGCCGCCGACTATATTGCTTGTACCCGCATCTTTTTACACTATTTTCGGTGAACTACATGTATGGGTGCGAACATCGGATACATCGGTATTGACCACCACCACCGGGACCCCTACTTCGCCGTCGCGAGCGAGTTAGACGCGACGATTACCGCGGTCTGCGAACCCGGACGACGGGTCGACGTGGAGAACATCGCGGCGATGGACGACCGCCCCGACGAAATCACGACCGAGGGACAGGACATGGCGGACCTCGTCGGCGGCGCGGCGGTTTACGAGGACCCCCACGAACTCGTCTCCGACGCCGACATCGACGTGGCGTGGATAACCTACCGGAGCGACGAGACGCCGGCAATCATCGAGAGCGCCGTCGAGAACGGCGTTCACGTCGTCAGCGAGAAACCCATCGCTCGGACCGCCGCCGACCTCGAAGATATCGCCGACCGAGCCAACGAGCTCGGCGTGACCGTCTCGCCGACGATGTACTACCGGCGCAACCCCGTCGCGATGGCGCTCCGAGACCGGGTCTCCGAGGGCTTCTTCGGCGACGTGTGGACGCTCGACGGCCGCTTCAACGCCAGCCAGCTCTCCTACCGGGACACCGACCACTACCTCTACGACCGGGAGACGAGTCGCGGCGGCGCGCTCCAGTGGATTGGCCCGCACTGGGTCGACGTGATGCCGTGGATTCTCGACGACCCCATCGCGCGGGTGAACGCCCGGTTCCACGACGCGGTCGAGACGGACGTGGAAGCCGGGGCCGTCCTCCAGTTCGAGACCGAAAGCGGGACGCTCGGCACGTACCACACCGGCTACTACCTGAGCGACCGCGGCAAGGACACGCACCTCGGACTCTACGGCACCGAGGGACAGGCGCTGACGCCGCTGCACCACGACTCGCTGCAGCACGAACCCACGGTCCCGCTGGACATCACCTCGGAGCATCCCGACTGGACCGCCGCGCCGAAGCGGACCGTCGAGTTCGAGTTCACCTACGACCGGTTCCCGGCGTGGGGCGACTTCGTGCAGGACTACTTCGAGGACTACTTCGCAGGCTACGAGACCGGCGACGTGCCCGCGACCGTCGACGACGCCGTGCAACTCCTCCGCGTCCTCGACGCGGCGTACGAGTCCGGCGAGCGCGGCGGTTGGGTCGAAGTCGAGGGGTAACCCCGGTCGCCGCCGCCCAGACACCGTCTCGCCGAGACCGCGTCCGCTTAGTCGTTCGACCATCCTGAACTTTAAATACATAGCCGAAAATATTGAGGTATGCCAACGGATGACTCGCCCAAGACGCTCCGGACGACCGCCACCTCGATAGAGATTCTGAAGCAACTCGAAGCGATAGACGGCGCGCGAGTCTCCGAAATCGCCGAGCGGATGGACAAGCCCAAGAGCACGATTCACGGCCACCTCGCGACGCTCAAGCAGGAGCAGTTCGTCATCAAGGAGGGCGATTTCTACTTCATCGGCCCGGAACTGCTCCGGTTGGGGAACCAAGTCCGGACGCGGGAACCGGCGTTCGTCCTCGCGCGGCAGTTCACCGAGCGACTGTTCGAAGAGACCCGCCTCCGGTCGATTTTCACCGTCGAGATGGGGGGAAAGGCCGTCTTCCTGCACACCGCGTCGGGGAGTAAGATGGGGTGGTCCCACGAGCAACTCGGCAACCGACTGTTCCTGCACAACACCGCCGTCGGAAAGGCGATTCTCGCGGAACTCCCGGAGCCGCGCATCGAACAGATAGTCGACCGGTGGGGCCTCCCGCAGGAGACGGAAAACACCACCACCGACCGCGAGGCGCTGTTCGAGGAGTTAGAGCGCGTCCGCGACCAGGGCTACGCCGTCAACCGCGCCGAGAACTTCAACGAACTCTACGCTATCGGCGTCGCCGCGACGCGCCGCTCGGGCGACGTTATCGGCGGGTTCAGCGTCACGGGGCCGGCCCACTCGGTGACCGGCGAGGACAGGAAAGCCGAGCTCGCGCACACGGTCAAAGACATCGTCAGCGAGTTCGAACTGGAACTCGCGCTCGCGTGACTCGGGCGGGACCGACCCGGGTCGCTCGCCGCCGCCGACCGCTCTCCGGCCGTTCGGGACTGTCGAACATTATATATCTGCGATAGTTACAGCCGCTCTCCCCGCTGGATTATTACTGCGAATCAACAAATTACGCTCGTACGTCTGTAATATATTTTCGTAACGCGCCGCCGTGCTGAGCGAGCGTTCGGACGCAGTGACTGCACGTGCTCGATTACGCCCGGCGCAATCTCACTATCGGACAATTTACTTATTAACAATTCCATCAGAATTCAGTAATTTCTGAACACCGAGGCGTTATCTATCGACTCGCGTCCGACGGCATCCGAGAAACCACTACTCGGTCGCTGAAACGGCGAAGGCTAGCAGATAACCCGCCCGGACCGATTTTCGGCTCGGGCTCTCGGCACCGGTCGACACTGCCCCGAACCGCCACGGCTCGGATCGCCACCGAGAACAATCCGTGAACGCCGAATAAACGGTCATTACGGCTCGTTCGTCTCTCTTCGTTGTCTCCCTGTACTTCGGAACCACGAATCGAGGTTCGAGATATCGTCTCGTGAAATAACACTTCTATATGTATATCGAACATTTTACTATTCTTTCGGTGTCCGCTCTCGAAATCCGCCGTGTTCGCTCGACGGCCGCCACCTTTTCTTCCGAGGAGTCGTTACCACCGATGCTATGGGCGTGATGAGCAAGCTTCGACGGCTGCTCGGCCTCGTAGAGGGACACGAAGACGACGTCGCCAAACAGATCGGAAAGCGAACGAAGGTGAGCGAGGAGAAGGCCAAGAAAGGCATCGAGAAGGCGACTGACGCGGTCGAAAGCGGTTCTGACGGCGGCTCGGGAGACCGGAGTAGCTACTGACCGACGGTGGCGTGACGAGTCGTGACGAGCCGTGACGGGCGGCCGGCCGGGAGGGTGCCCGCACCTGCACGCGTTTCGGCGAACCACTCATACCGTTCGGCCGCGCACACGGGTTATGCCCGAATCTCGCACGCCGTCGCTCGACGGGCGAGTCTTCAAATCGGTCGCCAACGCCGAGGGTGGCGACGTCGGCGGCGACACCTACTTCTGGTTCGACCAGTCCGACGACCTGATTCACGCGACGTACCGCGGCGGAACCGTCAGGCTGGGCCACCTCGTCGGCCTCCGCCTCGACGACACGCTCGACTTCCGATACTCCCACGTCACCGAAGACGGGACGACCGCGACCGGCCACTCGACGGACCGAATCGAACGACTGGAAGACGGCCGTCTCCGCCTCCACGAGGACTGGTCGTGGGACTCGAAGCCGGGTTCCGGGACGAGCGTCCTCGAAGAACTCACCGACGAGGAGCGGACGGGGCTGGACCTGTCGCCTGACTCCTTCGACGGACGGTAGTGACGGGGCCCGTGCCTGCCTCGCCCTCGTCAATCAGCTAGGGCGCTCTCAGTCACCTGCTCGGGTACTGACGAGTGGTACACGGCGTCGCCGTCCGAATCGAACAGGTGGAGTCGGTCCGTATCGACGGCGAGTTCGACGATGTCCCCGGCCGCAATTCGGCTCCGCGGCTCGACCTTGACTCGAATCTCCTCGTCGCCGAGGCGACAGTGCAAAAGCAGTAGCTCTCCGAGCGGTTCGGTGACCGTCACCTCGGCGGTGAACGACTCTGACGCCCCGGCACGGTTCGAGACGAGGGACACGTCTTCGGGCCTGACCCCGAGCGTGAGTCCGTCGTCGTCGATGCCGTCGAGTCCGGAGCCGGCGGGAAGTGTGAGCGAAAGCCCCGGTGCCGTTGCGACGTGTTCATCCCCTCGCTGTCGGACCGACGCGGGGATGAAGTTCATCGCGGGCTCGCCGACGAACCCCGCGACGAACTGGTTCGACGGGTAGTCGTACAGCTCCTGGGGCGCAGCGACCTGCTGGAGCCTCCCGTCTTCGAGCACGGCGACCCTGTCGCCGAGCGTCATCGCCTCCGTCTGGTCGTGGGTGACGTAGACAGTCGTCGTTTCGAGGTCGCGGTGGAGCTTGAGCAACTCGGCGCGCATCTGGACCCGCAGTTTCGCGTCGAGGTTCGAAAGCGGCTCGTCCATCAGGAACACGTCCGGTTCGCGGACGAGCGCGCGGCCGATAGCGACTCGCTGTCGCTCCCCGCCCGAGAGTTCCTTCGGTTTCCGGTCGCGGAGATGCGCGATGTCGAGCGTCTCGGTGGCCTCTTCGACGCGTCGCTCGATTTCGTCGCCGGAGAACTCGCTCGCAGACTTCATGCCGAACTTCATGTTCTCGGCCGCCGTCATATGGGGGTACAGCGCGTAGTTCTGAAACACCATCGCGATGCTTCGGTCCTTCGGCGGTACCTCGTTGACGACGCGGTCGCCGATGGCGATAGAGCCGTCCGTCACCGACTCGAGGCCGGCGAGCATCCGGAGCGTCGTCGATTTCCCGCACCCCGAGGGGCCGACGACGACGAGGAACTCGCCGTCGTCGATTTCGAGGTCGATACCCTTCACGGCGCGCACGTCGTCGTACGTCTTCCGCAGGTTCTGAATCGTGATGTCTGACATGGTGAGTTCGCTATTTCTGTTGGATTGTGAGTGTCCGCAGGAGCGGTCGGTGAAGCACGATGAGCACGACGAGCGGCGGGAGCAACGCGAGGACCGCGCCGGCCATGATGAGCCCCCACTGCGTCAGCCCCGCCTGCGCGGAACCCTGGAGGTACCGAATCCCGACCTGGACGACCTGACTGCTCTTGTCGGTCACGACGACCAGCGGCCAGAGGAACTGGTTCCACGTGTAGATGAACGTGATAACGCACACCCCGGCTATCATCCCCCTCGACATCGGGATGAGCACCCTAAACAGGAAGGTGAGCGGCCCGACGCCGTCGAGGCGTGCGACCTCGACGAGCGAGGCCGAGATTCCCATGAACTGCTGGCGAAAGAGGAAGACGGCCGTCGCGCTCGCGACGTACGGCCCGGTCAACGCCAGGAGAGAGTTCGTCCAGCCGAGGTCGGCCATCAACTGGAACAGCGGGACGATTCGAACCGGCACCGGCAACAACAGCGTCAGCAGGATGAACATGAACACCGCCCGCTCGTACGGGAAGCGGTAGTAGACGAGCGCGAGCGCCGCGAACAGCGAGAGCGTGACCTTGCCGACGACGACGATGACGCTCATCACGAACGAGTTCAGCATGTACGTGCTGAAGTCGTAGTTCACGAGCGCGTCCGAGTAGTTCGAAAGCCCCTTCGACCCGAGGCCGAGGTTCGTCACCTGATACACCTCCGTCG
Organism: Haloferax marisrubri; assembly: GCF_001469875.2. Taxonomy (GTDB): domain Archaea; phylum Halobacteriota; class Halobacteria; order Halobacteriales; family Haloferacaceae; genus Haloferax; species Haloferax marisrubri. Next base: position 510,639 of record NZ_LOPW02000018.1, on the reverse strand, counting down.
TCGACTGCGTGCTCATGATAACCGCGAGCAACAGCGGCGACGCCATCAGGAGAATCGAGAAGACGATGCCGCCGTGCAGCAGCACGTCGTCGGGTAGTCGGTGGACGAGCCGTCTCGCGTCGATGTTCGTGGTGTCTGTTTCTGTTGCCATCTCGTTATCCTCCGTACCGCCCGTACCCCGACGCGAACCGAAGCTGGAGGTACATCAGAATCGACACGACGACGAACAGAATCACGGACTGCGCGGACGCCAGCCCGAGGCTGTTGAACTGGAAGGCGTCGCGGTAGAGCTTGAATATCAGGAAGTTCGTGGCGTCGCTGGGACCGCCGCTCGTCATCAGGTCCACGAGCGGGAACGTCGAGAAGAACGCGTATATCGTGTTCATGATGACGAGGAACGTCATGGTCGGTGCGATCATCGGCACGTACACCTTGTACAGCATCCTGAACCGACCGACACCGTCGATACGGGCGTTCTCAGTCAGTATCTCGGGGATGTTGTTCAGCGCGGCGACGATGAAGATGATGTTGTAGCCGAGCTGCTTCCAGACCGCGACGACCGCGAGTATCGCAAACGCCTGCGGGCCGTCGTTGAACCAGTCCAGCGTAAAGGGCGTCAGAAGCTCGAGGTAGTGGGTGAAGATGCCGAGGTTCGGGTGCAGGATGAAGTTCAGGAGAATCGCGGCGACCGCCGGCGGGAGCGCGTACGGCCAAATCGCGGCGACGAGATACACGGACGACCGGACGTCGACGGAGAATATCAGGTAGCCTATCAGCAGCGAGACGCCGAGCGTTCCGAAGACGACGACCGCCGCGAACGCGACCGTGATGAGGAAGCTGTACCGGTAGACGTCCGAGGTGAGCAGGCTGACGAAGTTCCCGAGCCCGGTCCACGTCTGTCGCTGTCCGAGAAACAGCGTCTCGTAGAGGCTGAGGCGGAACGTCTCGAGCGCGGGGTAGTACAGAAACGCGACGAGGACCGCCGCCGTCGGGAGTAACAACAGCGCCGCCTGAAGCGTCGAATCGTACGGTTTTGTGGCAGTAGACATGTAAATAACGTGTCGGGGGAGCCTACTCGCTCCCGTCGTAGTTGCCGTTGTAGCCGGCGAGCGCCTCGCCGACCTGCGTGTCCATCCGCGATAGCCCCTCCTCGACGCCGAGTTGGTCGTTGATGATGCTGACCGATATCTCCTCGTTGATGGACCGGGTCTTGGGGAAGACGCCCATCACCGCGCCGCGCGTCGCGGGCGTATCCTCGGTGTCCTGAAGCTGGTCGAACGCCGTGCTGAAGTTGGGGTTGTTCTCGAACCAGCCGTCGTTCGTGAGCTGGTCGATGGCGCTCTGCCGAACCGGGAAATAGCCGCTGTTGCGGTGCCAGCGCGCCTGTTGTTCGGTCTGCGTGACGTAGGCGATGAACTCGCCCGCGGCCTGCTTCTTCTCGTCGGCGAGGGCGTCGGGAACCCACAGCGACCCCCCGCCGATGACGACGCCGGTGTTCGCGCCGTCGGGGGTCGGAAGGTAGCCGGAACCGAGTTCGAAGCCGTTCTCCTTCGCCCCGGACTGCATCGAGACGATGTTCGACGTGGAGTCCCACAGCATCGGCACCTTCTGGGTGAGAAACGCCTGCCGCGCCTCTCCCCACGCCTCGATACCGGGGTTGAGATAGAGCCCGTCTTGGGCCATCTGCTTCCACCAGGAGTAGACGCTACGCCCCGCCTCGGAGTTGAAGAACGTCTGGTCGGGGCGACCGGCGCGGCCGTTTTCCTGGTTCACGAGCACCTGGTCCTGCTTCGCGAACTGCTGTTCGATCTGCATCCACGTGTGGTTCGGCCAGCTGATTCCGCTTTCCATGTCGGTCTGGTCGACGATGGTCTGTGCGGCCTGCCGGACTTCCGCGAGGCTCCGCGGCGGGCTTTCGGGGTCGAGTCCGGCCGCCTCGAACGCGCTCTTGTTGTACAGCATGATGGTGTTCGAGGAGTTGAACGGCATCGAGTTCAGCGTCCCGTCCATGCGGTAGTAGTTCAAGACCGACGGCAGGAAGTCGTCGAGGTCGATTTTGTCTTCCGGGAGAATCTCCTCGACCGGCGTGAACGAACCGCTGTCGAGCGCGAGTCGCGTCCCGACCTCGAATATCTGGACGATTCCCGGCGGGTCGCCGGCCCGCGACGCTTGCAGCGACTGATTGAGGTTCTGTCGGTAACCGCCGTTGTTGACCGCCTCGATGGTGATTCCGTCGTGCTGTTGTGAGAACTCGCTGGCCATGTCTCCCAGCGTCTGGCCGAGTTCACCCCCGAAGATATGCCAGAACGAGACGCTCACGTCTTGTGCGCCGGACGAGCCGGCCGTCGTTCCCGACTGTTCGGCGCTCCCGCTCCCACCCTCGGTTTCAGTTGGCGAGTTGCTCCCACCGGAACAGCCCGCGAGTCCCGCGACGCCGACGGCCCCCGCCGTCGCGAGGAATCCGCGTCGACTGGTTGTGCGTCCGATAGCTCGGTTCGTCGTTTCGGCTCGCTCGCCGACAGGGCCATTTTCAGGCATGTACCGGAACATATCCGAACACATAATTTAAATTTTACTATTATATCGGAAATAATTAGACATATGTTGTTCTCTGGTGTGGCTCGTACCGCTCTGATTGGGGTATAAAAAGGCGACCGACGGCCTCGGGCGTCGAGTCGGGTTCACGAGTGTGACTCCGCGGCGACGACGTCCCATCGGTCGACCGTGAGGGCGTCGACGCCGAGCGATTCGAGGGCCATCGCGGTCGCCTCGTCGTCCACGGTCCACGCGTCGACGAGTAGACCGGCGTCGTGCGCGCGCTCCACGAGATCCGTGGAGGTGCACAGGCCGTGTTCGACGTGGACGAAATCACAGCCCCGTTCTGTCGCCCACGCCAACTCCGCGGAAACGTCGTCGCGGAACGAGTAGCCGACCTCGGCCGACGTCGGCGTCTCCAGCGCGATACCGACCGCTTCGCGCGACGGCGACGAGAGGATGACCCGTTCGTCGAGCGCCTCGATGGCCGCTAAGGCGTCTTCGACGAGTTCCGGGTCGCGGGTATCGAGGTTCATGCCGGTGCCCGCGGGCCACGCCTCGACTACGCGGTCGAACCGCGGAATCGTCGCCTCCGAGCCGTCGATGCGAAGCGTCGTGAGGTCGTCGACGGCGGTTTCGGCGAGTCGACCCGAGGCCGTCGTCAGCCGCGACAGGTCGTCGTCGTGGAACGCCACCAGTTCCCCGGTGCCACAGCGCATCACGTCCACCTCGACGAGGTCGACGTGGGGCGCGGACCCCTCGATTGCGGGAATCGTGTTCTCTGGATACTGGCCCGCACAGCCTCGATGCCCGATAGTGAGCATACGACACGTCACCGACGAAGACTTATCAACTGTACTATGATTGCAACGTACTGAACAGATTACTATTGAGACAACATAGCAGTCACAATATACGAGCCCCGGCCAAGCCGGTGTATGGTTGACGACCGTTACCTGTGGACCGCGATTCGGGCGGCCGAGGTCGCCGGCGACGAGTTACGGGCCCGCTTCGAGTCGAGGTCTCGCGGGCGGTCCCGCGACCGCCCGGCGGACGAGGCCGCCGAAGAGCGCATCATCGACGTGATAGCCGCCGCGTTCCCGGACGACAACGTCGTCTCCGAGGAGGCTTCTCCGGAGTTCCGCCCGAAGCCGCGCTGGGTCATCGACCCGCTCGACGGCACGGTCAACTTCCACAACGGCGTGCCGCACTTCTCCGTCTCTATCATGTACGAGGGCGCGACGCGGCCCGACGTCGGCGTCGTCAACTACGTTCCGGCGGACCAGTTGTACGTCGCAATCGAGGGCGAAGGCGCGTTCGTCAACGGCCGGGAACTCTCGGTCTCGAACGCCGCGGAGCTATCGGACGCGCTCGTCGTGACCGGCTTCGACTCGCTGGCCCGAGCGAACGGCGACGGCGCGTATCTCGAAGCGCTCTGCGAGTCGACCCGAGGCGTTCGCCGGATGGGGTCGGCCGCCGCGGAGTTGGCGCTCGTCGCCGCCGGCCGGTTCGACGTGTACTTCGAGCAGAACCTCGATATGTGGGACACGAGGACCGGCCCGCTCCTCGTCCGCGAGGCCGGCGGCGAGGTGACGCACGTCGAAGCGATAGACGACGTGACCGGCGACACCGTCGTCGCGTCCAATCAGGCGCTCCACCGGCAGGTCATCTCGCTCATGTCTCGACACAGCGCCCTCGGGTGAGCGACGCGTCTCGGGCGGTTCAGCGGTTTGGCGGTTTGGCGGTTTGGCGATTCAACGATTCGACGGCTCGGCGGTTCGTCCGCCCCCTCAGCCGTCTCTCGCTTCTCGGCGCTTGACGGCGTCCACGTCGAAGTCGTTGACCGCGCGGTTCGGTTCGAGGCCCGCCCGCTCGACGACCTCGATGTCGGCCGCCGGCGACTGGCCGTCGGTCGTCAGGTAGTCGCCGGTGAGGACGCCGTCCGCGCCGGCCTCGAACGGCAGGTGTTGCTCGTCGGGCGCGAGATTCGCCTCCCGGCCACCGGTCAGTCGGACGCGCGCGTCGGGGTGGAGCAGTCGGTAGACGGCGACGGTCTTGACGAGTTCCGTCGTCGTGATATCCGCGTGGTCGGCGTCGCCGAGCGGCGTGCCGGGGACGGGGTTGAGCACGTTCACCGGGAGCGACTCGACGCCGATTTTCTGGAGTTCGATAGCGGCGTCGACGCGGTCCGCGGGTGTCTCACCCATCCCGAGGATGACGCCGGCACAGAGGTCCATCCCCGCGTCTTTGGCCCGGCGGAGCGTCACGAGTCGGTCCTCGAAGTCGTGGGTTCCGACCACCTCGTCGAAGTACCGCGGCGAGGTCTCGATGTTGTGGTTGTAGTGGTTCACGCCCTCCTCAGAGAGGATTCTCGCTTCCTCCTCGGTGAGCAGGCCGAGCGAGGCGTCGATTTCGACGCTCGTCTCGTCGCGGACGAGTCGAACCGCCTCCAGCACCTCCGCCCACTCGTCGGGGCGGCGCTCCTTCGAGACGCCCTTCTCGGCGACGACGATGCCGAACCGCTGTGCGCCGTCGCGCTCGGCGCGCCGCGCGGCGTCCAACACCGCCTCCGGTCCGAGGAATCCGTGCGTCTCGATACCGGTGTCGAAGTGCGCCGACTGCGCGCAGAAGCCGCAGTCCTCGGCGCAGTCGCCGGCCTTCGCGTTGACGATGGAACAGGCGTCCACGGTCCCGTCGGAGCGAACCGAGCGGACGTAATCAGCCCCCGCCGCGAGCGCCTCGACCGGTTGGGCGATGAGCGCCACGCCGTCGGTTCGGTCGAGTTCCTCGCCGTCGAGCACTCGCCGCACCGCGTCGTCGACTGTCGAATTCCCCGTCTCGTAAACCATACTTTCATTCTTGGTTGACGAGTTCAAAAACCCGTTGACCCGCCGACAGTTTGTGCGGTCGCGTCCGTCGGTCCGTGTCCCCCGCGCTGACCGCTCCGAGAGGGTTCCTGCTCTGCTGGCATCACAACACTATTCGAGCTACTGGCGAAACCCATAGCCAGTCCTATGGCTTCCCCGGACACCGACGTCTCCGACTTGGTCGACTCGCTCTCCCTCGACGAGAAGTGCTCGCTCGTGCGCGGGGCGGCCGACCCCGAGGGGACGGCGACGGGCTACGTGCCCGGCGTCCCCCGACTCGACATCCCCGAGTTCAGGCTCGCCGACGGGCCGCTCGGGATTCGCATCCCCGGCCGCTCGTCGACCGCCTTTCCGGCTTCCATCGCCGTGGCGTCGACGTTCGACCCCGAACTCGCGCGGCGACAGGGCGTCGCGATGGCCCGCGAGGCCAAAGCCAGCGGCCAGCACGCGGTTCTCGGCCCCGGGCTGAACCTCATTCGCGTCCCCAACTGCGGGCGTAACTTCGAGTATTACGCCGAGGACCCGGTCGTGACGGCCGACTTCGCCGCCGCGGTCGTGGAGGGAATCCAGTCCGAGGACGTCCTCGCCACGCCGAAGCACTACGTCGCCAACAACCAGGAGACGAAGCGACTCGTCGTCAGCGCCGAAGTCGGCGAGCGGGCGCTCCGAGAGCTCTACCTCCCCGGGTTCGAGGCGGCCGTCGAGGCGGGCGCGGGGTCGGTCATGACCGCGTACAACCGCGTCAACGGGACCCACATGAGCGACCACCGGCGACTCGTCACCGAGGTGCTGAAAGACGAGTGGGGCTTCGACGGCTACGTCGTCTCCGACTGGTTCGGCACCGAAAGCGCCGTCGGCGCGGCCACCGCCGGCCTCGACCTCGAAATGCCGGGTATCTCGCTCGAAGCGCTCCACGAGGCGTTCGGGCTCGACCCCGACGCCGAGATGCTTGAGGAGGGCGACGACGAGAGCATCCCGGCCGGCGAGACGACGACGCCCAGGTTCGCGACCGAACTGAAATCCGCGGTCGAGTCCGGCGCGGTCCCGGCCGACCGCCTCGACGACATGGTCGCGCGAATCCTCGGACAGATGGCCCGAATCGGCCTCCTCGACGGCGACTGGGGCGACGGCGGCGCGCTCGACACGCCCGACCACCGCGACCTCGCCGAGACGCTCGCCGCCCGCGGCACCGTCCTCCTGAAGAACGACGACGGGTCGCTCCCGCTCTCTGACGACGCCGACGTCGCGCTCGTCGGCCCCGGCGTCGCGGAGGCGATGCTCGGCGGCGGCGGCTCCTCCGAAGTCACTCCCGCCCGCGAGGTCTCGGCGCTCGAAGGAATCCGCGCCCGAACCGACGGCTCGGTCGCGTTCGAACCCGGCGTCGAACGCGTCGTCACGCCCTCGTTCTTCGACGACGGACCCGCGGACGGCGACGACCACGCCGACGACTTCCCCGGCGGGAAGACGCCCGACATCGACGCGGCGGCCGACTGCGCCCGCGAGGCCGACGTCGCGGTCGTCGTCGTCAGGGACGCGACCACGGAGGGCGCGGACCGCGAGACGCTCCGGCTCCCCGGCGAGCAGGACGAACTCGTCGCCGCCGTCGCCGACGCCGCCGCCCGAACCGTCGTCGTCGTCCAGTCCGGCGGCCCGGTCGAACTGCCGTGGCGCGACTCGGTCGATGCTATCGTCGAGTCGTGGTACCCCGGACAGGCCGACGGCGACGCGCTCGCGTCGGTCCTCTACGGCGACGCCGACCCCTCGGGTCGCCTCCCGGTCACGTTCGCACCCGAGGACTCGTACCCCACGGCCGCCGAGGAGCGATTCCCGGGTGTCGGCGAGGAGGCGCAGTACGACGAGGGCGTCTTCGTCGGCTACCGGCACTTCGACGCCGCCGACGCGGACGACGAGCCGACCTACCCCTTCGGACACGGCCTCTCGTATGCGACCTTCGAGTACGGCGACGCGGAGGTGCGCGGCGACGACGCGGTTGCAGTCGAGGTGACGAACGCGTCCGACCGCGACGGGAGAGAAGTCGTGCAGGCGTACGTCCGCCCGCCGGCCGTCGCGGGCGTCGAGCGCCCGATGCGAGAACTCGCCGGCTACGCGGCCGTCGAAGTCGCCGCCGGCGAGACCGAGACGGTCGAACTCTCGCTGTCCGAACACGCGTTCCGCAGATACGACGACTCCGAGGGGTGGACCGTCGACGCGGGTGAGTACGTCGTCGAGGTCGGTCGCTCGTCCCGCGACGTTCGGGCCGAGACGACGGTGTCGCGGTAGGCTGTCTCCTGTTGGGCCGCGCAAGGCCGTCGCTCCCAGCTATTGGTTCCCTTCGACGCCGCCTGCGCGTTTTCACACGTAGGGTACACGTTCATTAACCGCCACCGCGAGTCTCGATTGCTATGTTCTCACGTGACATTGGCACACAGACGGTCGCGCCCCGGTCACCGGCGCTCGTTCTCCTCGGAGGTCGCTGACGATGGCCACTCGGACAGACCCGTACAGACAGCTACGGTTCATCCTCGAAATCGGAGGACTCGTGACCGCCGGCTTCAGCCGCTGTGACCTCCCATCTGCGACCTCGGCGGTCGTCGAGTACCGCGAGGGGGCGGATCCGCCGACGCCGCGGAAACTCCCCGGACTGAACGAGTACGGGCCGCTCGTGCTCGAAGTCGGCGTGACCGACCGCTCGCTCGAACTGTCCGAGTGGCGGACGCTCGTCGAACAGGGCCGGATGGACGAGGCACGGCGGGACGCCGCGGTCGTGTTGCTGGACGCGACGGGCAACCCCGCCGCTCGCTGGGTCTTCCGCGAGGCGTGGCCCTCGAAGTACGACGCGCCCCGATTGGACGCGATGGCCTCCGAAGTCGCCGTCGAGCGCCTCGTCGTCGTCCACGAGGGCTTCGCCCGCGTCGCGGTCGAAACCGGTGACGACGAGGACGACGAGAGTGAGAACGATACCGAGGACACCGAGAGCGACGGCGGTTCCACCCCGTCGCTCCCGGACCTCGACTTCCCGGTCGGCGAGGGACTGCCGCAGGGCATCGACGAACCGCGACTGAAGGTGAGTCGCGCCGGCGACGAGGAGTCGGACGAGACGTGACCGCGGCCGACTCTCGCCCCTACGGCGCACATCGGTTTCGGGTTCGATGCGACGCGCTCCCGAAACTGGGGTTCTCCGAGGTTCGCGGGCTCTCGGTGGCGGTCGAGTCCGCGAACGGAGACGAGTCGCGGTCCGAACCGCCGCCGTCCGAGACCGACCGCCGCGACCGCTACGGCCGCCGCACGCGGAAGCGGCCGGGTCCGCGACCGCGCCCACCTTCGCCGTCCCGCCGAGAAATCAGTTCGCCGCCGCTCGAACTCCGCCGAGGCGTCACCGACGACCGGTCGCTGTGGGCGTGGTTCCGTGCGTGGGCCGACGGCGAGACCACCCCGCAGGACGTTCGAATCTGCCTGCTCGACGCGACCGGCGAGCCGGTCCGCGGGTGGGTCTGTCGGGCGGCGACGCCGGTCAGGTGGACCGGGCCGCACCTCGTCGCCGACGCGGCCGCCGTGGCGACGGAGTCACTCGAACTGACGCACGAAGGAATCGACGCCGTCACCGACCTCGACGAGTGCGCCGACTGAACCGGCTGGCTCGTGGATGTGTCGCCTCACGGGGTGGCGTCACTCGGCTCTCCACGCGTCTCCTCGTCGTCGGACTCCAGCATCGCCTCGTGCTTGCCGCGGTAGTACAGCCACCCGAAGACGAGCAACGTCACGGGAAAGAACACGAGTGCGACGAGCGCCGCCGGCGGAAACAGGACGAACAGCGCGAACGTCTGCCACGAAACGAGCGTGTCGCGTGCCATAGCTAAAAATCATGTCCGGTTGTCATGTGCTTTCGGGCGCACCTGCGGTCGTAGACAGGTCGGGTCTCGGTCAGTTCTATCGATCGGTGTCGGCCGAAACGAGCGCGGTATTTTCACCACCTTGGCTGTGTTGAAATCCTCAAAATCTGATGGGTGTCGCGTGTTGAATAGAGGGTTATGCAGCAGAGCGCTTCTGCTATTCGACACCTGACTGAGGGCCATCAACGGATACGGCAGGCGGCCCAGAGCCGACGAAACTGATGGCGATAACCCAGTCCTCAGTAGTCGGGTTCACCACTCGCCTGATCGTGTGCGGAGGGACGTATACGAAGTCACCCGCGTCGAGTTCGACCGATTCCTGACCAGCCGGTCCGTACTCCAGAACGGCGTGGCCGGCCACGACGTACCCGTAGACGTGGCGGTCACCGTTGTGATGCCATCCGGTTGTGATTCCGCCGGCGACCCGCGACTGAACCACGATGGTGTCCTCGGTTTCGAATATCTCCTGTCGTGAAACGTCGGTGGTGTCGCCTGACTCTCCCAAACGGGCTCGTGTAACGACTGTAACTGCTTCCATGCCAGTACCCCGTCTACCTACGACTGGCAACGAGATAATCGCTCTCTCGAGGGCATCACCAGTAGATTCGCGCGCTGTACTCAGCACGGCCTCAGCAATTCACCAGCGGTCAAGGGTTTCGACAGAGTCACCACCTTTTATTTGGTTTGACGCGAAGTAGGGGGAAGTGACTGATATCTCAGATTCTCTTCGGCTCCTTTTCGAGACTTCGGTCGAGCGAGACGGCGACCGTTACGTGGTGTCGATTCCCAGCGAACTCGTCGAGAGCGGGTCGATTTCGACGGAGGAACTGTACCGCGTCGCGCTGTTGACCAGTCCGGGCACGGCGTCGACGACCGAGGCGTCGGCCGAACCGACGGCAGCGAAGACGACCGACGGTCGCGGCGTCAGTTCGGACGGCGAGCGGGAACCGGAGGCCTCGGCGTCGGATTCCCACGAGGCGCGTTCACAGCCGCGACAACCGCCCGTCGCGGAGGGCGACGTCCGAGCCGTCATCATCGACACGCTCGGCGACCAGGGCGACGGCATCGCGAAGGTCGAACGCGGCTTCGTCATCATCGTCCCCGGCACGGAGCCCGGCGACCGCGTCGAGGTCGAAGTCACCGACGTGAAACAGACCGTCGCGTTCGCGGAACCGGTGGACGGCGCGGGCGCTAACTGACTCGTCGAGACCGCCCGCCGCGTTCGACGTCGGTGTTGGTATATTCCAACCGAGGCCCCATTAGGTTCGGAACCGTAGCCGTCGCTACCACCATATGTCCGAACGAACGTTCCGTCACGCCTCTTCTCCACGTGACGATACGCGAACCGAATCCCGCCGAGTCGGTCGTTCGGCGTCCGAGCCGAGCGGCGACGCCGACGTTTCGGCCGCCCCCGACGTGCAGGCGCGGGCGGCGCGCACGGACCGATGGCGTCCGACCGTCCGACAGGGAATCGCGCTGTGGGCGCTCATCGCGGTCGGCTGGGCGGTCGTTCCCGCCGACCATCCGCTACAGATTGCCGTCGCCGTCAGCGGCGTGTACGCCTCGCTCCTCCTGCCGACGGCGCTCTACTTCGACTACCGAGAGCGACGCCCCGAGTCGAGCGCCGGCCGAGCCGTCTCCGAGACTGCGAGCGAACTCGCCGACCGCGTTCGCAGCGTCCGCCCGGGACGCGGCGGTGCGACTCGCTCGTCGTGTTCCTGCAACCGCTGACGCGTGTGAGAGCGTCACCGCGTCGCTCGCGGTCGAACCGAACGGTCCGAACGGACCGCGGACCGAACGGACTGAATGGACTGGACAGTCCGAACGCACTCGGTGAAAACGAACCGGACCGAAGAGAAAAACTGCGTTTTGCGCCCGGAACTTCGCGTTAGGCGGTCGTGCCGACGGCTCTCTCGCCCGACTTCTGCGTCGCTTCGAGGAGTTCGCGGTAGCGGTTCCTGATGGTCACTTCGCTGATGTCGGTCACCTCGCTCACCTCGGACTGCGTCAGTTCCTCGTCGGCGAGGAGCGCGCCGGCGTAGATGGCCGCCGCCGCGAGGCCGACCGGGCTCTTGCCGCTGTGGATGCCCTGCCGCTTCGCGTTGTCGAGAAGCGACCGAGCGCGGCGCTCCACGTCGTCGCTCACGTCGAGTTCGGAGACGAACCGCGGGAGGTACTGCGCGGGGTCGGCCGGCTTCATGTCGAGTCCCAGCTCGCGGGAGACGTAGCGGTACGTCCGGGTGAGTTCCATCTTGTCGACGCGTGAGACGCGCCGCACCTCGTCGAGCGAGCGCGGAACGCCGGCCTGCCGGGCCGCGGCGTAGATCGCGGCCGTGGCGACGCCCTCGATGGAGCGACCCGGGAGCAGGTCGTCGTTGAGCGCGCGGCGGTAGATGACCGAGGCGGTCTCGCGGACGGTGTCCGGAAGCCCGAGCGCCGAGCCCATCCGCTCGACCTCGCCGAGCGCCTGCTTGAGATTACGCTCCTTTGAGTCGCGGGTGCGGAACCGCTCGTTCCACGTGCGGAGCCGTTGCATCTTCTGGCGCTGTCCCGACGACAGGGAGTTGCCGTAGGCGTCCTTGTTCTGCCAACCGATGTTGGTCGACAGCCCCTTGTCGTGCATCATCGTCGTCGTCGGCGACCCGACGCGGGACTTCTGGTCGCGCTCCGCGGCGTCGAACGCGCGCCACTCCGGGCCGCGGTCGATTTCGTCCTCGCGGAGGATTTCGCCCGTCTCGGGGTCGACCCACTCGCCGTGTTGCTCGTCGTAGACGAGGTCGGTCCGCTCCGCGACCGCCGCGTCGGACGCCTCGGCCTCGCCTTCGTCGCGCTCGTCGCCGGACTGCCGGACCTCGGGCTCCGCCGTCGGTGCCGACTCGTCCCGCATCGAATGCCAGTCGACGTGTTTCGTGTCCATTGAGTACCTACGTGTTCCGTACAGAGGGTAATGGTCCCTCGTTTGGAATATGCCAAACACCTTCGATTCGAGGGGTGACGGCCGGAGAGCGATTCCGCCCGCTCAGCCTCGGAGCGCGTCGATAGGCCGCTCGTTCGCCGCCCGCCACGCGGGGTACGCGCCGGCGAGCAGGCTGGTCAGGATACCGAACGCGACCGCCCCGGCCAAGTACAGGAGCGCCGACTGCGTGAAGGCGAAGGGGTCACCGAGGAACAGCGCGTTCGCCACCATCGCCACGGCGACGGCGATGGCGAGACCGACCGCCGAGCCGAGCGCGCCGAGGAGCACCGCCTCGACGAGGAGAATCCGAACGATGTCGGCTTTGCCGTAGCCGACCGCCCGCAGGACGCCGATCTCTTCGCGGCGCTTGATGACGGCCATCAGCATCGTGTTCGCAATCGAGACGCCGGCGACGAGAAGCGAGATAGAGCCGAGGCCCGCGAGGAACGCGTTGATTCCGTTCACGAGCGTCTTGAGCAGGCGGACGAGCGAGGTGAGTTCGAACACCAACAGCCTGTCTTTCCGGTCGTTGAAGCGGTCGCGGAGCGCCTCGGCGACGGCTTCGGCCCTGTCGGTCGACTCCGTCATCACCTCGACACGGCTGTACTGTCGCTCTCCGGTCTCCTCGATGGGGAGGAACAGTCCGCCCCCTCCGAACGACTGACTCTCGGCCAGCACGGCGACGACGCGGTAGGTGTGTTCTGTCTCGACGGTTCCGGTCTCCGTCTCCGTCTCGGAGACGAGTTTGAGGCGCTCGCCGAGTTCGACGCCGCGGTCAGCCGCGAACTCGTGGGAGACGACGACGCTCTGTCGCCAGTTGTCGGGAATTCCGCCCCGTTCTACCTCGTGTAACTGCCGGGGGTCGTCGATGTAGGTGACCGACACCCCCTCGCGGGTGCCGTCGCTCGTTATCAGCTCCATGCTTCCCGGTTCCGTCGCTACGATTGTGGCTGCCCCGACCGTCTCGTCTATCGCTTTGACGTCTTCTCTGTCGAAGTGCGACGCTTCCATGTCGGTCCCCGGCGAGACGTAGACGCTCGTCGCGCCTTGGGCCTGAATGCTCTGCAGTTGGCTCTGCTTGAACGCCGCGCCGCCCGCGCCGATTGCGCCGATTGCGACGACGCCGATGAGTATCGAGGCCGCCGCGAGTATCGACCGGACCTTCGCCCGCGAGATGTTCCGCCGGGCGATGACGAGCCGCGGGAACCGCCCGGCGATTCGATGGCGCAGGCTCATCGTCCCTCGCCCCACGTTCGCGTCATTCTAACGCCTCCACGGGCCGCTTGTTCGCGGATTTCCACGCGGGGTACACGCCGGCGAACAGCGACGTGAGGACGCCGAACAGCGCCCCGAGACCGACGTATCGAAGCCCCGCGGCCGTGAACGCCAGCGGGTCCCCGACGAGGAACTGGTTGAGCACCATGCCGATGCCGAGCGCGAGCGGGACACCGGTTGCGGCACCGACGAGGCCGAGGATGGTCGCCTCGGCGAGAAGCAGGCTCACGACCGCCCGCTTTGGATAGCCGACCGCCCGCATGACGCCGATTTCGCGCTCGCGCTCTATCGCCGTCATCAACATGGTGTTCGCGATGGTGACCGCGGCGACGAGGAGCGAAATCGAGCCGACGCCGATGAGGAACTGGTTTATCAGTTCGAACGTCTGACTGAAGCGCTCCCGCTGTTCTTGGACCTCTGAGACGGAGATGGTCCGCCGTCGGGTGTTGAACTCCGTTTCGAGGCTCTCGGCCGCCTCGCTTATCGACCCCGTCTGCGGGTCGACCCTGACGATGACCGAACCGTACTCCGAGTCGGAGTCTTCGAGCTGGCTGAGTCGGTCGAACGGGAGGAACACGGAGCGGTCGGCCTGTAGCTGGTCGGCGAACCCCTGCGGTTCGAGCACCGCCGCGACGCGGAACGTCCGCTCGAAGCTCCCGTTTATCGTCACCGTCAGCTGGTCGCCCGTCTCCACGTCGTTGTTGTCGGCGAATCGGGAGCCGACGACGACCTGCTGTCGCCAGCTATCGGGTATCGACCCCGATTGCGCCTCGTAGAACGTCCCAAGGGAAGCCAGTCCCTTCACCTGGGCCGAGGGGGAGGTCTCTCCCGACGACGTACGGACGACGGTGTCCCAGCGCTGGATGACGGGGTGAACCGTCGCTCCCGATGTCACCTGTCGCATCCGACTGACGTCTTGGTCCGAGATGCCGCCGACGATGTCCCCGTCGTCGTTCATGTGGTAGACGGGGCTGACGGTGGCGGTCCCCCCGAATCCCTCGTACGCCTCCATCTGGTCCTGCTTGAACGCCTCGCCGCCCGCACCGATGGTTCCGATGGCGACGACGCCGATGACGATGGCGACGACGGCCAGCGTGGTCCGCGCGGTGGCGCGTGACAGATTTCGGCGAGCCAGCACGACCGTCGGGAACCGAGCGGTCACCCGGCGGAGCCAACTCACGGGGACGCACCTCGAACGAGAACGGCGCGCGGTCGGGATTCCGCGACGCTCACGCTCCGTGCCCTCCGTCAGCGGCCGTCTCACCCGTGTCCTCGATGACGCCGTCGACGAGGTTCACCACGCGGTCGGCCTCCTCGGCGACGTAGGCGTCGTGGGTGACCGTGACGATGGCCACGTCCTCCTCGGCTCGGAGTTCGTCGAACAGGGCGAGGATTTCGTCGCCGGTGTCGCGGTCGAGGTTCCCCGTCGGTTCGTCGGCCAACAAGAGCGCGGGGTCGTTGATGAGCGACCGCGCGATGGCGACGCGCTGTTTCTGCCCCCCCGACAGCTCGTCGGGGTAGTGGTCGAGCCGGTCGCCGAGACCGACTCGCTGAAGCAGCGTTTTCGCCCGCTCGCGCGTCTTCACCGGGGTCTTATCGAGCATCCGCGGCATCTCGACGTTCTCCAGCGCCGTCAGCGTCGGAATCAGGTAGAAACTCTGGAACACGAAGCCGATGGCGCGCTTCCGATTTCGGGTTCGGTCCGCGTCGGAGAACGTCGACACGTCCTGTCCCCGAAGGCTGACCGCGCCGTCGGTCGGCACGTCGAGTAAGCCAAGCAGATTGAGGAGCGTGGATTTCCCGCTCCCCGAGGGGCCGACGATGGCGACGAAGTCGGACGGCGCGATGCCGAAGTCGATACCTTTCAGCGCCCGGACGGTCTGGGTCCCCGTCTGATACTCCTTGGTCACGTCTTCGCCGCGGAGTATCACGCCGGTGGTGGCGCTTGCCGCGTCACTCGGTTGGTCCTCGCGGTCGGTCTCCGTCGGCTCCGCCCCCTCGGAGTCGGAGGTGTCCCGTGTCATCTGTCGTCAGCTCCGCCAGCGATAGACGACCGCACCCACGAGGAGGAGCGCGGCGGCACCGCCCACCGGGAGAAGCGGGAACCCGCCCGACCCCGAGTCCGGCACGGGGCGACGCATCATCTGACGGTCGACGCTGACCGACGTAGTGACCGACTTCTCAACGCCGCCGACGCTGTACCGAACCTCGACGGGAACCGAAGAGACGTTGCCCTGTGCGGGGGTTCGGAGGGTGAACGACGAGAAGTCGCTCCCGTCGATGCTCCCGATGAAGTAGTTGCTCCGGTCGACGCTCGACGAGTCCGCGACGGAGACGACGACGCCCTCGACGGCGTCAGACCCGACGTTTCCGGCGGTCGCCGAGATTTCGAGCGTGCCGCCGGCCTGCGTCGCCTGCACGTCGGTCAGGATGACCTGTCCGGGGTTCGTCGGCGAACTGAACGCGGGTCGGTACGTGCGGGTGAGTTCGTGTTGCTCGCCGCGGTTCGAGTACTGGAGCGTGACGTTCACCGGGTACGACCCGGCCTCGTCGACCCGCGCGGGGAAGGTGAACGTCGTCGAGTTCCCCGCCTCCAGTCGCGGCAGCACGCGCTCCGTGACGCTGAAGTTCACCTCCGGCGAGGACGAGACGACCCGCAGTTGCCGGATTCCCTCGGTGAGCCCGTTCGAGACGGTGACGTTGACCGACCGGGTGGCACCGGGCACCGCCTCCTCCGTCGAGAGCTCTATCTGCGGGCGGGAGACCTCCTTCACGTCGACGGTCACCGGGTACCGAACTCGGACGTGCGAGCCGTCGTTTTGTCTGCCGACCAGCACGACGCGGAGGTTTTTCGACCCGGGGTCGTCGAACGAGACGGCGACCGGGATGGTGATGCTCGACCCGATGGTTATCGTCCCCACGTCCTCGATGCGCGTGATGTCGGTGGGGCTTCCCTGTCGGCGGACGTAGACGTCGGTGACGTCGACGACGCTCGGACTGTTCTCGCCGTTCCGAATCGTCACTTCGAGGTCGGTCTGTTCGCCGGGCGTCGGTTCCGCCGGCGCGACTGTCACGTCGGAGATTCCGATGTGCGCCTCGGCCGCTTTCGCCGGCCCCGTCGCCAGCGGGACGGTGACCGCGGAGAGCACGACGACCGCGACGAAGAGCCACGAGAGAACCGAGCCGACGCCGTCGTTCGGTTCCCGCGGACTCATCTGTTTCTCCTCACGCAATAATGTTGTTTCGTTGCCATCATTGGCTAGTCGGACTGACCAGCCCCACATAAGTTCCTTGGTTTACATGTCTGTCATCAGAGTGGTCTCCCTTCGGCGGGTCGCACTCCCGCTGCTCTCGGTAGAAAACGTGATCACGCAGGCGGTCGCGCTGGCGGCGCTCCCGGTCGAACAGTCAGGTCTCGACGCCGAAGCCCTCGTCGCGGAGCGCGGCTTCGAGGCGCTCGCCGTGTTCGCCCTGTAGCTCGATGCGTCCGTCGTCGGTCACGGTCCCGCCGACCGCGAGCCGTCGCTTCAGCGTCGATGCGAGGGCGTCCAGTTCGTCCGCCGGAAGGTCGAGGCCGTCGACCACCGTCACGGGCTTGCCGTACCGTCGGGTATCGACGCGAATCGACGCGCGCTGGTCCGCGCGCGCGAGGTCGTCGCCGATTCCGAGGTCGTCCGGCAGGCCGGTGATGTCGCTGAAAGTGTCCTTTCCCACGTATTCGAGTACGCGTCCGCAGCGTATCAGGATGTGGTTGGAATATTCCAACTCTTTTGTGAGCGTGTCTCGCGGGGCGTTCGACCCGACTCGTCGGTCACGCGCTCGCTTCGAGCTTTTCGGGGTCGACGCGCTCTTCGACTTCGGTGCCGAGCGTGCCGGTGACGAACTGCCGGGCCAACCACGCCTCAGCGCGAGTCAGGCGGTACTGGAGCGTCGAGTTCGGGATGTCGAGTTCCTCAGAAATCTCTTGGACGGTGTGCTGACGCGGCGTCTCGTAGTAGCCGAACTCGACGGCGGCTTCGAGCGCGGCCTGCTGTTCCGGCGGGAGGCCGTCGGCGGAGACGCCCTCTTCGAGCCAGCACTCGGGTTCGCTGATGCGCTGGACGCTCAGCGAGAGGCCGTCGCTGAGGCTGTCTTTGACCTCCTCGTAAATCTCGCTCACCGTGTCGTCGTCGGAGATGAGCAGTCGCCACTGGTTTTGCGCGCCCCGGCGCTCGGCCTGCATCAGGAGGCCGTCGCCGATGTGCTTCGCGGCGACGTGGGGAATCGACTGAATCCCGTCGCCCTCCTCGCGACAGGAGTAGACGATGCGCCCGTTGGGCGTCTCCGAGAGCACCTCGTAGTCCCACTCGACGACCGGCGCGCCGCACATCCCGAGGACGCCGTTACACCGGGTGGCCTGCTCGATGACCTCGTCGAACGCTTCGAGCGCCTCCGTCGGACCGGTGAGACGGTCGAGTCGCCACATCGACTCGCTCGTGGCGTGTATCGCCATGGTCTTGGAGTGTAAGTCCGGGTTCTCGATGAAGAGGTCCATCACCTCGTCGGCACCCCGCTCGTACTCGACGGTGAAGACGAATTCGCGCATGGGTCTCACCTAGTCCCCCGAGGCCTATAGCCTTGGTTGGTATGTTCCAACTTCGTCGCGCGACTCGGGCTGCCAACTCGCGGGCCGTACCGCTCGCGACGCGACCCGTTCAGGACTCGTCGAACGGCGACCGGGCGTGTTCGGGCACGTTCTCCGGGCGGGCGATGAGGTTCTCCCGGCCGAGATTTATCTTCGTGACGGTTCCCTCCTCGGCCATCCGCGAGAGGACGCGGCTCACCTTCGACTTCGACCACCCGGTGCCCTCGACGACCTTCGACTGCCGGAGTTGGCCGCCGTTGCCGTCGAGGAGTCTGAGGACGCGCGTCTCGTCGTCGAGGAGCTCCTCGGCGTCGGGGTAGCCGTCGGCGGCCGACTCCGGGCGCGCCGCGCCGCCGCTCCCGCCGGTCTGGACCGCGTCCGCCGACGCCCCGTTGGCGACGGTCTCGTCGCCGCGGTCGGTCGCGCGAGAGCGGACGTCCGACAGTCGCGCCCTCGCGTCGCTCCCCCGGACTCGCACGCCGACGACGAGCAGGGCGACCGCGACGGCCGCGACCGCGAGCACGAGCAACCAGCCGTCGCCGTCGAGTTCCAGCGACCCGACGACCGACCCCGGTGCGGCGCTCGGGTCGGACCCCGCCTCGACCTCCGCGCCGTCCCCGCGCCCGTCGCCGTCGGTGTCGCCGCGGTTCGGGTCGGTTCCGATGACGTTGACTTCGCGCCCGTCGTCGAGGCCGTCGCCGTCCGTGTCCGCCTCGGTCGGGTTCGTCTCGTATCGGTTGACTTCGGGCCCGTCTTCGAGGCCGTCGCCGTCCGTGTCGGCCGCGGTGGGATTCGTCTCGTGGACGTTGACCTCCGGCCCGTCTTCGAGGCCGTCGCCGTCCGTGTCGGTGGCTGTCGGGTTGGTCTCGTAGTCGTTGACTTCCGCGCCGTCGTCGAGGCCGTCGCCGTCGGTGTCGGCGGTCGTCGGGTCCGTGCCGTGGGTCGTCACCTCCGCGCCGTCTTCCAGGCCGTCGCCGTCCGTGTCTATCTCGGTCGGGTTGCTCCCCTGTTCGTTGATTTCGACGCCGTCGCTGAGGTCGTCGCCGTCGGTGTCCGTGTTCGTCGGGTCGGTCTCGTAGCGGTTCACCTCCTCGCCGTCGGGCACGCCGTCGGTGTCGGTGTCGGCGACGAGCACGTCCGTGCCGCGGTCGAGTTCGTCCCGGTTGCCGAGGTTGTCGCCGTCGGCGTCGCCGGCGGGCGCGAGCACCGTGACGCCGTGGCTCGCCTGCGCGACCGGTTCGCCGCCGCCTCCGGGTCTGACGACGGCGGTCAGGGTCCGGTCGCCGGTCGCGTTCACCGGCCACGCGGTGAACGCGAAGTCGACGCGCTGTTCGCCGGTCGCGTTCGCCCCCGCGCTTTCGAGCGGTTCGCACCCCAACTGCATCGTCGACCCGTCGTCGAGGCCGGTCTGCAGGCAGACCTCGTAGTCGCCGCTGTCCGCCGCGACAGTCACCGAAACCGTCGAGGGTTGCCACGAGGCGACGTACGTCCGGCCGTTCTCGGTTGCGACGACGCCCGCGCCGCTGTGGTCGACCGCACGCACCTCGACGCCGTCCGCGGCGACGACCGGTGAGACGCCGCCCGCGACGACGAGTAACGCCGCGACGAGCACCCACCCGACCGGAGAGATGCGTTTGACAGCCATTGTTCGTTCTCTATTTGTCGACTCTGCTAGTGTATAATGTTTTGTTTATCTGTTCGTTAGGCATTTTTACAAATCTTTTGACTGTCAATTTGCGATGAATGTTTCAAAATCAGAAATTTTTCCCCCTCAGGCGTGGGCGAGGGGGCGTCGTCACCGCCGGTCGCCGACGCCGCGGTTCGCGGCGGCTACGTCGCGTCTCGGCGTCGTCGAACGGCCCTCGTCACCGCTCGTGACTGCTCGCCGTCGCTTCTCGCCGGGGCGCGCCGCAGAAGCGAGATAATCGCCGTACTGTGCCGTCTCTGCCGGCGCGCGGACGACCGCCAAACGTTCAGTTAATCCGACTGAAACGGTCGGAACAGTCAGTTGAAACGGTTGTTCAGGGGGAGAACGGTCGGGACGACTCTCCCCCATTATCATCCGCCGAGCGATACTGCTGACTGCGATGCGCGAAACGCTCACTCGACGGCAGTTCGGTGTCGGAGTCGCCGTAGCGACCGTCGCACTCGCCGGCTGTACGGACACGGGCGGTAGTGGTGGACCCGTGAACGGAACGAACGGCACGGACGCCGAACCAGCGGTCGGCGGCACCGAGACGACGGCGGAGTCCGGTGGTATCGAGGCGACGACCGAGGACGAGACAACGACGGAAGAAACGACGACGGAAGAAACGACCGAGGACGAGACAACGACCGAAGACGAGATGACGACCGCGGACGAGACAACGGAGATGGAAACGACCGATTCGTCGCTCGACAACTCGACGACGGCGAACGAGACGACCGAAAACGGGACCGCGACGAACGAGACGACCGAAAACGAGACGACGACCGACGACTCGGCGTGAGTCCGCGGTCGATGACCCGCTGACGCACGCGCCGCGAGCGAGGCACGGCACGCTCGACTGGTACACCCGACTGCTCGTGCCCGCGACGGCGCTCACCCCTCCAGCCCTCCACGGCACACTCGCTCCCCGTCCCCCCGCGGGACGCCCGAATCCCCCTGACGCACCCTTCACGTTCGGTCCCCCTGACGCACACCTCCCCGACGTGCCCTCCAGCACGTTCCCCCTGTGCCCTCCAGCACGCTCCCTGCGCCCTCCAGCGCACCCGACCGACGTGCAGTCACCAACTTTTCGGACCCACATCGCGTGCCGTCCCGGTGGCGCGCACTCCGCGGAACATTTACCCGCCCGTTCGCTACTCCGGGTATGGACGCAGACGACAACCACCGCGGATGGGCCGAGCGCTCCGGCGACTTCTCGCCGGAGTACTACGCCCAAATCGGCCCGAACGAGGTCAGCGAGACGCTCGCGACCGTGTTCGAGCACTACGCGGCGGAAGACGCGTCGATTCTCGAACTCGGCTGTAGCTCCGGTCGCCACCTCGCGCACCTCCACGACCGCGGCTACGAGGACATCACCGGCATCGACATCAACGACGACTCCTTCGAGGTGATGGCCGAGTACTTCCCCGAACTCGTCGACACCGGCACGTTCCTCACCGGCGCGATAGAGGACCTCCTCCCCGATTTCCCCGACGACAAGTTCGACGTTATCTACTCCGTCGAGACGCTCCAGCACGTCCACCCCGACGACACGTGGGTGTTCGAGGAAATCGCCCGCGTCTCCTCCGACCTCGTGATAACCGCCGAGAACGAGGGTAACGGGCCGACGCGCGGGCGCTCCGGATCCGAGGTGAGCTACGTCAACGACGACTTCCCGCTGTATCACCGCAACTGGAAAGACGAGTTCTCCGAACTCGGCCTCGCCCAACTCCTCTGCGAACCGGGTAAGCGCGATACGGTTCGCGTCTTCCGGGTTCTCTGACGCCGGCGCGCTCGCTTGTCGCACTCACAAATTGTTTCAACCAAGCCGGCGAACTGAGCGTGCCGACCATGTACACGATGTCCAGCGACGACTTCAGCGTTCACCTGCGCGACTGCGACGAGGCCGGTTCCGGAATTCCCATCACCAGTCTCCCGGACGAAGTCACCTCTCTGGACGACCTGCCGTGTTCCTGCTGGGACGAGTTCGACTCGTTCGACGAACTCGAGTGACGGGTGGGGCGCGAGGGCATCGTTCGGTAGCGGTTTCGGACGCCGGCGCACCGCGCGCACGGCGCGGCTCGTTCTGACGGGGGTTTTGACGGCGACAGCGCTGCCGTCCGTGACTTACTGGTCCGGCGAGAGCGCCCAGAGCGTCCCCTCGCTCGTCTGTGCGAACGCCTGCGTCCCGGCCGCGCCGAGGAGATAACCGTCCGCCGAGAGCGTCGTCTCGAACGGCTCGAAAAACGACGCGCCGCGGGACCACCGAATCCGGCCCGCGCGGGTCCCGACGACGAACGCCTCGTCGGTCGAAGCGGTCCGTTCGACCGGGCTGTCGAAGCGGACCTCGTACCGCTCCGAGCCGTCGCGAACCGCGAGTTCGTACAGCGTCCCGAAGGTGTCCGACGGCGACTCGTCGGTCCCCTCCGCGACCAGGACGGTCGACCCCCGCTCGTGGACACCGACGACCTGCGCGTCGTCCCCGAACGAAGTGCGCCACCGAAGCGCGCCGTCGTCCGCGTCGAGCATGGCGATGTCGCCGCCGCCACCGGCATAGACGCTATCGCCAGCCGGAACCGGTCCCACGTCGGCCCAGTCCCAGCGGTCCGGTCGCCACGCCCACCGGAGGCTCCCGTCTTCGGGTGCCATCGCGAAGACGCCCTCGTCGTCGCCGTAGTAGACCGCCCGCTCGTCGGCGAACAGTTGGTCCTGCGGGGCGATGGCGATGGTAAAACCGATGCCGCCGACTGCCGACTGTTCCCACCGAACCGCGCCGTCGTCGGTCGAAAGTGCGGCGAGTGTCCCGTTCGCCGTGTAGAGGGTATCGCCCGCGATGGCCATCGAAGAGCCGATGTTCCCGACGGTCTGGGACCACCGCTGGCTCCCGTCTGCGGCGTCGAACGCGTAGATTCGCCCGCGACCCGCCCCGAGTCTCTCGCCCGCGTACACCGAGCCGTCAGCGGCGAGCAGGCCAGTCGGCCGGCCGAAATCGATGTCCCACAGGCGCTCGCCGCTCTCTCGGTCGAAGGCGACGACGCGTCCCGCGTCGATGTCGTCGCTCCGGTGGCCGATGACGGCGACGACCCCGTCGGTGGCCGACGGCGGCGAGAGGACGCTCGGTTCGGGCACGGAGGCGGACCAGTCCGTCCCGTCGGGCGACCGGAACCGCCGAAGCGACGAACAGCCGGCGACCCCGCCGACGAGGGCGGTGCCGGCGGCGGCGAGAAACGCGCGACGTGACGGAGAGTCGGAGTCGGCGTCGGAATTCGCGGGAGAGTCAGCGGAAGCGTGAGAGGAAGGGGGTGAGGGCGAGGGCATACGTCGGCTTCTCGCAGGTCGCTGATAGGTATTGTGGGTGTGTCGTGGGTCGGTTGACGGGCGGCGGCGTGGCGGTGCGGCGGCGTGGCGGTTCCGGCGATACCCGCCCTACAGTCGGTCGAGGTCGAGCGGTTCCGCCGCCTCCCAGTAGCGCTCGAACAGGTCGTCGGCCCACGCGAGCACCTCCGGTTCGGTCACGTCGATAGACGCTTGGAGGATGCCGCTGTCGTCGCGGAGGAACAGGTGGACAGTCGAGTCGGCGATGGTCGCCGCCATCGGAATCGGCTCGTCGGTGATGCGGACGGCGGCCGCGTCGGCGTCGAGGAGGTCGCGGAGCTGTTCGCGCAGTTGGGAGTCGTGGGCGAGCGCGTCGATGGCGTCCGACGAGAAGACGCCCTCGAACCGCTGGTCGCCGGCGGCGGTCCGCTCCCGGACGATGTCGAGGTTCTGCTCGTTGAACGCGTAGGAGAAGATTCGCACGTCCTCGGCCTCGCTCAGGAGGGTCACGGCGCGCTTGACCGGC
The DNA here is from genome assembly GCF_001469875.2 of Haloferax marisrubri. Classification (GTDB taxonomy): domain Archaea; phylum Halobacteriota; class Halobacteria; order Halobacteriales; family Haloferacaceae; genus Haloferax; species Haloferax marisrubri. The sequence goes on along the minus strand of NZ_LOPW02000018.1, from coordinate 486,964 downwards.
GCGTTCGGTCGGACCTGACTCGGCGTGGTAATCGTCGCCTCGGTCAGGTGTTCGAGGTCGAACGTGATGGCGTCGGTCGGGAGCCACTCGACGACCGGCCGGAGTTTGGCGTCGGTGTCGAGGATGTCGACGAGGTCGTCGAAGCCCCGAGAGACGAGTTCGCCCGTCACCGTCGCTCGGTACGCGCCGTCCTCGCGGACGAGCCACGACCGGTCTTCGAAGTCGCCGAGAATCCGGCCCATCGTCGGCTGTGACGCCCCGGTCCGCTCGACCAGTTCGCGTCTGGAGTGCGGCCGCTCGGCGAGGTACCTGAGCGCGTCGACCCGGTTCTGCGAGAGTGCGAGAAACTCTATTTCGTCTAGTGCCGACTCCATGTGGCGGGGGTTGTGTACGCTCCGATAAACATCTTTCGCGTCTCGAAATAATTTCACACCATGAATCATGCTCGACCGCCACGGATTTTTCTTACCGTGAATTGATTTCTGAATCAAACTATACGTGGGGGAGTCGTACGTGTATCCAAGATGCGTTCACTTCACTCTGCGTTCTGGTTATCGGTCGGAGGTGTGGTCCGGTGACGGCGACGCGCCGGCGGTTCGTCCTGTTCGTGCTGACGGCGTTCTTCTTCGGCGGGACGTTCGTCGCCGCGAAGGCGGGCCTCGACTACCTGCCGCCGCTCCTGTTCGTCGCGCTCCGGTTCGACATCGCGGCGGTGCTGCTCGTCGGCTACGTCGTCGCCACCCGGCCGCGCGCCGAACTGCTCCCGCGGTCGGTCCGCGACGTGGTCGGCATCCTCGCCACCGGCGTGTTCGTCATCGGCCTCGCCAACGCGCTCCTGTTCGTCGGACAGGAGCACGTCTCCAGCGGCGTCGGGTCGATTATCTTCAGTCTCAACCCGATTCTGACGCCCGTGTTCGCCATGGCGCTCCTCGCCGACGAACGACTCTCCACCCGGGGCGCGCTCGGGATGTTCATCGGTCTCCTCGGCGTCGGCCTCGTCGTCGGCGTCGACCCCGCGAACCTGCTCGGCGGCGAGGCGCTCTGGAAGGGCGTCGTCTTCCTCGGCGCGGTCAGCGGCGCGCTCGGGACCGTCCTCATCCGCTGGGCCGACACGTCGCTTTCGAGCACCGTCCGCACGGCGTGGGCGCTCCCCGTCAGCGCGGCGCTCACTCACGGCATGAGCGTCGCCTCCGGCGAGTCGCTCGCCGCGGCCACGTGGTCGCCGACGGCGCTCCTCGCGCTCGCCTACGTCGGCGTCTTCGCCGGTGCGGTGGCCTACCTCACCTACTTCGGCTTCCTCGACGACGTGGGCCCGATTCGCGGTAACCTCGTCTTCTACGCCGTGCCCATCGTCGCGACGCTCGGGGGGACGGTGCTCCTCGGCGAGTCGATTTCGACGCTCACCGTCGTCGGCTTCGCGACTATCTTCACCGGGTTCGCCGTCCTCGCGACGGAATCGCTCCTCTCGGAGGTCGCGCGCGTCTACGGGAAAATCGAGTCCCGCGTGGCCGGTCTCGTCGGGGCTGGTACCCCGGGACGCGACTGAGTCGCGGACGCGGCGCTCGCGGGACCAGCGCTGAGAGGGGTAGAGATGTAGGGGCGGACCCATCGGGCGGTGTCCGAGGGGGCAGGGTCGGAGTACCGTTGGCACGGGATGGGCCGCCTGTCTGTGCTGTTATGTCACCGTCCGCCGACCAGACAGCATCGAGCGGACATGTGGAAATTGCCAGCTCCCTAAGTAGTCTTTTTGGCCCGATTCTGAAAAATCAGCCGACAGCGACGGTTCCCTAGCGGCTGTTCGTGCTATCTCTCCGAGAGCGCGACCGCCCCGAGCGCCGCAATCAGACAGAAGTGTCCGACGCCAACGAGGAACAACGCGTTCGAGTCGGACGTGTCGACGACGAGGAGCGCCGCGAACGCCGCGATGCCGAGGACGAACAGGACGACACCGAGATACCGGTCGTACCGCGGGTCGTAGTCGAGTTCGGCCAGACGCAGGAGCGGTCCCGGTTCGGGCGGCTCGTCGCTCCGAGCCTCGCGGACCCATCCGCGAACTCGCAGGAGCACCATGCCCGTCGCAGCGGTCCAGACGACCCCGGCCGCGAGGTTGACCTGCGGGTCGTCAAAGGCGACGACGAGTCCCACGAGAACCGATACGGCGGCTATCCCCCCGGCGACGCCGGTTTCGCTCAGCCTCGTCATTCGAAATCGAGCCGGAGATAGCTCGTTTCGTGCCGGTGGTTGTCCGCCTCGACGACGACGCCGAGCGTCGAGCGGACCGCGAACACCGCGAGTCGCCACCGGCTGACGCCGGCGGGGAGAACGGTGGTGGGCATCGCTTTCCTATCGGTGTGCTGACCTTTTGAGTGTTGGGGCGCTCGCTCGTCCCGTCAGGCTCTCTGCAGGCGGACGACGAAGACCGCGCCGCGGGGCTCGTTGTCCTCGACCCACACGTCGCCGCCGTAGCCGCTCACGATGGTGTCAACGAGGTAGAGCCCGAGGCCGGTTCCGGGGCTTTCGAGCCCCTTCTCGCCGCGGCCGAACACCTCCTCTTTGCGCTCGTCGGGGATGCCCGGCCCGTTGTCGGCGATGCGGACGAGCGCGTCGTCGTCCCGGACCTCGACCGACACGTCGATTTCTGCCCGGTCGGCGTCGTTGTGCCGCACCGCGTTCGTGAGGAGGTTGCGGAAGACGGTCCCCAGCATGTCGTCGGCGACGACGGTCACGCCCGACGGCTCGTCGGGGAGCGAGACCGCGGCTTCGGGCGTTCCGTCGCGGACCGCGCTCGCTTCGGCCCGGAGCGGTCCGGCGAGCGTCGTCGGGCGGTTCGTCTCCTCGTCGTCGAGCATCGTCGCCATGAGGTTCCGGACGTTCTCGGTGAGTTCGGTGGCGTGCTCGCCGTTCCTGATTATCGTCTCGAGGCGTTCGCGGACCACCTCGTCGTCCACCGACTCCTCGACCAACTGGGCGTTGCCGAGGATGACGGCCATGTCGTTGCGGATGTCGTGGCGGACGATTTGGTTGAGGAGCGTGAGCTTCTCGTTCTGGGAGAGAATCGTCTGTTTCTGCCGGTGCAACTCGGTCACGTCGCGGAGGACGATGACCCACCCGATGGTCTCGTCGCCCCGTTCGAGCCGCTGGGACCGGGCGCTGAGATACACCGCCTCGCCGTCTTCTCGCGTGGTTCTGACGCTGTCGTTGCTCTCGGTCGTCAGGTCGAGGTCCGGCGAGACTCTCGTGACCGGGTCGCCGACGGCCGCGTCGAAGCGCTCTAAGAGCCTCGCGCCGCGGTCGTTGACGTGGACGATTCGCTCGTCGGCGTCGAGGACGAACACGCCGTCCGGCGACTCCTCCATCGCGGTCGTGTAGGCGATGGGCGGCAGGTCGAGAAACCGGTAGCGAAAGAGCGCGACGCCGATGGCGGCCGACGTGACCGCGGCGGAGGTCGGCACGAGGTTCACGCCGTCGCTACTGAACGGCGGGATTCCGAGCGTGGCGCAGGCCACGAAGACGAACGGGGCGACGAGGCCGACGCTCACCAACACCGCCTGCGGGATGTACGACCGGCCGAGTCGAACCGCCTCGTAGAGGATGAGCGCGACGGCCAGCGCGCAGAGCACCGCGTTGTAGAGCAACTGCAACACCACGTGACCGAGGCCGACGTCCACCCGGAGGACGACGAGGCCGTTCGTTTCGACGAGGCGCGTCGCCTCGATGGCGAGGCCGTTCGGATTCGTGAACAGGAGCGCCAGAAAGACGACCGGAATGGCCGTGAGCGCCCCGACCAGGCCGGGCGTGATTCGTCGAACCCGGTCGGTGTGGAGGAGCGTAAAGAGGAGCGCGAGCGCGCCGAGCGGCGCGACGCCGAAGTAGAGTAACCGGTAGAAAAGCAGTTTCAGCGACGGGTCGGTCTGCAGGAGTTTGAGAGCCGAAAAGCCGGTCCAGAGGACGAGTCCGACGTTCACGGCGAAGAACGCGACGAGGTCGGACGACCGACCGTGAACCCGCATGTACTGCAGACTGTACGCTCCGAGCAGGACCGCGGTAATCATCGCAAAGAGGGTCGGGAGCGCGAAGACGGTGTACTGCCAGCCCATCTCACCGCACCCGACCGCTACTCGCGTCCATCGGTGCGTGTTCTGTACCTGTTCTGGTATTTAGAAGTACCTGTTCGAGAAGCCTTCGCCGACTCGCCTTCGGCGTAAACTCTCCACACAGGCCCTGTTTTCCGAGCGCCGCTCGGACTCGTCACCCGAACAGTTTATCGCGGTCGGTGTGCCACGGACGGCCGAACCGCCGTGACCGAGACGACAGACGAGACGAGCGCGGACCCCCTCGCGGTCCTCCTCGTCGACGACAACCGCGACTGGCTGACGCTCGTCGTGCAGCGACTCCGCGAGGAGGCCCCCGATTTCGACGTCCGGGAGGCAAACAGCCCCGAGGACGCCCTCGACCGCCTCACCGACGACGTCGAGTGCGTCGTCAGCGACTACTACATGCCCGGGCGGACGGGCATCGAACTGCTTTCCGAGGTCCGAGAGGACCGACCCGACATCCCGTTTCTCCTCTTTACGGGTGCCGGGAACGAGGGGCTCGCCAGCAGCGCGCTGTCGGCCGGCGCGGACGATTACATCGTCAAGACGAGCGTCGACGACAGCGCCACGGCGCTCGCCACGCGGGTCCGAACGGCCGTCGATAAGCACCGAACGGAGCGCGCGCTCGCGGAGAGCGAGGCGCGTTACCGGACGCTCGTCGAGAACGTCCGCGACGCTATCTTCGTCGCCCGGGACGGTGCGGTCGTCCTCGTCAACGAGGCGGCGACGACGCTCACCGGCTACGACCGCGCGGCGCTCACCGGCGGCGACATCGCCGAGACGGTCGTCCACCCCGGCGACCGGGGCCGCGTCTGCGACGCGCTCGACCTGTCGGCCCCGCAGTCGCTCGACATCCGCATCCGCACCCGCGACGGCGAGACCCGACATTGCATCCTCGACATCGACCACGTGGTCGACGACGGCCTGCCCGGGACCATCGGCGTCCTCCGCGACATCACGGCGCAGGTCCACCACCAGCGCCGACTCGAACGCGAGCGCGACACCAAGGAGGCGATGCGAGAGATTCTCGTCCGACACTCCTCGCGCATGGAGGTCGCGGAGGCGTTCTGCGGGTATATCGGGAGCGACCCCGAGACCGCCGTGGCGTGGGTGGGCGAGCGGACCGCGGGCGGCGGTCTCGACCCGCTCGCGGTCGTCGGCGACGAGTCGTATCTCCGGGCCGCGGGCGTCGTCGACGCCGACGCGGTGGCCCGACACGATTCGACCGAACCGAGTCTGACGGCCTTCCGCGAGGGTGCGACGGTCGTCCGCGCCGTCGGGGACGAGCGCGCTCCAGACGATGGGTGGACGGCCGCCGCGGCCGCGGCCGGTATCGAAACCGCGGTCGCAGTCGCGCTTCGGTACGGCGGCGTCGATTACGGCGTCCTCGGCGTGTACAATCGGGGCGCGAACGACGACCGGGAGCGCCGACGGCTCGAAGAACTGGCGGAGACGCTCGGCTACGCCCTCAGCACCGCCGAGAGCCGCGAGGCGCTCGTGGCCGACGAGGTCGTCCGCGTCCGCCTCAGCGTCCGCGACGACGACGCGGGGATTCTGGCGGTCGGCGACGCGCTCGGCCGCGACGCGGAACTCGTCGTCCACACGGTGTTGCCCCGCGGCGACAGCGAGCGCTACTTCGTGACGGTCCGCGGCGCGGACGAGGCCGCCGTGACCGACGCGCTGGCCGGTCTCGACGGCGTGACGCCGGGTGACGTGACCGCTGGAGAGGGAGTCGTCCGGGCGCAGTTCGACACGGTCGCGCCCTCTCTGGGGACGGCTATCGCCGACGCGGGCGGCGTCCTCCACCGCATCGTCGTGGCCGCCGGCGAGGCGACGGTCGTCGTCGACCTCCCCCGGCGGCGACCCGCCGGGCCGTTCGTCGAGGCGCTCGCGGCCGCCTTCGACAGCGTCGTCATGACCGCGCGGCACCACCGGACCGTCGAGTCCGATGTCGGTGCCAGCGTGCTGGCCGGACTCACCGACCGACAGCGCGAGTCGCTCGAAGTCGCGTACCGGACGGGCTACTTCGAGCGTCCGAAGCGCCGGAGCGCCGCCGAGGTCGCCGAGGCTATCGGCGTCTCGCGGTCGACGTTCACTCAACACCTCAGAGCGGCCCAGCGGAAGGTCTTCGCCGAACTGTTCGACGGCGAGCGAGACGGCGCGTAGTCCGGTCGAACCGAGCCGACGCGCCCGGTCGCTCGCTCGTCTCGGAGCCCCTGTGACGAAGGCTATCACGCCGCTCGGTTTTTGCCGGATACCGCATAGTGGTGGTATCGGGTTATTCCCGAGTAATCGAGTAGAGATTACTGAAGGTCACCCCACCCAGAACATCACGGAAGGGAGTGGGTGTACGGTGGGCCGCACGGAGAAATCAATGGCAGAAAAAGTATTCAAACTCACACGACGCCGCGCTCTCGGGGGACTCCTCACGATTGGTGCGGGAAGCGCCGCAGCCGGGGTGGGCACGTTCGCCCTCTTCAACGACACCGAATCGAGCACCGAGAACACGCTCCAGGCGGGGACGCTGAGCCTCGCCGACGGGGCCAGTTCCGCGAGCTTCAGCGCCACGGGCCTCGCGCCCGGCGACGAGACCGACACCTTCGAGGTCGACCTCGAAAACGACGGGACGCTCGACGGGAGCCTCGATATCGACCTCACGCTGACCGAAAACGACAGCGACGACACGGCCGGCGACGACGGCGACGCGGACGCCTCGGTGGCGGACCTCGCGGGCGTCCTCGACGTGACGACGTTCGAAGTCGGGAGCCTCGACGTGCTCGCCGACCGCTTCGGCGGCTCGGCAACCCTCGCGGACGTGGTCGCCAACAACGACGGCGAGGACGACGACTCCAACGTTCGGGACATCGCGCTCGAATCCGGCGAGACCAAGACGTTCTCGTTCGCGCTGGAGATGCAGGAGAGCGCCGGCAACGAGTTCCAAGCCGACGGCCTCGACATCCAGTTCGACTTCGAACTGAACCAGCGGGACAGCCAGTAATCACACTTCGCGTTCGCGGGCGACGCAGACGACGCGACCCGGTCGCATCCGACCGAGTTCACCTCTTTCGTCACGGCCGTCCGGACGCACTCGATGACGCCACTCGATGCCGAAACAGACACCAACGCTGACGCTCACTCGACGCCGCTTCCTCGGCGGACTCTTCACGATTAGCGCCGGAAGCGCCGCCGCGGGCGTCGGCACCTACTCGGCGTTTTCCGACATCGAGCGCGCCGACGCGTCGTTCGGCGTCGGCACGCTCGACCTGACGGTCGATGGCGACGACGAGCGGCTCACGTTCCTCGAAGAGTCCGGCCTCGCGCCCGGCGACAGCGGCACCGCGTCGGTGACGCTCCGTAACCGCGGGTCGCTCACCGGATACCTCGACATCGACGTGCTCGGCGTCACCGACGACGAGAACGGCCAGTCCGAGCCCCCGTCGCAGAACGACCCCCGCGTCGGGGACGGCGAACTCGCGCAGGTGCTCGAAGTCCGCGCGTGGCTCGAAGCCCCCGACGGGTCGAAGACGTTCCTCTGCGGCAGTTCCGACTACGCGACCCTCGATTCGATTTTCGTCGCGGACGAGACGTTCGACCTCGACTACGAACTCGCCTCCGGCGAGTCGGTGGAGTTCTACATCGCGTGGCGACTCCCGTCGAGCGCCGGCAACGAAGTCGCCTCGGACATCGCGGGCGTCGACCTCCGGTTCGCGCTCGACCAGCGGGCCGACAACGACGGCGACGCGACCTGCGAGGTCGACGACGACGGAGACGACGACGATGATGATGATTCATCGTCCGGCTCCGGCGACGCCCGCGACGCGATGGGCGGCTGGGACTGGGCGACACTCGCCCGCTACGGCGAGCCCTACGACGGCTTCGCGTACGGCAACTCGGAGCCAGAGAACTACGAAGTCGCGGTGCTGAAGCGCTCCGGAAGCTCCGAGACTCGCCTCCACAAGCAGAACAACGACTGGCAACACGGGTGGTGGTCGGGCCGAACCGAGTCGTTCCGCGTCGATTTCGACGGCAGTAAGGTGACGATGACCGTCGGCGACACCGAGTACCCGGACAAACACGGGTGGAAGGGACAGGGCGTCGGCGCGAACGACGTGGTCGCGCTCGGCGTCACGGTTTCCGCCTCGGCCGCCGGGTCGTCGGTCGCCGTTTCGGACCTCGAACTCACCGCCGACGGCCGGACGAGCACGCTCGCCGACGTCTCGGTCGACGCGACCGGGACGAACCACGTCCGCATCGCCCGCGAGATAGACGGGTCGTTCTCGCTCACCGGCAAACTCCGGTTCTCGTGGCACCACTACTCGCACGCCGACCCCGACGACCTCGTGATGCGCGTCGACGTCAAGACGGACAACGGCCACCATCACCACACCAACAGCGCCGAAGACGACGTCGACGCGGCCGAAGCCGACACGGACGAACGCGAGCGGGGCGAGAAATCCGACGAGGGCGACGAAACCACCGAAGCAGGCGGAGACGACGAGCGTAACACGGAGCACAAAGACGCAGACGAGGCTGACGAGAGCGAAGCAGGTGGCGACGCTGAGAACAGTCGCACGACCGAAAAAGCGGACGGCGAGGCTGACCAGAGCGGTACGGTCACCGAAGCAGGCGGAGACGAGGAGAAGACCGACGAACGTAGCACGGAGACCGAAGTCGCCGATAGCGATGACAACGACAGTGAGCAGACGATGACGACGGAGACGACGGAAACGACGGAGACGACTGACCGATGAACTGGTCCCGTCTCGCCGCGGCGGCCCGCGTCCTCGGCGGCGTCGTCCTCCTCGTCGCCGTCGCGCTCGTCGTCGTGCTCGCCGCGCCGCAGGCTTTCGGTGCCGAGGCCAGTTACACCGTTCTCTCTGGGAGCATGTCGCCGACGTTCGACGCCGGCGACGTGGTGGTCGTCCGCGACGTTCCGCCCGCGGACATCTCGGAGGGCGACATCATCACCTACCGGGAGGCCGGAAGCACCATCACCGACGAGCGGACCGACCGCGTGACCCACCGGGTCGTCGCGGTGGACCGAAGCGGCGATAGCCCGGTGTTCCGGACGAAGGGCGACGCCAACGAGGACGTCGATTCGGACCCCGTCGCCGCTGACCGCGTCGTCGGCCGCGTCTGGTTCCACGTGCCGTACCTCGGCCTCGCCTCGCAGTTCGCGCAGTCGCGACTCGGGTTGGTCCTGTTCGTCATCCTCCCCGGCGCGCTCCTCGTCGTGACCGAACTCTACTCGCTGTACACCGACGCGCTCGTCGAGGTCGACCCCGACGAGTCTGACGGTATCGACGCCGGCTACGTCAGCGCCTCGGACGGCGGCGTCACGCTCTACCCGGAGCGAACCGGCGTCCGTCTCTCGGACCCCGTCGCAGTCGTCGAACGGTCCTCCTCGTCTTCCGCCTCCGACCCCGTCCCCTCCGATTCGACCGATGGCATGGAGTGGGTGACCGCGCCCGCCGACCGCGACGCGGCGGCGACGACCGACGAGTCCTCCGAGGACGGGCGGTGATGTTCCCGTGAGCGGCCCGGACGGCGCGGACGCGCTCGACTGGTCGCCGGAGCAATCCCCCGAACTGATACTCGCCGACGCGGCGCGGTGCCGCCGCCTCGTCGACGAGGAAGCGGACGACCGCGACGCAGACGACTTCGACGAGGTCGACTTCGAGCGTCTCGAACGGGGCGACCGCGTGCTCTGTCTCCCCGGCGAGCGCCTCCCCGTCTACGGCGTCGTGCGAGAAATCCGGCGCTGGGACCCGCAGTCGGCGTCGTTCGTCGATGACGCCGACCCAACGACCGTCGAGCGCGCCTCGACTGACGAGGACGGCGAACCGCGTACCGACGAGCGCTCGGTCGATGTCGGCGACGAGGTCGAACCCGGCGACCGGCCCACCGAGACGGCGCTGGTGGTCGAGTACCGCCCGCCGCGGGCGGGTCTGCTCCCGATTCCCCTGTCGCTCGCCTCGCTCTTTTCGGCGAAACTCCTCGGCACGCTCTCGCCGCGACTCTCGCACGTCGCCGGCCGGCTGGTCATCGTCTTCGTCGTCATCGGCATCGTGCTGGTCGGAACCGGTTTGGCCGCTCCCGGGAGCATCGACCGCTTCCTCGACGACACCGGCATCAACGACGTTCTCTCCGACCTCAGGGGCGACGGCGACCCCGAACCGTCGCCGCCGGAGGTCACCGTGACGCCGCCTCCACCGAACCCGGATGACCCACCGGACGAGACGAACGAGTCCGACGACACACCGACACCGACACCGACGCCGACAGCGACTGCGACGCCGACGCCGACGCCGGCTACGACGACAGACACCGATTCGACGGAGACGCCGACTCGGACATCGGCACCGGCCTCGACGCCCACGCCGACGAGCACGCCCAACACCCCCGAGCCGACCACTACGGCGCGCTCGTCCGGTGGTGGCGGTGGTGGTGGAACCGGTGGCGGTAGCTCCGGCGGTGACAGCCAAACGACGACGACGACCACGGCCGCATCGTCACCCGCGCCCGACCCGACGCTGACGGTCGAAGCCGCCGACCCGCCGACGGTCCGAAGCGCCGACGGGACGGTCGGAACGCTCAGCGGCCCCGTGACCGGGACGCTCTCGTGGTCCGGCGCGGTCGACAGCGTGGTTCTCGTGGTGAACACGTGGGCACCGGACGACGGCTGGCAGGAGGAGCGCCGCGTCACGCTCCGGGAGTCGAGTCCGGTTGACATCGCCACCGCGCTCGGTTCCGACGTGACCTACGCCGACGGTGACCGCACCGACGGCTTCGCCGCCACCGACGACGGCGAGACGACTGTCACGACGGGCTACGTCTCCGTGACCGCGGTGTTCTTCCGCGACTCGACCGAGGTCGCCCGAACCGAGGAGACCGCGTCGTTCGACGTGACCGTGGAGAACACCGCCGGGAGCGCCCCGGAAGGCGTCGACCTCGAACTCGGGTCCGGCGGGGCCGGCGTCTCGCTCCTCGACACGCAGTCGGTCGCGCCCGGCTCCGCGGGCAACTCGACGGGGACGCTCACCAACCGCGGGCGCGACCCCGGCGTGTTGACGCTGGATTCGATGCCGTTCGAGTCCGCCGAAAACGGTCGTTCCGGTCCCGAACTGTCGGTCGATTCGACCGGCGGAGCCGACGAGGGCGAACTCCACGAGGCGCTCGCCGTCCGGCTTCGCGTCGAGCGGGCGAACGGGACGAGTACCTACGTGCTCGGCGACGAGACGACGTATCTCGACTTCGCCGACGTGTGGAACGAGTCCGTCTCGCTCGGCCGACTCGACGGCGGGGAGTCGCTGTCGCTCGTCGTCGAGTGGCGGATTCGGGAGTCGGCGGGCAACGAGATACAGACCGACAGCGTCGACGTGGAGTTCGTCTTCACGCTCGAACAGGTCACCGACTGAGCGCTCTGCGGCCCGTTTTTCCGCCGCTCACCCGACGAAGAGCCGGAGGTTGAACGCCGTGGCGAACGCCCCGATGACGGAGAGCGTGACCGGCGGGAGGTAGTACAGTACTTTATCGCCCACGCGAGCGCCGTAGACGCAGATTCCGAGACAGAGGAAGAAGACCGCGAGCTTCGGGAGGACGAGCCCCCACCGCCCGAGGGCGTCCGTGCTCGCCACGAGGAGGGCGTTCGCCTCGTCGAACCGGCGCTCGTAGTAGAGGATGGTGAGCGTCGTGACGATGTCGCCGACGCCGTAGGTCGAGAGCGCGATGAGCCAGAGGAGTGAGAACTCTCTCGCTTCGAAGGGGGTGTCTTCGAGCCGGAGATGACGTAGGCGTGACACACCCTACGTTTCGGGGTCCGGAATATGAATTATCCGGGCCGGCGGACTGTCGCGGAAGCCGACGCGTCAGACGAGGCCGACGCCCTCGGCAAGCAGTTCGTGCGAGCGGAGGCCGTCTTCGTGGTCGCCGACGACGTGCTGAATCATCATCTCGTCGGCCCCGACGCGCTCCGCGAGCTGGTCCAACAGTCCCGAAATCGTCTCGGGACTGCCGGAAATCGCCCGCGGCCACTCCTTCGCCCCGAGGGTCGCGGGCGTGGGCTCGGGAACCCCGCCGAGTTCGTCAATCGCCTCCTCGACGGTCGGTCTCGTGCCGACCTCGCCGCGGCGCATCCGCTTGTACGTCGCCTCGGCCACCGCGCGGAGTCGCGCCGCCTCCTCGTCGGTCTCGGCGCAGACGGCGTTCACCGCGACCATGCCGTGGGGTTCGTCGATGCCGCCGGCCAGCGGCGACGGCTGGAAGCTCTCGCGGTACTCCTCGAAGGAGTGGACGGCGAACTGCGGTCTGATGAAGCCCGCGAAGCAGTAGGGCAACCCGAGTTCGCCCGCGATAGTCGCGCTCGACGGACTCGACCCGAGCACCCACGGGACCGGTGGGTCGCCGCCGCCCCGCGGGATTTCGAGGTCGGCGTAGGGGTGTTCGTCGGGGTAGTCGTCGTAGAGGTGGTTGACGACGGCCTCGACCTTCTCGGCGTGGTCGCCGTCGGGGTCCTCGACGTGTCGGTCCGTCCCGAGCGCCTGGTCCGACGCGGGCGACCCGTTCGCCCGGCCGAGGCCGGCGTCGATGCGACCGGGTGCGAGTCCGTCGAGCGCGCCGAACTGTTCTGCGACCTTGAACGGGCTGTAGTGGTTGAGCAGTACCGCGCCGGAACCGAGTCGAATCGAGTCCGTCTCCGCGGCGAGGTGGCCGAGCAACACCTCGGGCGTCGTCCCCGCGAGGGTGCTCGCCATGCCGTGGTGCTCGGCGACCCAGAAGCGCGAGTAACCCAGTCGCTCGGCTTGCTTGGCGGCTTCGACGGTGTTCGCGTACGCGTCGGTCGCGGTCCCGCCTTGGGGAACCGGAGAGAGGTCGACGACGGAGAGTTCCATGCCCCCCGCTCCGAGACTGCGAGGAATAACGGTTGGGCTCCCAGCAGACGCGTACTGTTCCTGCGGTTTCCAAAACAGATAGTATTGTTATAATCTAACTTTACTATAATCTAAGCAATTCAAATAACCTGAATAATCTAAATAGCTTGTGTTTCTTCTGCTCATATCTGCTGTACTGAACGAATATGCCAACCGGAACCGAAATCCAATTCTTTTCTCTCGCTCTAATGGATCTTTGTATTGCTCAATTTATACACTATTGTGTCTGTTCTTTCTCGCCGGCGTACACAGTATCCGTGCCCGAGGTCCACAAAAAATTTTTACGGGCCCTATTCGATAGTTCGATAGAGGTTCCCATGCCAAGAGCCGTGTTCGACAGCGCCGAGTACGACAGACGCATCGCCCGGACGAAAGAGCGGATGGCCGAGCGGGGACTGGACGCGCTCTTCGTGAGCGACCCCGCGAACATGAACTATCTCACCGGCTACGACGGCTGGTCGTTCTACGTCCATCAGGGCGTCGTGGTCACGCGGGACCGCGACGAACCCGTGTGGGTCGGCCGCGACATGGACGCCAACGGCGCGCGCGCGACAACCACGTTGAGCGAGGAGAGCATTCGGCCGTACAGCGACGACCACGTCCAGTCGCCGCACGACCTCCACCCGATGGACTTCGTCGCGGCCGTGCTGGAGGACCTCGGCGTCGACGACGCCCGTGTCGGCCTCGAGATGGACGCGTACTACTTCACCGCGAAGTCCTACACGCGCCTGCAAAAGAACCTCCCCGAGGCGAGTTTCGAGGACACGACGCTCCTCGTGAACCGCGTGCGCATCAAGAAGTCCGACGCCGAACTCGACTACATGCGCGAGGCCGCCCGCATCTCCGAGAACGCGATGCAGGCCGGCCTCGACGTTATCGAGGAGGGCGTCCCCGAGTACGAGGCCGCCGAGGCCATCTACTCGGCGCTCATCGAGGGCACCGACGACTACGGCGGCGACTACCCGTCTATCGTCCCGCTGATGCCCTCGGGCGACCACACCGGCACGCCGCACCTCACGTGGACCGACCGCGAGTTCGAGGACGGCGACCCGGTCATCATCGAACTCTCGGGCTGTCGACACCGCTACCACTCGCCGCTCGCGCGGACGACGTTCGTCGGCGACCCGCCCGAAGAGCTGTCCCGGCGGGCAGACATCGTCGTCGAGGGGATGGAAGCCGCGCTCGACGCGGTCGAACCCGGCGTGACCTGCGAGGCCGTCGAGAAGGCGTGGCGCGACACCATCGCCGAGTACGGCATCGAGAAGAAAGACCGCATCGGCTACTCGATGGGGCTGGGCTACCCGCCGGACTGGGGCGAACACACGGCGAGCCTCCGCCCAGGCGACGAGACCGTCCTCGAAGAGAACATGACGTTCCACACCATCCCCGGCCTCTGGTTCGACGACTTCGGCGTCGAACTCAGCGAGACGTTCGTCGTCACGTCCGACGGGGCGGAGCCGCTGGCCGACTTCCCCCGCCGGCTATTCACAACCTAATTATGACTCCGGGTCACAGCCCTCATATGATGAACGAAGATGGCAAAAATCGAAACGGCGAGGCGGTCACCGACGGCGGGTCGGGGTCCGAACCCGAGACGGCGCTGGCGACGGCGCGCAGGCAACTCGAACGTGCGGCGAGTCACGCCGACGTGGACGACGGCGTCGTCGCGCGTCTGAAGCACCCGACCCGAGTCCAGCAGGTGTCGGTTCCGCTCCGCCGCGACGACGGCTCCCTCGACGTGTTCACGGGCTTCCGCGCCCAGCACGACGACGTGCGCGGGCCGTACAAAGGCGGTCTCCGCTACCACCCGGAAGTGACCGCCGACGAGTGCATCGGGCTCTCGATGTGGATGACGTGGAAGTGCGCCGTGATGGACCTGCCCTTCGGCGGCGGCAAGGGCGGCGTCGCGGTGGACCCGAAGACACTCTCCGACGAGGAGCGCGAGCGACTCACGCGCCGCTTCGCCGAGGAGATTCGCAACGTCGTCGGACCGAAGAAAGACGTTCCCGCGCCCGACATGGGCACCGGTCCGCAGGAGATGGCGTGGTTCATGGACGCCTACTCGATGCAGCAGGGCGAGACGACGCCCGGCGTCGTGACGGGCAAGCCGCCGGTCATCGGCGGGTCGTACGGCCGCGAGGAGGCCCCCGGTCGCTCCGTCGCCATCGTCACCCGCGAAGCCATCGACTTCTACGACTGGGACATCGAAGACACCACCGTCGCGGTCCAGGGGTTCGGTTCCGTCGGTGCGAACGCCGCCCGCCTCCTCGACGAGTGGGGCGCAAAGGTGGTCGCCGTCTCCGACGTGGACGGGGCCATCTACGACCCCGACGGCCTCGACACGCAGGACGTCGAGGGCCACGACGAGCGCCCCGGCATGGTGTCGGGCTACGACGCCCCCGAGTCGCTCTCGAACGAGGAACTGCTCGAACTCGACGTGGACGTGCTCATCCCGGCGGCCATCGGGAACGTCATTACGACCGAGAACGTCGATGCCATCTCGGCGGACATGGTCGTCGAGGGCGCGAACGGGCCGACGACGTTCGCGGCCGACGCCGTCCTCGAAGAGCGCGGGATTCCGGTCGTCCCCGACATCCTCGCCAACGCCGGCGGCGTCACCGTCTCGTACTTCGAGTGGCTGCAGGACATCAACCGCCGTCAGTGGTCGCTCGAACGCGTCCACGAGGAACTCGAAGCGGAGATGCTCAAGGCGTGGAACGCGGTCCGCGAACACGTCGAAGAACGCGACCTGACGTGGCGCGACGCGGCGTACGTCGTCGCGCTCTCTCGCATCGGCGGCGCGAAGGAGACGCGGGGCCTCTGGCCCTGAGTCGCTGAGCGTCGGGCGAAATTCGAAGCGACCCGCGGTTCTTTTTCGGCGCGCTTCTCAGTCAGCGACCGCTTCGGCGACCTTCTCTATCGGGTGCGGCGGGTCGTCGGCCGCGCCGTCCATGTCCTCCAGTTGCGTCCGACAGGACGCGCCGGGCGCGACGACGGTATCGCCGCGGCTTTCACCGAGTTGGTCGGACAGGATGCCGCCGATGGCCTTCGACAGCGAGTGGTGTTCGGCCTCGTAGCCGAAGCTCCCGGCCATGCCGCAACAGCCGGAGTCGAGCGGGTCCACGTCGTAGCCGGCGCGCCGGAGGACGCCCACCGCGTGGTGGTCCTTGCGCGTCGCCTTCTGGTGGCAGTGACCGTGGTACGTCAGCGTCTCGTCGCCCGTCGACGCTGCGGCGTCGAGGTCCTCCACGAGACGCTTCGCGTCGAGGTACTCCATGATGCCGTAGGTCTCGGCGGCGACAGTCTCGGCCGCGTCGCTCGAAAGTAGGTCGAGGTAGTCCGACTGGAGCATGACCGCGTCGGAGGGCTCGACGAGGACGACGCTCCAGCCGGCTTCGACGCGGGGCGCGAGCGCGTCGACGTTCGTCTCGGCACGCGAACGCGAGCGGTCGAGGAAGCCCTTCGAGTGGGCCGGGCGGCCGGTGGCGGTCACGTCGTCCGGAACCGCGACGTGGACGCCGGCGGCTTCGAGGACCCGGACCGCGGCCTTCCCCGCGTCGGGATGGTTGTAGTTGGTGTAGCTGTCCGGGAACAGAAGCACCTTGTCGGTCGCCTCGGCCTCGGGGACGCGAGCGCCGCCCCGCGCCTCGAACCAGTCTTCCAGCGATTCGCGGTGGAACGTCGGGAGCGACCGTTCCTTTGCGATGCCGACGGTCTTCTCCATGACCGTCCGCGCGCCCGGAATCTTCGCCGCCCAGTTCGAAAGCGGAGCGAGCCGCGACCCCAGTTCGTTCAGCCGGTCCACCTCGGCGAACAGGTGGTCCCGGAGGCTCGCGCCGTGAGACTCGTGGTGGGCGTGTTCGACCTCGGCTTTGAGCTTCGCCATGTCGACCTCGCTGGGGCAGTCGCGGGCACAGCCCTTACAGCCGACACAGAGGTCCAGCACCTCGCGCATGAACTCGGTGTCCGTCGCGTCGGCGTCGAGGTCGCCGCTCATCGCCTGTCTGAGCATGTTCGCGCGACCGCGGGTGGACAGCCCCTCTTCTTCCGTGGCGCGGTAGGTCGGACACATCACGCCGCCGGTGGTCGATTGGTCGCCCCGACAGCCGCCACAGCCGTGGCAGAGTTCCGCCATCCCCTGAAAGCCGTTTTCCGTGTCCCAGTTGAGTTCCGGGTCGAATCCGGCGTCGAACTCGTAGTCGGGGTCGAATCTGAGGTTCTCGGTCATCGACACGTCGCCGCAGACCTGCCCCGGGTTCAGGAGCCAGTCGGGGTCGAACGCGGTCTTGAGGTCGCGGAAGGCGTTCCAGAGACGGTCGCCGTACAGTTTGCGGTTCCACTGGGTCCGCGCGCGGCCGTCGCCGTGTTCGCCCGACACCGACCCGCCGGCCTCGACGACGAAGTCGGTCACCTCGTCGGCGATGGTCTCGAACGAGTCGAGGCCGTCGAGCGTCTTCGTGTTGACGAGCGGGCGGACGTGCAGCACGCCCGGCCCCGCGTGGGCGTAGAAACTCGTGTTGGCGTCGTGGTCGTCGATGACCTCGCGGAACCGCTCGACGTACCCCGGGAGTTCGTCGGCCGGGACGGCGCAGTCCTCGATGAAGGAGATGTGCTTCTCGTCGGTCGTCCGCGAGAGCAGGATGGGCGCGGCGGCCTTGCGCATCTCCCAGAGCCCCGCGCGGGCCGCCTCGTCGTGAGCTTCCAGCGCGTCGAACGCGCGGGCGTCGTCGGCGACGCCGACGCCCTCGGACGGCGTCGCCTCCGGCGTCACCGAGGGCGCGCGAGCCGTCAGCAGGTCGGCGACCTTCCGCCGGCCGTCCGCGTCGGAGTCGGCGTAGAACTCGACCAGCAGGGCCGCGCGGGTTCCGTCGGGAAGCGACGCGGCCACGTCGTGGAACTCCGCGGTGTCGAGCGCGAGGTCGATGAGCACGTCGTCGATGAGTTCGACCGCCGCCGGGTCGTGGTCGAGGATGGGGGCCACGTCGGCGGCGGCGTCGAACACGTCCTCGTAGGTGAGGAGCGCGACCGCCTTCGTCTCCGGGAGCGGTTCGAGCGAGACGGTCGCCTCGGTCACGACGGCGAGGGTGCCCTCGCTGCCGGCGAGCAGGCGCGCGAGGTTCACGGTCCCCGACTCGCAGTCCGGGTCGGTGCCGGTTCCGTCGGCCAGCGGGCGCTCCCCGCGGGCCTCATCGACCAGCGCGTCGAGGTTGTAGCCGGAGACGTTGCGTTTGAGGTCCGGGTAGCGGGCGTCTATCTCCTCGCGCTCCTCGTCGAGCACGCGGACGACCTCGGCGTAGATTCGGGGGAGAAGCGGACTGGCCGGGCCGTCGGCTCCCCACGCGTCGCTCTCGGGGTCGGCTTTCTCCCGGAGTTCGTCCACGCGCACCTCGCCGAAGCGGTGGACGCTCCCGTCGGCGAGGACGACCTCGCACTCCTCGACGTAGTAGTCGGTCTTGCCGTACTTCAGCGAGTGCGCGCCCGTGGAGTTGTTGCCGATAGCTCCTCCGAGGACGCTCCGGTCGCCCGCGGCTGGGTCCGGGCCGAACGTGAGTCCGTGGTCGGCCGCGGCGGTATTGAGGTCCGCGAGCGTGACCCCGGCCTGTGCGGTCGCCGTCGCCGCCTCGGCGTCCACCGATTCGACCCCGTCCATGTGCCGCGAGAGGTCGAGGACGACCGCCTCGTTGACGGCCTGTCCGGCGAGACTCGTGCCGCCGCCGCGCGGGAGGACGGGAATCTCGCGCTCGGCGCAGTACTCCACGACGGCCGCCACGTCGGCGGTCGAAGTCGGCATGACGACGCCGACGGGGAGCACTTCGTACGCCGAGGCGTCGGTCGCGTACAGCTGTCGGGTGTACTCGTCGAACCGCACGTCGCCGTCGACGAGGCGGTCGAGGTCAGAGACGAGCGCCTCGCGGTCGGTGTCGCCGCCGACGTAGTCGTAGTCGGCGCGCGGGTCGTCGCTGGGGCCGGCGTTCGGGTCTGCCTGCCGGTCGCCGCGAGGGTCGTCGGGGCGTTCCTGCGTCGCCATCGGGTGTCAGTTCGACTCGGCGGCCAGCACTTGGTTCTCCAGCTCCTCGCCCTCGTCGAGCCGCCCGAGGTTCCCGGCGACGACGTCGGCGAGACGGTCCCAGTGTTTCGGCGTGTGCCCGCCCGTGTGGGGCGTGATGAGGCAGTTCTCCAGCCCCCACAGCGGGTGGTCCGCGGGGAGCGGTTCGGGGTCGGTCACGTCCAGCGCGGCCCCGCGAATCTTGTTCGACCGCAGCGCCGACACGAGCGCGTCGGTATCGACGATGCCGCCGCGGGCGGCGTTGACGAGCACCGCGTCGGTCGGCATCGTGGCGAACTCCGCGTCGCCGATGAGCCCGCGGGTCAGGTCGTTCAGCGGGCACGCGACCACGACGTACTCGCTCCGGGAGAGCGCGTCGTGAATCGCGTCGGATTCGAAGCCGGCGACTTCGTCGGTCGGGCCGCCCTTCGACGGGGTGTAGCGGATGCCGATCGTCTCGACTTCGAAGCCCTGCAACCGCTGGGCGACGGCCTGCCCGATGGAGCCGAGGCCGATAATCGTCACCGTGCTGTCGGTGAACTCGCCCGATTGGAAGTGCCGCCACTCGGCGCGCTCCTTGCGCCGCCAGCCCTCGTGGAGGCGGCGAGCGAACACGAGCATGTTACCGATGGCCTGCTCGGCGATGCCCGGCGCGTGGATGCCGCCGGCGTTGGTGACGGCGACGCCGTGTTCCGCGAGCGCGTCCATCGGGACGTGGTCGGTCCCGGCGAACGTGCAGGCGAACAGTTCGAGTCGGTCGGCGCGGTCCAGCAGGTCCTCGTCTATCGTGATGCCCGTGACGACGCGGGCGTCGGCGACGAGTTCGCGTTCCTGTTTCGGCGTCCGGGCGAGCGTCACGGTCCGGTCCGGGAGGCGCTCGCGGAGCGCGTTCGCGTACGATTCCATCGAAAGGCCCTCGGTCCCCTCGCGGAGGACGACGATGTCTGTCTCGGTCATGGTGATAGGTCGCGCGCGTCGCGGGCGCGGTTGCTACATCGATTGGGTGACGCTCCCTTAGTCTTTTTGTGTAGTCGGTGTCCACGGATACCGTTTATACTTAAGTGGGTGGCGGGTGGTACGTGTACGCATGGCTGACGCCGTTCGAGCGCGATTAGCGGAGCTTCGCAGAGACCTCCATCGCCACCCGGAACCGGGCTGGTGCGAGTTCCAGACGACCGCGCGACTCGTCGAGGAACTGCGCGCCATCGGCGTGGACGAACTCGCCGTCGGCGCGGACGCCTACGACCCCGACGACCGGATGGCCGTCCCGAGCGACGACCGGCTCGACGAGTGGTACGAGCGGGCGCTCGACCGCGGGACCGACCCGGAACTCCTCGAATCCCTCCGCGGCGGGACGACCGGCTGTGTCGCCGTCCTCGACCGCGGCGAGGGGCCGACGGTCGGCCTCCGGGTCGACATCGACGGACTGTTCATCGAGGAGTCGGACGACGCGGGCCACGTCCCTGCCGCCGAGGGCTTCCGCTCGGAGACGGGCGAGACGATGCACGCCTGCGGCCACGACACCCACATGACGTGGGGGCTGGCGACGCTCGAAGCCGTCAAGGAAAGCGACTTCTCCGGGCGCCTCGTCGTGTTCTTCCAGCCCGCGGAGGAGATCTCGGGGGGCGGCGCGCCCATGGCGAAAAGCGAGTACGCCGCCGGCATCGACTACTTCTTCGCGGTCCACGTCGGCCTCGACCACCCGACGGGCGAGGTCGTCGCCGGCATCGAGAAACCGCTCGCCATGTGCCACATCGACGCGGAAATCGAGGGGACGACCGCCCACGCCGGCAAGGAACCGGAGGCCGGCGCGAACGCCATCCACGCGCTCGGCACCGCCATCGAGAGCGTCTACGGCATCCCGCGACACTCCGACGGGATGACCCGCGTCAACGTCGGCCGGGTCGAAGGCGGCACCGCCAGCAACGTCATCGCCGACGAGGTCGAAGCCGTCGCCGAGGCGCGCGGCGAGACGACCGAACTCATGGAGTACGCGAAGTCCGAACTCCGCCGGCGGTTCGAGAAGGCGGCCGAACTGCACGGCTGCGAGGCGACGGTCGACGTGGTCAGCGAGAGTCCGCGGGCCGACAGCGACCCCGAACTCGTGGAGACGGTCGCGGACGCCGCCGAGGGCGTGCGCGGCGTCGACCGCGTCGTGCCGACCGCCGACTTCGGCGCGAGCGAGGACGCGACGTTCCTCATGGAGCGCGTCCAGCGCGACGGCGGCCTCGCGTGTTACTCCATCGTCGGCACCGACCACCCGACGAGCCACCACACCGCGACGTTCGACGTGGACGAGCGGAGCCTCGAAACGGGCGTCGAAGTCCTCACGCGGTCGATTCTGTCAGTCGCAGGCGTCGAGTCGGTACCGGAACTCGCGGGAGCGAACCGATGAGCGACGGGCGCGTCACCGGCGAGTCGGCACCGCCGGCGTCCGAAATCGTCACCGCCGACGACGTTGCGGACGCCCACGAGCGACTCGACGGCGTGGTCCACCGGACGCCGCTCGATAGCTCGCGGACCATAGCCGACCGCTGCGGGGCCGAGCGGGTCGACCTCAAACTGGAGAACGTCCAGCGGACGGGGTCGTTCAAGATTCGCGGCGCGTACAACGCGATGGCGCAACTCCCCGAGTCGGTGCGCGAACGGGGCGTCGTCGCCTCCAGCGCCGGCAACCACGCGCAGGGCGTCGCGCTCGCGGGCGACCTGCTGGACATCGACACGACCATCGTCGTCCCCGAAATCACGCCGGCGGTCAAAATCGACGCCACCCGCGGCTACGGCGCGGACGTCGTCGTCGAGGGCGACCTGTACGAGGAGTCGTACGAACACGCCTTGCAACTCGCCGACGAGGAGGGTCTGGAGTTCGTCCATCCATTCGACGACGCGGCCGTCATCGCCGGACAGGGAACCGTCGGGCGAGAAATCGCGGCCGACGCGCCCGACGTGGACACGGTTCTCGTCTCCATCGGCGGCGGCGGCCTCATCTCGGGCATCGCCACCGCGATGAAGGCGCGCGACCCCGACGTGCGCGTCGTCGGCGTCCAACCCGAGGGCGCGGCCCACGCCAAGCCCTCGCTGGAGGCCGACGAGATTCGCATGCTCTCGGAGGTCGATACCGTCGCCGAGGGCATCGCCGACGCGCGGCTGTTAGAGCGGACGTTCGCGGTCGTCCGCGACCGCGTCGACGACGTCGTCTCGGTCGACGACACGGACCTCGCGGTCGCCACGACGGTCCTCGCCGAGCGAGCGAAGACGGTCGCCGAACCGGCCGGCGCGGCCCCTGTCGCCGCGCTCCTCTCCGGCGCGGTCGACGTCGAGGGAGAGCGCGTCGCCGCCGTCGTCTCCGGCGGCAACGTCGGCCTCTCCGAACACGCCGAACTGACCCGCGTCGGGATGCAGACGCTCGGGCGCGCCGTCGAAGCGCGCCTCGAACTCGACGGCTGGCCGGCGGTGCTGGGCGACCTCTCCGCGGCCGTCGCCGCGTCGGGGGCCGAACTCGACAGCGTCGAGCGCGCCGCCCGAACCGCGTCCGACGCGCCGAACCGGGTCCCTGTCGAGGTCCGACTCGACGGGAGCGGCCCGGACCACCTCGCCGACGCCCTCGACTCGCTTTCGGCGCTCGACGGCGTCGAAGTCGCTTCGCACTCGCTGGACGAGCGCGGCGAGTCTACTGAGTCGGCCTGACGAGTCCAGAAAAACGGGGACGGCCCATCTCGGGTCCGTGTCTTTTCGATGCTGTTCGGCCGGCGACGCCGACGCTCACGCGGCCACTTCGGTCGCCACGGCGTCCATCGCCTCGCAGAAGATGCCCACGCCCATCTCGATTTCGCGCTCGGTGGAGTCGAGCGGGGGCAGGAGGCGAATCGTCTTTTTCCCACAGCCGAGGGTGAGCAGGCCGCGGTCGAGCGCCGCCTCGACGACGGCGTCGCGGCGCTGTTTGGTGTCGAACTCGACGGCGAGCATCAGACCCTTGCCGCGGATATCGACCACGTGGTCGGGCGCGTCGTCGGCGAGGAGTTCCTTCGCCTGCCGGCCGCGCTCGGTCGCGTTGTCGAGCAGGTCGTACTCCTCGATGGCGTCGAGCGTGAGCGCGCCCTGCATCGACGCGAGCAGGTCGCCGCCGCCGAACGTCGACCCGAGGCGGTTCTTCTCGGTCGGGAACACGTCGGACCGCGAGACGGTCGCGCCGACGCGGAGCCCCTTCGCGCTGGCGATGACGTCGGGTTCGATGGGGTAGTGGTCCGCGGCCCACATCTCGCCGGTGCGGCCGACGCCCGACTGAATCTCGTCCACGACGAGCGGGATGTCGTAGGTGTCGCAGACGTCGCCCACCTCGGCCATGAACTCCTCGCTCGGGAAGCGGTAGCCGCCGACGCCCTGAATCGGTTCGAGAATCGCGAACGCGACCTCGTCGGGGTTGACGTGGCCGCCCTCCGGCGACAGGGAGTTCCGCAACTGCGAGCCGCCGCCGGCGAAGAAGCCGCAGTCGCAGGCGTCCGCTGAACAGCCGGAGTCCGCGCAGAACGGCACCGTCTCGATGCCCGCGACCTGCGGGTAGTGGCGGGTGTAGACCTCCTTCGACTTCGTGAGCGAGAGCGTCCCGAGCGTCCGCCCGTGGAAGCTCCCTTCGAAGGCGTAGCCGTACTTCGTGGGGGACTTGTGGTCGTGCGTTATCTTCATCGCGTTCTCGACGGCCTCGGCCCCGGAGTTCGACAGGAACACCGTGTCCATCCCGTAGTGAGAGGACACGTCGGTGAGCTTGTCCATCAGGTGGCTCGCCCCGGGGAAGTCGGCCGTCTCGGGGTCAGGTCCGGCTCCGAAGTACATGTCCTGACCGGCGATTTTCATCGGCTCGACGAGGTCGAACTCCCGGAGCTTCGACAGCACCTTCTCGTTGTTGTAGCCGAGCGGCGCGGCCCCGATGTGGCAGGTGAAGTCCAAGAGGACGTTGCCGTCCACGTCGGTGACGAACGGGCCGTCGGCCTCGGCGGTCACGTCCCAGACGAACTCGTGGGAGTACTCGCTGGGCGCGGCGTGCTTGTGGTGGAACTCGACCCACTTCTCGGCGTTGGGTCCGGGCAGCGCTGCTGCGTCCGGCTCTGCGGTATCCCGATCCATACACAGGATTTGTTAATGGTGTACATTAAAACTTGGTATCATAGGAACTACCACACCGCACGGCTCGCGGCGGATTCGTCGCTCGGCCGCGCGTCCGAGACCGCGACGGACTCGGCCGGTACTGGCCTTCGCAGAATGGAGACGGACGGCGACGGGGACAGAGACGGGGACGGGACCGCGTTCGGCTGGATTCGGCGTCAGTCGTCGTCGTGACTGGAGACGTTCGCGGCCGGCGTTTGCCCGCCGCTTGACTCCGATTTCCCCCAGAGGTTCGTCTCGTCTTGGAGGAGGAGGCTTCCGTAGTCGTCTTGGAAGGTTCGGATGAGTCCGAGCGTCGCTATCACGCAGATGATGGCGAACGGCGCGCCCGTGATAATCGCCGCGGACTGCAGGGCGTTCACGCCGCCGACGACCATCAAGATGGACGCGACCGCGCCCTGGAGGACGGCCCAGAAGATGCGGTTGAGCGCGGACGGCTCCTTTTTGCCACCGGTCGTCATCATCGACACCGCGAGGGTGGACGAGTCGGCGGAGGTGACGAAGAACGTCGTCACGAGCACGAGGAACCCGAACAGGAGCAGCGGTCCGACGATGGGGAGGTTGCCGAAGAGGACGTACCCCGAGACCGCTTCGCCGTACTCAGAGACCGGCCCGAGGACGTTCGCCGCGCCCGTGTGCTGCATGATGACGCCCGCGCCGCCGACGATGGCGAACCACGGGACTGTCGCGAGCGAGGTCGCGCCGATACCGGCGAACGCGACCTCCCGGACGCTTCGACCGCGCGAGATGCGGGCGATGAACAGGCCCGCGAAGGGCGACCACGCGAGCGGCCAGAGCCAGTAGAAGACGGTCCACGCGTTGACCCATTTACTGGCGCTGGTCGCGGTTGCCTGCGTGAACAGGCTCATCTGGAAGAAGTCGCCGATGAAGCCGCCGGTCGCCTGCGTGCCGAGTTCGAGGATGCGGAAGGTCGGCCCGAATATCAGCGTCGCGAGCATCAGCAGGCCGAACACGACCATGTTGAAGTTCGAGAGCCGGCGAATCCCCTTGTCGACGCCCAGCACCAACGAGACGGTGAAGATGACGACCATGCCCGTGATGACGAGGATGGTCCCCGCGTCGCCGAGTTGGATGCCCCACTGGAAGTTCAGGCCGGTGATGAACTGGCTCCCGATGAAGCCCAGCGAGGTGGCGACGCCGCCGAGGGTCGCGAACACGGCGAGGATATCGACGATTTTCCCGATCGCGCCGTCGACGTTGTCCGCGCCGAGAATCGGCGTCAGGACCGCCGACACGCGAAGCGGCGCGTCGTAGTTGTAGACGAAGTAGCCGATGGCGAGCCCCATCACGGTGAAACACGACCACTGGGTCAGACTCCAGTGGAAGATGGAGTACTGGACCGCCAGCGGCATCGCCGCCGAAGACTGGGCCTCGGCCCCGTACAGCGGCGGGACCGTCGAGTAGTGGAACAGCGCCTCCGCAGGGCCCCAGAAGACGATACCCGCCGCGAGGCCGGCGGAGTACATCATCGCGAAGTACGACAGGAAACCGTACTCGGGGTCCTCGTCACCGAGCTTCAGGTTCCCCCACGGCCCGAATATGACGAAGCCCAAGAACAGGACGAACCCGAGCATCGCTATCAGGAAGAACCAGTTGAACGTGGCGAGAATCCACCGGCGAATGCCGAGGACGAACTCGTAGGAACCCTCGGGGTTGAGGCTGAACGCGCCGACGAAGAGCAGGGTTATCGCCGCGCCGAACGCGAATATCACCGGCTCGATCTCGTCGAGGAACTCGCTGACCACGCCGTTCGAGGAACTCACCGCCGACACCTCCCGTGCGTAACCGCCCCGTTCGACCCCGTCCGAACGGGACCGCCACCTCCCGACTGACTGGTCGAGGCCCGCGCCCCGAACTGTGCGCCACGATGACCGTTGCACCCGTGTGCTGTAATGTGGTCTGTCATGCTATCGCTCCGACGGACACCATGCTACGTGATGTCTCACATCACGACAAGTGCAAACATTACTATAAAATTTGTGGTTATCGGTGACGCCGAGAACGGAATCCGTTTACAAACGGTCGAAAAATCGGTGGTCGGTTCGCCTTCGGTGGATTGCCACGTCGCAGTCGGGCGCTTCGTTCCTGACTGGGTTTCTCGTTCGCGCGCTTCCGGCGCGTTCACACGAACTGTAGACGGAAACCGGGGATTTCCGGACTCTCGGCCCATCTCACCCGGAATTTCGGTCCGTTCGTAACGCTTAATCGAATTCGTACACGCGTTCTGTATATGGCAAACGACGCCGACGGAACGGACGGCACCGACGACCTCGCCTACGCCGCCGACCGCGGCCGCGGCATCCTCACCCCGAGCGACCGCGAGTT
The DNA here is from genome assembly GCF_001469875.2 of Haloferax marisrubri. Classification (GTDB taxonomy): domain Archaea; phylum Halobacteriota; class Halobacteria; order Halobacteriales; family Haloferacaceae; genus Haloferax; species Haloferax marisrubri. Next base: position 460,388 of record NZ_LOPW02000018.1, on the reverse strand, counting down.
CCTGCTCGGCCGGAAGACCGACTACACCGACCACTCGAAAAAGCAGAAGCGAAACCGGATTCGACGCCGCCTCCGCAACGCCATCCTCGATTTCACCATCCTGTTCGAGTCGCTCGAAGACCGCGACCGCGAGACGGTGTTCAACCCCGACGCCGCCGATCGCGAAGCGTACACGCGGGGTATCACCGACATGCTCGCGTTTCTCCACCTCGGGACGATGGGCTACTACACCCCGTTCAAGGACATGCTCGCGGAAGGCGTCAACAAAGCCGAACAGGAACTGGCCGGCTCCGACTACCGGATGGTCACGGTCGATTTCAACGTCGAACCGGTCGGCCAAATCGACGTGGACGCCGTCATCGACAAGCTCGAACGCGGCGCGTTCGACCAGCTCACGGACGAGGAGCTACAGGCGTTCGTCAGGCTCCTCGCGGAGTCCGAGGACTTCTCGGCGACCGACCTGCGCGCCGACATGAAAGCGCAGATGTCCGAGTTCGTCGAGCGAATCGACGCCGCGAACGAGCGGCGCGACCGCCGAGTCGACGAGTTGAACGACTGAACCGCGGTTCGTCGGCCCTCGACAAACCGGCGGTCGCGTGGTTGAATCCCCGCGCTCCGCGACTTACCCGAGATACGCTATCGCGTCCATCTCGACCCGCACGTCACCGGGCAGGCGCGCGACCTCGACGCAGACGCGGGCCGGCGGCACCTCGTCGAACCGCGCGCCGTACGCCTCGTTCACTCGCTCGTAGTCGTCGAGGTCGGTGACGTACACCGTCAGTTTCACCGCGTCGTCGAGGCCGTCGCCGCCGGCCTCGGAGACGACGGCCGCGATGTTGTCGAGTACGCAGTCGGTCTGTTCCTCGATGTCGCCGTCGACCTCCTCGCCCGTCTCGGGGTCGACCGGGCCGTAGCCCGAGACGTAGAGCGTGTCGCCGGCGACGACGCCCTGCGAGTAGGGGTTGTCCGTGCGCGGGGCGTCGTCCGTGATGACTCGTTCCGGTGGCATCGTGGTGTGCGTGAATCGTGTGGTGTGCGCTTAGCGCGCGACTCAGAGCCGCTGTTTCTCGGCCGTGACCGCTTCGATGCCGTCGGTGATGACGTCGAGCGCCGTCTCCGCGAGGTCGCGGGTGAGCACGAGCGGCGGGAGCAGGCGCAGGATGTTGCCGTGTCGACCGGCCTTCCACACCAACACGCCGCGCTCGAAGCAGTACTGCTGGAGCGCGTCGGCCGCGTCGCCGTCGGGGTTGCCGTCGGCGTCGACGAACTCCGCGCCGATGAACAGCCCCTTCCCGCGAACGTCCACGATTCGCGGGTTGTCTTCTGCGACTTCGGAGAGCCGTCCGCGGATGTACTGGCCGAGGTCGCGGGCGTGCGCGAGGAGGTCGTGTTCCTGGATGTACTCGATGGCGCGGGTGCCGGCGCGCATCCCGACGACGTGGCCGCGGTAGGTGCCGGCGTGGTCGCCCGACCCCCACGTGTCGAGGTCCTCGTGGTAGATAGTCGCCGACAGCGGGAAGCCGGTCCCGCCGAGCGCCTTCGCCGAGGTCATCACGTCCGGCGTGACGCCGTACCACTCGCTGGCCCACCACTTGCCGGAGCGACCGAGGCCGCTCTGAATCTCGTCGAACACGAGCGGCACGTCGTTGTCGTCGGCGATGTCGCGGAGGCCCTTCAGGAAGCCCTTCGGCGGGGTGACGACGCCGCCTTCGCCCTGAATCGGCTCGACGAAGATGCCCGCCGGGTTGGCGAGGCCGCCGTAGGGGTCCTCGAAGATGGCCTTGACTTCTTCGAGACAGTGGTCCACCGCTTCCTGCGGTCCCTTGCCCATCTCGATAGTGTTCGGGTAGGGCGCGTGGACCACGTCGGGGAGGAGCGGCGAGTAGTCGCCCTTGAACTTCTTGTTACCGGTGAGGCTCATCGCGCCGCTCGTCGCGCCGTGATACGCGCCGCGGAAGGCGACGAGACCGGTTCCCTCGGTGTTGTACTTGGCGAGTTTGATAGACGCCTCGATGGCGTCGCTCCCCGTCGGGCCGCCGAAGACGACGCGGTTGTTCCCGCGCAGTCCCTCGGGCGCGATTTCGTCCAGTTTCTCGATGAGGTCGAGTCGGGCCTCCGTCGGGAAGTCGACGGTGTGGACGAACTTGTCGGTCTGCTCGTGGACCGCGTCGAGGACGTACGGGTTCGAGTGACCGACGTTCAGCACGCCGATGCCGGCGAACATGTCGATGAAGGTGTTGCCGTCGGCGTCGCGCACCGTCGCGCCCTTCCCGCTGTCGAACGCGATGGGGATATCCTCGGGGTACGAGACGGCGCTACTGTCGATTCGCTGCTGTTTTTCGAGGAGTCGCGTCGACTTCGGCCCCGGAACGTCGTCCACGCTCGGCGCGTCGTCGAAGTGCAACTCGTGAATCGGTGGACCTGCGACCATGCCTCAACCCATGCAGAACAGTCATAAATAATTTGTCCACGATTCCTATTGATAACGTACACAGTATTCGGTTTCGAGTCCGGTTCCCGCGGTAGTCAGGTTAGCTACGTAACAGTAACCACAATGGATTTGTGCGAGGCAACTCCTTCTTTTTCTAATGTTACACGCAAAAGGTCCGCTGCTCACGGTCGACTTGGGAGACAAAACGAGTCGGACGGAAGACATCGACGAGATTCTCGAATCCTACGTCGGTGGTCGTGGGGTCGCCACCCGACTCGCTCACGAGCGCGTCCCCTTCGACGTGGACCCGCTCAGCCCGGAGAACCGGGTCTACTTCAGCACCGGTCCGATGCAGGCGTCGAACATGAGCTTCACCGGCCGGACCAACTGCACCAGCGTCTCGCCTTTGACCGGCGGCCTCTGTTCGTCGAACGCGGGCGGGTTCGTCTCGCGGAACTTCGCTGACGCGGGTTATTCGGCGGTCGAACTCGCGGGCGCGAGCGACGAACTGGTCGTCCTCCACGTCACCGACGAGGGCGTCGAGTTCGAATCCGTCCCGGACCTCGCCGGCGCGACGGTCCCCGAGACGGTCGCGTACCTCGACGACGAACACGGCATCGAAGCCGACCGGACGATGGTCGTCGGCCCCGCCGGCGAGAACCTCGTGCGCTTCGCCTCCATCATGACGAGCGAGGAGCGCGCGTTCGGCCGCGGTGGTCTCGGCGCGGTCCTCGGGTCGAAGAACGTGAAGGCGCTCACGTTCGGCGGCGACTCCGCGCCCGACATCGAGATTCCGGCGTCGCAGATGGAGATTCACCGCGAGGCCGCCACCGACGACCACATCATGAAGCGACAGGGAACCGTCGCCGTGCTGGACCTCGCCAACGAGATGGACGGTCTCCCGTCGTACTACTTCTCCGAGCGTCACTTCGAGGGTGCGGAGGGCATCAACGGCGACGCTATCGAGGAGAAGAAGTACAAGAAAGGAACCTGTTCGGCCTGCGCGTTCGCGTGCAAACTCCCCACGAGAGACGAGGAGGCGGGCGTCGAGACCGAGGGCCCCGAGTTCGAAGTCACGATGGCGTTCGGGTCGAACTCCGGCGTCGACGACATCGTCGAAGTGATGAAGTCGAACGAACTGTGCGACCGCTACGGCCTCGACGCTATCTCGGCCGGCAACACCGTCGCGGCGTACCTCGCCAGCGAAGACGAGTTCGGCAACACCGACCTCATCCACGACCTCGTGGAGAAAATCGCGCTCCGAGAGGGCGTCGGCGACGACCTCGCCGAGGGCATCGCCCGCGTGCACGACGACCTCGGCGTGGAGAACTGGACGGTCAAGGGGATGGACTTCGCCGCCCACGAGGGGCGCGTCCTCCACGGACAGGGCCTGTCGTACGCCGTCGCCAACCGCGGCGCGGACCACATGTACGCGGTGTTCTACTCGCAGGAGTACCCGCTCGTCGGCAAGGACGACGCCTATCCGCCGGAGGGCTTCGAGGGCAAGCCCAAGCGCCTCATCGAGAAGGAAAACCAGATGGCGCTCAACGACAGCGGCATCGTCTGCAAGTTCTCGCGGGACTTCATGACCCCCGAGCGCTACGAGATGCTGTTCGGTGCCGACTTCGAGGACCTGCTGGCCGTCGGCGACCGCATCGTCACGCTCGAACGGCACTTCAACAACCAGCGCGGCTTCGACCGCGGCGACGACACGCTCCCGTACGCCGACGAGTTAGACGGGTTCGAGGCGGCGCTCGAAGCGTACTACGAGCGTCGCGGATGGACCGACGACGGCGTCGTCCCGGCCGGAAACGTCCCGGCGTAACGCGTCTGCGTACCCTTCCGCCCGACGAATTCTCCGTCTCTCTCCCCCCGCTTCTCACTCTTCGTCCGTTTCGCCCGCCGGAGTCTGGTATAGCTCCGCGATGCCCTGTTCGAATCGCTCGGCGGCGCGTTCGAGCAGTTCGGCCTGCGTCGCCCGCGTCTCCTCGTCGATGACGTAGGCGGGACCGCTCAGGTTCAGCGACCCGTACACCTCGCCCCGCGGCGACTTCACGGCCTTCCCGATGGCCCAAAAGCCCTCGACCGCCTCGCCGCTGTTCTCGGCGTATCCCTGCTCGCGGACCGTCGCCAGCTCCGCGAACAGTTCGTCTTCGGTCGTGATGGAGGCGTCCGTCGCCGCCGGCAGTCCCCAGCGGTCGATGATGTCCCGCACTCGCGTCTCCGGGTACTCGGCGATAATCGCCTTCCCCGAACTCGTCGTGTGGACGTGGAACGGACTGCCGTCGATGAGAAACCGCGGGGAGTTCGCGAATTCGAGGTCGCCGTACAGAGAGACGATGCGGCCGTGTTCTTCGACCGCGAAGTCCGCGTCCATCGACGATTCGCTGTCGAGCCACGAGACGGTCTCCTGAGCGACTCGGTAGTAGTCCTTGCGCGTCCTGACGTAGTCGCCGAGATGACAGAACTTCGCTCCCAGCTGGTACTCGTTGTCGATGTTCACGACGTAGCCGTACTCTGCGAGCGTCTTCAGGTGAGCGTGGACGGTGCTCTTCGCGAGGTCGGTCGCCTCGACCAACTCGCTCATCGTCGCCCCCTCCAGTTCGAGGATGTGGTCGACGAGCGCCAACGAGGCGGCGGTCGTCTTGAGCACGCCGGACGGGTCGTGTCTATTCATGGAGGGGAATCCACGGTCAGGGGTTAAAGATGTACCTCCGTTTGTTGGGGCGGCCGTGTCAGCAGGTACCCGCGATACCGGGACTGAACGCTCGCTCGACACGACCTGTCCCGACTGCTCGGCGATTCAGGCTGTTCCGGAGAGTCGAACATTTATACGTAGCTCTCTCGATTGTCAATAGTTAACACACTCCTATGAGATGATTACGAACGGAAGGTGTTGTAATTATTCGTTCATCCGGGAGGAAACTGGCTCATCTCTATATACGTATTCGGAAAACGGGAACGTCGCGTGTCCCGAGACGTGTGAGGTTCGGTTTCACGGCCGAATGAGCGCCTGAGACCGCCACTCTCGATGCGGCTTTCGGACGCGTGAACGTTTAAGTGTGACTGGCGATACTGGGCGACACGACCACACTTCTCTCCGTGCCGTGTGTCGAGCGTCGTCGTTCCGCTCGCTGTCATCGGTCAGTTCGCGGTGAACGCACGCGCACGCTCTCGTGACAAGAAAATTAGACTCGCGCGACGACCGCGTCCGAGTACGCATTCAGTCAACGCGGAACCGCCCATCTCCATTACAGGCATATCTATGTAATTCAACTGCCCGAATCCGCCCGTCACGAACTCTGTCCGGTCGTCGGGTGCTGTGGGTGGTTGCGCCGGAGGATGCGACTACTGCGTCGCCTCGAACGCCGCCTGCGCCGCTTCGAGCACCTCGTCGTGTGCGCGCCCGTTCGACGCGACGAGGCCGGGCTGTCCCGGTCCCCACTCGTTTCCGTGGATGTCGGTTACCGTTCCGCCCGCGCGCTCGACGAGGTAGGCACCGGCGACGGTGTCCCACGCGTTCGGGTGTTCGTCGAGTCCGATGACCGCGTCTATCGACCCGTCGGCGAGTCGCGAGAGCGTCAGTTGCGTCGTCCCGAGCTTTCGCATCTCGCCGAACGTGCCGAAGATGTCTCCCGCGAGCCGTTCGATTCCCGGCCGGTCGCCGACCTGATACCGAAGCGTCGAGGAGACGAGGAACGCGCTGGTGTTCGACTCGTCGTTGACGGAGATGGGTCGTCCGTTCCGCTCGACTCGCTCCGCCGTGGCGACGTAGGTGTCGCCCGTCTCGGGGGAGACGTTCACCGCCGCAATCGGCGTCCGGTCTTCGACGACGGCGACGCTCGTCACCCACTCGCGGGCCCCCCGCGTGTAGTTTTGCGTCCCGTCTATCGGGTCGATAATCCACGCGTACCCGGACTCGGGGACGGTCTTCAGCTCGTCTTCCTCCTCGCCGACGATCGCGTCCTCGGGGAACTGCTCTCGAATCGTCGAGATGACCCGGCGTTGTGTCTCGCGGTCGACTTCGGTCACGAGGTCGATTTCGTCGCCCTTTCGCTCGACGTCCAGTTTGGTCCTGAACCGGGCCGACGCGTGGTCGGCACCGACCTCCGCGGCCTCGATTGCGACTGCCTCGCGCGGGTCTGCGTCCATGGCGACTATGCATTACACGGCGAGAAAAAGCCTTGGACCGCGGTCAAATCGTTGCTGTCTCGTGGAGAATACGCTACTGTAGTGCCAGTTAGCCTTCCCCCGTGAGTAGATGCACGCGCTCTGAGGGTCATAATCTGACCGAGCTAGCTGAGTGGGACGACGTTCAGCGGCGGACCATCTGCGGCTAGCTCAAGCGACTCGACGCCGACAAGTCGCTTGATCCAACTATTTTAATGATAAATAAACTGGTAGAATGCAAAATATATAAAAAACACGATATATTAGATTTGAAGAAGCCGTTCACGAACTACCCCCAAGAAGTCTGCGTCGACGCGCCGGCGTGGACGCCGGCGCGTGTCTAAGATCTTCTCGAAGAAACCTACAGCGTCGAGTATTCGATCCCAAGCTGTCGGCGGTTGCTGAAAGAAACGGTGTATAATACCAAAGTACGCGCTGCACAGTCGCTGAAGACGGCGAAGACGAGCAAGAACGTTTCACGATGAGATCAAAAAGCGGCGGGAAATGGACGCCACCGTCGTCTGTATCGACCAGACCAAGAAATTCGTGCAAGTTGAGCCATGTGCCGCGCGGAAACCACGCGGCACGCGGCCCTCTGTCGAGCTGTCTGGCCAACGTGGCTGGACGTGCCGACTGGGCGCAATTACCGAGCATGGTGGTCGCTTCTCTCTCGATTCATCGAGTACGTCACGACCAAACACGCAAAACTTTCATTTTACCATCATAGACTGAATTCAATAATAACCTGATGCTCGTACTGGACGGAGCGCCGTATTTTCAGGCGTCGGCCGTCACGGAACTGGCGGCCCGTGATGACCTCGCCTTCGTGACGTTACTCTCGTATTCACCGGAATTGAATCCGGTCGACGAATGCTGGAGACCGCTGCAAAGGCAGTTCGCAGCCGGTTCTTTGAGTCGCTTGACAAGCTGACAACCGCAATCGATACCGCTCTCAATCACATCTCTATTCCAAAAGTGAGCAACTATTTCTAACTACTACTATAGACAGTTCCTTGTAGCCGTCTTAACCAACAATAGTTGGTCTTTTCACTCGTAATTCGATCCGGGTGTGCTCGCTGGAACGACCCTCATTGTCAGGAAGACTGGCCTATCGTGAGTCTCCCGTTGTAACCTGAAAAGATCAATCGGTGTTGGTTAATTCATAAAGGTAGACCGACCGAACGACGGACTGAGGTCCACATTGTCGACCGGGGTCCACTTCAACGGACTGCGTTCCGAGCCAGAACCGATGCGTGGAGATGACACGCACCACCGATCGGAATACTGTACCCAGTGGTGTACTGCCTCTGACTCACGCTGTTACGCTGTGTTTCGATTAGTCATCTGCGGGGACTGCTCTCTCCGGGTTTTGCTTACTCGGCCACTCCAGGTCCGGGATGTAATCTGCGTTTGCCTCGATGAGTTCTTCGGTCATCTCGTGTAGTTCGTCTAGTGAACAAGCGGCGCTTGACAGAGGATCGAGCTTTACTGCTTGGTGGACTTTCTCGCGGTTACCCTCTAAGGCACCTTCCACCGCCAGTTCGTAGATTGCAGAGTGCTGGCGGTCCAGAGCGGCAAGTTGTGTCGGCAACTCTCCAACCGAAGCTGGGTGAAGGCCGGTACCGTCGACGAAGACCGGAACTTCCACACAAGCGTCTGCAGGAAGGTTTTCGATGGCGTTCGATTCGTTGGACACGTTGAGGTTGAACCGGCGTTGAGTTCCCGTTTCCAACGAATGGATGAGCCGGGACGCGTATTCCTCGGAACGTTCGACACTAACCTCGTTGAGGTCGACGTCCAGTTCGGGATCGTCGCGCTCTTCGGACCGCGCAAGCCATCCCTCTAGGTACGTCGCGGTTGGCATCCGTTCGGCGAAGTTCGTCCCGGCCATCTCCTCGATAAGTGCATCGTCTGTTCGGATGTACGGGAGGTACTCACTCATATGATGGCTCGATTCCGTGGGGAACGCGCCGAAGTGCTTCATTATCTCGAAACGGACCGTGTCCTTGCGGTACGTCTCTTCGTCGTCGTAGGCCTCTTTGAGTGCCGGATAAAGACTCTCTCCGTCGTGTTCGCAGGTGAGGAACCAAGCCATGTGGTTGATGCCGGCGACCCAGTACTCGAGTTCGTCCTGTGGCGTTTCCGTGTACTCTGCTATTGCCTCGGCCGTGTGCGGGACGGAGTGACAGAGACCAACGACCTCGATGTTAGTCGCGTCAAAGACAGCCTTACAGAGGATGGCCATCGGGTTCGTATAGTTGAGTAGAAGAGCATCGGGACACAGCTCTTCCATGTCGTCCGCGAGGCCGAGGATTGTCGGAATCGTCCGAAGGCCACGGAAGATTCCTCCCGGTCCAGTCGTGTCACCGATTGCTTGCTTCACTCCGTATTTTTCCGGGATCCGGATCTCGTTTTCGAAGGGCTCAGTCCCACCAACGTTGATCATGTTGAGGACGTAGTCCGCGTCTTCAAGGGCTTCGCGTCTGTCAAGTGTCGCCGAGACAGTCGTTTCGAGTCCTTCGTTTTCAACCATCGCCTCAGCGACACGTTGCGTCTGTGTGAGTCGATGTTTGTCGATGTCCATCAACGCGATATGGCTGTCAGACAACTCGTCGAACGAGAGGATGTCGCCGATGAGTTTCTTTGCAAATACCATACTCCCAGCTCCGATCAGGGCAATCTTTGGCATTGCTACTACGTGTCTCTGGGTTTGTTATAAGTATTTCGCCGTGCCGCCCTCAGTTCTACTACAACTTATCGAGGCTTAGGGACGCGTGTGGTGTAGGGTAGCACACGTACTGTCTGAGTGTGTCCCGATGGGTCTTAGCGTGCGGCCCCTACCTCGACACAACGGGTTGTGGGAACATCAATTTCATGAATCGTGAAATAATTAAGAACTATAAATAGTGTAGAATGGTGCTCTCTTCGGGCTTTGTGGATTGATGGCGGTGAAATGCCCGTAACATCTTTCCCGACGCTATTTCACGTATCATGAAAACAACTATGTGTGATGATACCGTGAATTGAACTATGACAACCAACCGCTTTGACGTGGCCCAAGACGATGGATATCTAGCGACGACGACCGTTACGAGTTTCCGTATCATTGAGGCTCTAAAACGCCACGACGGTGCTACAGTCCAGCAACTCGTCGAAGAGTTAGGGCTCGCCTCGGGGACCGTTTACAAACATCTCAACACGCTTCAGTCGATCCAGTATGTCGACAAAGATGGATCTGAGTACCGTCTCGGCCTGGGGTTTCTTGAACTAGGTATTGCTGCCCGCACCCAGCGAAATCTCTATAACCAGACCTACGATTCACTCGAAAGCTTAGCCGAGACGACTGGAGGTGTGACGACGCTCATGGTTCCAGAACACGGGTTTGGTGTCTACCTCACCCAGATTGTCCCCTCGGGTGCGACGACTCCACCACATCAAGAGGGTGAGCGAGCACACCTCCACGCTACCGCTGGGGGAAAAGTCATTCTCGCCTACCAACCGACAGAAACTGTCGAGTCGTGGTTGGAAAACCGGACGCTTCCGTCGCTGACGCCGTTCACAATTTCGGACCCAGAGGAACTCCAGTCAGAGCTGCAATCTGTGCGGGACAGACGGGCCGCCCATTCGCGTCGTGAGCAGTTCGAAGAGTGGCATGCGGTCGCCGCTCCGGTTACGGACGATGACGACGAAGCTATTTGTGCGGTAGGTATCAAAAAGCCGGTCGACCCTAATGCGGATACGACAGACATGTCCGAGTTCAAGAACTTACTCGGGAGTACGGTGAGCTCTATCGAGAGTAAACTACGGTTCAGATAGTCTGACAAAATTACATTCATATGCTTGTAATCTCTATCCGAACACAATTCTGGCCATGCCCACACATATATATTACCAACTAACGAAAGCAGACGTATGGCTGATGATTCGATTGATCGACCGAACGTCCTCATGATCGTGACCGATCAACACCGGTGGGACACAGTTGGTGCGCACGGTTCTCCGATGGATCTCACACCGAACATCGATCAACTCGCCGCCGAGGGTCTTCGATTCGACAATGCAGTCACTCCACAGCCGGTCTGTGGTTCGTCGCAATCGGTTATTCACACTGGTCGATATGCAACTGAGACGGGCGTTTGGCGTCACTCACTTCCACTTGCTGACGGGGAACGAACGCTCGCACACTACTTCGCTGAGAACGGGTACGAGACGGGTTTCGTCGGGTCATGGCATCTGGCGGGGACATTTGACGAACCGGTGCCAACGTCCCACCGTGGTGGCTACGAGGACTTCTGGATCGGTGCTGATGTTCCCGAGTTCATGACTCAGCCTACGGAAGGGATGCTGTTCGACGAGAACGGCGAGCCCGTGACGTTCGATAAATACCGTGCGGACGCCTTCGCTGACTTCGCTATCGACGCAATCGAGACGCTTTCGGAACCGTTCTTCTTGATGGTCGGCTTCTTGGAGCCACACGACCAGAACGACCAGCAGACGTTCGTCGCCCCTGAGGGATACGCAGAACGCTATAGAAACAACCCGTACGTTCCGCCGGATCTCCGTGACCGGCCAGGAAACTGGTTCAACGAACTGCCGGACTATTACGGCGCAGTCGAACGTATAGACGAGTGTATTGGCCGACTTACTGATACGCTTGCACGCACAGGTGTTCGTGACGAGACGATAGTTGCATTCACATCCGACCATGGGTGCCATTTCCGTAGTCGCCCCGGTGAGTATAAGCGCACCTGCCATGATGCATCAGTCCATGTCCCAGCTGTCCTCCATGGACCGGGAATCGACGCTGGACGCGTCGTCGAACGGACCGTCAGCCTTGTTGACTGGGCACCGACGATTCTCGACGCCGCTGGCAATGACGTTCCCGAGTCGATGCACGGCCACAGCTTACTCGACGACGACCACCCCAGAATGGGTGAGGCGTTCATCCAGCTCAGTGGCTCGGAAATCGGCCGAGCAATCCGAACGGACCGCTGGAAACTGGGAGTTTCCGCACCGACGTTGACCGGATGGCGCGGGGGCAAAGCAGAGAAGTCGAGCGACCACTACGTCGAGAGATACCTATACAACCTCGCGCGTGACCCCGCCGAACAGGTCAACCTCGTCGGTCGGCCTGAGTACAGAGCCGTCTTCGAACGGCTCAGAGACCGATTGCTTGAGTATATCCGTGATGTCGAAGGTGAAGACCCGACTATCGATCCGGTCTCCAACCCCGGATATCAGGACTACTGACCCCCTCTGTTGGGTGTTCTTTCGCCTCGATACCTCCAATTGGCTTGTCTTCGAAACGGTCTTTGATTTAGTTTCATGATATATAAAAATCTCAATGCCATCGATATCGGCCAGAGATGGGCACAGGTGGCACATCCCGATGAGTTGACTGTTGCCAACCACAGCTGTTTCATGTAACATAGAATATTGTGGGGCGAGTTCTGCCGTTGAGTCCGCCTGCTACAGCTTAGGGGTCAATCTCTGAAGTCACCCGACTGCTCCGAGCTTGCCCTCTGTCTTGCCGAGAGGGCTTACCGGAGAAATTCCTACGAGAGCAAGATTTAACACGAATAACAATCTTGGACGTGGTATGGGTAAGCTAGACGTTCAGCACCTCAAGAAGGTGTTCCACGACAATAGCGGAGATATCGTTGCTGTCGACGACTTCGACGTGGAGATCGAAGACGGCGAGTTCATCGTTCTCGTCGGTCCCTCTGGTTGTGGGAAATCCACGACACTACGATGTATCGCAGGTCTCGAGACACCAACATCTGGTGAGTTAGTACTTGACGGCGAGGCAGTTACTGACAACAAGCCTAAGGCGCGGAATATGGCGATGGTTTTCCAGAACTACGCGTTGTACCCGCACATGACTGCAGAAGAAAACATGTCTTTCGGGCTAAAGATGACGACCGACCTCCCGAAGGACGAGATTCGAAAACGGGTTCACGAGGCGGCCGAGATGATGGGTATCGATGATCTGCTCGGTAAGAAGCCGGGTGACCTTTCCGGGGGGCAGCAACAGCGCGTTGCGCTTGGTCGTGCTATCGTCCGTGAACCCGAAGTGTTTCTGATGGACGAGCCGCTATCGAACCTCGACGCGAAACTCCGGACGACGATGCGGACGGAACTCCAGAAAATTCAGCAGAAGTTCGACGTGACGACTATCTACGTCACGCACGACCAGACTGAAGCAATGACCATGTCTGACCGAATCGCCGTGCTCAACGACGGTGAACTGCAGCAGATTGGGACTCCGCTGGAATGCTACCACCAGCCGGAGAATCAGTTCGTCGCCGGCTTCATTGGCTCACCGTCGATGAATTTCTTCGATGTCGAACTCGACACGAGCGGCGAGACGCCAACGCTCGTTCACGACGCCTTTAGCTACGAATTGGACGATGACGTCTACGCAGATATCGAAAACTCGGGACAACAGTTCACCCTAGGTATCCGTCCTGAAGATATCAAAGCGGTTCCAGCAGGCACACACAACGCGTTGTCGCCGGAAGTGGAGGTAACTGAACCACTAGGCGATGTCACCTACGTCTACCTTCAAATCGGTGGCAAGCAGTATACTGCAACGCTCGAAGGAGACATCGTCATCGAACCGGGGAGGCAGCTAACCGTTCAGTTCCCGCAGGACCGGATTCATCTCTTCGACGGGAAGACGGGCGAGACACTTCGGAACCGCGAGCCACCCGAGTCTAGTGATATCGACGCACTCGTTGGTCTCGACAACGTCGGCAGCGTTGAGGTCGGAGCCGAGTGATGCTGCGGGACAGTCACTAGTCGATCACTCTGCTAGCGAAGCGTCGTCGCTTGGATCGAACTTTCTCTTCCCGATAGTGTAGCTAACACCGCCGTTGCCGATGTCTGTGGAATATGTGTCCATTAGTAAATTATAAATAATGGTGGTCTAATGTGTGCTGTAGGGTTCATCCCATGACAGAGAGTAACTCATCTAGTTTGAGCAGGCGTTCACTCGTGAAGGGCCTCGGTGTTGGCGCAGGCGTCGCACTCGCGGGGTGTACGGGTGGCGGTAATAGTGGAGGCGACAGGCAACTCGGCGGAGGCGATGGGGATACCGCTACCGACCAGAGTAACAGTAGCGGTGATGCAAGCGGGGATGAGGTGCTCTTCTGGGAGTACACCTTCCCCAACGACGACTCACCTCCTATCTGGAAGGACACGTTCAAAGAGAACTACAACGCTCGGGGCGACGCACCGTTGACTATCGGGCGGTTCTCATACGAGGATCTCAGACAAAAGTTTCTCACGGGTGCTCGGACCGGTGATCCCGATGTCATCGAGGGTGTCCTTGCTCACCTGACGGAGTATATCAAGGCGGGACATCTCGAACCACTTGACGATCGTGTCGAAGAACTCGATTACTTCGACGGCTTCGTCGACTCTGCGCTCGACGCGATGCGGTACCAAGGGAAGCTCTACGGGCTTCCGTACACGGGCAACGGCCGTGCACTCATCTACCGGATGGACGTTCTCGAAGAGTTGGGCCAGGAGCCGCCGGAGACCGCTCAGGAGTTTCAGGAAATCGGTCGGCTCATCAACAAGGAAGTCGACGGCATCCAGGCCTACCACAACTGTACGAAAGACGGCAGCGTCCGAGCGTTCCAAGAGTGGATGTCGCACGTCTATCAACATACGGACCAGCTCTACGTTCCCGAGGGGGACGCGTGGGCGTTGAATATCGACGCCGACACGCTCGGCCAAATTTTCGACAACTGGTACTACCAAGTGTGGGCGGCCGACGAACCACTCGGTAACCCGGACCAACTTGGGACCGGGTGGCAGGTCAACGACCCCGGGTACCTCAACGGGCAGTTCGCCTTTATCGAGTGTGGGACGTGGCTCCGTGGCTGGACGACTGGGACCAACATCAACGATACCGATGCGACGGCCACGCTCCTCAACGAGAACACCGGCGTCGGCCACCTCCCCTACGGTGACGGTGGTTCGAAGGGGACGTTCCTCGAAGTCAAACCGATAATGATGAACTCACACAGCGACCAGAAGGACGCCGCGTGGGATGCAATCGCCACGTTCGCCAGTCCAGACACGATGAACGCGATGGGTGAGGACTCTCCCGGAAACGCGATGACACCCGTCCACGACGAGGTGGAATCAACCATCGACAACGAGAACTGGGAACCGTTCGTCGACGTGTTCAAGACTGGTCGCGCACTCGCAAAAGTTGGATGGGGCCCCGTCCGAGAGCCGTTCTACCGCCTTATGCAGGAGGTTTCCTACGGCAAGACTGACCCGTACAAGGCCGGTACGAAACTCCACGAGGAACTGACCGCACTCGAAAGCGAACTGTAGAACACCATGGCCACACAAGACATCTCGTCTAGTCCACTCTCGCCGTACGTAGCGGAGTTCAAGCGGTTCGTCTCGGACACCTGGTTGGGCTATGCGATGGTACTCCCGGCTGTGATTATGCTCGGC
Source organism: Haloferax marisrubri (assembly GCF_001469875.2). Taxonomy (GTDB): domain Archaea; phylum Halobacteriota; class Halobacteria; order Halobacteriales; family Haloferacaceae; genus Haloferax; species Haloferax marisrubri. The sequence continues at coordinate 445,309 of NZ_LOPW02000018.1, read as the reverse complement.
GCCATCATCGTCTACCCGACGCTTCGAGGAATCCAACTGGCGTTCTTCGAAGTGTCGCTTTTGAACCCCGACCAGATGACCTTCGTCGGACTCAGCAACTTCGGTCAGATGCTGTCGGACGCGACGTTCAAGTCGGCGCTCTGGCACACGGTTCTGCTGACGGCCGTCGCCGTCTCGCTACAGTACCTCCTCGGGTTGGGATTAGCGCTGGCACTCAAAGAGAAAGTGCCTGGAGCTGGCTTCTTCCGTAGCGCATCGATGATTACCTGGGTGCTTCCCGGCATCGTGATGGTTATCATCTTCCGATTTCTCGTCCAACCCGATTTCGGCCCGGCCAACATCGTCCTCGCGAAGTTGGGGTTGGAGACGACGTACTGGTTCGGCCGTCCCGGTGTCGCATTCCCGCTCATCGTCGTGATGCACGTGTGGCGTAACGTTCCGTTCTACGCCATTGCACTCATGGCCGCGATGAAGTCGATTCCGGAGACCCAGTACGAGGCTGCCCGACTTGACGGTGCAGGACCGTTGCAGGCCTTCCGATACATCACCCTCCCACAGATCTCGTACGTGTCGATGATTATGATCGTGCTGCACGTCATCTTCACGTTCAACAACTTCGACATCGTCTATCTCTCGACCGGCGGCGGGCCGCTCGGGAACACAGAGGTAATGTCGACGTACATCTACAAGCAGGCGTTCGAACAGTACGCCCTCGGATACGGGGCGAGCATGGCACTCGTGATGCTCATCATCATGATGGCCTTCACCGTCGTGTACGTGAGACTGGAGGCTCGCGACTAACCGAACAGACCAATGGCAACTGACTCATCCACACACTCGTCTTCGGACCGTTCGCTGATTCAGCGCTTCGACGCGTGGCTATCCGACGACATGTCGCCGCGTCGTCTCGTCGGAGTGTACGCTGTCCTCAGCCTGTACTTCGCTTTCCTCCTGCTTCCGGTGGGGTACATGCTGCTCGTGACGTTCACATCCCAGGAGTTCCTCTACTCGCCACAACTCATCCCGTCGCTCGGTGACCTCACCGTCGAGAACTACCTCACTGTTCTGCAGACGGGGGCGTTCCAGGGGTACTTCGTCAACTCAGTCGTCATCGCGGTTTCGACGACCACCCTCACGCTCGTTGTCGGGACGCTAGCGGCATACTCACTGAGTAGATTTGAGTTCCCCGGCCGGCAGTCGATTCTGCTGTCGTTCCTCGCGACGCAGATGCTCCCGCTCGTGCTCATCCTTATCCCGTTTTTCCTGTTGATGTTCTCGCTGAATCTCATCGACTCGTATCTCGGCATCGTCATCGCGCATTCTGTCGGGGGGATTCCGCTCGGTACGTGGCTGTTGAAAGGATACTTCGATGACATCCCGGCATCGCTCGACGAGGCAGCGAAGATGGACGGCTGTTCGCGTCTGGACATCCTCTGGCGTATTATCGTCCCGCTGTCGTTGCCCGGCATCGCTGTTGCGGGGTTCTACACGTTTATTCTCTCGTGGAACGACTACCTTCTCGTCTCGATCCTGTCGCAGACAGCCGCGACGCGAACGCTTCCGTTCGGTCTCCAGCTGTTCCAGTCGCAGAACACGGTCGCGTGGGAACTTCTGTTGACCGCAGCGACGATTACGATCGTGCCTGTGGTCGTCCTGTTTGCCTTCGTCCAGAGCTACATCGTCGAGGGGCTTGCCAGCGGTGGGATGAAAGGGATGTAACCCCGTTTTCACCACCCCGTTCGAAGAGCGAGACACAGATATACTGATACGCTAAGACACACAATGACACGAATCACTAATTACGAGTTGTTCGAGGTACCGCCGCGGTGGTTATTCCTCCGTATCGAGACGAGCGATGGCATCGTCGGCTGGGGAGAACCAGTCGTCGAAGGTCGGTCACACTCCGTTCGGGCTGCCGTTGAGGAACTCATGGAAACGTACCTCCTCGGCGAAGATCCGAGCCGAATCGAAGACCACTGGCAAACGATGTACCGCGGTGGCTTCTATCGCGGTGGTCCAATCTTGATGTCCGCAATCGCCGGTATCGACCAGGCGTTATGGGACATCAAGGGCAAACAGTTCGATGCACCAGTTTACGAGCTCCTTGGTGGCCCGGTTCGGGACCGCGTTCGTGTCTACCAATGGGTCGGTGGCGACCGCCCCGCCGCCGTCGGCGAGGCCGCCGCAGAGAAGGTTGACGCTGGGTTCACGGCGCTCAAGATGAACGCGACGCCGGAGATTCGACGAGTGGACAACCCGAGCGCTGTCGCGGACGCTGTCGACCGTCTCCGAACCGTCCGGGAGGCGGTCGGTCCCGAGGTCGACATCGGCGTCGACTTCCACGGGCGAGTCACGAAGCCGATGGCCAAGCGACTGGCGAAGGCGCTCGAACCACACGAGCCGTTTTTCATCGAGGAACCTGTTCTCCCTGAGCACAACGACGCGCTCCCTGATATTGCGGCACAGACATCGACACCTATCGCAACCGGCGAACGAATGTATTCCCGGTGGGACTACAAACATGTCTTCGAAGACCAGTCGGTTGATATCATCCAGCCAGACCTCTCACACGCTGGCGGCATCACCGAAGTGAAGAAGATCGCAGCGATGGCTGAGGCGTACGACGCAGCGATGGCACCACACTGCCCACTCGGGCCGCTTGCGCTCGCCTCATGTCTCCAAGTCGACGCCGTCGCACCAAACGCGCTTATCCAAGAACAGAGCCTCGACATCCACTACAACGAGAGCAACGACGTACTTGACTACCTCGAAGACCCCTCAGTGTTCGACTACGATGATGGCTACGTTGACCTCCCAGACGGTCCAGGCCTCGGCGTCGACATCGATATCGACTACGTTCGTGAACGCGCCGAAATTGACGTTGACTGGCACAATCCGGTCTGGCGACACGACGATGGAGGAGTCGCCGAATGGTAGACTCACAACGACACGAGGGCCGGGTCGCCATCGTAACGGGGTCGACGAAAGGCATCGGTGCAGGCGTCGCAAAGCGCCTCGCCCGCGAGGGTGCAGCCGTCGTCGTCAACGGCCGTTCAGCCACCGATGGCCAGGAGACAGTCAATACTATCCGAGAGGTCGGTGGCGAAGCGACGTTCGTTGAGGCCGACATGCGCGACCCCGCGGCCATCGAGGCGCTGGTCGATGAGACTGTGGACCGCTACGGACGACTTGACGTGCTCGTCAACAACGCCGGCGTCCAGACGGAGACGACTGCGGCCGAGGCGACGATAGACGACTGGGAGTTCGTTCTCGAGACTGATTTCCGTTCGTTCTGGCTGTGCGCCAAACACGCCGCCGAACATATGCCTGCGGGGGGTTCTATCGTCAACATGTCCTCGAATCATGCCTTCTTGACGATGCCTGGGCTGTTCCCCTACAATGCCGTCAAAGCGGGTATCAACGGGATGACGCGTGCACTTGCGCTTGAACTCGGACCTCTCGGAATCACCGTCAACACCGTCAATCCGGGATGGGTCGAGGTCGAACGCACACAAGAGGAGTTGAGCGCAGACGACCGTGAACGTGTCGAGGCAATCCACCCAGTCGGTCGCATCGGCGCTCCCGAGGACGTTGCCGCGACAGTAGCCTTTCTGACCAGCGATGAGGCATCGTTTGTGACTGGGACGAACCTCCTCGTCGACGGCGGTCGGACTGCAGTCATGCAGGATCACACCTACCTCGAATACAAAGAGCGTTACTAGCGGTCGCTGCGCCCCCACTTGGCCTACCGCGCGATACCACCTCCTCTGTTTTCTACCACCCGTTCGACTTCTGCTGGCGTCACGACTGCGAGGTCTCCTTCGATAGTCCGTTTGAGTGCGGCAGTCGCCGCGGCGTAGCAGAGCGCGTCACCGACCGTGTCACCGGCGATGTGTCGTGAGAGGTACGCGCCAACGAACGCATCACCGGTGCCGATTGCGTCGACCGTCTCTGTCTCGAATGCCGGTTGGTCGTACACCGTCCCGTCGTTGAGGGCAAGCGCGCCCTCGTCACCACGGGTAACGATTACTGTCTCGAAACCGAAGTCGTCTACTAATCCGTCGGCAAGTGCTCGAGCATCGCCTTCGCGGTCGAGGACGTGCCGGATGTCGCGCTCGGCCGCGACGAGAATATCAACGTCAGAAAAGAGTGACTCACACGTTGCCTTCGCTTCAGCCGGCGACCAGAGCTTTCCCCGGTAGTTGAGGTCGAACGCGGTCGCCGTTCCCGCCGACTGTGCGTCAGCGAGTAGTTCGGCCGTCGTCGCTTCGAGCGTCTCCGAGAGTGCGGGAGTGATACCGCTCGTGTAGAACACCTGGGCGTTACGAATCGCCTCGCGATTGAGGTCGTCCGGCTCGGCGGTGGTGACGGCTGCGTCGGTCCGGTCGTAGATGACCGTCGTCGGCCGGGGTGCTGCCCCCTGCTCGATGTAATATGTTCCTTGGCGTGACGACGTACTCCACGCAACTCGGGGGTCAACACCGTGGGTTTGGATTTCGTTCGTCACGCGGCGGCCGAGCGCTGAGTCCGGGAGCTTTGAGAGCCAGCAAGCGTCGGTGCCGAGTCGTGCCGCCGCAATGGCAACGTTGCTCTCTGCCCCCGCCGTTCGGAAATCGAGTTCCGTCGCCGTTTCCAACCGTTCGCCCGCAGGCGGACTCAGCCGAAGCATCGTCTCGCCGAAGGTGACGAGGTCGGGTGTCATCGGTACTCCTCGGCGATTGCGACGAACTCGCTGGCCGCATCGGTCAACGCACTAAAGTCGCCGGTGGCGATGGCCTCACCGTCGACGATAGAACTACCGACGCCAAGGGCAGCCGCGCCGGCTTCGAAGAACGCTGCTGCGTTGTCGGTCGAGACGCCACCCGTCGGTATCAGCGGGACTTGCGGGAGTGGTCCGTTTATCGCACTTATATGTTGGGGGCCGACAGCTGACGCAGGGAACAGTTTACAGAAGTCCGCCCCGGCCTCAGTCGCGGTGAGTGCCTCCGTCGGCGTCATCACACCCGTCGCAATAGGCGTTTCGTACCGATTGCAGGTCTCAATGACGTCCGTGTTCACTGTCGGGGTGACGACGAACTCAGCACCGGCGAGTTGGACGGCCCGAGCAGTCTCCGGGTCGAGAACCGTCCCGGCACCGATGGCAACATCGTCGACGCTGTTGGAGACCTCTCGAATCATGTCGACCGCCCCCGGCGTGTTGGCTGTAATCTCGATCGCGTTGACGCCACCGGCTGCGATAGCACGAACGACGTCGGGTGCGACAGCTGAATCGATGCCACGTACGATCGCGATGATTCCAGGATCGACGATACGCTGGTGAATCGAGACTTCACTCATAGACACATCTAAGACTCCAAGTGGACCAATATAACTTCTTGTGATGGTGGCACCACTTGGGCTCAAGCGAGACGCCCAGTCGTACAACTAGTTGATGCTGACCAACTGTTTGCTTTGCATCCTCTGATTCTCTCGGACAGTACCGATGGATACGTTGGCTGCCCACGAACAGCGACACTTGCCGAGGTTGTGATTCGGGAGCGAAGCATGAGATAAGCTGAAAAATACACAACCGTGGGGGCTGGCTAGGCCGTATCGCCACTTACCGAGCCAGCAACGAGTGAGGTCGAACTGACCGAGGCTTTTTTTATTGCGGTACCATATCTCCTATCATAGACAATGTCAATTGGTGTTTGCTACTTTCCAGAACACTGGCCACGCGAACGGTGGGAGTCTGACGCGCGGCAAATGGCGGCGGCCGGCATCGAATACGTCCGTCTGGCTGAGTTTTCGTGGGGCGTCATTGAGCCGACACCCGGGGACCTCGACTTCTCGTGGCTTGACGAGGCGGTCGATATACTAGCTGATCATGGTCTGAACGTCGTCCTCTGTACGCCCACGGCAACGCCGCCGAAGTGGCTCGTCGACGAACACCCGGAGATTCTGCAGACCGACCCCGACGGGACGCCTCGGTACTTCGGCTCGCGTCGCCACTACTGTTTCAATTCGTCCCAATACCGAGCGGAGACACGGCGTATCGTCTCAGCGATGGCGAGCCACTACGCGGACCACCCGGCTGTTGTCGGCTGGCAGACCGACAACGAATTTGGTTGCCATGAGACGGTACGGTGTTACTGTGAGGATTGTTCGACCGCCTTCTCCGAATGGCTTGCGGCGAAGTACGACGATATTGACGACCTTAACGAGCGGTGGGGAACGACGTTCTGGAGCCAACAGTACGCCTCTTTCGAAGTTGTCGACCCCCGCGGCCGACACCGACAGACCATCACCCCTCACGCCTCTTGGATTATTACCGGTTTGCGACCGATAGCGTCGTCGAATACAACCGTATCCATGCAGATATCATCCGCGAGCATGGTGACTGGTTCGTGACGCACAACTTCATGGGGGATTTCGAGACGCTCGACATGCACAAGGTCAGTGACGATTTGGACCTCGTTTCGTGGGACTCGTATCCAACGGGCTTCGTTCAGGACCGCCGCGCCGCCGACCCGTCGATGGATGAATTCCGAGCGGGCGACCCAGATCAAGTTGGCCTGAACCACGACCTCTGCCGGGCGACGAATGATGCTCCGTTTTGGGTGATGGAGCAACAACCCGGTGACGTCAACTGGCCACCCTCTTGCCCACAACCGGGTGACGGTGCGATGCGACTCTGGGCACACCACGCAGTCGGCCATGGGGCCGACGCAGTTCTGTACTTCCGCTGGCGGCGATGTCTAGAGGGTCAAGAACAGTACCACGCTGGGCTCATGAAACAAGATGGATCGCCGGACCGTGGCTACAGCGATGCGAAGGCTGCAGCCGAAGAACTCACCGCAGTTGATGTTGACCACGTTGACGCTTCCGTTGCGCTTCTCCATGACTACGACAACTGGTGGGCTATCGGTGTACAGCCTCATGCTCCTGAATTCGACTATTGGGAGCATCTCCGATGTTACTACCGTGCACTCAGAGCGCGTGGCGTGCAGGTTGACGTCGTTCACCCGGACGCCCCACTAGACGACTACGACGCCGTCGTCGCACCTGGGCTTCACCTCGTCGATACCGAACTTGCGGACCACCTTACTCAATTCGTCGAGCAGGGTGGTCAGTTACTCGTCGGTGCACGATCTGGCGTGAAGACACCGGCCAATCAGCTACACGAGACGCTTGCACCGGGGCCACTCGCGGACCTCACCGGTCTCGTCGTCGACCAACACGAGAGTTACCCGGAAGATGTCCCACTCGCCGTGGAAGTTGATGGCGATGAGTACGCTGCCACAACCTGGGCGGAGTGGCTCGACCCCGATCCACAGACGACCATCGTAGCGACGCACACTTTCGGTCCGGGAGCTGGACGTCCGGCAGTCACCCGGAGGGACCGTGGCGACGGCTCAGTAGCGTACTGTGGTGTCTGGCCGGGGTCAAAACTGCTTGACGAACTCGTTGCTGATCTGCTGTCCCGCAGCGGAATCGAGTACACTTCCCGACTTCCGGACGGAGTTCGATTCAACGAACGCGACGACCTGACATGGGTGACGAACTTCACTAGCCGTACGTTCGAAATGGATGTACCAACCGGAGATGTCGTAACTGGTGGGCAGACACTTGGTGCGTTTGATGTGGCTGTCGTATCCACCGCGCCACACTTGATCAGCATCTCGAGTGAAGGCCTATAGGGGCGAAAACGCTCACGATTGTACTATTGAGGTTGAACGGGGAGCATACAACACGTCACCTTCCGAAATTTGCTATCCCGACCAACAAATTTAGTATAGCGATATATGATTCATTGAGTAATCCCGGCAGCGGGTCGATATATTGCTAACCCTCGTTGTCCTACGCAGACAACGACACTAGTATTACATTCAAATATATTTCACAATCGCCGATTGTCTCGAAAATCATGTATTCAGATTCGGATCGGTCGACAGCGGGTCGCTTTGGGTGCTTCGACCCCCGGGTTTGTGGACCGAACGAGCAACTCGCAGATGAGATATCGAACTTGGTCGATGAGTTGTTTCCTGGTACATCGACAGTCCGGTACTGCAATTTCCGTCGAAATGTACGTCGCCAGCAGAACGTTAGTTCTGGAAATAGATCGCTTTGGCCCTCACGAACCGATTCTGCGGTGGTTCGGTGTGGCCTCGACCTCCCTTCACGCGTTTTTCGTCTCGTACTGTAACCCGACAGTCGCGGAGCCCATAAACTGTATAGAGCGATACCTATCTGTTTTCGTCCGAGGGTTTTCAGCCCCAGCGTAACGGCCAAGTGGTAATCAAAATGGGGACCGTCGTCCGAGCGGCCAACGAGCATCGAGTAACACTCGACGATTCAGCAGTCATCACCTCCAGCTCGTTCCGATTCTGCGTTAATTTTAAATAAAATGAAAATCTGGATAACACGGATAGCTGTGTAATGTGTGTGTTCTCATTCACTCGCGCGTCCCGAAAGCGAAGTCTCTGACCGCTCAAAAAGCGTCGAACGTTTCGGACTGCAAGTGACAGTAGCCCGAGAATATAGAACAGCGATAGCCAACCCCGGCACGAAACTGACGAAAGAACCGATATACGACTCGTAGCACAACTGCTTTCCACGACGAAAGTGAACCTACCAGTATGCGAACTGGTGTCATCATCGCCGGTGGGTACTCGACGCGATTCGGTGAGGAGGACAAAGCAGTCGCATCTCTCGCTGGAACGCCACTCATCCGGCGCGTCGCCGACCGGATGACTGGGGCCGTCGACCGTCTCGTCGTCAACTGCCGACCGGAACAGACTGCCGAACTCCGAACCGCGCTCGACGGCTACGACCACCCGATAACGATTGCGGAAGACACGGACTGCGACGAGGGGCCGATGTCGGGAATTATGACGGGTCTGCGGGCCGCAGAGACGGAGTACGCGTTCGTCGCCGCCTGCGATATGCCCTTTCTCGAACCCGCGCTCATCGAGAGACTGTTCGAGCGGGCGGGCGGTCACGATGCCGCCGTGCCGCGGGTCGGTGACGGTTGGTTCCAGCCGACCTACGCGGTGTATCGGGCCTCGGCGATGGCCGACGCTTGCGAGGTCGCGCTGGCCGAGGGGAGCCACAAAATCATCGACCCGCTGTTCACGCTCGACTACGTCGTCCTCGGGGAGGACGAGGTGTCCGAGTACGCGAGTCTCGACACCTTCGAGAACATCAACACCCCCGAAGAGCTCGCTCGCGCGGCGGAACAGTTGCGCTAACGCTCTACGACCGACACGACGGGTTCGGACGCCGTCAACTGCGTCAGTACGACGTGCGGGACGTCCGACCGAGCAAGGATGTCCGACGCAATCTCCCGCGCGACAACTTCGAGGGCCGCGTCGTCTACCTTGTTCAGCACGGGGACGACTGTCACACCGTCGGGGACGTCTGCGCGGCCGCCGCGCTCGCTGGTGAGCACGGTTGCGACGTCCGACGGGCGAATCGTGTCGCCGAGTTCGAGGTCGGTGAGGGCGGCGACCCGTTTCGGGCGGTGGACGGTGTCGTCGGCGAGTGGTTCACCGACGGCGTGGACGCTGGCGATGGGGAGGACGGTGTCGGCGGTCGCCGGGAGCTGAGGTTCGCGGTCGCCCGGGGCCTTGAACTCGCGCATCCGCGCGCCGTCGGCCTTCACCAATACCACGTCGGCGACGTCTGAGTCCTCGATGGCGTCGACCACGTCGGGGTCGTACCCGCGGTAGCGGTCGTCGCGGTCACGCTCGGGAACGACGCCCACCGGCCAGTCAGTCGCCCGTTCGAGCGCTTCGACCGGCGTGTCGGTGACGACTACGTCGGCGACCTGCTGGTCGAAGATGGGGATGCGGACCGTCGCCGTCACGACGGCGCGGTCGAGCAGGCGCGCCAGCGCGTACAGCGTGGACTTCTTCCCGCCTGCCCCGACGACGCAGACCACGCCGCGTCGAGCGCAGAGCGCATCAGCGAGCGTCATGTTCGTTCTCTGGGGTGTGCGCGGTTCGTCGTCCAGCCGTTCGTGCGGTGTTCAAGCATCGAGGGTGTCGAAGTCATCGGTGAGTTCAGTAAGGCCGAGGCGGTCGATAGTTTGGGTCGTCGGCACGCCGTCGTCGTTCCAGCCGCGGCGGCGATAGTACGCGTCGAGCATGGAGTCGAAGTCGTCGCGGTCGACGGTCGCACCGGCTCTGGGCCCCGTCTCAATCGGCTCTTGGAGCGCGGCCGGGAGCGAGTCGTCCTCGCGCGAGATGCCTTCGCGGACGTTGAACAGTCGCGTCACGTTCCAAATCCGCTCGCCGATTGTGGCGAGTCCCCCGACGGTTTCGAGGCCGACCGACTCGAGCCACTCCCGGCCGAGGTCGTCGAGCGCGTCGCCGAAAAAGTCATCTGCGATGAGGCTCCAGAGCATCGACCGCCGGTCCTGTTCGCGGATGACCTCCGCCGCGGTCCGGTCGGCTCCCCAGTCACCGTCGAACGCCTCGCGTTCGATGGGTCGCGCCCGTCGATGGCACGCTCCCCGGTCGCTGGTCGCGTACGCGAGTGCCATGCTCTGCGCGCCGCGCGGGTCGTAAGCCGGTAGCTCCATCGACTTCACCGTGGGGACGAGGGCTCGCCCGCCGAACCGCGTCGCCGCCGCCTCGACCCCGTCCGCGAGCGCGTCGCCGAGGTCCGATTCGCGTTCCGCAATCTCCTCTAAGAGGGCCCGCGCGCTGTCGGGCTGACCGAACGAGAGCGAGCGGTCGAGTACGTCGGCGGCGTTGGCCTTGACCGTCCACGCGACCGCACTCCCCGCGCTAATGAGGTCCATCCCGAGTCGGTCGCAGGTCTGTCCCAACACTGCGACGGCGTCGAAGTCGTCGATATCGAGTCCGGCTCCGAGCGTCATCGCAGTCGCGCCGCGCGGGACGTGGTCGCCTTCCTCCGTAGGCACGCGATAGCCGCCCGGAGTTTCCGTGTCGGCGTGTTCGCGACCGACGGCCCGGTCTTCGACTGTCGCGATACCTAACTCGTCCGCCGCTTCGAACTGTCCGTCGCTCCAGCCTCGCGTCGAGAGTGCGCCGATTTCGTTCGCGAAATCGATCGTCTCGACGGTTCCACTGGCCTGAAGCCACCGCCCGGTGGCGGTCTCTCGATACTTCGCCGCGTAGGCCTCTCGCAGGTCGTCCAAACCGTCCGGAGGGTCTCCCCGCGCGACGATTGCTTTCAGCCGCTTCGAACCCATCACCGCTCCCGCTCCTCCCCGGCCCGCGTGATGGTCTCCGGCGTCGGACGCGATGGTGGCGTATGCGACCTGTCGTTCTCCTGCGGGGCCGATACACGCGACAGACGCATTCGGGAACGCCCGCGACGTTTCGACCGTCCCGGCCTCCCACGTCTCGGCGGGTTCGATTGTCGCGTCCCCGTCTTCGATGACGAGGTGGACGGGTTCGGACGCGACACCCGTCACGAGCAGGCCCATATGCGACCCGAGCGCGCCGGCCAGCGAGTCGGGGAACTCGCCTCCCGCGTACGAGTCGAGAAAGCACCCCGTCAGCGGGGATTTCGTGATGGCGGCGTATCTCGACTCACCCGGGAGATAGCCCGAAAGCGGGCCGAGCATGAACAGAATCGCGTTCTCCTCGCCGAGCGGGTCGACGCCGGCGTCGAGTTCGTCGTAGAGATAGCGGGCACCCAACCCTTTGCCGCCGACGTATCGCCGTCGCCACTCGTCCGGAATCGGCGTGCTCTCGACCGAGCGGGCGGACAAGTCGACCCGCAGGAATCGGTCAGCGATTGGAGGTGCCATCTGGTCGTTCGTCAGTACCGGCGACCAAAAAGATGTGCCGTTCTCGCGGACCGCCGAGCGAATTCGGCGTCGCGAACGCCTCCGTCAAAGCCGTACTCATCGGTTCGCTCGGAGGACGAGCCACACGATGCGAACCGACGGCAAACCAGATATGTCAATCAAAACAGACGATGTGTTTTCACGGCGGGAGTTCGGAGAATGACGGGTTCTGCCCCCGTGTGGGTCGGCCGACCCAGTCTTCATTACGAGCACTCCCGAGGCGTCACACAGCATCGACATGTCTACAACGGAAATACCGATTACGGTCGTTAGCGGTCCACTCGGCGCGGGTAAAACGACGTTGGTCAACCGACTCCTGAACGACCCCGGTGACAGGGAGATAGCCGTCGTCGTCAACGACATGGGTGCACTGAACGTCGACGCGGAGTTAGTCGCGTCCGAGTCGGACGACGGGGTCATCGACCTCTCGAACGGGTGTATCTGCTGTCGGCTACAGGACGACCTCGTGACCGAAGTGACGCGGTTGGCGGAGAACCGTTCGTTCGACTATCTCCTCATCGAGGCCTCGGGCATCAGCGAACCGCTTCCGATTGCGCGGACGCTGGCGAGCGAGTCGAACGAGGGCGGACTGCCGGAACAACTCCGGTTGGACACCACGGTCTCGGTCATCGACGCTTACGGGTTTTGGAAGGCGTTCGACCCGGCGGAGTCGCTTCCGGACGCCGCCCCCGACCCGGAGCGTCCGTTGACGGAGGTACTCGTCGAGCAGGTCGAGTTCTGTGACGTGCTGTTGCTGAACAAGTGCGATATGGTCCCCGACGACGCGTTGGACGCCGTCGAAGCGGAGATTCGAGAGCTCCAGCCGCGTGCGAGCCTCCACCGGACGACCTACAGCGAAGTCGACCCGACGCGGGTTCTCGATACGGGGCGCTTCGATTTCGAGGCGGCGAAGCGCCACCAGGGGTGGAAACAGGCCCTCGCGAGCGACGGGGCCGAGGCGGACCACGACCACGACACCGACCACCACCACGACCATACCCACGACGAGGATGTCTCGGCAGCGACGGCCCACGGCGTCGAGTCCTTCGTCTACCGTCGAGACCGTCCGTTCCATCCGCATCGACTCGACGCGTGGCTCGACGACTGGCGGGGGAACGTCGTCCGCGCGAAGGGGTTCGCGTGGGTCGCGAGTCGTCCCGAGGCGGTTCTCGGTGTGAGTCAGGCGGGACCGTCGGTGCAGGCCGGCCCCATCGGTCGATGGGGAGACGATGACCCCGAGACGCGACTCGTGTTCATCGGTCGCGACCTCGACGAGGACGCAGTAACCCGAGAGCTCGACGAGTGTCTGGCGACGACGGACGAGCGAGGGGCGGCGTATCCCGACGACCCGTTTCCCCGCGAGTCCGCCTGATTAGGCCGCACCGAAGTCGACCTCGTCTCGGAGTTCGTCCCACGACTCGTGGAACCCGTAGGTCGACTCCGACTCACCGCTGATTACCGTCTGATACACCTCGTCGTACTCCAACAACTGCGTCCAACCGTCGTGATACCGGTAACTGCAGTACTGGCACATAGAACGCGATACCGGGCAAACCGGCAAAGGAGTATCGGTGGGAACCGGGTTAGGAGGCTCCGCTGCTCCTAGTCCTAGGGTTCCAGCAGGACCTTCGTGACGCCCTCTTCGCGGTTGTCGAACTTCTCGTACATCTCGGGCGCGTCTTCGAGGCCGACGCGGTGGGAGACGACCCAACTCGGGTCGGCGCGTCCCTCGATGATCATGTCGCGGAGTTTTCGGTTGTACTCCTTGACGTTACACTGGCCGGTGCCGAGGGCCTGACCTTTCTCGAAGAGGAGACCGAAGTCGATACCGAGACGGCCCTGCGCGGCCATCTCGTCGGGAGCACCGGGGTCGTCGGGCACGTAGAGACCGGGGATGCCGAGTTCGCCGGTCGGTCGGACCGTCCGAATGAGGTTGTTGATGACGACGGCCGGGTTCTCCCGGGCGGGGTCGTACGCGGAGTCGGCTTCCTTGTCCGGGTCGATGGCCTGGTAGCCGACCGCGTCGACGCCCTTGTCGACGCCGCCGCCGTGAATCTCTTTGATCTGTTCGACGGGGTCGCTCTCCTCGAAGTTGATGGGCGTGGCGTCACAGTGTTCTTCGGCGAGCGCGAGGCGACTGGGAACGCGGTCGACGACGTAAATCTCGGCCGCGCCCTTGAGTTTGGCGCTGTAGGCGGCCATCAGGCCGACCGGACCGGCGCCGTAGATGGCGACGGAATCGCCGGATTCGAGATTGGCGAGTTCCGTGCCGTGCCACCCCGTCGGGAAGATGTCCGCGAGCAGTGCGAACGAGTCCTCGTGCTCCCGCCCGTCGGGTAGCTTGAGCGCGTTGAAGTCAGCGTACGGAATGCGGAGCTTCTCGGCCTGCCCTCCCTGATAGGGGCCCATGGCGACGTAGCCGTACGCTCCCCCGGCGAACCCCGGATTGACGTTCGTACAGAAGCCCGTGTAGCCGTTTTCACAGTTCTCACAGAAGCCGCAGGCGACGTTGAACGGCGCGACGACGCGGTCGCCGACTTCGAGACTGCTGACGGCTTCGCCGACTTCTTCGACGATACCCATATTCTCGTGGCCGAATACGATTCCCGGCTCCGCGGCCGTCCGCCCCTCGTACATGTGCAGGTCGGACCCGCAGATACAGGTCGTCGTGATGTCGATGACGACGTCGTTCGGGTGTTGAATCTGGGGCTCTTCGACCGCTTCGACTGCGACGTCTCGTTCGCCTTTGTAGACGACTGCGTCCATAGACATTGTGTGAACTCCACTCAACCTCTGCGAACAGTCACCATTTATAGCTCGGGTAGACTTTATTTTTATAGAATATGATATATTACGGTTGAGTAGAGTAGTGTAGTGTATTCTCAAACTACCAGATATTTTACTATCTGTGTTTTCTCACGCCGTACTTGTCTAGCGAACACACCGACGATGACCCGGTTCCATCGCAGTCGACGGTTCCGGCCACGCTTGGCGCACCCTGACAGACCGACAGTTGACGCACCACCGCTCGACCACCTGTAACGGTAGTCGTCAACTCACGTGTGCGCCGAGACATCCCACAAGCACTCCGGTTTCTTACACGACGTGTGCGGCGTCCGTCCCCGAACTGGATTTAATACGGGCCGTCCGGAACGACCGGCCATGAAGCGCACGATTAGCACTTCGGACGCCCCGGCGGCTGTTGGCGCGTACAGTCAAGCGACGACGAACGGCGAGCTACTCCTCACCGCGGGACAACTCCCGCTCACGCCCGACGGCGAGCTACTCGACGACGCCTCGGTCGGCGACCAGACGGAGCAGTGTCTCGAAAACGTGGCGGCGATTCTCGCCGCCGAGGACGCGTCCTTAGACGACGTGCTCAAAACGACCGTCTTCCTCGACGACATCGACGACTTCGAGGAGTTCAACGAGGTGTACAGCGGGTTCTTCGACGACGAGCCGCCGGCGCGGAGCGCGGTCGAAGTCGGCAACGTGCCGAAAGGAGCCGCGATAGAAATCGAAGCGGTTGCGGTGACCGAATAAGCGAACCGCCGCTGACCTCTGAAGGGCGCTCGACGATTCCGACGCGCCCGGCATTTTTCGAGCCGACACGTCCCGAGAGAATGCACTTCCGAGCAGCCGGTGTTACAATCGTCGGCTACTCCAATCGCATGTTCTCGGCTCGCTCGGCCGCGAGTTCAGTGATTTCCTCGATGTCACTCTCGGAGCGGTCCGCGAGGACGCGAACCAACATCCCGAGTTGGACCGCCGCCGTCTCGCGTAACTCCGACGCCTCTTCGGTGTCGTTGGCGAAGTAGTACTCCTGTCGACCGTCGTCGTGGACGAGTCCGGTGTACACGGACTGGACGTCGTCTTCGCGAGTCGCGTCGGCCGCCTTCTCTCGCACGTCGTCGAACCGTGGGTTCGTCATCATCACGGTAGACGACGCGTCGCCGCCTTAGCTTTTTGCTCCACTCGCTATCCCGTCTGAAGCAGTCACCTGTTTCCCGCCCACTCGCGCTCGAATCGACTTCCAGTCGGCTTCCCGAACGCCTCGAAGTCGCACTCCGACGCGAGTGGGTTGGGATGATTTTTTAACCCCGCCGTGTCTCCTTATCTGTGAGAATGAGTCGCACAGGAAACGCAGTCCGGTCGCCGGTACTCCGGGTCTCGGGAGCCGGACGGACGGAGCGCGGAGCGCGTGTCTTGAGTGCCGCACGCAGTACCGCCGACTCCGTCGCGGTCCTTCGAACGGGGCCCACCGGAATCAGCGAGTACGACCCGTTGGTTCTCGCGACCGACGCGGGGCGGACAGCGTTCTTCCCGGCCCCGGAGACATCGAGGGTCCGAGACCTCGTCACCGCTATGGAAGAAGGGGAGTTACCGACGGACGGTGCCGCGGCAGTCGTCGAACACGACGCCGAGACGACGACGCTCCCGGTTCCGACCCACGGGCCGCTCGCGGTGGGAACGCGGAGCGTCCTCGGCCCCTGTGGGTGGGTCGACCCGCTGGACCCGACAGCGTACCTGTTTCACTCGCTCGAGAGAGACGCGGGCGCCATCGCGGATGCCGGACTCGTCGGTCGAGGCAGAGGCGACGCCGCCGCTGACGAACCGGCCGCGGACGTCTGGCGACGCGCGCGAGAGACCGACGGCGACCCGGTCGTCGTCGTGAACGCGAACGACGCGGACGACCGCCAGCGCGCGGACCGAACACTCCTTGCCGGGTCGCCGATGTCGGTGCTCGACGGAGTGGCGGCCGTCGCCGAGTACCTCGGGACGACTGACGCGGTCATCCACGTCGCCGAGACCGACACCGAACTGCAAGCACATCTTCAGGAGGCTATCGACGCCGCCGCGGACGAACTCCCGGTCGTGCCGGCAGTCGTCACCGGTCCGGACGAGTACCGCGCCGGCGAACCGACGGCGGCGCTGGAAGCGATAGAGGGTGCGGATAGAATCGAGCCCCGTCTCCAGCCCCCGACGCCGGCCGAGTACGGACTGTACGGTCGCCCGACGGTCATCCACACGCCGCGGACCTTCGCCCAGATACGTCTCGCGCTCTCGGACCCCGAGGGCAACGATAGAGACGCCGAATCGACGACGCGACTGCTGACTGTCACCGGCGACGTGACCGCGCCCGCGACGATAGAGGTCGGCTCGGACGCCCACCTCTCGGCGGTTCGGAACGCCGTCGAACTGGAGGGGTCGTTCAAGATGGCCTGCGTCGGCGGGGTTTTCGGCGGCCTCTCCCGGACGTTGGACGTCACACCGACTGCGGCCGGACTGACTGCGGCCGGCCTCGGAACGGAAGGCGTCGTCGAACTGTTGAACGACGAGCGGTGTGCGGTCGCGACTGCCGGAGAGCGAGCGCGCTTTGCCTCGGAAGCCAACAGCGGGCGGTGCGTGCCGGGACGGGAGGGAACCGTCCAACTCACCGAACTGTTGCGAGCGGTCTACCGAGGTTCGTTCGACCGGGAGAAGATACGCGAACTCGGTCGGGTCATGACCCAGTCGAGTAACTGCCAGCTTGGCGCCGATGCACCGCGTCCGGTGCTGACTGCGATAGACGAGTTCGAATCGAGTTTCGAAGCACACGCCGACGGCCGCTGTCCGAGCGGAACCTGTTCTGACAAACTATGAGTACTGACGACCCACTCCCGGGCGTTCCGGAGCTAGACGACCCGCAGCACGAGACGCCGGTCACGGCGGAGTTCGAGACCGGGACCGCGAACGACCCACCCGTCGGAACCGACGGCGAGACCCCGACGACGGTCACCGTCAACGGAACGCAGGTCACCGTCCCACCGGGGTCGACCGTCATCGACGCCATGCAAGCCGTCGACGACGAGGTCGTGAGCGTGGACCCCGGCGCCGACAGCCTCGACGAAGACGCCGACGTTCCGGCGCTCTGTTACTACGACCGCGAGGGCGACGCGAGCGACGAAATCGGCCCTCGGAGCGAGTGTCGAACCTGCATGGTCGAAACCGACGAACATGGGGTCGTCCCCTCCTGTTCGTTCCCGGCCACCGACGGGCTGACGGTCGAGACCGACACGTCCGCCGCCGAGGAGTCCCGGAGCGTCAACCTCGACCTCGTCCTCTCCAATCACAATCTGCGCTGTACGACCTGTAACGGGAACGGGCGGTGTGAACTCCAGGAGACGGCCATCAACGAGGGGGTCGACCACCCGCGCTACGGCGTCTTCGACGAGCGAAGCGAGTACGAACCGCTCGACGACAGTTCCTCGTTCATCCAAATCGACCGCAACAAGTGCATCCTCTGTAATCGGTGCGTCGAGGGCTGTAACGACGTTCAGGTCGAAGGAGTTCTCCGCATCGAGGGCTCCGGAGAGGACACCCGCATCGGCTTCCAGTCCGACGCCGAGACGATGGCCGACTCCGACTGCGTCTCCTGCGGACACTGTGCCACGGTCTGTCCGACCGGTGCCCTGACTGAGAAAGGCATCGGTGGCGCGGGGACGCTTCCGCTTCCGGGGTTCACGCAGCGAAACTCAGTCGGGAACGTCATCGAACACGAGGAGGTAGAGACCCTCGACGACACGACGGCACCGAACCGCTCGCCCGCACCCGGTAGTGCGGGGAGCGCCGGCGGCGAAGCCGAGGCGGGACAGGAAGGACGAAGCGGCATCGCCCGATACATGGCCCAGAGCAAACGCCGAGCGTCCGATTTCCTCGGGGAGTACGGTCGGAAGGCCATGCTCGCGGGCGAACACACCGCCGAGAACATCGCGGCGCAGACGCTGCCGGAGGGTCGACTATTCGACATCGCGTCGCTCGTCAGCGACTACCGACTGGGGAAAATCGACAAAGCGGAGACGACGTGCGGGTTCTGTGCGGTCGGCTGCCGGTTCGAGATGTGGGGTAAAGACGGCAACGCCCTCGGCGTCCAACCCGTCGACGACCCGGACAACGCCCCGGCCAACAACTTCTCGACGTGCGTGAAGGGGAAGTTCGGACACGACTTTGCCAACAGCAAGAAGCGGCTCACGAGGCCACTGATTCGAAACGAGAACGGCGAGTTCGAGACGGCGTCGTGGGACGAGGCGCTCGACTACGTCACCGGCGAACTCCGCGAGGTTCAGGACGAACACGGCGTCGACGCGGTCAGTTGCCTCGCGTCGTCGAAGGGGAGCAACGAGGAGGCGTACCTCATCCAGAAGTTCGCGCGGCAGGTGCTCGGCACGAAGAACATCGACAACTGCGCCCGGCTCTGTCACTCGTCGACGGTGGCGGCGCTCCAACAGACGCTCGGCTACGGTGCGATGACGAACCGCATCAACGAGGACATCGGCGAGGCCGACGCCTACCTCATCAGCGGGTCGAACACGACCGAGTCGCATCCGGTGTTGGCGACTCGCATCAAGCAGAACGTCCGCGACGGGGCCGACCTCGTGGTGTTCGACCCCCGGAAAATCGGCATCGCCGAACACGCCGACCAGTACACGAGAACGACGCCCGGCTACGACGTGGCGTGGCTCAACGGACTCATCCGATATCTCACCGAGCACGACCTGCACGACGAGGAATTCATCGAACGGAATACGAAAGGGTTCGCGGAGGTCAAACGGAACGTCCAGGCGTTCACCCCCGAGAAAGTCGAGGAACTGGCCGGCGTCTCACCCGACGAACTGCAGTCGGCCGCCGAGACGCTCGCAGACGCCGAAAACGTCGTCTTCGGCTGGGCGATGGGCATGACCCAATCCAGCCACGGGACGGAAAACCTCCTCGCGATGGCCGACCTCGCGCTCACCCTCGGGCAGGTCGGGAAACCGGGTGCCGGACTGTCGCCCTTCCGCGGCCAGAACAACGTGCAGGGCGGCGGCGGCGACATGGGAACTCTGCCCGGCAGTCTCCCCGGGTATCAGGACCCGGCCGACGACGAGGTCGGCGAGAAGTTCGCCGAGGCGTGGGGCGAGCGCCCGCCGGACGAACCCGGCCTCAAAGTGCCGGAGATGCTTTCGGAGGCCCACGAGGGCAATCTCCGCGGGATGTATATCGTCGGGGAGAACCCCGCGCTCTCGGAACCCGATATCCAGCACGCCGGCGAGGCGCTCGATAGCTTGGACTTCCTCGTCGTACAGGACATCTTCATGACGGAGACCGCAGAGCACGCGGACGTGGTGCTGCCGGCGGCGACCTCGCCGGAGAAACACGGCACGTTCACCAACACCGAGCGCCGGATACAGCGGGTTCGGGCGTCCGCGGAACCGCCCGGAAAGGCGCGCCAGGACTGGGAGATTACGCAGGAACTGGCAGCCAGACTGGGCTACGACTGGGGCTACGACCACCCGCGGGAAGTCATGGACGAGATTAGCGACCTGACGCCCATCTACGGCGGCGTCAGCTACGAGCGACTCGACTCGGGCGACGAGCACGGACTTCAGTGGCCGTGCTGGGACGAAGACCACCCCGGAACACCGTATCTCTACGACTACGAGGAAGGGAACTTCAACTTCGACGACGGCTTGGCCCGCTTCGTGCCGGCGGACGGCGGCCACCCCGGCGAACTCCCCGACGAGGAGTACCCCTTCACACTCACGTCCGGGCGGGTCCTCTACCACTGGCACACCGGACAGATTACCCGACGCGTCGAGGGTCTCATGAGCCACGTCGGCGAGAGTTTCATCGAAATCAATCCGACGACCGCCGCGGAACTCGGCGTTTCGGACGGCGAGTACGTCAGGGTCGAATCCCGCCGTGGCGACATCGTCGTCAAAGCGGAGGTGACCGACCGCGTCGGCGACGGGACGTTGTTTATCCCGATGCACTTCGCGGCCGGTGCGGTCAACAAACTCACGCAGGAGACCTTCGACCCACAGGCCGGCATTCCGGAGTTCAAGGTATCGAGCGTGCGCGTCGAACCGCTCGGACCTGACGCAGACCCGGACGTGCTGCGGACTCCGGACGCAGGCGCTGGGAGCGCCGCACACGGCAACGACTGACGGCCGCGGTCGTTTCGTTTTGTTGTCTCCTTCTCAACGTCTCGTGTACTGACTTCTGCTGAAGCTGACGCTATGGCGACCGGTTCCGTGCCTGCAGCGTTTCTTCCCGTGAGTGACTCGAAACGGCCATACCGCGCGTCGGATTCCTCCCACGGCTAAAGCCGTGGACTTCCTCCTTGTCTCTCTGTGACCTGCTATTACTTGCGCAAACTAGACAAGACTGGAGGGCGATATCAAAGAATCTAGATAATTTGGATTATTTGAATAATTTAGATAATCTGTATAATCTAGCGAGACAGTGATAGCTTGCCTGCGCCGACGGTCGACCACCGCTGAGTGAGGCGAGGCTTTCGAGCCGTCGATTACTCAATCGCGGTCTGCCGGTTGCGCATCGCCCCACCGCAGTCCGGACAGCGCAGCGGGTTGTGTTCAGTGAGGACGATACCGCCACACTCGAAGCATTCGTACGTTCCTTTCTCGTCGGGGGTGGGTTCAACATCTCTCATGGTTCCCGAGCGCCGGTCGTGTCCCAGACGCTCTACCGATGCGTAATAGGTGTACAAGGGAATATGAGGTGGTTAACTACCAAACCAATCGAGAGAGTTTTAGCTAGATAACGAACCTACACAGCCCGTCCGGAGACGGAACCGGAGTGCTCGTCGAACAGCGTCGCGAACAGTTTCCGCTGGACGGTCCGCACGTGTTTGTAGAACGCCGGCGGGGAGATGCCGAGCGTCGCGGCGACCTCCTCGCCCGTGTTCTCCCGTGGCGATTCGAAGTAGCCGCTGTAGTAGGCCGTCTGGAGCACCTCGAGCTGCCGCTCTGTCAGCTTGTCGAGGAACCGCGAGAAGAGGTCGCGCTCGGTCGATTGGTCGAGCGTCTGTTTGGTCCGGAGTTCGACGCCGGCGAACGCTTCGTCGACGAGGTGCGTGACGTTTCGAACGTCGATACTCTCGGGGACGTCGACGACGAGCGTCGTCTCCTCGGGGGTCGCCCGAACCTCGGCGAGGACGGCACCGTGGTCCGCAAGCTCCGGTGCGATAAACGGCTGCGTCAAGCGGAGACGCAGGACGCCGGCGTCCCCGTCGGTGCTTATCCGTCGCACGTCGGCGACAGCGACCAGTTCGTCGGCCGCGGCCGCGACGGATTCGACTGCCCCATCTTCGACGGTGACGAACACGTAGTTCCCTTCGGCGGACTGCTGGACTCCTCCTTGGTAAGTGAGCGTGCACTCCGCGTCGCGGGCGAGCCGCGAGAGGACGAACGTGGGGTCGTCGACAACGAACCCGACGCGGGTGACGGCCGTGGTGAGCAGTGCGTTCTTCCGTTCGAGGGCGCTCAGCGCCGACGCGATGGTCTCGCCGAGTTCGGCCAAGACAGCGGTTGCCGTCTCGTCGAAGGCGTCGTGGGTCGTCGCGTACACCGTCAACACGCCGTGCGAGAGGTCGTTATAGACGAGCGGGATGCTGAGTACCGACAGGTAGTCTCGGGTGAGCGCGCCCTTTCGCCAGGGCTCGTCCCGGAAACCGGACGCGACGTTGGGAACGGTAGTCACCTCTCCGGTCGCCGCCGTGCGTCCTGCCGGGTCGACCGATGACGCCGCAATTTCGAACGTAGTGCTGTCGAGATAGCCCTGTTCGTCACCGGCCCACGCGCGGGGCTCAACGGTTTCGCTGATAGGGTCGACGGAACCGACCCACGCAAACGCAAACCGGTCGACGGCGGTCAGTAGCTCGCAGACGGTGTAGTCTATCTCCTCTCGCGTCTGGGCGCCGACGAGCGCTTGGTCGATTTCGCGGATGGTCTCGTTGATTTGGTTTAGCTCGGTGAGCCGGTCGTTCTGTCGCTGGAGCGTTCGGTCCTGTTCGCGGAGCCGAGATTCGCGCGTGACGCGGTCAAGCGCCGCCTCGGCAGTCACCGCGAGCAGGTCGGTCAGTTCCCGCGCCACCGCGTCGAAGGCGCCGACTTCGGTCGAGCCAGCGACGAACACTCCGTGGTCGCCGAGTGGGACGTACGCGACGCTCCGGAGGCCAGTCACGGCGTTCTCCAACCGGTCGGACTCGTGCACGTCATCGAAGTACAGCGGCCTGTTCTCGACGAAACTGTGACTCGGGAGCGTCTCCCCGTCCGCGGGAACTGTCGGGAGTGGCCCGTGGGCCTCGCGCATCGCCGGCGAGTACGCCGCCGGTCTGAGCACGTTGGCGTCGGTGTCGAAGAGATAGACGGCGCTCGCATTGAGCGCGAGCACGCTGGGCGCGTCGTCGACGAC
The DNA here is from genome assembly GCF_001469875.2 of Haloferax marisrubri. Classification (GTDB taxonomy): domain Archaea; phylum Halobacteriota; class Halobacteria; order Halobacteriales; family Haloferacaceae; genus Haloferax; species Haloferax marisrubri. The sequence continues at coordinate 422,271 of NZ_LOPW02000018.1, read as the reverse complement.
GCGCTGGGCGATTTGTCGGTGAGTCCCGGTGTAGAGGAACTCGCGAGCCGTCTCGTGAAGCGTCGTCAGCGCGTCCTCGCGCTGCTTGCGCTTCGTGATGTCGCGGCAACTGAAAAGCAACGTCCCGTCCCGAATCGAGACCTCGCGGACGTTGACGAGGAGGGTGTGCTCGCGGCCGGCTTTGTCGGTCACCGTGCTCTCGATGTTTTTCAGGACGCCGCGCTCCGCGAGCTCGTCGCGGTCGAAGAGGTCATCCCCCAGCAGTTCGCCGATAGGGACCCGTTCACGCAACTCGTCTGCGGTGTAGCCGAAGATGAAGTGGACGTTCGGACAGACGTAGGTGTAGGCCCCTTCCTCGTCGGTGATGAGGACCGTATCGGTCATGTTGTTGAGCGTGACGCGGTGGAGTTCCTCGGAACGCCGGAGGTCTCGTTCGAGTGACACCCGCGCTGTGATGTCGATACCTTCGACCACGACCGACGCGACTTCCCCGCGCTCGTCGGTCACGGGGCGAACCGATAGCTCGACGATTCGTCGTTTTCCGGCCACCGATGGCTGTGGGACGACCGCGTTCCCGGCCGTTCCTTCGAGCGCGTCCTCGATGAGCTGTTGCACGTCGTCGCTCGTCGGGCCGTCTCCCCCCGTCCACCACGGGAGTGACCAGAAGGCCTCACCGACGAGTGGGTCGACAGGTGCGTCGAGGAGTTCGCGCGCCGTCCGGTTCGCCCGAGTTAGCGACCCCTCGCCATCGAGTACCCACGTCGCCGTCCGTTCGTCGTCGAACATCGCGTCGAACTGCCTGGCGCGTTCACGCTCGTTGGCGTCCTGTCGCGCCGACCGGAGCGCACGACCGGTCCGCGCGAGGAGTGTTTCGACGTCCGGCGAGTCGGCGTCAAGCGCGACGTAGTCAGTCGCGCCCGCGCCGAGGACCTCGCTCGCGAGAACGTCGCTCCCACCGTCTGCGGCGATGACGACGGGAAGAGTTGCGACCGTTGAGCGAACGTCCGTGAGGAGGTCGACGGCGGTCGCGTCCGCGAGGTCGGCGTCGGCCACGACACAGTCGACCTCGTCCGCTTCGACTGCGCGGAGTGCCGCTGCCTTCGTCTCGGCTTCCAGCACGGTGACTCCCGGTCGTGAATCGAGTCCCTCAGCGAACCGCGTCGCCCAGTCGCTCTCGCTGACGACCAGCACGCTGCCAGAATCGGGGACATCGGACATGGATAGAACCCAACCCCCCGTTGACAAAGGCGTTCGCTATCTTACCGTTGCAGCTAGCAATAGCTCAAGAAATTTGAATAATCTGGGTTTCCCAGATAATACAAGTGTGTTGGAGGTTCCGGATTTCTCAGGAAACGTGAGTTCTTCCAGCCACGTAGGTTGTCCGCGGTTGCTTCCTCCTGTGAATTGCGCGGAGTAATCAGGCGGCCCAAACTATGTATATATTCTAGATAACCCACATATCTCAGATAATCTAAACGGTTCACCTGTCGTCACCTCCACACGGTATCGAACTCATGGAGGTTCTGCACGAGTCGCAGATTATTCAGATAACTACGAAAATCAGAACGGCCCGCATGGCTCAGATTAGGCGCATGTGTGGATAACGGAAGCTACGTGGATAGCCTCGATAACGGTGGTTCTTCGACTAACTAGAGTTCTCAGTACTACCGTGTTTCTCTGACCGCTCTCTCCGTCGCGTATGAGCGGGATTAGTCGCTTCCGGCCCGCTTCGAGGTCGAGTCAGGTCCAGTTAGTAATCCAAATAATCTGGATATCCCGAAGTATGGTACTGTTCCGGCTCGCGTTCCTCGACGGCTAGCTTCGTAATGTCTGCATTGCCGGGATACTGTGAGTTCCCTGACGAACTTCCAGTATTAGGGGAATTCAAATAATCTAGATTATCTGAAAAGTCTAAACTACTCAGATGGCCCAATTAATGTCCAATAGCCACCTCAGTTCTCCAGCGCGGGGAGTCTGAGTTCGACCGTTGACCCGCCCTCAGCGCGGTCCGAGATAGACACCTCGCCGTCGAACTGCGTGACGAACCAGTGGACGGTCCACAGCCCCATCCCGCTCCCATGCGTTAGGGGTGTCTCTTTCCCGCGTTTCAGAATCTCCCGTTCGGTCTGTGGGATACCGGGACCGTTGTCCTCGACCGCGATTGCGACTCGCTCTCCTGAGAGGCGTCGCGACCAGACCGCGACGACGGGGCGGTCCTCGTCGTTGTGGACGATGGCGTTCTGTACGAGTTCGTCGAGCGCGAGGTACAGCGAGTGCGTGCTCGCGAGTACAGTCCGTTCGTCCAGTTCGAGTCGAATCTCCACCTCGGGATATTTCTGCTCGTAGGTCCGTTTGAGGTCGGCGAACACGTCCTCGACGCGGACTGGACGCCTGTCAGTGCTCTCCTTGACGACGTTCTCGAACCGACGGGCCTTTTCGCCGGTCGACATGAGGCCGTCGGCGTTCTCGATGATTCGGTTCGTCTTCGACACCATCGCCTCCTCCGAGAACTGACTCGCCGCGTCGACCAACTTGTCGAGCGTCCGCAGTTCCGCGTCGATGCCCTTGGTCGTCTCGCTGAGGTTCTCCAGCGTCTCGTGCAACCGCCTGTAGTCGTCGTCGCCCAGCGACGAGATATCGACTGCGTCGAGGTCCCGGCGGAGCTCCCGCGCGTAGCCGCTGACGATGTTGAGGTTGTTCCGAAGGTTGTGGCGAAGCACCCGATTCAGCACCGTGAGCCGCTCTTCGCGCTCTTTTCTGTCCGAGATATCGCGCACCGCGCCGCGGACGTTCGTCCGGTCGCCCGTCGGCTCGCCGCGAACTTGGACCCACCGCGTTCGACCCGTTGCCGTTATCACTCGCATCTCGATATCGAACGGTTCGCCGTCGGTTCGCGCGCCCTCGATAGCCTCGTCGATGACCGTCCGGTCGTCTTCGTGGAAGAAGTTCCGCAGTTCGTCGAGCGTCAGTTCCGTATCGGGCGGGATATCCACCAGTCGCTTGGTTCCATCGGTTAGCTGTAGCTCGTCGGTCTCGTAGTCGACTTCCCACCCGCCGATATCGGCCAGTTGCTCGGTGCGTTCGAGTCGGTCTCGATTCCGTTCTAACTCCTGTCGGTACTCGTAGGTCTCCGTAATGTCCCGGACGATTTTCGTGAAGCCCCTGAGTTCCCCCTCGTCGTTGTTCAGCGCCCGGACGGTCACGTGTGCGAGGATGTGCGACCCGTCTTTCCGGACGCGCCACCCTTTTTCTTCGTAGCTCCCCTCGGACTCGGCGACTGAGAGCACCGTTTCGGGGGACGTCCCTTCTCCGTCAGTAGGATAAAAGACGGACAGATGGCGGCCGATAATCTCGTCCCGTTCGTAGCCCTTTATCCGTCTCGCGCCCTCGTTCCACGTCGCCACGTGCCCGTCCGCGTCGAGGAGAAATATCGCGTACTCGGTCACCTCCTGAAAGAACTCTCGAAGAATGAGGTCGGATTCGATGTGTTCGAACAACTCCCTCAGCTTTCTTGACATTATTGATTGTTTACCATCCACACGAGCTTAAACTACCCGGCGATTCGAGAGGTGTACGGCGAGCGCACAAAGGGTAAGCCATCGGTCCGATGGGCGTTCGGTGCGGCCGGTCGTCCAGAAGTATTTAGCCGCCGGCTCACCGACACGCAGTCGAACTCCTCGGCAGAGTGCTCTCAGTATGACTCGCCCTCCACTCCGACTCAACCGACGCACGCTCGCCACGTTCGTGCTCGTCGCCGTCGCGCTCTCCGCGGTCCTCTGGACAACGGGGGGCGCGATAGGCGATGTGGACCCCTCCGTCGACGCGAACGTGACCGAGCGCTACCGCGGCATCGACACGCTCACCGGAACGCAGACGGTCGAGATTCGAGCCAACGACACGGTCGCGTCTCGGACCGTCGCCGACGTAACGCTCGTCCCCGAGACGGAGCGAAAGCGCGTGCGCTTCCGGGACGCGGGGAAACGACAGTACGACAGACAAGTCTCGAACGGCTCGACGCTCTGGCTTCACGACACCGACCGGGACGCCGTGACCGTCATCGAACTGACGGGGCCGCCGACCGAGTCGCGGACGGCGGAGCGGCTCCAACTGCTCGTCGCAGCCGCGGGGTTGACCGACGGCGACGGTCGCCCGCAGTCAATCGGCGTGTCGCCGCTCCCCGTCGTGCCGCGCCACGCCGGTGTCGTGCCGGGTGCGGACGCGAACCGTAGCTACGCGGTCGAGCTCGTCGGGACCGACACTGTCGGCGGACGCGAGGCGTACGTTATCGACATCGCGCCCGAGACGAACCGGAGCGAGGCGGGCTACCACCAGCGACTGTGGCTCGACAGCGAGCGGTTCTACCCGCTTCGCAAACAGACGGCGTGGACGGCTGACGGGACCCGACGGTCGGTGACGACGACGTACACGAACGTGACGTTCGACGCGGCCGTGTCGGCGGACGCGTTCCGCCCGGAGATAGACGCTAACACGACCGTCGAGCGACCGAACACGCCGAGCACCGAGTGGTTCCGAAGCAGGGTCGACTTGGAAGCGCGGAGTTCGATTTCGGTCCCCGAACCGACGGTCCCGCCCGCGTACGAACTGGTCTACGCCACGCGGACCACCGGCCGCATCGACGGGGTGGGTCTTCGGTACGCCGCCGGCGGCCGCGAACTCACGGTGGCGAAGTTCAACTACACCCTCGACATCGACGCCGACGAGCGCGACACGACGGTGGGAGGCCGGCCGGCGACTATCGACTACGGACCGACCACCTCGGTGTCGTGGAACTGCGACGGCTACGGCTACACTGTCCGCGGGACTGGCGTCGAAACGGACCGTCTCGTCGAAGTCGGTCGCTCGGTCGGCTGTCCCGCCTGAAATCGCGCGAGTTTCTGGGTCAGAAACTGGCCCCCTTTTTATATTATCTACCGGCGCATCGGTTGAACTGCGATGGGCCCCGCCGAACCGACACCGTACTGCCCTCCCGAGCAGTACCGTACTGTGCCCTCTGACAGCACTCCGGCACCCATCGCGGTCATCGCTGACGCAGCAGCCCCTCCACAGCATCGCCGTACTGTCCCGAAATATCGCCGTACTATCCCGCAGTATCGCCACATTACCTCGCACCACCGTGCTATCCCGACAGCCCCACCGTCCGCCCGTCCAGAGTCGGTCGCCGCGACCAGCGGGGGTGGAAACCCGTGGGCCTATTAATCCGACGAGCAGTCATTCGACCACCGTGAGTGAGGAACCGGCGCTGGGAGATATTCTCGACCTCCTCAGCGACGAGTACGCCCGGGACATCCTCGCAGCGACGAGTACCAAACCAATGTCCGCACAAGAGCTTGCCGACGAGTGTGAGATGTCCAAACCGACGGTCTACCGCCGGGTGGAACGATTACAAGCGTACGGACTCCTCGACGAGCAGACCGAGATTCGAACCAGCAACAACCACTACAGCGTCTACACTGCCACGCTCTCCGAGTTCTCTGTGGCACTAGACGACGGGTCGTTCGAGTCGTCCCTGACGCGCACCGACGACGAGTCGTTCCCCGGCGAGGAGGAAACCGACACCGCCGACCGATTCAAGCGGATGTGGGAGGACCTCTGAGATGGCGACGCTGTCGGCCGTCCTCGATTGGCTCATCGTCGCGCTCGCCCTCGGGTCGACGCTCGTCGGGAGCTACGTCGGCTATCAGGCCTATCGCGGCTACCGCCGTCACGACAGCCGGGCGATGCGGGCGCTCTCCGCGGGCCTGTTCCTCCTCACCGCCCTCGCGTTCGGCGTCGCCTTCGTCGGCTCGGTGCTCCTCCGGCAGGGCTACCTCGGCCTCCAGTACCAACAGCCGCTCACGCTCGTCACGCGGCTGTTTCAGTTCTGTGGCGTCGTACTCATCGCCTACTCGTTACATTCGCGAGGGTAGTCCGTCCGCGGGTCGTCGCAGGCGGCCTCGTCGTGGCGCTACTCGTTTCCTCACGCGCCTTCTTCTGCTCACGTTTTCGTTCGTCACAAACCGCTCTGTTCGTCTCACCTCACGAGTGCGCGAGCTTCCAGAACCCCTTGGGAGCGATGGCGAAAACCGGGAACAGGAACAACGCGAGGAGCCAACTCGTGGACGGGCCGAGCGGGGTGAGCACCACGGTGACGACGCCGACCGCCGTGAGGACGACCGAAGCGACGGCGCCCCCGACGAAGCGTCGGTCTAGCGGCGAAAGAGTCGTCGACTCGATCGGCAGGTCGAACCTCTCGACGAATCCCTCGGCGTCTGCGACCGGCCCGAGCGTGCGCTCTGTCTCGTCGTCGCCCCAACCGACCGTCGCCGCGATACCCCGAGTTCCGAGGTAGCGGTCGGTGGGACGGGTCGCCACGACCTCGGCGTCACGGAGGTCGCCGACCGTCGCCACCCACTGCGGTTCGCCGGTCAAGCGGTCGTGAGCGACGAGTCGGCCGCCGAACTGGCGGTAGGTCAGCCACCCGCTCGCGAGCGTGTCCTCGACCACGTCGCCGGCGAGCATGAACGCGAGGAGGGCGAGTCCGAACACGCCGAACCCGACCCAGACTGCGAGCGAGGCCTCCTCGGCGACGAAGGCGGTTCCACCGATCCAGACCATCGCGGCCATGGTGACGTAGAACGGCCCCGTCGTGGTGACCGCGCGCCAGACCGCGGCCGCGACGACTGCGCGACGGTCCGCGTCGATTGCGGCCGATGGGTGGCCGTCGGGAACGTCGATTTCGTCGCGGGTCGCGTCGCTGTCGGGACCGGAGAGCCAACTAGTGAGCCGGCCGCCGCCCTGCTCCGCGTGGAACCCAGACCACTCGAAGAGCAGTTTCACGAACACGAACCCCGCGAGGGCGACCGTCGCGCCGCCGAGGATGACGACGAACAGGAAACACGCGAGGAACATCGCCTGCCGGGCGGGAATCTCGACGAGGGCGTACGGCGAGCGCTCCGCGTATCGGTTGCGCCGGAGGAACGTCGACGCCGTCTCGCCGATTTGGCCGACGACGAGCGCGGCGACGCTGACGACCGCCTCCGGACGGGCGAGCACGTCGAGCACCGAGACGACCTCCGAGAGCGGCGCGAGGAGGAAGACGCCGACCCACGCGCCGCCGACGACGACGGCCGTCGCGAAGGGGACGTTGCGCGGATACACCGGCGGGAGTCGGTCGTGGATACTGACGCTTCCGCGCTTGCCCACGAGGTCACTTTCGGACAGGCTGAAGACGCCGCCCTTGCGGGACGAGGTCGGCGGCCGACCGGCGAACAGCGCTTTCACGCCCGAAAGCGGGAACAGCAACAGCAGTTCGAGGACGTAGACCGCGAGGAGCGTTCCGGGGTTCCAGCCGAACCACAGCACGCCGGCGAGGGGAAGGAGATTCGCCGAAAGCACCGGGAGGAATCCGATGCCGGCGGGGAGAGACGAAGTCGGAACGTCGCCGTACCGTGGAGGGGACATCGAGTGCGTCGTTTCGCACATCCAGTCATATAGCTGATGGAAATCGCTCTCGAATCGCCCCGACGGCGCGCGACTATTCGGGGAGCGATTCGTAGTCGGCGACCGTGAGCGCCTGACCGAAGAACATCAGCCCGATTCCGACGAGACCGACCGCAATCGAGACGTTGAGTAACAGCGAGAAACTGAGTGCTGCGATACCGCCCCCGAGCGCCCCCCGCTTTCGGTCGCTCCAGCGTTGGTTTCCGAATCGGAAGAGTCGCTTCCACCCGTCGCGGTGGCGGAGGACGAGCGAGGTGGTCGCCGCGTACAGTGGAGCGATTGCTACGGGAAGGAACCCCGGCGTGTTGGCGACCGAGACGGCCACACCGGCGACGACGAAGCCGACGACGAGCGAGACGAGATATCGAAGCGAGGAACGCACGCGTTCTGGATAGTTCGCTGACAGTATCAACGCTTGGTTTCCAGTCGCGGAAGCGCGGTTCCGACCGCCCGACGGGAGTCAGACTACCTAACTGTCCCGAGCGAAATGTCTCTCTATCAACAATGCTCACACCCAGCGAGAGACGACGAGCGAAGGTGGCGGTGTTGATGGCGGTCAACGCCGTCCCGCTCGTCGGCGTGCTCGCGCTCGACTGGTCGCTCGTGGCGCTGTTGGCGGTCTACTGGGTCGAACTCGGCGCGTGCCTCGTCGGTGCCGCGGTGAAGGCGCTGTTCGCGGAGGGTAAGCCGACTTACAACGCGAACGGCTTCTCGTGGCTCGTGTTCGGTGCCCTGTCGGAGAAGCGCGGGCGCATCACTCTCCCCGTCCTGCCGTTGTCGATTCAGATCGCGAACCTCCCCGCCATCCTGATGGCGCTCACCGTCGGCAGCGTAGGCTGGGCGCTCTTTGGCGCAATCGGTGTCGGCGGCGTGGGGGAGACCACGGGCACGGCGATGACCGACGCCGAATCGCTCTCTGTCGGCTTGGGTGTGCTCGCCGTCATCTTCGGGCGATCCGTCGACGTGGGTCGGTACTTGCTCGGAGGAACCTACGCCTCGGTCCCACCGCAGCAGCCGCTTCGGTCGGCGCTCACGTCGATGGCCGGGACCGGCTCGGCGCTCCTCATCGGCGGGGGGTTCGTCATCGCGGGTGCCCCGCCGCCGTTCGTGTTGGCGTTCGTTCTCGCGGTGAAACTGCTCGCCGACATCGTCGACGTCTACCGCGACCGACTGGAGGCGTTCGACGAGCGCACATCGGTCGAACTCGGATTCGCTCCTAACACACCCGAGTGGGAGCGAATCGAGAGTTCGCGGGACGGGTCTGAAATCATCCGTCCGAGGCCGTCGGCGGTCGTCGTTGGCGGGGTCGTCCGCGGGCTTCGCTCTCCGCTCTCGCTCGTAGTGGGTGGGGCGCTGATGCTGATTGGCCTACTCAGCACCGCGACGACCCCCGGCGTCGCGGTCGAACTGCTCGGGGGAGCGGTGGTCGTCGCTGGAGGGTTCACCGCGCTGGGCGTCTTCGACTGGTCGTTCCGGTATCTGGCGATGGAGTACCGCGTCGAGGACGAGGATGACAAGGACGCCGAGGACGCCGGCCCCGGGCGAGTCGTCGGCTACGACCGACTGTTCGGGCCGCAGTGGCGACTCGCCTCTGAGTCGCGGGCCGAACTAGAGTGCGTCCGGAGCGCCACCGACCGCCTGTTCGGAACCGAGACGCTCCGACTCGAACGCGATGACCGTGTGTACCGACTGCCGCACCTCCCGTCGGACGCCGTCGAAATCGCGCCGCTGCAGTCGAATCACCAGCTGACGAACGGGAGGTCGGGCGCGTCGAGCGCGACGAACTCCGAGACGAACTCGTTTGCCGGCGATTCGTAGATTTCGCGGGGCGTGCCGACCTGTTCGACGCGACCCTCGTTCAGTACCGCGACGCGGTCGCACATCACCATCGCCTCCTCTTGGTCGTGGGTGACGTAGAGACCGGTGACGTCCAACTCCGCGAGGAGCGCGCCGATTTCGGTCCGCAGGCGC
>NZ_LOPW02000018.1:408853-412737 GCF_001469875.2 Haloferax marisrubri | reverse complement strand
GAGCCCCGTCATCGGCTCGTCCAACAGGAGGATGTTCGGCTCGATAGCGAGTGCGCGAGCCAGCCCGACGCGCTGTTGCTGGCCGCCGGAGAGCGTCGTCGGGCCGCGGTCGCCCATCTCGCCAATATCGAGCAGTTCGAGCAGTCCCTCGGCCCGATTCCGTCGCTCACGTTTCCCGACGCCCCGCATCTTCAGCCCGAACGCGACGTTCTCGGCGACGGTCATGTTGTCGAACAGAGCGTACTCCTGGAACACCAACCCGACGTTGCGGTTCTCCGGGGGGACGTTCGTCACGTCCTCGCCGTCGAACCTGACCGTCCCGTCGGTCGGCGTCTCGAAGCCGGCGACGGTTCGTAGCGTCGTCGTCTTCCCGCATCCCGAGGGACCGAGTACGCCGAGAATCTCGCCGTCCGAGACAGTGAGCGAAACGCCGTCCAGCGCCGTCGTGTCGTCGTAGTCCTTTCGGACCGCATCTAGTGTCACGTCTGCCATTAGCTACCTCTGATGTCGAATCCGCGGCGACCGACCCGCTGTAGGAGGACGGTGACCGCGACGATGATGAAAAAGAACATCGACACGGCGGCCGCCGCCTTGGTGAACGAGCTGTTCGAGATGTGTCGCTGCAAGAAGAGCGCCAGCGGCTGGGTACCCTTCGCCCAGACGATGTACGAGAAGTTGAACTCCGCGGCCGCGAGCGCCCAACAGATGATAGCTCCCGAGACGATGCCTGACCGGGCGTTCGGCACGATGACCGTCAGGAACGTCCGCGGCCACGACGCGCCCAGCGAGCGAGCCGACTCCTCCAGTTGTTGGAGCGGCATCGACTCGAACTCGCTTTGGACTGCCATCACCATGAACGGCGCTTTCAGGAGCGAGTAGCCGACGATGAGCCCAAAGCTCGTTGCCGAGAGGTCCGGATACGCCCGGAGGAACGCGACGCCCAAGATGACGCCCGGTACGAGCGGGAGCACGGAGACGGCGTTGACCCACTCTCTGCCCGGGAACTCGTAGCGAGCGACCGCGTACGCGATGGGAACGCCGACGACGAGGTTGATGAGGACGCCGCCGAGCGCCAGCCCGATGCTGAACGCCAACTCAGCCGGGACCAACACCGTCAGCGTCTCGCCGCCGAGCGGGAGCCTGAACAGGGGGCTCCATCCCATGCTGCGCTGTGAGCCAATCGTGTCCGCGAGCCCCAGCACCGCCCGCCAGTTCTCGAAGGTGACGAACCCGGAGGGGAGGACGCCGGTCCAACTCGTGGCGAACGAGGCGACGACGGTGAGGACGATGGGCGCGATGAGGAACGCGACCGTCGCGAACAGGGTCAGCGTCACGACAGACCGCCCGAATCGACGCGAGAGGGACGGGGACGGCCTCATATGCCGACCTCCGCGCTGGTGTACCGAAGTCCGAGGACGGTGAACAGGAACGTGAACACGAAGTAGACAGTCGCCATCGCGCCGGCGACCTGCACGTCGTAGCCGACGCCGAGTTCCCGCGAGAGTTGGAGCGTCCAGACGACCAGCGTCTGGATGACGACGAGCGTCCCGAAAATCGCCAGTCCCGTCCGGAACGTGAGTATCAGCGCGCCGGTGATTCCCGGTCGAATCTGCGGGAGTGTGACGTGCCGGAACGTCTCGAACGGCGTCGCGCCGAGCGCCTGGGCTGCCTCCTCGGCGGCCGAGTCGACTTCGGCGTACGTCCCGCGGAGGATGAGCGTCGCGCGCGGCACCATCGAGTACACGAAGGCGACGAACAGCCCCGGAACGCTCACCGCAAAGGCGAGGTCGGTGGGTCGGCTCCCGGTGAGGGCGGCCGCGACTGCGGTGACGACACCGTTGTTTCCGAACAGCACCAGAATCATGAACGCTGCGACGATGCCGGGGAGACTGATGGGAAACGAGACGAGCGTGACGAGGAGGTCCTCGCCGGGCAGGTCGTACTTCTCGAGGGCGTGCGCGATGGGGATGGCGAGCCCGACCGAGACGAGCGTCGTGCCCGTGGTCAGCCACAGGGAGTCGAACGCCACCTGTCGGTAGTAGGGGTCGCCGAACAGCGTCGCGTAGGCGTCGAGCGAGAATCCGACCGACCGGTACTGGGCCGCCGAGACGCTGATTCGAACGACTTCGGAGAGCGGATACAGACCCGCGACGAGCACCAGCACGGCAAACGGCGCGCACAGCGCGGCGATGCGGCGGTACTCGCGCTCTCGTTCGGTGACGGGGTTCACAACGGTCTCGAACGCGCCGACGACTCGCGTCGCGAGCCCCCGGAGCGTCGAGAGCAGACTGTTCTCGGCGTGTCGGTCGGACATCCTCAGATGTTCGCGCCGCGCGTTATCTCTCGGATGATGTCCTCCTGTTTCTCGACCAGCTGACCGTAGTCGACTTGGAACTCCGTCCGGTCGTACTCGGCCGGGTCGATGAACTCGTCGGGAAGCTCCAGTTCCGAGGAGCGAATCGGCCTGACGTAGGCGTCGAGGAACTGCTGTTGGCCCTCCAGCGAGAGGACGTAGTCCATGAACAGTTTGCCCGCGGCCGGATTCGGCGCGCCCTCCAAGAGCGCGTAGCCGTACGGCATGTTGAGCGCGCCCTTGTTCCCGTTTTCGCCGCCCAAGAGCGCCACGCCGACGTTCTCTTCCGCAACCTCGCCGTTGTTGTATTTGAGGTCGAGGCCGGAGTAGTCGTACCGGATGAACGTCGCGTACTCCCCGCGGGAGAACTGCGCGAGGAAGTTGTCGGTGAACTCAGCGCCGCCCTCCTGAATCCGTTCGTAGTAGTCGATGACGGGCTGGAGGTCGTCCATGCTGCCGCCGCGGGCGTTGTTGACCGATAACGCTGCCGCGAGCCCGACCGCCGCCTGCGGGGTCTGGAGCGCGAGGTCCTGCATGATTTCGGGTTGGAGCAGGTCCTCCCACGTGGTCGGCTCGTCGAGGCCGCGTTCCTCGTAGATATCCTTCCGGTAGGTCACGGCCGTCGTCACCCGGCGGGTCGCCGTAACGTGGCCGTCGTCGGTCTTGAGCGAGTCCGGAACCTTGTCCCACCCCTTCGGCTTGTACGCCTGCGTGAAGCCCTCGTTCCGGGCGACGATGCCGTAGGTGTAGCCGCCGTTGTATCCGGTGTGGGTCATGTTGTTCGAGTGCGAGCGCATGTGCTGGAGCGCCTCGCCCGACGAGCGGTCGTCGTCGTGGACGGCCACGCCGTAGGAGTCCTCGAACGACTGCATCAGCGACGGCCAGTTCATCCACCCGGACTGGACGCAGTAGAAGTACAGCATATCGGGGAACGCGGCGGCCTCGATGTTCGTCTGGAAGTCCTGATAGCCGACCTCGTACGTCTCCGCCTCGCCGCCACCGGAACCCGTCGAGTCGGCGTCACTCTCGGAACTACTCGTCGTCAGACAGCCGGCGAGACCCGCTACCGCCGCGGCAGTACCCCCGATGAAATTTCGCCTGGTTGATACCATCGACCGAGAAACATGACTGTCTGCTATAGTAATCGTTAGAACTTTTTACTCGGAAACTCTTGCAAGAGATAGTGAACCATCTCGACGAGGTTTCCGTCGAGGAACTGCAAGACGCTCTCGACAACGTGGACGGAAAGAAGCCGACACAACGGCTCTTAGCGGCTATCGCGTACAAGAACGGTGTCACGCAGACCGAGCTAGCCCAGTGGTACGGTGTTCAGCGACGGACGATCTACAGTTGGCTCAAGCGACTCGACACCAACGAGTCGCTTGAGCAAGCCGTTTCTGACGATAAACGAACTGGGAGGAAGCGAAAGCTTTCAGAAACACAGCAAAACAAATTTCAAGAAACCGTCCACGAACCACCTGAAGAAGTCGGGCTCGACGCGCCGGCGTGGACGCCGGCGCTTGCCCAAGAG
>NZ_LOPW02000018.1:383257-408754 GCF_001469875.2 Haloferax marisrubri | reverse complement strand
CGTTCTACGAAGAACTCAAAAAAAGCGGCGGGAGATGGACGCCACCGTAGTCTGTATTGACCAAACCAAGAAATCCGTACAAGTTGAGCCGCGTGCCGCGTGGTTTCCGCGCGGCACGCGACCGTCTGTCGAACTCTCTGGCCAACGCGATTGGACGTGTCTGTTGGGCGCGATCACCGAGGACGGTGATCGCTTCTTCTCTCGATTTACCGAGTACGTCACGGCCGAACACGCGAAACATTTCATTTTAGCACTATGTAAAGAATTCGAAGATGATCTGATCGTCGTGCTGGACGGAGCGCCGTATTTTCAGGCGTCGGCCGTCACGGACCTAGCGGCCCGTGACGACCTCACCTTCGTGACGTTACCCTCGTATTCACCGGAGTTGAATCCGGTCGAAGAATGCTGGAGACAGCTGCAAAAGGCACTTAGCAACCGATTCTTTGACTCTCTCGACGAGCTAACAACAGCGATTGACACCGCTCTCGACAAACTCTCTGTTCCTAAAGTGAGCAATTACTTCTAGTGTCTACTATAAAGGGAATTGCTATGAGCCTAATGTAGCCGTTTCGATTGCTGAGACGGTTACATAGCCCTATTTGGGGGACAATAGAGACGGAGTTCCGCTAGTTCTTGAACGCGCCGGCGACGAGAAGCGGGAAGACCAGCGTCGCCTCGGCTTCGACCTGCGTGTAGTTCGTGTCGTGGTCCTTGATTTTCCCCCACGACACGGCTTCGTTCGGTGGCGCGCCGGACAGCGAGCCGTCGCCCTCCATCCCCGTCGAGATGTAGACGACGTAGTCCGCGCCGCCGCGGAAGAGGTTCGTCATGATGGCGTGGTGCTTGGGGACGCCCCCGCCGACGGCGATGAGACCGGTCTCGTCTGCGAGGAGGCCGTTCTGGATGAGCGAGTCGTAGTCGTCGAGAATCTCGATGCCGACGTCCTTGTCGTAGCCCTGCCGGTAGTAGTAGAGGAAGTTACCCACCTCGGCGTCGGTGAGCGCCGGACAGTAGACCGGCACGTCGTTGTCGGCCGCCTGCTTCAACACCGAGTGCTCGTCGTCGAGCGTCTCGCCCAGCTCGCGGGCGAACGCCGTCGGCGTCCGCACCTTCTCCTCCGCGAAGAAGTCCTCGAAGAAGTCGTAGAGATACTCTTCGAGCCAGACGTACCGGTCGGAGGGGACGTAGATGTTGCCGAGACGGTTGATGCCGCGCTCGCGGAGTTCACCCTCGTCGGCGTCCCACGAGCCCATCTTGAACGGCTTGGCGGTCTTGATGACGTCCTCGGTCAGCGAACCGGACGTCGTGATGAGCACGTCGACGAAGCCCTCGCGGACGAGGTAGGCGACGGCCTCGCGCAGGCCCGACGAGATGATGTTCGAGGTGAACGTCAGATAGACGGTCGCGTCCGCGTCTTGCATCTGCTCTGCTATGTCGATGGCTTCGGCGAGTTGCGTCGCCTGAAAGCCGGTCGTCGCGTACGTGTCGAGGAACTCGTCGAAGTCGAACGCGCCGTCGAAGTCGTAGCCCCGAACGTCGGCCGAATCGATGGCCTCGTCGCTTCCGGGGACGACGTGGTCGTGAGTGTCGTCTTCGGTCATCGGATACGGCTCGCACCGGCGCGCTTGAATCAGTTCCGTTCGGTTCCGAAAACAGCCGGACAGCGTGGGGCTCGGCACCGACTCACTCGGTGACGGTCACCGACTCGGGGACGAGTCGACGCCGCCGTCTGACTCCAGGCGGGTGTACCACCACGCCCACGCGACGAGCACGCCCTGAAGCGGCAGTCGAAGCCACAGGGCGGCGTCGGAGGGCTCTCGAAGCGCCGCCGGGACGCCTTCGAGCACGATGTCGCTCGTCGCCATGTAGACGTTCGCGGGGAAAACCGCGACCAGCAGTGCGATGAGCCCCCACGCGGCGATACGTTGGGTACGACGAAAGACGACGCCGACCCCGAGGAGAATTTCGGCGACGCCCGAGACGTAGACGAGCGCGAGCGCCGCCGGGAAGACGGGTGGAACGACCTGCGCGTACGCGTTCGGCACGACGAAGTGCATCACGCCGGCGAGGACGTAGAGCGCGCCCATCGCGTACCGGAGCGGTGTCTTGAATCTGCGGAGTCGTTCGGCGACGAGAACCATTTCGAATCAACGTTGGACCGGCGGTCAAAGACGCTGTCGGCGGCGGCGGAGCGACAGTCGCACCTGAATTCGAAATCACTATTCAGACAGTAAAACAGTATTAATTCTGACTGTTCTGACCTCAGAGTTCACGAGAGTCGGTCGAGGGTCAGACCCGACACAGACGCACACCCCAGTCGAGGGTACAGCATACGACACCAAACGAAACGGTAGGTCCTCGGTCACGAGGGCGAGCGTTGCAGGTATTCCTCCCTATGGTACCCTACTGACGGCGTCCGTCAGGAGCCAGAGGTCACCTTCACCCTCGCGTCGCCAAGACATATGCGACCCCAGTGAGTCCGGCCCACGCGACACCCGCGGCGAGGCCGACGCCGATGAGCGAGGCGACGCCGACGAGGCCGCCGACGAGCCAGACGAGGACGGCCGCGCCCGCCAGAAGCTGTATCCGGAGGCCGCTCACTGGGGGGTTCCGATTCCGAAGGGTCAGCGCCATCCCGTAGCCGCCGAGGCCCAGCGCACCCGCGTAGAGCCCGCTTCCGAGAAGCCCCCACATCGAGACCAGACCGCCGAGGAGTCCGTCGCCACCGCTCGAATCGCCCGTCGTCGGTGACTGTGGCGTATCCGTTGCACCCACCGTGTTCGTCGAGGCGGTCGCCGTCGCCGACGGAGTCGCTCCCGGAGTTGCGACAGCAACCGACGTCGTGACGGTGTCGCTGTCGATGCCGAGGCGGGTTTCGACCGCCAGACCGACATCGAGCGGCTGTTCGCCCATCGTGACGCTGAGTTCGGGGGCCGATTGCACCGGTCGCTCGGTCCCGTTGACGAAGAAGTGATAGCGACTGACTGCTGAGGTGTCGCTCGTCGAGCCGGCCCCGGACAGTCGGAGTTCGTCCGCGGCAGTCGCTGTCGCCGGGGCATCGAGTCGGGCGGTCGGCCGGGCGTACAACTCCTCGGGAGCGGCGGTTCGGAACGGCGTGAAGTCGACCCAGCCGCGCTCAGTGACGACAGGGTTCCCCTCGCCGGACGGGAGAATCGACGAGTGGTACGGACCGCTGGAGGTCCCCCAGTAGTTGGACTCGGCGTCGACCGTCCGGATCGGGTCGACGACGATTCGAGCGGTCGTGTTCGCGCTGATGAGCGGCTCGATATCCACCGTCAAGCCGCGTGCTTGGCCGTAGATGCTGTTGTTGACGACGTGGTGGCTCCGGGTTCCCTCACCGGCCGTCTGGACTCCGATGCCGGTCGGGAGCGCGCCGCTCACGCGACGAATTGTCAGGGCACTCGCTTCGGCGCTCCGGGTTCCGCTTTCGCCGTCGGTCCGCAGAACGACGACCGTCTGGTCCCAGAGCCGCGCGACTGTGAGCCGCTCTGTCAACTCGGGATTGGCGACGAGTTCCTCCAGCGGAATTGTCGACTCCGCCTGATTGATAATCGCACCGGACGCGCCCTCGGAGAGGTACACGCCGGTTCCCGGCGTCACGCCCGAGACGGGAACCGGGTCGGCGAACGCGTTCGTGTTGAAGACGATGTCGTTCTCCCGGACGGCGGTCTCGATGACCCCGCGGACGACGACGCCGTAGGCGTTCGCGGCGATGGTGTTGTTGACGACTGCGAGCCTGCCGCGGTGCGTTATCGGGCTGGAAACGAGCAGTCCCGCGCCGGCGTTGTTCGCCAGTCGGTTCTCGCTGACGTTCGCCCGGTGGATAATCAGGTCCGAACGGAGCGAGACGGCGTGACCGCCGTTATCCCGAACGGTGTTGTTTCGGACGGCGACGCCGCGTGCCGCCGCTCCCGTCCGAATGTTCACGCCGGAGCCCGCGTTGTCCCGGACGACGTTGCGCGCCAGCGAGAGGTTCGCCACGACGGTTCCGTCAAGCGCGAAGCCATCGCCGCCGTTTTCGACGAGTTGGTTCCCGCGAACCTCGCTCCGCCGCGTCAGCCAGTTGTCGAGGTGGACGGCATCGCCACCGTTGCCGCGAATCGCGTTGTCGGTGAGTTGTAGACTCAGTTCGAGACTGCGGGCGGTGACGTCGACGCCGTGGACAACGTTGTCCACGAGCGTGTTCTCGCGGATGGAAACCGAACCCGGTTGCGGGAGTTGAGCCCCCGATTGGTGGAGTCGGATGCCGGTCTGGGCGTTCCGAATCTCGTTTCCGGCCACGGTCGCCGTCGTCTCGGCGCGGGCGTTGAGTTGGATGCCGGCGTCGCTCGCGGCGATTTCGTTGTGCAACAGCGTCACGTCGCTCCGAGCCGCACGAACCGCAATCCCACTCCCCGAAGTCGCCGAAATCTCGTTGTTCAGCGCCCAGAGACGACCGATGCTGTCGGCGGCGGCGAAGACTCCGCTCCCGTTGATGTCGCGGAACGTCGAATCACGAACGGTGAGCTGTCGCACGCGCGTCGTGGACGCGGCGCGCTCGTCGACCGGCGATATGACGTTTCCGACGGCGAGCGAGCCCCGAACGCCGTCCGAGAGCTGTGAGACTGTCTCCTTTCGGAGGTCGACCGCCACGGGGTAGATGCCGCGCGTCTCTGGGTTGACGACGTCGCCGTACTCCACGATGAGTCGGCCGTCACTCGGGATACTGACCGGCCTCGACAGCGAGATTCGCACGCGTCCGTTCGTTCCCGAAACGTCGGTGATGAACGAGTCGAACGACCGCTCTATCGTTCCGTTTCGGTTGCTATCGAGGCCGATTCGGGCGATGCTCTCCGCGTCGACGTCGTTGACCGACCCGGCATCGGTGTACCGGAGTTCTATCGTGTCGAACGTCACGCCGACGCCGGCATCGAGCGACAGCGTGTGGTTCGACCGGTTGCCGCGCTCCACGGGCGACGCCGTAACCGAAGTCGCACCGGTCGCACCAGCCAGCGGGGTCGCCCGAATCGCGTGCCCGTCGATACGGCGGAACGCCGACCGCTCGATGCTAATCGGCGGCGTCGACGCGGTGTCGCCGACCGACAGCCCGGCGTTCGAAAAGTCTCGGAACGTTGAGTCGGTAATCGTAATCGACCCGTCCGCGCGGGCCACGGTGACGCCGCTCGTTCCGCCCTGCAGGGTCGTGTTGCGTACGACGAGTCGAGACTCGCTCGTCCCGTTGTAGCGGATGCTCGCCCACCGGCGCTCGGCGGCGGCACCCGCAGACCGTGAAATCGTCACCGGCTGAGCCGACGTACCATTGACGACGAGCGAACCGTCGACGGAGAGCGTGATTCCCTCGGCGAGTTGGACGTCGGTCCCGGGTCGTATCGTCAGCGTCGTCCCAGGGTCGATGTGGACGCTCTGGATGATTCGGTAGGGGCCGTCCTCCGGCGTCCACGTCGTGTCCGCGGTGATGTCCGACTCCACGAACGTGGTGTTCGCCTCGCTTTGGGCGGCCGCGACCGGACTTCCGAGTGGGACGAAAAGCGACACGACGACGAGTACGACCAGTATTCGCCGAGTCCAACCGAGAGATGAGGTAGTCGAGAACATTATGCGTCAGCGTAGATATAGGATATATGTGATTTTCACGAGATATAAATGAAGTGGTACTCGGCTCTGAAATCGACGGCGACGCGCTCATCGCTGTCGTCCACATGACCGAGAGTATCGACCTGATACTGCTGTTGCCCTCCCGCCCGGACAGTCGACCGTGAATGTGACACTACTGGCGATCAACCAGACGACGACCTGTCTTCCACGCAGCCACAGCATATGATACTCTTCTGTACGGTTCAAAAGAGAGTACCACGGCTCACTAGGAGAGTGCCGTTGTCGAGGCTGACGACTTGGTCGTCTGTCCGTCGACAGTGTCAATGACCGCAACCTGCAATAAGGACGTGACACCTCTGAAGAACTGCACGAGCAGGAACACACCGAGCGGACCTGCCGCGAACGGTAAGATGAACTCTACATAACCGACAAGTGCAAGTTCGTCAACAACCTCCGTCCTGTTCTTCGGCTATTAGCTCGACAAGCTTCGCTTTCGACAACGGATCAATATCCACGCGGTCTCCCTCGGCAGTATAAAAGATACCTGCAGTCAAGTCTCGCTCAGGGAACCACTCATCCAACACGTGATAGTACACGCTGAGTTGCTTCCGATACTCATCCTCGGCATGCCGTCCGAGGTCGGTCTTGAAGTCGATGATCTCGACAGTATCGCGACGAATGTGGACGAGGTCGATGATTCCTGAGATGGTGACCTGCTCGCCGTCGACAGTGAGCGGGAGATACGCGTCCTCCTCGACTCGTAGTTCTCCATCGACCGAGTCCAGGAACGACTTGATGTGACGCTCGTCGTCGTTCGAGGGTTCGACGTCACCCTCCAACACGTACCGCTCGGCGAACTCGTGGGTCTGCGTTCCGAACGCGGTCCCTCTTCCGTCGTCGACGTCCTCGAACACGTCATCGCGCATGAGCGTGTGCGGTGAGTGTCCGACCGGGCCGTCCGGCGTCGGCACAGCGATTTGCAAGTGCGCCTGCGTCGTCTCGGTGATGTCGGCTTCCTGAACGTCGGGTTCCAGTTCCTCGAGGTCGACCGGGAGTTCTTCGATGAACGTATTCGGGTTCTCACCCGCGGAGAACACGAGGTGGCTCTCAGCCCGCGTCATCGCGACGTAGAGCAAGCGCCGCTCCTCGTCGTACCCACGCGGCAGGCACTTCCGGAGGACGTCACTCCGCCAGTTGTCGTGAATATGCGGATACCCGTGGTCGTCAGCGTAGACCTTCCGTTGGCGGAGTCCGATCGGATCGTCGAACGTGATCGCGTTACTGTTCCCGCCTGACGGTGGGAAGCGATGGGAGTTCATGTTCGCGAGCACGACGATAGGGTGTTCGAGTCCCTTGGCCGCGTGGATGGTCTGGACCGTCACCGAGTTCGTGCCGGCGCTCGCGTGGACCTCGTGAGTGCTTCCGTCCTCGATGCCCCGCTCGATGAATCGGATGAGGTCACCTCGTGTCAGCGTCGTCGCGCTGTGGACGGACTGTATCGTCGTCAGCAGCACGTCGGCATACGCCCCGTCGTAGTCGTACTGGGAGAACACGCGCTGGGCAACCCCACCGACCGTCTCCAGCGACGCAAGCTCCGACTTGAACGTCTGCATGTTGGTGGGGTACGCCTCGGTATCGAGGATGTGTTTGACTTCATCGAGCGTGTAGCCAGCTTCCTCAAGGACGACGGCCCAGCCCCTATCCGCGTCTGATTCGAGAATCCGCAGCCAAGCCAGCAGAAGCTTCGCTGGGTCAGACCGGAACAACTCGATGCCACCCTCGTACGCCATCGGCAACCCGTACTCCTCGGCGACAGAGAGGAGTTCCCGGCCGAAGTCACGAGTCCGGGTGAGGACGGCGATATCACCGTACTCCGGGAGGCGAAGTTCGTCATCCTCTTCGACCTGATACGCGTCGTTCCCGACGATCTCCTGTATCTTGGTCAGAACGACCTCGTGTTCGTCTCCGTGTTGAATCGCCTCGATACGAGAGTTCTCGTGGGTGGCGTTCGAGGAGAGCGACACGATACGGTCTCGGACGGCCGCCTCGTCGACATCGTCCTTGCTCGCAGCGGGCGTGACCAGGCTGTGCTCGGAGAAGTCGAGGATGGCCTGCGTCGACCGGTAGTTCTCGACGAGCTCGATATCGATGATCGGGTGTGTCGCCCACGACACTCGCTCGTGGTCCTCGTTGAGTTCGTCGACGAATCGGTCCAGTCGAGATTCGAACTCGGTGATGTTCTCGACGGCGGCGTACTGGAACGAGTAGATGCTCTGTTTCCAGTCGCCGACGACACAGACGTTGTTCGTGTCCGCGAGCAGGAGTGCGAGTTTGAACTGGATCTCGCTGGAGTCCTGGAACTCGTCGATCATCACGTACTCGAAGGCGACGTCGTCGCGGAGTCGGTGGTCGTCACAGAGCAGGACGAACGCGAACAGCTGGAGGAAGCTGAAGTTGAGGTAGTTCCGACTGAGGGCGAACTCGAGGTACTCGTGATAGACATCGTGGACGAAGTTCTTGAGGCCCTCTCGCTGTTCGTCAAACGCCAGTCGTGCGACGGCAGCGGGAACTTGCTTCTCCCCCCATCCGCCACGGATCTCGTCTTCCTCGGGCGCGTCTGGGAGGTAGCATTTGTCGTTCCCGTAGCCCCCGAGTTTCGAGCGGAGCTTGGACTGCTTGTTCCCGTCGTTCCGGGGCTGATTCAGTTCGTCGAAGATCTCACGGAACGCCTCGAAGTCGCCATCCAAATGCCGCTCGCCGTTCCGATACCAGCCATCAGCCGTCGGGAAGACACCCTTTGCTGCGAGCTGATTGATCAACCCGAGGAGTTCGACTGGTTCCTCGACGGCGCGGAAGAAGTCGTCGTACTCGGGGTGGTCATCGCTGAATCGACGGATGAACTCGCGGAACTGCGCCTTCTCGACGTTTTCGTCTTCGAGGACACGTGTGGACCTCGTGATTCGGTCGTCGATGCCGAGGAGCGTCGGGGCCTCGAAGCCGTGTTCCATGAGGATGTCGTGACAGAGGCTGTGGAACGTCTGGATCGGCGCATCAGAGAGTTCACGCATCCCGTAGTCACAGTTGGCGACGATTCGCTCTCTCATCTCCGTCGCCGCGTTGTTGGTGAACGTCACGAGGAGGACGTCCTCCGGCTCGACGTCGTCTTGGTCGACAATCTCTGCGTATCGACGGGTGACGGTGAACGTCTTCCCGGTCCCCGCGCCGGCGTCGACGACGTGGATGCCCTGTGTGCTGTCGATGAGGTCTTGCTGTTGGTCGTTCGGCGCGGTCATCGCGAACCACCCTCCAGGATGCAGTCTCGGTTATCTACGTAGCGATAGTTCGGGTCGCCGCCGAGTCCCTGAACCGGGAAGCGCTCGTCCCCGGCACGGCGGTCGTTCAACTCCGAAAGGCGATCTCGGACGAACTGCTCGAATGCGTCCACGTCGCCAGTGAAGTAGTTCTGGTTGCGAATACGGAGCAAGTGTCTCAGGGCC
The DNA here is from genome assembly GCF_001469875.2 of Haloferax marisrubri. Taxonomy (GTDB): domain Archaea; phylum Halobacteriota; class Halobacteria; order Halobacteriales; family Haloferacaceae; genus Haloferax; species Haloferax marisrubri. The sequence goes on along the minus strand of NZ_LOPW02000018.1, from coordinate 399,641 downwards.
TGCTTGCAGCCGTTTTTCACGTACTCGTAGTCGCCAACATCAGCAATCAGTCGCTCAGTGAGCGCTCTGCCGAACTCGGATTCGATGAGTTCGTCGCTATCGCTTGTGTCCGGGAACTCGGACGCATCTAACACCGCTTGGTATACCTCGTACGTCGACTTCGAGAAGGTCTTGTTGCAGTCGTTCGCGGCGTCTTCCTGCAGCTCGGTGAAGACAGCTGGACTCGCGATATATTCCTCGTAAGTGGCCGGGTAGTAGGTGACCGTCGTGAGGCAATCGTCGAGAGACCCATCCCCAGTCACCACATCGTCGAGCGTTTCGAGGAAGTGGAAGAACGTGAATCGGAGTTCCTCATCCGGGCGCTCAGTGCGCTGGTGAGCGAGATACAGCAATGCCTGGAAGTTCGGTTTGTCGCTCGGTGGGTCGAGCGCCGAGTGCTTGACGATGGAGTATGCCGACTTCTTTGCACCACTCTTGTAGTCGAGGAGTCGGGCTGGGCTGTGAACGAGGTCGATTTTCCCCTTCAATCCGAGGTCGGTGTTTTCGAACCAGCGTTCAGTGTGCGATGCATCGATGGGGCGGTCGTAATACTCCGCGAAGAAATTCTCTCCCCAGCCACTGTCCGGTGTCGTCACGCCATCGCCCTGAGGTGGGTTTGCATCGAGGAACTCGACGATGGTCTGGAGCCCGACGCGGTATTTCGTGAGTCGAACCTCCCGATCGACGCCGCGGAGGAACGGGTCAACCTCGTCGAGAATGACTGCTGAGACCTCGTCGAGCGTGTCCGTCGTGATGACGTCCGGATGTGAGACGTAGAACTCTGCGAAGTCGTGGAACAGGTTCCCTTCTCTGAAGTGCTCCTTGTCCGGGTTGTCGACGAGTCGACTGAAGAAGTAATCGCGGGGGGAGTTGACGTAGGTATTCAGACTCGACTGGCTCAGTGCGGTGACCTCCTCAGGAAGGACGTCGAGGGCTTCTCTTTCAAACCCGTCCTGCGTTGGTCGAAATGCTCGTGAGTGCTGTAGTGAGTCTAGGTCACTGAATCGGTCGAACTCCTCGTCGAACAGTTCCTCGAAGTACAGACACGGGGTGACTGGCGTCCCACCGGCGGTGTCCTGCACGAGGTAGTACTGGTCGACACCGTTCTGCAGGAGGAGTTGGAACTGGCGGATGTTCCGCTCGAACTCTTGATCCCGGTCGACCCACGGGCGACGAGGCGACGAATGCGTCCACCCTTCGTCGATGCCGAGGTAGAACACGACGGCGCGGTCGACGTGAGCGGCCGATTTCGCATCGGCCAGCAGGACACCTTCGTTTTCACGCTCAACGGGAACCTCATACGACTGCAGATAGAATTCGAGCCGGTCGACTGCCTGTTCGGTGACGACGTCGTCAAGGATACCGAGGGTTGAGAGTTCGTCTCTGAAGGAGTCGATGGTGGTGTCTGTGACGTCCTCGTATGCGCCGATGGCTTCCTCGAACGTGCTGGAGCGAATCTCATCACGGAACTCGTGGAGCCAGTCCACTTCCGGGCGGTTGAGGTCGAAGAGACGCTTCTCGTCGTGCTCGATATCGATGGGCATCCCGAGCTGGGTGAGGAGTGGTCGAACGTCGCCAACCCGCGTATCTCGACCAGCGTGCGCACTTCGAAGCAGCTGCAGGAATGCTCGGTGACGGGCATCATCGGTGAACCCCGGCCCACCGTAGTATGGAATGTCTGCGGCTTCCAGCGCCGACTCGATGAGCGATGAGTACTGACTGGCTGCATCGAGAACGACAGCCACGTCTCCGGCGTTTTCGGGGGTAACTGTATCGAGGACGACGTCGACGATTGCGGCCGGCGAGTCGAGAATTCGGAAGGGTGGGTAGTCGAACGACTCCTCAGTGAATGGGGCGATCGTCTCGTAGTCTGGAGGAAGGATCGAGCGTTCGAGTTCGGTGAGCTGCTTGAATCCGACGACGGCGATCGACGTGTCGGCGTCGATGTTGTACTCGGTGAGGCGCGTGGACGTCGTGTCCATATCGGCGATGCAGTCGACAGCGGTGTGCGTTGCCGTCGTCGCGAACTGTTCGTAGTCGAGAACAGCCTCAGCCGTCCCCTGGTACTCCCAACACTGGAGGATGTTCCCGACCGCATAGGACGTCTCCTTCCAGTTGAGGTCGGTCGTCTCGATAATTTCGAGAAACGCGAGTCGATCCTCAGCTTGCTCTCGTCGTCGGGCCGCCAGGCGACGTGGGGTGATCGCGAAGGGTCCGAAGTGGGGTTGGTCAAGACGTCGGTTCAGGGCGCTTGCCATCGGAGCGTCCGGCACGAGCACAAGGTCGAAATCCTTGCATTCCTCGTAGAGAGAATCGATAGACTTCGCTCGTGTAATTGACACGGACTATCAGACTCATGTGGGTTTCAAAAACGTGTCGTCGGAACACCCAATTCAGGAATTCGAGCCTCCTCAGAATGATTTAAACAAACCGGCCTATCGACCCAACGGAACGCCCGGAAATGTGTATCGCAATATACAATTTATTCTCAGCGTGCATAATTTCGCCTCAACTAGCGTGGGTTTAGCAGACTCTCTCGGTCAGTCGAACCCATAGATTACGACCTTCTGACGGTATCAACATCGAATTTGGTCTTTCTTAGGAAGGGAGGAGTGGGCTCAAGATTCAAATGCTGCTTCTAATTTCTCAGACCTCCTCCTTCGCCGAGCCTTCCGCTCTTGCTCCCTCGACAGATAGTTCCGAAGCACGACCTCCGTTGACGAACTCCCCTGGTCTTCAGCAACTCCCTCCAGTCCCTCAAGAACTTCCCCCAACAGCTTCCCGATATGCCGAGTACCAGAACCGTCGCCCCATCTTTGGCGTGGGTGTATCTCCATCGACAACCACGTCGACAGTGTCAGCAAGCTGTTTGAATCGACGACGTATCGTACTAACTGACACGTGGCCCGTCGACGACGACCGAGATGGGAACAGATACCCGTTCCAGTTCTCACGGTCGGAAAGCGAATCAATCCGATCAGCGACGACGTCCACGCCATACAACAGTGTCACCTCACCGGGACCGTTCTTGCGCTCTCCATCACCGAACGACAAGTGCTGGTCCTCTGCGTCCAAGACCACTTGGTCGACGTGCAACGCGGCAACCTCGGAGGGTCGTAACCCCCAGCCAGCGAGCGCAACGACGAGCAACTCAGCTTCAGGCGAATCCACCTCACTGTAGATCCGATGGACCTGCGTCGCTGACAACACCTGTGGGTCCGGTTCACTGGCCTCCCAACCGAACTCTTCGCCAGCCTCCAAGAGTGGATTATACTTTGCGTACTTCCGGCGTTTCACGAAGGCGTACCACGCTCTCGCCACGTGCAGGTATTCGAGTTTCGACCGATCAGTCGAGAGTTCCTCATCGAAGACGTCGAGGACAGCGAGACAGCGTTCGATTTCTCGTGGTTGCTGGTCTAATTCAGATAGTGGTTCGAGCAATGCATCTGTCTCGTGCAGTTCTCGATAGGTCCGAACCCACTTCGCCAGTCGCGTCCGGTGTGTCTCGACAGTACTCTCTGCCCGTCCACCACGAGTTTGTATCGAGTTGAGGTACACTTCTAGAGCGTTAACAGTATTCTCGTGGTTGACGTCCCATTCCCACTCATCAGAACTCTCGTCTTCGAGACCGACGACATCGACGAAGAATTGCTTGGGTGTGAGGTCGTGGTGCTCGCGCAGCGCGTACGCGATGCCACTGTATCCGTGTTCGGTGAGCCATTCGTACGTCGGGACGTCTCGGTCCTCGTCGAATCCATCGCGATATCGCTTCGGTGCGATGTCTTGCCAGTAGACGTCGACGAGTTCGTCGAGGCTCATTTGTGACCATTTGTAGCGCCGCTCTCTCGTCTCGTTCTCTGAATCTCCCTCTTCGCCGCTCGAACCCTGTGAGTCAGACGGCTGATTCACGCGTTCTCACTGGGGAGTAACCCGCTCGCTCCGTGTTGGGGTGATTCTGAATCTGAGATTTTCATTAGTCTACGACAATCTTCAATCTAGTTAATACTTTGGCTTATGCGGGGGTGGGCCATACACAACTGCAATTAGTAGAATGGTGAATTGAGATGACGACATTGTTATAAATTGTATGTCGCTATATAAAGTCTGGAGCAAATCGAGTTCACAGTTTCGGAGGATAGGCTGGTTTTGGGTCGAATATTCGTTGACTCGTGGTGCTGTTCACCAATCAAAAGTCGATTGCGAACGCTCTCGGACGTAACTATTGGGCGAGCGTGAGAATTTTCGCTGATTCTGGGGCTGGCGAGCAGCGTCGCCACTCCAGAGAGGAGGACTCAGCGAGGGCACAGTCGGTTAATCGGGCGGAATTAACGCCGAGACGACGATCTCGACACACTCACCCGCGGTCAACACGGGCGCGTACTCCATCTCACCGTCGACGCCAGCTTTCAGCAAGAAGTCAGTGAGTCGCCAGATATTGTAGAGCAACACTGCGAACACGAAGTAGAACAGCCGTACACGGTAGTCCTTCGAGGACGTCTTTGCGAGGAAGTCGTGCTTGATGGACTTGTACTCGTTTTCGATCTGCCAGCGGCGGCTGTACCGCCGACAGAACGTCTCGGCTTCCTCCGGTCCGATTCGGAGGTTCGTCGCGAACACCGCCGTCCCCTCTCCGCTTGTCGATGGCACGTACAGGAACCGCATTGAGTGCGAACCCGCCTCGACGTTCACTGAAGCGGTCTCGACCGCAACATCCTCCCCTCGGGAAGCGCGTCGTGAGGTCCGTGGACACTTTTATTATTGCAGCAATTCACGACAATGCTACGTGTGCGGCAGTACATCTTTTTACAACAACTCTCGAATACTTGATTATGGGTCGAAAGCAATCCGTACAGCAACAGCTCATAGATAGCGGTATCGTCTCAGTACTCCGAGGTATCTCAGAACAAAAAATTGTCGACGTCACGACGGCGATCTACGAAGGCGGCGTCACTGCACTTGAGATTACAGCTGACAACTCGGACTTTGCAGCAATGATATCTGTAGTTGAAAAAGAACTACGTGAAACGGATGCCGTCGTTGGCGCGGGAACTGTAATGGATGCAGCAACTGCTCATACAGCTATCGATGCCGGTGCGTCATTCGTAGTCGCACCAAATTTCAACGCAGAGGTCATTGATGTTTGTAACGACAAAGATGTCGTCGCCATCCCGGGCGTCATGACACCAACTGAGGTTGTCAAAGCGATGAACGCCGGCGCGGATATCCTCAAAATGTTCCCGGCAGCGACCGTCGGACCGAGTCACATGAGTGCTTTGCGAGGGCCACTAGGAGAGGTTCCAATCATGGCGACTGGCGGCGTATCTGCCGACAACGTCGACTCATACTTTGACGCGGGTGCGGTCGCCGTCGGCGCTGGCTCGGCGCTCGTCAATCACGAGGCAATCGAGAACGATGAGATGGACGGTGTCCGGTCTCAGGCTGAAAAATTCGTTTCGGCAGTCGAATCTGCTCGTTCCAAATAGCCGTTACTCGTCAAGTCTGGTTCGAAAACGGAACTCGAGCCGTCCTGAACTGTTCGTCGCGTACCGAAACAGCGATCATCCTCGTACTCGCAAGTCTTGCTGGATACCTTTTTGACCGAGACCTCGATTCGCTTCTTCACTACACCGTCTGATGAATACCGAACGAGCGTGTTTCCGACGTACCGAGCAGACCAGATATCCCTCAACCTGTGTCTACAGTCAACCCGTCGGTGACACCGTCTTCATCCGCTGTTTGGACCAAAATAGAGGAGTTCGATATAGCTCCTGTATCTTTTTGCTAGTCGAACTCGTATATCAGATGCTGTTTAAATTTGATGAAATAGAACGTCTCTAAATCGAGGCTGAACCCCATCCCGTTCTGAATATCGACCGCATCGACGATTCGGGTGAACGAACTGTCGTGCTCAAGTCCGGTTTCACACTCTCTTCTCGGAGGTTTTTGCGTGAATTCATCCTATCGTAGCCTTTGTCCGCATCTCGCCAGCCGACCTGTGTGTCGTGGCATTTCTCGGTCGTACAGTGAACTACAGAATAGCTTGACTTTCTTTATACACAAACTCGGTTGTTTTGACCGTCTGACCCCGGAATTCGTTCGGCGGCAGTAGTGCTTGCGTGGTCAAAGAACGTCGCGTCGATGGTGGCGTGACCTGAGATGTCGTGCAACTTCGCCTCTAGGCTCAGAATCATTCATCAGAGTGCAGTCTTGATTCTGTCAAAACTACCTGACTAGCATGGAGTAGTCAAGGAGATCGGCCGCTTAGAGGTCAATCTCTCCGAGTATTTGTGACATCTCTCTCAGCAGATTGATTGCTCTCTCCAGGAAAACCCGCAGACTGAGCAGCGATATCACCACATACTCGGCGACTTCGCCTCGTTCACCAACAATATTTTTACTAACTGGACCGCTTTGCTCGTGAAGTGGAAAATCTTCGGCATAGATCATCGGCAGTTTCCAGCTTCACCCACTAGTGCTAACGGTCGAAGCCGACGCTGTACAGCGGCTCTGGTGAGCCGCTCAGCCAATCAACTCGCGCGGGATGTACGTCACTAGGTCTGGGAAGAAGATGCACAGCAAGAGGACTGTGACTACCGGAATGTAGTAGGGCAGGACGCCCTTCATGACTTCCTCCAGACTTGCGTCAGTAACCTTCTCGAGTACGAAGAGGATGATTCCAAACGGTGGCGTCAACAGGCCGAGGAGGAGCGCTAACAACATAACGACGCCGAAATGGATCGGGTCGATGTTCGTCAGCGTGATGAGCGGCATTATAATCGGTACCAGCACAGTCATCGCTGCGATCGTGTCCATGAACGTTCCGACGACGAGGAAGAGGAGGGTCAACGACAACAGGAGCATCGTCGGGTCCGATGAGACGCCAGCGAACCCGTCGACGAGGAGTCGTGGAAGCTGGAGTTGGAGCGCAACAAGCCCGTAGAGCGAAGCTACGGCGATGATAAACGTGAGCGCACACGTCTCTATCATACTATTTTTCATCTCCTGAACGATATCGTTCGCCGACAGATTTCGATACACGAGCGAACCGACGAGTACGATGAACACGACCCCAATGGCACCGGCTTCGGTCGCAGTGAACTGACCGCTCAAGAGACCGCCGATGATGATTACCGGCGTCAATAGGGCAAAGATAGAGTGCTTGAAAGTCTCCCAGACGCGACTCGCCTCGAACTCTGAATCCGGTTCGAACCCGTAGTGGTAGCTGAGGACGACGACGAACACCATCAGAGCGAGACCCATTATGATGCCAGGTAGAAAACCCCCCATGAACAGCTTTCCGATGGATTCGTCGGCCAGCACACCGTAGATGATTATCGCTACGCTCGGAGGGATAAGCGGGCCGATGAGTGCCGAGGACCCTGTCACGCCCAGGGCCGTCTTCTTGTCGTATCCGTTTTCGCGCATTGCGGCGTACTCGATACGACCGAGTCCGGCGGCATCGGCCGTCGCGAGTCCAGACATTCCGGAGAAGATCATACTCGCGACGATGTTGACCTGAGCTATCCCGCCCCGGTAGTGGCCGACGATCGAACCAGCGAAGTCGAAGATCCGCTCGGTCATGCCGATCCGGTTCATCAACCTCCCGAGCAACACGTAGAACGGGACTGCCAGTAGCGGATAACTGTTCACGCCGTAGAACAGCTGATTACTGATGAGCGTGAAATCGATTCCGTTGCCATAAGGAGACACCCACATGACAACGACGCTGACGCCCATAGCCACCGCGACGGGGACGCCTATCGCATACAGGAGAAGCAGTATCCCGAGGAACAGTCCCCCGACGATGAGAAGCTCAGACATCGTCGACCACCTCGTCCTTTTCGAATAGCTCTGTACGTGCGCTTCCATCCAGCAGTGCACGGATCATATTGACGAAATGTTGAACTTCGTAAATGAGCATCCCTGCGAGCCCCACACCGATTCCGAGGTACAAATGACCGGACGTGATGCCTTGAACGGCACCGACCGATGTCGTCCAGTTGCTGACTGTACTCAGGTAGGCGCCGTACAACGCAATAGTGAGGAACCCGATCACGATTGCGTCCGCAATAGTCGCTACCACGACCCGAAACCGGGGATAGTAGTTACCAACCCAGTCCAAGATCATATCAATCGAAATGTGCTCCTGGTTACGGGTGACAACCGCGCCGCCGATGAACGTCATGATAATCAACGTAAACCGGGCGACGGGAACTGACCAGTTTATATTGATGAATGACAGTATCGGTATTTGTCTCACGAGTACCTGAGCAGTCGTCAACACGACTGTCAGTCCGAACAGTCCGGTCGCTAAGTAAAGAAATGCCGCGTCGAGGGTGTTCTCAACCTCTAAGTTGATTGATTGATCGATGTCCATAGATGTTGTGTTTTATTTAACTGAATTAGACGTTTTGTACGTCTTCCCAGGTGTGGGCCCATTTCTCGTCGAATAGCTTCTTGATAGCGGGTTCTGCGGCGCTCGTGAAGGCCGCTCTGTCTGCGCTCTTGTTCACTGCGATATTGTACTCGCTCTTGAACGTATCAATGTAGCTCTGCTCTTGCTCCTTGGCCATCTGACTTGCGTGATCCGTCGCTTTGGCACTGGCTTGTTGGACCAGATCCTGATACGTCTTGTCGAGCCCCTGGTAGAAGTCCTCGTTGAAGTAGATGTTCCCGGTGGTAATCTGGTGTGAAGTAATGTTGAGGTGCGCGAACACTTCGTAGAGCTGCGCCGAGTTGAGCGCGCCCGGAGGCGCTTCGACGGAATCGGCCGTACCGGTTTGGAGCGCGCTATACACCTCTGTCCAAGTGATGGCGGCCGTGTCAAACCCGATCTCGGAGAAAACCTGCACCCACGGTGGAATCTCGGCCACGCGTAGCGTGAGTCCTTCAATGTCCTCGGGGGTATTCACCGCTCCGGTCTTCTCTTTGGTACACAGGTGCCGTGCACCCCGATAGACCATATTCCCGACCGGTCGCTGGTTACCGTTTTCGACGATTTTGCTGTATCCTTCCTCCATCAGGTCGCTCTCGTGCAGTCGCAGGATGTGATCGAAGTCCTTCATCACGAACGGGTTCGCGAAGAAGAAGTACTTCGGGGCGTACTGCAGGAAGGGGAAGGTCCCACCACTGTGTGCTTCGATGCCGCCTTCGGCGGTCAGCTCACTGATCTCGTCTTCAGCACCGTACGCGCCCCCGGGTGAGATTTGCACGGTGAACTTCCCACCCGACTCCTCTTCGACGATCTCTTTGAACTTCTGTGCTGCACCCGCGATCAGTACGTGATCCTCGGAGAAAGCACTGGCGATAGTCATACTCACTTCTTCCGATTCCCCGCCGTCTCCACTGGCTGGCTCAGTGCTTCCACCGTCACCTAGACATCCAGCGAGGGTCGTTGCAAGGATTCCACCACCGACCGTCTTCAAGAACGGGCGGCGAGCTGACGTTCGTCCGGTAACATCGTTACTGGCACTGCCCTGATTGGTATTATGAGTCATACCTACGGCAATACAGATTAATCCACTACTAATATAATTATCGACCTTGACAATTCTCACGAGATACAAATCAATTCACCCGGAAAAATCCGATCGTCAGACGTATTCGACGATCGTTTCTGAATAATCAAGAACCGGTGAATTCTGGATCACGGTCTTCCAGAAATGCCTGGATGCCTTCCGTCACGTCGTCGGAGTCGAACAGCTGGTATGTGACCTCTTGTTCGTAGGAGAGTCCAGTCTCGAGGGACGATTCGACGCCGCCGTCAACGACTCGCTTGACCTCTTGCACCGCGAGAGGTGGCCTGTCTGCGATCGTCTCTGCGAGACCACGAGCGGCGTCCAGGCCGGAGCCGTCTTCAGCAAGTCGATTGACTAATCCGAGCGATTTCGCCTCATCAGCGGAAATCGTCTCGCCGGTCGCGAGCAGCTCTTTTGCCTTGTTCGTCCCGATGATACGCGGGAGACGTTGGGTAGCGCCGCCGCCCGGGATGAGCCCGAGTTTAACCTCTGGAACGGCAAAGGTCGCGCTCTCTTCGCTGACTATCATATCAGCCGCCAGCGCGAGTTCGAACCCCCCTCCGTAGGCGAGTCCGTCGACTACGGCAATCACCTGCGCGGGGTGCTCCGCGATGTAGTCGTTGGTTTCCCGACTGTTCTTCTGGAACTCGAGGAATTCCCGGTTCGAAAACTCAGTGATCTCTTTCAGGTCTGCGCCGGCGACGAACGCCCTATCGCCGGTCGTTCGCAGTAACACGACTACGACCCCCGCTTCCTCCAGGTGTGCGAAGGCATCGTATAATTCGTCCACGACGTTCGTATTAAGCGCGTTCAGTTGGTCGGGCCGGTCGATTCTGATTGTTCCGATGTCGTCGTCCGTTTCGACTTTGACGTGGGTAAATTCCGGCATCGTTGAGAAATCGTTGTATGGCATACTTATCAGTTTGCGTCTGGTCAGAGGTCCCGACGAACAACACGAGTCAGCATAGACATGAAGATATCTGTGGAATTCGGCCAAACAAACCGCACTAATGCATCGCTGACGCGTTATACTCCAGAGACCGAGGGGCCAAACAGTGAACGACGATTCCGGGGCAAACAAGTTCGAGTCAGACCTGAAACCCGTCTCGATCCTTCGCGTGTTCCGCAAGGAGGACATTCACAGCGTGAGGGAAATCGTGGACGAACTCGACATAGCCAGTAGCACAGTCCACAGCCACCTCAAATCACTCGTCGAAATGGGGTTAACCAGACGCGAGGTCCGAAATTAACCCCTCAAGCTTCGGTCTTTGAATTTCGGTATTACGGTTCGCAACTATCACTACTTGTTCCAGGCAACCAAAGACAAAGCCAACGTTCTGGCTGAGGAGACGGGCGAGCGGGTCTGGTGCGTCATCGAGTTCTGACGTCATAGGTGTGTACCTCTAAGGTGCGACCGGGAAAGCGATACCCGCGTTCACTCCCAAGGAACACGTTAACGATATTTGGTCTTGAGGCGACCAATAGAAAGACGACACCAAATACTATCTCAGGTCAGGATGACGTCCTGACGGAACTCACAGAGGTCCGCAAGGACGGAACCGCGTTCAAATTCGTAGAGTCCTTGCAGGGCGTCAACGCGGTCGCCCCCCGTCAGAAACATTGATTATGGCGTCCACGGCGCAATCAGTATCACCGGCTCAGAGAACCGGCTAATTGAGTAGCGATTGGAATCGAATTTCACCGACCTGATATCCAGCGCAGCCAACGAAATCGAGATTAACATCCGTCACATTCGACGCGGAAAGATAACGGGCAGGACAAACCCGGGTAGGGGAATACTTTCGGCGAGCAATCACCCCTCAAAGAGCGACGTCCGATCAGCCTTTCCGGACCGAGTCTGCGGGATCTCGTCTATCACCTGTGTCTCGCGCGGAACCTTGTGGGCCCCGAGTTCCTCGCGGACGGTCTCTTTCAGTGATTCCGTCCACTGATCTTCGCCAGAATCAACGTTGGCCGGAACGACGTACGCCTTCACGATCTGACCACGTTTTTCGTCCGGGACACCACCAACGACGACGTCGGCCACGTTCTCGTCCGCTTCGATGACGCTCTCGACTTCCAGCGGGCTAACCCGATATCCTGAGGTGAGAATGAGTTCGTCTTTGCGGCCTTGGTGCCAAAGGTAGCCGTCTTCGTCTTGGACGGCGAGATCGCCTGTGAGGAATAAGTTCCCGTCAAATTTCTCCCGCGTCGCCGTCTCGTCGTTGTGGTAGCCCAAGAAGACGACGGGATCCGGACACCTGACAGCGACCTCTCCGATCTCTCCGTGGGGAACCTCTTCTCCCGACTCGTCGACGACCAAGACGTCGTGACCGGGGTAAGCCTTGCCCATCGAACCCCGTTTCGCAGTGTGGGCAGCTCGACAATTGCCGATGAGCGCGTTCGCCTCGGTCTGGCCATAGGCCTCGTTGACTGTGACTTCGAGTCGCTCTTCGGCCCAGCTGAAAACGGATCCCGGGAGCTTCTCGCCGCCACACATGACGACCGAGAACGCCGACAGGTCGTGTTCGTCGATACTCCCCTCGCTCATGATACGCGAAAGCGCCGTCGGCGGAAGAAACGCGTGGGTAACGCCCTGATTCGCGACAAGTGCGAGCGAGCGGTCGGCGTCGAACCCGCTCCGGCGCTCGCGAGAGGTGACTGTGCCGCCAAGGGCGAGCGTCGGAAAGACCACGTCGAATAGGGCTCCTGCCCAGGCCCATTCGGACGGCGTCCAGGCACGGACGCCACGTCCGGGTTCGTCGCCGAAGCGTTCGAACCAAGCTTGGTAGCCAGAGAGTGAGCCGGCTAAGTACTGGTGGCCCTGTACGACCCCTTTCGGTTTCCCCGTTGTTCCGGAAGTGTACATGATCAACGCGGGGTCGTCCGGGGCGGTTTCCACCGCGCCGACTCGCCTGTTGCTGTCCACTATTTCTGCGAGTCCGCCGAGCACGGACTCATCGTAACCGCTCGTCGTGACCGGAGTCACCTCGACGTCTTCGAGCGCTACCTCGAGGTCCTGGTGGCGTCGATTGTCGACGACGAGCAGGTTAGCTTCGCTCTGGGACAGTGAGTACGCGAGCGAGTCGTCCCCCAGCAACATCGAAAGGGGGACAACGATACTGCCGAGGCTGAACGTCGCCAGCTGTGTTATCAGCAACTCGGGAGACTGCGGGAGACAGACCCCGACGACATCATTGCGGCCGATGCCTTGCGAGTCGAGCATCGCTGCCATTGTACTCACGGCGTCTCGGAGTTCACCGTACGTGAGCTCGACGCTGTCGTCGTCAACCGTGACGTGCCGTAAGGCGGTCTCGCCCGCGTCCCCGTTCGACAGTGCGACCTGTGCAATGTTGTAAATCTCGTCCAGTCGCCACTCGAACCCGGCCCACGGGTCGTCTGCACCGGAATTTGGGGTCGGTAAGGAGTATCCAACGTTCATGCTTCGAGCAACCCCGTAACGGTCTTCGAGACGTAGTAGTTCGTCCAGATCAACCCGTTGTCGGTGACGGTGTCCCGGAGCTGGTACATTGTCTCTTCCGACTCCGCAGGGGCCGCAGACATACGAAGGAGGCCGACCCAGTGTCCGCCACACCAGTCGCCGTCCAGCGTCGTCACCCAGTCTCCCGAGTTGGGTTCGACGAAGTTGGGAAATGCGTTTCCGGTCATACCATGTGTGTCCACGACCTGCTGTATCAGGGCGTCTAAGCTGCGATTGAGTGCTGCTCTCTCGATGCCGGTTGACTCCATACCAAACGGGGACAATCTACGGGATAATGAATCCTCCCCCTGGCCGTACCGAGAATCATTCTATGTCGGCGAACTCTCGGTCGTCGAACGACCGCTCACCGGTCGAAGTTCTTCGGCCGTGAGTATGACCTCGGCCTCGAACCTGACACTAGGTGGCCGGCAGGGAACGTCCCGGAGTCACAGGGAGAAGGTGGGTCCGGGACGCTCCTGAGACTTGGCTCCAAAGAGACGCTCTCGACGTGGCTAACGCTCGATGTCTCGACACCCTCAGAGCTCCTAGGGGACAACGCTCCTCGGCCCTCGTTCACCGATCTGTCCGAGAAGTGGTAACAGCTAAATTTATCATATCGTCCGTAATCGTCAGACTATGGGCACGCTTCCCTCACAACAGCGACTAGCGAACGGACTGGACGCAATCGTACATCGTATCGGAACTACACTCAACGACGTCGAACCCGAGTTTCCTTACTTCGCCGACCCGGAGACAGGTGAGTGGGAAACGACACCGGACGGCGACTGGTGTGGCGGTCACTGGATTGGGCTTCTACGGCTCGCGGCCGACGTGACAGACAACGACGCACAGGCCGACCGGTTCAATTCAGCGGCGGACGAGTACACTGATACGTTGGTCGGAGAACTCCCCGAGACGACGATGTTCCGTGGAATGAATCTTCTGTACGCCGGATTTAGGGGCTACGATACAACTGGTCGACGTGACCTCTTTGGTCTCGGACTTGCGGGTGCAGACGCTATGGTTGCAAACTACAACGAACAGGCACGACAGATACCGCTCGGTGACTTTCAGATTCGCGGTCCAGACAACTTCCGAGGTGCGGAAACGGAAGACGAACCGTCTGGGCTCTACATCGGGGCCGTAGATAATGTCTATACGGCACTACCAGTTCTCTGGCGGGCCTTCGAGGAAACCGGAGACCCAGTGTTTCGCGACGTAGCAATCTCGCACGCAGACCGACACCTCGACTGGTACATCAAAGACGACGGGAGCACCTGGCACCACGCGATGTTCGATGAGTCAGACGGGTCACTCGGGAGACAGTACAACGAGTTGGCTGCGAGTGACCAAACCTGTTGGGGTCGTGGCCAGGGGTGGAACATCGCAGGTCTCGCCCGTGCATACACCGAAACGGGAGCGGAGCGCTATCTAAATGCGCTCGTGGCTACGACCAACTACTACACCGAACACGCTCCAGAAGACCTCGTCGCGACGTGGGACATAGAACTCGATGCCGAGACGGAACCCAGAGACACCAGTGCAGCGGCTCTCGCCGCGTACGGTCTCTGTCGGCTGCCGGACGTCCCCGAGTGTGAGAACCTCCGCGGTACGGGGGCGGAAATCCTCGATTCCCTTCTTGAGTCGTACCTCGTGACAGACGAGGACGACGAGCGTCGTGGGATGGTTCGTCACGGCTGTTTCAACAAGCCTGGCGAGTACGTTACCGACAACGGTCTCGTCTGGACGGACTACTACGTAGCGTACACACTCTGGTCGCTGCTCTCGGACCGGTAACTCGGTTCTCCGTCACTTCTCCCGCGGTTAAGGACTACGGAACAGTATGAGATGAAAATAGACGTTTCGTGGTATTGTCAACTCGCGGCTCCATTTCCAGATGTCTACGTCCGGTTAGTCTGTTCGCGAGACAACTTCGTTCTCGTGGAGTTTTCGAATCTGCTCGTCCGAGTAATCGAGTTCACCGAGAACTTCGTCAGTATGTTCGCCGGGCATGGGAGGTTGACTCGTGATTTCGCCCGGCGTCTCGGACAACGTCACTGGAATACCGGTCGTCGTGTACTCGCCCACTTCCGGATGTTCGAATGTCCGGACCATGTCGTTGTGCTGGACCTGCGGGTCCTCGGCCATCTCGTGGAAGTCGTTCACTTTGCTCGCCCAGACATCGGCGTCTAACAGTCGAGTCAATAGTGATTCTGTCTCGCACTCTCTGGTGTACGCTTCGAGAACGCGTTTAATCTCATCGCGGTCTTCGAACTCCGTACCGTCGTACTGCTGCAATTCTTCGAGTCCCAGTGTGTCCGCGAGAACGTCCACTGGTGCCATAGCAATCGCAACGTGACCATCTGCAGTCTCATAGATGCCGTACGGTCCACTGTTAAACGGGGATGAAATTCCTGCTTCGCTGCGGTCGACTTCCATGTCCATAGACAGAGCAGCGGTTATTTCTTGACACTGGAAATCGATAGCCGAGTTCATGAGGTTGACCTCGGCTCGTTGTCCTTCTCCCGTCCGCTGTTTGTGGTACAGTGCGACCAGAATACTGAACGCGATGAGCATCGAAGAATGCTCGTCAACAACAGCAGAGCCTGCGGGTGTCGGTGGGTCGTCTCTCCGCCCCGTCTGGTTTGCGAGTCCGGTCATCGCTTGGAGCAAGAGGTCTTGCCCAGGACGGTCAACGTACGGGCCACTGCTCCCAAAGCCGGATCCCGAGACGTAGATGATCTCTGGGTTGGCTTCACATACGTCATCATATCCGAGCCCGAATTTCTCCATCACGCCGGGGCGGAAGTTCTCGACGAGGACGTCTGACTCACGGATGATATCGAGTGCGACCTCTCTGCCCTCTTCGGACTTCAGATCGAGCGTGATGCTCCGTTTATTCCGGTTCATCGCAAGGAAGAACGGGGAGGTTCCCTCGTACAGTTCGCCGCCAGCCTCGAGCGCCCGTTCCCACTCGCCGCCGATGCGTTCGATTTTGATGACGTCAGCCCCCATCTCGGCTAGCTTTTGGGTTGCCCAGGGACCCTGCATCATTTGTGTGAAATCGGCTATCTTCACGTCTTCGAGTGCACTCTTCATTTCGTTCCGATTTCCATGTTCGAATATATAAAATATGAGGGTGACCGTTAGCACACCTCTCTCAAATTCTGTTTTCGTTTGGTTGACAGTATTACCCATAACTTATTATGTGATACAAGAATAGGTTTTTGTAATGACGAACGCAGACCGGCCTCGAATAAAAGCAGTCGACAAGACGCTCACCATTCTCGAGATCGTCGTAGAGTTAGATGGAGCGACACTAGCCGAAGTAGACAGCCGTGTCGAG
>NZ_LOPW02000018.1:382795-383247 GCF_001469875.2 Haloferax marisrubri | reverse complement strand
TCGCGGGTACGCACTCGACGACGGGGAGCGCTTGGTTGGGATGCGCGGCATCGCGACACCTATCCGACACCGCGAAACCAAAGAGATTCTCGGTACGGTTGGAATAACGGGTCCGACGAGTCGAATTCAAGGAGAGGTCTTCCACGAGGAAATACCCGAGTTACTCCGGCAGAATGCAGACATCATCGAAGTCAACATCAGCTATTCGTAATGCTGTATTCGTGACCACAGCCAATAGGAGGTATTCGTTTTACAGCGGACTGATAAAACCATTGAGCAGTAGTGGATCCAAATACAATATTACAAAACACGAGTCGTAAGACAGAGTTACTCTTTCACACTCATTGAGGAGACTAGTATCGGAAGAACCACCGACGCTCCTGAGCAGTCACAGGTACATTCAGGCGAGAGAACGTGGAAACTTTCGAGTCGGTGATTCGCGATGTGAGTGC
>NZ_LOPW02000018.1:381556-382785 GCF_001469875.2 Haloferax marisrubri | reverse complement strand
TCGAATTCAAGGAGAGGTCTTCCACGAGGAAATACCCGAGTTACTCCGGCAGAATGCAGACATCATCGAAGTCAACATGAGCTATTCGTAATGTTGTATTCGTGACCACAGCCACTAGGAGGTATTCGTTTTACAGCGGACTGATAAAACCATTGAGCAGTAGTGGTTCCAAATACAATATTACAAAACGCGAGTCGTAAGACAGAGTTACTCTTTCACACTCATTGAGGAGTCTAGTATCGGAAGAACCACCGACGCTCCTGAGCAGCCACAGGTACATTCAGGCGAGAGAACGTGGAAACCTTCGAGTCGGTGATTCGCGATGTGAGTGTAACTCGAGGAAGATTCGACTTTGCAGGGTTAGAGAATCCTTTCGGCTCTGTTCGGTCTCACTGAATGGCGCAGAATCATCAGCAATTTTCATTATGTAATTTTACATCTGTATTACAGAACTACGTTTGTAATGGTGGTGGCGCAATTTCTCTAATCTCACCCTGCGTTCTGAGAATTGTTCCTTATTGTTGAATGGGTTTGTAGCATTAACGAATTCATCGTTGTGAACAGTGGCGCAAAGGCGCCCCCGTCCAGCGGAAAGTCGAGTAGTCTACCCACCAGTAGCCCTATATCGTAATAAGGTACCTCAGTGCTTGCTCAGCATGCCACGCAAAGTGGTTATAGCCGAACTGTTGGATATCGTCCTGGTTTGTCGACCTCAACGGCAACGACATGAGGGAGACCGAGTTGTGCGATGTACAGAGTCCGCATCTCCGGTCCTCCGAAGGCGACGTTCGTCGGATTACACATGACCAGACCCACAGGGTCGGATAGAACGACCTCTACATCACCATCGACGATCCGATAGATTGCATTGTCTCCGATCGATGCGACATAGATATCATCATCGGCGTCAAGGGCTACGCCGTCCACGTGACCACAGTTATTCGTAACGAAGCTCGTTCCCGTTATTTTCCCGTCCGTCAAGTGAACTGCTGTAATTTCTTCTGTGCCGGTTTCTGCCACATATAGCGTTGACCCGTCGCGACTTAAAGCGAGACCATTTGCCCACGCGGTAAACCGATCACTGAGAATCTTATCCTCCCCACCGGTGTTAACTACTCGAAGGCTACCTCCCGTGGAATGCATGGGCGCTGTTCGATCACCAGAGTCAGTATAGTAAAGACGACCGTCCGAGTCGAGCGTACAGTAGTTCGGTTGAATTGGGGGTTCGA
>NZ_LOPW02000018.1:359236-381516 GCF_001469875.2 Haloferax marisrubri | reverse complement strand
GAGAGTCTCCTCTTCTGGCCCCAGTGTCAGACACAGCGTGAACCCCCCAGTCGATGCAATCTGGACAACTTCGTTCGTGTCCGGATTAACGTGGTATATTTGGCCGTCTTCTCCACCTGCATAGAGCGTTCCATCGGCTGCGACAGCAACGTCCTCAGGATGGTCGAGGTAGGTTTCTAAATACGGATCTGCACCGATTATTCGAGCGTCATCAAGTGAACAGACAGTGTCCTCTGTCCGTGATGGGTCCATACATTCCGGTTGGTTCTCTCTCATATAATTTGATTGGTAGTACGAGAGTCTACTACCTCGAACCCCCCCTTCGAGGTACACCTCACCTGTTATTGACCATACCTTCGGTTCAGCTCTGAGTGTATTGGAGAGTATTTCGATTCCAGATTCACTATTTAGATCAATAGGTAACAATATCATTCGGACGAACTAACATAGAGTGAGTACGAGTTCTTACCCGTGGTACTCGCCGGCGTAAGTTCATATCCCATCTCGGTTTCGGCCTCGACAATATGACAATTATATAGTATAGTAAAATTTCAATAATTATAGGGACTATCTAACGATAAGAGTCAAATTCAACAATCGATGTATAGACGCATTCACAACTATAGTTGTGGTTATTAACTCGATATTTGTATTGTCTTCCAAAATAAATGTTTAAATCTAACATATAAACCTATTCAATCTTAGAATGATATATGCGACAGGCGAACAAGTTCTGTTCACATCAAAAAGCCGCTAGCACTCGAATTAACGGTTGTCTATCGCATTTGGACACAAGTTTTCCGACCAGTTTGGATAGCTCCTGTTTACTATCACAAATCTAGTCATTTGTGTAAAAAATCGCAAAACACACATTTAAAATCTGTGGGGGATAATCGCATCACGGGCAGCCCAATCTCCACGTCACAGTTCCTGAGTTCAGCATTCCACTGAACCAGTAGCATATCTCAGAATGACCGCTGATATCTGGACCTGAGATCCCATCGTTTCCGGAGCAACGAAGTCAGAATGCAGACGATTCGCCATCAAGTTTGATTCAAGCTCAAAACCGTCGTTGAGAAGGCACGCAACAGTTCCATCCTCCGAGGTTGTGAGAAGTTGAGACTGGTCATCTCAATGCATACGATGTGAACGCAACATAGTTTTCATTCAGAGGACTCAGGTTGGATCGACCGCTCAGTATGCATGGAATCGGTTATCCGGTTGTCGCAGATTAGGGGGCCGTCGACAACAACAGCCCGTATGAGTTACAATACAGATCAGCCCTGATGCTGTCTGACTTATGTAGTGACAGTATCGCGCGTGGCTTCACTAAACACCGAGTTCGTCAGCCACCGTTCTGCTCTGCGGAGTCGGTACCGAAGCGTCGATTTCGGAAGATCAAGTTCATCAGCCACGTCCCCCAGCGATGCTTCTCGCGGTGTCTCGTAGTAGCCAAACCCAACTGCTGCCTCGATGGCTTGGCGGTGGTCGTATGGGAGATCCATCTGCGAGATTTCTGCGTTCAACCAAGCCGACGGAGACCCGACTTGTTTGAGTGATAACTCGACTCCCTCTGGAAGGCCATCCTGTAATCGGTCGAATACCTCACCACCCATCGTATCGCCCGGGAGCAGGACCCGCCACTCGTACACATTCCCGCGCCGTCGCGCGTCGAACAGTGCCCCATTACCGACGGTCTGCGTAGTGAAGAAGGGTACCGAGTGGCAGTACCTCCCGCCTGATGAGTACGAGTAGATGAACCGACCTCCTCTCTCGTCTGCGACCACCTCGTGCTCTCCGTCAATAGTGCAATCAGGATGCTCACCGAGGCACTCGTTGCACACGGAGTGATCCGTCATCACTTGCTCTACTTTGTCCAGCGCATCATCCGGCCCGACGAACCGGTCGACTCGCCAGAGCCCCGCACTTGAGGCGGAAACCCGCAGGGCACGGCCGACGAGATCTGGATGAGAAATAAACACATCCATGAGTGTATCAGCACCTCGCTCGTACTCGGCTGTAAAGATATATTCGCGCATATACAGACTATAGATCTGGCCCTACAAACCTTCTTGGTCGCTTCCTTGCAGTTTATGGATTTAATATTGCGTATACGCAAACTCAGAACTACGGGGTGCCCCCGTGAACGTTGTGGCGTGAACGAGACGGACACCCGAAGTTTGGAAATCGAACTACCCATCGCTGTGTACGAGCACCTGGAAGACGAGGACGAGACGGTCGCTGAAACCCTCGCGGCTCTCGCGACGGGTCACGTACAGTTGCAAGAGTCCATCGAAGCCTACACGAACCGAACGGATGGAGGCGCAGGCTCGGATTCGACCCCGCTGGAGACGAATCCACCGATCGCAGAGTTACTTGGATTTCAGGTGGAGTCGATTGGCGACGGCGAAGCAGTCGTGACTTTCGAACCGGGACCGGAACACGCCAATCCGATGGGAACGCTCCACGGTGGCGTTCTCTGTGACATCGGCGACATGGCGATGGGGGTCGCCTACGGGAGCACGCTCGCCGACGACGAGTCGTTCACGACGCTCGAATTAGACGTCAAGTTCCGGCGACCCGTGTGGGAGCAGCCACTTACTGCGACGGGGCAGGTTATCGACGCAGGACGAACCGTGGGGCTCGTCACGTGCGATATTACCGGTCCGGACGGAGAACTCATCGCACACCTCCAAAGTACCTGTTTGACGTTACGAGGCGATTCTGCCGAAGGGCGATAAACGGGGATCCATCTAGTTAGTTCGGTGGCACGACCAACGATCATCGAGATTTGGACAACCCCATCGTATCGTCGATGGCTCGGCTGGGGACTGCTTGCGGCTTCGTTCCTCATCGTTAGCTTCCACCGTAACGCAACGGCCGTCCTATCGGAAGAGCTAGTCGAGACGTTCTCTACCACCGGCGCACAGTTAGGTTTGCTCCACCCTTCGTTCTTCTACATCTACGCCGCGCTGCAGCTTCCGTCTGGATTCATCGTGGACTGGCTGGGAACGCGCAAAGTCGGAGCACTCGGGACCGCACTCTGGGGGTTGTGGAAGTTGAGACTGGGTCTCTCACTGCATACGCTTCCAAGGTGCAGTCTCTCCAGCAGTCACTGACGGCCTTCTATTGCAAGACTCTCCCTGAGACTGTAACACAACTCGTTGAAATATCCCAAACACAGGTCTAACTATGTTCTCGGCGATAACCTACCATGGACGTTCCAACCGTCTCAAACGACCTTCCTGCACTCGGTCTCGGGACATACAAGAATGAGGGAGAACAGGTCACTGAAAGCGTCAAGACTGCGCTTGACGTCGGTTATCGTCATATCGACACCGCGCAAGTATACGACAACGAAGCCGCCGTTGGCGCCGGAATCGAAGCATCGTCTGTACCTCGAGACGAAGTCGTCGTCGCCACGAAGATCTGGAATGATGATCTCGCAGGGGACGATGTCGTCGAGAGCGCTAAAGAGAGCCTCGACCGGCTCGGGCTTGACCGTATCGAGATACTCTATGTCCACTGGCCGGCGGGTGGCTACGAGCCAAGCGAGACTATTCCGGCATTCAATCAACTGTACGACGAGGGCCTTGTCGATAGCATCGCAGTCAGTAACTTCCTCCCCGAGCAGTTAGAGACTGCGCTGGACCGTTCTGACGCACCGATCGTTGCTAACCAAGTCGAACTCCACCCACTCTTCCAGCAGCCCGAACTACGGGAGTTCTGTGAGAAAAACGGTGTCGCTGTAGTCGCCTACGCCCCCATCGCTCGTGGGAAGGTATTCGACGTGCCAGAACTAGGCGAAATCGCCGAGAAACATGGGGCTAGCGAGGCTCAGGTCAGTCTAGCGTGGCTTCGACAAAACGGTATCGCTGCTATTCCCAAGGCCACCAGTAAAGAACACATCCGCGCAAACTGGGAGAGTCAACATCTCACGCTCGACGATGAAGACCTCTCGAAGATTTCCACACTCAGCTATAACGAACGGCAGGTCGACCCCGACTTTGCCCCGTGGTAACGACGTAGACACACGCTGTCAGAATACAGATTTCTGTCTCTCTTTTCAGCTCCACTTCAGAGATGTTCGACGAACTGCTTCGCCAGCCATGACTCAGCTGCGTTGAGTCGGTACTGATACGTCGACTGGGAGATTCCGAGTTCATCGGCGACATTGACGGCACTTGCCTGTCGCGGTTTCTCGTAATAGCCGAGTTCGACGGCGGCTTCGATGGCTTCACGCTGTTCGGGCGGGAGACTACCACTTCGGACGACGTTGTTTGTCCAGTACGTCGGGTCGCTTATCTTGGTCAGTTCGACCGAGACACCGTCTCGAACCCCCGCGTGGAGGCGGTCGTAAATGTCGCTCACCGCGCGCTCGTCGTCGACAAGGATACGCCATTCGTACTCGTTGCCGCGGCGGTCGGTCTGACAGAGATGTCCGTCGCCGAGGTACTCGTTGATGATTGATGTGACAGACCGGGCATCGTCGCGTTCTGGCCGGCGCGTGTAGACGACACACTCCTGAGGATCTCGGAGAATTACCTCGTACTCCCGATCGACGACCAGCTGGTCGCCGATCACAGCATCACAGTGCGCTATGTCGGCGATGAGTGCCTCGAAGGCGTCGAGTGCTTCAGGTTTCCCAGTCACGTAGTCTAACCGCCACATCGTCTCGTCGGACGCGTGTGAGATGGCGATTGCGTGGAGACTCGGCCATTCGATGAAGAGATCCATGAGGTCGTCGGCACCCTCTTCATAGTGTATCGTGAAGACGTACTCTCGCATCTGTAAAGAGAGGACCGAGAGGCGGATAATTGCTTCTGTGCCTCTTCGAGCGCGTTGTCGCGTCGCTACTCTGTGAGGGCGGCGAGCACGTCTTCTGTCGACTCGATATCGGTCATCTGGGTGAGCGTGTAGTTGAGTGCAGCATTTTGCCACTCTTCGGAGAAGCTCGCCGTTGCGTCCTCAACGACGGTCACGTCGTAACCGAGGTCCGCACCCGACCGAGCAGTCGATTCGATAGAGAAGTTCGTGAACACACCGGTGAGCACGAAGCTGTCGACGTCGAAGCCGCGAAGCAGGTTGTCGAGGTTTGTGCCGCGGAACCCGTCCACGCGCATCTTTTCGACGACGACATCGTCCTCCTGTGGTTCCATCCCGTCCATCGGCTGCGCACCCCACGATCCGCGAACGCAGACTTCGTCTGCGGCGATGTCCGAGAAAATCGCTGCATTCTGGGCGAGTCCAGCGGCGTCTTCCTCTGCGATGTAGTGGATGTGGATGACCGGGATATCTCGTTCCCGAGCGGCGTCCATCAGCGCCCCAATGTGCTCGTAGATGTTCTGTTCGTCGGCGTGTTCAGGGACACCGGAGTCCTTGTTCGCCCCTTCGTGATGAAGGTTGTCTCGCTGCATGTCTTGGACGAGTAGTGCAGTGCTGTCCGAGTCGATGTCGAGTGTTGGTTCGCTCATTGCATTCTTACAGATGGGGCAGTAGAGTCTGTATGTTCGCTTGAAATATTTCAACAGTCGGACTGCGGCACTCCTGTACCTCGGTGTGGGCGCCGACCGTCACCAACATCTATTGTTCACTACGAATGGTGACGCGACCGATAACCATCCAGTCGATACCGAACAATCGGCACAATTGGAATAGCGCAACTCTCGGTTTTAATCGTTTCTGGGACCGGGAATTTCGTTGGGATATTCCGAACGAGGGATGAATCGGAGTCCTCCCATCGAAGTAAATGTGCAATCCGACCAATCCGAACCAGCACACGACGATTCGCCCGGTGACAGCTCATCGGCGGGCGAACCGGTATCGCGCTTCTTCCCCTATCCGGCAGCACTGCTCGCGCTCACCATCAGCGCCTTTGCCATCGGGACGAACGAGTTCATCATCGTCGGCCTGTTGACTCCAATCGGCACCGACCTCGGCGTCACTGTTGCGACGGCCGGGCTCCTTGTGAGCCTGTACGCGCTCGCTGTCGCGTTCGGTGCACCTGTCATTACTGGCTTGGCGAGTCGAGTCGGCAGGCGGAAACTGCTGTTGAGCTTGATGGGGCTATTCGTCGCGGGGAACGTCGTCGCAGCGTTCGCCCCCACGTACGAACTACTCGTTCTCGCACGCGTCCTGACGGGGCTCGCCCACGGTGTGTTCTTCGCCATCGGGTCAACTATCGCCGTCGACATCGTCAGAAAAGAACGCGAATCTAGCGCTGTCGCTATCATGTTTGCGGGGCTGACCGTCGCAACGGCGACCGGTGTCCCGCTTGGGACTTATATCGGTCAGAGCTTCGGTTGGAGAACGACCTTCTGGGCTATCGTTCTTCTCGGCCTGATCGGCTTCGTCTCTAGTTGGGTTCTCCTCCCGCGTGACCTCGAAAACAAAGAACAAGGGTCGTTTGCGGACCAGCTTTCGGCGCTCGTTGAGGGTCAAATCCTCCTCGTCCTCGCAATGACTGCCATCGGATACGGTGGCACGTTCGTCGCGTTCACCTATCTGGAACCAATCCTCCGCGAGATATCCGGCTTCGAGCCTGCGACAGTAAGTGCCCTGCTCGTCCTCTACGGTGCCGGTGTCTTCGTCGGTAATCTCGGTGGAGGAAAGCTCTCCGACCGCTTCGGTGCAGTCCAGACGCTCGTCGGACTGTTCGCCGTACAAGCAGTGGTCCTCGCAGCGTTTACGTTCACCGCCAGCGACCCGACGTGGAGTATCGTCACGGTGTTCTTACTCGGCGTCGTCGGCTTCGCGAACGTTCCGCCGCTGCAGACGTACGTCGTCAATAAAGCCGAACGTCTCGCCCCCGAAGCGGTCAACGTCGTCTCCGGACTCAACATTGGCGCGTTCAACGTCGGCATCGCTGTCGGCGCCTACGTCGGTGGCTGGGTCACTGAGGGAGGTAACGGCCTCAGCCTCGTCGATACGCCGTGGATCGGTGCGCTGTTCGTCCTCGGTGGACTTGCTCTGACTGTTCTCAGTTGGTTGCTCGACCGTCGGCAGTCGTCGTCGGAGACTGCCTCGGTGGTCGCCTCCGACTGAATCACCGCTCGCGACATCCGCCTCGTACGAAGAGGTACTGTGTTTGTGAGTTATTTTTACTGAAAATGGGCGCTACGTTCGCTTCCTCAAGGAGCGGGTCGGGAGAGGATACAGCGTTCACGAGTGCAAAGCACTCGTGCACAAACGAGACGCGAGGCGTCTCGTCAACCCATCGCCCAAGAGACGGTCCGTGCCGACATGCCCGGCCCAGAATAGTGGACGACTCGCGTCTCTATTTAAAACCCGATAGTGCCACCACTACTGGGGCCGTGTACGTATGAAAGAGACTGCACAGGAGGCTACGGATACGTCGGTAGATCAATACCCAACCATGGTGTGAATATTGTAATCTCTGGGAGGATGTCACCTGTACTTCGAAGACGATACTGCGTCGTATATCCCTCTCGCTTGTCGCTTTGCGTTTGCCTCAGTTGGTGAGATTATCGAGCTTCGATATCGAAGTCGTGTCCCCACCCGGCCATTTGGGAGTGTAGCTTCTGTGAGTGTACCTAACCGATGCCCGGCTTGGCTCATGTACACCACCTCTCCATCGGTCTCCCTGCGAGAGAGGCCACGGTTCCGCTTCTGAACGAGTTCTTTCGCTTCTTCGATGTCGATGTCGAGAAGGACTGAGGAGTAAATCATGGTGAGTCCGTTCTTTCGGTTCTCGTTGGTCTGTGACCGTTCATGTTGGGGACGCTTGTTTCTCGCCTTCTGCAAGCAAGTTCGGAACGACTGACCGCGTGCATCAAATATTGGACAGATAGTAGCAAGATAGTGGTTGAATTCCGCATTTGGTGTGTGATTTTGCATACACAACCGGGAGTGATAACTGTTCCACCCGATCTGTTGGAATTCTCAATTCCTGATATGTCTCGATTGTCGTGCTGAACTCACCCTCGATATTCAGCACCACTTACTGTCTGGCTCAGAGGGTTTCAACAGAGTCGTTCCACCGTAACTGGTTCTGGTGAGACACAAAGCGGACGACGCCATGCGATTGGAGACGACTATTCTCCGTTCGAATCTACAAGCGGTTCAAGGCGAGTGCCTCGGGGTCGTATGGAAATCAAAACTTTCCGTGATGACGAGACGCTCTGCGTCTCGAACCATTTGACCCCGAGGCAGTTCACGCACTCACTTCGAGTTCGTCAGGGTCGACACGGTGTTCGACTTCGGTACCGAGTGTGTCCGTGACGAATTCACGAGCTAACCACGCCTCCGCCCGTGTCAAGCGGTACTGCAGCGTCGAGTTGGGGATGCCGAGTTTCTCGGAGATCTCTTTGACTGTATTACGACGCGGTGATTCGTAGTAGCCGAACTCGACTGCGGCTTCGAGTGCTGCTTGTTGTTCCGGTGGGAGCACGTCCGAGTCGAATCCCTCCTCGAGCCAGCATTCCGGCTCGCTGATGCGCTGGACGCTGAGCGAGAGTCCCTCGCTGAGGCCATCGTTCACCTCTTCGTAGATCTCACCGACAGTATCGTCGTCGTCGATTAGGAGCCGCCACTGGTACTGCTTTCCGCGACGCTCTGCTTGCATCATGAGACCATCTCCAATGTGCTTTGCCGCAACGTATGGAATCGACTGAACACCCTCACCCTCCTCACGACACGAGTAGACAATACGCCCGTTCGAGGTACTGGAGAGCATCTCATAGTTCCACTCGACAACCGGTGCCCCACACATCCCGATGACTTCGTTACAGAGGGTGACCCTCTCGACGACTGCGTCAAACTCCTCAAGGGCCTCTGTCGGGCCAGTGATTCTGTCGAGACGCCACATCGACTCGTTCGTCGCGTGGACTGCCATCGTTTTGGAGTGTAGGTCTGGGTTCTCGATGAAGAGGTCCATGACCTCGTCGGCTCCCTTCTCGTATTCGACAGTAAAGACGAATTCGCGCATGATATCTCACCTATTTGCTCGGCACCTATAGCCTTGTTTAGAATATTCCAACTCGAAGGGGAGCCGTGTGACGGACTCGGAATACCCCAACTAAGCTCTCAGGAGGCTTGAACCTCTAGTGACAGGTGTGATAGATAGGACGCCCCACCAAGGCCCGGAGGGACAACTGTCGTGTTACGACTGTGACCACACCTACTGGTTCCTCGGAAGTGGGCCCCACGACGGACGGTGTCCTCGGTGTGGTTCCCAGCTTGTCTCGCCAGCTGGTGAGCTCCGAGTCGTGACATCCCAGCCTGATGAGTGCAATATCGGCAGTAGCGACGTCACAGAGACGGGCGTTCGATTGGTCGGCCGAGACGATTCCGGGCGACTCTTTCAATATTGGTTCTGTGTGGACGACGACGACCAAGTCTGCAGTCGAATCGAGGTCTGTGGTCACCGACTGTCGCCCAGTGCGGACGGTGAGTGGCCTGTAGAGTTCTTTCCGGATGCAGTCTGGAACACCGCCGAGGCTGAAGGCCTGAATCTCTCAGGATACACCTGCCCCGACTGAGTCGCTGGTACCTGGAAGCCGCACAGTTCGGAATGTACCAACCAAGGGTCCATCGACCACGAGCAATAACGAGGAGTCGATGACCACATACGACTTCGACCACGGCTACAACGCCGGGTACGACCGCCTGTTTGGAGACGACGACCTGACACTCGGCCTGTTCTTTCCTATTGAATCGGTCCAACAGGGCAAACCCGCGATGGAGAATCAGGTCAAGCTCGCACAGCGTGCCGAGTCGTTCGGATTTGACGCGCTTTGGTTCCGTGATGTCCCCCTGTGGGACCCGTCGTTCGGTGACGCTGGCCATCTCTACGATACCTTCACGTATCTCTCGTACATCGCGGCGCAGACAGACAATATCGCACTCGCAACTGGAAGCGTCGTCCTCCCGCTCCGCCACCCACTTCACACCGCGAAGCAGGCAGCCTCTGTGGATCAACTCTCCGAAGGGCGTCTCGTGATGGGCGTCGCCAGCGGTGATCGACCGGTCGAATTCCCTGCGTTCGACGTCAACTCTGAGTCGCGAGGTGAGATGTTCCGCGAGCACATCGACGTGTTCCGTCAAGCACTCGGATCGGAGTTCCCGACTATTGATTCGACACGCTCGACACTAGAAGGGAATGCCGACGTCGTCCCGAAACCGACCAATGAGATTCCACTTCTCGTTACTGGCCACGCGCGGCAGGAACGTGACTGGATTGCCGAACACGGCGACGGTTGGCTGTTCTACACACAGGATTTTGAGACACAGCAAGCACTCACCAACGACTGGCGTCGACGAGTGGCAGAACAGGTTGGACCTGATGTAGAGAAACCCTTCGCGATGTCTGAACACATTGCCCTAACCGAAGATCCAGACGCCGAACCGCGACGCATCCATCAGGGCGTCGAACTCGGTCGAAACGAACTCATCGACCGGTTCGAACGATGGCACGACACCGGTGTCGACCATCTCACTATCAACCTTCGATACAACAATCGTCCGGCGGCGGACGTTCTCGAAGAAATTGGGACGGAAGTACTCCCAGAAGTATCGTTCACCCGATAAAATTGAGAACAAGGAACTGTCTAGTTAGTAACCACCTCGACTGGCGTTCGTCTATCGAGCGCTTGATGCGGTCTTTGATAGTTGTAGTATTGCACAAATTGTATGAACCGCTCGCGGACGCTTCTGTGACTGCCCACCCACGAATTATGGAAGCGGTCGACTCGAATTTTGAGAGTGTGAAACCATTTTTCGACGAGGTTTCGCTCGACGTAGTCAAGCCGACCGCTCAATCCTAATCGGGAGAGGGCAGTCTGATAGCCGTAGTCATCAACGCGAAACACAGCGTCTGAGAGATCGTGTTTCTCCGAGAGTCGATGGAGACACACAGCAGCCGGATCGGTACCATGTCGTCCAAACAATTCGACGTCAAGAATTAGCTTTGTTTCGATGTTTATTGCAGCGTACAACCAAGACCATTCGCCATTGATCTTGACAGCGGTCTCGTCGACCGCAACCCGCTTCGGCTTCGCCTCAGGTGGGTTGTGACCGCTGTCAGCCAGTCGATGTACCCACTGCCAAACAACTTGATGAGACTGTTCAACGCCGAGTAATCGAAGAATTTCTTTTGTCTCTCTAAGCGAACAACCGGTCGCGTGGAGCTGGACGGCGAACACCCTGACGGGTGTCGCCGTCCGCTCACGCTCCCAAGTTTCTTCTAAATCTGTCTCAAAGCACTCGCTGAGCAGGTCTGCGAGCATCTTGACCAACTAACTCAACGACCTGCTCGTTCCTCAAACTGGCTTAACTAGACAGTGCCACAAAACCCAAACTTCCAAACCGTGGATAGGTCGCTTTTTTCGGACGTGATCGATTTACTACCGACGACCCTTCGAACCAAAACTCAGAATGACAGACTTAGTTTTTCAACCTCCTCTGTGGAAATCAGCGTTGAACCGTCAACGAGTGCTTTGTTCACGAGGCGTCCTAGTCGAGGTGACTCCACCTACCCCAGACAGTTGTCGACGATACTAACAACACTACGGTCGTTGTACGGTCGGTTCGTCCCCGATGGTGTGGGAAAACGATTGACTGGGGCTGAGCGGAGTCCCGAACAACATCAAATCCGGTTCGTTACCGCTACTTGGCTAATCATTATCCGTACTCTTATCAGAATTACTTTGTGACGGTTTCGCCGACGAAACCCAGTTAACGAGTGCGTTTGACGACCCCCAGTCTTCCTCGCGCGTGAGTAGGACGGGACAGCTCTTCTCTAGCTGATACGCGAACCCGACCACCGTCACCAAGGCGAGAAGCGCCATCGGGAGCCCTGCGATAATCGTGAAGTTCTGGAGGATTCCTACGCCGCCGATAACCAACAGAAGCGACGTGAGCAGTCCGACAATCGCACCCCAGACGAACCGGTTGGCGATTGACGGGTGCTGTGTTCCCCCGCTAGTAGTAAGGATGGCCAAGCTGATCGTCGCGGAATCGATGGTCGTGATGAGGAAGGTGAACACGAGCAGTAAGAACAGGACGACGAACAGTTCCCCGAACGGCAGTTGCGCTAAAATCGGGTAGGTAGCCACCGAAATTCCGTAGGAATCGATAATGGACAGCAGGTCGACCTGCCCCGAGTGCTGGAGCAGCATGGAGTAGCCGCCCATGGTGACGAACCACGGGAGCGTCGCGGCGGTACCGCCGACCATCGCGCCGAAGATGACCTGCTTGAGCGTCCGACTGCGGCTGATGCGCGCGATGAAGATACCGGTCATGGGCGCGAAGCTAATCCACCACGCCCAGTAGAACACCGTCCACGAACCGACCCACGACTGCCCGCCACCCACGTTGACGTACAGCGACATATCGACGAAGTTCGCGATGTACTTCCCTATCCCCGCGGTCCCGAGGTTGAATATCGACGCGAATGGTGAGAAGACGAGGATGCAGACGAGGATGAACAGGAAGAGCACCACGTTGAACGTGGACACTCGCTTTATCCCCTTCTCGATTCCCAACACGGCCGAAGCGGTGTACCCGACCGTCAGCCCCGTCACGAGGGCGATAATCCCGAAGTCGCCGACCGACACGCCGTAATTGTACGAGAGGCCGGTGATGAACTGCTGGGCAGCGAGGCCGACCGTCACCGTCGCGCCGCCGGCCGCAGCGACCACGGCGATGACGTCAACGACTTTCAGCCAGGTCTTATCCAAGTTGTTCACGCCCAGAATCGGTACGAACACCGAGGAAGGCTTCATCGGGGCGTCCTTGCGGTGGACGTAGTAGGCGAGCGGGACTGACAGTATCATGTGGTTGACCCACGGCGAGATGCCCCAGTGGAACATCGTGTACTGCATCGCACCGATCATCGCACCGACTGATTGTGTTTGCGCGTTCACGAGCGGAGGGACGGTCTCGTAGTGAGACAGCGTCTCGGCAGCCCCCCAGAACACGATGCCCGCACCGAACGTCGCCGCGAACACCATCATGATGTACGACCCGTAGCTGAACTCCGGCGGCTCGTCCGGTTTGCCTAATTTAATCTCCCCCCACGGACTGATCATCACGAACAGGAAGAATATCACGAGCGCGAAGATCAACCCCTGGAAGTACCACGAGAGGTTCGTCGTGATGACCTTGTTGACGTTCTCGATCACGGTGCTCGACGTTTTCGGATAAAAGGCTAACGTCGAGACGAGAACGCCCGTTAGGAAGACCCCGATCGCGAACACGGGGGTGTCGATCTCGTCGTACAGGTTGGTGATCTCATCGCGGATTGGTGAGCCTGTCATTGGAATAGTTACGTCCGGGTGAAGTTACTGCGCGCTGGCCCGAGTCGGTGGACCATCTTCTGCGTCTTCGCGACTCGGTGACGGAGTACGCGTTCCACAGTTCCCACAAACTGCCTGTTAATACCTGACATACACTATGTGTGGTCAATGTTTATATATTTAAATCCTTTGTATTCTCACTCAAATTGACGATCGCACAGAGCGGCCGCTGCCGTGTCGAGGCCGCTCAGCGCTCGACCGCGCCGGCCAGCTCCGCGAAGGCGTCGCGGAGAACGGGGGCGTCCTCGGTGAGCGTGACGTACTGGACGCCCGTCTCGAGCCACTTCCGCGCCTGCGTTGGCGTGTCGGCGTACGTTCCGACGACCGTGTCGGTGTCCCTGGCTTTGCGGACGACGGACCGCATCGTCTCGACGACGTCATCGTGCTGCACGTCGCCGGGGACGCCAAGCGATTGCGAGAGGTCGTACGGTCCCAGAAACAGGACGTCGATACCGTCGACGTCGAGGATGGTATCGACGTTCTCGACCGCTTTAACGCCCTCTACCTGCAACGCCAGCACCGTCTCTTCGTTCTGCGTCGATTCGAACTCGGGTCCGCCCTCGTACGTTCCGGCGCGACCGTAGGGCGAGAGCCCGCGTTCACCTACTGGGTGGAATTTGGCCGCGTTCACCGCGTGTCGAGCGTCGTCCGCGGTTTCCACCTGCGGAATTTGCACGCCGTCGGCGCCGACGTCCAGGGCCCGCTGGATTTCGCCCGGCGCGTTCTCCCGGACCCTGACGACCGCCGCTCCGCCCTGCGACTGCGCGCCGGCACAGGCGCGCATTGTCGATTGTGCGGTGGCGGGGCCGTGTTCTTGGTCGATAACAACGAAGTCGAACCCCGCCACAGTCGCGATTTCGGAGACCATCATCGAGTTCACGATCTGAAACGTGCCGAGGACGGAATCGCCGTCTACAATCCGCTCGCGGAGAGAGTTTCCAGCCATACCGGAGACGTTTCGAGGGCCGATGTATCAATCTGCCGCCGACCGCACCGCCTCCGGCGTTTCGAGCGCACCCGTGAGAGCGACGAACGAGAGCCCTGCGCATCAGTAATCGCGGAAATTCAACTCGATCCGGTTTCTGACCCGCTTGAGGCGCGTGGGAAGCTCCGTCGTCAACCGCTCACCGACGACTTCCGTCGCGGGCCCCGACGCACTCAGCGCCCCGATGACCGCGTCATCGCCGTTCAGGACCGGAACCCCGACGCACCGCAGCCCCTGTCCGTACTCCTCGTCGTCTACCGAGTATCCTCGTTCGCGTATCTCGGTTAACTCCGAGCGGAGCGTCTCGCGGTCCGTTATCGTGTTTTCCGACCGCTTCGGAAGGCCATGCCGGTCGAGAATCGATTCGACCCGACGCTCCGGCAAGTGCGCGAGAATCGCCTTTCCGGTGGCGGTGCAGTATAGCTCGTGAACTTCGCCGGCTCGCGTCGACAGGCGGATGCGGTCATCGCCTCTCGTCCGGTAGAGGTACACGCCCTTTCCCCGGTCCTCGACGCTGATGTTGACGAGTAGCCCGGTCTCCCGGGAGAGTTCGTCGGCGTGCGGCCGAGCGACCTCATATATCTCCGTGTTCATGCGGACGCTCTCGCCGAGTTCCAGAAACCGGAGGCTGAGTTCGTAGCCCCGCTCGCCGTCGACTACGTAGCCGTGTTCGCGGAGCGTACTCAGGTGGTTGTGAGCCGTGCTCTTCGAGACTCCCGCGTACGTGGCCACGTCACTGACGCTCGGGGTCGTCCGCTCTTCCAGCGCCTCGAGTATCGCCAGCAGCGTTTCGTCCGACCGTATCGGCCGGGTCGCTTTCTCGGTCATATGACTTCTACCGCGTCCAGCCCATAGAATGTTTCCCAACCGATAATCGTTCAGCGTGGTCGAACGCCTGTTTGAAAAGTTATCGACGCCATTGGTAACGATTTTTGCACCTCTCGTGGACTGTTGTTTTGGCACGGATACGTTTTACAGACATAACGTTGTAATGGAATTGGTGGCCAAACGGTCGCTCGGCAGGCACAAACTCGTTCGATGTCATAGAACGGCTCGCCGACGTCCCGTGGTCTCGTCGTGTTAGTACCCTGTCGAATGCGGACGCGACGCTCAGCGTAGTCGGAAAGAAAAGTAAAAACAGCAGGAAGTGCGGGGCGCGCGAACCCGGAACCGGGCTCAGTAGTTGAGGTACACCGTCTTCGACGTCGTAAAGAATTCGAGGCCGGCGTCACCCTGTTCGCGCCACGTCTCGCTCGACGACGCCTTCATGCCGCCGAAGGGGACGTGGAGTTCGAGGCCGGTCGTCTTCTCGTTGACCTTGACGACGCCGGCTTCGACGTCATCGGTGAATTGATGGGCCTCGCTGAGGTCTTGTGTGACGATACTGGCGGAGAGCCCATATTTCGTGTCGTTGGCCAGCATCACCGCCTCCTCGTAGGAACTCACGGGGATAACGCCCACGACCGGGCCGAATATCTCCTCTTGCGCGATGCGCATCTCGCTGGACACGTCCGAGAAGACCGCCGGCTCGACGAAGTAGCCCGACTCGTGACGTGGTGCTTCGGGGACAGATCCACCGGTTTCGAGAGTCGCTCCCTCCGAGACGCCGACGTCGATGTAGTCCAGCGTCCCCTCAAGTTCGGATTTACTGACGTGCGGCCCCATGTCGTAGCCGTCCAGTGCGGGTCCAATGCTAATGTCCTCCGTAGCGGCCACGAGTTCGTCGACGAACTCGTCGTAGACGTCCTCGTGGACGATGGCTCGGGACGCCGCGGTACAGGCCTGTCCGGTTCCGCCGAACGCGCCGTCAGAGACGATTTCCGCGGCGGTGCTGGCGTCGGCGCTCGGCATCACGACCGTCGGGTTCTTCCCACCCATCTCGAGTTGGATGCGCTTGCCGTCCGCCGCGGCCGTCTCGCCGACCTGCTGTCCCACGACCGTACTCCCGGTGAAAGAAATCGCGTCGATTTCGTCGTGGGTCGTGAGCGTGCCGCCGACTTCGCTGCCTGAACCGGTAATGACGTTGAGCACGCCGTCCGGAAGACCGGCTTCGTCGAGGCACTTGGCAACTTCGTGTGCGACGGCGGGCGCCCGAGACGCGGGCTTGAGAACGACGGTATTCCCGGTGACGAGCGCGGGCGCGAGCTTCCACGTCGGAATGGCGATGGGGTAGTTCCACGGCGTGATCAGTCCGACCGTTCCTAGCGGCTCAGTCTTCGTTTCGAGGCGCGTGTCCCGTGAACTCGACGCTTTGACGTCGCCGCCCAGGTCTAACGCCTTCTCGGCGAAGTAGTACAGAATGTTGACAGCCCGGCCGACTTCGCCCGTCGCCTCGGGGAGCGCTTTCCCCTCCTCGCGAGCGAGCAACTCGGCGACTTCGTCGGACCGTGATTCGAGACGCGACGCAGCGCGGCGGAGAATCGCACCGCGCTCGGGCGCTGGGGTGTCTTCCCACGCCGCTTGGGCTGCGACCGCGGCATCGACTGCATCTCGGGTGTCGCCGGCCGTGGACGACGGGAACTCGCCGATTACGTCGTCCGGGTCTGCGGGGTTCCGCACCTCGAACGTCTCGCCTGATTCAGAGCCTGTCCACTTGCCGTTACAGTAGTTATTGAACGCCGGCATGTACTCTCATCCACGGAACCCTCATTATAATATCTGGCGGTCTCGTCAATCTGGGAGCCGTCGTGGGCATCGCGGCTATCGCGGTCGCTGTGTCTCTCTTGCGGGTTACGTCGGCGGTCTCGGAGTGGTGCGTACCGCTATTCGGTTCCTGTTGGGACGTTGAGCACCGGCACCGTGGAACTGAGCATCACGCGCTGCGTGACGCTTCCGAACAGGGCCTTCCCCGTCGGCGACCTGCGTCGTCCCCCGACGACGATGTATCGGGTGTCAACGTTGTCCGCGTACGTCGTGATCTGCTCCGCCGGGTCACCGACGCGGACAACATTCTCTATCTCCGCTGTGTCGTGTTCGAGTTCCCCGTTCGCCGCCGCCCGCTCGATAATCTCCGCTCCGACGCGTTTGACCTCGCGGTTCTCGGTAACCGCTTGTCCCTCAACCTCCTTTTTGAGGGTGTCAACGAGATCCATGCGCTGGAGCACGTGAAGCGAGTGGAGCGGTTCGTCGAGGTCCGCGGCGAGGGCCGACGCCCGCGCGAGAACGGTTGCTGCTCGGTTCGAGTCGTTGACTGCAACTACGACCGTCATATCCTACGCATGAACGTCGGACAACAAATTTCCTTGGGAGGCGGTATGATCCGCATTACCTACTGTGCGAGTAGTATCACAGCGCCGACCGCCAGCGCGATGCCTGCGATTTTGACCTGTCCAAGCGACTCCTCTAGGAAAACGACCGCGAGGAGGGTCGTCCCGAGGAGGTACATCCCGCTGATGCTCGTCGCGACGGCGGCGGAGCCCTGACTGAGCGCGAGGTAGTAGCTGATCGTTCCGAGCCCGAGGAACAGCCCTCCCGCGAGCGCGAATCCGATCCCTCTCGTGGAGACGACGACCGCGCCGCCGCGCCAAAGGAGGTACGAGGCGGCGGCCGTGAGCCCGGCGACGTACGTGTAGATGACGGCTTGCTCCGCCGGAAGCGACTTCGTCGCGACTTTGGCGAGAAACGCCCAGCCCGCGTAGAGCGCCATCGACCCGAACGCGAAGAGAACTGTCTTTGACATAGTATGCGCCTCCTGTATATTAGGGAAGACCGGTATTGATTTTTTGCCTCTCCGGGACGGGACTCTTCCCGAAGAAAGCGTGTTCACGTTCCTCCCTTGCTGTCGGCCGGTATCCGAGGGGAGCAGTACTCATCCGGTCAATCCGACCCCCTGGGGAGGTAGTACTCGCACGTTTGGCAAACAAATTCTCTGTCGTGGTACGTTTCGACGGCGACGAGGGTTTCGTCGCAGTTTGGACATCGCATACAGGTCTACATCACATCGACGTATGGTTAAATCTTTATACGACAACTGTCGAATTAGGTGGGACAGCGAGCGTACCTCTGCGCTCGGCGCGTCCGCTTACGCGGACGTCGCAGCCTGCTTGGGCGGCGTCTGTTCTTCGGTCAGTTCGAAGCCGCGCGCTTCCATCATCTCGAAGTACCGCTCGGCGTCCATCCCACTGGTTTCGGTCACGAAGATTCCGTCCTTGTCCACGGAGCCCTCGGCCATGAGTTGGAGCGTCACCGACAGTGGTACGCCAACGTAGCAGCCGTACTCTCGCATCATCGAGATTTCGTTGCCATCGAAGAACGGAAACGGCTGTTCGAAGTGGTAGACCGCTGTCCCCGCTTCTCCTGCTGCCGTCCCCGTGACTTCCGACGAGAGAATCGTCTGTGGCGTCCACTCCGTCTCGCTGGAGAGTTCCTCGGGAGCCTTCCACTCAGCGTCTCGCTGCCGGCCGGCGCGCTTGACTTGCGACTGGGCGACTTCGAGCGGGTCGACCGTTCCACCCTCGACCTCGAGTGGGTCCGCGTCGAACGCGTCCATCGCGTGGAGCGTCCGCTCGTACTCGGCCCACTCCTCGTGCCAGATGCCGCGGGTGATGATTCGGTCGACGTTCGTCTCCTGTGCGATGGGTGCTTTCGGGAATGTGATGGGTTCGGGATGGGAGATGACGTACGTTTCCTGTTCGCCGATGGGGGCGGGGAACTCAAACGTCCGTTCCTGAGAGAACGGTGGGAGGTCGTTGATGACCTCTCCGTCTTCCCAGCGGGCCCGCTCGTCGACGTTCGGGTCGTGTTCATAGGTGACGGTGTCGGTGAGTCCGGCAGTCGTCTGGCTGAGGAGCCGCCACATCCCCCAGTAGAAGTTCACGTCGTCAACGTCGTCGAACTCGTCGCAGCCGACCATGCCGAGTGCGATAGTACTGACGAGGCCGCCGTTCGCGAACCACAGCGAACAGCCCGCTTCTGCGAACTCGTCGGATCGGCTGAGCACAGCGTCGAAGTCGAAGGCGTTCAGATCGACGCCGGTGAGGTCGCCGACCTCGACGATGGCGTCGAGGACGTTCTCTTCGAACTGGTACGGGAGTCCGTTCACCACGTACGCCGCGTCGTCGAGGACGCGGGCGATATCGTCCGCGCTCGTCGCATCGACCGGTTCGAATGTGGCGCGATCGTCGTCGATTAGTTCGACGAGCCGGCGAGCGTTCTTCTCGTCCGCGTCCGCGACGACGATTTCGTCGAAGTCGCTGGTCTGATACAGGTCGTACACGCAGGCGGAAGTCATCGCTCCGGAGCCGCCAAGGACTACAGTCTTACCGCTCATAATACGACTGAATATGCATGGTTAACCGACTTAATTCTATTGGGTGTCGGACCACCGTAGTCCGCGTCTCCTACTGGCCGAAACTCGGCCGGCTCATGAATCGGCGATCGTTTGGGAGCCGTCCGAAGGCCCGTTACACTTCATCCCAGGGCATCGGCTCGTCGTGAACCATCAGAACTCGACTCGCGCGTGACGGTTGTCTCTCCTTGTCGATGGCGTTTATTTCGGCGATATCTTGGGCTGCGAGGTCCAACCGTCGTGGGGTCTACTTCTCCGCGACGTGGTCGCCCGTCGCCTTCGGAATCGCCGCAATTCGGTCTTTGCTCGACAGCCAGGCCAAACTCACCGCGTCGGCGTCGCGTCGTACTTCTCGGAGATATCGACGAGCGTCGGCACCATCATCACGTCGCCCCCGACGATAAGCCGATACGTGACCAGCCAGTAGTCGTGTCACTGGACGTGTTCGAGGAAGAGTTGTTGCTGCAAGAGCGGATGCATCTCGGCCTGATGGGCGAACACGCGAGGCGTCCATCGCCTTGTCGGGCATCGGCACCGAGTAATTGTTGAGTCCGACGTAGTCGATGAGTACCCGCTCGTACAGTTCCGTGGACGCCACCATCGTCTCTTCGACGTCGCAGGCCTTCAGGGGATAGTGGACGGACAGTAGATCGACAGTCTCGATGCCGAGTGCGGCCAGACTCTCTTTCGTGTTTTCGAGTACGCGGTCGTAGCTGAGGTTGCTCGGCCGGACCTTCGTCGCGACAGACATCACCTCGTGCGGAACGTCTGACCGTCGGATGGGTTCATGGGTTCACCGACGTACTCCTCCGTGCCGTACTGGTGTGCGGTGTCTACGTATCGATACCCTTCGTCGTGCGCGATGAGAACGCTGTCGACACATCGCTGTCGCTGCTCCGGGTACCACATTCCGATACCCATCTCAAACGTGCTACTATGACTCGCGATACCAACCACTAATGAGTGGAATATAGCGCTTTGCTCCTCGGAAGCGGCCGCGGACCGAGGCGAAGTTTCTTTGCGGTCACTCGATCAAGTGCTACGTATGACCGATAACTCCGACAGTGACCGGCCTGACGACGTTCCGCCGTGGTGGGACGAGAACGTAGAGATTCGAGAGGAACTCGACCTCCCGGGCTATGACGCACCGAAGTTCGAAGACGACGTCTACGTCCACACAGTTGTCGAGGAGCTCGAAGCGAACCACGGCTGCAACATCCGGCTCGTTGACCCGTCGCCGTCGAAACTGAGCACGTGGGAGATACGTCTTGACGGCGAACCAATCGAGTCGGTCCACCGCTCGCGCGACAGCAGCGCGAACACCGTCTTCTCCATCACGTCGCCGGCGTTCAAGTCGCTCGTCGAGGACGCGGTGGCCGAACGAGAGTGACCGTGCGTCCCACTCGGCAATTTTAATTGCCAGCGCCGTAGACCATGACATAACACGCTGCAAGCAGCGCCAGAGACCGGTCGCTTGTCTCGCCACGCTTCGAGCGGGATATCTACCGCGGCGCGGGCTGCCTCCCCGACCGAATAGTTCGCTTCCCGCCCTCGACGGCGACCGAGACTCACCCAGACACCATGACACACCTACACCAATGCTAGAGACGTTTCGCGGGTACAACGGTAGACAACTGAACCTCCACGCGCTCGGCATCGTCGTGTCGCTCTCCGGTCTGCTCGTCGTCGCACCGATGCTCCCGGAGATAATCGACTACTTCGGCGTCAGCGCGGCCGAGGCCGGCGTGTCCATCTCATTCATGTGGGCGTGCAACGCCGCCGCGCAGTTCCCCGGCGGTCGGTACTCCGACCGCCTCTCGGCCCGCGTCGTGTTGCTCGGTAGCCAAGGCGTGATGATTCTCGGATTCCTCGTCTTGGCGGTAGCGACGACGTTCCCGGTGTTCGTCGCGGGGCTCGGCCTCATCGGCGCGGGATACGGGCTGTTCGAACCCGCCGGGTTCGTCCTGCTGCAGACCCAGTTCAAAGAGAATCGCGGGCGCGCGTTCGGCGTCCGAGACGCGGCCGTCAACCTCGGAAGCGCCCTGTCGGCTGTGCTCGCCGTCGCCATCGTTGGGACATTCACATGGCGAGACGCGTTCGTTCCGGTCGTTGTGTTGCTGGCGCTCGTCGGGGCCGGAACGCACAGACTCAACCGTGGCGAATACGCCGTCTCGCGCGTGACGCTCGACCTCAAAGCGGTGTGCTCTCGGCTCTTTCGGGAGCGCGAGACGTACGCTGTCCTCGTCGTCATGTCCGTCTCGATGTTTCTCTGGCAGGGCAGCGCGAGCTTCCTCCCGGCGTATCTGCAGGCGGTGAAATCCTTCACGTCGTTCGAGGCGACGGTCGCCTTCGCGAGCATGTTCGTCGTCGGCATGGTGGTTACGCCCGTCGCCGGCACGCTCAGCGACGCGTGGTCTCCCACCGGAATGGGCGTCGCCGCGATGGGATTCGGCGTCGTCGGGCTCTCCACGCTCGTGCTCGTCGACTCTACTGTCGGCGTCGGGCTTGGACTCATCGCCTACGCCATCGCTATCACCGCCATCTGGCCAGTCATGTACGTCTATCTTAGCGACGTGCTGGCGACGGAGACGATCGGCGGCGACCTCGGCGTCCTCAGAACGGTGTACTTCGCCGTCGGCAGTCTCGGGCCTGCGTACATCGGGACTGCGGCCACGCGACTGGGCTACACAGC
>NZ_LOPW02000018.1:325874-359169 GCF_001469875.2 Haloferax marisrubri | reverse complement strand
GTTCGCGAGCCTACTCGTCGGCTTCGGACTCGCAGCGATACCGCTGGTGTGGCTCGGGCGACGCGAGTAAGAGCGTCTACAACTGGCGGCAGTATCGGGGACCGGTTCGATTGGGGTCGCCTCAGGCCTCTGCGACCGCACCACCGCTCTGCGTGGTCTGCGTGTCGAGATTCCGCTCGGCGACGCCGAGAATGGTGTCGAGCGAAATCGCCAACACCGCGCCCGGAATCGCACCGGCGAGAATCTGCGGCGTGTTGAACAGTTGGATACCAGTGACGACCCAGTCGCCGAGTCCCCCAGCACCGATGAAGATAGCGAGGTACGCAGTCCCGACGTTCATCACGGTACTGGTCCTGATTCCCGCGAAGATGACCGGGACGGCCAACGGCAGTTGGATCTGACGGAGGATTTCCGAGTCCGTCATCCCCATCCCTTTCGCCGCTCGGATGGTTCCCTCGTCGACGTCTTCGATGCCGGCGATGGTGTTCGTGATGATGGGTAACAGCGCGTACACCCACATCGCGAGCAACGCCGAATTGAAGCCGATACCGACGAACGGGAAGACGAGCGCGATGACGGCCAGCGGTGGGACCGTCTGGGAGATGTTCCCCGACGAGAGAACCCACGTCTTCGTTCGCTCGTTTCGCGTCGCGAGGATACCTGCCGTCACCGCGACGAGTATCGCACCGACCTGCGCGACGAGCACCAAGATGAGATGCTCGCGAAGCAGGTCGACGAACGTGTCGAAGTTGCTGAGCAGGTAGTTCGTCGCCTCGACGAGCAGGTTACTCATGCGCGAGTTCCCCCCGCTGCGACTTACTGTGGTGGAGGTGTTCGAGGTTCACTGTCCCGACGACGCTGCCGTCTCGGACGACCGGGAGGTCATCGCACTCGGATTCAAGCAGCACTGACAGCGCCGTCTCGGCGCTCTGACCAGGGGCGACGTGCGGCGGTGCTCCCGCACCGTCCGCCGCGGCCGACTCGGGTTCCGACCCGCCTCGGGGCAGTTCGGACACGGACGTTCCGACGAGCGAGTCGTCCGTGTCCATGACGTCTTCGACCGGCAGCACCTGCAGCTTCTTCAGGCCGCGGTTCGACCCGATGAAGTCCTCGACGAACTCGTTCGCCGGGTTCTCGAGGATGTTCTCGGGCGTGTCGTACTGGACGACTTCGCCCACGTCGTAAATTGCGATTTTGTCCCCCATCTTCAGCGCCTCGTCGATGTCGTGGGTGACGAACAGAATCGTGGTGTTGATCTGTTCTTGAATCTCGAGGAACTCGTCTTGGAGGTTGTCGCGGGTGATGGGGTCGAGCGCCCCGAACGGCTCGTCCATGAGCATCAGATCCGGGTCCGCGGCGAGGGCGCGGGCGACGCCGACGCGCTGCCGCTGGCCGCCGGACAGTTCGCGCGGGTAGTTCTCCCGGTACTGGTCCGGCGGGAGATCCATGAGCGCTAGGAGCTCGTCGACTCGGCTCTCGATGCGGTCTTCGTCCCAGTCTTTCAGTCGCGGGACCGTTCCCACGTTCTCCGCGACGGTCATGTGGTCGAACAGGCCGATGTCCTGGATGACGTAGCCAATGCTTCGCCGAAGACTCGTCTTCTCGACGTTCTGTACGTCTTCGCCCTCGAACCGGACCGTTCCGTCGGTCGGGTCTTCGAGGCGGTTGACGAGTTTCATCGTGGTCGTCTTACCACAGCCAGAGGGCCCGACGAGGACGGTCGTCGTCCCCGCTTCGACGCTGAAACTCACACCGTCGAGCGCCACCGTCTGCCCGTACTCTTTGCGAACGTTTTCGAACTCGATTGCGTGTTGACTCATGAGAGTATCCTCCAAATCGCGCGGGTCGGTCGTGCTTTGTCTATCTGCTCTCCGTTACGAAGTCTGAACAACTGCTCGCTGACCGCGAAGCAGTAATCGAACGCCAGCGTCAGCACCACGAGCACGACGGTCGTGACGACGATCATCGGGATGTTGCGCTCGCGGATGCCTTGGAAGATGAAATCTCCCAATCCACCGGCCCCGACGAACGCCCCGATGGCGGCGACGCCGATGATGATAACGACGGCGTTCCGCAGCCCAGTCATGATAACTGGGAGCGCCATCGGAACCTGTATCTGTCGAAGGCGCTCTATTCGAGTCATACCGAGCCCCCGACCGGACTGGATGACTGCGTCGTCGACGCCGTTGAGCCCGACATAGGTGTTCCTGACGAGTGGTAGTTGCGAGTACAGCACCAGCGAGACGATGACTGGCGGTTCCCCGATTCCGAAGACGGGAATGAGCAGTCCGAACAGCGCGATACTCGGGACGGTCATGGCGACGCCGGCGAGCCAGAGAACGACTGTGGCCGCGGTGTCGTTGAACGTTATCAGGACGCCGAGAGAGATACCGATTGGTATCGCGAGCAACATCGAAATCGCGATGATATCGATGTGCTCCAGCGTCAACACGAGCAAGTCGCCGGCGTACCGGGAGACAAACGACTGGTACGATCCAAGCGTGGAGTTCAATGTCACCGTCGTGAGGGCGGTGAGAGCCGCTTCGAGGGATGTCGTCGGTTGCATGTCAGATGAGACCTTCGGAGCTCAGGTGGTCGCGAGCGATGCTCGCTGGGTCTCTGTCTTCCTCACTAGCTTCGAGCGCCATCTGTTGCATTTTCTCGGTCGTGACGCTCGGTGCCACCTCGTTGAGCGTCTTCTTGACGACAGGATTCTCCTCGACAGCAGCCTGCTGGATCATCGGGACGATCCAGTACTTCGAGAAGTGCCCCTTGTCGTCGTCGAGGATGCGCAGGTCGTACTTGTATATCTGTGGCTGCGTCTGCCAGCCAGAGGTCGCGACGGCCTGGCCGTCGCTGAGAATCTGGTAGTTCAGGCCGCCGTATCCGACCTTCCGAAGTTTCACCTCGTCCCACGCGGACTGCTCGATGCCGTAGTCGTCGAT
The DNA here is from genome assembly GCF_001469875.2 of Haloferax marisrubri. GTDB lineage: Archaea > Halobacteriota > Halobacteria > Halobacteriales > Haloferacaceae > Haloferax > Haloferax marisrubri. The sequence goes on along the minus strand of NZ_LOPW02000018.1, from coordinate 356,224 downwards.
GAGGGCAGGCAAACCGTCCTCCCGCTCTGCGTACTCCGTGTAGGACACGAACGTCATGTCGGTGTTCCCGTCGTTGACGTACGAGGCGAAGTCGCTGATCGTTTGGATACCGTGTTCTTCTGCCCAGTCGGGTCGGGAGACGATAGTCCACGACGCGTCAGCCCCCGTGGGTTCGGTCAGCGTCAGTCCCCACTCGTCTTCGGCGGCGCTTTTCGACTCGGTGTATATTTTCTCGCCGTCGGGAATGACGTTCGACTCCCCGAGGATCTGATGCCAGAGCGTCCCGGTGTACGTCCAGTAGCAGTCGATTTCGTCGTTCTTGAGCGCGTTGAAGCACTGGGAGGTGCCGCCGAGTCCCGTCTCGTCGTTGACCGTCAGGTCGGTGTTCTCCCGGAGTGCGGCAATTGCCATGTGCCCGAGAATCTCCTGTTCCGCGAACTGCTTCGAACCGATGGTGATGCTGTCGCCGCTGCCGCCGCCATCTACGATACTGGAACAGCCCGCCATGCTCGCGATACCGATTGCTCCCGCTGACTGAAGGAACGCTCTCCTACTGTTGTGCATGATTCATCCTGATGAACTGGGTTGGGGATATTTATAATTTATCCTCAGACAGTTTTTGCCGCCCAAACTGGGCGAACGCTACGCGTCTTAGACAATGTGCGCACGGACATTCACAGATCGCATCTAAGTAACATGACCGCCCTCTCTCGCCCCCGTCCAGCGGATCGGAGCAGCCGCCGAGTGACCTCGGAATCCGGTCTCGCGGGAACGGACTAGCTCCCGACGCACTCCCGTCTTTCCGAGCGATTAACTAGCGTGCTGCTCCGTGCTCACCCATTTGGGTGTCGCGGCGTCGTCGTCCTTCGCAGGTTGTTATGGGACGCTCCGCTGTCGTCTCGAAACGCCTAGAACGTCTCGTGTTCCTCGTAGGCGTCGAACGCCTCGACGCCGTCTTCGAGGGCGGCACGGACGGCGTCCTCGGACGACGCCATCTCATGGGCGTCCTCGGCGACGTCCTCGGCGATTTCCTGGGGAACGACGACGACGCCGTCGCCGTCGCCGACGACGATGTCTCCCGGCGAGACTTCGACCCCGCCGACGACCGCGTCGGTGCCCCAGTCGAGCAGCTCCCAGCGGAAGATGCAGTCCACGGGAGTAGTGTACCGGTTGAACACGGGGAAGCCGCGCTCTCGGATGACGCTCGTGTCGCGGACGCCGCCGTCGATGACGGCACCGGCCACGCCCGACGGTTGGAGCGAGGTTACCTCAAGCTCGCCGAGATGGGCCGAGTTCGTGTCGTTGGTGTCGTAGATCATGACGCCGTCTTTGGGGACGTCCTCGTGCATCTCGAGGAAGCGCCTGAGGACCTCGTCGGCGTTGACGCTTCGGTTCGGTCGCCCGACGATGGGGAAGGCGCTCCCAACGACAGTCATGTCGTCGTCGAGCGGTGTGATTTCGGGGTCGAGCGTCTGCTCTTCGTAGCCGTACTCGTGCATCACGTCCGCCACCGCCGGCGTGTACAGGCCTTCGTATTTGGCGAGCAGTTCTTTGTCGACTTCTCGTTCTCTCTCTGAGGAGGATTGGTTGATCATCAGTTTGGGTTGGTGTGGGTTGTTGTGGTACGTGGTGCGGTGTGGTTCTCAAATGGCGACTACAGCGTGACGACAACGTAGCCGGATTCGTTGCGAACGGGAATGGACCGGAGTTTACAGCCGTCGTCGACGAGGCAGTCGCCGGTCGTGGCGTCGAACTCCCAGCCGTGCCACGGGCAGCTGAGAATCTCTCCCTCTCGACACCACTCGAGTTCGGTCGTGAGGGTGTCTCGGTCGTGTTCCGCCTCGACGGTCCCGCTCACCATCCCCTCACAGAGGGGACCGCCCTGGTGAGCACACCAGTTCGGGTAGGCGTACAGCTCGCCGTCAATGTTGAACACGCCGATTTCCTTTCCGTTCAGGAGCGCGATGACGCGTTCGCCGTCGGTGAGTTCGTCGGACCGCGCGACGACGTGTTCGTCGTCGTCGAGCGGAAGATTTTGTGCGTTCTGGCTCATGAGACGTCGATGTCGAAGACTTCTGCCGAGTTTCCGTACAACACCTTGTTACGGTCCTCCTCGGAGAAGTTGCCGAGGTATTTCAGCAGCGCTTCCGTGTTGTCGATGTCGAAGTGGGGGTGGTCCGTCGCGAACATGAGCACGTCGCCGCCCCACATCTCCACGAGTTGTTTCATCATGACCGGGTCGTTCGGCTCGTCGAGCGGCTGCGTAGCGAAGTAGAACTGGTCACGAACGTACTCTTCCGGTGTCTTCTCCAGCAGCGGAACCTCGCTCCGGCGCTGCTTGTACTCCCGGTTCAGACGGAAGATGAGCGAGAGCCACGCGATGCCCGCCTCCTGGAACACGAAGTCGACACCGGGGAACTTCGCCGGCGTCCCGTTCTCGAAGAGGCTCGTCAGCGTCAGGAACTGCGAGTAGACGTGTGCGAGCGCGTGGTTCGCCATGTACGTCTGCAGTTCGTGTTGGAGCGTGGGGAAATCGAGGGCGAGTCCCGGAGCCGCTGCCCCGTGGAAGACGACGGGGAGGTCGTTGTCCTCCGCCGCGCGGTAGATTGGGTCGTACTTCTCGTCGCCGAGTGGCGTCTTCGTCCCCGTCGAGTTCAGGAACACGCCGCAGATTTGGTCCTCGCTGGCGAAGCGGTCGATTTCCTCGGCGGCGGCCGCCGGGTCGTGTGGGACGACCGACGCCAGGCCGTAGAAGTTGTCGTGTCCGTCGAGGAACCGCTCGACGAGCACCTTGTTGGCTGCCTCGTTGAGTGCTACCGCCTTGTCGGTCTGCCGGACCATGTTGAGTTCCGGCAGCATGTTGACGATGGGGTAGTCGACGTGGAACTCCCTCGACAGCACGTCGTCGATGTCCTCTTTTGGATCCGTGACCTGCATCAGTTCCGTCGGGAGTTTCCCGCTCAGGTCGCGGTTGTAGTTGTCCGTCGGGTACATCCCGTCGTACGAGGACGTTCCCGGCTGCAGGTAGTACTCAATTTCTCGCTTGTACGGATCGTCGAGATGTTTCAGTAGGTCTCGTTGGATTTCCTCGTTTCTGAAGGACGTGTGAACGTCCATGTCGATGACCGGCACTTCCTTGAGCTGGTCTGCGAGGGGGTTTGACCTGGCTTGCTCACTACGTTCGGCGAGTCGTTTGCTTTGGTCAGCCATACGACTCCAATGTTAGATACAATAGTTATAAATGTTCTCCTCAGACAGAATTCTAGAGGCACTTCAAAACGTTTTGCCACACGAAACAGCTCGTTCCTGGATGATTAGTAGGTTTCCTCGCTCCGCGTGATGTTGAGACTGATGACGTTTGCAGCGCTTTTAACGGCTTCTGCGAGCGTTTCACGATAGTACTCTCCGGTGAATTTCATCGCCGGCCCGGAGACGCTGATTGCGCCGAGCGCGCGGTCGTCCTTGTCGAGAATCGGGGAGGCGACACACCGAAGTCCCTTCTCGTACTCTTCAAGGTCTAACGCGAGTTGGCGTTCGCGAACGGTTTCGAGACTTTCTTCGAACTCCTCACGGTTCGTGATGGTGTTCTCGGTGTATCTCGTCAGACCGTGGATGTCCTCGAATTTATCTAATACCGACTCCGGCGAGAAGGCAAGTATCGCCTTTCCCGTCGCGGAGCAGTGGAGGTCGTGGTACTCGCCGGCGGCCGTCGAAAACCGCACTTCCTGCTCGCTCTGAGTCCGGTAGAGATAGACACCTCGGGCGTGTTCTACGGTCGATAAGTTGGTTAGTTCTCCCGTCTCGTTGGCGACTTTGTCCGCTTCCGGGCGACCGAACGAGAACAGCGGCCCGCGGTTTCGTGCGACCTCCCCTAGCCTGAGGAACCGTAGCCCCAGGTAGTACTGGTCTCCGTCCTTAACGATGAACCCCTGCTGACGGAGCGTACTGAGGTGGTTGTGGACCGTACTTTTCGTGATTCCTGTCTTGTTGACGATGTCTTGGATGCGTCCTCCGCCCAGTTCTTCCAGTCCGTTCAGGATTTTGAGCAACGTCAAATCGGAGTTGATGGGATTCTTAGCTTTGTGTGGCATATACCACCTCTAGTTTCACGAAGGACTTTATTGTTTCGCATCACGAAATTAGATGCGTCGTGTTCTGAGACACTAGTTCGTACCCCCGATTGGGAACGACTGTGTTCGCCCTCAGACAAGCAATCTAACCGAGACCAGTTCACGGCTTCTTTGTCGGTCATATGTATATTGTATCTGCGGATGTCATGGAGCGTTTCCTAATTGACAAGCCGTTCGACAGTATCGAACGCCCTCTACGTATAGCTATCTTAATTTCGATTGTGCGGTTCGAAAACTACTCTTCGTATGCTGCTTTCTGGAAACAAATATTACAATTGTATTTTTGTAATGTCCTGTGCCCGATATCGAGTAAACCGGCAAAAATTGAATCGTTCGTGCACGTAGAACGGTCTCTAAAAGCACCGTCGTGTAGAACGGAACTACCTAGTGACGTAGTTAGCAATGAGAAACAGAGTGGCAAAAAGACGGGCGGGGCTCTGCTCAGTAGTTGGGGTATACTGTCTTCGACGTCGTGAAGAAGTCGAGGCCGGCAGTCTTCTCGTTGACCTTGATGACTCCAGCTTCGACGCCGTCAACGAACTGAGGTGCCTCGCTGGGGATCTCCGTAACGATGCTTGCCCAGAGTCCGTATTTCGCATCGCTTGTAATGGTAACCGCCCCGTCGTAGGAATTCACAGGAATGACACCGATAGCCGGCCCGAAGATTCCTCTTGCGCGATGCGCATCTCCGAGGACATATCAGAGAAGACCGCCGGTTCGACAAAGTATACTGACATGTGATCAGCATAATCGGGTTCTGGTTGCAATATATTGGTACCCACAACATATAGCGTGTACGAGTGGAGGTTCGCTCACCGGGCGTTGTAGTTCAGTTCGATGATGTTGACCGACGAAAGCAGTTTGTCTTCGAGTTCTGCTTCGACGTCAGGTTCGTTCATCCGATGTGCCGGGCCGGAGACGCTCAACCCACCGAGGACTTTTCCTTCTTCGTCGAGGATGGGTGCGGAGATAGTATGCATCCCAGTATTGTACTCTCCGCGTTCGAAACTGACACCACGTTCTCGGACTTCTTCGAGTTCTTCGTACAGTTCAGCTCTCTCGGTGATGGTCTTTTCCGTGCGCGCTGGGAGGCCGTGATTGTCGAGAATCGATTCGACTCGCTGTTCGGGATAACTTGCGAGCATCGCCTTGCCAGCGCCCGAAAGATGCATGTGAAAGTACGAGCCGGGACTCCAATCGTAGGTAATACTCTCGTTACTCTGGACGACGTCAAGGGCCACACACATCCCTCTTTCTTCGACACAGAGTGTGACACTTTCACTACTCGACTCCTCGGCGAGTCGTTGGACCTCAGGCCGGGCCACCTGGTACAGTGGAATACGGTCGCGGACCCGCCCCCCGAGTTCGAGATAGTGGAGTCCGAGCTCGTATTTCCCGTTCGTCCTGACGACGTACCCTAATTGTGTCAGCGTGCTCAAGTAGTCGTGGACGACACTCTGCGGGCGGTCGAGGCGCTCTGCGATTTCTGTCACACCCATTCTTCCAGCGTTGTCCAGCACATTAACGACTTCATCCATCGTCAACAAGGCTTTCACCGGCCTGTTTGCATCGTCGGTCATGACTGAATCCATGTTGTACCATCACAAATAGATTCGGAATTGTCGAATCTTCTTGTCCATGGTTTATCACGTGGTCGTGGGACGAGAGATATTGTGAATATAGACGAGCCACTTTCGCGGCTTATTGGGAACTACAGACGCCTCGTATCCACCTCTGTACTGATTCGGTATATGCGAATTACTGGACGGTTTTTTTTAAATAAGATCGTCCTGTTCGTAACCTCTAATCGGACGAATTCTTCGGTTAATGGCCTTGTTCTGTCGGTACTCGATTTTGATAAGACATTAAGATTTATATAATAAACCATGTAACACTGGGGACGAACTATGGTAGAAGATAACCAGGTCCAGACCGTCAACCCGGGCCACAGTACAGAGATGATGTTGCTCGATGCAGATATCCACCAGCGGTGGGCTGACGACAAAGCAATCGTCCAGTATCTTCCCGAACGCTACAAAGACGACGGAATCGTCGCGCCAGAACTGCTCTACCGTAACCCTGGGGGATTCCTGAAACAAGACGAAGTCTCTGAAGGTGGTGGAAAACCTGGCTCGGACACCCAGAAAATCGTTGAGGACCACCTCGACAAACACGATATCGACTACGGGATGTTCACCGGGAACTCCTGGTTCAACCTCGGTGCACTCCCTAATCGTGACTACGCGAACGAGTTGGCACGGGCGTACAACGAGTGGTTGATCGATGAGTGCCTCTCGGTCGACGAACGGTTCCTCGGGTCGATGTACATCGCCCCGAAGGCTCCAAAAAAAGGGGCCGAGCTGATTCGTGAGTATGGATCGCACCCGCAGATACGCCAGGTCATGCTTCCCGGTGGGGCTGAGGTTCCCTACGGGCGACCACAGTACTGGCCCCTCTACGAGGCGGCTGAGGAGATGAACCTCGCAATCGCCATTCATCCATTCTCCGAAGGCCACGGGACGAGCAACCCGCCGACCGGAGCTGGTCACCCTAATTCGTACATCGAGTGGCACACACTCCTCGGGACGTACTACATGGGTCAACTCACGAGCATGGTCACCGAAGGCGTGTTCGTCGAGTATCCAGACCTCCGCTTAGCACTTATCGAGGGTGGTTACGGCTGGCTCCCCCACTTCATGTGGCGTCTGGACAAGAACTGGAAAGGCCTCCGCTCACAGGTTCCGTGGCTCGAAAAGAAACCGAGTCACTACATTCGAAAAAACGTCTGGTTCGCGAGCCAACCCATTGAGGAACCAGAAGAACCCGAGCAACACAATCAGATTCTCGACATGATGCACGCAGACGAGATACTCATCTTCGCCAGTGACTATCCACACTGGGATGGCGACGACCCCATGTGGGGACTCCCGCCGATGGAAGACGAGATGGAGCGTGCGGTCATGTACGAGAACGCGATGGAACTCTGGGACCTTCCAGCTGACCCAACAGATCTCAACTAAAAATGTCAGAGAAACGATTTGAAATTTGCCCAACGACGGAACTTACTCCCGGTGAGCGCCGTATCGAGAACCTTGGAGGGTTCTCCGTCGGCGTCTTCAACGTCGGTGGCGAGTACTACGCGATGAAGAACGACTGCCCACACCAGCGAGCACCACTCTGTGAGGGTAAGCTGACAGGAACTAACACGTCGGATACGCCAGGTGAATACAACTGGGAACGTGACGGCCAAATCGTCACCTGCCCGTGGCACGGGTGGGAGTTCGACGTGACAACTGGTGAGTCCGTGTTTAACCCCCACCGCGTGAAGGCAAAGACCTTCGAAGCGACTGTCGAAGAGGCCGAAGACACTAAGATGGCTTCCGGTGGCAGCAGTTGTGGGGACTGCGGTGCTCACCTCGAAGGCTCTGAGCCACCAGTCGAGACGTACGACGTGGAAGTCGAACACGGTACTGTGGTGGTGTATCTCTAATGTCGAGTGAAAACCACTCACTGTTCGGTGCATTCCGTGAGGAAACAGACGGTATCGTCTTCGGTGTGGGTGCCCTGTTGACTATCGTCGCAATCGGTGCCATCGCAATCCGCCCGGATACGACTGCAGAGATGCTCACTACCGCCAACACGTTCCTCTGGAAGGAACTCGGGTGGCTGTATCTCTGGTCGATGTTCCTCGCCGTCGCGTTCTGCCTGTGGCTACTGGTCGGTCCGTGGGGGAAGATCAAACTCGGTAACCCCGACGACGACCCTGAGTTCACGTTCTTCCAGTTCTTCGCGATGTTGTTCTCTGCGGGACTGTCGACTGGCCTCGTCTTCTACGGGCCCGCCGAGGCGCTCTTCCATTACTCCTCTGGACCACCGCTCCTCTCGGCAGGTGCAGAGAGTGCTGGGATCATCCCTGGCGCAGTCCAGTACACCATGCTTCACTGGGGAATCTCTCCGTGGGCGGCCTACCTTACTGTCGGCGTCACGATTGCGTACTACGTCCACCGACATGACGCACCAATCAAACCGTCGACTATCTTCGCTCCGTTCATCGGCGTCAGCAACCTAGACGAAAACTGGGTGAAGTTCCTCGACATTGGGATGGTCGTGGTGAGTGTCGGCGGCGTCGCCGTCTCCCTCGGGTTCGTCGTCACGCAGTTCATGACCGGCCTCTCGTACAACTGGGGTATCGAGTTCGGGAATCTTGGCACTATCCTCATTACAGTCGGACTGACAGTCGGATTCACGATTTCGGCGGCGCTCGGCGTCAAGAAAGGTATCCGACGGATCTCGTCATTCAATATGTACCTGTTCGCAGGGCTGTTAGTCGTGGCATTCATCTTCGGCCCGACTGCATTCCTACTCAACCTCGGTGGTGAGGCTTTCGGTGGCTATGTTACTCAGTTCATCGAGATGAGCCTCTACACCAACGTGAGTAACGGGACTGAGTGGGTCGGTGCATGGACCATCTTCTACTGGGCGTGGTGGTTCTCGTTCGCACCGATGATTGGCATCTTCATCGCCCGGATTTGTCGTGGTCACACGATTCGGCAGATTGTCTTTGCAGGGCTCGTCGGGACGAGTGCGGCTTCTTTCCCGTGGTTTGTTATCATGGGAGGATCGTCGCTGTGGGCACAGAACACCGGCCGAGCAGACATTCTCGGTGTCGTCTCGCAATACGGCATCGAAGTCGCTGGATTCCCGCTTTTCGAACAACTGATGCCGTTTGGGAAATTGTTTTCGGCGCTCTACCTGCTGTTGGTGCTCACCTTCCTCATCACGACAGTCGACTCGACGACGCTCAGTCTCGCGATGTTCACCACGGGTGGTGACTCGAATCCGCCGACTGCGAACCGAGTCGCATGGGGTGTGCTCGTCGGGTTCCTGACGTCGTTGCTCATCATCATGGGTGGACTGGCTGCACTGAAGGACCTCGTCGTCCTTGTGGGACTTCCCATCGCTATTGTCGTCGGATTCTGTATCGTCGGCCTTACGATGGAGTTTGAACAGCGTTACCCCGTTCTCCTCACGGAACGGTACGGGGTGGACGACGAAAATGAAGACCCTGAGAGCATCAGTCTCGTCAGCTACTTGTCGACGCGGCAAGCTGAGAGTTCGAGCGATTGAACGGGGAACTGTTCATCGCTCTTCCATTCGGTAGTCATAACCGGTGCTGACTATAGTAACCGTTAGAATTTTTACTCAAAGGTTCTTATAAGAGATAATGAACTATCTCGACGAAATCACCGTCGAGGAATTGCACGACGCCCTCGACAACGTGGACGGAAAGAAGCCGACACAACGGCTCTTAGCAGCTATCGCGTACAAGAACGGTGTGGCACAGACTGAGCTAGCCGAGTGATACGGCGTTCAGCGCCGGACGATCTACAGATGGCTCAAGCGACTCGACACCGACGAGTCGCTTGAGCCAGCCGTTTCTGATGATAAGCGAACTGGAAGAAAACGAAAAATCTCAGAAACACAGCAAAAAGAATTCGAAGAAACTCTTCACGAACCACCCCAAGAAGTCGGCATCGACGCGCCGGCTTGGACGCCGGCGCTTGCCCAAGACTTTCTCGAGGAAACATACGGCGTCGAGTATTCAATCCCGAGTTGTCGGCGGTTGCTGAAAGAAGCGGGATTGAGCTATCAGAAACCACGCCGGAAAGCCGCCGAAGCTGATGAATCCGAGCAAGAAGCGTTCTACGAAGAACTAAAAAAGCGGCGGGAGATGGACGCCACCGTAGTTTGTATCGACCAAAGCAAGAAATCCGTGCAAGTCGAGCCGCGTGGTTTCCGCACGACACGCGGCCCTCGGTCAAACTCTCTGGTCAACGTGATTGGAGGTGTCTGCTGGGCGCGATCACCGAGGACGGTAATCGCTTCTTCTTACGATTCGAAGAGTACGTCACCGCTGAACACGCAAAACATTTCATTTTAGCACTATGTAAAGAATTTGAAGATGACTTGCTCGTGGTGCTGGACGGAGCGCCGTACTTTCAAGCGTCGGACGTCACGGACCTAGCGGCCCGTGACGACCTCGCATTCGTGACGCTTCCTTCATACTCGCCGGAGCTAAACCCGGATGGGGAGTACTGGAGACAGCTTCAAGCAGCTCTGAGTAACCGGTTCTTCGTCTCACTTGACGAGTTAACAAGAGCGATTGATACTGCCCTTGAGCAACTTTCAGTTCCAAAATTGAGTAATTACTTCTAACGACTGCTATAGTCAGGTGGAAGCAGCGCCGAAGAGGCCAATTCAACACACTCTCCAGCGGTTATCACAGACGCGTAGTCCATCTCACCCCCAGCACCAGCTTTCAGCAGGAAATCGGTGAGCCGCCAGATATTGTACAAGAGACTGCAAACACGAAGTAGAACAGGCGGACTATGTAGTCCTTCGACGAGGTCTTCGCCAAGAGATCATGCTTGACTGCTCTTATACTCGCTTTCGATCTGCCAGCGGCTACTGTATCGGCGACAGAACGCTTCAGCCTCTTCCGGCTGAACACGAGCATTCGTTGCGAAGACAGTCGCTCCATCCGACTTCGTTGAAGGAACGTACAAGAACCCCATCGCGTGCAAACCTGTTCGACATGGACAGACGCTGACTCGACGGCAACCTCTCGGTCATCCTGTTCCATCCAAAGAACGACGGTTTCCGTGGATTCTACGGAGCAAAGGAATTCAGCAGGGTTGGTCTTCTTGACCTCGACCCAACTAACGTCGGAATGCTCTCTTCCAATATTGACCCACCAGAGATGTACGTTCTATACTCTGAAACCCAATGTGCTCACTGAATGCTACATCTTCGCATCGGGCGACTCGATAGCCTCGACAATAAATCGACGCCCCTCGATGTCTTCAATGAGTGCACCCCAACCACCAACAGTAAGGGTCTCTTCTGGAGTTTCGAGCGTAATCGTTGCTGGCTCAGCAAAGCTTGAGAGAAGTTTCCCTTCTTCAGGACTCACTACGTAATCGAGGTCAGATACCCGCCCAGTAAGTTCGACTGCTGAGCCATCGTCTCTTCGCTGCCCCTGTACAGAGAGAATAACTGTTCCTCCCGCTTGCAAGACCGGTGCGATATCGTCTATGCACTCTCGCGCGTCGGTGTAGATCGACGAGACGCCACCATCGTGTTCAGAGTACGTCGGCTGCCACGTCTCCCAGAGCGCCGTCTGGAAATACCAGTCGAACATACGTGACAGTGAGTAGTCGTTCACAAGGATGCCGTACTCTTGGCTCGGATGGGCTGCCTCTTCTGGAGCATAGCAGACATGCATCCGATCGGAGATGACAACCAGTGGTGTCGGAAGCTCTCGAACACGAACTTCAGTAGCGATGCCGTCAAAGTCGAAGTTCAGTTTCGACGGAAGTGGGTCGTCGTCAACTGCAGGTGTGATGGCGAGTTTCACAACAACGCCACGTTCATGTGCCGCAGCAAGAACCTCCTTTACTTTCCGGTACTGCTCGAGCGTGACCGCAATCTGAACTTCATTGTTCGCCTTTTCGACGGTCTCTTGCACTCGGTCGTAGATAGAGGAGAGAGGTCGAAGAACGCTCACACGATGGTTCTGGACTGTTGGCCGCTCCCACCGCTCTTGAATCTCTGAGGCAGCACTCTTTGCTGTATCGGCGAATGAAGTGAGACTATCTACAACTTCTTCGGGGTCGTGAGCTCGTGCGTGGAGACTTCCCTCCTCGTACGTTTCGATATGTCCCTTCCGCTCGAGATTGCGTAAAACGTCATAAATCCGTGCCTGTGGGACATCACATGCGTTCGAAATCTCGGTCGCGGGTGCACTCCCAAGTTCGACGATTGTGATGTATGCGTCGGCCTCGTACTGTGTCAACCCTGTTTTCTCGAGGGTCTCACGAAGCTCTATTGTGTCCATATCGAACGCAGGTTTGCGTCCTGTTTCAGCGTTTCCCACGAGTCTTGCTACAGCCGTGCGCTCGCAGGGACTTCGTCAGTCGTTCGCGTGCGGTTGAAGATGGTTGCGCCACCGTCTGTATCGAACGTATGGATTCTGTCTCGTGGCAACTTCAGTCGAACTCTGTCACCTGACTCGAAGTTGTATTCTGCTGGCACTGAAGCAGTCATGGACTCTCCAGCGACGTCGAAGTGGACGATGCTCTCTTTCCCCATCGGTTCGAGTACACGAACGACTGCTTCGACCGTATCTGGTCCTTCTTCGGTTGCGATTTCGACATCCTCTGGCCGGATGCCAAGACGTACTGATGTCTGTTCCCCAAGTTCTTCTCGCTGCTCGTTGGTGAATCTGTACGTGATACTGCCACTCGTCCCCATCCCAGTGTTAGTTTCGTAGCTGAGACTGAGGAAATTCATTGATGGAGATCCAATGAAGCTGGCTACGAACTCGTTTGCTGGTTCGTGATAGCACTCAAGTGGGGTGGCTAACTGCTGGAGTTCGCCATCGTTGAGGATCGCAATTCGGTCACCCATCGTCATCGCCTCAGTTTGGTCGTGGGTGACGTAAACCGTTGCAACGCCGATTGCTTCGTGGAGTTGCTGGAGCTCGGCACGCATGTCAGTTCGAAGCTTTGCGTCGAGGTTCGACAACGGTTCGTCCATCAGAAAGACCGTTGGTTCACGAACGATGGCGCGTCCAAGTGCCACACGCTGTTTTTGTCCACCCGATAGTGCGGCGGGCTTGCGGCTGAGTAACTCGTTGATATCGAGCATTGATGCAGTCTCTTGGACTCGGCTTTCAATCTCGTCAGAAGTGAGATTGGTGGTCATCTCCAGTCCGAAAGACATGTTCTCTCGAACCGTCTTATTCGGGTATAACGCGTAGTTTTGGAACACCATCGCGATGTCCCTGTCTTTCGGTTTCTTGTCGTTCATCACATCACCTTTGATTCGAATCTCGCCATCGGAGATAGTCTCAAGTCCAGCGAGTAATCGAAGCGTTGTCGATTTTCCGCAACCCGAAGGTCCAACAAGGACGAGAAATTCGCCATCTTCGACGTCGAGTGACAGGTCGTCTACCGCAACGACTTCCTGGTCCCCGGAATCGAACTGTTTTGTGACGTGGTCGTATTCGACGGTCGTCATAGTCTATCGTGAACCATTCATTGAAGCCATATATGTGTTACTACTAGAGTAGTTTGAGACAGTTGGTTTATAAACTGTGTGTGGGGAGTGGGTGATAAACGAGAGTGTCAAATATTGGTTAGATACTGACTCAATAGCCGACAAGCCAAGGTAAAAACACAGGTGAGAGATAGAAGTACCATTGTAAGATCCACGAAGTACCTAACCAGAGTAAGCCCCACGGTGCCGACGGTCCGACTGGTCGAACTGGCCACGCAGCCCCCTGGTTGGTTTGTTCTTTTGGGTACACGTAGTCGTAGCCGAAGTGAAGTGCCATGCCGAGTGTGAGGAAATTCAATCCAACTCCAATGCTTGGGAAGGACTCGAGGACTCTGAACCGAAGCAAGAATTGGTAGGCAATAGCCGGGAGTAGGAACGTGTGCAATACCCATGAGCGGTGTGTCTTTTCTCGAACTGCGTCGAGGTCCGGAAGGAGGACTCCGGCGACCATCGGAAGCATAACGAGTGGATGGTTTCCGAGTCCAACAGCGAATACTGCGGTGACGACTGCGATTACAAGTAGCCGCTTTCGTTTTTTCATGCGCGTTCACCTCGATAGGCTTTGACGACGGCCGCCGCACTCGCTCCTTCTGTCTCCTCGCCGGCCACAACAGTCAGCAGTGCGATTAATCCGGGGAGAACGAGGACGACAGTGAGGCCGAGTGCAACACAAAGAATTGTAATCAAGACTGCAAACGTCGATTCCAAAACTGTAAACGAGGGATATGCGAGCGCTCGCTGAGACGCCACAGAGAACGCATCTCGCAGTGAGAGTCTGGCTTCTACGGTTCGGAAGTCAGCAGCGTGGAATGAGAGGAGGGTGACGATAGTGAATCCGTAGAAACCGATGAGTGCGGCCACCAGAAACACACCACGCTGTTGTGCTGTCCCAACGATAGCGTACCACATCGTCACCCCAGCCACTCCAACGAGTGCGAGACTGACGGGGATTCCCCTCTGAAGGTTGCCCCTGTACGAAGTGCTAAACTGTGCGATTCTCGAACGCTCGTTGAATCCACGACCATCGAGCCGCGCATCCACGACTGCGCGCATGGTTTCGGTCGCTGCAGCGAGAGAGGCACCAAGTGTGAGTATTGGAAGCGAACCAATCCAAAAGAGGAGACTCACGACGATGACAGTCACGAGGTCGCTGTACGCTGCCCGGCCAAACGCTGAAACCGTCGCAAGCGGGTCCAGCCGCTCAGTCTCGCTTGACATCTCCAAATCGACTGATGAGTATGAACAAAAGCACGTCGGTACCTGTTAATTGACGATGGTTCTATTTCGTTGCTACGCTGACTGGCAGACGATCTGGAACCTCGATTTCGTCGATTGCACGAAGGAGGGCAAACGGAGTCGCAGCGGCCCACGCCTGCGGTTCACATGCTTCGCCATACGAAATCGGAACCGACGTTTCAGCACGGCCGAACCCACCGAAGAGCTCTGGGAGTCGGTCGTTTCCACGTGATACAGCAGTGTCGATAAGACCGTTCGCAACACGCAATGCAGCGTCTCGGCGTCCATACCGACCCATTCCGAGGACGACGAGAGAGTTGTCGTGTGGCCACACGCTTCCAAGGTGGTAGCTCTGCGGGTTGTAGACCTCATGACTGCTTGCAACAGTTCGGAGCCCCCATCCGGTGAACATATCTTCTTCGAGGTAGCGGTCGATGACTGAATCGGCGCGTTCTTCGGGAATGATACCACTCCAAAGACAGTGACCTGGGTTCGTGGTCACCGTTTCGACCGGTGCGTTGTCTCCGTCGAGTGCAACAGCATAGAAATCGAGGCCATCAACCCAGTACGCTTCGTCGAATGCAGTCTTGAGGTCGGAAGCACGTGCCACCAAACTCTCCGCAAAATCCCTGTCTTGTCGTATTTCTTCGGCTAACTCAGCAGCACGAACCATCGCGTCGTAGTAATAGCCCTGCACCTCTGCGACTGCAAGTGGGCCGCTTGGATGCGTCCCGTCTGGGTGCATGATTCCATCGCCACTGTCCTTCCACGCTTGATGGGTGAGCGACCCGTCTGCACCACCCTCTGTTGGGTACTCAAGGAACCCATCATCATCGAGGTCACCGTACGACTGAAGCCAGTCGAGGGCTGCAACGACTGAGTCCCAGAGGTCACGGACGAAACCGTCGTCACCAGTCCACGTCCACGTTTCATGGACGAGCACGACGAACAACGCAGTCGCGTCAATAGTTCCGTAGTACGGAGAGTGTGGCACATCATCTCGAATCGTTGCCTCGCCGCGTCGAATTTCGTGCATAATCTTACCCGGTTCAGCGTCGCGGAATTCGTCAATTTCGGTTGCTTGGTGTGCAGCGAGATACCGACACGTTGCCTTGGCAATCTTGGTCGAGATGGGAAGTGACTGATAAGCGGCAATGAGAGAGTCACGGCCGAACGCTGTGGCAAACCACGGAACTCCGGCGGCTAAGACAGGACCATACTCAGTATCCAAACAGAGCTCGAGCAGGTTTCGGTGACTTTCTTCGAGTACGTTGTCCCAGCCATCGAAGGTATGTTCGGTGGTCTCGTCGTACCATGACTGTTCTCTCTCAGTGACAGCGTTACGTGCAGTATCGAACGCGGCTTCCGGGTCATCTGTCACATCTGTGGTCTCGACGGCTAACCAAGCGGTCGCCTGCTCATGTGGGTCAAGATCGAAAGTGAGTTCCATGGTCGCATCGGTGCGCCCGTCTGCGGTCTCAGTAGAAATAATCTCACCTACGGTCGCGGTCACAGTTGTTTGCCATGACTGTTGGATATCGTCTGGGTCGTAGACAAATGTGACGCGAGTATCGCCGACTTCGACTTCGATGTCTCGTGTTCGGAAGGTAGTGTGGCCACGCACTTCGAAGAGGTCATCGAAGAGGGTAGAAAGCGAGAGGTGGAGTGTCTCCGAGCGAGATTCTGACGTGAGATTGTCGAGCGTAATTTGTTCGTAGAGTCCATCGGTCACTACTTGATGGCGAGTTAGGTGAAGTGTCCGAGAACCGCGAACCACGTCGCTTCCTTGGTGAACGAGTCGTTCAGCAGGTCGGGGAGTTGCACTTTCTAACGGTTCGAGTTCGGTTGACGTGGCCTCGAGCTGGTACGCAGAGAGATGACGCGTGTCGTCATGATAGAATCCGTCGTGATACCGTGTTGCTCGACCATTGAGATCCGTTACGAGGAATGTAGACCCGTTGATAACTGCACTATCCGTTTTCATTTCTCACTTCGGTGTTGCAAGCCAGTATATAAAAAGCTACCTCCAAACTACTGCAGTAGTTAGAACACCAGGGATTTATTAACTCTGAACCATGAACATTACAACTACATGTCTGGCAAAGACTCACGCACTAGCGTTACCCGCCGACAAGTCATGGCGGCAACGGGAGCAACAAGCGCGGCACTTCTGAGTGGGTGTCTGGGTGGAAACGGAGACGAACAGTCAAGTGGAAGCGGTGACCAATCTGGCGAGACGGCCACTGACGCAGACGCTACTGAGACACCAATTCCGCAGACGAGCCTGTCGCTCGCGGGTTGGGCCGCAGATGATACCGAATCTGAACTGCTGAAACAACGCATCTCCGACTTCGAGTCAACTCACGACAATATCGACGTGAGCTACAGTGCAGTACAAGCAAAGTACAAGCAGAAACTGAAGACACAACTCGGCGCAGGGAACGCGCCTGACGTGTTCTACGTGGACGCGAATTACTTTGGTTCGTTCGCGGCGAACGACGTGCTCCTCTCGCTTGACGAACTCGAAGCCGACCAGGAACTAGACACCGACGACTTTTTCGAACCTCTCATCGACGCATTCCGGCACGATGGGTCCCTCTACGGCGTCCCTAAGGACTTCTCAACGCTTGGTTTGTTCTACAACACCGAACTGTTTGATCAGGCCGGTGTCGAGGCTCCCGAGACGTGGAGTGAATTAAAACAAGCGCTCGCTGCTGTTGCAGAAAAGACGGATGTTAAGGCACCAATGATGGAGTACGGAAACGCCCGGATGTGGAAAGCTCTACTCTACCAAAACGGTGGACAGATGCTCTCTGATGATGAAAGTGAAGCGGTTTTTGCATCCGACGAAGGAGTCGAAGCACTCGAATACATGCTTGAACTTCGTGACGAAGGATTGCTGGCGACGCCTGATGAACTGGGCGCAGGGTGGCACGGTGCTGGCCTTGGAACTGAAGAAATCGCTGCTGCAATCATCGGTCCGTGGACGTTCCCGTTCCTCGCTGAGAACCACCCCGAGGTCGATGAAAAAATCGACGTTGCACACCTCCCGATTCCGGAGGGTGGGCAGAAGGCAACCTCTGCTTACACGGTGTCGTACAGTGTCGCGTACAATACCGACTCCCCAGCAGCATCGCGCGAGTTAATCAAAGGACTCACGAGTTCAGAGGGCATGCAGAAGTGGGCTGAACAAGGTCTCGCACTCTCTGCACGCAAATCACACCAAAGCCTCCAATTCTACGAGGATCACCCACGGTACAAGACCCTTCTCGAAGCGGGTGAGTGGTCTGTTCCAGTCGCTTACGGTCCGAACAGTGAAGCGCTTCTGAATCGGCTTCACCCCGAACTCGAAGGGGCGATGCTCGGCCAGCAGTCCGCAGAAGCGGCTCTGACAAAGGCACAAGAGAAGATCAACACCGAAGTATTCTGATGTCATTCGAAGAATCACGTACCGACACGGACGCTGAATCTGCGCTCTTCGAAGTGGCTACGTCTGTAAAGCAGCAACTTGGAATCAACCGAGACCAAGACAACCTGATGGGATGGATGTTTGTCCTTCCCAACGTCGTGATGTTCTTGGTCTTTCTCCTGGGACCAGTCCTCTTTGCGTTCTTCATTTCCTTCCAAGACTGGAATATTCTGAAGAACGAAGGGACCTGGGTTGGGCTCACAAACTACATAGAGATCTTGCAACCTTGGCCGTGGGAGAACAACTTCGCTGCGCTCAAAGACCCAACTGTGAACCTCTGGTGGTACTCGCTGAAGAATACCGCCGTCTACGCGATTGGTACGGTCCCATTGCAGATCTTCGGTGGACTGGCAATTGCGCTGCTACTCGACAAGCGCGTCCGCGGGAAGAAAATCTACCGCGCCGCGTACTTCATGCCCGTAATGTTGAGTGGGGCTGCCAGCGCTGTGATGTGGCGGTGGTTCCTCGCCGCAGATGGTGTCATCAACGGTCTTCTGGAGCCGATTGGATTGGCTCACAACTGGGCCGGAGACCCAGCAACTGCGCTCGGTGGGGTGATGCTCATGGCTATCTGGGGAGGGATCGGTTCGAACATGATCTTCTTCCTCGCCGGATTACAGAATATCCCCGAAGAACTGTACGAAGCAGCACGAATAGACGGTGCGAGCGATTGGGAAAAATTCAGACACGTCACGTGGCCGAATCTCGGAAACACGAGTTTCTTTGTCATTGTGATGGCCATCATCAGTTCGTTCCAAGTGTTCGGTATCGCACTTGCGTTCTCTGCTGGTGGACCGTACTACTCGACGACAACGTCGGTGTTGCTCATCTACCAGCGAGCGTTTGAAGAGGGACAGATGGGAGTCGGTGCCGCGATGGCGTTCCTCCTGTTCATCCTCATCTTCGCGTTCAGCTACTACCAGTACCGCTACCGACAGAGCGAGGAGGTTGATTACTGATGGCACGTTCGAACTACGAATATCCCGGATACGAAGCGAGTGGTGCGACCTACTGGACGAAGACGACACTGCTGTACGCGGTCGTGAGCCTGGGGGCACTCTGGATGACGCTGCCATTCTGGTGGACACTCACAACGGCACTGTCACAAAACCCGACTGCGTCATCCGTGACGTTCATTCCGGCTGAGTTGACGCTTGGGAACTTTGTCACGCTCTGGGAGCGCCCAGACATTCTACTCGTGCGGTGGTTCCTCAACACGGTTCTCTTTGCCACTGCGGTCACGCTGTTCAACCTCGCGTTCGACAGCCTCGCAGGCTACTCATTGGCAAAGGTTGACTTCTGGGGCCGCGACACGCTCTTT
Organism: Haloferax marisrubri; assembly: GCF_001469875.2. Taxonomy (GTDB): domain Archaea; phylum Halobacteriota; class Halobacteria; order Halobacteriales; family Haloferacaceae; genus Haloferax; species Haloferax marisrubri. Next base: position 336,948 of record NZ_LOPW02000018.1, on the reverse strand, counting down.
CTCGGCTTTATCTCCACGATGATGATTCCCGGGATGGTGACGCTAATTCCGGTCTACCTACTGCTCGTCGAACTCAATTGGATAAACACCTACCAGGGACTTATCGCTCCACTCGCAGCCAATCCCTTTGGTATCTTCCTGCTTCGACAGCACTTCAAGAGTCTGCCGTCGGCGCTCGGTGATGCTGCAAAAATCGACGGATGCAACGAGTTCCAAACCTTCTATAAGGTTTATTTACCGCTAGCAAAACCGGCTCTCGCAACCCTTGGTATCTTTACCTTCATGGGTGCGTGGAACAATTTTGAGTGGCCGCTCATCATCGCCAACAGCAATGAGATGTACACACTTCCCGTTGCGCTGTTCGCAGTCCGAAACCAGTACTTCGCAGAGTGGGGTCTGATGATGGCTGCAGCGCTCCTTATCGTCGCACCAGTCATTATTGCGTTCCTCGCCGCGCAAAATTACTTCATCCAGGGTATGAGCCTCAGTGGAATGAAGGGATAACGGCTGTCCCAGCCGTAGATTTTTAAAATTCTATTTTAACTTGTGGATGTCACATCTCTGAATAACCGCTGCTATCCGAACTTTACACCCCATCGTTTCCGAAGAAAACAGATCAGAGTGCAGATGACTCGCCATCAGATTTTATCTAAGCTCGAAATCGTCTTTGAGAAGGCCCGCACACATCCACTCTCCGAGGATGTGTCGACACACAATTTCAGAGGATGACTAGTTCCGTACCATTCATCTTGTTGCAGTAGAGTTAGAAGGAGCGTTTGAGAAGAGATGCCTTACTTTGAGGTATCTTCGAGGATCTGTCGAGCGTACCGGTAGATCGGCGCACCGAGCCAATCACGTCCTTCTGCCATTGCCTCGAAGGTGACTCTTGCTTCCTCCTCGCTGAGGGCATCGCGCTTGACCAGCGCCCGGAGAACGATCGGAGATAGTGCAACTTCTGCACTCACTAGTTTTCGAAGTTCAGGAAGAGCTCTGTAGTCGTCGGTAATCAAGAACGCTGCATCCACCTCACGGACTGCAGCTACGCAGCTGGCTTCACCATCGTCGATTCGGCTCGTCACAAACTCACCACCAGCGACAGCAACAACGGTGAACTCGTCGGCCGTATCGAGGACGGCAGTGGCGGCTTTTCCATGGCGGTCATCGTACTCAGCAGTTCTTTGGAGTTCCTCAAGAACTGCCTCTGTGGTTGCGACGTCAAACTCGGTGACGAAGACGTCGAGAACTTCGCCGACTGAAAGAGAGATGAATGCGCTCGTGTCTACAACGAGCATTTAGAGGTCTGCGAGTTTGTCTGCGAGTTCTTCACCACGATCAAGTACCTCTTTCGAAGCGCGGACGGCTTCGGCATCCTGTCGCCCGATAATCTCGGCCAGTTTCTCGAACTCGATGTGGTTATTCAGATACAGTTCGACAACAGCTTCACGGAAACTCTCATCAGACTCTTTCTCTTCGAGATACTGTCGGAGTGCTTCGATGAGAATCTCCGTTCGGTTTTTGTGAGTGACTTCGGCAGCGATATCCGCGTGTGCTACTAACTCTTCAGGCAGTCGGAAGTTAACCCGTTTCGTGCTCATGTACATACAGTGTATGTACGTATCCAAAACTTTGTCGGCCTGCTCGTCGCTTGGTTACCCTCGCAAAGCCCCCATCGTCAGAAGATTTGGAGTCCAGCTCTGCATGCAGACTCACTCCCGTATCCTAGCGAGGAGTATCTGTGTGCAGCTCTCACAACCAGTAATCCCCCGCGAAACTTCGAAGTTGGAGATGAGTGGGTAAGTGGCAAAGACCCGACCAAGACCTCGTATTGCTCTCCATGGGTCGTCACGACAATCAAACATGATGCCATTGTCAATCCACAGGGACAAGTGACCAAGTCATTCGCCGACGAAATGATCGCAGAGTGCAAGCAGTATCTCGGACCCAGTAGTCTGCCTAAGTGAACATTCACCTACGTGCTTCACACAACGTCTGGTAGTGCGTCCGAATTGTTTGAGTTGAGGTATCACTCACGGTCGCAACACGCGCCTGCGTGAGCGGCCAGTCCCGCTCAGTCGCAGCAGTGTACACACACGCTGCTGCGACTGCATGCGGCTTCGCGCCCCGATGAGCCCACTCATTACTCGATGTCTCAGCTAACGACCGTGCTCGTCGCCGAATCTGGTCTGTCACGTCAAGCACATCCGCTACCCGTGGAACGAACTTAACCGGTGGGACTGGCTTCGAAGGCAGCCCGAGTTCTGTATTGAGTGCGTTGTACGCTGACCGGACACGCGATTCAGCCACCCGTGCGAGCGGGACGAGTTCGGCGAGCGTCCGCGAAAGTCCTGCACATCGACAGGCGGCGTGGACGCTCGCAGCTGCGACTGCTTCAATCGACCGCCCCGGCAGCAAATTCGCCTGTTGAGCGGACCGAAAGCACCGACAGGCTTGGTCACGCAGGCTGTCCGGGAGGTCAAGCGCACCGACGAGTCGCCGGACTTCGTCCAAGCCATGTGCGAGTCGACGCTCACGACTCGACTGATACCGACTCCGAATGTGCTGAGTGCGAAGTCGGGAGAGTTGCTGTCGTCGTTCGCCCGGGATCGGTGTCCCGTTCGCGTCGACGTGTCGGCCGATCTCGGTCGCGAGGCCATGGTCGTGCCGCGTCGGCGTTCGGGGCGCACCCACTCGTTTTCGCTCCTTGCGCTCGAACGACCGCCACTCCGGGCCGTGGTCGATGCCGTGGCCGTCGATGATGAGCCCACAGGAGTCGCACCGCCGCTCACCAGCGTCCGTAATGACCTGGCCGCCACATTCTGGACAGGAGGCGTTTCCGCAGGATTTCCCGCACGATTCGTCGAACTGTCGCTCGTAGACATCTCGTGTCGCCATCTCGAACACCACGGGACGCATCTCATTGCGCCCCGCACCCTTCAGGAGCTCAAAAACATCGTCGCCGTCTCGAACAGGCTGGCTTCAGTTGGGGGGTCATTAAATGATTGAACCACAACACCAAACATGCTAGCAGGTGGATTATCGTTGCAGGCTCGTCGTGTCACACAAGACGCGCCCTGTTCTGCAACGGGTGCGAAACCGCGTACCAAGCCATCCGCGCCCACCCCTTGATAACTTCCTCGTGGGCCTTGTGCCCACCGAGTTTCGTACACTCGACACTCGAGTTATTGGATATCTGTGAGTCACGGTTTGCGGACTGCGTTAGTAGGAGTTTCTAACCAAACAAACAGTTAACTGAGACAACAAATGACAGTCTTGTATGAGTAGCTCACCATGGACTGGGAACTTTGCGACTGAAAAAAGCAGATGTGCAGCCGACATCCAACGCCTTCTCGAGAAGTACCCTCAACCGGTCGTCTATGAGGTCATGAGTGAACTGCTCCGTCGGGAGATGCGCGAGCAGTTTGCTGGTGCGTACGCTATGTCCCAGCAGTCCGAGGACTGACGAGTGACTGGTTGACGTACGAAACTCTCACCAACGACTACTCAGACAGGTCACGCCGCCCAGCGTCGATACAGTTCCAACAAGGAAGAGCTTCAGAGAGCTGTTCACACTCGCAGGGCAGGTCTGCTGTGTCGTCATCGCCGCGTGATGTTGACCCACCATCTGCGACGACGCGCATCTGGATGGCGAGGTCGAGTATTCGTGGGCGAATCGCGACCGCAACCCGATGTTTACACGGACCGTCACTACTTGCGTCAGCCGGACATGAACACGAGTCGGGCACACCATCCCGAATGCGAACGCGGTACTCGTGCGCGGTTGGGTCAGCATAGCTCTCGTTGCGTACACGGACATCGCCGTCGAGGAGTTCGAACGCGAACGCCTCGTACTGCGCCCGCTTGAGGACGCGTACAGGTGGGTCGAACTCTGGTAGTACTGGAGTCATGGTAGCCAGCGCGCAATGCGCGCACCCCTTCGGGCGCATGGAAAAACTACGCTGTCGAACGGAGTGACAGGTGATACAGAATCAGGTCGGATTCGTTGTGCTGTCCTGTCTTGATTGTCCTGCAGTCAATACAGGTGAGCTACTTGCTGTGAGGCATCGAAGTGTCCCTGAGATCTGTCACAACCCGCGTGGCCGATACAGAGGGTGAATGCAGCAATAGCCGCTCAGTTGTTCATCCGCAATCGTACAGCAGCTGATCGGGCCGATCAGCCCAAGATACCGATACGCTCGGCCGACTCGGTCAGCCTGTCAGTACTCGGTATCGCCGACGAACTCGTCAAACAAGTCTTGGACTCGCGTCTCGATCTCATCGCGAATCTCCCGGACACGTTCGATGTCTTGACCGTGGGGGTCATCGAGGTTCCAATCACGAATCTCGACTCGTTCTGCGTCGAGTTCGAGCGTCGAACACCCCATCGTCGCAACGACGTCGCACGACTCCAGGGTTTCCGTCGATACCTCTCGTGGCGTCCGGTTGGACACGTCGATGCCGACCTCATCCATGACGGCGACGATTTCGTCGTGGACGCTGTCGGCGGGATGCGTACCACCGGTAACGACCGCAACGTGATCGCCGAGAGTTCGTTCGTCGCGTTCGCGCTCGGCGAACGCTGCGGACATCTGACTCCGCCCCGCGTTCTGTACGCACACGAACCCGAGCTTTTTCGTGGGTTCTTCCATACCACTCTGACTTTCCATGGCTTACTTGACCGTTTGTATGTTGGCTTCCATAGACAATAGTCCACTCAATAGCTGATCGAGGCTCGACGGTGAGCGGTTCATAGTTGTCGGGAACCGTCGAGTGCGACGAGTGCCGCAGTGGCACGAGGAGTTGGACGATATTTCCGCCACTTGCCGTCTTTCCGTCGAGTGACGAGCCCGGCGTCGGTGAGCTTAGAGAGTGCGTGGCTGATGGCGCTGTCGCTGACGTCGAGGAGCGGGCTGAACTCGCAGACACAGAGTTCGTCATCGGCGACGTGGAGGATGCGGACGATTTTGTATCGGGTTTCGTTTGCGAGCGCTCCGAGCAGGTTGAGATCGTCGTCGAGCTCCGGGCCACCTGCGGCGACGTGCAGTTCCTCGAGTTCCGCGAGGCGTTCGTTGACCGCTTCGTCGCCACATCCGCCGCGTTCGTCGGCGAGGTATCGCTGGAGCCGATCGGTGGAAGACATCGGTTCGAATTGAGTGGGTACTTCATTAAGACTTCTGGGTGTGCTGTAGATGAATACCGATTCAAATGAGTCGAGATACTTGAGCAATAGCAAATACGTACTAACGCCAAGCTCATTCGAAATATGCTCGTATAACTCGTATATACTCCATGTATTGTGGCGATCTCGCTCACTATTTGGCTTATCTGAAATCCGAAGATTTATCCAAATGTTTGAGTAACTGCTCAGATGAATGGGGCGGTTGTGATGCTGGTGAGAGCCACTCACCGGGCAGCCGTTCCAGACGACAATTGAAACACGACTCAATCCAACTCATGACTGAACTCACACTGTACGAAGAAGCGATGTGTTGCTCAACGGGCGTCTGTGGCCCGGACCCCGACGACGAGCTCGTCGAAGTCAGCGCGGCCCTCGACCAGCTCGAGACCGAGATTGACGACCTCGATGTCTCCCGAGCGAATATGCAACACGACATCGACCAGTTCCTCGAGACGCAGCGTATCTACGACCTCGTCGAAGAACACGGCCCGTCAATTCTCCCGATCACGATTGTCGACGATGAAATCGTCGCCAAGTCTGAGTACCTCTCCTACAACGCCCTCAAAGCCGCGGTCACCGACCGTGAGTCCGCGCCGGAGGCCTGACTGATGAGACAAAGCGATACTGCCGCACGTGCCGTCGTCGAGCCGACGAGCGAAGAGACCGAGTTCGTCTTCTTCAGCGGGAAAGGCGGCGTCGGCAAGAGCACTGTCAGCTGCGCGACCGCGACGTGGCTCGCCGACAACGACTACGAGACACTGCTCGTGACGACCGACCCTGCGCCGAACCTCTCCGACATCTTCAATCAGGATATCGGCCACGAGGTCACCGGCATCGACGATGTCCCGAACCTCTCGGCCATCGAAATCGACCCCGACGTCGCTGCCGAAGAGTACCGTCAGGAGACCATCGAACCGATGCGGGCACTCCTCGACGACGAGGAGATCGAGACTGTCGAAGAGCAGCTCAACAGTCCGTGCGTCGAGGAGATTGCGGCGTTCGACAACTTCGTCGACTTCATGGACAGCCCCGAGTACGACGTCGTCGTCTTCGATACCGCACCCACCGGACACACCATTCGGTTGATGGAACTGCCGTCCGACTGGAACGCGGAACTCGAGAAGGGCGGTTCGACGTGCATTGGACCCGCGGCGTCGATGGACGACAAGAAAGCGGACTACGAGCGGGCCATCGACACGCTCTCTGATGAGTCTCAGACGTCGTTCGCGTTCGTCGGGAAACCTGAATCGTCGTCGATCGACGAGATAGAGCGGAGTACGAGCGACCTCGCTGAACTCGGCATCGAATCTCAACTCCTCGTCGTCAACGGCTACCTGCCGGAGTCAGTGTGCGACGACCCGTTCTTCGAGGGCAAGCGCGCGGACGAACAGGCCGTCATCGACCGCGTGGAGTCGACATTCGAGCGCCAGGCGCTCGCGACGTACCCACTCCAGCCCGGAGAAATCGCGGGTCTCGAACTGCTCTCTGACGTCGGTGGCGTCCTCTACGACGGCGACGAGGCGACCGTCGATGTTGATGCGGCGACGCGACGCGCGAGTGACCACGAAGCTGTCGACTTCGACTCACTCACCGCCTCGGACGCGGTCGCCGAGGAACTCGCTCCCGTCGAAGACACACGGTACCTGTTCTTTACTGGCAAAGGTGGTGTCGGGAAGAGTACGATCGCGTCAACGACCGCAGTCTCGCTCGCGGAAGCGGGCTACGAGACGCTCGTCGTGACCACGGATCCGGCCGCGCACCTCGCGGACATCTTCGAGCAACCTGTCAGCCACGAACCGACGTCCGTCGGGCAGGCGAACCTCGATGCGGCCCGCATCGACCAGGAGCGCGCGCTCGAGGAGTACCGGACGCAAGTCCTCGATCACGTTCGTGAGATGTACGCCGAGAAAGACGACACGCAGATCGACGTGGAGGCGGCCATCGCGAACGTCGAGGAGGAACTGGAATCGCCGTGTGCTGAGGAGATGGCAGCCCTCGAGAAGTTTGTGAGCTACTTCGAGGAGGACGGCTACGACGTTGTCGTGTTCGACACGGCCCCGACCGGGCACACGTTGCGGTTGCTGGAGTTACCGTCGGACTGGAAGGGATTCATGGATCTCGGGTCGCTCACGAAGGGTGCTGCACCCGCGAACGGTGGGAAGTACGACGAGGTCATCGATACGATGCAGGACTCCAGTCGGAGTTCCTTCGCGTTCGTGATGTACCCCGAGTTCACCCCTATGATGGAGGCGTACCGTGCCGCGATGGACCTCAAGGACCAGGTCGGGATCGAGACGTCGCTCGTGGTGGCGAACTACCTGCTCCCGAAAGACGACGGCAACAACGCGTTCTTCGAGAACCGACGCGCACAGCAAGGGGAGTACCTTACGGAGATTAAAGAGCGGTTCGACGTACCGATGATGCTCGCACCGTTGCGTCAGGAGGAACCCGTCGGCCTCGACGACCTCCGCGAGTTCGGCACGGAGGTCACGGGATTGGCTCGTCTGCTCGAGGACGACCGCGAGGAGGTGACGGTGTCGTGAGCGACCCCCTGGTCGAGACCGCGGACGTCGAGACGGAACTCGAAGCGTTCGTCGACGAACTCCTCACGTGTGAACGTTATCAGGAGTTGGTCGAAGCACGGGAGGCACTCGAAGCTGACGCCGAGGCTCAGGAACTATTGGATGCGTACCGGGAGACCGAGCGCGAACTCCAAAACGGCGAGTTCGACACGTCGCTCATGAGCGAACTCCGGAGCATCCAGAAGGACCTCTCGGAACTCGAGTCTGTCAGGCAACACCGCGAGGCTCGCGAGGCGTTCGAGAGCTTACTCGCCGAGACGGACGAGATCGTAAGCGAACGCACCGGGCAGGCGTTCGCGCAGTCGATTGGGGGTGGGTGCTGTTGAGCGACGCTGACGACGTGCTGACCGCGGCGGAATCCCTCGGTGCGGCGCTCGCCGACGCGAAAACAGAATGCAGTCGAGAGGACTTCGAAGCCCTCCTCGACGACTGCACGGAAACAATCACTGTGGCGACCGGCGTCGACTACGGCGACGCCTGCGACGCCGGCAACGACTGCTGTTAGAACACGCACTCGCAGTCCGAACTCGGGTTCTTCGCCGCGAGACGGGCCCTGGGTTCGGAACTCTTCGGTTCGCTGGAACCCGTTGGACAGTACTCAACGTTCTCTCGGAGCGTCTCTACGTGGAGCAGACGAGGGACTCGCCAGAGAAACATATTAGTATTTCCTTGTATAAGCTATTGCTAATATGGTTCAGGATACTGTCGCCGACGGGGCCACAGGCGACGCCGATGCCTGCTGTACTCCACTTGGGGACGTCGATGCGGACGCGATGGCGATTGACCTCCAAGTTCTCTCCGCCATGGGGAATGACACGCGCTACGAGCTCCTCCGACGCATCGCGAACGCCGACGACGGCGTCTGCGTCTGCGACCTCGAAGCGGCGGTTGGCGTCAGCCAGAGCGCTGTCAGCCAGGCGCTCTCCCGGCTGTACGCTGCCGGTCTGGTCACGCGCCGAAAAGAAGGCTCCTGGCGGTACTACGAGCCGACCGAGACCACCGTGGCGCTGCTCGAAACGCTCGACGACCTGCGAGGCACCCATGAGTGACGACACCCAGACTGGCACGACAGCCGACGACCGCGATCCAGAGGCGACTCGCCAGTTGGTACGGGAACGCTACGCCGGAATCGCATCGAGCGACCAGGGCTGTTGTAGCGACGTCGGGCTCGATGTCGCGGGCGATAGTGGTTGCTGTGACGACGACAGTCAGTCCGAGAGCGAACGCCTCGGGTACGACGCCGATGACATCGCGTCGGTCGCCGATGGTGCGGACCTCGGCCTCGGTTGTGGGAACCCGAAGGCGTTCGCCGCGATGACACCCGGCGAAACCGTCCTCGACCTCGGCTCCGGCGCGGGGTTCGACTGCTTCCTCGCCGCTCAGGAGGTCGGCGCGGACGGCCACGTCATCGGTGTCGACATGACTCTGGAGATGATCTCGAAGGCCCGCGAGAACGTCGCAAAGAACGACTCCCGGAACGTCGAGTTCCGTCTCGGTGAGATTACTCACCTCCCGGTCGCCGACGAGACCGTCGACGTCGTCATTTCGAACTGCGTCGTCAACCTCGAACCCGAGAAACAACGTGTCTTCGACGACGCGTATCGCGTCCTCAAGCCCGGCGGCCACGTCGCCATCTCCGACGTTGTCCAGACCGCGCCGTTCCCCGACGACGTTGCAATGGACCCCGGTTCGCTTACGGGGTGCGTCGCCGGGGCCTCGACCATCGGAAAGCTCGAGAAGATGCTTGACCGCGCTGGCTTCGAGGCAGTCGAGATCGCACCCAAGGACGAGAGTACTGAGTTCATCAGCGACTGGGAGGCCGACCGCGACCTCGGCGAGTACCTCGTGTCGGCCACTATCGAAGCCCGGAAATCGACCCTCGACGACTGAGCGGGGCGGCCGCGCGTCACTAGTCGCCACATTAGAGCGAAGTGGCCTGTTGTTGCTGTTCGTGTGTGCAATCGCCGTCGGCTTCGTCGCGGGGTCGTGCTGGCCGGTAGTCGATGGACATCCGCAAGAAGGCGAGCACAAGCTGTACTGGGTCCGAAGGCGGTTCACGAGTTGCTCTTTGGCGGTCTAGCGTGTTACGCGTGTTCTCGCTCATGTTTGTCGTGACGGTTACAGACCTACTGCAGAAGATGGGCAGCATTGGCGTGGAGGTTCTCGTGTGTACCGCTCTGTATAGAGACCGTATCGAGCAACTGTGTTTGGTTTTCTCCAGATGTTATAGAGACATCTGTTCAATCAATAGATTTAATAATAAATGTGTGAAATCCACAATGCCGGGGTGCCTCTGTGTTAACACCGGCAAGTCCCTAATCCGGGTGCCCGGCCGGTTTAGGGTTAGTTGGGCCCCCTTTCCCAACTTTTCAGAAGTACATTGGCTTTGGATAGCTGTGCTGCAGCGGGTAGGTTTTTGATGACAATACAACTCTAGTGTAGAATTTTCAAGAATATCTGTGCCATTGGTGGTGCTGATAAGCAGGCTTTCTCGATGTCTCAGGTGATTCACCGCTGAACCTGCGAAAACAACACCCTGTAAAGTGTTCCTCAACACCCTCTGTCGCAGGGCAAGATATAGCTGACAAAGAGGCATCAACAGAGCCGCAACAGCTGAACCACAGATAAGAGATCTCAGACCGCGTCGAGTGTCGACAGAATCTCTTCGGCCGTCCCGCTAATCCGACCCAGTCGCTCTTGCAGCACGTCCGTCTCGTCGCCCTGCCACGCCGCGAGATAGAACGCCGACCCACTCGTATCCAAGCCGAGATAGCGACCGACGACGTATGCGACGGCCTCTGCTTCGACCTCGCGTTTCGCCCGCTCGGTCGCGTCAGTGATGTCGAAGTGCAGAATCGCGTGGGCGTACTCGTGGATGATCGTCGACGCGAGGTCTGCGCGATTCGCCCGGTCCTTCACTTCTACGAGTGGGGTGAGGTCTTGGACACTCCGTGACTGGCAGACGCCTTTTGCTTCGCCATGCCGCCACTCATCGGGATCGACAATGCGGACGGTCACGCCGAGGTCCGACGCGATGTTAGTGAGATCCTCAACGAGTGTGTCAGCCTCACCGGTCGCCGCCGTATCCAGTTCTGGGAGTGGCTCGCCCTCGGTCTGCGAAATGTCGAAGACGGGTGCGGGCTTGAAGCCCACGAGGCCCTCCGACCACTCTTCGGGCGGCGTCTCGTCGTACTCACACTCGCTGTTTTCGTGGTAGCTTGGTGCGTTCCCACACTCGGGGCATTGGGTCGTGATGATCGGCGCCCAAATCCAGATCGCCGATTCGCCTTCCGTGACATGGCGGTCGAACTCCGCT
>NZ_LOPW02000018.1:320359-325799 GCF_001469875.2 Haloferax marisrubri | reverse complement strand
GTGTGTTGCGGTGGGAGTAGTCGTGGAACCGGCTCTGGACATCCAGCCACGCTTGGAACTGCTTGCTCGCCCGAGCGTCGTCGACGTCGGCAGCGAGGTCTGCAAGCCATTGTTCGATTGTGCGGTGCATCTCATCGTGTCGCGTGTCGGTCTCGTCGAACGACACCGACGGAGAGCTCGTTGTTGCCATTGGTTTCAGTTCTGATGCGTCCCTCCAGGACGCGCCGCACCCCTCTGGGGCGCACAAAAAACAGGCGGGGCGACCTACTGGTCGGTGTCCTCGCACTCGAGGCTACGAAGGTACTGTCGACACTCACCGAACAGGCCGCTTGCAGTCGCCTCGCCGGTCGTGAGGTGGCGGACCCACTCAATCGCCCAGCAGTACACGGGATCGGACTCACCTGTGCCGTGGATGTACCACCAACGAGCGGCTTTGAGCACGATGAGTGGGTTTGTCGGCGGTTGTTCGCTCAGGAGGGACCACGTAATCGACTCAATTTCATCGGGAATGTCGGCTCGGGTGAACTCCGAACGATGCACGAGGTCGAGGTCGACCGGAATCTCGTCGATCGAGACGTCTGACTCTGTTTGTTGGTGACTCATGGAAATCACGTTACACGGACTGTGTCTTCAGCCCGCACCCATCACGGGCGCAAAAAATCTCGATGTCGCGCTAGTACCGACGGGTCTCCCGATCGACGCTATGCGAGGTGCGACACCGCCTCCGGTTCGGAGTCGTCAGCGAACTCGTTGCGCTTGACTGGCGTCCAGTCTTCGGTCGTGGTTGGTGCCCACCAATCGACGTGGTAGTCACCCGGAGCACCGAGAATCTTAACTTGTGCTTCGTCGTCGGGAAGCGGCCGACGAAGTTTCTCGTCGACGTGGAGATTCCACGTCGTCGTCGCGTCGAATGTGATGATGACCGCCTCATCGTACCCCCGCGACTCAGGCGACTCACGGCACGTCACGCTGGTATTGCACTCAGTGCAGAACACCCCCTCGAAGGGAATGTGCGTGAACGCTTCCGTGCCACACACCGGACACCACAGAAATTCGAACAGCGCCTCGTCGTGACGGAACACGCGCTCGAGACTCATCGATCATTCACCACCGTTGCAGGAGTCACGAGCGGCTGGTGTGGGAAGTGAGACAACTCGACTGCCAGCGTTGGAATTTGCATCTGTTACTGCGCCTCCGCCCCTTTGGGCGGCGCAAAAACAACACCAAGCGCACCACCGTCCTACTCGGTCGCTCAGTCTGTGTCTGCTGCTAACTCCGCGAGGACATCATCGTGTGAGGTCGTTTGAACGCGCTCGACAAACGCACGGGCAGCGGTGGCAGTTGCAAACACCGACGCATCATAGCCGACGGAGCCACCGAACACAGTCCACTCGTCGGTCACCACACCACCGGATAGCGGCGTGTACTCGACACGATAGGTGTCAGCCACGTCGTCGATGACGATTCGAACAGCGATACCACGATCAGGAAGTGTCTCTCTCAAGAGTACCATTGGCCACAGCGTCGACTCAGTAATGGACATCAGCGGGAACGATCCACAGATGGTCGTTCGACCCGACGAGTTGCTCAAGTCGCTCGCGATGCCGAATCCCGTCAGCGAACTCGTCGTAGAGGTACACCGCCGGCCCACGGTACGTCCCGAGATTGTGGCACGCATGTCTGACGAGGTCCTCATCGCGCATGATCGCCGCGGCGTCAAGCTCGTCAACACCCTCCCGAACACGCTCGAGATTTCGTTCGAACTCACGTGTCGTCGTCTGCCACCCACGCTCGAGGAGTTCCTGGCCGTCCTCCGAGCCAACGGGCTCTGCAACCGGGAGGTCACCCCACCGGGCGCTGCCGGCGACCGTTGTTGAGTCGTCGTCGAACGTCACATAGTAGTCAAACACCGCCTCGGCGTGCGGGGCAGCACCCACCAGTTGGTCAAATACGTCAGCGGCCCGCGAGAGGGCGTCGTCTGTTGTCGATGCAGTCACGAGTGCGTAGATTATCTGGTGCATTCGTCGTTACCTCGCCAACTCAGGAGTCGAAGTCTGTCCGACCCTTGCGCCGGCGCCCATCGCCGGCGCACACAAACACAACCCACTACGACACACCAGAAGTTATCAAATACAAAAGGAGTTGAAGGAGACTGGGTGTGGCCGGGAACTAGGCACCGGCCAGTATTTGCTGGCTGAAGTCATCGTACTCGCCGCTTCTATCCTCCCATACACCTTCGACTAGAGAGTCGTCTGCTACAACCGCGTACTGTGGATTTTCTGTTTTACCATAGATGATGTGGTTGGTATCTTCATCCATAACCATCTTCTCTAATACTTTCGACTGATTATATAGCGTCTCGAATTTTATATCATTCTGGTTGAAGTTTCTGAGTTTCTCTGTGAAGTCAACAACGTATTCGGTTGTTGGAGCAACTGTATCGGAAGCTCCTGGTACGGGATTGTTTTCTGCGTGGAGTGAGTTAGACATTCCTCCAAATGCGCTTACCGCGCTCCTCTTTTTATCTTCGAATCCTAATGGGGAGGTGTCTTCGTCTTTTTCCCAGCCGAATCTTAGTGGGTGCCAGTATTCTTGGAACCCGTCATTTGCTGGGTCTAGGTATCCTGAATCCTCGATTAATGGGTGTAGTTGTTGGTCATCTGCGGTAGCAGTAACTGGGGAGGCTACTGTTTCCATGAATCTGAGTTCTTCTGAACCATCCGCGTTTTTACCGTACATAAGGCCTGTCCCGTGACCTAAGGTTTCAACGTCCCAGGCATGGACTTCGAGGCCTTGGTTGGTATTTTGCTCTATAGCTCTCTCGAGGGTGGGAGCATAAAGTGCATCTTCTGTAGATACTGGTCCTTTGTCAGTTCTAATTATTTGCCAGTTGAACAAGTAAGGATGTACCCAGTCGAGGGCCTCTCCTACGGTTTCTGCATTCCGGAATTCATCTAACTGGAATGAGCCTCCGTCTCTACGGCCACTAGCATTTGGATATTTGCTAATGCCCTGTTCTCCGCTCTTAATGGCCTCTATTTCTGGATTTCCTGTATCTGTCCCGATACTATCTACGAAGTTCTTTACCTCTGTAGGTTGGGCTTCTGCTAAGCTGGTGTAGTCGTTGTCGTGTCTCCATTCGTAGGCTACGAGATCAATTCCGAATTTGTTGAAGCCTAGTTGTTCGTGGCTGCTGTAAGTATCAAATACTACGTCTGAGGTAACGAATCCGCCGCGCTCTTCGATATAATTGTCCTGGATAGAGTTTTGGCTGATTTCTTCTCTCATTTTCTCGTTTCTCGCAGGAATTACATCGACTTTGTAATTGCCTGGTGTTGGCTTTACAGCTGGTGCTGTATCCTGGGCCTGGTTACTTCCTGAAGAAGCTGTTGCGGTGAATTCCTGTTCCCCAGGCGTCATTTGTCCTGGTTGCACAGTAACTGTATTATCATTCCACTGGTCAGAATCAGGGCCTATCTGTACTTTCTCGTTGGATACATTGACTGATTCCACGTTGCCTGAAGTTTCTACCTGGAACTGGGCCTGGAAATCCGCGATATTATGATTTCTCCATATTGGCGGCAGCTTGTCTGGCTGCGAAGAAGTCGATATACTGATTGAGATATCTGCACTATTAGAAGGGGTTGTTTCCGTGGTGTTGTTGGGGTTCGGTATGTCTCCGTTGTTTTCGGTGCTGGTGTTACAGCCGGCGAGTGCGGTGAGGAGTCCGGTGGTTCCGAGGAGGAGGTGTCGTCGTTTCAAAGAGAGATGGCACCTGGTTATTGTGTCTACGTAGTCGTGTCACTACTTTATAGCTTGAGGGAGCTCGTCCCATCTGAGATTGGGTGTGTAGTCAGATGCCTACCCGTTCTCCGGCAACGATCTGATAGAAGAGGTGGTACTTGATGAACTCTGTATCTGCGTCACACGATTTCTGTTAATTCTACGGAACTCAACAGAGCCCCCTGATTCATTCTCGTACCAATATCAGGAATCTGGATCAGGTCCGTACTGTGGTGTTCGACACACGGAACACTGCCAGACAGGCTCACCAGCCCACACTGTGGACGGACCTTCGTCGCGTGAGTCGAACCGATGCGGTGTCTGCTCCCCACACGACTGACAGCGGAGCAGTTGCCGTGTTGGTGAGGCTGACGACGACTGTGATGGCGAGGCGTCGACAGACGCTCGTCGAAGCGCAATCGCTGGGACAACCCACGTTCTCGGGTCCGAAAGTAACTGCTCACGACGGGAGTCCTCAGTAATCTGTGTCCCCGCAGCGTCGTACCACCGAGAGATAGAACCCTCCGTCGAAGGAGAAGCGGACCACAACGAGACTGACCGTGCTTTCGCCACGAATCCATCCTCCCGTGAGCCAGTCGCTGGAACGACATCCGGGAAGTGACCCCACCGCGCTCGAAGTGGCGCCGAGATCGGCTGTTCGAGCGCCGCAATGAGTGTACACTCGTCGATAGGGGATGAGTGGGACTTCTGCAGTAATCGCGCTGCTGCAGTCCCTTTTGCGAGTGCACCTCGCGAGGACTGTGACGTGACGAGCAGGCAGATGATTCCGTGGAGTGTTTGCTCGTAGGGTTCAGAGGCGCTGTCAGAGACTGAGACGTCCTGTTGGAGGCAGAACCGACACTGGCTCTGAGTCGATGAGATAGCTCGCTCGCAGGACTGACAGATGTTCGTGTCCGACTCGTCGCCGGCTGGGTGGTCGCGCTCCCGGATCACATCGCCGTGCTCGGCGTGGTCGGTCTCCAGTTGTGCGTCTGGGATCTGCGTCGCTTCGCCATACGGTTGAAATTCCGCGGTCCGATCACGGTAGGGCGGCATACCGCGTCGTGGCCGTACGTTCCCATATAAACGTTCGTCCAGCGAGGCCACTCTGAAACCCGACTGGAGGCCAACAAACGTATATGTATTCAAACTGACTGTGGGCAGCAAAATGTACGATTTGACCGGGTTCCAACGTGACCTGCTGTACGTCACCGCCGGCTTGGACGAGCCACACGGCCTCGCAATCAAAGACCAACTCGAGGACTACTACGAAACCGAGATCCACCACGGCCGGCTGTACTCCAACCTCGACACACTCGTCGAGAAGGGACTGCTCGACAAGGGCGAAAAGGACCGCCGAACGAACGTCTACGCGATCACCGCTCGCGGTCGCCAGGAAATCGAAGCCCGCGACGACTGGGAACAACAGTATACGAGCGAACTCACCGAGTAAGAACTAGCAAGGCGATCACAAAGATACGCTATGTATCTTGTTGCGAGCTATGCTTTGCATCGAATTCTGTTACCGCTCGCTTGATTACTACTGGTCGACGGCTGACGCGACCTGAAGCAACCCGCATTAATCCTTGAGGATAGTACTCATCACCATACCCAAAGGTTCGATTGACAGCAGCTCTCGGAACAGCAACCTCATCGA
>NZ_LOPW02000018.1:306221-320210 GCF_001469875.2 Haloferax marisrubri | reverse complement strand
ATAAAACAATACAAGATCGCCTGACTCCATTTTCTCGAAGTAGTTTCGGTTACTCTCACCATCACGGGCACCCCAGAACCGGACAGACTCAAAGTTGGAAAGTGCAGCAGGGTGATTCGGATATTCATCTAATTCAACGTGGTTTAGAACTGTTCTTTGGAAGTTTCCGGGGTCACACGGGACGAGAAAGACATTTGCAGCCATTATATTTCACTACAGATACATGTCTTATAGAACTTCTGGACCTCACATTATTAGATCGTGATTCCTGCGGTTCATATCGGGAGGGTTGCCGCCATGGAAACGCATCGCGGTGTTGAGTATGGACCAAGGTCGTGGCTGCGCGCGCAGCGGCTGCGAGCACGGAGCGGAGGGTGGGGCGGTGGGGTCTGGGTCGGCCCGGCAACCAGCAAAAAAGAGGACCGCGTCTCGCCGTTAGGCGTCCCACCAAGCGTCGCGCTCGGGGAACATCACGGTCGTCCAGCCCGTCAGGGCAATCGAGACGCGCCCATCGTACCAGTTCCGCGCCGCCCCGTGAATCCGCACGCGTTCGCCCTCACGAATCCACGGCACGTCCGAAGCCTTCCAACTCGTCAGCTTCACCTGCCCGCTTTCGTCTTCGAGGAGCCCCGCTTGCTGAATCGCCGGCGACTCCGACTCCCACACCGTCGTCAGCGTCCCTTCAACGCACACTTCGCGTCGCGACACGCCCTCAAGCTTCCCGATTGGCACCATCGTCCCCGGTGCGCCTTCGAGTTCCTCAAACGCGCTCACCGTTGCCGACAGCATGTCTTTCCCGCTCAACACCGCCTCGCTCAGTCGCCGACTGATCGCCGCTCGCGACCACCCATCCAGCTTCTCTGCCAACCGTTTTGCCTGAGAGTTCACTGCGCCCAACTGTGCTTGGGTCAGCTCCGTCCGGGGGTCTGCCCGGTCAGGGTCAGCTATCGGATTCACACTCGCCGCACGCTTCTGGAACAGCCGCCGTCGCGCAGCGCTCCGCTCGGCCGCAATCACCCGTGACCGTGCCTCACGACCCTCTTGCGAGCCCAGTTCCGCACGGGCACTAATCCGTTCGAGTTCCGCTTCCCGCGCTCGAATGCGCTCTTCTTGGGCCAACGTCACGCCGTGAATCCGCTCGTCGCTCGTGTCTGCGATCCCATCTGGGTGGTTCGCATCCACCTTTGCTTGGGTCTCCTGTTGCACCGTCGCCTGGAACTGCGGCGTCTCGTCGACGACCTCAAACCCGTCTTCGTCGACCGCCGTCTCGTCCGCGTGTTCGAACGCCTGTTCAGCCACCGAAACTACCTTTCGACTGGAGTTGTTACTAGACATTGGAACTAACACGTTCCTGAAGGCGCTGACGCGCCGACGCCCGCGACCTCACTCGCGGGATTCTCACGAACCAACACTTGAGCCACGGCTCCGACGTCAACCGATGACGCCGTCACCGAGGTGCCCGCGCCGCGCCTTCACGCCGGACCCTGTCCGGCGCGGCGCGGCACCGACGGCGCCCCCACAGACAAGTGCGGGGGGTGAACCTCGAGGTGAGCGCGCGGTCACCACCATATACCCAGCCGGTCACCGCGGGTCGGCGCCTCGCCGACGCCCGTCCGTCGCAGACGCAACGGCAGCGCGAAACGCCCGGGCCCGGCAGGAACGGTCTGCCCGCCGGAGCGCGCACAACCCGAGCAGTCGCCCCCCAAACGTACCGATAATCCTCACCTCACAAACACCCGAGGTTGCTAATTTCTACTACTAGCTTGCTATCGAGATCGCAGAGGATGTGGTCCCTCGCCTCCCTGCCAGATAAAACTCAAACATGGATACTTCAGGCTCTGTTGAAACCCTCAGTCGGTGATAGGTTTTGGTGTGCGTACTGAATAGAGAACGCAAGTCGGTCACGCAACTGTCACACCTTATAGTGGCTCAGACAACTAGCAACCCAGCCATTGATTCCGCTAAATTGGCGAATTGAGGTGGATTTGACCGTAGTTATATGATTCTTCACAGACAATATACTGACAATGGCTACCAAGATGGCGTCTCGGCTCGAAGAATATTTCGAGGAAAGGACAAACGGCAATCTTCGGAGCATCGTGAAGTACAACCAAGACAGTCACGACGTCGTTTACTTGCGAGATGACGTGGCTGTCCGATACACAGAAGACGACATTAAAAAAGCGGTTGACGAGTCACGGCTGGATTCGTTGACTGCACCGGTCTACAAGGACACGTTTGCAGAGGACCACGGCGAATTGACGTGCTTGGTCCAGTGCTTCGAGAACGTCATCGAGATGAACTTCGTCCTCCGAGATGGGGTCGGCGCAGCTGTCGCGTTAGACGCAGAGGCATTTGCGGAGACTCAAGGTATCGTAGCTGAGGCCCGGAAGATCGTCATCGAAGAGCGCGAGTAGTCTTCTGTACCCAAGACTGTGAACGATGTGAGGATCGAGCTTCTTCCTTGCTTCTGTCGACCTCGATTCCGGAGATGTAACCGATCTACTACTCTCGAATGCTGGCTTCACTCTCTATTCAGCACGTACTTTCTGTCGGGGCCAGAGGATTTCAACAGAGCCCTACCTCACACTTGCTTCGGACATGGCTGCAGTACGAGGCCGTCAGAGATGCTCTCCAAAAACTAACTCAGCAGACGTCGTCCGACTCTCACCACGTGATCTCAAATCGTGCGCCACCTTCGGAACCCGTTGTAACGGCGATTTCCCAACCATGGCCCTCCACAATTTGAGAGACAATTGAGAGTCCATAGCCAGTTCCGTCAGCAGTTGTCGAATATCCGTGGTTGAATATCTCTGACCGAATCGGCTCAGCGATTCCGGGGCCATCATCTTCGAGATAGAGTCCCGTATCGTCAGGGAGGCTTCCAACAGTCACAGTCGCCCCAGCACCAGCATGGTCAACCGCATTGCGGAACAAGTTCTCTAGTAGTTCCTGAAAACGACTCTTATCCGCGGCGATCACTCCGAGTTCATCTTCTAGTTGGAGCGTCGCTTGCTGTGTCTCAACGCTACTCCACGACGCATGGAGACACTCACAGATATCAACCGACTCGGTCTCACCAACAACTTCGCCTCTTTTTGAGAGAGCAAGAATGTCGCTGACGAGATCATCAATTCGAGCGAGTGACGCTAAGACCCGCTCCAGTTCAGGGCTTTCGGACTGTTCATGGGCAATCTCAGTATATCCGTACGCGATAGAAAGTGGGTTCCGGATATCATGTGTTAAGATATCGGCGAACTCATTCAGCCGATCCTTCTGGGCTTGAAGCTGCGACTCTCGCTGACGCTGCTCGGTGATATCCCGGATAATGCCAGTAAAGTACTGTTCCCCATTGTGTTCGTGTTCATGAAGGCTGATAAGCGTCGGAACTTCGTGTCCGTCCTTGTGCAACGCCGGAAGTTCGATACCATCCCAGTTGATATTGCGCTCTCCTGTCGCCACATACGACGCTAATGCAGCCGCATGGACTGGTTCTAAGCGCTCTGGAATAATTTTCATCTTCGAACTCCCGATCAACTCAGTGGGGGCATAGCCGAGGATGTCCTCAACGGCTGGATTGGCATACACGATGTTGCTATCCGAGTCAATCGTCAACATCCCCTCTGCCGCATTTTCGACAAGTGTCTGGTAGAAATCGTCCGCAGAGGTTGGAGAGGGAGGAGGACCGTTCATATAATGTCACTTTTACTGGTCGGTAGTTAAACGTTCTTCAGGGTATTGCTGCGAGATTTACGAGTAACCACGGGTTGACGAGCAACTCCGACAACTACCCTCAGACACAGGGTTCTGGGGAGTGGGATGGTACACGAGAACCTCGATCGTGCCGCTGGCTCCATGAAGTGGCCTAGAAGTCTGCGGACAAACCCATGACATCAGTCAAGGGTCAATGACGGTCCGACTTCGGAGTGAAAGGTGAAGGGGTACCTTTGATGTGTATCAGGCCGGGCATCCCGAGACACACCAATGCTGGTGGTTTAGAGGCACTCAGCACGAGTCTAGCCGGCCACGATCGTATTCATCTTGGCGGTTGCGCCTATTATTGAGATATCGATAGGGGATTTCGGTTGTAAAACAGAGAGAGTACTGAACTGGTTACTGGCCGTGAACAAATTCTTTAGTCCACTCGCCGTCGACGATTCATTGAGACTAAGGTCTGTTGCAATCCTTCAGTGTTGACATTGAGAAGAAACGCTCTTCCCACTATTTTCGCGGCTTCAGATGGAAACTCACTTCCTCAGTGAATCGCCAGACGTGAGATGGGTTTCAACAAACCCCAATCCCTGTATGTTCAAGGCGAACCAACGTTGAGTAGGCATATGTCATCGTTCGATGTCGTGACGGTCGGGAGTGCCGTTATCGACCACATCTACTCTCTGTCGAATCTACCGAAACCCGACGGTGGTGCATTCGCCCGTGAACACGCGACCGACGTGGGTGGCGTCGCTGCAAATGTCGCCTCAGGCCTCGCTGAGTTTGGGAACAAGGCAGGAATCATCACACGCGTCGGGGCCGACGATGTCGCCGAGATCGAAGCTGACCTCCAAGCACGCGGGATTGATTGTTCTCGGATGCAAGCTGGACCCGAAGAATCGTCGTACACGCTGATTCTCCGTGATCCAGATGGAGAACGAATGATCGTTGCCGGTGGCCAGAGCGTTCCGAACCTGCGACTTGATGCGCGCGATATCGAGTATGCGGGTGACGCTAGTGTGGTGTTCACGAGTGCCTATGCACCGGACGAGGTCGTCTCGAAACTCGTGACCGCCCGCGAACGCCGTGAGATTTCGACACTCGTCTTCGACCTCGCAGGCCCACTCTCGGAACTCGAAGGCCGAGGGACAACACCGGAGACGATTGACCGACTGCTTTCTGTTGTTGATCTCTTCGTGGCCGGCGAGGTCGCCGCACACTCGTATTTTGGTGGTGGAGCCGACGAAGCCATTGCCACGCTTACGCAGCGGAATGTCTCTCGCGCGGCGATTACACAGGGAAGTGACGGAGCGCGCCTTCTCGAAGGGGACACAGTAACCGACGTCCCGGCCTTCGAGGTGGACGTGAATGATACGACCGGCGCTGGCGATACCTTCACTGCGGGACTGATTCACACGTGGCTCCTCAATGACTATTCAGCACGCAACGCAGGGCGCTTTGCCGCTGCGGCGGCGGCACTCAACTGTGCTGAACCGGGTGCACGCGGCAATCTCCCATCCGAATCCGACGTTCGGAAGTTTATTGAGACGCAGTGAACCGCTGGGTCAGTGAAGCCTAGCGAACGGACGCGACAAGGCGTTCGACTGCTGCTTCGTCGACGGGATTCGTCGTCTTGCCATCTTCTTTGAGCGCGGTTCCAACGATTGCACCATCAGCGACCGAAAGCAGTTCGGGTGCCGTCTCAGGGGTGACACCGCTTCCGATCAAGACAGGGGCGTCGAGACCGCGAGCATCGCGAGCGTTAACCACTGCTTCGAGAACCGTCGTATCGACCGCCTCGCCCGTGCCAGTCCCACTCACGATGATTCCGTCGGCACCACCGCGTTCGACAAGTTCACCAACCACCTCGTCGTGTGACCGTTCGGCGAGCGGCGCAGAGTGTTTCACGTCGATGTCTGCAAGAATAGCAACGTCAGTGTCGAGTTGGTCACGCAGACGCACCGTTTCGTGTGCCATCCCCTCGACGAGCCCCTGATCAGTAAGCCGGGCACCGGTATGGACGTTCACGCGAACGAAGGCACCATCTGTCGCAGCGGCAATGCCGAGGGCACTTTGGACATCGTTTCGGAGGATGTTCACGCCAAACGGGATTGAAACGTTCTCACGAAGTGTGCCCGCGAGTGCTGCAACGTCAGCGACGACGTGACGAGGCACCCGGTCTGGATAAAACGGGGCATCACCGAAGTTTTCGAGCATAATACCGTCGACACCACCTGACTCGAGTGCTGCCGCATCCTCAAGGAGTCGGGCTCGAATCTCGTCCCGGTCACCTTCGAACCCAGGAGAACCAGGGAGGGGAGGTAGATGGACCATTCCAATAATTGGGGTTTCTGTGCTGAAGAAATCCATATCCGGTGTGGCCGTTCGAGGGACTTAACCGTACAGATATGTGGCTCTGTGAGGGCCTTCAGTCAGCGCGGAACACTGTCGAAGAGAGATGAGCCAGGTGAGTCTCCAAGTGATCGTCGCTCCTCAAGACGTGGTGGGTGGTTGAGAATGTGAGGCGAGCCAGTAAGTTCGGTTGTCACTCGTGAGCAACGACCACCGAGACCAGTATTGCCAGTACCCACACCACGATTTCCAGTAATAGAACTCGATTTGGTGCTGTTGAAATCCTCAGCCACGGATAGTTTGTTGTGGCCGTGCTGAATAGAGAACGCGAGTGTCTCACTAGTCAAACGAACAGAGGCCATCAGGAGGATTGTCGTAATCGCACGAACGGCGGTAGCCCAGAACGAGATGTCCTTCCTCCCGGAATCGTTCCTCAACGATGACAACCGAACAGTCGCAACCATCTGTGTCATTCCCTTGGAGCGACTCGATGACCCAGTCACTATCGTTGATGCGAAGCCACTTCGTATTGACCAGGGGTTCTTCCCCAATCGCACTCCAGAGTCGCGCGCTTGATGATCTTGAGACAGATCCTCGTTAACAGGTGGTCACAGTGTGCCCCCTTGAGTTCGCCAATTGTGAACAGAAACCCCGAGTCAACTAATTTGTACTAACGACTCTTGGGGACAGTATGGAAATTACTGTCTACGGTCCGCTCCGGTCTGCAACTGGCAAAAAGATGGTCGAAGTATATCCGAGCGGTGAGACGGTCAGAGACCTGCTCACGGCGTTCGTGGACGAGTATCCAAAGACTGCGACACATCTCTCTGACGACGACGGCACCATCCGACCCAGTGTTCGGGTGATGATTGGAGAACACAAAGCCACGTTGGACGACCCGATCTCAGATGGAGAACAGGTGAAACTGTTCCCAGCGATGCGCGGTGGCTGACTACGCCCCGTACTGTTCGCGGACCGTCTCTGTGAGGCCAACTTCGTCGAGGAGTTCTATCGGGACGAGCATTGATAGTTGGACCACACCCGGCAAGCGAGCAATTTCGACGCCGCCAGTGAACGTACAGCGAGACCGAACTTCTCCTTCGCTGATTCCGAATAGTGAACTCGCTCTGTCGAAGGCATTTTCCGTCGCATCGTTAATCGTGGCTCCCGACCCGATAATCTGGACCGGGAGAGCATCATGAAGCGTTTCGACGTCGTACTCGTCTGCGAGTGCTGTCCCAGCGTCCCGCTCGGCGTCCGTGTAGGGTTTTGCGATGTGCGGGAGGTCTTCCTCGTTCGGAAGCAAGAGCGGCCCCGGGAGGTCAAGGCCTTTGATAACTTCAACTTCGAGTTCAGTCTTCCCACTTACGTCCGTCGTGTGAAGCGACAGTTCCCCATCGCCCTGGTTGGCGTGGAGGTCACCAACGTACAGGCCAGCTCCTTCGACCCGAACAGGACAGATGAGAACGGCACCGGGCCTCACCTCGTTTGAATCGAGGTGACCGTCTGTTCGTGCTTCGAGTGCCTCTTCGTCCGGGAGCCCCCAGTCGTGTCCCGCACCGATGAGGAACTGACCGAAGTCTCCCGCATTGTGTGAGTCCGGGAGTTCGATGGACGGCGTCGTCCCGATGTTGCCGATGAACGGACGGAGTCGACCAAGTGCACCCGGCATCTCATCAGGTTTGTACAGAAGAATTGGGTGCTGCCGAGAGTTCTCAGGGAGCGCCATTGCTTCGTCGGCGTGTTCAGCGAGTTGATGAGCACCGTCGGCGCCAACGGTAATGCCGACAGTTCGGTCGTCGTCGAAGACGACAGTATAGCCGTACTCAAATCCGAACGAGGACGCGTTCGCACCACACTCCACACATCGAATCGCCCCTTCACCTGTCCCTTCGACGACTGTCTCTGGCCATGGTGTCCCACATTCGGGACAGCGGTGGTCGACGAAGGGATCGTCACCAAACGCACCCTCTCGTTCCGCCATACTCCCGGTACTCGTCGCGATACTCGTAACTTCGATATCCTTGATTCGGACGACGAGCGCGTCACCCGGTTCGGCATTTTCGACGTAAATTGGCCGTGTCACTTCGTGACCACCGCGGAAAGTCGGTGTAATCATCGGTCCCCAACAGCCAGCGGGGGTGTGGGTCTTGACTGTCCCACCGTCACGGACAGACCCCGCCCACTCTTGTCCAGGCCCAACAAGGCCGAGTGTGAATTCGTCTACTTCGAGCGTGTCGACTAGTTGTTCAGACATCTATCATTATCGTTTGTTTGTATCGTGTTATCAGTTGTGTAGGCAGAAATCTACGTCGTCGAGTTCACCTGAACTAATCGACGTTCACGAGATTCCAACGGTGGTGATGAGTCCGTCGAAAACCGAGTGAAAGCGTAGGGCTTGCAGGCGATTATGGAATTAACCAACAATCTCCGATACTACGTGCAGACAGTTGGTTAACCGACACTAATCACTAACCCTACTCGAGGCTGGGATCGTAGCGAGTCACTCCATACCCGGCATACCCAGATCGGTTGGCCCGTTCACGCCTCATCTGGATCCAGGTCTCGAGTTATGAACCGCTGGTCGGTCGCGTGCGACGCGGAAGTCCCGCGAACGCAGTGAGCGGGACGTCGGTGAGCCCTACTCACCGGAATGCGGCGAGCGGGGCGGGCCGTCACGTACTCATCTGTCCGGCCGACCACGTCGATCGGGGGACCAACAACAATCCTGGCGGAGCCAGAAAGGGCGAGGCCGTCTCGGTCGTCCCCCGGCCCCGCAAGCACCGCAGGCACGAGGAGCGCAGCGGTGGTCGCGGGATGCCGAGCGGCCGAGGGTTTTCATCTGTTGTGCCTACGTCCTCGACAGAGTCAGCTCTGCGTTGCAAAATACCGAAGTGGTTTATATATTGATTCGCTAGTATGCAACAGGATGCTCACAGAAGGTGAGGTTCGCGCCCTTACAGCCCTCAACGGTGAGCAGACGGTCTCTGAACTCGCGACGAATCTCGATCGGAGTCTCAGCTACACCTCAGAACTCGTCGAGCGGCTCGAAACGACTGGCCTCGTCAGCTCGCCGACTCGGGCGAGTCACTGTCAATGGGCGTCCTCACGGTGGGTTTGATGCGCTATTCAGCTGGTCGACGTCGCCGTCTTCGTACGCTGCTCGCCACATCGAATGGACGGCACGCGTCACGAGTGACACCTCGGTCACGTCGATACAGGACGGTTCGGCGTCCATCGTCACGGCCTCGGACGGCGGGTGGAAATGGATCTCGGGGGAGTGTGCATTCGGGTGGCGATCGAAGCGCCAATTGACGTCGTCGTTATCGACGTAGTGGAACGAATACATCCCCAGTTCGCTCCACTGGATATCGAGCCGAGCGCTCTCGGCATCGCCCAATCCATCGCTGAGACTGATCTGCAGTTCCGTAGGGGCGACGACATCATCATACGCCGGTTCGTCGACGAGCGGCTCGAGTTCGAGCCAGAGATCACGAATCCGTTGGAGTGCCGGAAGATAGATCGGCCCGAACTCGCCGGCGCGGTCGTTACCGTTCATACAGCGAGCTGGTGGCTGGCCTCGTCGTAGGCGAGCGCGGCTTGGGCGACAGCGAGATTCTGCCGCGTCGTGCGCCACGCGGTGAGGTCGTTCCAGCCGTCCGTCTCGCCGGCGTCGAGTTGCTGGACGAGTTCCTCCGGAGACACCACGTCGTAGCGGTCCTCGTAGCGTCGGATCTCGGCCTTCATCTCCTGGATGCTGTCGAGTAACTCCGGTCGAGTAACTTCCTCCCGCAGCTCGCGGATCCGTGACATCAACACCCGGTCGCTGTTGCGCTTGTACAGCGTTGTTTGGCCGTCTTGCTCCGTCTCGGCGAACCCGGTGTTCACGAGCGACTTGCAGTGCCGACGGGCCGTCGGCTCGCTCACGAGAGCGCGGTCGGCGATCTCGGCTGCCGACTGTCCCTCGTGGGTCTGCTCGATGATTTCGTACACCCGCTCGAACGGCGTGGTGTCGGCTTTCCAGTCGGCTTTGACCTGCTCGTTGATGTCATCCCACGTCTCGGTCATACTGGATGCTACGCAGTCTAGGAACAAATAGTTTTGTGAGGAAATTATCTGAACCCAGTGCTTGTAGGCGAGCATTGTCAGGCTACATGCTCCTCTAACGTCTCGTGATGCGTCCGGACTGTGGTTGGTGTGACGTTCCCTGTCGCCGCGACATCGCTTTGCGTTACCCACTCCGCTTTGTAGAGACAGGCCGCTGCGAACCCAGCCGGATGGACGACCGTCGTAACGCTGCGCTCCTCGGTCTGGGCGCTCCGGAAGAGCTGACAGGACTAGTCACGGACCGAATCGGGGAGCTCCAGCAAACTCGCCAACCGACGCACTTCGCCCAAGACGTGGGCGAGATTCCGTTCCATTTTCGACCACCAGCGGCCCCGAGTCTGCTCACAGCGCACCCGTGTGAGGCGCCGTCGCTTCTGCCCCGAGAGTTCGTTCCCGTTCGCGTCGGTACCGCGACCGATTTCCAGTAAAGCGTCGCTGTATCACTGTCCCGCCGGATCAAGTGGGCAGATAATTGCAAACGCGACTATAGCAGTGTGTCCCGATTTACACTGAATTGTCGGCTACCAACAGTTATCTAGGAGATTCGATAATACGCAACCTGTGAGTAACTCGCAACCTGATTTTGATTTCCCGCCGTCATACATTGCAGGCCTCCTAGATGCGACCGGGCGTGTTCGATTCCCGATTTCAGAAACCGAAGACGGCCACTTCACCGTACATCCAGTACTGCGACTCTATCCGTACAACTCAGAGCTGCGCGGGAACCTCATCGGTACCTTTCTTGAATCCCAAGGGTACGAGTACAACTATATTAACCGGGCAGATAGTCGTGATTTCTTCCGAGTGCAATTCGTTAGTGAACTCGCTGACCTGCAAGACTACCTCGCAGGTCAGTCTACACAGCTCGTCCGGGAACTCGGGTTTGTCACGGGACTGTTCTCAGACGAATTCGACGGGGAGATCCTGGGTCCACAACGAATCTACCGATTCCTGCGAATCCGTGACCAGTTGCGATACGGATGGCGACCCCGCGGTATCCATCACCGAGCACCGAGCGACATCGAAGCAGACCACGATATCGATACAGACACCGTCGATATCCCCGTACTTCCCGACGGGTCGTTCCGGGGTAGTTACTCGATTAAATACCTCGCCGGCCTGTTTGACGGTGCCGGTCGCTTCCGGGCAAGTGTCGCCAAGAATGATGAGCATACCATTGGGTACGGTATCCAACCAACGGCACGGCTCTACTGCGGCGGTGTCAACTCAACACTCATAGCGCATGTCAAGCAGTTCTGCGCCGACTATAACCTCCGCGTCGGTGACTCCTCGAAAACGAACACCCTCAGCATGGTGTTCACCGGTCCTGGGGCCATTCGACGCATCCTCGAAGTCCTCTACCCGCAGTTATTCGTTGCCGCAGAACCCGCAGCTGTCCTTGACGATGCAGTCTTCCCACGGTTCGACGCCGGTGACCACCTCACAAAGCAAGGATTCTACGAGATACTCACCGCGTTAGATGAAGTCGCAGCGCTCTCTGGTGGCGAAGCCAGACACCGCGAGTACACGCCACAGCATTTCGCCGATCTCTGGCAAGACGATATCGAAACCAGCGACCCGCATGCACTAACAGAACCACCCTCAAAAACGATGTCCTCGGGCCCCGAACTGGAACCGAACGACCCCACAGACGACTCCGAATCGCTCACACTAGAGCAAGCGGCGTTCACCGACACACCAGGCCAGTACCTCACCGTTGTCGATCGCCACCACCGCGATCAAGAGATGGTCACCGACCTGAAAGCCCTGTACAGTGATCGGTGTCAAGTATGTGGTGACCGACGCGCCCGACCGGACGGCACCGGGTTCTCCGAAGTCCATCATATCCACCCACTCGGCAACCCACACAACGGACCAGACACGTCGGACAATATGCTCGTCCTCTGCCCGAACCACCACGCCGACTTCGACAACGGCGTCATCGCAGTCGACGCCGACACACTCACAATTAGCCACCCGTACGACCGAAGTATCGACGGCCGCTCACTAATGCTGCGTGACGACCACACACTCGACACAACACACCTCACCTACCACAACGAAAACATCGTCTCCCGATCCGACGCTACAGACCACCCATCAAATACCACATAATATCCTGCCTCAGGCACTGTCTAGTTGAACCAGTTTGGGAAGCGAGCAGGTCGAGGCAGCCGTATCTGTCGAGTCGTGTAGCTCCCGGAGCGTCCCGACGGCGATTGTCCCAACTCGGACGCCATCAACAGTTTCCACGTCAAGGTCAATGGTTGCTGTCCGAAAGGGAGACAATTCGACGAGAATGCGATGTGCGACCGCCCGGATGGTCCCTTCGTCATAGCGGGCAAGAACGTCCGTCATCATCTCGTCGAAGTGGGCGTCCTGTTGGTTAGCATGCGAGCTGTGCCCACGAGCGCGCATGAGACACCAAACGTCCTCGAACGATGAGTGGGCTGGATTCCCTATCGCCTCGTTGACTGGATAGGGCGCGTCAGTCTCCGTCACGGGCCCTCCTCCAGTGACGATGGTACCGAATCGCCCTCAGACCGTTGCTGGCGGACGTAGTGAAGCACTGAGTCGAGTGTCTCAGTATCCTCAATTGCCTCAAGAATTCCGACCAGTTCGCTTAGCCGTTGCTGACGATCGACGATTTCTGGATCGCCGTGCTCTGTCTCGATCGCGGCCACCTCGACGTGGCGGTCCTCGCTCCAGCCACACGTCCAACACTGCCTGTGGAGAATGACTTCTTCACCCTGTTCGGTATCGAGAATTGCGTTGGCAAGGGGCGTCGATGGCGGCCGCCCGGGGCCGACCTCTCGAGAGACGTACGGCTCACCACAGTCCGGACACTCCATACGTCAAAGTCGGCAGGCATGCGCCTAAATCGTGTGGATGGGTCCACGGCGTGTCCACTCTCGGCCGACAGAAAGCACTTATCAGACCCTACTATACAGAACGAGCATGCGTTCGTACCCGTTGGTCAGAAAACCACGTATTCGGTGACGCGGTCCGCACGACCTCGCCCCCTGTGGGCTCGTAGCGGGCTGCATCCCGGATACGTACATCACCATGGATGACGCTGAACTCCTCCGACGTGAACTGCGTGCCGCACGCGATGAACTCGTCCGCAAGGGCGCCGACGAGGCCGATGATCCAGTCGCGGCCGCAAGCCAGCTTCCGCTCATGCCTGAGCGTGATGACGAGTTCCTCCGGCTCGCACTCATGAGCGTGAACGAACTCGAAACACACATCGACCGTCTCGAACGAGACCTCGACGACCTCAAGAACGGTCTCGACCACCCCGACGACTAATCCACACCGACGCTGCTGGAGCAGTATCCATCGATTTCCCCGCCAAGAGGAACACAAACAACGTCGGCGTCGCAGTCACTCAGTCGGTCTGCAGACGTGTCTCCCACACTCGCCACCAATATTGTTGATGCAGTGGTCGAATAGCGGTCGAACACCGAGATCGCGAAGGTCTTCACGCAGCCAGTTACAGTCGTAGCCCTTGTCAGTAGTGAGAAGTCTCGACTCGCCCGCATGTCGGCGGGGCGTTTTGGCTCGGGGCGTTCGAAACCGCAAGCGAACGCATATGTCTCCGGCCCCCGCAGCGTCGCTATGTCTCTCTCGTTGAATTGTTACCGTTGCGGGGAGCGCTACGACGACGACGTCCGGGTCAGGTGCGCCTGCGGGGAACCGCTCTGGGTCGACACGGACCCGACGGCATTCTCGTGGGACGACTGTCGAGACCGGGACGGAATGTGGCGGTACGAAGCGCTGTTGCCAATTGATCGCCCCGAGGGTGTCGCGCGGGCCGCA
>NZ_LOPW02000018.1:268085-306066 GCF_001469875.2 Haloferax marisrubri | reverse complement strand
ACACACCGTCGCGACCGGTGGCGACGTCGTCGGCACGGTCTCGTACGGTAACATGGCGATCAGCACCGCTGCCCACGCCGCGAACCTCGATCGAGAGTGCGTCGTGTTCGTTCCGGAGCGGACCTCGTCAGTGCGGCTGGAACTCATCGCTCAGTACGAGCCGACCATCGTACAGGTCGCCGGCGACTACGGGAAGCTGTACGAGGACGCGCTTGAGCTGTCCGAGCGCCTCCCGATCGACGTGCTCGTGAGCGACGCGCCCACCCGCATCAGCGGGTACAAAACGGCACTGTTCGAGATCTACGAGTCGCTCGCTCCGGCGACGCCCGACGTGATCGCGCTACCGGCGAGCTCCGGTGGATTCGCTTCGGGGGTCTGGCTCGGAATCCGGGACCTAGAGCGCGCGGGACTGATCGCGGAGCCGCCGCGCCTGTGTCTCATCCAGACCGCGACAGCCGACCCGCTAACGCGGGCGTTCGAGGCCGGGGAGACAGATCCGACACCGCTGTCGCCCGACGAGACCGGCGACACGATCGCTCACTCGATTGGGAACCCGGACCCGCCGAGCGGCGCTCGTGCGCTCGCCGCGGTTCGCGACACGAACGGCGCCGTCGTCTCTGTTACTGACGACGAGATACGGACCGCTCAGCGCCAGTTCGCCGTCAACGGCGGGTTCTGCGTCGAGCCGGCGTCCGCGACGACGCTAGCCGGCGTGTCACGCCTCGCGGAGCGTGGCGATATCGCCGCTGATGAGTCCGTCGTCCTGGTACCGACCGGAACGGGGTTCAAGGAGATGGGAACCGGCGAGGCGGAGGTTGCGACTGAGACGGTCCACAGAGACGCTCTTCAGGATCGGCTCGAGTCGCTGCTCGCCCCGTAGCGCTCGCGGTTCGGGTCGAGAGATATATTTCAGTGGCTCTGTTGAAATCCTTAGAACCTGATAGAACCCGTGTGACACAGTCAGAGCGTGTATGCAGCAGTGATGTTATGAGGCTGAACAGACCATCACTCTGTACTGATGGTCTCGCCGAAGCGGTGCCCCGACTGTGGAGTAGAGTTGGAAGAACTCGAAATACGGACGACAGACGGGTTCAAGATTCACGTCGATACAGACGAGCCCAAACCGAGCATATTCGGGAGACTTGGCGCGAAAAAGAAGCTTACACCGACCGCACACGTTTGTCCTGAATGCGGGCTCACCCGCCTATACGTGGACCGAGAACGGAACTAAGGTACCGCAGATTCGCCCCGACTCGATTCGCTCTCCACGAACAGTCCAGGAATAGGGTGCTGGACCCACAACCGACATGCGACCTCTGTATAGCAACGTCTTCGACTCCTACTCAGACTCTATCAGAATGATCGTCCAATAGACATTAACCTCCGTTCTGTGTTCCTCGCGTCTTCACGAATTTCGACCAGTCAAGCCAAAAATCAGGCCTGTGAATCGCCATCTGTCCATGACCCCGACCAGAAGAATGTGAACCAGTAAACAATTTTTTTTTCAGGTTCGCCGCCTTCCAATATATTTAGAACAGACAAGTCGGCCAGAGTTTTTAGTATCAAAAATATCCCGACCACTCTGAACTTCATGTAGTCTGGTAGCCCAATAATGGATATGAGCGGGTAACTGAGGATGACGACGAGATGTACAAAAATTAGACTAACAAACCAGTACAGTCCAACCCGAATCGGGATTTCGGCCAGTTCGGGTGCTGAGAAGTGTTTGTACTGTTCCTGACCGAGAAACTTGCGGGAAACGAGGGCACACATCATCCCGACGATCAGCACTGCAATCATAATCGCCTCAACAGAGGCGGCAGCTGTGACGACTGCGATGTAGTCGCCAGCAGGAGTATCAGGCCCCCCTTCAATTGTAAAATTGAGATCTGCCATATCGACAAACAGAATTCCCACAACTGACCAGAATATCAAGCCAAATACGAGAGGCCAGATGATAAATTGGAGATTCCAATAGCTGACTGGTGGCAACCATTCGGTTATCTGTGTCCATCCAGAACGGTTGGATATGAATGGGATTGGCACCGCTCGTGGGCTATTCTCGTCTAATTGTGGCTCACGTGTCGCAAATGAAACAAGGACGCTGTAGAGTACGATGAACAGCGCGTTTTGGACTACGTATACGAACATCAATTCACTCCGACTCCAAGAAAAAGTGAATATGCCAGAGACTGGAAGTACATTGATAAATACAACAAACAGGACAGTTGCTACACTGTCAGAACCTCTGCCATACATCAAGTCATCCGATGAGTCGTGCTCTGTCGGTTAGTCTACCCACTGAATACACATATACAAAACATCTATTTAAACGGATAGAAGTCTACGCTTGAATGTTGAGGAGCGTAGAGTTGAGTTCCGATGTGACCGGTTCGCGTCCTGTATTCAGCACGGCCTCATCAACCTATCAGCGACTGTGGATTTCAACAGAGCCATTTCAGTTAAAATCGAATTATGTAGAATTAGGGCCCTTCGAGCAACGAGCGAGCTCGCTGCACGTAACTGTTCGCCCCCCAGCTACGGGCGTCGCTGATTTTATTGAGGAGCAACCGTGCCTCGGCAGCTGAGAGGTGTTCAGTTCGAACGAGAACCGAGAGCAGTGTTGGCGTCGTGACGAGTCGGGTATCAGCGAGTGAGGCGTGAATCAAACCCAATTGGTTGAACTCGTCACAGAGGAAGAGCCCAGCATCGAGCTCGTTCGCGAGGGTGACCGCCGCGTTTTCACCGTCATCGAGCGGAAACTCGGCATCGAGGTCGACTGACTGTGTCGTGAACGACACCGTTTGATCGAGGACGGCGGACGCAGCGTGCCCATGGACGTCATCGTAGGAGGCAATCTCGCGGAGTTCATCGATGACCGCCGTTGGGACGACGACCTCGTACCGAGAAAGACAAAGTGCCAGTGGATCGGGGTCGTCGTCAGTAACGATTCCGAGACTGACGAGGGCGGAGGCATCTGCGATAAGCCGCGCCATCTATACGTCGGCGACCTCGTCGATAAAGTCCTCGTCCAACTGTTGTTTCAACACGCGGAGGTTGGCCGCCTCTTCGGCGCCGACGAGTGCTTTGAGTTGCTCGAAGGTAATCTCATCGTCGTAATAGGCGTCGGCAATTTCCTGGACGAGCGTGTCGTCGTGAGCGGCGTCTTGGAGGTACTCCCGAAGCGCGGTCACGAGAACGTCTGTTCGGTCTTCGCCGAGGACTGCGGCCAGTGCGTCAGCCCGGTCGATGAGCCGATTGGGGGCCCGAAACTGCACGCGCTTCTTCTCGGTGCTCATGATGTGTACATTGTGAGCCAACGAACTTAGCCGTTTTCGTGTGTACGATGTGAGGCTCACTCGAGCCGGACAAGGCAGGTATCAGTCAGTGATGTAGCCAATCAACTGGCCCACTACATCTTCTGTGCGGCCGTCAACGAGCGAGGTCAGATAGTACTCGACGTCGGCAGCATTGTTGAGTGTCGCAAGCGACCACGGGAGCACGTGACTTCGTTCCCCGAGTGGGTCGCCCGCGTAGTCGTCGTCCCGGAGCGTGAGTGACTCCTCGTGGTACGTCTTCGTGGAGATCAGGACAGTGATGAGCTGCACGCCATGGTTCGGGAATTGAGGAGTCCCTATAATGAGCAGCGGACGACCTTTCTCCGAGAGCGGATCGGCCCCCCAGACGATGTCGCCGCGTTCCAGATCCTCGAACGCAGTCACTGTACCTCTTCCATCTGGTCGGTCCGGAGATCCTCGAGACGCTCTTCGCCGTATTGTTCGGCTGCACTCTCGTGGTGTCGGTGAAGCCGGTACGCTGACTGAAGTCGCTCCTTGTTGTCCGTGATCGCCCAGTACGGGCGCTTGTGCCGGACGAGCCCGCGTTCCTTCAGTCGAGAGAGAATCGCACTAACAGCGTCCGTGTCCAAGCCCAGTCGCTCGGCGATCGTTGCGGCCTTCCACGCACGGTCGTCGTGCTCGTCGAGGAACAGCACGATTCGCTCGGTGTCGTTCCGCTCATCGAATTCGTCGGCGTCAGCGTTTTCGAACTCGTCGATATCGATAGTACCGCTCGACATGGACTAATGTTGGAGATGTTGGAGCATAGGTGTTTGGTATGTTTGTTACTTGGATGAGAGGGACATTTCCGTGCCCAGAAATGCCGGAGAGAATCACTCCGACGGCGTCGCGACGAGATGCTCCTCAAGATCTCGCGTCCAGTACGTCGTGAGCCCGCCCGGACTGCAGCGGGCGCACAGTTGCAACGGGCCTTCCAGATGCCCAAGCTCGATTCGGAACCGCGTCAGCGCGGCGAGCGTGTCGACGACCAGCCCACAGCCGTCACAGGCGACGTGATCGCGCTCGTCAGGATTCGGCTCCGTCTGAATCGCACAGTCGACACAGATCGGGTGGGTAACCCGATCGTCCTGTCCCCAGGTATGCGCCTCGCCGGTCTCAGTACCGGGCGGAGCGTCGCAGAAGGAACAACCAGTGAGAGTCTGCTGCATCACTCGCCCTCCCCGTCGGCGTCGCGGCCTGCCGTCCAGCCACGGTGGAAGATGGCCAGTTGTGTCGTCGAGTCGAACGTGGTGCCGCTCGGCTCGTGAACCAGAACGTGATCCTCGGGAACCGGAGTGACGATGTCCGCGTCGATGAGGTCGTCAACTAGGCTCCGGGCCGTCGCGTCGTCGACATCCGTAGTCGCGACGCTCGCGGTGTCGCGGTCTTGGGCGAGCTGTTCCTTCTCGAACTGTTCGTAGTCGGCACTCGTGTCGTCGTGCGAATCGGGACCAGGCATAATGGGTCACGCAGCACTTATGATCGCGCGCTGCACGCCTCTCGGCGCCGACAAACAAGCCGTGACGTGTAGCTTCAGTGCCTTCTCGGGTCGGCCTGCCCTCAGGATACACTCACTCGAGCGACAGGGCGGTGGGTGGGGGTAAGGACGTGTATCTATCCTCCGAGTCGCTCTTACGCAAAGCTACGGAAACGGTGGAGGGCGAAGCAATCGATGAGTGCGAACAGCGACGCGCCGATCCGGTTCAAGGACCGAACGCAGCCGAAGGTGTGAGCGGCCTGTTCCAAGCTCTGCTTGGACAGGCCGCGGAACTTCCGCAGCCACGGATACAGGAGTGACCACAGACACTCAACCTGATTGATGTGGACGCCGTCCGGCGAAACGTACCGCTCCTCGTGGATGATCGTCCGGTTAACCAACACAGTACCAGTACCGGTCGGACGTGTTGGTTAATACAAGCCGCTATGGAGTCTGGAGGTCTGGAACCGGCTTCACGGTGAACGTGTCTGGCACACTGGCTGCCGCCTCTCGTGTGTCCGCCGGCGTAGTCGTCGACCGCGTGAGCTGGGTGATGAGCTCGTCGCGAACAGTTCGTCGAGGGACAGTGGTCTCGTGCCAGCCCAGCTGGTCGTCGAAATGCCGCTTCTGGAACTGCTCGCCGACGTCGTCGACCGCGACGTACTGCGTCCGCGTCGCCCGTCCGACCTGTCGGGAGACGAAGACGGCGCCCACGGCCTCGTGCGTGAGCTCGACAAAAACACACTCCACGAGCGCGACGACCGACGCGTGATTCCGGTCGGTCGGGACCGTCACCTCGAGATCTTCTCACGGCGCTTGGCCGTCAGGGGAACTTGCTGCTTGATGCGCTGCTCGTGTCTTACTGCGTCGTTCCGAAGCCATTGTCTATCGGGGGCACGTGATGTGCCCCGCCACCCCCTCGTGGGGGCAACAAACACCACCGAAACGCACCCGTCAACCTATGCGCTAATTCTGATACTTCTGTAGTTCCGCTACCCCGGTGATGGCCTCTCGGCCTGAGAGAGCCGGCGGCCTTCGCACATTGCATATCGCCTCTTTCTTTGGACGAAAACCGCGATATGCGAGACACTACGACGCCCTCAAATCGAATAAGAACCCCGTCGGGCAGATTTGAATGCGTAGAAAGTACCTCGACGAGTTCCAGGATAATGCTGTGGTTTCAAAAATTGCTCGACTGCGGGGTAACAAAGGTGATATCGGCGATATCTGACTTCTTTGGGGTCACTGCTTCACCTATTCTGAGCCCCTCAAGGCTGGCCGTCTCGCCACTTCGAATTGTGGATCACCCCCGATTCTCCCGAGTCTGGCCGTGTTAGACGCTGAAAATTGCTCGACGGGGATTCAGAAGGGGATGTCTTTGGTCTGCAAAACAATTCTCGACAATCTGAGGGGTGACTATGATTTAGAGTTGCTCAGCGGGACCGGCGGACTGCTCGTCCACTTGCTCGTACATCTCATCTGGGAATGGGAGACTGCCCCAGATCGAGTAGGGACACTGGTCTTGGTCGATGCAGTAGCGTTGTAAATCGTCATTATTGCAGTTCATCGGTAACGGCGTGTCGCCGTCGATTGTGTTCGAGAACTCGTAGCGGACCTGGTGCTCGGTCTCCTGCTCGTCGTACCAAGGCCACCTCGAGAAGACGTCTTTGAGGTCTGTGACAATCGTCTCGGGGTCGCTGTCCTGGTACTGGGGCAGCCACATCACGATCCGGGCGAAGTTGTACAGGTCCTTTCGGATCAGCTTCTTCTCGTGGAGACGTTCGGCCATATTGGCCATACAGGGGATAGGAGTGCCTCCCACGACAGGGGCCGTGGAGCTATCTCCCCCTGTCTCAATAGCCAGCCACGCTACCGAATTGACCTACCCGTAGACCTCATCTGGATCGTAGACTTTCTCTCCAACTGTTTCGTCATCGATCGTTCGGGAAAAACACGAACGGTATCCCGTATGACAGGCCCCGCCCTCTTGCTCAACGCGATAGAGAAGCGCATCTCTGTCACAATCGACCCGAATTTCCTGAACTTGTTGGATGTGTCCGCTTGTCCCACCCTTCTTCCAAAGCTCATCTCGACTCCGAGAGTAGTAGTGGGCGAGTCCCGTCTCCTGCGTTGCTGCCACCGCTTCCGGTGAAGCGTACGCGAGCATCAGAACCTCGTCAGTATGTGCGTCTTGCGCAACCGCTGGAACCAGTCCGTCATCTCCAAAGTCGAGTTCGATATCTACTGGCTCGTCGTTCATACTGAATTGTATTGTCGCTGGAGAATACCAATTTTCATTCTCGTCTCCTGAGGACACGGTACAACCGCGCAGTCCATTGCTCTCGTAGTGTAGTCTCCGGGTTCTCGAGAGACCAGCCAGCAGCAGTAGCAGCATCTGCGAGACTGAGATACTCCCAGTGCTGAGGAGGGAGATACTCCGGCCGATTGGAAGTAGTCCCTATCAGGACGTGTCTTTCCGTATCGTATTGGCTACCGAGGTGCCGAAGGTCCGATGCAGTTGGCATCACCTGAAAATCTCGACGGACGAGGTACTTGGCGCTGAAGGCGTGAGCGGCTCCGAAATCCGTCGATATGAGACCGACGTTCTGCGCCCATCGTCGCGCATCGACGACGACCGCCTGTGGCTCACGGGTCTGCCGGAGTGCAGCAAGCTCAAACGCGAGCGTCATGGTTTCGCCCGTCATCGGCTAGAAGAGGATTGCACCGCCCCATCCGATGAGTAGCGAGAAGCTGACGGCAGCTGCCGCCTGTCGGAGCATCATTCGACCGGCGTATCTCGGGGAAAGTTCCTTCGCGACCGTGATCGCCGTCACGAGGCAGGGAAGCAACACCCCCGCTAGGTAGACGGCGGTCAGTACCTGCACGGGAGTCATCGCGGACAACGTTGCACTGAGCCCGTCTGATTGTAATAAGAGTAGACCATCCTTGCGGATCGATCCCATCACGACGACGAGCGCCGTCTCACCGGGGAGGTTGAACAGTCCCATCACCGGCGAGAGAGCCTTACCCGCCACGTCCAGCACGCCGAAATAGTCGAGAACCGATGCAACGAGGACGATTCCGGCGAAGACGGGGAGGGCCTTCACGAAGAAACTCCGAATCACGGTTCTGGTCTCGCGCCACACTGACTGCCAGGTCGGCCACTGGAGGAACGCACGGTTCTCAGTAGACAGCGATGCCGTTCGCGCACGCTCGGGTGCGATCAGGCGCGCATAGACCAGTGTCGTGATCGTGAGAATCCCGAGGTACGGAACGACGAGCCATGGCATCTTGACCGCCGCGAACACGGCGAGCGTCGCCGGAAACTGATACGAGCAGGCGGATCCGAACCCAATCGTCGACACGGCCGTCCGGCGTGTACAGTCCGAACACCCACGTGTGCTGGTGACCGCCGGGACGTTACAGCCGAATCCCATGACCACGCGAACGAGGTCCCGACCGGTGAGGCCCACGCGCCGAAGATGCGGATGGAGCGACGCAGTAATCCGCGTGACGAGTCCGCTCTGCTTGTAGACGGCCATGAACGCCGCGAAGATGAGGATCGTCGGACCGGCCCAGACGAATAGGAATGGCCCCATCGAGAGCACGCCGTAGTCGCCGCCCAGAACTGCCGACAGCGGTCCCGGGAGCTCGTTCGTCCACCGAACCGCGGGCTCCAACAGTGTACTCACTTGGGGGGAGAGTTCGGCAGCAGCAGCGTTCGCGAAGTGGACTGCAGCCGCGGCGGGCAACAGAAGCAAGGCAATACTGACGAACGGGCCGAGAAGTGGATGCTCAATGATCGTCTCCGGTGGGTCGAGATGAATTCCAGTTTGCCGGGTGACCCGCCCCGGGAACTCGTCGGCATCGCGGAGCGCGCTGACGAGTTCCGTCCGCTCGCGTCCGTCGACCGCCGCCCCGCCGCCGTCGGTCGCGACGCGAGAAACGTTTCGCGCGTCCACTGGAGCGAGTGGCACCCCGAGGTCGTCGGCGAGCGCGTCCAGTTCGTCGTGGGCTTCGGTCTGGTTCTCGACTTTGTCCCAGAACGTCACGGCAATCGCGCCGACTGTTCCCTGCACTAGTGGCAGCAGGTCCTCGAGGTCGTCGTCGATGTTCGTTGCGCGAACGACGAGGAGCACCGTCTCGGTGTCTTCGACGGCGCTGATCGCTGTTCGGGTGGTCTCGGTGTCAGTCCCGAGCAAAATTCCGGGCGTGTCGACGAAGACGAACTCGTCCGACTCGTATCGCTCGACGTTGACGGTCGTTCCGCGGAAGTTACCGGTCGTCGGCGTCGTTCCGGTGAGGCCGGCAACGAGCTCCGACTTGCCGACGCTCTCTTTGCCGACGACGACGACGGTCTCTCGCCGGTCGTTTCCCGTCTCGTCGCGCCCCGTCGCGGAGTGACTGTTCGACCGAGGGCGTGTGTCAGTCATACTTTTTGAACCCAATCTTCGGCGCGAGTTCACGGAACGACTGCCGACAGAGCCAGATGTCGTACTTACTGACGAGGCCCTGTTCGCGGCCGGTCATCCGACACACGTGTCGGTCGTCGTCTCGCGCGTCGTTCGAGCGCTCGCTTCGGCTGTCGGGCTGTGATGAGTGTCGTGTCACGGTTAGCAGTCGCACATGTCTGGTTCGCAGCAGGACGCGTCCTCGAGGAACATGTTCTTCTCACGGTACTCGTCGAGGGGAGCGCGGTCGATACCGAGTCTTGCAGCGACTTCGTCGGCGACGACCGCGAACCGCTGTCGGAACTTGTAGATGAAGCAGAACTGTTGTCCGTTGTGTGCAACGTGGGGGCCGACGAGGAACAGTCCCGGCGTCGCCGTCGACTCGTCTCGCTCGGTCAGTCTCGGGTGGCCGTTCTCGAACTCGAAATAGTCGTCCGCCGGGCCGAGACCGGACTGGAACCCCGTCGCGAGCACGGGTCGGTTCCGCGTTGTGAACGTTTCACCGCTCGTAGAGACGACCTCGAACGAGCCGTCGTCTCTGTCGACGCGTTCGACGCGGATGCCGTCGTTGAGAGTGATCGGTCGGTCC
The DNA here is from genome assembly GCF_001469875.2 of Haloferax marisrubri. Classification (GTDB taxonomy): domain Archaea; phylum Halobacteriota; class Halobacteria; order Halobacteriales; family Haloferacaceae; genus Haloferax; species Haloferax marisrubri. The sequence continues at coordinate 296,211 of NZ_LOPW02000018.1, read as the reverse complement.
CGTTCGAGCGCCTCGTGGAGGCGTTGGCTGGTGTACGGGGATAGGACTTCGCTCGGGTCTGGGCTGCGATACTGCCACGGACCCTCCTCGTCGAGGACGAGTACCTCGTGGCCCAGTTCGGCGAGCGTGAGCGCCGCGTCGATTCCGCTTTCGTACCCGCCAACGACCGCGACTGGGTCGTCTACGCACTCGTCGGCGAACGCGTGCCACGAGTCGACCTGGGAGTTGTGGACGCAGTGACCCGCACCGGGGAACGGCTCGTCGTTCGGGCGGCCGAACTGTCCGGCCGCCCAGATGACGAAGCGACTCCGGACGGTGCCAGCGGACGTGTCCAGAACGAACCCATCGTCGTGGCGTTGGAGGGATTCGACAGCTACGCCGGTCCGGACGGGAAGGTCATGAAACTCGACGACTCCGCGGAGGTACTGCGCGTACTCCTCGCCGGTCGGGTGTTCGCGGTCGAGCGCGAACGCGGGCGACGTGTCCGTCGTGACGGCGTTCAGGTCTCGACAGCCGAAGCTGTTGCTGGGAAACGAGGGGGTGATGAACTGCATCTCCTCGGGCCACTGTCGAAACGACGCGCCGACGTCGTCTCGCTCCAGAATCGCGTAGGAGTCGAGGGCGAGGGCTTCGAGAACGACGCCAATACCGACGCCAGCGGCACCTGCGCCGACGATAACGGCGTCGAGCGACTCGTCCGTTTGGGGGGTCGTTGGGGGCTCCATTAACAACAAAATAGTCTAGATAGCCAATTATAAATAAGACATGGTCTAGAGTTAATAACAGATGAGTCGAGAGACGATTCCCGTCACCGTGCTGAGCGGCAACCTCGGCGCGGGGAAAACGACCGTGTTGAACAACCTCCTAAACACGCAAACGGACCTCGATATCGCGGTCCTCGTCAACGACATGGGCGAGGTGAACGTCGACGCCGAGCGCGTCGCCGAACACTCCGACATCTCGGAGGACGACGAGGAGTTAATCGAGTTGTCGAACGGCTGTATCTGTTGTGAGCTTCGGGGCGACCTGCTCGACGCGCTCGCGAAGCTCGCGCAGGCTCGCGAGTTCGATTACCTCGTCATCGAATCGACCGGTGTCGCCGAACCGCTCCCCGTCGCACAGACGCTCACGATGGGATTCGACCAGTCGGACCTCGACCCCACGGAGTTCTACGAGGAGACCGGCATCGAGCCGATGGACTACTACGAACTCGACACGACGGTCACCGTCGTCGACGCCCACCAGTTTTGGACCACGTTCGGCTCGGCGGAGTCGCTCATGGACGGCGACACCGAGAAGGACCTCGGGAGCCTCCTCGTCGAGCAGATCGAATTCTGCGACGTCCTGCTGTTGAACAAATGCGACCTCGTCGACGAAGCGGCGCTCGACGAGATCGAGGCAGTCGTCGAGGTGCTACAGCCGCGCGCCGAAATCCTCCGAACCGAACACGGTGCGGTCGACCCGGACGCAATCCTCGACACGGGTCGATTCGACTTCGAGGCGGCGAGCCAGTCCGCCGGGTGGATGCAAGAGCTCGAAGAACCCCACGCCTCCGCGGAGGAAGAACACGGAGTCACCTCGTTCGTCTTCGAGTCCCGTCGGCCGTTCCACCCGGAGCGGTTCGCCGACCTGCTGAACGAACTGCCGACGAACGTCGTCCGCTCGAAGGGACACTTCTGGCTGGCGGGTCGCGAGGACATCGCGCTGGGTATCGACGTCGCGGGCCAGTCGATTCGACTCACGCCTGCAGGGCAGTGGCTCGCGACACTCCCGGCGGACGAACAGGCGCAGTACTTCGAGGCGTACCCCGAACTGGAGGAAAGCTGGCATCCCGAGTACGGCGACCGGGGCTCGCAACTTGTCCTCATCGGCACCGACATGGACCACGACGACCTCCGTGCGGACCTCGAGGCGGCCACGTTGACCGACGAAGAGATGGACGCCGACTGGAGCGCCTTCGAAGACCGCTTCCCGACGTTCGAACGTCTCGAAGACGCCGAAGAGGCTGCGGACGGGGACGCACAGTCCGCCGAGAGCGCCGAGGAGGTCGGCCTCGCCGATTGACGATGTCTTCGCCACGCTCGCTGTTTCAAACGGTCGTCGACAAGAACGTCCCGCGCGGAACGCGGGAAGACGCCATCGGTGAGCTCGCCGAGGAACGGGCGACTGCGCAACTTCGACTTGTCGTGGTCACAAGCGGCCTCGACGGGCGGTACCGTCGCCAGGCCCTGAACGCGCTTAGTCGGTGTCGAGCGACAGACGCGCTCGACAAACTCGCGAACGACACGAGCCTCGCACCCCCGCTTCGAGAACGGGCACAAGAAGCGCTCTAGGAACGAATCGGGGACCGCCTCCCCCATCCGAATCTGTCGTCGTTAGTTAGTCCGAACGCGATGTTATTAGGCTAAGGCAAGCAGTACCCGCCTATTTTTAATAACTATTTTAGCTCTCTTCCAGTTGAGTTATTAACGGAATGGCGTACACCTGCTCCAGTTGCGATGCACAGTTCCAGAGCGCCGCCGGTGTGACCCAGCACGTCGCCCTCCACCACAACACGTGCGCCGAGTGCGACGAGCAGTTCGACAGTACCGATTCGCTCCGCAGCCACATCCACGAGAGTCACTGACTTAGCGAGTCGACCGCAGGCCCCTCGAAGCGCGTTTATTCCTGGTAGGGCCACTCCTCGTCGGCAGCGATGGTCGTCGCGAGCTGCCAACCCGCGGCTGCTGCGGCGTCCGAGACCGACTGGTATGTCCAGTCGAAGACTCGGGTGACGACCTCGCTGGTCTCTTCCGTGCCGACGAACACGTACCGCGTCGTCTCGAAGTGGTCCCGCACGCTCGCCAGTGCCTCCGGAATCGAGCGCGGCCCCGACAGGAACTCCTGTTCATACCCCACCTCGCGGACGCGCCGCCGTTCGATAAACGACGGCTTCGAGGAGACGATTCCGAGGTGGGTCGTCCACCGCGCGGCGTCTTCGAGCGCGTGGCTCGGTCGCGCGAGTTCGTCGAGCGCCCGCAGCGAGAATGCGAGCGTGAGGTCGTTCGACGGCATGTCAGGACTGCCCTTTCGACAGCGAGGCGGTAGCCTCCGAGTTCACTTGGTCGTGCGGTTCGAGAAGGCGTTCCGCGGCGCGGCGACCACCGACGACGTTTCGGGCGAACGGGCCGACGCTCATCTCCGCGAGCGCGCCCGAGACGTACAGCGCCGAATCGGCGCCATCAGTCCGTCGCCACGCGAGCGTCCGGTCGTTGAGGACGGGAAAGCCGTTCGCCCCGCGTTCGAGCGACAGCGATTCGGCGAGCGTTCCCACGAGCGGGTGCTCCGGGGCGGGGTCATGCCCGGTTGCGAGCACGACCTGTACGTCCGTGGCGGTCGTGCCGTCGTCGAATCGGAGCTGCAGTCTGCCGTCCGCCGCGTGCGCGTGGTCGATCTCGCCGCACCGAACGTCGAGGTCGCCGCAGTCGCGGGCGTCCGCCAGTCGGTGCGCGACGTACGGTGGGATTGTCGCATCGTGGCGCGCGGCACGAATCCGGTCGTAGCGGGCTGCCGAGCCCGGAGGGAGCGAGTGAATCTCCTGTTCGATGTGTCGCCAGTTGATCCACTGTGGGTCCGCCTCTGTCAGTTCGACCTCCAAGCCGCGCCGCGAGAGGAGCGTCACATCCGTGCGTTTCGACAGGTGACAGGCGAGCTGCGCCGCCGTGATACCGCCGCCGACGACGAACGTCCGGCCGTCAAAGGTCGCCGCCGCCGCCGGGTCGAAGTCGTCGTCCCAAACGTGCGCGAGCCGCGCGTCGTCGGAGAGCGACGCCGCCCACGAAGGGACTGTCGGCTGACCCCCGAGGCCGACGGCCAGAACAACGCGACGAGCGTCGAGCGACCCACGAGACGTATCCACGCGGAGCAACCCACGCGTCCGGGACCTCGTGACACCCGTTACCGTCGACTGACGGTGGCAAGCGTCGATATCGCGTCGGTCGATGACGTACCGGGCGTGGTCGAGAAACAGGTCGAGTGTCGGTCGGTTCGGATAGTCCTCGGTCGGAACGAGTTCGTGTTCCCGGTGTGCGCCCTCCGCAAATGAATCGAGCGAGAACGGCTCGGTGTCGATGTGGTGGACGAACGTCGAACGGAGGGTTTGCATTCCGCACTGTCGTGCTTTCGTCGCGAACGACGCCAGTAACCGTTCGTGAGGGTCGACCAGACAGAGTTCCCCGTGGTCGTAGCCACCTTCGTCGAGGAGGTAGTTCGCCACGCACGTCCCGTGAACACCACCGCCGATGATTACATATTCGTACGGCTGGCGGTCGAGTGAGTTGTGGTCGCCAGTCGACTCACCGTGGGTCATCTTTCACCTCCGTCTCCACCGACGTGCGTGGAAGGAGACGGCTTGCGCGTCGTTAGCGGCGTCATCGCCAGTCACCGAGGTTGACGAACGAATCGCCGTACGCCGTTATCCACGTCGTCGTTCGGTACGGAACCGCCACATCCGGCGGATAAAGCGTACAAGCCGGTCGCTCGGGTGAGCCGACGACGAGTGACATCAGTTCTCTGCGAGGTCGCGGGGATGGCCCGGGGTCGGCATCGCCGCTCCACGTTGGTTCGGTGTCGCTAGAGCTTCGGTCAGTCATGCTTCGAGGGGCTTCCGTAGCGACTCCGCGGTTGCGGTCTCGCCTGCACCCTCGCTCGCGGCGACCGCGAACACAGAGGACGACACCTGCGCCCCCGGCCCGTCTACGCTCCCAGTACCGTGGCCGGCGTCATCCGACGGACACCCTGCGAGAGAGCCGAACGAGGCGGCAACGGGTTCAACGGCGTCGAATCGTCGTCGCGCGTACTGAGACATGTGTTGTTAAAATTGAAGATGGTTATAATAAGTACTGCGATTTAACACTACGGAGTTAATAATCTAGTCGCGGTAAACAAGGATGGATTCAGGCGAACGAGACGATTATTTTGATAACCGAATCCCGGGGAGTGAGAAATTATAAGTAATATACCATCCATATTTAATAACAATGGCAGAGAAAGAACGGAACTCGACGGCAACGTATTCGACTATCGACGCCCGTACGTGCCGTGCCCGAGCGCCGCATGGTCACGGGAGTGACCGTGGAGGTGACCAGTTGTGACAGAGTCCGGCCGGTCCGCAGAAGATGTCAAGCAGGCGGTTCAAGCCTACTGGAACGAGCGGGCTGATACGTACGACAACGACAGTCACCACGCTCTCCAAAGCGAGGAGCAACGCGACGCGTGGCTGTCGGTACTGCGCGCGTGGACGGGCAACTCGTCGGAGCGGATACTCGACGTCGGCTGCGGTACCGGCGTCATCTCGCTGCTGTTGGCCGACCTCGGTCACGACGTCACCGGAGTCGACTACTCGACCGAGATGCTCGAACAAGCCCGCGAGAAGCGTCAACAGACAGACCACGCTGTCGAGTTTCGCGTCGGAGACGCCGAATCACTAGACGAACCCGACGACGGGTACGACTTGGTGACGGCGCGGCATCTCATCTGGACGCTTCCGAACCCCTCGCGGGCGGTGCGGGAGTGGCGTCGAGTCGTCGAGCCCGGCGGTCGCATCGTTCTCATCGAAGGACACTGGGATTTCTCCGAGCCGTTCGACGGCTACGAGCGAATTCACGAGGACCTGCCGCTGTACGACGGCCGTCCCCCCGAGGAGCTATCGGAGATACTGAGACAAGGGGGACTCGAAAACGTCACCCACGAACCGCTGATGGAGCGGACGCTCTGGGGGGAAGTACCGGAGTACGAGCAGTACATCATCGCCGGTGACGTTCCGTGAGTGCCGCACGGTTCTAAGCGTCTGTCCGACCTTACCGGACCAGCGTGGCGATTTCGCCGGCCGTTTCGAACACCCACCGAACCAGGTACGGGAGGAGCTGACGGCAGCCGTGCGGCTATCAGTGAAGTCGTATGTTCTGTACCCCGTGAGAGTACATCGTGGGATGAAGCGTGAAGTCCTCGATGCGGTTCCGAATCCCCGTGACGGTCTCGCTGTAAGTTAACATCCCGAGCGGAGTATCGTCGTGAACGATTTCCTGTACCCTATCGTAGATCCGTTTCCGTTCGTCGTCATCCGTTGTCCGCCGCCCCCGTTCGATCAGGTCGTCTACTTCTGAATCCTCGTACCCGGTGTAGATTTGTGTGTCCTCGGAGTGGTAAAACGATATCGCCCGGTCTGGGTCCGGAACCCAGAAGAAATTGAACGATAGCAAACTGAAATCGGTTTCTCCGGCCTGCATATCCTCACTCAGCGCGCTCCACTCGGTTATGTTGATTTCGACGTTGATGCCGACCGCTCTGAGTTGGTTCTGAATCGCCGTCGCAATGATGCGAAGCTCGGGACGCCGCGTGTAGGTTCGCAGGACGACGTCGAACGGCGTTCCATCGCGATGGCGGAGTTCGTCCCCGTCGGCTTCCAAGGTCCAACCGGCCTCCGCGAGTAGAGATCTGGCTCTATCGGGACTGTATTCGTACGGTTCAAGCTCGTCGTTGGCCCACCCGGTCAATTCGGGAGAAAACGGGCCAATCGCGGGGTCACCGACACCCTCCAAAATCGTCCTCGCTATCGTTTGGGTATCGATTGCGTGATTAACCGCCTGTCGGACTCGAAGGTCGTCAAAGGGCGGTTCGCGGACGTTGTATGCTAAGAATCGGCTTTGAGGCGTGCGAGTCGTCTGAGTTCTCGTATCTTCGGCGCGCGATATCCGTTCCATCGCGGAAACGGGAAGATTGACCACGATGTCCGACTCACCTGCATCGAGGCTGGAAGCCTTCGTTTGGTTGTCTCGGATTCCCTCGTACACCACTCGGTCGACCTGCGGCGACGAACCGTAGTAGTCCGAGTTTTTCGTAGCGGTGATGGATTTGCCCGATTCCCACGAGTCGAACATGTACGGGCCGGTACCGACCGGTTCCACGAAGCCGTCCGAATCGGAAATCGAACTCTGACTAATGACGGTCGCGTACCGATGCGCCAGGTAGGACGGTAGCGGTGCAAATCGCTCGCCGGTGGTTATCACGACCTCGTGCGTGTCGGTCGCGCTAATCGATTCGACCGGGAGCGGAGACAGGAGACTCGCCTCGTCGAACGCTCTAGAGAGCGAGAACGCGACAGCCTCGCTCGTCAGGCTCGTTCCATCGTGAAACTGCACGCCGTCCCTGATGCCGATGGTCCAAGTTGTCCCGTCCGGCGAGACGTGCCACTCGTCAGCTAGCTGGGGTTCAATCCCTACGTCCCGCGTGACGCGAAACAGCGATTCGTAGACGCCGATCCGGCCTAGCGGTCCACCACCGTGAGTGACGGGGTCGATCGATTCCGGGATATACGACCCACCGATCACAATCGTCGTCTGATCAGCATCAGAAGAACAACCGGCGATAGAACCAATCGCGGCGGTGCCGAGACCCGCTTCGAGAAACCCGCGTCGTGTGTACTGAGGCATATTTACTAATTTTAGAATTGTATATGATAATTCTTGTTATTTTTATTTTTATTTTTAATAATAGGCCGTGGTCCCGGACCCAATCGACCAACAGATGGTGCGTTCGCTCTCAAATTACGGGCGGGAAGTCACGAGTCGGATCGGTGCGGTCGCCGTTCCCCATCCGTTCCGTGGTTGTTCGTCCGGGTACCGTCGGCTAATTCGTCGGCGTAGTGGCAGCGCGATTGGGTAGTTCGGACCCGCTTGAACTCCGGATGCTGGCGCTCGCACTGTCCATCCGCGTGTGGACACCGAGGGTGAAACGGGCAGCCAGTCGGTCGGTTCGACGGGTCCGGTGGAGACCCGGGTAATGGCTCCGGCGGCGGGTCAGTCGGGTCGTCGCTCGGGACTGCACGCAGTAGCGCCTCCGTATAGGGGTGGCTCGGACGCTCGAAGACATCCCGTGCCGGTCCGCGTTCGACGATTTCTCCGGCGTACATAACCGCCAGCCGATCAGCGAGATAGCGGACGACGCCGAGGTCGTGAGAAATAAACAGATAGCCGATCTCGTGCCGGCGCTGGAGCTCCGCGAGCAGGTCGAGAATGGTCGCCTGCGTGGCTACGTCGAGTCCCGAAACTGGCTCGTCGAGTACCACGAGTTCAGGGTCGTGGGCGAGCGCGCGAGCGATACCGGCGCGCTGAATCTGACCGCCCGAGAGCTCGCTCGGATACCGCGACCCGACCTGCGGGTCGAGGTTCACTTGCTCCAGCAGGTCGTCGATGCGGTCGACCCGCTCGTCGGGTTGCTGTTCGTGCCCGAACGACTCGGCGATAGACCGCCCGACCGACCACCGGGAGTCGAAGCTCTCGCGGACGTTCTGAAACACCACGCCGATGCGTCGAAGCTGCCCGCCGGTTCGGGTGGGGTAGCCACCGACGGAGTCCCCATCGAGCAGCACGGATCCCCCGTCGGGCGTCAGCTCCCCGGTGACGAGCTTCGCGAGCGTCGACTTCCCGCACCCGCTTTCGCCGACAACCCCGACGGTTTCTCCGCGGCTGATGGAGAGGGAGGCGCCACAGACGGCTTTCGCGGACCTCGCATCGCCCAACAGCCGGTCAAGGACCGAGCGGCTCGTTTCGAACTCCTTTTCGACGTTTCGTAGCTCCGCGACTGGCGCGTGGCGCGTCTCGTCGTTTCCGCCGTCGTTCGCAGGAGACGCTCTCACTTCTCGTCACCACCGTCGGGAGCGACTACGTTCCGAGGCTGTCCGCTGGCAGCAACGGTCGGCGTCCCGCGAGAGTCCGCGGGCGTCTCGATGCAGGCCACGCGGTGGCCAGGGTCGCTTTCGACGACCGGGATGTCTCCGCTGCGACAATCGGAGGTTGCGAGGCGACAGCGATCCGCGAACGGACACCCGTCGTGACCGCCGACGGCGTCGGGCGGGCTTCCTTCGAGCGTGCTGACTCGCTCGTCGCGGCCGAGGTTCCGCGGTGAGCACTCGAGGAGTGCACGGGTGTAGGGATGTTTCGGCGCGGTCAACACCTCGTCGACCGGCCCGGATTCCATCACCTGCCCGCCGTACATGACCACAACCCTGTCGCAGGTCTGGGCGACGACGCCGATGTCATGGGAGATCAGGAGGACGCCCATGTCTCGCTGGTCACGGAGTGTCCATATCTGTCGCAGTATCCCCGCCTGCGTCGTCGTGTCCAGCGCCGTCGTCGGCTCATCGGCGATGAGCAGGTTTGGGTCGCTGGCCAATGCCACGGCGAGCATCGCACGCTGGCGCATCCCCCCGGAGAACTCGTGGGGATACTCGGCTGCGCTCCCGTTCGGGTCCGGAATCGCGACCTGTTCCATCAACTCGACGGCGCGGTCCTCGGCCCGGTTCCACGCGGTGCGGTTTCGGAACGGCGGGACACCCAGAAAGTCGAGGAGCCCCTGTGACGAACCGCCGTCGTGGATTCGGACTGACTCGGCAATCTGGTCGCCGATGGGGAACACCGGGTTCAGCGTCTCGTGGGGATCCTGGAACACGATGGAGATGTCTTCGCCGCGAACGCGACGAAGCGTCGCCTCGTCGGCACGGGTCAGGTCCCGCCCGTCGAAGCTGATCCGCCCCGAGACGATTCGCCCCGGGTCTTCCAACCGGATAATCGACCGGGCGGTGACCGATTTGCCGCACCCGCTCTCGCCGACGAGGCCGACGATTTCGCCGCGGTTCACGCCGAAGGAGGCCCCGTCGACGGCGTGGACTGTACCCTGGTCTGAGTCGAAGTGCGTGTGCAGGTCCTCGACGCGGAGGAGTTCGTTCATCATAATTGCTCGATGTGAGCCGACTGCGTCGGCGAGAGCGCGTCTCTGAGTCCGTCACCGAGGAGGTTGAACCCGAAGACGGTGAGCATGATCAGGACGCCGGGGGCGTTTACCAGCCACCACGCGGTCCGCAGATAGTTCCGACCCGACGCGAGCATCGTCCCCCACTCGGGCGTCGGTGGCTGCGCGCCCAGCCCGAGAAAGGAGAGACCCGCCGTTCCCAAGATGACGCCGCCGACATCGAGCGTCGCCAGCACGACCACCGGTGCGACGACGTTCGGAATCAGGTGTCGGCCGAGCACGTGAGCGCGCGAGCGGCCGAGAAGCCGCGACGCGGTCACGAACTCTCGCTCTCGAACCGACAGGACGCTGCTCCTGACCAGTCGGGCGTAGGAAGCCCAGCCGACGACCGCGAGTGCGACCATCACGTTCGTGAGGCTCGGTCCAAGAATACCGGCGATCACGAGCGCGAGGACGATACCCGGGAACGCCAACAGCGTGTCGACGAGTCGCATCAACGCCTCGTCGACCCAGCCACCGACGTATCCGGCGACGAGTCCGACCGCGGTCCCGAGAGAGAGCCGCACGGCCGTCACGGCGATGGCGATACCCAGCGAGAGACGTGCCCCGTGGAGCAGCCGGGTGAGCACGTCGCGTCCGAGTTGGTCGGTTCCGAGCGGGTGCGCGAGCGACGGGGCTTCCAGCCTGTGTGCGAGCGCCTGTGCGGCCGGGTCGTACGGCGAGACGGCCGGGCCGAACACCGCGAGCGCGAACAGAGCACACACGAGACCGGCACCGAGCTTCGTGAGACGTGTCGTCGTCAGGGCCTCGTACCACCGTCGCCAGCGAGCGCCGACCGGTCGGTGGGGCGCGCTGTTCGCGGCATCCTCGCTCACGCCGGCTCACCCCTGCGGTCGATTCGCGGGTCGAGATACCGGTAGGTCAGGTCGACCGCTAAGTTGGTCAGAACGAAGATGACGCCCACGAGAAGGGTCACTCCCTGAATCACCGGGTAATCGCGTGCGAAAATCGCGTCGACGAGCAGCGTTCCCAGCCCCGGTCGCTGGAACACGGCTTCGACGACGACCGCCCCGTTCAGGACGTAGCTGAGTTGTAGCCCGGCTATCGTCACGACGGGGACGAGCGCGTTCCGCAAGGCGTGTTTGTAGACGACGATCCGCTCGCGAAGTCCCTTCGAGCGGGCGGTCCGGATGTAGGGTGCGTCGAGAACGTCCAGCATCGTCGTTCGGACCAACCGGGCGATGACCGCGGACATACCCGACCCGAGCGTTACCGCCGGAAGGACGAGGTGGTCGAGACCGCCGGAGCCCGCGACCGGGAACAGGTCAAGCCAGAGGGCCGCGACGATGATGAGCAGATAGCCGAGCCAGAAGTTCGGCATGGAGACGCCGACGAGTGCGCCGAACTGGGCCGCGTAGTCGACTCGACCACCCGGATTAACCGCGCTCGCCACGCCGGCGGGTACTGCGATCGCGATCGCGATGACCATCGACGCGGCGGCGAGCTCTACCGTGTTTGGGAGGCGCTGTCCGATCATCGACGCCACGGTTTGCTCGGAGCTGTACGACTGCCCGAGGTCGCCGCCCAGTGTGTCGATCGCCCAGTCAGCGTACCTGACTGGGAACGGCTCGTTCAGGCCGTGTTGTTCTCGGAACGCGACCACTGTCTCCTCGGATGGTTGGTGTCCCGTCTGCTCGACAAGCGCGGCCACGGCTGGGTCTCCCGGCGTGAGGGCGGTCATGCTAAACGTGAGGATGGACACGCCGCCGAGAACCAGAACCGTCGTCACGAGTCGCTTCAGCAGGTATCTCATTTTTTCGAGCGGTGACGGTTCCGAAACAGAGCGTCGGGCGAGCGGTGCTGTGCGTTCGCCGTCTCAGTCTGACTGGCGTTTTCACCTCCGTCGAAATCGAGGTTTTCTAAGTGATAGCACGTCTCTGTCGGCAGCGGCTCGTATCCCGTAACGTCAGCGTCAACCCCGACCACGTTCGTGACGTAGGTCAACCAGCCGATGGGAACGTCGCGCTGGATGATCGATTGCACTTCGTCGTAGCGGCGCTTTCGTTCCTCGGCATCGGTGACCTGCCTCGCTTCCGTGAGCAGTTCGTCGACGCGGTCGTTCGCGTAGCCGCTGAACATCGTCGCGTTTTCGGAGTGAACGAAGTCCGTGAGCCGGTCCGGGTCTGGATACCACAGAAGCGAGTTCGACCACATGACGAGGTCGAACGCCTCGCTGTTGGCGCGCTCCTCGATGGTTCCGTAGTCCATCACTTGGAGGCTGACGTCGAAGCCAACTTGCGACAACTGGGCTTGGACGGCCTCGGAGACGATGGGCAGCGCCCGCGCGTCGTACGTCCAGAGGTCAATTTCCAACGGCGCACCATCCCGCTCTCGCGTGTCCTCGCTCGGTTCCCATCCCGCGTCGGTGAGTAACTGCCTCGCAGTCTGTGGGTCGTACGGATACGGTTCGAGGTCGGCGTTGGCCCAGTTCGTGACCCCCGACGGGAAGGGACCGGTAGCAGCCGGACCGAGGCCGTTCAGCACGCTGTCGACGATTTTCTCCCGGTCGACCGCGTGCATGACCGCTCGGCGGACGTTTCGGTCGTCGAACGGCGGCGACGTCGTGTCGTACACGAGGTAGCGAGACCGAGGAACCGCGTAGGTGACCGGCTCCACGTTAGGTCGGTCGTTCAGGGTCGAAATAGCCGACCCGGAGAGGGCTCGCGCCATGTCGAGTTCGGCGTTTTCGAGCTTCAGGAGTCGCGTCTGGTCGTCCGGCACGCTCTCGTAGACGAGCGTGTCGATGGCCGGCGTCTGACCGCGGTACGATGGGTTCGACACGGTGGTGATTCGCTCGCCCGGCTTCCACGAGTCGAACTGGAACGGTCCCGTTCCGACCGGCGCGGTGACGTTGCCGTCGTCGTCGTACGAACTCTCCGCGATGATGCTGGTCGGGCCGCGGGTGAGATGTGCTGGAAGCGGCGCGAACGGGGTGCTCGTTTCGATTTCGACGACGCGCTCGCCGCTACCGGAGACGGACTCAACCGGGAGGCTCGCCAACGAATCCGAGTTGAAGCTCCGCCGGAGGGAGGCGACGACCGCATCGACGGTCAGCGGCGTTCCGTCGTGGAACGAAACGCCCTCCCTGAGGGTGAACTTCCACGTCAGATTGTCGTCGCTCGTGGTCCACCCAGAGGCTAATCCCGGTTTGACCGACGCGTTGTAGTCCGCGATGACGAGCGGTTCGATGACGTTCAGCTTTCGGAACATCCACCCCTTGACGAGCGGGTCGAGGGAATCTGGATTCCACGGCGTCCCGACGCGGAACGTCGTCTCCTGTTCCGTCTGCTCCGAGGAGGAGGTCCGCTCACCGTCCTGTGAGGTGCCGCTGCAACCCGCGAGTCCGATGAGGCCCGCCGTCGCTCCCTTCAATGCGTCTCGTCGACTGAGTCTGCGGTTTCGTAGCGTTAGCATTCTTCGTGGTCCTCGCCTCTCTGCCGGCCGGTCGAAGCCGCGTTTCGCTCTCCGAGCCATGCGATGAGTTCCAGTAGCTCACCGACGGCCGTCTCGAACACGTCCCGGCCGGTTTCGGCGGTCGCGGCCGTCGGGTCTCCGACGACGCCGTTCTCGCTGAACTCGTCGGTGTACGTTGCGACTTGCGCGCCGTGGACCCACTCACCCCAGCTATCGGCGTCGCCCGGCTGTGGCGCGCCGACGTGTTCGGGAATCAAGTGTTGCAGCACACTCGTCTCGATCTCTCCCGCGTGCTGTACGTCCACGTCGACAGCCATCATCCACTCCCAGTACTGTGCATCGAGCGTGGTCTCGTCCGAGAGGCGTCGGCAAACGTGCTTGAGCAGCTCTCTGTTCCCACCGTGTCCGTTGACTATCAGGACAGTTTCGACGCCCCACGCGTCCACACATTCCAACAGATGGAACACGTACTCCCGAAGCACGTCCGGAGGGACGTGAAGCGTCCCCGGGAAACGGCGGTGATACGGCGCGACACCGATGTGTACTGGGGGGAGTTTCCACGCTTCGGCGCGGTCGGCAGCGACGTCAGCGATTGCATCTGCGACAAGCACGTCGGTTCCGAGCGGGGCGTGCGGGCCGTGCTGTTCGATGCTCCCGACGGGGAGGAGGCAGACGTCAGCGTTGGACCCCTCCACGTCGGCCCACGTCTGTTCCGTGAGGTTCACGAGCGACCACCCCGCGTCATCCAGTCGGCTGCCGTGGGGCAGGGGATAACGCCGTTGTGCAGTTCCAACCCTGTGAGGATGTCGGGAGACGCAACCGTGAGCGGTGTCCCTTCTCCACTACGACATCCTGTAACGACTCCTGTAGCCCCGACTGCGAGGTCAGTATGCGACTTTCGTCTCGAACGTCGACCGAGCATGAATAACAACCTATTGTGTAGATATAATAACTCTTGCCAAACTAGTATAGATTTTTCATAATTGGCCACGGAGGAAGCGTCCCAGAACACCCGCTGTGAAGCCACGACCGACTGCTGTTTCGAGCGTCTCTCGGGCACGTGTTACGAACGCTATACAAGTCAAATAGTTCTTTCTAAACTTTAGTTGTTTTCTAGGCGTGTCAACGAGAGAGGGTTATCGAGAGACAAGAGTGGCGCCAAGAGTCACAGGAGAGGAACGCCCGACTCCGGTGCCTTCCCCCACGCAGCGTTCCGCGTCGCCAGCGTGTACTGGTCTCCCCGCTCTACGTGAAACTCGTCAAGGTCGGTCGTCCTCTGGAGTTCGAGGGCGCTCAGCTTTGGCCTTGGGAGGTATTGAGCTGCGACACGAGAGCCGACCGGGAGAGTAGACGACGTCAACCGATTCGAGCGGCCACTCCCCTCGAACCGCGAGTAGGTCGGCCCCGCCTCGGTCCGAGCCCGATACCGTAGAGGGTCATCTGACATCCCTTCTCAGTGGGTGACGGATGGGAGCGCTACGTCACTCAGCTCTCATCGGTTGTGTGTCGGGTCGCGAGTCCGGCGAGGTGCGGCGCTTCCGTGGAGATTATTTCGGTGGTTGCGAGCCGAACGGCGTTTTCACTTCCGGGCAGTACGAACACGGGCACGTCGCGGGCGATACCCGCGGTCGCACGGGTTGAGACGATGCGCGTTCGAACCTCCCCCCACGAGAGCCACCGGAACGCCTCGCCGAATCCCGGCAGTTCGCGGTCGAAGAGGTCGCCGACTGCGTCCGGTGTGACGTCGTCGACGGTGACCCCCGTTCCGCCCGTGGTAATGAGGATATCGACGTCGGGTCGCTCCAGAAACTCGCTCACGGTCGTCTTGATTCGGACGTAGTCGTCCGGGACCGTCCGACGCGCCGTGATGACGTGACCCGCTTCGGCAAGGATACTGGCGATGGCGTCGCCACTAGGGTCTGAGAGGTCCTTTTCCACGTCAGTCCCCCGAGACGACGACACCGTCACGATGGCGACGCCGAGCGGGTCGATACAGTCGTGGCCGTCGGCGTCGGTCGTCCGTCGCGACTCTATCGGTGGGAGTTCACGACTGGCACCGTTCATTGCTCCCCACCAAGGACGAGCCGCTGTTCGGTCGGAGGCTTCGAATACGACCGCTGGCCCGGGAAGCGGTTCTCGAAGGCGCTCCAGTCGGCGTCCATCTCCTCGTCGGTGAGGAGACAGTCGTCGAGTTCGTCGGCGATACCGATCGAGTCCATTCCGGCACCGATGAAGACGAGCTTCACTTCGCGGTCACCCCACTGGTCGTCCCACTGGAGCCCCGGATGCGACTCGCGGTACGACTCCTGCCGAGATTCGGAGAGCGTAGCCGCCCATCGTCCGTTGACCTCGACGTGGATCTGTGCGCCCGCTTGGCTCAGGTTGAGGGCGTAGCGGTCGCGTCCGGCAACCCACATGTGGCCTTTCGCCCGGACGACGGAATCGGGGAACGAGCGGAGCCATTCGTGGAACCGCTCGGGATGGAACGGTCGATGTCGCTCGTAGACGAACGACTCGACGCCGAACTCCTCTGGTGGGTGGAGGTGGTCGTGGTCGTGGTCGTCACCATGGTCGTGGTCCTCGCCGTGCTCATGGTCGTGGTCCTCGCCGTGCCCATGGTCTGTGTCCGTCCCGTTATCGTCGTGCTCGTGCGGCTCAGCGTCTGCATCGTCCTCGTGGTCGGTTGAGATAACCTGTTTCCACCGGGCAGAGTTACTCGCCTCATCCTTGTCGAACTGTTCCGTTCCGAGGATTCGGTCCGGGTCCACAGCGCTTTCGGTCGCCCGGACGATGTCTACATCAGGGTGGAGTGTTCGGATGACGCGTTCGACCTCCGCACGTTCCTCGTCGGACACGAGATCACACTTGTTGAGGACGAGCACGTCGCAGAACTCGACCTGCTCGGCGAGCAGCTCCGAAAGCGGTCGGGTATCGTCATCGCTCGACGTGAGCGGCTCCCCGAGGACGAACGCCCGGTGGAACTGGTGGGCGTCAACCACGGTAACGGCCGTGTCGAGGTCGTACAGCGCAGAAGCCCGCGCGGGAGAGACGAATCGCCGCGCAATTGGGACCGGGTCGCTGATTCCCGAGGCTTCGATGACGAGGTAATCGAACTCCTCGTCGAAAGCGAGCCGCCGGAGCTCTTGATCCAGTTCGTCTTGGAGCCCACAGCAGATGCACCCGTTCGAGAGCTCCGTGACGCCGCCGTCGTCCATCGAGAGGTCGGAACCGTTCTCGATGAGGTCGGCGTCGACGTTCACCTCGCCGACGTCGTTGACGAGGACAGCAATATCGTACTGCTCTCCACCGACGGTGAGGAGGTGGTTGAGCAGGGTCGTCTTACCGGCACCGAGCCCGCCGCTCAGAATCGTGACTGGGGGTTGGTCGTCGAGGCTCATCAGTCGTCGGCCAACGCCAGTTCACGCTGCTCGTCAGACCCGAACGGGTCCGGGTACGTGCCCCAATCCTCGTCCATTTCGGCGTCCGTGAGGAGACAGTCGTTCAGCCGTTCGACCAGTGGTTCCTGATCGAACTCCCGACCGATGAACACGAGTTGGACCCCGCGGTCACCCCATTTGTCGTCCCAGTCCGCCTTGATACCCGGCCGGGCGGCGAAATACCGCTGCTGTTGGGCCTTCGGGAGCGTGGCGATCCACGTTCCTTTCGGGCCGGCACGGACAGACTGGCCCGCCTTGTCGAGGCCCATAGCGATGTCTTCGCGACCCGCCGACCAGAAAAAGCCCTTCGCGCGGACGACACCGTCGGGGAGGTCGGCGAAGAGTTCGGCGACTCGGTCGGGGTGGAACGGTCGGTCCGCGTCGAAGACGAACGAGGTGACGCCGTGTTCCTCGGCGGCGGCATCGTGATGGTGGCCCTCCTGTAGTTCGCGCTTCCACCCGGCGGACTGGCTGGCGCGGTTGAAGTCGAACCGCCCCGTGTTCAAGATTTCCTCGGGGGCGACGGCGCCGTGTTCCGTTCGGATGAGCTTCGCCCACGGCTGGAGGGTTTTCAGAACAGCCTCTATCTTCTCCAGTTCGTCTTCGGGAACAAGGTCGCACTTGTTCAGGAGAAGCACGTCACAGAACTCGATTTGGTCCATGAGCGCTTCTTCGGGAACGCGGTTGTCCTCCGGGTCGACCGTGTCGTCCGTGAGCGCCTGCCCCGAATCGAAGCCCTGCCAGAAGCTGTGTGCATCGACGACGCTCACCATCGTATCGAGTTCGTAGACTCCCGTGGGGTCGAACTCCGCGTCTTCGAAGCCGCGAGCGAACGTCTGGGCGACCGGAATCGGCTCGCTGATTCCGGACGACTCGACGAGGAGGTAGTCGAAGTCTCGCTCTGCGGCTAAGCGTCCCACCTCATCGAGCATGTCTCCGCGGAGCCGACAGCAGATACAGCCGTTCGACAGCTCGATGATCTCTTCGTCGTTCTGGGTGAGTGCCGACTCACGTTCGACGAACTCGGCGTCTATGTTCACCTCTCCCATGTCGTTGACGAGAACTGCGGCGTTCAGGTCCCGTTCGCTACCGAGGAGATGGTTCAACGTCGTCGTCTTTCCAGCGCCGAGACTGCCGCTCAGAATCGTCACCGGAATCGGGTCGTTGTTGACCGACATGCGTGGATTATGAAGATGCTATACTAAAATACTAATTATTACTCTCTGACTTCGAACTCATAACAGAAATTAATAATAAGTGAGGCTTTTTTAGTATATGAGCGTCGTTAGTATCTCTATGCCGGAGGCGTTGCTCGACCGCATCAGCGAGTTCGCCGACGAACACGAGTACAGCGGTCGGAGCGAGGTCGTGCGCGAAGGAGCGCGGATGTTGCTCGAAGAATTTGACGGAGGAGCGCGCGACGGGGGGCCGTACGTAGGAACGGTGATCGTCGCCTTCGAATGTCGTCACTCCACGGTTCAACAGCACCTCGCAGAGATACGACACGACAACGGCTCCGCCGTCACCGCGACCACCCACGCACACCTCGGGAACCGATACTGTATGGAACTGTTCGTCTTGGAAGGGAGTCCGGAGGCCCTCGCTGAGTTCGTGAACTCCGTTCGAGTGGTATCGGATGTGCGGGCCGTGGATTACTCGCTCACGTCGCTCGGCGAAGAACACCACAACCACCCGCCCCGATCGTGAGCGACGCTCAGCGTTTGGCGAGATGCAGCAGTTTGACCCGATTCACCGCGTCGAAATCGCGCAATCGATACGTGAGTTCGCGGACACGTCCTGCAATCCCTCGACAGAAAAGTGTCTCAAGACACCACTCTCCTTCGTGAATATGGTTCGTGGCCGTAATGACATCCTGATATTGGTGTTGTACATTGTGGATGTCCTCGATAACCGCTTCGTGTTCGTAGTCGAAGGCGATGATAACGACCACCTCGCCTTCGACGTCTTCCAACCTGGTGTGTCGCTCAATGTACTCCTGCATCGCTTCGCGGACGCCGCGCGAACGCGAATCCAATCCCTCTGCTTGCCACGTCACGTCAAAGTTGGAAAGGAGGTCGTCGGAGACGTTGAAGCTCGTGCGCATCAAATATTAATCTGCTATTCAGACATATGAATTGCTAGTAAAGTAATCCAATATAATAATATATTCAGTGCCGTAGCAGTTCCGACGGCGCGACAAACAGTCGAGTTCGTCGGGACCAACGCGGTAGGCCGAAGAGTACGACTCGGCAATAGACCGACGAAGGCGCTCAGTCGCGCCCGCGGCCATCAGGAGCGGGAGTCCGTGTAGCGTCCAAGTTGTCAACTTCCGTCAGAAGAGACACGAGCTCCGCTTCCGTTACTGGCTGCGCCGACGCCAGCCCCGCATCGCGGGCCACGCGAACCGCACTCGGCGGGTGCAGGTTCGCTTCCGCCAACAGCGCGTCGTCGTAGAATACTTCGCTCGGGGTTCCGCCCCCAACGACGTTGCCGTCGGTCATCACGCAGACGCGGTCGGCGACCTCGGCGGCAAAGTCGAGGTCGTGCGTCGAGAGGACGACGCTGATGCCATCCGCGTGAATCTTCTGGACCCGCTCGGCGACCAGTCGCGACCGCTCCGGGTCCAGGCCCGCGAGCGGTTCGTCCAGCACGACGACGCTCGGTTCGAGGACGAGCACGCCAGCGAGACCGACGAGGCGTTTCTCGCCGCCGCTCAAGTAGTGCGGAATCCGGTCTTCGAGGTGACCCGCCTCGACCGTTTCGAGCGCCTCGCGAGCGCGCTGTTTCGCTTCGTCAGTGGGGACGCCGTAGTTTTGGAGGCCGAACATCACGTCATCGAGGACCGTGGGTGCGACGAGTTGCGTATCGGCGTCCTGGAAGACGAAGCCGACTTCCTTTCGCGCGCGTGTTTTGTTGTCTTCGCTGATTGGTGTGCCGCCGACGACCAGTTCGCCATCGTCGGGGACGAGCGTGGCGTTCAGGTGTTCGAGGAGCGTCGATTTCCCCGCGCCGTTGCCGCCGACGAGCGCGACGATCTCGCCGGGGAAGACGCTAAACTCGACGTCGTGCATGCCGACGGTTCCGTCCGGATACGTATGCGCCTCACACCGGAGGTCGACAAGTGGCGTCTCAGCGTGAGTCACAGTCCCACCCCGGTGACCGAGACAGCCGCATACCCGACGACAACCGCGTACGAACCGACCACGACAAGTAGCTCGCGAAGGGGCGGCCGCGAGACGTCGCCGTACAGCGTGATGTCGCCGTCGTAGCCGCGGGCTTCCATCGATTTGACGAGCCGTTCGGACTGCTCGATGGCCGACAGCATCGTCATCCCGAGGATTCTCGCGTACAGTCGCCTGTTCGACCAGAACTCCGAGAGATTCGCACCCCGGGTGAGCACGGCTTTCACCAGGTCTTCGAGCGTCTCGACCATGACGAACGTGAACCGATAGGTGAGGAGCGCGACCTGGTCAATTGGTCGGGGGAGCAAGCGTCCGAGCATGTACGCAACCGCGGTGTACTTCGTCGTCATCGACGCCGCCAGCGTGAACGTCACGACTGTCAGTGACCGGAAACTGAGTTCACAGAGGAGTACGAGACCCGACCACGTGACTGAGAGTTCACCGACCGGCGTCGAGAGCGCACCGCCAATCGGCGTGCCCGGCTCGAGGAACGCCAACGGGCCGGCGACCGAGACGATAAACAGGAGCGGAAGCGTGTACCAGCCCGCTAAGCGGCGGTACGGAAGCCCCGCTAACCCGTAGGCGGCGAGGACCACACCGTACAGTCCAGCGAGGAGTACAACGTGGTCGAACACAGTGACCGCGAGGACGAGTGCGCCGACGATTCCCACCTTGGTCCACGGATTGACGCGGTGGAGCGGCCCATCCCGCCGCTCGGCGAACGCCGTGATGAGCCGCGGGTCGGGAACGTGGTTCGAGAGCGTCGTCACGAGTTACTGTGCCGAGCGTCCCTCTTCGCCGAAGCCGCCGTAGCGGTCGACGTAGACGTACAGTCCGATGCCGAGGACGAACAACAGGGCGACGAGTCCCCCGAATTCGAGCATCATCCCGCCCTTCCGAATCGGCCCGGCGACGACGATGCCGCGACCGAAGTCGACGAGTGCGCCGCCGCCCTCCTGCACCCCACGTTGGAGCGCCTTCGCGGACCGCTTGGCCCACGGGAGCGCGCCGCCGGTCGAAGTGAACCCCCAGAGCCCGGCTGCGAAACAGACCGCGAGCAGACCGAGGAGGCCCCCGTACTGTTGCCAGCGCTGCATCACGCGGTCACCCCGGTTGACTCCTCACGAGTCTCTTGGTCGGTGAGGCCGACGAGATCGGGACGGACCGACGCGAGGAACTGGACGACGAAGCCCGTCAGGATACCTTCGATGACAGCGACGCCGAGGTTGAGTCCGACGAGGCCGGCGACGGCGATTGTCAGGTCGCCCCGGGGGAGCGCACTCCCGTTCACGCCGCTGATGACGATGATCGCGCCCATCAGGACCGCTCCTGCCGACAGGCCGAGTGTCGCGGCGCTAGCGCTGGCGGGGAAGACATCCCAGTCCATTCCCATCAGCGCCTTAAACGCGTAGTAGGCGATGATAGCCTCAGTAGCGTTGACGAGCGTGTTCGCACCGAGCAGGCCGACCGCACCGTGTCCGAGCGCGGCCGAGAAGATGTTCACGACCAGCGCGATGAGTCCCCCGAGCAGCGGGCCGGCGAGGATACCCACTAGTCCGGTGAGGTTCATGTGGATGCCGCCCCACACGGGGATATTCAGTTGGAAGACCGCGAAACTCGCGGCCGCACCGATACCCGCGAGCGCGATCTGACGCGTCTTGATACCGCCGTTCCGGATTCGGTACACGATGGCGCTGATTAGCCCGGCGCCGATGAGCGTCCACAGAACGAGTGCCCACAACGGGAACGACCCTTCTCCGAGGTGAATGTGTGCCATAGCCTGGTTGCCAATTCTTGAATCAGATATAATAAAGTTGCTGTGTTGGGATGTTTAGAATAATAATAGAGCAGTATATTCTCTCGCGTTGTTAATATTTCAGATTACTTTTTTGACCCGACGACCGACGATTACAGCGGTTCGAAGACAACACTATCGTGTACCTCAGGGTGACTTCAGATCGCTGACTTCTGCGTTCATCACATCGACGGGGACGACCGTGTATTCGACCGAGACTGACTCGTCTGCCCCGCGAACGGTTCCAATAAACCGCAAGACGTCGTCGTAGGGTGCCTCGACGACGAACGTCTCGACACAGCCCGCGTTGCCGTCGAGGCAGTTGTGCGAGTTCGACCGAATCGACGCCTCGAACTCGTGGCGAATGTCCATCATCCGGCGCTCAATCTCCGGCTTATCGTACCCAAAGACAGCGGTTACCGTCGCTAAGACACGTTGACCCTCGTAATCGGTCTCTTCGTACTCCGCGAGTAGAGATTGGCATGCTTCACGAATCACCTCGCTTCGGCCGCTGTAGCCATGTTCCGCGGCGAACGTATCGAGGTTGTCACGGAGTCGCTCATCCATCGAGGAGCTTACAATCGGCATATATTAAATTTGTATTCTGAGATAATAGAGATGGCGGTTGGTTGCACTGATATTTAATATTGGGTTCGTGTCCGGAGCTCATCGTTGGGTTCCTCTCAACGACACCCCAAGCTCGTGGAAAGCGAAGTTTCCGAGGCCTACGGCACCAAGGACAGGAGTGTCACGCATAGTATCGCTGCGGGTCTATCGCCCCGTTCACCACGGGAGTCACGACGAAACGACACACTGTGGAGTGCGGTGACGCTACTTCTGGCTGATGTCTCGCGGACTTCCGAGTTCGTCTCTGATTCTCGCGACGTAGTCGACGAACTCGTGGGCCGTTCGTTCGCGTGGCCGCTCTAAGTCGATGGAGATGGTCGACTGGACGGTCCCCGGGTCGGCGTCCATCACGACGACGCGGTCGGCCAGCGTCACCGCTTCGTCGATATCGTGGGTGATGAACACGACGGTCTGTTCGGTCTGCGCCCAGATGTCGAGCAGTTCGGCGTGCAGGCGGTCTCGCGTCCGGGCGTCGACGCTCCCGAACGGTTCGTCCATGAGCAGTATCTCCGGGTCGACGGCGAGGGCCCGGGCGATGCCGACGCGCTGTTTCATGCCCCCGGACAGCTCCTTTGGATAGGCGTCTTCGAAGCCGTCGAGTCCCACGAGGTCTACCAGTTCGCGAACCCGCGCCTCGCAGTCGGCGCACGCACACGCGGGCCGGTCGAGACCGAATCGGATGTTCCCGCGGACGGTTCGCCACGGGAACAAGGCGTACTCCTGGAACACCATCCCCCGATTTAAACTCGGCTCAGTGACCGGGTCGCCATCGACCAGAATCGAGCCGCTATCGGGGTCGTCGAGCCCGGCGATGGCCCGCAACAGGGTCGTCTTTCCGCAGCCGGACGGCCCGACGACACAGCAGAACTCGCCTTCGGACACCGAAAACGAGACCTCGTCGAGCGCGTGGGTGGATTCGTACGCCTTACTGACGCTCCGAATGCTAATCTTCTGGCTAGACTCCCGGGCAGTCGATGAGAGCTTGTTCATCGCCATGCGAGCACACTCCGTTCGACGAGTCGAAATCCGACGTCCATACAGAGGAACGCCAGACTGATCAGAAACATGTAGGCGACGCTGGTCGCCATCGCGAGGTTGTTCGAGGCGTTGATGATCTCGTAGCCGACGCCGGGCGCGCCGAACAGCTCAGCGCCGACGACGATCATCCAGCACCGCCCGATGCTCGTCCGGAACCCCGTCAGCACCTGAGGAGCCGCGCTCGGGAGCGCGACGAGTTTCAGCATCGAGAGGTCGCGTTCAACGCCAAGCGTCGACGCGGCATCGGTGAGGTCACTCGAGACGCCTTCGACGCCACCGTACGCCCCGTAGAAATTAATCCAAAACGCGCCGACGAAGACGATGAACGCCGCGCCGGTGTGGTGAATACCGAACCAGACGATGGCGAAGACGACCCATGCAAGCGGCGGAATCGGCCGCAGTACACGGACGAGCGGCCGGAACCAGTCGTCGAGTGCACCGTTCCAGCCCATCGCCAACCCGAGCGAGATTCCGCAGCCCGCCCCCAAAAGGAGGCCGGGAACGTAGTGGAACAGCGTCTCCGCGAGGTGTGCGAGCCCCGTTGGAAGCACCATCTCCGACCCCAAAACGGGGACGACAATCGCAGTCGAGGTTGCGAACAGATCCACGAACGCGCGCACCGACGCGACCGGCCCCGGAACCAGATACGACGGCTGGGTCATCATCGCGCCGATCCACCAGACGATGAGGAACGCGGTCAGCCCGCCGAGTCCGCGTAGATATCTCTTCGCGTCCCCCTCGAAACGGGGCATCGTGGTCGCACTGGATTTGGAGTCGGTCTGGAGGCTCATTACTGGATGGCGTCGTAGGGGCTGAACGCGAACAGATCCTCGGTCGCGACCGGTGTCTCGATGTTGCCGACGTTCGCGACGAACTCACCCATCGTCGCGGTTTGCTCGGTGATTGCGTGGGGATCCGAGATGAACGCAGATGCCCGGGAGTCCATTGCTTTCGTGGCCAGTTGTTCGCTCACGCCGGACCCGATCACCGACGCGGCGTGGGTAGCGGCCATATCAGGCGAATTTGCCGTGAACTCGGTCGCCGCCGTGTGCTGTTCGACCAGCGACTGGGCGACCTCGCTGTCGTCAATCACCCGCTGGTTCGCAAACAGCACCGTAACCGGATGGTTCTCCAAGATGTTACCGGACCAGACGAGTTCCTCGAAGCCGTCCTCTTGGCCGATTATCGTCGCGAACGGCTCTTGGATGATGGTCGCGTCGATATCACCCGATTGGATCGTTTGGACCGCCTTCGCCGGTGGGACCTTCGATTTGTTGATGACGGACTCTATCTCACCGACGTTGAGGTCCTCTTGGATCCAGTACCGGAGCACGATATCAGGGACGCTCCCATCCGGCGGAGCACCGAACCGGACCTTGCGACCGTGTTCTTCCTCGAAGCGCTCGAACGTGGCTGTCTCCTCCTGTTCGTAGAGCTCGGCTAGTTCGGTCGTCCCCATGACCTTGAAGCCGTTTCTCGAATTTGCCGCGAGGATACCGGCGTCGGTCCCTTTGTCGGCGAGAACCATCGCAGGGGTGATACCGAAAAGCGCGACGTCGACGTCCCCGCTGGCGAAGGCCTTGACGACGCTGGGGCCAGAGCTGAACCGCTCTATTGAGACCTCCGCTGGAACCTCCTCGTAGTAGCCCTCTTGTTCCATCACGTAGTGTTGTATGTTCGGGTAAATCGGGACGTACGCGACGGTCACAGAGTCGAGTGACCCACCACTTTGACCGAGACAGCCAGCGATTCCCGTCGCAGCGACCGTGCTTACACCCGCTTTCTGGAGCAACCTTCGTCGCGTGAGTTCGACCATCGTTGTTGTTAACTTTAGAACAGGGTATAATAATAACTGTGATTTAGAGATGTATCGTTAATATCGGTTCCCGATGGTCGAGTCAACGTTGAAGAAGTCGCTGGTGTCCGTAGTGCGAGAACGGTGAGTCGAAGAAGTAAGTCAGTATGAGAGACGCGTCCGGTGTGTACGGCCGTTTGACCGTTCATCTCGGGCCTCACCGGCACGAGAAACTCGAAGGGCTGAGATTGGAGTCGGCTCCACTCTCGGATACGAATCGGTCTGCAAACCACGATAGCCGACTATAGTCGCTATTTCTCCGCCTACAGCGGACGGAGATGTCAGTCTGGAATATCCGAACGTGAAAAGCGAAGTTAGCTCATATCCGCGAGCGGACCGAAGTCGTCGACCGGAAGTACCGAATAATCGATCGTAAGCGTGTCTTTCGTCGCTCTGATCTTCCCGACGAACGTCGAGATATCTTCGAGCGATCCCTCGAGAACGAACAATTCCATACAGTGGTGCCCGCCGACATGGCTGTGGAAGTTCGACGCAACGATGTCCTCGTACTCGTGGCGAAGTCGCATCATCTTCTCTTCGACGCTCGTCGTCTCGTAATCGAAGACGACGGTAACGACGCCCATCAGTTCGCGGTCTTCGAGTTTCTTGTCCTCGAACTCACCGAGGAGGTTCCGACTCGCCTCTCGGAGCACTTCGCTCCGGCCAGTATATCCGTGGTCGTCCGAAAACTGGTCGATTCGCTCAAGTAGTTCTTCCGGCATCGAGACGCTAACGACGGCCATATAACAACTAAGCCGGTGTCAAATATTAAACCTTATTATTCGATTGGGATGGAGTGATGAAGGGTTCCGACGAGACAGCGCCGAACGTCGTTTGGAACGGACACGAGTTTCGGCCACCGGTGAAGCGCAACCAGCACTGTTCTGCCGCGCTAAGTAGCCCGGTCACAGATACTGTCACTTGTCTACTAGACTGTCCTCCTACGTCTCCCCAAGTGCAACCACGGTTCCTCCGATTCGAGAACGAAAATCGCCGCTGGAGTCACGATGGCACGACTGACGCCACCTAGATTCGTGGTCCATCGCTCTTCCCCGGTTGCCGGTAGACCCCGACTGCGAACCGAGATAGAGCGTGTCGCCGAGAACGGCAACCGGTTCGGTGAACGTTCGTCCACCATCCGCTGCGCCTACCTGTTGTGACCACTGCACGGAACCGTCCCATACCGATAGTGCGTGGACCCGGCCGCTCCAATCGGGGACGTAGACCGTTCCACCATCAATCGTGGGTGCCGCCGTGAGGCGGACGTCGATGTCGACAAGCCAGTCCTCCTCGCCGTACCGCTTCCGAAATGCGACGACACGAGCCTGTTCGAGTCCCCGTTTAGCCGTCACGACGATGTGGTCACCAGCTACTGCGGATGGCCCATTCGGCTCCGAGCGAAGTGGCACCTGCCACCGTTCCTCGACTGTCGCTGCGCTCAACGAGTGAAGCCGGTACCGATGGCGTGCCGTATCGGAAATCGCATCGACGGAGACGTATAGTCGTCCGGCGTCGACTGCGGTGTTTCAGTAGCGCGTACCTTGAGCGAAGCGGAGTTGGTCGGGGAAAGAGATGAGCTCTCTAGAATCGCTCAACGGGACCCGCGGATTCCTCGTCAACCTGTTCATACATCCCATCCGGGAACGGAAGACTGCCCCAGATCGAGTAGGGACACTGGTCCTGGCCGATACAGTAGCGCTGCAGATCGTCATTATCGCAGTTCATCGGCAACGGCGTGTCGCCGTCGATGGTGTTCGAGAACTCGTAGCGGACCTGGTATTCCGTCTCCTGTTCGTCGTACCACGGCCACCGGGAGAAAACGTCCTTGAGATCCGCGACAATCTCGTCGAGGCTACTGTCCTGGTACTGCGGCAGCCACATCACCATCCGTGCGAAGTTGTAGAGGTCCTTCCGGACGGGTTTCTTCTCGTGTAGCCGCTCCTCCATATTCGCCATACAGGGGAGTTCGAAGAGGTCCTCAATCTCCCGAACCTCGATCTGTTCGGCGCCGGTACCGGCACGCCCAATCCGGTACGTGTTTACGCGTCCGTCGCGGTCGATCGTGACGGCCGAGTGTGACTCGTGGTCGGCCAGCGTCTTCGCGAGACTGCTCGGACTCGAGATCCAGTCCGTTACAGAGGATTCCCACTCGTCCTCGGCGTCGTACGCCGTAACCGCTCGGTGGAGCTCCTTCGCTGTGTGGAACTCACCCGTTTGCACCACGTCGTCGGGGGCGTCATTCAGGGCCCGCCGGAGGACGCGGATCGTCCGTTCGCCACGGTCCCAGTTCCGCCAGATGCGCTCGTGATGGCCGGTCTCGAGGAAACGATCGATTCGCTCTGTGATGGCCGACTCATTCGCCGTCAGCCACGTCAGCTGGTCATCGGAGAGGCCGTCCTCCTGCACCCGCAGGAGCTTCTTGAACGCCCGCTCAGCATAGTCACGATACTTGCTGTCGAAATTACCGACAGGGACGTACAGCTTGTTGTCTTTCACTCGCGTCAGTATCTCTCCGCCATCGCCCGGCTCTGTCGGCCCTTCGCCCTCCCGAACCAAGCATTTCCGTGACGCTGCGGCCATCGGGACTTCCAGGTAAAGACCGTCACTGAACTCCGGCATCTCTGTGATGCCCGTACAGACCCGGCCAGGGTGCGGGCCATCCTCGCCGGGTTCCTTACTGTACAGCACGTCGGCGATGTCCTGCTGGAGTGATCCATCGCCGTGGGCGCGCATGAGGGAGGCGAGATTGTTGACGTACAGCTCCCGGATGTCGTAGAGCACCTGAATGTTCCGGGGTGACGCGTGCTCGAATTTCGGATATGCTTTCACACAGATCGCACTCAACGTCGCAAGCACGGCGAGTGTCGCCGGTTCGTCAACGAACGGCTCTTTGGCAGCGTCCGCACGAACCTGCTCTTTGAACGCGGCCGTC
>NZ_LOPW02000018.1:266591-268075 GCF_001469875.2 Haloferax marisrubri | reverse complement strand
GTCGTTCATGAGGTCCGCGGGCTGCTCTTCGCCGTCGACAACGTATCGATTGTAGCCACGCGTGAACAGTTGGTTGATTCGGATGTCACCGTACTCAGGCGGAAGTGCCGCAACTCGATACGCCATATCTTCGTCGTCAGTCGGGGAACTCCCACTCATTCCGTAATCACCTCCGGCGTCGCCGACCGAACGTCGAAGTCTGGACTCTCGACGGGTTGAACGATACTGCAGACATCGGCGTGCAGCGAGTAAGGCAGGCGTGCGACACGCCGACGGTCGGCTGTCACGACGGGATCGATGGGGATGTCATAGGTCTCTAAGAGGAGGTCGTTCAACACCTCGCGACTCTGTTCGTCATATCGATGTGCAAGGTCCGTATCGAGGAGGTAGACGTGGACGCCCTGTCCACTATACACGACCATCGTTTCCTCGGCGTTGAAGTCCTCCTCAAGGACATCTCGCACCTCGAATCCGTATTCGATAGCGCGGTCGATATCCTCGAAGGCATACGGATAGCCCGCGGGCTCGGCGTCGAGAATACCGGCGGCGTCAAGGAGTGTCTCGTTGTCTTGGTCGCCGTCCTCGGAGACTGTATCCGTGGCTCGTTGCCGAGCGATGTCTTTCGCGTCGATATCGACGAGCAGCACCCATGGCCGTTCCCAGTGATCCAGCGCATAGTAGACGGCTTCAGGGAGTGGACTTGGTTTCTCGAGGAGCGCCGGATCAGCGAGTGCGAAGTTGCGCTGACCGAGAGGATCATTGCGAGCAGGGTGCTGAATGAACTCCACGACGTCCTCAAAGCTGCTGAACTCGGGAGTCGTCCGATTACCGGACCGATTCGTCTGCCATGTGTCCCGGCGGATGAAGTCCTTGTCAGGGACGTCGTCCTGGCGAACCGGGTGTGGGTCTCGAAAAGCGACGGCATACTGTTTCGGCCCGTTTGCTGTGATGAACTCAGGGAGGTCGTCAACGTAGCTGGTGAATTCCTCGGCGTAGTAGGAGTAGATCTCTTCACGGGTTGCCTGTCGCCAAGTCATAGGTTGACCTCCTGTTTGAGATTCGTGAAGCCTCGAACCGTGGTCATGCCTGCTGCATCAAATTCGCTGATTGCGTCTTTGATGTTCGAGAACGACCGTGCTGCCCGGCCACTAACACTTTCTTCGATTCGATCCGCTTCGGCAAGTCTATCGAGTACCTCAATGGCAGTCTGGCGACTGTTGAACGCCCAAATCGCGTCGGCATCCACCATACTGAGCTTGTCGTAGTCGTCGACCGGTGCGTGGCTGTTGTTGCTCGGGAGTTCAGCTTCGCCGATCCAAACAAGTTCGCCAGCGTCGTTGAACGCAGCCACGTCGAACACCGTCCTGTCGTCGTATTCGTAGTACGGTTCGACGCGAACGACATTGTCCTGCTGTTGGAGCCACTGTTCGAGGAGGCGAACACCGACCTTGTGTGGTGTTTTCTCCCCGATATCGCCTTTTCCG
>NZ_LOPW02000018.1:264703-266528 GCF_001469875.2 Haloferax marisrubri | reverse complement strand
GTACTTTTGACCGGCTGCAGACGCGTCCTCAACGAGATTCTGTTCCGTCAAGCGTTCCAAGTGGAGGTCTTCGTACTCGTCTCGGAGGGCCCGCATCGAGTTGAGGAGTGTATACTCAGTAGCCTCACGGTTCATCACCTCAAGAACTTGGCTGAGGAAATGGACATCATCATAGCTGAGGCCACGCTTCCGAAGTTCGTTATCGGAGATAGGGACCTCACTAGCTTGGACGGGCGATGAGCGAGCTTCCGGATGCCCGTTCCCGTCGCCCGGTGACTCCTCTTCGTCCTCAGTCGCCATGTTGAACAACGAGGTACTCTCCTGTGGCTCAGCATTGGTATCACTCGTTCCGGTCGATATCGACGGACTATCTGGTGTCCCTTGTCCGATGAACGAAGATTGCGTGGAGTCTGTTTCCACACGATTTCGATCAGCGGTAACTGTCGTGTCGTCTCTTGGGCTTCCCCAATCAGCCTCATCTCGGACCGAGGTAGATTTACTCACCTCACCAAGCCCATACTGAGCCTGTGTTCGCTCCGACAGTCGTGGGAGAGCGACAGTCTCGAAACGGTCCGCCTGTTCGACAGACAACGGCTCATCACTCTCTGGATGGCCAGCCGCTATCGGGAGCGGCTTCACCGAAAACGGGGCTGGCCCCGTCTCCCCGAATGACGGGCTCGGCAGTTGGGCGATCCACTCTCCACTGGGGAGCGTGTTAATCCGGTTTCGGAGGTCAGTCGGGCTCAGATCTTCGTGGGCCAACGATTCAGCGAGGTCGTGCTCAATCGAGATGTTCCCGATGAGCTTCGTCTTGATGTTGTTGAGAACCTCGTCGTAGGCGCGTTCGTTGCGGTTTCGAACCTGCCCGGGGAACTGCATCACCAGTCCCATGCTCAGACCGAACGACCGTCCCTGTGGAAGCAGTTGCTCGGAAACGAGTTTCGTTGCTGCAACAGGAGCGGCCTCTTCGATGATGAGATTGGTAAGGTTCTCGTAGTCCGTGTTCCCGTCACGGCGACGCACCTGCACCGCGTCCCAGAGGTTACTCAACAGGAGGAGTGTGATCGCTCGCTGTGCCTCCGGGCGAAGGTCGCCTAAGTCGAACAGGATCGTGACGTCTTCGTCGAGGAATTCACGGAAGTCGAATCGGTTGTCAACGTACTCTCCCGTCTCGTCCTGTTCCGGAACGTGGCTGAAGATCCGTCGCAGGTGGGCGTCTTCTCTGAGTTTATCGAGGCGGTTCCCGACGGCGTCCATCGACACTTGGAACTGGTGGTCGTCCTTCGCGAAGTGCCGCGTGAGCGACTCCTCGACGCTCCGATTGTCCGCCGAAACCGGCGGCACAGTTCGCTCCCGCTGCATCTCGAGGGCGGCCGCAAAGAGGTCATCCAACCCGAAGACGTCGCTGCCGTACTCCTCGTCGAACAGCGCCTTGATGAGGTAGCTGAGAATCTCGTTTGCGACGAACGCTTGTCCGTACTGCTCGCGGCCCATGATCATCCGCATGATATCGTGGAAGTGGTCGACCTTGTCCTGAATCGCGTCCGCCCGATTCCGTCCAGCGTCGAGTGCCGGCCGAATATCGAAAAAGGAAAACGCGGGAATCGTCTCGGGGACGCGGAACTGGTAGACATCGTCCAGCCCGTTGAAGCGCTCGTAATGACTCCGAAGGTAGTTGGCGCACATCCCGTCGCCCTTTGGGTCAACGATGACGACGGGACCACCAGTCGTCTCACGGAGCGACAGCGCATCGTTGATGATTGCTTTCGACTTCCCACTCCCAGTTGAGGCGAACCGACCGTAGTGTGTCGTCAGGAGCTTCGGG
>NZ_LOPW02000018.1:226633-264693 GCF_001469875.2 Haloferax marisrubri | reverse complement strand
CGGACGCTGTTGCGGCGAGCCGTTTTCATCGAGTGCATACCCGATGGCCATTCCTTCCCGGAACTGCTGGACTAAGTCAGGATTGGGCCACGGAAGCGGATCACGACTCTGCTGTTCAGCACGCGTCCCTCGCGTTCCTTCGACCGTCAGTTGGTCCGACGATGGTACTAAAATGAAGTTCGCAAGCTCGGCCCCACAGAGAACCAACTCCGGCCGGGTCTTACCACGTCCAGTCGTTACCTCCCGCGAAAGGAGTCGATTGAGCGCTGCTCGTGCATGCTGTTCTTTCTTCGATTGTCGGAAGCCACGGTCTCGAAGTCGCGTCGCTTCGATCTCGTAGAACGGGCCGTCGAGTGGGTCGAACACCGGCGCAAGTGACGACAGGCGGTCATCAAGGGCGTCGCGACCGGCCTCACTCGTTGGTACGCCAATTGCCCGGATATTCGTCGTGTACGAGCGCTTGGGATTGACCGCATCAATCGCGTCAAGTCGCTTGACGACGATGTCACTCAATTCATCACGGGTTCGACGTTCGTACTCTAGTTCGGGGTCAAGCAGGTCGCCAAGGATTTTCTGCGACAGCGTATCCCGTCCATCATTCAAGTCCTCTTTGCGGAGTTCCGCATCCGCTTGCCAGCTCTCCCGGCGCTGAAACACGACTTGGAACGCGAGCGGTTCGCGTGCATCGTTTAGATGGTCGATCAGCGACGCAAGCACAGCTCCCGGTTCGTCGACCGCCGGCAGCGTGCTCTCGTCGGGCGTCGCCGTCAGCGGTGTCAACGACGACATCCAGTCTTGTTTCCGAACTGCCGACCCACACCACCGCACGCCCCGTGGTGAGACGGTGTCGGCCGCGGGGCGGGCGAGAATCGTCCCGTCTGCGGCTACTGTCGGCTTCTCGACCGACGTGGGTGGAACCTCGTCAGCGAGGGAGTCAGTCGTTTCAAGTTCGACAACTGTCTCTCCAATCGACACCAGTCCGTCCGCCGTTCTGCCGCCAACCTCGTCGGCAACGTCCGTCGGTGAGCCCTCAGACTCGTGTACGACGCTTCCGCCACCGTCAGGCGTCACGTCCGCGTCGGCGTCTGCAGCCGAATACTGCTCGTCGTCGGTGAACTCGTACTGGAGGTCACCCTGCTGGTAGCGCTCAACGAACTCCTCGTGAGACAAGGCAACTGGGTGAATCAACTTCGACGCGACGTCCTCCTCGACACGCTCGATGTCGAACGTCTTCGGATAGATCGACCGAAGCCGCTCTTCGAGTGTCCCAAGATAGTCGTCAGCACCATAGTAGAACTCAACTGGCGCGTCTTGCCCCGTGCTAAGCGCAAGGAACTCAAAGCGCGGTGGGGTCGCGGATGTAAACGGGTTGAGTTTCGACCGCAGGCCCGAACTGTCAGGGGTCAGTTTGTGGAGACTCTCAAGGGTCTGCGGGATGCCGCGGGCTGTGAGTTCCTCCGAGGTCGGCGTCACGCGAAGATACTCACGCTTAGGCATCGTCGGTACCTCCAAGCTGGCCGGTGTCAGTTGCTGTTGAATCAGTCTGCATGTCTTGTAACTCTCCGTTTGCTTGCTGCGCTAACTCCGTCCGAAAGGCCTCAATATCCGTAGAGACCGCTGTCTCACCAGCCCCGGGGAGCGACGCCCGCCGTTGCTCGGTCGGGTCGAAGTCGATGACTTCCGTTTCCTTGGGCATTGCTTCGACTCTAATACCGCGCCACTCGCCGTCGACGCCAACCAAGGCTTCTGAAAAACCAGCGTCTTCGTTCCCGGGAACCGCGTCCTGTACGTACCGCATCTGGGCGTGATTCAGGCCGAACTCGTCGGCCCATTCCGCGTCCATCCCATCCAAGCGATGGAACTGCTTGACGGCACACTGGTCAAGGATAGCCTCACTTTCAGCGTGCTCGAAGAACTCGTCGACGGTCTGGGTAACGAGGCGAATCGAGAGGTCGTGGTGGCGATGGTGTCGGAACACCGTTTCGAGGAACGCCAGACTCGCGGCGTCCTGCATGATGTACCGCGCTTCGTCGATGACAAACACGACCTCTTTGTCCGTCTCTTTCGCTCGCTCGTAGACGAGCGAGATGAGCAACTGCATCGTCAGCGCCGTACTGCTGTCGACGCTGCCTTCTTGCTGGGCGAGGTCGAGATAGATGACTTTCTCGTCACGGATGTCGAACTCCGATTCCTTCCCGAGGTTCGCGTAGCGGCCCGCTTCTTCGAAGGGCCGCAGTTGGTCGATCAACCATGTTGCATCGTCGCTAAGTTTCTCGGCTTCCGCATCCGACCGGACGACGAACGATTCGGGGTCGTCGACCATTTCTTCAAAGACGTCCAACATGTCTCGAATCGTCGGGCTCGGGTTGCCGTGTGTCGTGATATCATCAGTAATGCCATGACGCTCGTAGGCCTGTCTGAGGCCGAGTTCGAGTGTCGTTCGGCGGTCGCCGAGTGAGATGCCACGGAGGGCGAAGAAATTCGTCAGGAAGCTCATCGCGTCGTCGAGTTTCTCGTTGAACGGACTCGCGTCTTCACCCATTGCCCGTTGGACGTGTTCGGGCGTCTGGCGGATTTCGAGCGGGTTTAGTCCGAGCGTCCCACCGACGGTAATTCGCTTGGCATCGAGCGCTTCGGAGACGCCCGTCCAGTTGTTGAGCGGTTCGAGAATGATCCCGATGCGGTCCTTGCTCTGTTCGATCGACCGGATGAAGTTCTCTTTCGCACCGAACGATTTGCCAGAGCCCGTGTCTCCCACCGTAAACATCGCATAGCCGTTATCGCGGGCGAACGGGTCGATGACGACCGGACTCTGGTTGTCCTTGT
Organism: Haloferax marisrubri; assembly: GCF_001469875.2. Taxonomy (GTDB): domain Archaea; phylum Halobacteriota; class Halobacteria; order Halobacteriales; family Haloferacaceae; genus Haloferax; species Haloferax marisrubri. The sequence goes on along the minus strand of NZ_LOPW02000018.1, from coordinate 261,867 downwards.
GAATCCCGAACTCAACGCCCCCTTCTTCGAGAATCGTCGCGTTGTGTGGCGACGCTAAGAGGGACCCAACAGCGCCGCCGAGGGCAATCGACTCCCGACCGAACACGTTGTCGCCGATTGGGGCGGCGGACTGGAGTGCGAGGTCCTGCCGGCAGATAGCCGTCTTCGGCGTGAGGTTCGCCGGTTCGTCACGGAGCGCACTTTTGACTGCTCTGACAGCGTCTCGGAGGTTGTCCGTGTCGTCGGCGCGGACGGTGACGAATAGCCCTTGGTCGAACACACTCGCGCCGCTCTCGACGGCCTTGTACGTCGCCGCTGCCTCGTTGGCTCGCTCTTGGAGGTACTCACTCCGGACGCTCTGTTCTAAATCAGCGTCGACCTGCAGGTCGTCCGCGATGTCCTGTAGTTCGTTTCGTGCGCGTTGCTGGTTCTTCGGCGTGATGTGCGCCGTCAGGTCGAACTCGACGTCGGTCAACTCGAAGAGGTCACTCAAGTAGCCGTCATTCGGGTAGTCGGCGTAGTCAGCGATGTATAGCGTCGTCGTCCATTGCTCACCGACACGGGCAGCTCGCGTCTCCCATTCAATCGCTGCTGGTGCTGTCGCCGTCTTGTGTGACTCCGAGATATCGTCGAGAAGTTGGCCTTCTGCCTCGCCGGCTTCAAGCGTTTCCTCGTCGAGGACATCCGAAAAGTCGACTTCCGGCTCGTCGTCGGTGCGGTACCGCTGCCAGAGGGCTGTCCCGCCGACGCCGAGGAGCATGATGGTCCCCAGATAGAGCGCTGCACCTTCGGGGGATGTCGGCTGTTGGGCCCACTGGGTGAGCTGCGTGAGAATATCACGACTCGACTGCAACGGGAGGTTACACATCGAACGCCTCCTCCCGGCGTGAGCGACTGAGAATCGGCTGTTCGCGAATCACGTCTGCTTCGGTCTCAAAATCGTGTTCCTCGCCGTTCCAGAAGTCCATGTTCAAAACGAACAACTCGACCGTGCTGAGTCGGCGGGCAGACCAGCCGGAGGCCTGCTGGATGAACTCGGAACGGACGTCTGTGATCCGGTCATCGAGCTTTTCGAACATCTGGGCGCGGCGTTCGACGTCAGAGAGATCTTCTCGTCGTGTGACGAACGGGTTGAACAGAATGCCAATCACGGGGAACTGCGTCAGCTTTTCAGCCGGCGTTCCCTCGTCACGGTATCGGTCGTAGACTTCGAGTGGCGAGACTTCCACGCCGATGTAGTACCGAACCTGCTGAATGCCGCGATCACGCATCTCTTTGGGCCGCGTCTCCCGATACTCCTCGAGGAGTTCACGGAAGATCGGGTTCTGTGTGACGTCTTCGTCGGTGAGTCGCTCCTCGATTGTCTCGGTGATCTGTTCGACCGGGAATGACCGGGTTGTTGCGTGGAATTTGAGCTTCGAGTCGAGTTCTTTGTTGGCGAACTCGGCGCCGGCATCCTGGAGTTGGGCCCAGTCGTCGGCCATCGCGAAGTCCATGTTCCCCGGGTCGATTTCGATGAACGCCTCCATCGCGCCGTCGGTCCGCTGAATCGCGCCGGCGCCGGGCCACGCTCGCTCGATATTCGTCAGGTCTTGGGTTCGCTCGTCCGGCGTGAATGGCGTGTAGTTCGCGAGTCCGCCCTCGTTGCGCACGGTCTCGTTCGTCTGGCTGTCTGGCTGGGCTGGCGCGCTCAACGTGATGCGGGGCCGTTTGGCGTAGCGATAGACGTCTTTCGTCCAGGTCCACGCGTTCAGATGGTCGGGGGTGACGTAGACGATGGCTGCGCCCATCCCGAGGCCGCTTGCGATAAGCGGGACGGCGAGTGATTCAATGCCCGTGAGGCCGGCGAGGAGCAATCCACAGATGGGGAGAGCGATGAGGATGCCGACGTCACCCTCTTCGATGTTGAGGTAGGGGATGCGACTCGCTTCGCCGAACTGGTCCATGATGCGCCGAGCGGCTGTGTCTTGATCTGTCGACATAGTTAGCGGGTTCGAGGTTCGTTTTCGGTCCGCCGGTACGATGGCAGTCCGTCGCTGTCATCAGTCGAGTCACGCTGTGCGGCTGCTCGCTGGGCGAGGGCTTGACCGGCGGCGGCTTTCGGCCCCCACCGGGCGGCGGTTGTCGCGACGCCAGCACCACCGACATACGCACCGGCTGCGACGCCGCCGACGAGGGCTGCGCCTCGCGTTGCACCACCAATCACCTTCGCGGTGAGGGGTGTCGCGTACGTGAACGTCTTCCACGTCACATAGAGTGAGATGAGTGGAAGAGATACAGAGACGAGATAGCTGAGAAACGCTGAATCAGGTGTTAGCGACGCTCCAACGTACAAGAGGTCGTATCCCTTGAAGATTATTGCAGCTGGAAGTGGAAGAACAGCCAACGGGACGAAGCGTTTAGCGAATCCCATTGCAACATCCGAGACAACTGGGATGTTTCCGTAGGTGAGAGCGAATGCGATCGGCATCCCATACAGATAGACGAAGAGGAGAATTGTCCGAATGTAGAACACCGCTTCCAGGGCCCACATAGAAACACCACCCAGAAAAGCGAACAACAGGCCTAAGCTCGGGTTGGTGATGGAACCCCCTAGAAAGCGCAGCATCGCCGTGGATACTGAAGAGACATCCGGCAGTAGAGCGATGGTGAATCCATCAATAAGGAATAGTGAGAGGGTACTAATCCAGTACCAAGAGATAATCAAGACGGCACCGATCCAGGCAGTTTTCTTGGTTTTTCGTGCTTCGTATGCACTACCGATATTGAATATTCGGATCGTATGACGCCCCTGGACACTCATTATGAGCAATAAGAGTGCAATGAGCGTTATTTCGCCACCAATGAGTCCATCGTGAATCGCTGGCCAGGGCGTATTGGTTGGATCACCAAAGATGAACACACCATCGGTCTGAGGCGTCGGGGTTCCAAACATGCCCTCAGACAACGTTCGGTATCCAGACCGCAGACCCTCCATGAACGAAGAGATAATCCACTCAACGATGTCTTTGAACCCTTCTAGTACGACATCGATTAAGTCAACCATTGGTCAGGCCTCCGTGATAGTGACCTCACACTCACTCATACTGCTGGACCCAGAGTACGTCACATCGAACGACTTCGAGACTTGATCTGCATTAACTCGGGTCTCAATAATGGTTCTAAATTGTCCAGAGTTCCCCTCAGAGGAACAACCCATGCCTTTCTCTGATTCTGAACCGAATGGGAATGAGTTACTGAACAGGTCAACTGTCTCTCCCGGCGCAACAACGACTTGTTCAGTTTCGTACATTCCACTCCCACGAGGGTCCGAAATAGGATTTGGAACGTCTTCAGCAAATATCAATTCAACAACTGCGTCAGGACCTGTTCCATGATTCTCCACGGTGACTACTGCTTCACCGTTTTTGAGACGGTCTGTCTCAGTATCTCCATAGACCTCGTCCCACGGCTTATCCGGGACATTTCGAAACAGCCCAACGTCCTGAATCTCAATCTGAGGGCTAATCTCGAGAGAACCCTCAGCAACAGTTTCGTCACCATCCAACGCGACGACACGAAACTCTCCGGGCTCGTAGGCAGTCCCGATTTCGAACGAAACCTGTCGTGCGCCGGCGGCAAGCCCACGTTTCCCGAAGAGTTCCCCATTTGGTTGAATGAGGTTCACCTGTTCGACGGGTGCGTCAGCATCAACTTCCACAACGATGGCTTGCCCCTCAACAGCGATGCGTGAGAGGGGACCAGCACGCTCGGTCGTCGCCGATGTCTGGTCGGGCGTCGTTGTGCCCGAGTTACGGCTACCATCGAGGCAGCCGGCAACGCTGGCGAGGGCGGCCCCGCCAACGGTTCGGAGGACGGTACGTCTATCAATCGGTGAATCGGTTGGAATCATTGGTTTCGGTAGTCGCTATCTGTCGGTCCAAACATGCGGAGGAGTCGGCGACCGGCGTAGAACGTCACGACGAACGGGATCGCCTGCCAGCCGACCTCGAACACAAACGCAACCCAGCCCTCGAGAGTCCCGAGTGGATGCCAGCGAACAGAGGCCGTATCACCCACATACGCCGGGTCGTGGCCAAGCCACGTGCCGGGGTGGTAGCGGGCGGTGTAGATCCCCGGTTCGTCCAGCGTGACGATCGCGATGCCACTCTCGTTGGTCTCAACGCGCTGGTCACCCACCGTGATGTAGCCGCTGTGTGACGACCCGCCAATCGAGTACTGTCGGTCACTCCCATTCGATGCGATCGGTGCACCCGTCTGGTTATCGCGCAACTCGACTCGGAGCGTCGCGTTCGACGTCGTCTGCGAAACGAGCTCAACAGAGAGGTTACTCTCACGAAGCTGTCGCGCCGACCCGACTTGGGGGTCGACAATCGTGGCATTCACGCCGCGAACGATCCCGCCTACCCGAAGCGCCTCCCGGTCGACGGTCTCTGCGCGGACGGCCAATCCGTAGGTAGGCGTGTACGACTCGTTGACGACCTCAACGGTCACGTTCTCGCCGATCGTCTCACGGGGTGACGCCCGGTCAGTCCCCCACGTGTCGATGATATCCGGGCCATCGCGAACCGGCTCTGCTCGCGGCCCGATCTGCGAGGGATACGCGTGAACTCGGACGGGAATCGCATCCGACTGTTCCGTAGTTGTCGACGTCCCGGTCGATGTGACGAGTGTGTCCCAGTTCGTGTTGCGAGCGGTGTAGAACCGCCACACACCACGGACTCTGGAGGTCTCATCGTCGGTGAGCGTATAGCCCTGCCACGGGCGGGACTGGAAAATCGCGACGCCAGTATCCCCGTTCGGGTACTGCGCGTAGTAGGGGTACGCCGCGAGGTCGTAAATCTCGGTATCGAGTGTATCTGAGACGGTTCGTGTCTCGGTCCGGTAGTTGACTGTCGTCTTAGATTCGCCACCAACCGTTGTCTCAACGGTCTTCTTGAGGCGAACAGAGATGGTCGCTTCGAGCGTAAGATTCGCACCCCACGAGTGAGTAGTCTGATACTGTAATTCTGGCGTGTGAGTGCCAGCAGTCGAGGCAACCGTGATGCCATCGATTTTTAGACGGGTGTTCTCAATCTCGTGAGAGACGAGTGCCCAGTCGACGGTTTGATTACCCGTTTCGTTCCCGGTTGGAACGCGAACGTGGTAGTCGACGAGCCCGCGAACCGTCCCATTGGGAGCGATATAGAGCGGTGTCTCACCTGCGTCGAGATGCCCGCGCGTCGATGGCGTGACTGCGAAAATCGTCGCGTGCGCATCGTCGATGAACGTCCCATCTTCGAGTGATGCGTGGGGCGGATACGTCGACGTGTCGGGTCCGCCGGCGTCGAGATCCGCGAAATCGTTGCGCGTCCACGTCGCGGCTGTTGCCGGTGGGCGCGTGAACGTGATATCAGTCCCGTTGGCGAGTTGGTGGAGTGCCGTTCGGTCGTCGCCGTACTGCTGCTGGTAGTCTTGTTGGCTGACGTAGCGGTCGCTATCACGAGACCAGAGCGTTGCCGACTCGTTTTCCGTGAGGCCGTTTGTCTCAGTCCCTGGTCTCGGGGGCTGTGCCGTGGCGAGGCCGATAATGGAACTCGACACGAGCAACGCGGCTACCAGTACGGAGGGCACTCGATGCTCCATGGGAGGGCAAAGGTGGATTGGTGGGGCGCTTACCAGGGAGTGAGATTCATACAGTCCCCAAGTGGGAGGCCCATAATCGACGCCACAACGGAATACAGCGGGCCGAGCACCGCCAAGATGAGGGCGGATTTGAGTGCTGCGCGCTTGTGGACTTTGAGTCGCTTTTTCTGTTCGGGGCTGGCGGTGAAGATCTCAGCGAGGGAGTCGGCCTGCCAGATGACTGCCAACCCAATGAAGCCGAGCGTCGTCGTGATCTGGAAGAAGCCCTCAACCATCCCCGGCAATTTCTCAGCGCTGCAGACCACGCTGTCTTGTGCGGCAACTGGCTGGACGGCAGCGATCGTGAACAGGATGCTCCCGATTGCGACGTGTCGGAGGATGGATCGGGAGGGCCGTTGCTGGCCGGTGGAGCGAGCGTCAGTAGGGGAGTGTGAGTCAGACATGAGGTCACTCGGTGTGGTCGTACACGAGCGCTTGGAGGTCGGCGTAGCGACTCGTCATGGTTGCAATCTCATCGAGCGAGTAGCCCAACTCACGCGCTTCGGAGAGTTGTGCGCGGAGTTCGTGCGGCTCAACGTCGCGAAGTTGCATCTCGTCGCGGAGGGCTTGCCGATAGAGGGCCGATGCGTTGAGATGGTCGTTCCACCTGAGGAACAACTCATCGATGTCTTCGACGGTAACTGAGCGGGAGATCATGTGTTCGGTATCGTTCCACACCGATTGTCTTGCGGTGCGTACATGTCAACCAGATTGGTGGAATATTATATATTTACTGGCCGATATGAAGTGTGGTAGCATGCCAAACTAGGTACTATATTATCTGGTCGAATTAGAACACCGACGACCCTCCTACCTAACGATGCAGAGGGATGTCACTCGACATATCGTGTCTGTCGAGCAGCAGCGCTATCTGTGAACTCTGAAGTGACCTGAGCAACTGCACGCTCGATATCACTATCCATCAGCGAGACGATGGCCCACGGCGAAACAAACGACTCACGGTCTATCGTTCCGGTCTCGTATGCGCCAGCAAGCGGAAGACTGTCCGAGTACTCCTTCGTCGAGATCCCGAGTGCAATATACTGGTTGCCGGCAAATGGATGACTCGAGTCGCTGAGGATGAGATACGGACGTCGAGGAGTATGCCCGAACGGATCTGCGACGACGACAATTACCCCACGCTCATACATCAGATCTACTCCGCACCCGAGTCTGCATCTTCATACTCATCGAGGTCTGGGAGATTTGCATCCCAGTCCGGATTCTCGTCGTAGTAGTCGCCCTCAAACTGCTCGCTCACGGCAGCCAAGCCAATCAAGCTCGCAGTATGTGCATCGTAGGCGTCGGGATTGATCGCCCAATACTCGCCCTTGTGACGCACAAACCCCTGATTATGGAGTCTGCTGAGCGTCGTCCCAACACTTCCTCGTGGGATGTCGAGCGCCTCAGCAATCTCACCCGCTCGATAGCCTGTTTCTGGAGTCGCTGCAAGGAAGCGAAGAATGGAACGTCCATTCGTATTCGGTCCTGGAAGGTCCGATGGCTGGTAATTTTCGAAGTCAACGGGCATATGTAACAGCATGTAACGGAGAGTAATAGACTTGCCGGAGTAGTTGTTCCAGAGTACTCTTTGGACGCTGGAAGGTCTCGATCGACGCGTTCTCCCAAAGAAGTGCGATGAATCTGAGGTCGTTGGGGGATCTAGTTTTTACTGGCAAGAGTGGTGTGTCTGACCGTGTATTTAAAGAGTGGCGAGTTAATTCAGCAAGGAGATTGTTGATAGACAAAGACGACTCAGTATCCGCATTTTGCGGCGGTACAATGTGTGGTGGCTCCGCGCCAACTGATGGGTTTCCTACTGAAGCCACCGAGTGGCAGTGTCAGCAGGAACATCGGAGCGAATCTGGCCCCAGCAAAAAATGCCGCACCGTCAGTTGGACCGAAGCTCGAGTGAATCAGGGATGTACGGTTCGATACTGCGAAGGACTCCTACTACTTTCAGGGTTTCTTCTATCGATTCAAGAATGTTAGAGATGTCAGTCTTCAAGTCCCACTTCCGGTATTTTCCACCTTTCCGGCCAAGGTTCTTTTCGGTCACCGAAAGCAAGCCAAGCATTTTGAGCTCGTCAAGGTGGTCAGATACCCAGCGAGAAGTATGGGGGTCGATATCGCCAGCTTCACAGATTCGCTCATACTGTGGGTAGATCACACGTGTACGCGCAGGCATCTTGCCGTTTGCAGCCAACACACAGAGAGCATAGAGTATGTAGTGGTCATGTTCGTGTAATCCCTGAATCCCACGCCTGACCTTCTTCGATTTCAGCCGGCTTTGTGCTCGGTTGACGTCGTCTTCGGTGACTAAGCTGCGTTTGTTTTCGCGAGCAACGTCGCCTGCCTCTAGTAGTAAGTCAAGAGCCTTACGAGCGTCACCTGCTTCTTTGGCGCCGTATGCAGCACAGAGTGGAATTACTCCTTCATCGAGTCCGTCGTCTTTGAACGCGATATCGGCACGCTGTTGGAGGACATCTTGGAGTTCAGTCGCGTCGTATGTTGGAAAGTGAAGTTGGCGTTCACACAGTGAGCTTTTGACCTTTGGTGAGAGGTCATCTGTGAACGTCAAGTCGTTTGAGATACCGATGATTCCGATCTTCGTATCGGAGACGTTCCCATTAGCATGGGCACGAGACAACTGGTACAGAATACTGTCTTCACCGGATTTGATGTGATCAACTTCGTCCAGAACGATGAGGACAGTTCCAGCTCTCGATTCCAGTTCTTCCCAGAGCATCGCATATGCTTCAGACTTCGAGTAACCGGATTCAGAGATTTGTTGGGAGGCCGAGCGCATCTGGTTGACGAGTGCAATACACAGACGATAGCTCGTCTCTAGTCCGTCGCAGTTCAAAAATACCGTCCGCAGGACAAGGTCATCGTACTGTTCGGAATCTGCTTCGAGTTGCTTGAGGAAGTATTTCGTTGAGGCAGTCTTCCCGACCCCAGTCTTACCGTAGAGGAAGATATTCTTTGGAGTCTCTCCCCAAATAACCGGCTCAAGCGCCGAGTGGTACTCTTCGAGTTCGTCATCGCGACCGACGAGAGAATTTGGAGTATACTCGTCGGTGAGTGCCCCTCTGTTGACGTAGGGGGTGTTCCCACGCTTAAACTCAAATTGGCCCATTGGTGAGGGTTGTGTTGCCAAATGATATAAACCCCCCGGACCGCCTGTTCATCTGTTTCTTTTGTACACACCGTATTTCATTTGTTTCCCGAGTTATTGTCCACGGTCGACGAGACTAGTTCCCCAACTTTTGCCCGGAGACAACTCCCAAGATATACTAGCGAAGTCCAAAAGTCGATTAGCTTATAGAGAAATCAGGCATATCTCACCGGGTTTAAGTATCAATGATTCATCTATTCCAGAATTTCACGGTGAGAGTACTAGAACCACCTGTTCATCTGTTTCTTTTGTAGACACCACATTTCATTTGATTCGCTTGTTCAACTACACACTGATGCTGTGACAGACACCGCTGTTCATCTGTTTCTTCTGAAACATAGTCGAGGTCACGCTCTTACACCAAATATTCGCCAAAGCGATCATTACAGAGCCACCGCCCGAATTTCCTTTTTCATCGATGTAGATTAGCGAACTACTGTGACGTCAGCTCGGCAAGGAAGTCTCGAATCTATGTCAGACACCACCTGTTCATCTGTTCGTTTGTTCTTCAGAGATTCCGACACACACACACCACATTTCATCTGTTCTTCCACGTGAACCCGAGGTCAGCGAGTGGCCAAACATGATTCATCGTGTTTGTACCACCAAAACCGAATCAACACTAGACTAGAACTAGAACCATTGGATAATTTTTACCACAAATCACTGTCTTCGTGTTATTATATATTTACTGGTAGAGGATAATTATACTGTCTATTCCAAGTTCGACTAAGTGGCTTATCAAGCCGTCAAACGTGTGTTAATGACGTTTAATTAATTCACCCAGAGTTATGAAACCGAGTGAAACATCCTTATTTTATAAACTAGCTATAGTCGTCACTCCATCACCACTCGACTCTCGACTCAAAGAACAGATGAACGACGGTGTATGTGTCCGGACTCCGTGAGTGACCAACTTCGCTTCATCATGGAGTGTCAACGGGTTGTGGAATAATTCTCGTCCTATGTCTCGCGAAGTTCGACCACCTTGTCGGCAATTGCGTCAGGATGTTCCATTATGAACTGAAGGATTGCTTCGTGTATCTCACGCTTCTCGTCATTCCGGATACCGTACTCTCTGAGCGCTTGTTTCACGTCGAATTGAATGAAGTCCTCAAACTCGTCGTGGGTGGTTCGCCGTGGGTATATCTGAGCTTGTACCGACTCAGAGAAGGGGAAACTGGGATTACTGTCTTCGAGCGCTCCAGAAGTACTTGGCCTTCCTTCTTGATTGGATTCCTGTTCTGGTCCATCGGTGCCTGACTGTTTACTCACCTCTGATTCACGTTCGAGGCTTTCATCTTCCTCTTTGGAATCAACGTCAGACTCTATGCCTTCATCTTTGAGCGTCACCTCGTCCCGTACCTCTCCAGAGGTGTCCGTAGTTTCAGACTTGGCTGTATCGGACTCCTGCTCTTCGCCATCGTCTTCGACTTCCGCAAGTTCCTCATCCAACCCTGCAAAGCGGTCGGTGTAGTCTCCCATTAGCGACGCACCTCTCCGTGTTCAATGATGCTTGCAAGTTCTTCGAACGACGAGAGGATCGAATCTTCTGGTGCGTAGTCTCGAAGCGGTTTGTGATCTCCAATTGCACGGGAGAGTGACTCAGAGTGGCGAATACCTGGCTTCGGGAGTGAGCCATCCCACTCTCCGGAATCAATCTTTTCCAGGTCAGCTGGAGAGATATACGCGAAGTTCGGGACCTTCGCAGCGAGATGTTCACGCGTCACCAACGACTCGATCAGCTCTCGGTCAAGAGTTTGTTGATCGATACGACGTTGGAGGTCTGTCGGTACAATTGCAAGCAAGTCCAGCGAAATGAACTCTCGAAGTGGCTTGATTAGACGCTCGACCGTTCGCTCGAACCCTCCGAGTGATTCAGGGCCTGGGCGGAGTGGCACAAGAATCGACTCGGTTGCGACGAGTGCGTTGTCCGTGAGGTGTCCCGTACTCCCGGGCGTGTCGATGATGATGTAATCGTAGGTGTCGCCCAAGAGCGGCTCAACAAGGAACTGTCGCATCCTGACTGTTCCGTGGTTCACCGACCCGAGACGATCTTGGACGTCTTCGAGGTCTGCTGTTGATGGGAAGAGGTCAAACCCAAACTCAGTCGAAACGATTGCGTCATCTGGCTCTGCATCCCGATCTATGATGATCTCTCCGAGATCTGCATGCTCATCGTCTAGATAGACTTCGCGGAAGTTAAGGCCAACTGTGAGGTGACCATTCGGATCGAGGTCGACAAGCAGAACGTCGTGATCTCGCTCAGCTAACTCGCGGGCAGTGTTAAGCGAAATCGTTGTTTTCCCGACGCCACCCTTGAGCGTGTTCAGTGCGACAGCGTTTGGTTGGGGTTCCTGTGACATTGGAGTTCACCTGAGTCACCTAAGGTAGCTGAGGTACCTGTGGTTGTACGGATAGACTCACGCATATCATATAATATTTCCTGACTTAACTACCTCTCCTAAGCCACCTAAGGTACCTAAGGCAGGTAAGGTAGGTACCATTGTACAGCTTGATTCATCTATGTTATCTATTGGTCCTAGCTCAACTACCTCACCTAATGGGCCTGTGCCACCTTAGGCACCTGAGGTACCTAATGTGAATGTGGAAACTAAGCTAACTAAGTCTGTTCTCGATTATGGATGGTATCCAGAAATGTCTCTGTCCTACCATCTCTACCTTAGGTGACTTAGCTGCCTTAGGTACCTAACTTGCTCCTAACCTTCTGCTCGGAATATGCGAGCAGACTCCGTTGCGCTTGAAGGCAAAATAGCCTATCTCGAAATAGCCAACTCTGAAATTGGTTATCCTGGTCCGATATCAACAACCAGTGCCGACCACAGGTCCGGGGATTGGGACTTTGGGGGGCGCGCGAACTGGCCAAACATCTTTGCTGTGACACCATGTAACTACTACTGGAGACAATCTGTGTCACACACGTCTCCACAATCCCCTATGACGAATGATTCGACGGCGCTTGGTCGATGCCCTGACTGCGGCGAAGAGATCGAAGCCTATCAGTCGCTCATTGAGTTTGAGGAGGCCGATGGGACAACTGGCGTGTTCGCAGAATGCTATTCATGCGATGAAGTCGTCCGCCCAGAGTGACAAACTGCCTACGTGTCCACGAGGTAGTCTGCACCGTACTCCTGTTTGAACTCGTATTCTGACGGGAAAATCGGATCTGTTGTCGCCCAGATATCGTTGACTCGTTTCTCTATAGTCTCAAGAACCATCCGAAGCACGTCATTCGGATCTTCTGGGTAGACTGCATCGACCGCACTCTCTTCTCGCGGCTGGGGTGGTACGTGGTAGTGGTCGCGTGTGTTGTGTGTATTCGGGTGGGGGTCCCATCGACACGACCAGCGCTCACCAGCCCATTCCTCAAAATACTGGATATTGAACTCACCATTCAGTCGAAGACGGATTTCGAGAGTAGCAGTATCCACGACGTCGGGATAGTAACTCGACTGAAGAGTGGCAACAACACGGTCTTCCTTTCCAGACGGGAAGTACTGGACGGTCTCGGTTACCGAGAGATCTGCGAGTCGACCACCGAGAATTCGCATCCGTTCTTCGTTGAGGTCATCTGTGCGTCCCATCGAGGTTAGGGAAACGAGGAGGCAGGACTTCCACTGACATTTGATTCGAGACGGAATTTGGCTTCTCGGAGTTCACGAAGGCGGCGAGTGACAGTTCGCCATTCACTCAGTCTATCGTACGCCTCATCGAGATCGTCGTACGTCGTCTCGGAAAGGACAACTGCCTCAGGCGAGGATTCCTCAAAGTAACTCGAGAGCCCCTGTTCTCGGGCTCGGTACTCGTCGATTGCTTCCTCAGCCGCTTCTGGTGTATTGAGCTCCCGGGTCAGTTCCGTGATACGACGGAACTCAAAGTAGGCCTCATTGCGAACGAAGAGCGCAGGATTGTCGGCGACTTTTTCGAGCACTCCGACGTCAACGAACCACTCGAGATGAGGACGTGCGCCTTCTTTTGTACAGTCAGCACGTTCTGCGACATCTGCAACAGTGGTCGGCGACGTGAGCGTCGTTACTGCTTCATACACACGATCTTTGACCGTCCGGCTCTCGACTGCTTTGTCCCACTCACCGGCCAGATTCATGTCCGGCGGAGACGGCGTATCCTCAGTCATTGTCCTAGAGACGGATTACGCTCATATTAGTTTGTGGGTGCTAAGATATGTTTGCAATTACGATAACACCTTCTAGGGTATGATACTTTGTACGATAATCCTGGTTTGGCGCTTTGACCCGTGGATGGTGAGCTGAAAAGAGGCTGTGTGGGTTTGTTCTGAGTCTTGGATACGATTCGCGGCACTGACTTAACCAACAAAATTTTTGATTAGCGACTTGTGTTGGTTAACACGAGGCAGCAGCCGATGTCCTACGAACCACCAACGCCGCCGCCGAACCTCCCCACGGAAGTCGTCAACGCTCTCAATGGATCATCGCCGAACCGTCTTCGGGACGTTGGCCGCTATGCCGAAGAGCTGGCCGAATACAAGGAGTGCGAGGCCCGTCTCGAGGACGAGTCACCGGAAGGCGAGCTTGAAGAACGGTCGGACGACCTTCCAGACGATGTCCCCACGAAGGCGACGATCACCATCAAAGAGATCAACGACAACCGCTACTACTACTGGCAGTGGAGAGAGGGAGACAAAATCAAGTCGAAGTATAAAGGCCCAGTCAATCCGGACGGGTGAACGAGAGACACGCGCAAGTACGGTTCGAGAACGGCGACTTCTCGCTGCACTACCACGAAGATCACGAGCAAGGAACATTCGATCATCGATGGGACCGCCATCCATCGGATCATAACGCTCGCGACCACATCCATCCCGGTCCAGATGCACCGACACCTGGAGATGATTCACCGCATCCCAGCGATTGGCGCGATGTCCTCTCAATGGCTCTTGTCGAGATTGAAGCCAGGCAGCGTGCATTCTGGGAAGGCTGATTGAAACCTCACGTTTACAGTACAAACGAGTTGATTGCCTTGATAGCCTCGCTTAGGTGGAAAAGTGCTAGTGGTGGGTGAGCGTCACTTCGTCGGGGGCATCAGCTGACCAGCTAGTGTCTCGAGTTCGCTCGCATCTCTGATCTCGGACACCCACCGATCGGGAAGATTCGACGCGCTGAACCGGACTCCTGCGACTGCACCAGCAATCGCGCCGATCGTGTCTGTATCTCCCCCGCAGTTCACCGGTGTACAATCGCGTCCTCCACCGTCGTCGCAGTAAGCACATCGCGAAGGGCCGTTTGTAGTACTACATAATCGTGTGCTGTTCAGGAAGTCTCCAGCTGTGAGGTAGGTATACTCATTCTTCCTTTTCGTCCTCTGATTCATCATTGAGGGCGGCATCGCCGGTCAGCCGGTCCTTCACTTCCTCAACGCTCAGATCGTGATTTGACACATTGTCTTTCAGCTTGGCCTCCCCTGTTAGCCGCTCTTTGTCTTTCTCTGTGGTTCCAACCTGGTCGTAGATGGAGTCATCTAGGTTCTCGTACCATTTGCTGGTGACTTCCGGCATGTCTTCGTTCAGGTTTCTTCGTCGCTCTGCGAGCTCTCTGTAGCGTTCATACATCTCGTCTAACCCTGTTTCCTTGTTGGCTAGTTCGAGCTGGATGAAATCCCGGAAGTCGTCAAACAGGCGTTGGTATGCATGAGCCGCTCGGTAGCACTCGTCTGCTCTATCACCAGGGTCTGCCATCCGACGATACCCAGACATTACTGCAGTAATGATTGCCAGACTGACCAAGAGATGTTGAGGTGCGGAACCCCATATCAGAGCGATTGTTAGCAGGCCCGCGATTCCGAAAACACCCAAATCCATCCACCGATCTCGTTTCGTATACCAGTCTGCGCCTTTGTAGTATGCTTTGAACGTCCAAAGAACGCTGTCCGCTTCATTAGCAACCCTTCCTCTCAAACGTTCATGGGCTTCATAGTCAAAGTCGTCTTCAGTCATAATTAGTCATCTCGTCTGACTTTTCAGTTGAAGTCTTTTCCGTGAACTTCTTTTAATTTCTCCATCGCCTCCTCGGTTTTACCTTGGTCTTTGAGCCGTTTCGCTTCTTCCAGCTTTTCGCTCGCCTTCTTCGCCTTCTTTGCAGCAGCATTCCGGTCTTCCTGGCCCATTCCTTTGTCTACAGATTCGTTGTACACCGGCTCCTTCGCCTTACCGTGAACACGATTCGGAAGCGTTCGCATAAACTCCCGTGTCAACTCGTTGTACGAGCTCGGTACAGGCTCTCCACGCCGTGCCTTCTCCTCGAAGTAGTTGTAGACCATAGTCTCCATGTGGTACGACCTGACGGGGACATTGTTCCGGTCCGCCCAGGTCTTCATTGCCCGAGTTAGACCGGAGACACGGCCGTTGTGCGCCTGATCACGTGCCTCGAACATTTGCTTGTACTCTCTGGGGTTCGTTCCCTGCCACGATTGTTGACCGTGAGTGTCTGGAATCGCGTATCCATCACTTGCATCGTTGAACAGGTTGAATCCGTCTCTGGGGTGGTCCGCGTGCGGAACCTCACTGTACCTGAATGCAGGTGCAATCTCGATTGTCGAATCGTGATACTTCACTTGTACCACGTTCTGGTCCACCCTCACCTCCGTCTGAGAGAACCGTGGATCGTTTTCGATCCGTCTTTTAATCGCTCGAAGTGCGTTGGTAGGACCGTTCTCTTGCTCGATCCAGTCCCGATGTTTGTCTGCATCGAGAACCACCATAACGTCGGCATCGGAATCTTGTTTCAGCGGTCCCGTCATCGTTCCGCGTGTGAATGAGCCGATTAAACGGCTGTCTTCAATTCCCATGTCTTCTTCGAGGATACTTACTAGGACGTCGCGGCGGTCGGAGATTGTCTCGCCTTGCCGATCGGTGATTTTTGTATCCCCGACGTGGTTCTCGTAGCTTTCTTCGACTTCGTCTTCGCTCTGAAGTGTTTCTTGAACCACGTCACCGGCATCACCGGCATCGGATGGTCTGCGTCCACTTTGGGAGTAATTTCCCAGTGAGGTTGAGTATCCGCCACCCATGGTTTATGCAGTCACCTCCGCAGAACCGGTCCACATACTAAGTGGTGCTTGGCCTTCGGACAACGAATCTGTGATTGCACAGTCCATCTCGCCGAATAATCTGTGAGAATTCGACAATGGTACGTCTCGGAGTTGGACTTGTCTGATCCACCGTTGTCCGGCAGCGGCAACGACCTGTGGTGGTGCCTGTTCGAGTAGTCGTGGTGATTGGAGTCCGATGAGCATGATTTTCAGGTGGGATGCTTCGGAGGCGATTGCCTGCAGCGTTTCCAGAAGTGGGCTGAACCCTTTCCCGGAGAGGAAGTATTGGGTGCCGTAGACAGCCACATATTCGGCGTTAATCTCATCGAATACTCTGTAGCAGAGACCACGTTCTGAGGGGGTCTCGCCCTTCACTAGGGGGATAATCCGGGTTTTAACGTCTGAGAGGTGTTGACCAACCCAAAGAGTTCCTTCGAGACAGTTCCGTACGTGGCCACGTCGCTGGTCTTCCTTGTCGTGCTTGTAGACTGGGTAGTCACACGGGATATGATAGTCTGGCTCGAATTCTTTGATTAGTTCGAGCTCTCGTTCCCACGTGAGTTCTGAGAGGTACTTGTCTTGGACCGTGGTTGTGGTTATTACGGTGGTCTCATCCCCGTAGTATGTACTGGCTGTTTCACTACGGTTTAGCAGAGTGTTCGCATCGCTGATTCTGAGAAGTACCTTGGTTTCCTGTGGGATACCCTGAAGAAACCGTTGGTGGGCCGACTGTGGCTCTGCCAGAATAACTGTGCCTCTAGGCGTGTCGTCGATTTTTGCGGGGTTGAATCCCAGTTGTTTTCTCTTGGGGATTGTCATTGGATTTGGTCCACCTGAAATTGGGGTAGTACAATTGTTCGAAGGATACCGAATATAATAAAAGCTTTGTCGCCCAAAGTCAAGCACGTACAAACAAGTTTACTCGATTAGTATTTCAGACAAGAAAATTTGTGAAGTACTAGTCAGAAATCGGTATTAAGTGATTCAAATAATGATCGAGAAAATACACATAATCCCAGTCGGCTTCGACTACGAAAGACTGTTTCAACCAATAACCCAGGGTAAACTAGACGCAGACAAAATCTACCTCCTCCACTCTGCAAGGAAGGAAAACAGCGAGGAAGTCCAAGGACTAGCACAGCGAATGGTCGATAAACTCGATCAGGCCTTCGGAACAATCCTCGGTAAAGAAGTCAAAATCCACGAGGTTGAGGATATCTTCAAATTCGAGGACATCTACCCGAGGGCCTACAAGATGATAAAATCAGAAGTGGACCAGAAAAACGAGGTATGGGTCAACATCTCCTCGATGCCTCGAACCGTTGCATTTGCTTTTGCCACCGCCGCCAACGCCTTAGTCGTCGAAAACCCTGAACTCCGAGACCGAGTACACACATACTACGTCTCGCCCGAACGCTACCTCATCACCGAAATGATCGAGGAACTCAAGAAAGAAAGCGAATTCCTCGAACAACAAGATGGACAAGAATTCCGAGAACGTAACGATGCAATCTCCGGACTGTTAGACGAAATCGAAAGCAGTGGGACCACAAAAGGCGCCTCCAGAATGAACGGCGGGCTTCACGTCGAATTTCCCGTGGTCCCATTCGCCGAACTTCACGACTTTGAGATCCAGATACTCGAATTCCTTGCGAAGGAAGGAGAAATGGAATCCACGTCTGAACTCGCAAGAGAACTCGCAGAAGATTTAGACGAAGACCTTGAGATGGACTCATTCAAGAGCAAAGTCCAATACAACGTCAAACAGTTAGAGAAGAAAGGCTTCGTCAAGCGAGAACAAGAAAAGAACCGGTACAAACCAGGTCTCTCCACAATGGGCGAACTCTGGGTCCAAACCCACTAACTGTGTTTAGACTGGGAAATCTGTCTTTCGGAGTGAATAGTCAGTTATCTTAATTTGGAGGGTACTGGGAACTTCGGAATGCGCGGTAGGGTTTTTACTGACTTGTTGGTACTGGGTCAAACAACTGAGTCAATTTGTGAGTCGAGCAAATAGGCTGGGGTGAGTTTTAAACCCGTGAGTGGTAACATTCGATAAGAACAGAATGTCACTTAGAAACTATTTCTTGATTGAATATGACGTCAGAAGGGGTACTAAGTCTGAGATTGATATACAAAGTGATGAACGCCCAATATATTCTTCAAACAATCTTGGGATGAATGAAAATATTGCACATGGATACTATGAGAATGTGCTCGATAAACACGTAGAAAATCTATATCACAAACAGGACGACAGAGTAAGAAGAGCTATTCTGAAATCGGACATCCCAAATCAGACTATAGATTCTCTAGAAAACGAAATACGGGACAGCCTTGACTGTACTGATCCGCTTAGTGCTGTTAGTGAGCCGGGTACCCCAGATTTGTTCATTTGCGACAAATCTGAACCGGGTGACTACCAATTTGTAGAAGTAAAAGGACCTAACGAAAAATTCACAAAGCACCAAAAGATATGGATTCCAAAATTTGACTTTTTACCTGTGAAGGTCGCATATGTCTACGACAATCGGGGCCTATGGCAAAAACACTGTAAAATAGATTTTAGTGAAAAGTATTCAAATGCTATTTCTCAGCCAGACTCTGTAGCCGATGGTGAGAGACAAGAGATGTCCTCGAGAGAAATTGCAGATATATTGAGTACGGTAGAGACCGGTGATCGAATTCGATTTAATAAACGGAAACGGTTTCTCGAGGTTACTGATACAGAAGCAAGCATGAATTCTTACTCAAAGAAGGTTACCGGGGTTAAATTAATAGGAACCCAAAATACCGAATACGTTCTGTCAAAAAATGGAGACTGGTTTACAAATGGAGGATATCGAAGGTCTCTCAACTGGGTTGAAAGACAGTCCATGGGCAACTCGTAGTCACAGACACTATGTCAATATTTGGAAATTGGTCCGAATTTGTCTACTGAAGTGGCTCTGTTGAGACCCTCAGACTCTGTCAAAAAGAGGCTTGACACATACAGAGCGGTGTTCTGTTTTGACCTAGATGTCTGGTTTCTCAAACACAACTAAGATAGCACCTTTGAATTTCTCAAAGCTACTTTTAAATCGCTATGGTTCAGATCCATTCAAAGTCGTTCTGAACGCTGCGTTCAACTTCTCATACATCCTTCTTCGCCGCGCCTTCCGTTCTTGCTCTCTTGACAAGTAATTCCGAAGCACAACCTCTGTCGACGAACTCCCCTGGTCTTCAGCAACTCCCTCAAGCCCCTCTAGAACCTCACCAACAGCCTCCTGATACGCCGAGTACCAGAACCGCCGCCCCATCTTGGGCGTCGGCGTATCCCCATCGACAACCACGCCAGCAGTGTCAGCAAGCTGCTTAAACCGACGACGTATCGTACTAACTGACACGTGGCCCGTCGACGATGACCGAGACGGGAACAGATACCCGTTCCACGTCCCACGGTCAGATAGCGCATCAATCCGGTCAGCGACGACATCCACGCCGTACAACAGCGTCACCTCTCCAGGACCGTTCTTCCGCTCTCCATCACCGAACGACAGATGAGGATCTTCGGCATCCAAAACCACTTGGTCAACGTGCAACGCAGCGACCTCTGAAGGTCGCAACCCCCACCCAGCAAGCGCAACTAAGAGCAACTCCGCTTCAGGAGAATCTACCTCTCCGTAGATGCGGTGAACCTGCGACGCGGACAACGCCTGTGGGTCTGGTTCGCTGGCTTCCCAGCCAAACTCCTCGCCGGCCTCCGAGAGTGGGTTGTACTTCGCGTACTTCCGGCGCTTTACGAAGGCGTACCACGCTCTGGCGACGTGCAGATACTCGAGTTTCGACCGATCAGTCGATAACTCCTCGTCGAACACGTCGAGAACAGCGAGGCAACGCTCTATCTCCATCGGCTGCTGGTCAAGTTCAGACAGTGGTTCGAGCAATGCATCAGTCCCGTGCAGTTCTCGATAGGTCCGAACCCACTTGGCCAACCTCGTCCGGTGGGTCTCGACGGTACTCTCTGCTCGCCCACCACGAGTTTGTATCGAATTGAGGTACACTTCTAGAGCATTGACAGTATCTTCGTCATCGACGTTCCACTCCCACCCCACAGATTCCTCATCTTCGAGACCGACAACGTCGAGGAAGAACTGCTTGGGCGTCAAATCATGATGCTCGCGCAGCGCGTACGCGATACCACTGTATCCATGTTCGGTGAGCCACCCATAGGTTGGAACGTCGCGGTCCTCGTCGAATCCATCGCGATATCGCTCCGGTGCGATGTCTTGCCAGTAGACGTCGACGAGTTCGTCGAGGCTCATCTGGGACCACTTGTAGCGACGCTCTCTCGTCTTGTTCTCTGAAGCCTCCTCTTCGACCTCTAAACCCTGGGAGTCAGGCTGCTGATTCACGCTTTCTCACCGGGGAGTAACCCTCTCGCTGCGTGTTGGGATGATTTTGAATCGAGGATTTTCATTACTCACCGACGTTCTCCCATTGAGTTAATACTTTGGCTTGTGCAGGAGTGGATCATACACAACGCCAATTAGTAAAACAGTGTCCAAATTGCACCAGTAGAGCATATATTCTATGATGCTATATAAAAATTCAAACGCAGCGCGACACCCGCAGTTTCGGAGTTTGGGTTCTGTTGCGTATCTTATTTTCACACTGATTGAGATTGATTAGGGTCTAATCCCGCGTTTTTGAATCAGCCACGCTGAGAAAGCTTGGAAAGATTTTCTGGGTGATATAAAATAAAAAAACGTCACTGTCTAGTTAACCTCCTGAGCTGGCTTTCGACCATCGAGCGACTGATGCGGTCACTGAAAATTATAGTAATGAACGAATACTGCAAGTCACCGACGGATATTCAGCTGACTGCCCATCCATGAATTGTGGAAACGGCCGACTCTCATTTTGAACGTCTGGAACCACTTTTCAATCAGGTTTCGGTCTGTGTAGTCGACCCGACCGGTCACTCCTAATCGAGAGAATGCAGTCCGATACTCGAAGGTATCAGCCAGAAAAACCGTCTCTGAACAGTCGTGTTTCTCACAGACTCCGTGGAGAAACGCAGCCGCTGGATCAGTTCCAAGACGCTTGAACAGCGCAACGTCAAGAATCATTTTTGTGTCGAGGCCTATTGCAGCGTACAACCAAGACCACACCCCATTGGTTTTGACAGTGGTCTCGTCGACCGCGACCCACCTTAGCGTCGCCTTCGGCGGGTCTGAAACGCTGTCAGACAGTTGATGTACCCACTGAAAAACTGCTTGGAACGAGCGTTCTACGCCCAGTAACCGAAGAATTGCTTCTGCCTCCCTGAGTGATAGACCGGTAGAATGGAGCCAGACGGCGAACGCCCTGATGGGAGTTGCCGTCCGCTCTCGCTGCCAACATTCAAGCGTAGCAGTGTCTAAACTCTCGTTGAGCAGGTTTGAGAGTAGCATAGATTACTCGCTCTTCGACCTGTTAGTTCCTTATCTAGACGGTGCCTAAAAAAGATCAATTGCACCTACATCGCTGTCCAATTCAATATGCTAAATCGTCTACCGATGAACCAATGTAACTTCATCGCTCACATCAGGGTGCGTAAAAACCGGCTGAGGTAAAACCTCTTTATTCGCGACATTTTCTTCATCGGAGCGGCGTCACGAGGTTCGTGGCACTTTTTTTCGTCGCAATAATTTGTGACAGTGCTACGTGTGAGACAGAGAACCTTTTTACAACAACTCCCAAATACACACTTGTGAGTCGAAAGCAATCCGTTCAGCAACATCTCATAGATAGCGATATCGTCGCAGTGCTCCGTGGTATCCCAGAAGAGAAAATCGTCGATGTCGCAACAGCAATCTACGAAGGTGGGGTCACCGCACTCGAAATCACGGCAGACAATCCGAACTATGCCGAGATGATTTCCGCAGTAGAGGGGGCACTTCGTGAGACGGATGCCGTCGTCGGTGCTGGAACGGTAATGGACGCTGAAACTGCTCATACAGCTATCGATGCCGGCGCATCGTTCGTGCTCGCCCCCGACCTCAACACGGAGGTCATTGAGGTCTGTAACGACGAGGATGTCGTCGCCGTCCCGGGGATTATGACACCGACAGAGGCTGTCGGAGCGATGAACGCCGGCGCGGATATTCTCAAGTTGTTCCCTGCATCGACTGTCGGTCCGAGTCACGTAAGTGCGCTACGAGGGCCACTCGGTGATATTCCAATTATGCCGACTGGCGGCGTGTCGGCCGACAACGTCGGCTCATACTTTGACGCGGGTGCTGTCGCTGTCGGCGCTGGGTCGGCGCTCGTCAACTACGAGGCAATCAAGGACGAGAATATGGATGGTGTTCGGTCTCAGGCCGCAGCATTCGTTGCGGCGGTCGAATCTGCACGCTCTGAATAACTCTTCGTATTGGAGAGCGATTCGCGAGCGGAACTCCGGACGTCCGGAACTGCCTGGCGTGTACCGAAACAACGACCCAGCGAGTGCTCCCTCGTCTGGTCGCCCATCGCCTCCTGCTGTCGTGACGTAGAGAGTTTCGAGGCCGGGCCCACCGAAGGTGGCGCTGGATACCTTCTTGACCGGGAAGCTGAGTCGCTCCGTCCTGACTCCGGTTGGCGTGTACCGAACGAGTGCGTTGCCGTCCCACCGAGCGGACCAAATGTCTCCGTTCGCATTCACAGTCAGTCCGTCGGGATAATCCACATCTGCTCGTCGGACTCAAGCACACGATCAAGCTGGCCACGATGACGAATCGAACCGCCGTACTCGTCGTACAAGAAGAGCGACGGTCCACGGTACGCCCCGAGATTGTAGCAAGCGTGTCAGATCAACTCCTCGTCACGCATGATTGCCTCGGTGTTGAGGTCCTGAATACCTTCTCGGACTCGCCCAAGGTTCCGTTCGAACTCTTGTTTTGTCGCCTCCCAGCCACGTTCAAGCAACTCTTGGCCACTGTCTGAATCGATTGGTCCCGCGATGGGCAGTTCTCCCAGCGTGCTTTCCCAGATTGAGCGATCGGCTCGACTACGTTGAACGAGACCTTGTCGAAAAGTTGTTTCACACTCTAAAAATGCGAGTCGACCACCTGGGATATCCCCTCTAAGAGTTAGATGAACGGGAATACTTATTTCAGTACACGGGTGTCTTTCTATGCATGCAGAGCAACCGGCATCAGGGGCGGGTAGTCATCGTTACCGGTGCATCAAGCGGGATAGGGAGAGCAATGGCAATTCGGTTCGGAGAGGAAGGTGCCACAGTCGTTTGCGCATCCCGTAGCAATGAACCACACGCAGGCGAACACTACGACACCGACGCTGCCAAACCGACCGAACAGATAATCGACGAGGAGACTCCTGGGGAAGGGCGGTTTCTCTCGCTTGACGTTACTGACCCGCAACAGTGTGAAGACGTCATCGC
Source organism: Haloferax marisrubri (assembly GCF_001469875.2). Taxonomy (GTDB): domain Archaea; phylum Halobacteriota; class Halobacteria; order Halobacteriales; family Haloferacaceae; genus Haloferax; species Haloferax marisrubri. The sequence continues at coordinate 238,534 of NZ_LOPW02000018.1, read as the reverse complement.
TGAAACCGTCTCAACGTACGGTAATTTGGATGTACTCGTCAACAACGCCGGAATATACATTCCCGGAGACAGCCAAGAGACCTCTGTCGACGACTGGAACAAACAACTCGCTGTGGATTTAGACGGTGCGTTCTACTGTGCGAAGAGTGCAGTCCCACATCTCAAGGAGTCAAATGGCCATCTCGTGAACGTTGCGTCGGTCAACGCAACCGAGGGAGGGTCAGGACCTGGATACGCCGCGGCGAACGCTGGTTTGGTGAATCTCACCCGAGACCTAGCGACTGAACTTGGCGAACACGACGTGAATGTAAATTGCATCTCACCGGGATTCATCAAAACACCCATGCAAGACTACCAAGACCAAGAGAGCATCGAGATAAGTCGAGAACAGACTCTCCTCCCTCGACTGGGTGCCCCCGAAGAGGTTGCCGACGTTGCCGTATTCCTCGCCAGTGAAGAAGCGAGTTACGTCCACGGTGCCGACATCTACGTCGATGGGGGTTGGGCAGCACATCGCGTGTAAACACGAAGTAAAATATGAGAAGAATATGATTCCAGTGTCAGTAACGAACGGAGCAAACACCCTCGCTACTGTGGTGTTGAACAGATGAGATCTCCCAGACAGGTAATAGAGACACCGACTGGGTACACCGTAACCGCAGAACGCTGGCCCGATTCATATCAGGACCTCTGCGAGCAGTTCACGTGGGAGATTCCTGACGACTATTCAATCCCGGCAGCGATATTCGACTTTCCCGACGATGAACGCGCTTCCGATGTAGCAGTCTTGCACCGAAAGCTGGACGGTTCAGAGGAAGCGGTGACGTACGAAGCATTAGATTCGGCTTCGTCTGCTGTGTCACGTCGACTCGCTGAGGCGGACATCGAGCCTGGAGACCGCGTCGCAACCTGTGGGGCACAGTCTCCATGGCTATTGGCGCTCCATCTAGGAATCCTCAAACGTGGCGCTATCGTAGTACCAATATCAGTTCTTCTCGGTGCTGAAACGCTCGAATACGTTCTCTCAGACGCAGACCCTGCGATGCTCTGCATCGAAGCACCGGCACTGGAACGGTTTGGGACGTTGCCTAAGGAGAGCGAGGCTCCGGTCGAACGTCTCGAAGACGTGGTGAAACCACAGCATCCAGGCACCTGGGATACCGAGAACGAACCAAGCGACGGCAACACGAGTGAATCGGCTGGAACTAATCCTGCGTTCCTGTTATACACCTCTGGTTCGACCGGCAAACCCAAAGGAGTCATACAGGACCACCAGTACCTGATTGGCTCACTCTCGGGGTATCAACTCTGGTACCAGCTATTGACGAAAAAACAACAGCGCTCTGCCCGTGTCTGGACACCAGCAGAGTGGGCGTGGGCAGGTGCACTGTTCGACGTGTGCTATCCCACGTTAGCTGTAGGTGGCACGGTCGTTTCGAAGCCGCGACGAACTGGATTCGACCCTAAACAGGCCGTGGAATTTCTTGAGGATGGTGAAGTCACACACGCATTCTTCCCACCGACAGCTCTCCGTCAAGCGCGGTCCATACTGGATACCGATATAACCGCACCGTCAGCACTGCAAACGATAATGTGCGGTGGTGAACCACTCTCTGAAGACCTGAAGTCGTGGGTGGAGGAAACACTTGAGGTGACCGTGAACGAAGCGTACGGGCAGACAGAAGCAAACGCGATAGTTGGTCAAGCCAAACCAGCATACGACCTCTCTCACGAAAAGCGGAGCACGGGATGTGCGTACCCCGGACACAGAGTCGCCGTCGAGACAGACGAAGGCATCCACGAGACGGAGAATGCCACCGGTGAGTTACTTGTCGATGCTGAAAGTCCCTCAGTGTTTTCCGGCTACTGGAATCGTCCAGAAGCTACGGACGCAACTTTCACCGACTCAGGATGGTTACGAACTGGAGATATCGCAACTATCTCACAGGGCGGAGAAGTGACCGTACAGGGAAGGAAGGACGACGTAATACTCTCTTCAGGTTATCGAATCAGTCCCACTGAGGTCGAAGCCGTCGTCGAGAGTCTACCTGAGGTACAAGCGGTAGCAGTCGGCGGAGTGAAGGATGAAGACCGCGGCGAGAGAGTGAAGGCAGTGGTCGTTCCTACGAACGGCGCGAAACCCGAAATGATCGAAGAACGCATTCAAGATGTGGTCACCGAACGGCTCGGACCCTACAAGAAACCTCGAGAGATCCAGTTCGTCGACCGGTTGCCTGAACTCCGCACTGGAAAACTAGATCGCGATTCGTTGTTCGAGTAGGACTTCAAGAAGAAAGCGCCGGTCCGAAACTATTCTCCCGTGAACTCGGGTGTTCGACTCTCGACGAACGCTTCAATCCCTTCTGATGTGTCGTCCGATCCGTAGAGTGTGAAGGTGACCTCTTGTTCAAGCGTGAGCGCAGTATCCAGCGGTGCCTGGATTCCCTCGTCGACCAATTCTTTGGCAGCAGCGGTCGCTAGCGGCCCGGTGGCAGTTAGCTCATCAGCCAGTTCCCGCGCTTCTCGTGATGGGTCGTCAGCGAGACGGTTGACGATGCCGAGTTGGTGTGCACGTTCTCCATCTATCGGTTCGCCTGTCATCAACAACTCTTTGGTCGCGTTCGTACCGGCAATGCGCGTCAACCGCTGGGTTCCACCGCCGCCGGGGAGAAGGCCGAGTTTCGCCTCGGGTAAGGCAAACTTCGCATCTGGCGTTGAGACGACCATGTCTGCCGCGAGGGCGACTTCGAACCCACCGCCGTAAGCGAGTCCATCGACGACGGCGATGACCGGCTTCGGGTGAGCAGCGATGGCGTCGTTAGTGCGCCGTCCGTTCTTCTGGTACGAGATGAACTCGTCAACCGACATGCCGTGAATCTCCTTGAGATCGGCACCGGCCACGAACGCTCGGTCGCCACTCGATTCGATCAATACGGCCCTGACGTCGGCCGATTCGAACGACTCCAGTGCGTCGCGGATCTGTTCGTTGACGCTGGTGTTGAGTGCGTTGAGCGAGTCAGGACGGGTAATCGTTATTACGCCGATTTCTCCTTCGACTTCGTAGGTTAGTTCGTCGCTCATGGATTACTGCTCCTGTACCGACTGGGACCGAGGTCGATCCGTTGAATCGGGATTGTACCTGTACTTGATGCTCTTTCCCTCGTCGTCGAAGACGTGAACACGCTCTTCGTCCACCGCGAGTTCGATACTGTCACCGATTCCAGGTAAGACCGATTCATCAACAGTTGCGACGAGTTCTAAATCACCGGCGTCGAGGTGGAGGACGTTTTCGCTCCCCAATTTCTCGAGCACCCTCACCGTCGCAGTGAACGTCGGGCTGGCTTCGTCGGGGCTGGCTTTTCGGAGGTCCTGTGGTCGGATACCGAGCGTGGTGTCACCCTCATACGGTCGGATGAGCGACCCCGTGACGTCTACAGAGACGTGATCCGTCGTCACCATCCCGTCTTCGAGATGACCCGGCACGAAGTTGATACTCGGCGAGCCGATGAAGTTCGCAACGAACTCGTTCGACGGTTCGTTGTATACCTCGGTAGGTTCTCCTATCTGTTGGAGTACCCCTCTGTTCAGCACTGCAATCCGGTCACCCATTGTCATTGCTTCCGTCTGGTCGTGCGTGACGTACACTGTCGTGACACCGAGGTCCTTTTGCAGTTGCTGGAGCTCCGCGCGCATCTCGGTCCGAAGCTTCGCATCGAGGTTAGACAGTGGTTCGTCTAGAAGGAACACTTCTGGGTCGCGGACGATCGCGCGGCCAAGTGCAACCCGCTGTTGCTGACCACCCGAAAGTTGTTTTGGCTTGTCGTCGAGTAACTGTTCGATGCCGAGTAATTCGGCAACCTCTCGTGCTTTCTCGTCGCGTTCGGAAGCTCCGAGGTCAGTCGTGTACTTGAGCCCGAACGTGATGTTTTCTCGAACCGTCTTGTGTGGGTAGAGCGCGTAGTTCTGGAACACCATCGCGATACCCCGCTCTTGTGGGGGATGTTCATTGACGACTTCGTTGTCGATTGTGAAATCACCCGACGTCGGCTTCTGCAACCCCGCGATCATCTCTAGTGTCGTCGTCTTTCCGCAGCCTGACGGGCCAACGAGGACCACGAACTCACCGTCTTCAATAGTAAGGTCGAGATCGTCTACCGCGACGGTCGTGCCACTGTACACCTTCGAAACGCTGTCGAATCTCAGTTCACTCATTTGTTACCACTCCGTGTTGTGTTTTGTCGTTCTATCGTTCCAGCAGTCCCCGGACGCTCCAACATTGATGCTCTGTCCGAGTGGCGTCTGCCGCGACGCCGCGGCATTCGGCCGGATTCAACCGCACTGTGAGTATATTGGTTTAGACACATGATGAATTATCCTTTCACCGCACCGCTTGCTATTCCCTGGATGAAGTACCGCTGAAGGAACAGGAACAAGGCAGTCACGGGCAGTACCGTGACGAACGACGCGGCCATCAGCGCACCCCACGAGACGTCATACTGACCGACGAATCCCAACAGGCCGACGGGAAGGGTCTTCAGTGAGTCTTCCTGCATGAAGGTCAACGCAAAGAAGAACTCCTGCCAGGCCATGATGAATGCGTAGATGGCGGTTGCGGCGATGCCCGGAACGACCAGTGGGAGTGCGATTTCGGTGAACACGCGCAGTTCTGAGAGACCATCGATTCGCGCAGCGCGCAGAACGTTCTCCGGGATACCCTCGAAAAACCCCTTCAGCATCCACGTCGACAACGGCACGGTGTACACCAAGTAGGCGAACACCAACCCTTGATAGGAGTTGAGCATCGAGAACCGGCTCAGAAGCTCGAACAGCGGGATGATGAGGACGACGACGGGGAACATCTGACTCACGAGGACGAACACCGAGGTGGTCCGTGCCCCGTAGAAGTCGAACTTACCCCACCCATATCCTGCGAAGACGGCGAGTAGCAACGAAACCAGCGTCGTGAGAGACGCCACGACGATGCTGTTGAACAGATAGCGCAATAGGAGGCTATCTGTGATGATACTCCGGTAGTGTTCCAGTGTGACCTCCCTCGGGAACACCTGTGGCGGAGAGGTGAACAGTGCGTCTGGTTGTTTAATCGAGGAGAGGAAAATCCACAGGATGGGGAAGGTGATGACGACAGTCATCACGGCGATGAGTACGTAACGCGCGCGCCGCATCAGCGCACTTTCGGAGGCCTCGATGGCACTCATAGCTCTTCCCCCTGCTGCTTGAGCGCACGCACGTAGAACACCATGAAAACCATGAGAATGAGGAACATGATGATCGCGAGTGCGGAACTCAGTCCGAACTGGAACTCATTGAACGCAAGCGTGTAGACCTTGTTGGGGAGGATGTCAGTCGAACCCGCGGGGCCACCGCCGGTCATCGCGAACACGAGTACGAAGTAGTTGAAGGTCCAAATCGTCGTGAGCAATATCGTCACCTTCAGAACCGGTCGTAACTGCGGGAGCGTTACGTGCCAGAATCGGGCGTACCACGGTGCTCCATCGATGTGGGCCGCACGGTACAGGTCTTGGTTGATACTCTGCAGGCCAGCGAGGTACATAATCATCGAGAATGGGAACCCTTTCCAGACGCCAGCGAGGATGATGGCGAATATCGCGAGGTCTGGGTTCGAAAGCCACGCGATGTAGCTATCGGTGAGTCCGATATCGGTGAGGAATCGGTTCAGAACGCCGAACTGGGGATGGTACATCCACTTCCAGACCAGTGCGGCAACGATACCAGGGGTGACCCACGGGACCAGCCAGAGGCCGCGAACGAACGCTCGACCACGAAACTTCGTGTTCAGGAGCATCGCAGCCGCGATGCCGACCGCAAATTGCAGTCCGACGGTGAGCCCCGTCCAGAGGACGGTGTTGAAAATGACACCACCGAGCCAATCTGACTCGAGGACATCGATGTAGTTCTGCAGACCGACCCACACGTACTGGCTTCCCTGAGCGACGTGGAAACTCAACCAGACCGTCCGTACGAGCGGGTATATCAGAATCACTCCCATGATGAGGAGTGTCGGCAGGACGAACCAGACGCCGACAGAAATATCTCCGTCAAGGAGTCTGTCGACGAGTGTATCGGATTTGGAATCCTGGTTTGTAGATGTCGCCATGTTCCCTTAGAGTAGTTCGTTTATTTTCGACGCTGTGTCGTTCATCGCTTCTTCCGCCGTCATGTCACCGAGCAGTACGCTCTGCATCGATTGTCGAAGTGCGGTGGACATGCTCGGGTATTTTGGGTGGACCGGACGCGGCTTGGCGTTGCTAACTTGCTCAAGCAGTAGCGAACCTGCATCGCGACCCAGTGGATCTTTCCAGTCAGAGAATCGCTCCTCGGATGCCGAAATCATGGCTGGAGGGAGTGACGCCGTGTTGAGTTGTGCTTCTTTCGTGGTGAGTCGTTCAATTAGCTGCCACGCACCATCCTTCGCGTTCGAGTTCTTGTTCATGACCCAGTTGAACCCGCCGTACATCGAGCTCTTTTCGCCTCCCGGTGCCATCGGGTTGCTCGTGATACCGAAGTTGATGTCGGACTTCTCTGTGAGAATGTCTCGCTCCCAACTTCCGACCTGGTACATCGCAGTCTGACCCGTCGTGAATAATTTCCGCATATCGAACTGGTTGTTGTTTGCCGTCCCGTTGGGAAGGAGCCCTTCTTCATTCAGCGTCTGATAGAACTGTGCCGTCTTGACGCCGCTTTCCTGGTCGATAACCGCCTCAGTCTGGTCGTCGTTGAGCCAGCTAGAGGCACCGGTAGTGAAGTAGAATCCACTCCACTGCGCCGAGAGCGTCTCGGTGTCGGCACCAGTCATCGATATCGGAGCTTTTCCAGTGTTCGCTTTGATGTCCTTCGCGACCTGAATTACGTCGTCCCACGTCTCCATCGGTGGGTCCATCGGATCGTATCCTGCTTCTTCCACCATGTCCGCGTTGTAGTACCAGAGTCCCCACTCACCGTCCATGTATGGCACACCGATCAGGTCACCGTCCCACATAGACGTCCTGACACTCGCGTCGTAGAAATCGTCGGTACTGAAATCCGCGTCCTCGTATCGGTCGTCAAGCGTTTCGAGCCAGCCTTTGTCAGCCAGAGCCGCCGTCCAGACGACGTCCGCCTTGATTATGTCCGGACCTTGACCACCCGAAAGTGCCGTCTGAATCTTGTCAAGGAATTCGGGGTACGGGGTCGCACTAAGTTTCACCTCGTAGTCAGTGTCTGACTCGAACTGGGAGAAGATCCTATCTAACTCCTCACCGTACGACGACGCCGACTGCCCTTCGTCGATCCATATCTCGACGGTCTGCGTTTCGCTCCCAGACGAACCGGTGGCAGCTCCACCGCCAGATTCTTCACCACCTGATCCAGTTCCTGACGGAGGGCTTCCACTACATCCAGCGAGGCCAGCAATCGCTGCAGCACCGCCTGCTTTAATGAATTTTCTACGCCCAGTATGTATACTATTGTCTGTCATGGGGGGATTACGAAACGTCTATTATTGACATCCATACTTAATACTTTCTAATCGTCCATTACATATATCTGAAGTATTTTTAACCACCATTTTGTGAAGGCACGACCTCTATGAAAAACCGAAGTCTTCCCAAGCAACAATTAAATCCGTGGAAAAAGACGCTCAGGCTGCCGCATGACACGAACAATTGAACGTACCGCATACGGCGGGATGCGGACCGTAACGCTAGAAACAGAGTCTCTATCTGTGGATGTGCTTCCGGACAAAGGAGCAGATATCGTCGCCGTGCGCCCACGAGATAGCGAGAACATCCTGTTCGAAGCGCCTCACAACTGGCAGTCACTCGATGGACCATATCGTCCCTCAACCTACGACGGGACTGCTTGGATGGACCACTACCCGGGGGGATGGCAAGATTGTCTCCCGTTAGCTGGGGTCGGTGGGTCAGCGCAGGGCGCGACGTACGGACTGCACGGTGAGACACCGTTCATGGGTTGGGACATCGAATTTCCAAACCAACCATCAGCAGTCGCTGCTCTCGATTGCTTTGTAGAACTCGTTCGCTACCCAGTCCGAGTGAAGAGACGGATGGAACTGCAGGGGTCTGAGATTCGAATCGAATGGGATGTCGAGAACGAAAGCGAGTGTAGCCTCCCAGTCGTCTGGTTGCAACACATCGCCTTCGGCGAACCACTCCTGAGCCCTGAGTCAGTAATCGAACTCCCGGAGAGCCTCGTAACCGTCGACAACGAACCGCAAGGGGAATCCGAACTCATCCCAGGCGAACAGTTCAAGTGGCCAGTCTCTACCGACGGAGTTGACCTCAGCGCCATCAGTGGGCCGAACTCCAGAATTCATGACCTCTCTTACATTCACACACTCTCGGACGGGACGTATACGGTAAAAAACCCGTCAGCTGACCTCGCTGTCACCGTCGCCTTTGACACTGACGTGTTTGACAGTCTGTGGTGCTGGCGCTCATACGGCGGGTACACCGACTCACCCTTCTTTGGCCGTGAGTACGTCCTCGGCCTCGAACCTGCCACAGGGTGGCCGGCAGCGAACATCCCGGAGTCACAAGGAGAAGATGGGACCGGGACGCTTCTGACACTTGGTCCCAAAGAGACGCTCTCGACGTGGCTAACGCTCGATGTCTCATCACCCTCAAATTGAGCTCCGGTGGACAGCGTTCCTCGGCCCTCGGTCGTCGAACCGTCCGACACGTGGTAACAGCTAAATTTATCATATCGTCCGTAATCGTCAGACTATGGGCACGCTTCCCTCACAACAGCGACTAGCGAACGGACTGGACGCAATCGTACACCGTGTCGAATCTACGCTCGACGACGTCGAGCCCGAATTCCCTTACTTCGCCGATCCGAAGACAGGCGAATGGGAGACGACACCGGACGGCGACTGGTGTGGCGGTCACTGGATTGGACTTCTACGGCTCGCGGCCGACCTGACGGACGACGACGCACAGGCCGACCGGTTAAATTCAGCGGCGGACGAGTACACTGATACGTTGGTCGGAGAACTCCCCGAGACGACGATGTTCCGTGGAATGAACCTTCTGTACGCCGGGTTTAGGGGCTACGATACAACTAGTCAACGTGACCTCTTTGGTCTCGGCCTTGCGGGTGCAGACGCTATGGTTGCAAACTACAACGAACAGGCACGACAGATACCGCTCGGTAACTTTCAGATTCGCGGTCCAGACAACTTCCGAGGTGCGAAAACGGAAGACGACCCGTCGGGGCTCTACATCGGGGCCGTAGATAATGTCTATACGGCACTGCCAGTTCTCTGGCGGGCCTTCGAGGAAACCGGTGATCCGGTGTTTCGTGACGTCGCGATCTCGCACGCAGACCGGCACCTGGACTGGTACATCAAAGACGACGGGAGCACTTGGCACCACGCAATGTTCGATGAGTCAGACGGGTCACTCGGGAGACAGTACAACGAGTTGGCTGCGAGTGACGAAACCTGCTGGGCTCGCGGCCAGGGGTGGAACATCGCAGGTCTCGCCCGTGCATACACCGAAACGGGAGCGGAGCGCTATCTAAATGCGCTTGAGGCTACGACCAACTACTACACCGAACACGCTCCAGAAGACCTCGTCGCGACGTGGGACATAGAACTCGATGCCGAGACGGAACCCAGAGACACCAGTGCAGCGGCTCTCGCCGCGTACGGTCTCTGTCGGCTGCCGGACGTCCCCGAGTGTGAGAACCTCCGCGGTACGGGGGCGGAAATCCTCGATTCCCTTCTTGAGTCGTACCTCGTGACAGACGAGGACGACGAGCGTCGTGGGATGGTTCGTCACGGCTGTTTCAACAAGCCTGGCGAGTACGTTACCGACAACGGTCTCGTCTGGACGGACTACTACGTAGCGTACACACTCTGGTCGCTGCTCTCGGACCGGTAACTCGGTTCTCCGTCACTTCTCCCGCGGTTAAGGACTACGGAACAGTATGAGATGAAAATAGACGTTTCGTGGCGTTGTCAACTCGCCGCTCCTTTTCCAGATGCCTATGTCCGGTTAGTCAGTTCGCGAGACAACATCGTTCTCGTGGAGTTTTCGAATCTGCTCGTCCGAGTAATCGAGTTCACCGAGAACTTCGTCAGTATGTTCGCCGGGCATGGGAGGTTGACTCGTGATTTCGCCCGGCGTCTCGGACAACGTCACTGGAATACCGGTCGTCGTGTACTCGCCCACTTCCGGATGTTCGAATGTCCGGACCATGTCGTTGTGCTGGACCTGCGGGTCCTCGGCCATCTCGTGGAAGTCGTTCACTTTGCTCGCCCAGACATCGGCGTCTAACAGTCGAGTCAATAGTGATTCTGTCTCGCACTCTCTGGTGTACGCTTCGAGAACGCGTTTAATCTCATCGCGGTCTTCGAACTCCGTACCGTCGTACTGCTGCAATTCTTCGAGTCCCAGTGTGTCCGCGAGAACGTCCACTGGTGCCATAGCAATCGCAACGTGACCATCTGCAGTCTCATAGATGCCGTACGGTCCACTGTTAAACGGGGATGAAATTCCTGCTTCGCTGCGGTTGACTTCCATGTCCGTAGACAGAGCAGCGGTTATCTCTTGACACTGGAAGTCGATAGCCGAGTTCATGAGGTTGACCTCGGCTCGTTGTCCTTCTCCCGTCCGCTGTTTGTGGTACAGTGCGACCAGAATACTGAACGCGATGAGCATCGCAGAATGCTCGTCCACGACGGCAGAGCCTGCGGGTGTCGGTGGGTCGTCTCTCCGCCCCGTCTGGTTCGCGAGTCCGGTCATCGCTTGGAGCAAGAGGTCCTGCCCAGGGCGGTCAACGTACGGGCCACTGCTCCCAAAGCCGGATCCCGAGACGTAGATGATCTCTGGGTTGGCTTCACAGACGTCATCATACCCGAGCCCGAATTTCTCCATCACGCCGGGACGGAAATTTTCGACGAGGACGTCTGACTCACGGATGATATCGAGTGCGACCTCTTGACCCTCTTCGGACTTCAGATCGAGCGTGATGCTCCGTTTATTCCGGTTCATCGCAAGGAAGAACGGGGAAGTTCCCTCGTACAGTTCGCCGCCAGCCTCGAGCGTCCGTTCCCACTCGCCGCCGATGCGTTCGATTTTGATGACGTCAGCCCCCATCTCGGCTAGCTTTTGGGTTGCCCAGGGACCCTGCATCATTTGTGTGAAATCGGCTATCTTCACGTCTTCGAGTGCACTCTTCATTTCGTTCCGATTTCCATGTTCGAATATATAAAATATGAGGGTGACCGTTAGCACACCTCTCTCAAATTCTGTTTTCGTTTGTTTGACAGTATAACCCATAAGTTATTATGTGATACAAGAATAGGTTTTTGTAATGACGAACGCTGACCAGCCTCGAATAAAAGCAGTCGACAAGACGCTCACCATTCTCGAGATTGTCGTAGAGTTAGATGGAGCGACACTAGCCGAAGTAGACAGCCGTGTCGAACTCTCAAAAAGCAGTACCTACAATCACCTGCAGACGCTTTTACGCCGCCACTACTTGGAGAAACGCGGCGAAGAGTACCTTCCTGGGCTCAATTGTCTCACTCTTGGAGGGGCCGCTCGCGCACACAACAAACTCTACAAGGAGGCTCGGCCGGTCGTCGATACCATCGCCGACGAGACTGATGAACTCGCGATACTTACAATCGAATCGAACGGAGAATCGATCTACCTCTATCGTTCTGAGGGTAAGAATGCCCTCAGCACTGATTCGTACGTAGGTTGCAGATTTCCTCTTCACTGTTCTGGCGCTGGGAAGGTTATGTTAGCATACATGGACGAGGAACGCCGAGACTCGATAATCGAGAACCATGGGCTTGCGAAGTGGACGCGAAACACGCTCACGAAGAAAGATGAGTTGCTCGAGGAACTA
>NZ_LOPW02000018.1:226331-226623 GCF_001469875.2 Haloferax marisrubri | reverse complement strand
CTATCGTTCTGAGGGTAAGAATGCCCTCAGCACTGATTCGTACGTAGGTTGCAGATTTCCTCTTCACTGTTCTGGCGCCGGGAAGGTTATGTTAGCATACATGGACGAGGAGCGCCGAGACTCGATAATCGAGAACTATGGGCTTGCGAAGTGGACGCGAAACACGCTCACGAAGAAAGATGAGTTGCTCGAGGAACTCGCAGAGATACGAAGTCGCGGGTACGCACTCGACGACGGGGAGCGCTTGGTTGGGATGCGCGGCATCGCGACACCTATCCGACACCGCGAAACT
>NZ_LOPW02000018.1:225762-226124 GCF_001469875.2 Haloferax marisrubri | reverse complement strand
GAAGATTCGACTTTGCAGGGTTAGAGAATCCTTTCGGCTCTGTTCGGTCTCACTGAATGGCGCAGAATCATCAGCAATAGTCATTATATAATTTTACATTTGCATTACAGAACTAAGTTTGTAATGGTGGTGGCGGGGTCTCTCTAATCTCACCCTGCGTTCTGAGAATTGTTTTTTATTATTGAATGGGTTTGTAGCATTAACGAATTTATCGTTGTGAACAGTGGCGCAAAGGCGCCCCATCCAGCGGAAAGTTGAGTAGTCTACCCACCAGTAGTATATCGTAATAACGTATCTTAGTGCTTGCTCAGCAAATCAAATCGGCGATCGCGCGGCACGACGATGGCGTAATAACGTATCTT
>NZ_LOPW02000018.1:64238-225533 GCF_001469875.2 Haloferax marisrubri | reverse complement strand
AATCTTATCCTCCCCACCGGTGTTAACTACTCGAAGGCTACCTCCCGTGGAATGCATGGGCGCTGTTCGATCACCAGAATCTGTATAGTAGAGACGACCGTCCGAGTCGAGCGTACAGTAGTTCGGTTGAATTGGGGGTTCGGCCTTCGAACCTTGCGTGACGACTTTCAGTTCGCCCACAGGTCTGTGGTCGTCTAACAGCAGTTTGAATATCGCATGTTTCTGGAAATCACACACGTAGAGAGTCTCCTCTTCTGGCCCCAGTGTCAGACACAGCGTGAACCCCCCAGTCGATGCAATCTGGACAACTTCGTTCGTATCCGGATTAATGTGGTATATTTGGCCGTCTTCTCCACCTGCATAGAGCGTTCCATCGGCTGCGACAGCAACGTCCTCAGGATGGTCAAGGTAGGTTTCTAAATACGGATCTGCACCGATTATTCGAGCGTCATCAAGTGAACAGACAGTATCCTCTGTCCGTGATGGGTCCATACATTTCGGTTGGTTCTCTCTCATATAATTTGATTGGTAGTACGAGAGTCTATTACTTCGAACCCCCTTTCGAGGTACACCTCACCTGTTATTGACCATACCTTCGGTTCAGCTCTGAGTGTATTGGAGAGTATTTCGATTCCAGATTCACTATTTAGATCCATAGGTAACAACATCATTCGGACGAACTAACATAGAGTGAGTACGAGTTCTTACCCGCGGTACTCGCCGGCGTAAGTTCATATCCCATCTCGGTTTCTGCCTCGACAATATGACAATTATATAGTATAGAAAAGTTATTAATAACTATAGGAACTATCCAACGATAAGAGTCAAATTCAATAATCGACATATGGCCGCATTAACAACTGTATTTGTGGTTTTTAACTCAACATTTTCATTATATTCCAAAATTGCTGTTTAAATCTAACAAATGAACTTATTCAATCTTAGAAGGATATATACGACAGGTACACAAGTTCTGTTCACATCAAAAGCCGCTAGTACTCGAATTAACGGTTGTCTATCGCATTTAGACACAAGTTTTTCGACCAGTTTGGATAGATCCAGTTTACTATCATAAATCTAGTTATTTGTGTAAGCAATCGCAAAACATACATTTAAAATCTGTGGGGGATAATCGCATCACGGGCAGTCCAATCTTCACGTCACAGTTCCTGAGTTCAGCATTCCACTGAACCAGTAGCATATCTCAGAATAACCGCTGATATTTGGACTACACACCCCACTGTTTCCGGAGATAACTTTCCGGTGCTCAGCCGAGTAATCCAAGCGATTCAATCTCGTCGCTGACGACCTGAATCGCCTCCCGTGCATAGTCCACCTTCTTCGCACCCGTGATGACTATCTTCCCCGATCCGAACAACAAAATCACCACGTTGGGCTCGTCGATCCGATAGACGAGACCGGGGAATTGCTCAGGCTCGTATTCGACATTCTCCAGGCCCAGACCGATCGCGAGCGCGTTCAGGTTGAGATTCGTTCCGAGGTCTGCACTCGAAACGATGTTCTGTACAGTGGCCTCTTCTCGGTCATCGATTGGAATGCCAAGGCTTCCGAGTTCTTCGAAGACTTGGTCTAATGCACGGTTGACCCCGTCGACGCTACTCGCACCAGTGCACACGATTTTGCCAGACCGGAAGATCAGATTCGCTGCTCTCGGGTCTTGGGTCCGATAGACGAGTCCAGGGAAGTTATCCGGGTTGAACTCCGCTCCGGCGACGTCGTTCGAGAGCGATTCTAAATCCAATTCCTGGCCAACTGCACTCGATGCGACCACGTTTTGAATCTCGAGGGACTCGAGGCGTGCTTCGTGGGACATTATATTGTATTTTAAATACGACTACTTAAGCGATTGTGCGAATCAAGAGTTTCTCTGAGGACAACCAAATGGGGAAATCGACGAGCATATGAGGTCCATTTAGCCGAATCTGGATTGTTGAAACCCCCAACCTCAGACAGGATTGGCGTGACACAGACAGAGGGTGGGTTTACCACCGGGCGGTCTCAACTGGATACTCTCGTAGCCTATTTCACGACCAGACACATACAGTCGGAGTGTGGTTCCTGTCAAAAAATTTTACAACCGAGTTGATGACTGGGCCAGAGACCTCTCCCGCGTTCGGTATGCTGCACTCTTGGGAGCGTCGACGGCTATCGGCGTTCTCATAGTCGGTTTACTACTGGGCCAAGAGTTCTATCTCGTTCAGGCAGTCACGATGGGTGTGGTCATGTTCGCTTTAGAGTTCGCGTATGGAAAGTTCCAGACAACAGAAGGCTAACCTCCAATCTAAATGCGTGACCCACTTGCGCCCTGAGTTCAGCACGGCCTCAGAGACCTACCCAACCATTGTCAGAAGTGGCGTGAAACACTCAGAGGGTGTATGCAGCACAGCAATCTCGTTTAGTTTGCTTTTGAGTTGGTGAATGCGCCAACAGACCGAGACAGCAAGTAGAACGGGGCGGTTTGGTCGACAGAAAGAATTTATTGAGCGACATTTGTTCATTCGTATGAATCGGCGTTCCCTCCTTTCCATCACAGGAAGTGCCCTCACACTCGCACTTGGCGGGTGCATATCGGATTCAGAACCGGTATCTCAACAGACCGAGACCACTGTGGAAACCTCTCAGACACCGCGCCCCTCGACAACGACAACCGAAACTGGAACCCCGAAGGTTGAACCTATCAATCGCCTCGGCGGTGCCTCCCCTGTCGAACTATCCGCACAGCCAGAACGGGAATACGAGTATTTAGAAACCGAGGACGAAGTTCGGGTTCAGTACGACTCCGGTTCAGACACTATTCCGTTCGGTGAGTGGGGAACGCTTAGAGCGACCGAGCATGCTTCAAGGTACGTTAAAACAACGCTCCAAGAACAATCGTTACTCAAGACTGGTGTTAGTGTCGGGGCGGGGATAATCGAACTGGACGAACTGACGGAGACATCAGGTGAGAAACCGGTTGAATCCGAGTTCAACCGAGATAGAGAAATCGGCCCGATCGTCTCTCATATGCACCACTACTCACGGGAGGGAACACTCCTCTCATCACCGGCTGTTTCGTTCGATGCTCTCGTCAAGGCCACCCCCCGAACGATGGAAGTGACGATGGAGTTCCCTGAACAGGACTATACAGCGATTCTCCCTGTTCTCTGTAGGAAGGGTTGGTATCAAAACGACTAATCTTTGCGCTGAGCGTCCTGCAAGACCCACGCACTGAGTCTGGCGAACAGGCTTGCATCCAGATGACGTCTGACCAGCGACCGACTCGCGCGCTCTATTCAGCACGACTGCAACAAACTATCAGCAACAGGAGGTTTCACCAGGGCCCAAAGTGGTTAGTTCGGAGAGTACGGGTCTGTTGCCGTATCGAGCCGGTAGACATCGTCTATAGCATCAAAATCGTCATCAAACGCATAGAGATACCCTAAGCCTCTGGTCTGCATATACGCAACGATACACGCGTCGACGAACGAGAGTTGTTGATGACGTCTGAAGAGTGCTTTTGCGGTCGCAAATGCATCGGAGTTCACAGACTCAATGTGGAATCGTGCGTTCTCCTCAAGTCGATCTAAGAAGTCTACTGCGGCGTCGTGTCCGGCATGTGTCGTCAGTCCATTGAGTGTCTCCGCGAGAACGTAATCAAGAACGACTGCCTCTGGGAGCGACGCATCATCGATGCCCTGGAGAATGGGTCGTGCCTCAGTGTGCATCCCGTCTCGACGGTACGCAGCAGCAAACAAGACGCTCGTGTCGATTAGTGCTCGTGGCATCTACTCTGTCTCGACGCCCCACGCGTCATGGTCCGTGGTGGCATCTGTTTCTTCTTCACCGTCATACCCATCGAAATCCGCAAACGTTCCACTCCGTTGTTGGACAACCTGGACTCGGATACTTCCGTCTTCTTCGAGATGCCAGCGGAGTTGATCTCCATCGTCAATCCCCAGTTCTCGACGAATTCGGGCTGGGATATTCGCTTGGTTTCCAGACACCTTGCTTTCAGCGTCTACCGGTTCACTGCTCATGAATGACCACTAGCACCGCTCGTTGAAAAGCCTAGTGTGTCGCCACACTATGTGACTCAAGACGGACCTGAGTACGGCAGCCGACGCTATTTCAGAAAACCTCTGATCCAACGTCGTTCTTAACCAACAAACGTCGGCATATCTCAATGACGTTGGTTAATCACAGTTCTTTTCTCGATATGCTCAATGAGCGTTTGACTCGTTCGGCTAATTCGCTTGAGACGCTCACGAATCACGTCTGCATCATCGCGCTCCCAGGTGGCAAGGTAAAACGCCGAACCATCCATGTCGAGACCGAACTGCCTCCCAACGACGTATGCTACTGCCTCTGCTTCGACCTCACGTTTCGACCGTTCGGTGTCGTCGTCAACGCCGATGTGGAGAAGTGCATGCGCGTACTCGTGGACTAACGTCGACGCCATTGCTGCATCATTGCCCCGACAGAGCAATTCGATAATGGGGGAGTCGCCGTCTGGTGATTCACGACACACACCTTTCGCATCACCGTAGCTCCACTCTCCAGTTGAGACGACTTCTACCTCGACACCGACATCCTCAGCAGCGTCCAACACGGCTGGAAGAAGTGTTTCTGCGTCACCCTCCGCACTCGTATCGAGACTCGGGAGGTCCTCACCTTCTGTCTGCGAGATGTCGAAGACTGGAGCTGGTCGGAAGCCAACCAAGCCCCTCGACCACTCTTCGGGCGGGGTCTCGTCGTAATCACAGTCTGTATTTTCGTGGTAGCTCGGGGAGTTCTCACATTCAGGACACTGTCTAGCGATGATTGGAGCCCAAATCCAAATCGCGCTTTCGCCTCCCTTGACGTGACGGTCGAATTCGTTCTGCCACGTCCGATAGCCCGCGACTCTCGTTGCCTCAGGACACTGCTGTTTGATCAAGAGCGTGTTGCGGTACGAGTAGTCGTGGAACTGCCGTTGGACGTCTAACCATGCTTGGAACTCCTCGCTTGTCTGAGCGTCGTCGACGGCTTCTACGAGGTTGTCAACCCACTCAGTAATCGTGCTGTGCATCTCGTCACGTCGGGTGTCAGAGTCGTCGAACGACACCGCTGCGTAGTCACTCGTCGCCATGAATTTTCTCGCGAGCATCCCAATTTGGAATGCCCCGCACCCCTCTGGGGGCAAAAAACTCTCCCAAGCGAATGGAACCAGTCCGTGATGACTAGGCCCTCCGTACAACCACAGGAGGTGCCTATGAACGGGCTAGCTCGACGTAGGCGGGAAATAGACACTGGCTTCGCCCATAACTTCCTCGAGGTGGTTCCGGGTGCGGTGAGCGAAGTAGCACCCGTAGCAGCAGTACCCACAAACGTCCCCAGTATCGTACTCCGCGACGAAGGGGCCACGTGATCCCCTCCAGACGTCGTCCTCACACTCAACACAGGTGGAGGAGTGAAGGTCAGCCGGTGTTGGGGGCTGATATTGCGTTCGGCCAGTGTACTCGGTTGGTCCCTCCGGCCAGACACCCTGATTCTCCCAAAACGAGCGCACGTGTCCAAGTCCATGCCGGACCGTTGCTCGAACCGTCATGTGGTCGGCGTCGCGACCGCTGTCGTCCCACCCGTTATCAGTCCAGAACTCGCCGAACTGTGCACCACGATGGAGTCCGTTCCAATCGAGGCCGACGATGTCGGCCGGTGGGTCGCCTGTCAACGTCGGCTGCGTCAACTGGTCGATGACGGTGAGTTGCTTTGGTGGGCTACCTCCGAGGATGTGGACTCGACGGCCTCGCCAATCCACCGGATCTGAGAAGTCATGTGCCAGAATGTCCGCATAGCCACGTGAGTAGCCGACGACGATATCGTCTGGAATCTCCTCAAGCGCCGCTTTGCATTTCGGGACGATAACGAACTCCGTCTCGGGAACGCGCTTTTGGAGGTCTCGAACTGCCCGAACGTAGGTCCGGGCTTCGGCACGGTCGTAGGCATCGCCAATGATGCCGACGTCTGGTCCGTGTTCGAGGACTCGCTCCGTGTAACGGTCGAGATTTGGGTTTCTGAAGTCGTTATCGAGCATGCCAACTGGCAGCTTGAGATTGAGGAACTGCTGTTGTTGGTAGCTGCAGTCCTCTCGAAAGCCCGTGAGAAAACCGAGGTTCAACGCGTCGATGGCGAATGGAACGCGGTGCAGAAATGCCACATACTCGGCCTGTCGGGCGTCGGTGTAGGCGTCTATCGCGCTGTCGTTGGTTGCGCCGGAGAAGTCGTGAATGGACACAGGGAGTCACCTGCGGGACTCTGCCGCCCCGCACCTTTCAGGGGCAAAAAAACACTGCTGCGGAGCGGTTAACCAACAAAAATTGAATCGACTCCACTCTGTTGGATAATTCTCGGACAAACGGCCTGCGGCCGCCTCGGTGCCGGCGAGCGTTTGCTGATTTTCGTTGATATTGAGGCACTGTTGTTCTTGACAACAACATTTATGCTGATGTGGTGTATAACAACATTAGATGGCTGGGAATGGCGCGAAACGAATCATCGATCAAACAATCGACTACCCGGAATCGGATCGCTTCGCGCATATCTCGGTGTGGTCCGTTCCCGAGTCAGAAGCCTACCCCGAGGGAATCAAGTACAGCATGCACTACGGGAATAAGGCAGGAGACACGATTCTCCGCTACGACAACGCCCATCCGGAGACGAAAGGCCACGAACGTCACGTTGGCGAGGACATCGACGGCGACTACGAGTATCCCGGCAGTTACGTCGAGGTCCTGCAGCGATTTCGACGCGAGGTGAACGAATATGAGCAAGACTGAACCAACCAATGATGGACCGAACGACCGCCGGACGCTGACCGTTCGGGTCGGCACACCTGACAATGCATTCGATGCGGTTGAAGCACAGCTCGCAGCCCTTGAAGCGGGCGATGAACCGGAGCCACTCTATGAGGTCGTCCTCCAGCGGGAGGAAGATCTTCAACGATTGCTGTCAGCAAGAAACGTCCAGCTCCTGCAAACCATTGCTCGTGAAGAGCCACAGAGTATTCGTGAAGCTGCACGACTCGTCGGTCGGGACGTCCGGCAGGTTCACGACAACCTCTCGGAGCTCGAAACACTCGGACTAGTCGAGTTCGAGCAGGTTGGTCGCTCGAAGAAGCCGACGGTGTGGTACGATGATATCAATATCGAACTCCCAGTTGCGATCACTGATACAGAACCAGTTGATGATAGCGCGAAGGCCTGAGATATCTGTTTGTCTCTCACCGATACGATTCATTCTTCCTGTGTCCGAATCTCCTATGCTTGGTGTTCGAGCCGCCGGAGAATCCGAACGCGCTGTTGATTCGCGTTCTCGTAGGTGACATAGGCTCAAAGCGTCGCCATGTCGTGGATGGTCACGATAGCTGCGTCGATGAGGTGGGTGGTCGGTACTTCAAGACGCTGCTCCGGTGTCAGACCGGTAGGTGTTGTTGATTCGGCTGAGTCGTTCTGCATCGAGTTTTACCTCCAGCTATCTTGCCCGAAAACCAGCTCTCTGAGCGCCCTATTCTGTCTCGTCGTCGGGCTGAATCTGCCGAACGTCCTCGGCGAGGGCGTGCAGATACGCCCGCAGCGTGTCCATATCCTCGCGGGCCTCTGCAAGCGTTTGTGCTTTGACTTTGGCCGTCAGCTCGTCCTGGTCTCTCGTCGCCGTTCCACGCTTCAGTTTCACCGTCAGTGAAACGCCGACGTCACTGCGCTCGACGTATTCCGTCTGGGTTGCTTCCTCTCGATTCGATTCCGTCGCTGTTGGGTTGTCGTCAGTCATTGGTCTACTGCGAGGGTTCTCTGTCCCCCGCACCCCTCTGGGGGTGAAAAAATTCACTCGGAACTCACCGAGCCAGTAGGTCCGCCATCTACTTAACCAACAAATGCGGCGGTGGCTGCGCTTTGTTGGTTAAGGGCGTAGTGCCTGTTCTGTCGGGCGATTCTTAGTTTAGTAGTGGACGTCCGCCGGTACAATCCACATCTGCTCGTCGGACTCAAGGACACGACCGAGCTGGTCGCGATGGCGAATCCCCTCAGCGAACTCATTGTACAAGAAGAGCGACGGCCCCCGGTACGCCCCGAGGTTGTAGCAAGCGTGTCGAATCAACTCCTTGTCACGCATGATTGCCTCGGTGTTGAGATCCTGAATGCCTTCTCGGACTCGCTCAAGGTTCCGTTCGAACTCTTGTTTCGTCGCCTCCCAGCCACGTTCAAGCAACTCTTGGCCACTGTCTGAATCGATTGGTTCCGCGGTGGGTAGTTCTCCCCAGCGTGCTTTCCCACCGACGCTCGTCGAATCGTCATCGAACGTCACATAGTAGTCGAAAACAGCCCCGTATTCGGGCGAAGTTCCCACGAGCCGGTCGAAGACACTTCGCCCCACTGCGAGTGCTTCGTCTGTCGTCGATGCCTCTACGAGTGCGTAGATTATCTGGTGCATTTTTGGTACCTCGCTGGCGCTCTGAGTCGCTCTCCAACTGTCTCACGACTCAACTGCGCCGGCACCCATCGCCGGCGCATACAAAACTAACAGATGCGACATGCCCGTTGAGTA
The DNA here is from genome assembly GCF_001469875.2 of Haloferax marisrubri. Taxonomy (GTDB): domain Archaea; phylum Halobacteriota; class Halobacteria; order Halobacteriales; family Haloferacaceae; genus Haloferax; species Haloferax marisrubri. The sequence continues at coordinate 216,953 of NZ_LOPW02000018.1, read as the reverse complement.
GACACGGTATGAGAAACGCTGAAACAAGTTCTCAATCCAATTCTTGGGTTGATTCACGGGTGTCGTTGGTACACTTCCTGAATCGAATTTGAATGAGACCTGATTGTTGGGACAGAGACATCCGCCACTTGCGCAACTTCGACTTGCGTGAGTTGGAACGCTTCACTCAGAGACGCACGATACAGGCACGCACCGGCAAATCCCGACGGCTTGAGGCCCGTCGTGACACCCAATGCCTCCGACGCCTCAGCCAAATCCAGCGCCTGCTGTCGAACCGGATCAGGGACAGCAAGTTCGGATGCGAGTCGCGGGATGAAATCACGAGGACGAACAGGCTGTGTTGGCAGTCCAAGTTCCGCATTCAGCGTCTTGTACGCGTTCACGACCCTCTGGTTCTCCACACGCGCCAATTCAGCAACCTCCTGGAGTGTTCGCAGAAGCCCGTTGCATCGACAAACTCCATAGATACTCGCGGCTGCAATTGCCTCGACGGACCTGCCACGAAGGAGATCTTCGTTCTGGGCACTGCGAAAGAGTCGACACGCTTGGTCACGAATTGACTCGGAGAATCCGAGCGCGCCTGCAATCCGGCGTACTTCGCCCAATCCAAGTGCAAGGTTTCGCTCTGCTTTCGACTGGAATCGTCCACGGGACTGTTCACGACGCATCCGGGCAACCTGCTGTCGTTTCTTCCCGGAGAGCGTACGACCACTGGCGTCTCGTTTGTAGCCAATTTCGGATGAGAGCCCACGGTCGTGCCGGGTCGGCGTCAGGGGAGCGCCAGTTCTCCGTTGACTCTCCTCGTCTCTCTCAGTGAATCGCCACTCTGGCCCGTGGTCGATTTGATACTCGTCGATGACGAGTCCGCACTCCTCGCAGAGCGTTTCAAGCGTGTTTGTTCTCACGCAACCGCCGCAATCTGAGCAGGCGTTGTTCGTGTTAGCCGGTACATCTTCGTCGAAGCCGCTCTCGTAGATATTTCTCGTTGCCATTGGTCATCAGCGAGGCACTCTTTGTGCGCCCCGCACCCCACGGGGGCAAAAACAACTCACGGACATCGAAGACTCAGACAGGGAATTTGGACAGGTACCTCAGCAACGTGTGAACGGCGCGCATATTGACACCAACCGAATGGATACGATTGACGGCGTCTATGCCTAGTGTCCGTAGGATTGTCTGTCTGGTCCTACGGTGCGGCAAACTCCCAACGGACAGAAACCAGCCAATCGCGTGCCAAAGACAGCCCCAATCCCCTGCCCCCGGGGCTGTCGACCTGAACGGCGAGCCCCACAACTATCTCCTCTCCTCAGTTCTTCCGGGGCTCACAGGACAGAGCAAGGAAGTCACTCGTCTCTTCTGTGACCGAGACGGACTGTCGAGGTCCGAAACGAGAATGGCAGGTCAACACGAGGTGTTGACCGTACCAATGGTGTGCCCCTGATAACGGCAAGTGTCAGTAGTATTTGATTAGTAAAAGAGTTCTTATCAACTGCCACAGGTTGATTCTGCGTCCGGTCAGTTGGGAAGTTCGCGTCTGCCACTGTCTACACACGCCCAGCAAGGGAAGTCGTCATCCAACATCTCGCAATCGCAGTCATCAGGAGTCGCGTCGTCCTCCACCCCGGTTCCCGGTTGTTCGTTAGTGATCACACCGCCATCTGCGACCATCTGCATTTGCTCGACAGCATCGAGGACCGGACGTCGAATCGCAACTGCGACACGGTGTTTGCACGGGCCAGCGTACTTCTTGTCCGCTGGGCACTCACACGCTTCAGGTACGCCGTCGACGATTTGTACGTTGTATTCGTGATTTTCGGGATTAGCGTGGCTTGCATTCCGGACAAGGACATCACCGTCGAATAATGAGAATTCGAATGCCTCGTATTGGGCTCGTTTCAGGACGCGCTTCGTTGGGTCGAGTCTTGCTAGTAGGGGTTCAGACATGGTTTTTCGAAGCGCCCTGATGAGAGCGCCTCGCCCATCGAGGCGCTAAGAAAGTGAAATCAGCAGGTACTCTGCCGAGTTAGCATTCATCGAATCTGCTGAAATCCCCAGTTGCTGTCAGGAGTGGCGTGACACAGACAGAGGATGAGTTCAGCAGGGTCTCAACGAACTGTCAGCGATGTGGGTCTCAACAGAGCCATCCTTGTTGAGCCTCACTCATACTGAAGGATAGTGATTTTAACCGTCTGATTTTGATAACTGACGTATCTGGCTGGGGGTGCGTCTTCCTTAGACTCTGGAACGTCCTCTAAATCAGCAGCTACCTGATCAAGACGAGCTTGGTCGAGAGATTCATAAAAATAGCCTTCATCAGAGGCGGTTTCCACTGCCAGAGTGACTATACCACTCGTATCCTCGATCTCGCTCAGATTTGATACTGTTGTGTTCTCTGGGGTTGCATTTACAGCTTCAGCCCGGATGAAACCACCATTTTGAGTTGCGCTCATGGCAGTTGGTTGCCCAGTAGTAGATTTATCTGTCGTAGTTGTTGGACTTTGTTCAGTATGTGTTTTTATTGGTGTTTCTGTACTTGTAGTTTCGATGGTGGTGTCGTTTTGATCAGTCTGGTTTGCTATGCCTACGCATCCGGATATTAATGTAAGGAGTATAACGACCAGCAGGAGATACTGCTTTTTCATAATGCACTTAGTCTTGAGACCGGAGAAACGACTGTAACATACTCTCGTTGCTTCATTTATTATCTGAATCAAGTTGATTAGCAGACAAGTATCTTGTGGGCTGAGTAGTCAAATCCAACCGATTATCTTTGACGTTGCCTTCTTTAGAATTTCTTAAATGTTGGAATTGACCAGAAATTGATAAGTATGCCACGCTGAACTCGCGCGCTGTATTCAGCACGCCCACAGAGACTTCTCAAAGTACTGTCAAAAGTGGCGTGCAACACTCAGAGGGTGAGTCTATCGTGCTGCAATTGCAGGGACAAACCTTGTCTACTGTGTGAAGAACTCCACACCGAAGTCAGGCCCCAAACTGATTATGAGGGACTCACTCTTCTCGCCTGTAGGATTCCATGGAGTGGTACGAGGGCCGCTCTGTTTCTCCGTCTCGACTGATTCGAACGTGACTGTTACTTTGTATTCCCCGGGAGGAACGACATCGGTGAGCGTCGAACGGTAGGAGGTTGTCGGCGGTTGTCTCGTTCGCGTCTGATAGACGGTTTGTGGGTCCGAGAATAACCCTCCCCCGCTCTGGATAGATATCTCCTTCCACACTTCCTCCCCGGTCTGATTAGCAATTTGGATGTTGCCACTCTCAGACGCAGAGAGTGAACACCCAGAGAGAGGAACAATCCCAGCAGCAGCGATGATAACGGACCGCCGTTTCATTATATGCCGTTACTCAGTCATGGCCTAAGTGAGTATCCGTACCAGCTCGTGTGTGACCGACTTGCGCTCTGTATTCAGCACGGCCACAGAAACCTCACCGAACGCTATCAGAAGCAGCGTGCAACAGACAGAGGATGCAGTCAGCAACCGAATTTTATTCGTTGCGGACGTTACCTGCCGATTTGAGTCGAAATAGGTAGTTGGACGCTGTCTTCGTATATCCGATCGGTTTCATCGATTCGATCATATCCGCTCGGTTCGCGACGCGACCGGGCTTGGGTTCGAAATACCCGTCGACATCTCGGCTGAGACGTGAGCCACGTACCACGCCCACGAGTTCCCAGTCCGGATCCAGAGCCGCCACACCTGCGTCTGCATGGCTGTTATTCACCAGCAGATAGCCACCCAGCCGCACATACTGCTTGCAGTAGTGCGAAATCGGACCTGCATACTGCGAGAGCAGCAGATCCACAGGGGCTACCTCTAGTGGTTCGCGGTAGTCGCCGTGGATGAACTGAAACGAATATGGGACACGCTGTTGCACCGCTCCGTCCGCGAAGAACGCGGGACAGCGTTGATCCATGTCGACGTAGGTGACATCTCGAAAGATAAAACTCGGCGAGATATCGACGTAGGAGCCGGGATACAACACGCGTTCAGGAGCAAGCTCATCATCCAGCGTCTCCCAGAGTGGGCGTCGCTGCTCCAGGTGGGGAAGCTCTTCGTACAACTCCCACTTGCTCTCTTCACTCATCAGATACCACGCTGTGTCGTGTACCTTCGGACAGGACACCGCTGGTACACCTCGTCTGCCTCACCGTTCGCATCGTAGTTATCGGGGTGTAGCCGTGAGAGGTGGGTTCCGTGTCGGTCATCGATACGGCGAAAAAGCGGTGCTGAAGCATAAGGGTCTCAAGAATCATTGTTGATACGTCCGACCGACTTGTGCTGTGAGCTCAGCACGGCCTCAGACAACTATCAGAAACTGAGCAGTCCAACAAAGCCACAATGAGCTGTTGAACACCTTGAACCCCGAGAAAACTCAAATGAACCGAGCGAAGGTGAGGTTCTAGTTACTACTCGCCCACTGACGCGCCCCCGAGAATAGCGAGTGGGAGTCCGAGGAGACCAGCCAGTATCGCCCCACCGACGGTGAAAATGAGAGCAAGTCCCCACGGTCGGGAGTCGAATGGGACGAACACCATTCCAGCGAGCGCAAGTGAAACGAGTGCACCGACAAACGCAAGCACCGTCAACCGAGGGTTGTCGTTCGTCTCGGCTCGGGCGACTGCGAGACCGAACACTGGCGCAACCGACAATGGCAGATGGAACACCATTCCACGAAGGACAGTGGGTGCAACATCCCCCAGCGGTCGGGAAACCAGACCAAGTCCTAACAGAGTTACACCGACTGCAAGGACACTGACCACAGCCACAGCGAGTGCAACTCGAAGAGACCGAAATGACCGTGGAGAAACCACGGCAGCCCCACCAATCACGAGGAAAATTACTGCAAGGCCGGCGAACGAGGACGGCTCATTCACAATCGCTGAAGCGGTAGCCGCGAGAACGCCAACAAGACCAACTCCGGCGATGGTTTTGGCAATGCTACGGGCGCTCGACGATGAATATGCACCCCACCGTACGCCTGCAGTGACACCACCAAGCATCAGCCCATACACAACAAGTGCAGGCAAGACGAATATTTTCACATTATCGAGCCAGATGGGGGCAGTTGCGATAGAGAGAGCTGCATCTACACGAACCGAACCCGTCCCCGGTTCACCATAGGCAATATACACATCATCGTAGAATGCAGATCCGTATTCATTCGTCGAGGCTCCTTCCCAAGTCACCTCCCCGTTCGATACTTCAGGAAGAACATCTGAAGAGGTGTACTCGTCTTCGATAGTCGCTCTCGGGTCATTTACGACGACACTGCCAGATGGGCCAGCAATTGAGAACCGGTCAGCATTGAATATCCAACCACCACGGACGCCCTCCGAATGGAGATAATCCACGACAAGGACACCGGCGTGACGCGTGCCTGCATCAGGGTCTTGGAACTGGATACGGACAGTCTGATTATCGATTGATGCTGACTGAAAGGTCACGTCACCTTCCTCGTAGACGTGTGGAACACCCCATCCGTCGGTTGCTGCTGAACGGGCTACTCGATTCAGCAACGCAGGGTCCTGTGTGAGTCGGGTTGCAGCAGACTCATTGACGCGGTTCGTCACAACCCACGTCGCAGACCCATTCGGGTGGACCTGAATCGCTGCAGTACTGTGCGTGACATTCGCTTCAAGTCCGTGCTCCTCGGCAACATCCTCGAAGGAAGACCCACATGCGCCACAGACTGGGTCTGGCTGTGGACTCGCAACCGTCGGTCCGACACCTGCGAGGAGAGCGCTACTGATGAAGAGGAGAGCAATCAGGAGGGCGCCACGACTCATTACTGTTGGTGGGTTTCTTCCTCGGTAAATGTCTTCTGTGGGAATACGATGCGAAAACTGCGGTTTGGTTCCGTGTTAGTTTAGCCAGAACTGTATCGAAATGGTTGTGGCTGCGCGCACAGCGTCGGCGGCGACGACGTCGCCGGCGCGAGCACGGAGCGGTGGGTGGGGAGGAGGGGCCGGGAGAGTGGAGTCACAAAAAAGAAAACAGTCGCCTGTGTCGCCTACTCAGCCCACCACGCCTCCCGCTCTGGGAACGATATCTCCGACCATCCCGTCGCAGCCACTGAAACACGCCCACCGTACCAACTTTTCGCGACGTTCCGCATCGTCACACGCTCGCCTTCTCTCACAACCGATTGGTCCGATTTCGTCCAGACAGTGAACTTTGTTCTCCCCGTCTCGTCCTCGATGAGTCCCACCTGCTGAATCGCCGAATTCGACGACTCCCAGAGCTGGGTCACCGTTCCAGAGATAGACACCTCTCGACGACTCACCTCACTGACCGCCGCAATCGGAATCACCCGTCCAGGCGCACGTTGTAACTCTTCGAACACACCCACAACCGCACTCATCATCGACTTTCCTTCTGCGACCTCTTCGGCCAATCTTCGGCTAATCGCCGACCGCGACCATCCATTGAGTTTCGTCTGTAACCGCGCTGCCTCCCGGTTCACTTCACCTAACTGTTCCACCGTCAGTTGCTCACGCGGGTCTGCCTCATCGGGGTCGGCCCACCGATTCACACATCCGGCACGCTTCTTGAACTCCCTCGTTGCTTCGATGCTCATCTGTTCTGCCACAGTCGCCGTCCGCTCCTCCCGGTTCGACGTCTGTCTCCGGTCCCACCGAGTTTTCGTCTGTTCAATCTCCCACTCACGCGCTTCCATCCGCTCTTCTTCAGCGAGGGTCAGACCCCGTCCAACCGCTTCCGGATTGTTCAGGTCAACTTTGGCTTGGATTTCGAGTTCAACCGTTGGGTGGAGTTCAGGCGTCTCATCAACCACGTCGTCGACGACTGCTCGGGGGTGTTCGGAGTGCGAAACTTCATTACCGATTTGCTTCTTAGTACTCATTGGAGTTCTCTGAAGGCGCCTACTCAGCGTCTTTTTCTGACACCACGACTCTCCAGCCGCGGCTCTCTCACAACAGACCAACTCATTCTGCGCACGCCTTTCGCGCCTTCACCGCGCCCTGCGGGCGCGGAAGGCGTGCGCTCGACGATGGGATGACATCCAGCACCGCGCGCCTTGACGTGCCCGGAGCGAGCGGCCAGCACACAAGCCGGTTTCGCGTCCGACGACCGAGTCTACGAGGGCGTCGTGACCGACAGCGTGCTTGGTGCTGGCGCACCGGGAAGGTGCGAGTGAAGCGAGACGCGACTACCAGGAGCGGCTCGTCGCGAACAGCGAGCAGCGCGAGTCGTGAGCACGGAGGGTACAGGGCGGCGAGCGGGGCGTGCCGTTCGTACCACACTGGACTACCGACGTGCATCGTCGACTCCACAACAGATCACGGGTGGGATCGAAAGGGGCCGGACGCTCGGCGTGCCCCGACGACGCAAGCACCGCAGGGACGAGGCGCGCAGCGAGTCGCGGTCGTCGAGCGTCCGGGGGCTTTCGGGATGTTGAACTCATGATCGCAGTCGCGCCACGCCAACTGTCTCTGTCTTCGTATGGTTCTTTTCTTCCGTCAATTGTGGAATGATATATGGGCCGTCCCTTTGTAGGACTGGACATTAATGCACATCCAGTTTCAGCATGCGAATCCACATTCCGGTCGTGAGTCGCTCATCCTCCGGTTCGACGGACTCCTCTCCGACCAGACCGTCTGTGTGCTCGTTGATGCTGGAGCAGATGTCGATACGACCACGCTCCTCGACGAAGACGCCGGGGAGTATCTCACCGCAATTTGTTTGACGCACGCACATCTTGACCACTACCAGTCTCTGGGGACGAATCTCGGTCATGGACCCCCGATATACACTGGGGACGGTACTGCTCGAATTCTCGAAGACGTCCTCGAAACGGGCCGTGAACACCACGGTTTTACACAGACCGAAGAAGTCCTCAATCGCCTCGAACCGATCACCTCGTGGACACAGATTGCGCCGGGACTTCGTGTCCACCCCATTCCGGCAGGTCACACTCCAGGTGCGACAGGCTTCCTCTTCGAAGTCACCGACGACGACGTGCGACGAACGATTCTCGTCACTGGCGATTTCACGACGCGACGGGCAGCTGGTTACCCTGGATTCGACCTTGACCTCTCCGTCGAAGTCGACACACTCGTCCTGACGGCGGCAACGAACGACGAGTTCGAACCAACACTGACCGACGCGATTGGGACGGTTCTCGAACGAGCGCGTGCTGGGTCAACTGTTCTCACTACTGCGAGTGGTCTGACTGGGGTACAGACCGCCTATCTCCTCGGGCACCTCACAGACCGGTGGGACGACCCGCTTCCAATCACTCTCGTTGGACACGCAGCAAAGCTCTATGATCGTCTCGAATACACAGTCCCGAACGTTACTACGACTCCAGAATTTAGTTCTCCGACCGACGTTCTCACAGCGGGTGGTGTCACGATTGCCGGCCCAGAAGTCCCAGTCGGTGGCAGCTCAAAGCGACTCTTCGAGTCGATTCGCGATGACCCCGGTGCAACGCTTGTCCAACTTACGAGCGGCCCGAGCGACCCACTGTCGAGTGCCACCTGCACGACGCACCACTTCACGCTCAGCAACCACCCTACAACAGACACCATCGACGCCGTTGTCGACGCATTTGCGCCCATCCAGACAATTATCACGCATCAACAAGGTTCCGCTGCAACCCAGTACAAGGACAAGTACGACAGTTTCGTGTGGGCCACCGACGATACTGACTGCTATACGCTATTGGACGACGCTGGCTGGACACCACCACCGTGGGTGACAGACCAGACAACTCGTCGGGTACGGGCAACAGCCACTACCAATGGGTCGGTACTCACTAACGGCTCGACTGAACTCGAATACTCGTTGCCCACGACGGCCCGTTGTAACGACGTCGACCTCGCCGCCGAAGGGTTAGACCTCGAACAGCTCCGCACACAAATCCCACCACGACCGGGACCACGGCTGTCAAACGGTGCTTCCGAGACGAAAGCTGATGAGACGTCCCCGATGCCAGCGGAAACGAGCTCCGAGTCCCGGTCACCCAAAGACACTGAAACAACTGAAACACAGACTGTCGAACAGTCACTCGCAGCGATTGAGGAACGTCTTGAGAGTATCGAGTCGGCAGTCACTAGTCGGGAACTCACCGCACAGGTTGTTGACGCAGGTGATGGGACGATTCTACTTCGGCTGGACGACCCCTCTGTAGACCTTGAGCATGGCCAGGAACTTCGAGTCCGTCTTTCTAGTCGCAACTTGAACACAGATGCAGCGACCGATCAGTAGCTGACTCGGGTTCTATCGCCCCATTGGATGCCAAACAGCTCTAAGAGTTCTGATTCAAAACCAGTCGGGGCGCTCACCAGGTGAGGTTGACGTCTTCCAGTGAAATCGCAGGCAGATCAAATTCAGCAGGACTGAGTGCTGCAAAGTCACTGTCATCAGTGAGGATATGAGGACGCTCATAACGGTATTCGTATGCGAGGAGGAAGATCGGAACGTCCTTCTTTTGAATACCAAGTAGATGACTCAACAGTCGGACTGTCGACCCACCACGTACATCCTCAAGTGTTGTTTCACGGACTGCCTCTGCAGGAAAGTCGGCTCTGATCGAATCACACGTCCAAATGAGTTCGAAAAGCTTCTCGAGTACACGGTCGACATCAGTTCCGGATACACGTTGGGAACGGTAGAGTCCGTGTTTGATTTCCAGAAGCATGTATGGTGTAATGGCCGTTTCGTACGTCCCCGACAGAAACCCTTCAAAAAAGCTCAGACGTTCACCTAATATGTCAGAGTAAATCTCGACTGGAAATTCGTCTGCTGTAGCTGCATATATCCAAACGTTGCTGTCTAGAACAAGAAACATCCCAGTCGTTAGTCGTCTGCGCGAACTTGCGTTCGGTCAGTCGAGATATCTTCACGAAGATTTTCGCGATCCCAGTTCAACTCTTGATTGAGCTCTGCCAACTGGGCTTGAATTTCGGAGGCATCGCTCTCTGATTCCATCGCTTGCTTCCACAGGTCTGCTGTTTTATCGCTCATGGAACGTGCCTCCTGTCTATTATAACAAAATCGTCCACTGGTTATAATACTGGCGTCTGCTGGTGTCCGGTTTGTGTTGAATCGAGGCCGCCGAGATGATGTTGCCATCCGTTCGTTAAGATTGCCGATTGTAGAGTTGTCGCACCGGCTTCACACTGAACACGTCGGTCGACTCAACAGGAACGCTGTGACTACGGTCGGTCGCGAGCGAATCCGTCTGCGAAAGTCGATCGATTAATTCGTTGCGTACGGATTCCCGGCTGACTGTCGTCTCATGCCACCCGAGACGCTCGTCGTAATGACGTTTGTAGAACGTCTCTGCAACGTCATCAGCTGCGATAAATTGGGTTCGTTTTGTTCCCCACACGTTCGATGAGACGTACTCCGCACCGACATCCTCGTGAGTGAGTTCGACGAGAACACACTCAACGAACGCGACAATCGAAGTGTGGTGGCGGTCGTTTGGGATAGTCAGTCGGAGGTTTGACCACGGGGACTTGGGTTGATTCGAATTGTTCAGTGGTCTCTCGTTGCTACCGGTGTGTTGCTGTTGCTCAGAATGCATACGTTGTCTTCAGGGCACACAAGTTGCCCCGTCACCCCTGACGGGGCTACAAAACAGAGACAGCTATCAGATGCTACTCGGAGTTTCCGCTGAACAACCGTCTCGTTCGGCTGAGTAGCGACGTGTTGTCTGAGTTGTCTTCGGTGCCACCGGTTCGTTGTCCTTGTCCACGATCGTCCTCGTCGCTCTGGCCCGAAGGGTCGGCAACGAGGTCCTCAAGCTGGCTTTCGAGTTCTGCGATACGCTCGTCTTTCTGTTTAATCGTCGCCTCAAGCTCGCTCACACGGGTAGACAACAATTGGTTCTTCTCGACAAGATAGGCGTTCTGACGATTTGGCTCGTCAATATCCAGGTCGGCGGTCACAGGCTCCGTTTCTAGCTTCGATTGCGTCGATTCGTTTCTTGGACTGGGGTCGTAGTACTCCGACGTCGCCTGAATCGCTCGCTCAATGGTCTTCTCACCGTATGTCGACCCATCGGCGTAATGCACCTCGTCCCATTTCGCTCGAAGAAGTCCCGATTGTCGGAACAACGTGTCCATCTGTTTTGTGTCTCCGCCAGTCCAGAAGGCCAGCAGACAACACAGCGCCATGTCTGCTTCCGAGTTGCTGTCGTAGCCAGCACTGTTCCCATTCCACAGGCGTTCGAACTTTGGGCCGTTCGAAGCGTTCTTCGCTTTCTTCAGTAACTCGTCGTCTTCGAGGTCGATTGTGGGTGTGGTTTTCGCGTCGTCCCTGACGCTCGTATGTTCGTCACGTTCGGGGTCTTTGTTCTCTGAGTGTAGTTGGACGTATTCACGATGGATCGCTTCGAGCGCGTCCTGTCGGCGTTTGACGTGTCCGGACGTGTCGCTGACGCGATCGCCGGTGACGGTGAAGAATCGTGCTGTGTCGTACAGTTCGATATGTCCACGTCGGTTCCGTCCGTCGGGGAGTTCTCCTTTGATGAGCACGTGGTACCCCGTTCCCGAGGGTGAGACCTCTGTATAGGAGTCGAGTCGGTCGATGATGTCCTGTGCATCGTCGTCGACGTCGCCCGTCTCTGGGTCTCGGCAATCGTCCAAGTCGACGCCGACGATTGGGTCGTCTTCGGTGAACACGAAGCCGATTCCATCTGCGTTCCTGTTGGTCACGAAGTCGAGTGCTGTTTCGAAATCTGACCATGTGTCTGGGTCCGTCGACGATGCAAACGAACCCTCGCCAGGGACCACTGGAATCTTCGTTTGCTTCCCGTCTCGTTTCTCGCTTCGCCAGCATACCCACTGGTCTCGTTCGACGAGTTCTGGTGGGAGTTTTTCCTGTGTCACGAATGTGGTAGTTTCTTTCGTCATTGTTGCATCTCAGTTGTGGCTGCGCGCCTCTCGCGCCACGATAAAATCTCCCGAGCAATTGCTCGCCCGTCTACGACGGCCACCCCCCACCCTATACTAGTCGTTTTTTGCCGTAACAGATTTTCAAATCTGCGAGTAGAAGACTCGTTCCGTGGTTGTACGCGATGTACGGCATTTTCTGAAGATCCAGTAGATGTAACGCCATTCTCGGATTTGCCGTAACGCGCCGCAGTCTTGCGTTTTTGCAGATATTTACGAACGAGTAGACGCCGTTGGCGTAACGGGGGAGAGAAACGCGGTAGAACGACACCAGAGGCCCCAGAAACCATGTTTTGACTGTGCATCACCTTTTACTCAGATTCTCCAGTGCAATGCCGTTGTAGCTGCGAACAACCTCGCCATTGCGGCGCTCAGTGGAGCGCTCAAACACTATCTGATTATTGAGACGTCTGCTAAACCAACTCTTTGAATCAGGGCTGATTTGGTGCTTCTCAGCCCACATTTCATACGTCGAATACACCTCTGCGGCAGGGACTGAACTATGCTCGTCTTCGACTATCCATTCAGTTACGAATTGTTCGACAACTGCGTCTGGGTCGTCTTTCCAACCGGGCTCCAGAGTAGGTTCTGAAGAGGTGTCCGAATGGGGTTTGGATTGCTCCCTGTTTTCTTTGGTTTCGGCTAGGTCTTCCCCGTGGGCATTCTCAAGGAGCGAATCGAGTGGCTTCTGTGAACCACCATCGTAGACGACTGCTTCATCGTCTTCAGAGAGGATGACAGTAGCATAGTCGTCTGTATCGAACGTTGGATTCAGCAACTCATTTTCAGGGACGAACGGCTCTTTGATTTTCACCCATTCTGCCTCGAATGCACCCTTAGACTCGTAGACGTGTGTTTCCCCACGGCCATACACGAGGTATTTGTCGACTGCAGGGTCGTAGCTGTACGTTGCTGGTACGCGTTCTTTCGTAATCGAGGACCGCTCGGAGACTCGGAGATACTCTGTGCCGGACCCATCGCGGAGAACAATCGAATCATCCTCCAAAGCCCATACAGTACGTTTCGAGTCGTCACCACCGTTCATAGGCCGGACTGCGGTAACACCGCCTTGTTCGGTCGCCCCGCCGTTGAACATGAGCGGCGAATCGTAGGTGTAGAACCACGTTTCACCGTTTGCGAGTTCTCGAACCGGTGGTGAAAGGATATTTTCGACTCGTTCTGCCCAGTACGTCTCTGTGTCTCCAGGTCGAACAACAAATACAGGGAATGAGCCCTCTTCTTGCGCTTTCCGAAGGTTTGTGAGCACCTTTGCGGGCTTTCCAGGTGTCGACGTCTCAACCTCAATTGCGAACGCCTCCTCTAACTCGGGATGAGTCGCTCGTGCGTCAGGCTTCTCGCTTCCATCCTGAGATAAAATCGAGACGGTGAACCCGAGTTTGGAAAGTTCTTCTTCGACTTCCAAGAGTGCTGCATCGTGTTCGTCTCCACCAGCGGATCGAACGTCTCCAGTATCTGGCGTCGAAACATCTTCGCCCTCCTCACTCAACCGGATGATTACTTCGTCAGCGTCGATATCGACGGTCGTTTCGAGTAGTCGCGAGCGCTGTCGGATACTCGCTAACTCATCGTACGATGGTACGTTGGCTTCGACCTCGTCGAACAAGCGTCGAAATTTGTCGTCAACTGCTTCGACCGAGACCCACCCATTCTCTTCACGAACATCTCGTTGGAGTTGGATACTCCGAACAACCTTCGCGAGAACGACGTCTAACTCAGCATCGGTGACAGTGAGAATCTCTCGGAGTTCTTCGGGCGTCTGTGTACTCGGGACCGATTCGTTGGAGACGCCAAATTTGCTCTCAGCTCGTTCATGCATCGCTGAGAGCGTCTCTTTGAATTGCTGTTCTTCTCGCTCAGTAAGTGGGTAGTCGCTTTCTGGATGCCCTGCAGGGATTGGCAGTGGTTTGATGCTGAACGGATACGGTCCCGTCTCACCGAATTTGGGGCTCGGGAGGTTGGCAATCCACTCGCCACGAGGGAGCGACCGAATCCGGTTGGAGAACTCGTCAGGGTCCAACCCTTCGTGGGCCATCGCTCGGGCGAGTTCTCGGTCGACGTTAATTTGGCCGACAAGTGAGCTACCGATGTTGTTCAGGGCGTTCAGGTAGACTTTCCGCCCGCCCTCTGCTTCCATTTGCTCGGGGAATTGCATCGACAACCCGACCGAGAGTCGGAAGCTTCGGCCCTTCTCCAAGAGTCCATTCATGATGTCGGAAACGACGACTGAGGACGCCTCGTCGACGAGGAGGTTCACCACATAGTCCTCGGGATACTCGCTGACCTCGCGTTTCCGCTCTTTGAGCGCGTCGTCAAGGTTCGAGAGAATCAGACCGGTCATGAGACGCGACGCATCATCGCGAAGGTCGCCAAGGTCGAACAGGATTACCTTATTCTCGTCAAGGATGTCGCGGAAGTCGAAGCGATTCTCTGTGTTGTTGAATACCTGAGCGAGATACGGTCGGTCAGAGATGTAGTTGAGTCTGTGGCCAACACCATCCATTACGGCTGAAAACGAACTCGGGTCTTTCTGGAGTTGCCGTCGGAGCGTTCGGGCCACATTCTCCTCGCTCGATTTGGGAAGGTCGTCGAAATTCGCGTTCGGTGGGCCTGCCTGTAGGACTTGATCAACGGCGTGCTCCAGCTGGCGATGTGCAAAGTAGTCAGCCGATTCTCGATAGAGCCCATTTTCTCGCCCGTGTTCTTCATCGAATAGTGCCTTGATGAGCGTCCGAATCAACGTGGGAGAGACGACCGCCCTCTCGTAGCGCTCTCTGCCCATGACGAGCTTTAGGATTTCTTCGTAGTGCTCTGCTTTTCGCTGGACAGCATCTTCACGAAGTCTTCCATTTTCGAGGGCTGGCTCAAGATTGAAAAACGAGAATCCTGGGAGCACATCCGGTATCGGGAAGTGGACCACGTTCTCTTCGAGGTCAGTTGTTCCGAAGCGCCGAGCGTGTGCTCGCATATAGTTCTCGGCCATTCCGTCGCCTTTCGGTTCGACGACGATGACTGGCCCTTCGGTATTCTCGTGGAGCGAGAGAATCTCGTTGATGAAAGCCTTCGATTTCCCTGCACCAGTAGTCCCAAATCGGCCGTAGTGAGTTGGCAACAGATTTGGTGGGATGCACGTCGGGACGTCTTCGGGGTCGCCATTCTCATCGAGAGCA
Source organism: Haloferax marisrubri (assembly GCF_001469875.2). Taxonomy (GTDB): domain Archaea; phylum Halobacteriota; class Halobacteria; order Halobacteriales; family Haloferacaceae; genus Haloferax; species Haloferax marisrubri. The sequence continues at coordinate 201,824 of NZ_LOPW02000018.1, read as the reverse complement.
TACCCAATCGCCATCCCATCACGGAACTCCTGCATGAGGTCCTGATGAGGACGTGGGAGTGGATTTCGACTCTGTTGTTCAGCACGAGTCCCCCGAGCACCCTCGACGCTGAGTTGGTCACTCGACGGAACAAGGAGGAAGTTCGCTAACTCGTCAGCGTTTAAGATGAGGTCTGGGCGTGTCTTCCCACGACCTGTCTCTAACTCTCGGTCCAGAAGATTCCGGAGGTGTTTGCGGGCGTTCTTTTGCTTCGTTTTCTGACGCCACCCCTGTTCGTTGATTCGCTGTCCATCGAGGCCGTAGAACGGCCCGTCCAGTGGGTCGAACACTGGGAGAATTGACCCGACTTTCGAAGCCACGTCATCGGTATCAGCGTCAGTTGGTGGAACAGCGACCGTCCGAAGGTTGACTGAATAGGTCTGCTTTGGACGCTTCGCAGTAATTCGGTCAATACGGTCTTGGACGCTGTCTGGTAGGTTGCGTTCTCGACGACGACGTCTGTCTTCGTGTTCGTAATCGTCGAATTCGAAAATCGGGCCGATGTACCGTTGTCCGAATGTATCTCGCCCATCTTTGAGGTCTTCGACGCGCAGTTCGGCGTCTGCTTTCCATTCAGGATTCCGCTGGAAGACAACCTGGAATCCGATTGGATATTCGAAGTCGCTCAAGTGGTCGATAAGTGTCGCTAACGGCGTAATCGTGATTTCAGCACCTACATCCTCACCCGTAGTCGCCTTCGTGAACGGAACGAGCGTCGTCATCCAATCCCGCTTCCGTTCGGCAGTCCCCCGCCACTGGACGCCGACTGGTTGGAGTTGCTCTATCGATGGGCGGGCATGAATTGGTACTGAGTCAGATTCGGGATCGTGTCTTTCAGACTCTGCCGAGTCACTATCCTCATCACGCCCGTCGAATTCATCCCATAGCTTCCCGGCTTCCAGTGCTTCCTCGAATTCTTCGCGGGTGTACTCCTGTTCGGGGATGAGTTTATGTGCAGGATCCAGTTCCGTACGCTCGATGTCGAACGTCGACGGGTAGATCGACAGAAGTCGCGACTCGAGTGTATCGAGGTGCTCAGTTGCCCCGTAGTAGAACTCAACCGGTCTATCCGTACCCTCACTTATCGCGAGGAATTCGAAGCGTGGTGGCTCAGAGGAGTTGAGTGGATTCAACTTGCCAAGCAGCCCAGTCTCCGAGGTCGTCGATAGTTTATGGAGACTGCTGAGGACCTCGACGATACCGTTGGTTCCGAGTTCTTCAGACGTCGGTGTGACACGGAGATATTCACGCTCCATCTTCGGACACCTCCTGAGAACCACCGTCAGTTTTAGCGGAAACAGTGGTGTGTTCACTCGAAAGAGAGCTGTCTCGGAGCTCTTCACGAAGTGCCTGTATCTCGGGGTCAACCGTGTCGCCCCCAGCACCCGGAAGCGACTCAGCAGACGACTCGGTTGGGTCGAAGTCGATGACCTGTTTCTCTTTGGGCATCGCTTCGACACGGATTCCACGCCACTCACCGTCGACACCAACGAGTGCTTCAGAGTACCCTGCGTCCTCGTTCCCGGGAATCGCGTCCTGGACGAAGCGCATCTGGGCGTAGTTCAATCCGAACTCCTTAGCCCACGTTTCGTCCATCCCATCGAGATGGTGGAACTGCTTGACTGCACACTGGTCGAGGATGGCCTCGGACTCGGCGTGCTCGAAGAACTCGTCGACCGTCTGTGTGACCAACCGAATTGAGAGATTGTGGTGCCGGTGGTGACGGAACACCGTCTCCAAGAAGGCCAAACTAGCCGCGTCCTGCATGATGTACCGCGCTTCGTCGATAACGAACACAACCTCCTTGTCCGTCTCTTTTGCCCGCTCGTAGACGAGCGAGATGAGGAGTTGCATCGTCAGCGCTGTACTGCTGTTGACGCTCCCCTCTTGTTGGGCCAAATCAAGGTAGATGACCTTCTCGTCACGGATGTTGAAGTCCGACGCTCTACCGAGATTCGAATATCGACCCTCGTCTTCGAATGGTCGGAGCTGATCGAGAAGCCACGTTGCGTCATCACGGAGTTTACTCGCTTCGGCGTCAGTCCGAACGACGAACTCCTCGGGAGATTCCACCATCTCCTCGAAGACGTCCATCATATCACGGACAGTCGGACTCGGATTCCCGTGTGTGGCAATGTCGTCGGTGATTCCTTGTCGCTCATACGAGCGCTTGAGACCGAGTTCGAGCGTTGTTCGTCGGTCACCGAGAGAGATGCCACGGAGTGCGAAGTAGTTCGTGAGGAAACTCATCGCGTCATCGAGTTTCTCGTTGAACGGACTCGCGTCCTCACCCATCGCTCGCTGGACGTGCTCTGGTGTCTGCCGAATCTCTAAGGGGTTCAGCCCGAGTGTCCCACCAACCGTAATGCGCTTCGCGCTGAGTGCTTCGGCGACACCAGCCCAGTTGTTGAGAGGTTCGAGGATGATCCCGATTCGGTCCTTACTCTGCTCGATAGAGCGGATGAAGTTCTGCTTCGAGCCGAATGATTTCCCAGATCCGGTGTCCCCGACCGTGAACATCGCATAGCCATTGTCACGAGCAAATGGGTCGATGACGACCGGACTGTGTGTGTCTTTGTGGATTCCGAACTCCACGCCTCCTTCTTCGAGAATTGTCGCGTTGTGTGGCGATGCAAGTAGGGCTCCTACAGCTCCGCCAAGGGCGATTGACTCTCGGCCAAAGACGTTGTCGCCAATCGGTGCTGCAGATTGTATCGCCAAATCCTGTTTACAGATGGCCGTCTTTGGCGTGAGGCTGGCTGGTTCATCACGGAGTGCACTCTTCACGCTCTGAACGGCGTCTCGAAGTTCATCGCGTGTGTCGGCGCGAACGGTAACGAAGAGCGACTGATCGAAGACACTGGTTCCACTCTCAACAGCGTTGTACGTCGCAGCGGCTTGGTTTGCACGCTGTTGGAGGTAGCCACTTCGAACGCTCTTTTCGAGATCTGCGTCGACCTGGAGGTCATCAGCGATGTCTTGGAGTTCGTTCAGCGCACGCTGCTGGTTCTTTGGTCGGATATGTGCCGTGAGGTCGAACTCGACGTCTGTCAGCTGGAACAGGTCGCTGAGGTAGCCGTCGTTCGGGTAGTCCGGGTAGTCGGTAATGGAGAGCGTCGTTGTCCACTGCTCGCCGACGTGGGCTGCACGGGTTTCCCATTCGACAGCGGCGGGTGCAATCGTCGTCTTGTGTGATTCTGCGATGTCATCGAGGAGTTGCCCCTCGCCGTGACCCGTTTCCAGTGTCTCCTCGTCAAGCACATCCGAGAAGTCAACTTCGGGTTCTTCCTCGGTAGTACGGCGTTTCCACGCGAGGATGCCGATAAGGCCGACTGTGAGTAACCCAGCGGCATAGAGCATCGCACCCTCCGGTGACGTCGGTTGTTGAAGCCATTCGAGGGTCTGACCGATGAGTTCACTCTCGGTCTGGAGGGCGAGATTACGCATCGAAACCATCCTCCCGACGAGAACTCCCGATAATCGGTTGGTCTCGAATCACTCGCTTGGGGTTGTCGTAGTCGTGCTCGTGGCCGTTCCAGAAATCCATCGTCAACACGAACAACTCGACAGTACTGAGTCGACGAGCGGACCATCCCGAGGCCTGCTGGATGAACCCCGACTCGATGCTAGCAATCTTGCTATCGAGTTTTTCGAACATACGAGCGCGTTGTTCGGCTTCTGAGAGGTCTTCGCGGCGGGTAACGAACGGGTTGAATAGGAATCCAATGACAGGGATTTCGGTCAGTTTCTCTGCCGGGGTTCGCTCGTCGTGGGAACGGTCATAGACTTCGAGTGGCGACGCTTCGACACCGATAAAGAAGCGTATCTGTTGGGTTCCACGTTCTCGCATCGCCCGTGGGCGTCGCTCGCGGTATTCTTCGAGGAGTTCACGGAAGATTGGGTTTCGAGAGACGTCTTCGTCGGAAAGCCGCTGTTCGATGTTCTCAGTCAACTGTTCGACTGGGAACGACCGCGTCGTCGCGTGGAACTTGAGCTTCGAGTCAAGTTCCTTGTTCGCGAATTCGGCCCCCGCTTCCTGCAGTCCAGCCCAATCATCGGACATGGCGAAATCCATGTTCCCCGGGTTGATTTCGATGAACGCCTCCATCGCACCGTCCGTTCGCTGTATGGCACCTGCACCCGGCCACGCCCGTTCAACATTGGTGAGGTCCTGTGTCCGTTCGTCAGGAGTGAAGGGTGTGTAGTTCGCGAGACCACCATCATTTCGAGCAGAGTTATCCGAGGCTTCGGCTGCGCTGAATGTTCGACTCGGTCGCTTCGCATACCGATACATGTCCTTCGCCCATGTCCACGCATTGAGGTGGTCGGGGGCGACGTAGACGATGGCCGCCCCTAGGCCAAGCCCTCCAGCGATGAGTGGGAGTGAGAGTGAGTCGATTCCGATGAGCCCTGCGATGAACAGCCCCACGAGTGGGAAGGCGATGAGGACGCCGACATCTCCTTCCTCGACATTGAGGAATGGGATGCGGCTTTCCTCACCGAATTGGTCCATGATACGGCGTGCTGCTGCGTCTGAATCTGTCGACATGATGAATTAGGAATTGTAGTTGTGCGGGTCGTTCTCGGTTCGACGATACTGGGGTGTGTTCTGGGTGTCTGAGCCACCTTCAGTCCGGGCGGCCGCTTTCTGTGCAATTGCATGGCCAGCAGCGGCCTTTGGGCCCCATCGAGCGGCGGTTGTGGCGACTCCGGCGCCACCAAGGTATGCTCCAGCGGCCACGCTACTGACGACGACAGTACCTCTGCTTGCCGTTCCGATGGCTTTCGCGGTCAGCGGAGTTGCGTAGGAGAACGTCTTCCACGTCAGGTAGAGGGCGATAACGGGGAGTGAGACGGCGACGAGATACTGCAGAAAGGCAGTCGCTGGCGAGAACGTCCCGCTGGCGAATAGCAGGTCGTAGCCTTTGAAGACGACTGCTGCCGGGAGTGGGAGGACGACTAAGGGAACGAACCGTTTTGCGAAGCCAGTCGCGATGTCAGAGAGAACGGGGATGTTTCCGTATCCGAGCGCGATGGCAATCGGCATCCCATAGACGTAGACGTACAGCAAGATTTCGCGGATGAAAAAGAGTGCCTCAATCGCCCACATCGAGATACCTCCGAGTGCTGCAAGAAGGAGGCCTAATATGGGATTGAAAGTGACAGTGTTCAGGAATCCTCCGAGTACCCTCGACAGGCTAGAAAGAGATGGAACGAGAGCGATGGCAAATCCGTCTACAAGGTACAGAGAGACTGTACCAACCCAGTACCACGAGATGATGAAAACAGCACCAGTCCAGGCATTCTTTTTCGTTTTTCGAGCTTCATACGTACTCCCCATATTGAAGATACGAATCACGTGTCGACCCTGGACACTCATCACGAGCAGCAGCAGCGCAATGAGCATGATTTCGCCGCCAACAAGCGCGTCCCTAATCTGAATCCACGGGCTGTTTGACGGGGTGCCAAACACAAACGCACCGTTTGTCTGTGGGGTAGGCGTACCGAATAGCTCAGCAGAGAGTGCAGTGTAACCTGTCTGGATTCCCTCGGTGAATGAATCTGTGAGCCACTCGATGACATCTTTGAATCCTTCTAAAACAACGTCAATGAGGTCAACCATGGTCAGATCACACTGATTTCGACCTCGCAGTCGATCATTGTCTCCGAGCCAGAATATTTGACTTCGAAGTTCTCCGATACCTCGTCACCAGAAACTCGTGTTCCAACATGAACAGAGAACTCACCGGTGTCTGTGTCCACACTACAACCCATACCCTCGTCGCCGGTCTGTGCACTAAATGGGAGAGAGTTACTGTACACATCTCTGGTCTTGCCAGCCGGGATGACTACCTCATCAGCCTCATAGATTCCCTCGTTCCGTGGGTTCTCAGCCGGATTAGGAACATCTCCCAGGAACCGGAGTGAGATTGCTGCATCAGGACCAGTTCCAGAATTTCGAATTGAAACAAACGCTTCACTGTCTTTTCTTCGGTCAGTTTTACTCTCTCCATAGACCTCATCCCACGGCTTGTCGGGGTTGTTTCTGAAGAGGCCGACATCGACGATTTCGAGCTCAGGGCGAATCTCTAGACTCGTCTCGTCGACAGTATCCTCACCCTGAACCGCTAACACACGGAATTCGCCGGGGTCGTACGCAGTCCCAATCTCGAATGAAACCTGTCGAACGCCGGCAGCAACCTCGCGTCGTCCGAACAACTCACCATTCGGTTGAATGAGATTGACCTGGTCGACCTCAACCTCAGAGCCAAGTTCGACAACAAGTGAGGTCCCTTCGACAGCGACTCTGTTCAGGACACCCTGGGCTTCAGAACCGTCATTCGCGGTGGTAGTCCCATCACCAGTCTCACCACTGCCGTTGAGACAGCCAGCAAGTCCAGCGAGTGAGAGACCTGCTGCGGTTTGGAGGACGGTACGTCTATTGAAATATGATTGATCTCGTTTCATGGATATCGTTCAGAATCATCTCGTGGTCCGAAGAATCGGAGGACGCGCTTTCCGGCGTAGAACATCACTGCGAACGGGATGAATTGCCAACCGACCTCAACGAATAACGCAAACCACCCATCGAGGGTACTGAGTGGGTGCCATCGCGCAGTTGCCGTGTCGGAAACGTACGCGGGGTTAGCCACAAGCCACGTACTGGGGTGGTAACGTGCTGTGTAGAATCCCGGCTGATCGACCGTCACGACCGCAACGCCAGACTCGTTCGTTCGAACTTGCTGGCCGGCAATCGTGATGTACCCACCACCGGGTTCGCCATTGAGTGTTACCTGGCGTTCGTCAGCTGTGAGGTCAATCGGTGTACCCGTCTCGTTGTCCTGAAGCTCAACTCGGATTGTTGCTTGGTCGTTCGTCCGGTCGATCACCTCTGCAGTCAGCCGACTTTCACGGAGCTCACGCTCTGGGCCACCGCCAACGTCAGAGGCGGAAGGAGTGGCGTTGATGCCACGGACGATGCCAGCGACACGAAGTGCGTCACGGTCAACTTCGTCTGCCCGAACGGCGAGTCCGTATGTGGGCGTGTACGACTGGTTGACGACTTCGACTGAGACGGTGTCTGCAATAGTGGACTGTGGACTCGTGCGCTCTTGGCCCCACGAATCGATTATCGTCGGCCCATTACGAATTGGTTCAGTCCGTGGGCCAATTCGTGACGGATACGCGTGGACATACACTGGAAGGGCATCTGATGAGACTTCTGTCTCGTTCGACTCAGTTGCACGGACGAGAGAGTCCCATCGAGGGTCACGAGCGGTGTAAAACCGCCAGACACCACGAACACTCGACTCACCATCCTCGGTGAGCGTGTATCCTTGCCATGGCCGTGACTGGAAGATGGCAACCCCAGTGTCACCATTGGGATACTTGGCGTAGTAGGAGTACGCTCGAAGATTGTAGACCTCGACGTCGACTGAATCAGAGACGGTAATCGTCTCAGTTGGGTACGTTACTTCTGTCTGGGTTCGGTTGCCGATTGATGTCTCGGTCGTCTTCTCTAATCGCACTTCGATGTCCGCTTCGAGTGTGAGCGTCGTACTCCACGCCTCGTCGAGTTGATAGTCGAGTGCGGGCGTATGAGTTCCCGAAGACTGAGCGACGACGTCGTCACCTGCTTTCAGCCGAACGTCTGTGATTTTATCGTCGACGAGTGACCACGAGACATCCGAGTTGTTCGATTGACTCCCATTCGGGATGCGAACACGATAATCGACGAAGCCACGAACAGTGCCGTCAGGGGCGACGTAGAGTGGCGTGTCGCCTGCTTCGATGTGTCCTCGCGTGGACGGGTGGACAGCGAAGAGTGTCGCGTGTGCGTCCTCAATGAAGACGCCATCTTCGAGAGAGGCGTGTTCTGGGTACAGCGACGTCTGTGAACCACCGGCTTCCAAGTCACCGAAATCATTGCGTGTCCACGTCGCTGCGGTCGCGGGCGGACGCGTGAACGTGATGTCCGTGCCATTCGCGAGTTGGTGAATCGCAGTTCGATCCTCGCCGTAACGCTGGCGGTACTCGGTCTCGTTCATGTACTCATCTGAGTCACGAGACCACAGCGTCGCTGACTCGTTCTCGGTCAGCCCGTTGTCTTCCGTCCCTGGGCGTGGTGGGGTTGCAGTCACGAGCCCCGCGATGCTACTCACTACGAGGAGGCAAGCAACCACGACGGACCACGCGTCTGTACGCATTAGGGAAACTCGAGAGTGTGAATCTCCGAGTTACCAGGGTGCGAGGTCGACACACTGGGCGAGCGGGAGTCCCATCATCCCCCCCGCAACAGTGTACAGAGGGCCGAGTATGGACAAGATGAGTCCAGACTTCAGCGCTGAACGCTTGTGGCGCTTGAGGCTCTTCTTTTGGTCGTGACTCATCGTGAATACCTCGGCGAGGGAATCAGCCTGCCAGACAACGACGAGACCGATGATGCCGAGAGCAGTGGTTATCTGGAAGAAGCCCTCGATCATCTCGGGGAGTTTGTCTGCACTGCAGATGACACCCTGTTGTGCTGCGGCAGGTTGTGCGAGCAAAACTACGCTCAAGATGGCAGTCGTCGCGATAACGCGGCGAACAGAACCAAACCGAGTCGATTCTTGATTTGAACTGGAGACTGTATTGGGAGCGTTGTCGTTTGATTTGAACATGTACGTCGAATATTACGGGCCTGTCCCAAGGCCCAATTCTCAACAATATCAAATCTAGACCAGTATTAAATTCTGTTGATTAAGAAATTTGTAAATAAAATACTATTATCTAGAATTTTTCTAGATTTGAATACAATAGTCAAGTGACGTGTATCATGAAAATCACGGAGCCAACCTATAGTAACCGTTAGAGATTTTTACTCAAAGACTCTTATAAGATATAATGAATCATCTCGACGATATTTCCGTCGAGGAATTGCAAGACGTTCTCGACAACGTGGACGGAAAGAAGCCGACACAACGGCTCTTAGCAGCTATCACGTACAAGAGCGGTGTCACACAGACCGAGCTAGCCCAGTGGTACGATGTTCAGCGGCGGACGGTCTACAGTTGGCTCAAGCGACTCGACACCGACGAGCCGCTTGAGAAAGCCGTTTCTGATGATAAATGAACTAGGAGAAAGCGAAAGCTTGCAGAAACATAGCAAAACAGATTTCAAGAAAACGTCCACGAACCTCCTCAAGAAGTTGGGATCGATGCGCCGGCGTGGACGCCGGCGCTTGCCCAAGATTTCCTCGAAGAAACCTACGACGTCGAGTATTCAATTCCGAGCTGTTGGCGGTTACTGAAAGAAGCAAGGTTGAGCTATCAGAAACCACGCTGTACAGCCGCCGAAGCCGACGAAGACGAACAAAAGCGTTCTACGAAGAACTAAAAAAGCGGCGGAAGATGGACGCCACGGTAGTCTGTATCAACCAAACCAAGAAATCGGTACAAGTTGAGCCGTGTGCCGCGTGATTTCCGCGCGGCACGCCGCCCTCGGTCGAACTCTCTGGTCAACGCGACTGGACGTGTCTGCTGGGCGAGATCACCGAGGACGGTGATCGCTTCTTCTCACGATTCGAAGAGTACGTCACCGCTGAACACGCGAAACATTTCATTTTGGAACTATGTAAAGAATTTGAAGATGGCTTGCTCGTGGTGCTGGACGGAGCGCCGTATTTCCAGGCGTCGGCCGTCACGGACCTAGCGGCCCGTGACGACCTCGAATTCGTGACGCTTCCATCGGACTCGCCGGATCTAAACCCGGTTGAGGAGTGCTGGAGACAGCTTCAAGCATCTCTGAGTAACCAGTTCTTCGACTCACTTGACGAGCTAACAACAGTGATTGATATCGCTCTTGAGCAACCTTCGGTTCCAAAGGTGAGTAACAACTTCTAACGACTACTATAGCCCTGGCGAAGCCCCAGTAATCCCAATCCCAGCGAGGTGAATCCCGAACCCAGCGGCAAAGGAGAATGCGGACACCACACTCGAACCAGTCCATCGTCTCAAGCAGCAAGGATCGCGCTGACTACCAGTAGCCCAAACGCAAGATACTCCCATCGAAACACCGATACGAGAACCCCGATTACGCCGCCAACGCCAATTCGGGGTAGTTTAGGAATCTACGGACAGAGCTATGACTTCAGTCAAGAATCAATGACGGTTCTACTTCGGAGTGAAAGAGGGAGGGGTCCCTCTGACGTGTATCAGGCCGGGCATCCTGGAACACGCCAATGCTGGTGGTTTAGAGGCACTCAGCACGATTGTAGTGATCTACGACCGTCTTCAAGTTAGCGGTTACGTCTATCCTTGAGATGTCGATTAGATATTTTGATAGGACGTCACCGGGGGCATTTGCTGGGCATTCGTTGGCAGCCCACCTTTTGTTTAGAACTGTGGAACCGCCGATGGCCACTGAGAAACTATTACGAGAGCGAAATTTAATGGACAATAGTTACTATATCACATACAAGATGTTCCAGGGGCTCATCGCGTTTGTGGCATCGATGTTCGGTGAGGCCGTGAAAATCGCAAAATGGCCATTTAACACAACCAACGGAAAGGGTCAGTACGTCACTCCTTCAAACCACCATTTCCTGACCGGGAAGGCGAATCTCGTGGTGACTATCGGGTACCGTCTGGGTCGGGGGGGGGTGAATTTCGGAAAGGCACGGCTCTGGTGAATCGCCATACAGCGGTTGATTTGGCTATGTTGCGGCACGCTTGGTGTTATGAACGACACATTTCAAGACGAGTTCACGAAATTCACGGTACCACGTTCGCGCTCGCACGGCATCGCCGTGCGTGGCTTAATCGACGAGAAGACGGTATCACACATCGATCTCTGGCGGTATCGAGGTCCATCGACCCGCGCGTTATGCGCGTGGTCGATGGGCCGGAAGATGCGATGTTTAATCAGCGGTCTCACGCCTTCTTCGCGTAGTTTTTCGCTAACTGTATCCAGTCGTAGCCTTTGTCGGCGGCGAGGCTGTGCAGGTCGCCTGCGTTGCGCAGGCGACCTGCCAGCTGTGTGTCGTGGGTTTTCTCGGTCGTGCAATGAACGTCGAGAACAGTTTGGGTTTGCGTATCGACGAGAGCCGTCGCTTTGAGTGTCTGAACGCGGTGATTCGTGCGGCGGCAGTAGTGCTTGCTAGCGTTTTCGCGGTCGAAAAACGTGGCATCAATGGCGGCGTGACCCGAGAGGTCGTGCAGCTGCGTCCCGAAATCCCATAGCGATTTCGTGTGCGCACAAATCTTTGATTTGTGAACGCCGACAGGCGCAGCAGCACTCGCCAGACCTTCATCTGAAACTTATCAAACGCCTTAACGAGCGTCGAGTGATCAGGGAGATCGCCCTCTTCGAGGCCGATCTCGGCGAGAATATGCAGCATTTCGCTCAGCAGATCCAGTGCGTTGCGGTACGACTCATCGAGGTAAATCCGCAGACAGTGCAGCGACACGAGAGCGTAGTCGGCGACAACATTTTTAGCCAACGTGACCGCTTTTGTCGTGAAGCGGGAGATTTTCGACATAGGCATCGACAGTCTTCCATTTCAACTCCTTTGAATTAACGACCGAATCCGCCGCCGTCTAGTGATTCACCAGAGCCATTCCGTGGAGAAACACAGTTGCCGGAACAGCCCCGTGGTGCTTGAACAGCGCGACGTCGATACTCACTTTTGTGAGAGGCCTATTGTGTCTCACAACCAAGACTACTCGCCCATTCCTTATCTGGACAGTACCCAAGAATGTTCCATCTCAGAAGACCAGACCCGAAATGTCGTGAACGGCTTTTAGTAGGCCCCATCCGTTAGGTATCCCAATGGTTACGTCGAGAGGACAGCCATGCGCGTGATCGTCGTCGGGGCCGGTGAAGTCGGAGCGAACATTGCGGTCAGTCTCGCTGAGAGTCACGACGTCATCGTCATCGATATTGATCCAGAGAAAGTCGAGGACCTCACGTATTCGAGTGATATATTGGCGATTAAAGGGGATGGGACCTCGCTGAGAATACTCGAAGAGGCAGGCATCGCCGAGGCAGATATGCTCATCGCCAGCACGGACGACGACGAGACGAACTTAGTCACCTGCGGGACGGCGAAGACAACGGGCGATGTCTTCACTATTGCTCGGGTCCGGAACGCGAACTTCCTCGATACGTGGACGCGATCAGAGAGGGCGTTCGGGGTTGATTTCATGGTCTCGACGAACCTACTGACGGCCAACGATATCGTCCGCGTCGTCGGGCTTCCGGCCGCCGTCGACGTCGACCCGTTCGCCGGTGGACTCGTCCAGATGGCCGAGTTCGAGGTGGCGGCAGATTGTGAAATCGAAGGACAGACCGTCGAAGAGGCGGACAAGTTCGATGCGCTCACGTTCGCAGCACTAGTTCAGGAGGGCGATGTCGTAATCGCCCGTGGACAGACACGAATCGAAGCCGGAAACAGAGTGATCGTCATCGGCAGTCCAGAGAGCGTCCAAGCGTTTTCGAAAACTGTTGCCTCAGCTGAAACCTCAGATGAGGCTCGTGATATCGTCGTCGTTGGTGGGAGTGACATCGGGTACCACACGGCTAGGTTGCTCGAAGAGCGCGGCCTCGAACCTCGTCTGATCGAACAAGACGCGGATCGCGGCCGTCAACTCGCCGAAGACCTTCCCGGAACAATCGTGATGGTACACGACGCGACGGACGTGGACTTCCTTGTCGGTGAACACATCGACCGGGCGGACGCAGTCATCGCAGCGACCGACAGCGACGAAAAGAATCTCTTGGTCTCGTTGCTCGCAAAGAACATCGGTGTCGCTCGTACGGTCGCCGTCGTCGAACAAGGGCAGTACGCAAGCTTATTCGAAGCGGTCGGAACCGACGTCGCGATCAACCCCCGTGAAGCGACCGCGGAGGAAATCGTCCGCTTCACACAGGAGGGACAGGTCGAAAACCTCTCGCTCATCGAAGGTCGCCAGGCAGAAGTGCTAGAGATCGAGGTCGACGAGGCAAGCGTGCTCGCGGGACGCCCCATCCACGAGAGCGTTGCTGAGCTTCCATCCGATGTGGTTATCGGTGCGATCACTCGCGATCAGGAGTTCATCGTTCCCCGTGGCGGGACCGTCATCAACGCAGGTGACCACGTCGTTCTCTTCGTAGCCGCAGACGTCCTCTCTCGCGTTATGGAGCTCGTATGAGAATTCGCGTCGATTGGCGGGTTAGCTGTCGACTGGTCGGGACGATTCTCAAATGGCTGTGGGTACCACTCCTCCTTCCGCTTGGAATCGCCCTCTACGACGGAACGGCGCTGCTCCCGTTCATCTTCCCGATACTTGGGACAGCACTCCTCGGGGTCGGGCTCGAACAGCTCACCGACAAGCGTGACCTCCGAGCGCGGGAAGCGTTTCTGATGGTCTCGCTGACGTGGTTGAGCATTGCGCTCGTCGGTGCGGTCCCATTTGTTCTTGCCGGCGAGGGAATGCTTGTAACGCCGGTGAACGCCCTATTCGAGAGTATGAGCGGAATCACGACGACCGGAGCAACGGTCATCGTGGATTTCGAACGCCACTCACGGGCCATCCTCATGTGGCGAGCGGTCCTGCAATGGCTCGGTGGACTCGGTATTCTCGTTCTGGCGACGGCTGTCCTCTCCCAACTGTCCGTCGGCGGTGCACAGCTCATGGAGACCGAAACCCAGATTCAGGACGTCAACAAGCTCACACCCCGAATTTCGGAAACAGCAGCCCTTCTCTGGAAGATCTATATCGGCCTGACCGGGCTCCAGGTGGCAGTTCTCTACGGACTCCATTTGATCGGATACGCGCCGGAGATGACGCTGTACGACGCTGTAGCGCATGCGTTTACGACCATCTCGACGAGTGGCTTTTCACCCCGTGGCGACAGCATCGCTGCCTTCTCGCCCGCCGTTCAGTGGGCGATTATCCCGTTCATGGCAATCGGTGCCACGAGTTTCATTCTACTGTACTTCGCCTTTCAGGGGAACTTCGACCGACTCCGCAATAGTGACGAATTCCGCTTTTACGTCGGACTGCTCGGGTTCTTCACGGTCGGTGTCGGGGGGGTGTTGTTGGTTGACGGTGCTCCCTATACAAGCCTCGAACAGATAGCTCGGCACGCACTCTTTCAGGTCGTTTCGATAATGACGACGACAGGTTACGCGAGTACGGATTTCAACCTCTGGTCGGCAGCGGCCAAACATCTCCTGTTCGTCTGTATGTTCATCGGTGGGATGGCCGGTAGTACGACCTGTTCGATCAAGACGCTCCGGTGGCTCGTCGTTGTGAAAGCGTTCAGTCGAGACCTGTTTACCGCCTCGAATCCGAGCGCGGTCCGACCAGTCCGCCACAGTGGGAACGTCGTCGACGAAGAGACGGTTCGGGACATCTACGCCTACACACTGGTTAGTCTCGTGTTCTTCATCGTCGCGACAATCTTCGTCGTCGTCGACGCATCCCGAGTACAGCTGTCAGTCACCGAATTCGAGGCCATGAGCGCTGCGGCAGCCACGTTCTTCAATGTCGGGCCGGCGTTCGGAATCGCGGGACCACTCGAGAGCTACGAGCCGTTCCCGCAGTCGACGAAGATCGTGATGACCTTCCTCATGTGGGTCGGTCGGATCGAAATCATTCCGGTGCTGGTGTTACTGACGCCGTCCTACTGGCGGTCGTGAAAAGCGAGGTGAAATGACACTAGTTTACTTGCGTTCCACTTCTCGATGTCCGGGCGCTCATCACCCTCTTGGGACTCGTCGGGTCACGCTGAGCGTGGAGGTCAACTACTCCGACACGGGAGAGTCGTGTTCCTCCGACCGCGCCCACCCTTAAGTATCTACTTAGCGAACATTCAAGCGGGATAGATATGAGCGAGTTAGTGGACGAGGTGGTCGTCTTGTACGTCGACGACGACGAGGACTTCACCGAACTAACGGCGACGTTCCTCGAACGGGAACACGACCGGTTCCGGGTCGAGACGGCCACCTCGGTCGCCGAGGGGCTCGACCGCGTGGCAGACACGGAGTTCGACTGCGTCGTCTCGGACTACGACATGCCCGAGCGCGACGGATTGGATTTCCTCGAAGCCCTCCGCGAGGACGCGCCGGACCTCCCCTTCATCCTCTTTACTGGCAAGGGAAGCGAGGAGGTCGCGAGCGACGCAATCTCCGCGGGCGTCACCGAGTACCTCCAGAAGGAACACGGGACCAGCCAGTACACCGTACTCGCCAACCGTATCGAAAACGCGGTCGAGCAGTACCGCTCACAGCGCGCGCTCGAGACGAGCGAACAACGCCTCTCCCTGTTCATCGAACAGTCTCCGCTCGGCGTCCTCGAGTACGACAGCGACTTCCAAATCGTCGGGCTCAACGAGCGCGGCGAGGAGATTCTGGGCTATACCGAAGCGGAACTCCGCGGCCACAGCTGGGAACTCATCGTCGCGGACGATAGTTACGACAACGTCGACGCCGTGACAGACCAGCTTGCAGTCGCGGAGGGCGGCTACCACAGCATCGACGAGAACGTCCGAAAGGACGGCGAACACATCCGCTGTGAGTGGCACAACCGAACCATCACTAACGACGACGGTGCGGTCGTCGGCATCATCTCGTTGTTCCAGGACGTGACCGAACGAACCCACCGTGAGGACGAACTCGAACGGACCAACGCCCTGCTCTCGACGCTCATTCGGTCGCTCCCGGTCGGCGTCCTCGCCGAAAACAGCGACCGAACCGTCCTCGCCATTAACGAGCGACTGCTCGAACTGTTCGATGTCTCGGAACCGTCGACGGAACTCATCGGCGCAGACTGTCGGGAACTGGCGCAGATGGCCAGCGAACTCGCGGTTGACTCGGAGGGCTTCGTCGAGCGCGTCGACGAACTGATCGCCGGGACAGAGTCGATCCACAACGAGACAGTCGCTCTGACGAACGGTCGGACGCTCAACCGAAGCTACGAACCGATCGAACTCCCCGAGGGGACCGGCCACCTCTGGATGTATCGCGACACGACCGAACAGCGAAAGCGAGAGCAACAGCTCCAGCGCCAAAACGAGCGGCTGAGCGAGTTTGCGAGCGTCGTCAGCCACGACCTCCGGAACCCGCTGAACGTGGCTGCTGGGAACGTGGAACTGGCCCGCCAAGACCACGAAAGCGACCGTCTTGCGACCGCCGCGCGGGCGTTGAACCGCATCGACGACCTCATCGAAGACCTGCTCACGCTCGCCCGAAAGGGCGACAACGTCGGTGAACTGGAACCGGTGTCCTTGGGTCCGCTCGTCTCCGACTGCTGGGAGACCATCGAAACGGCCGGCGCTGAACTCCAGACGGACGTGACGGCGACGGTCATCGCTGACCGAAGTCGGCTCCAACAGCTCGTCGAGAACCTCGTCAGGAACAGCATCGAACACGGTGGAGACGGCGTGGCGGTGACAGTTGGTGAACTTCCGGACGGCTTCTACGTCGAGGACGACGGTGTCGGCATCCCAGCCGAGCGCCGCGACACCATCTTCGAAGCCGGCCGCACAACCTCGCGTACGGGTACCGGATTCGGGCTCGCAATCGTCAAGCAGGTCGCCGAGGCCCACGGATGGGACGTTAGCGTCGCCGACTCTGACGCCGGCGGGGCACGATTCGAGATTACGGGAGTCACGTTCGCTGATGTCGACGACTGAGCCCCACGCCGGAAGCTTTTACAGGCCCCGTGCGGACCGCTGTCACATGTACTATCACGGCGAATCCGGCAGCGCGGCGCGGAGCGTACGATGACGATTACGAGCGATTGGGGCGAATGGTGGGCCCGGGAGGAACTCAACGGCGTCGACGTCGAGGAGGGAGTCTCGCTGTGGTATCTCGGCGTCGCCGGCTGGGCGATACGGACGCCGGAGACCGCCATCTACATCGACCCCTACTTCAGTACCGAGCGGGACCGCGAGTACGTCGCTCGGATGTCGCCGGTGCCGATGGAGCCGCAGTGGGCGGACGCCTGCGACGCGGTCTTCTGCACCCACGACCACCGCGACCACTTCTGGCCGCCCTCGTTCGGCCCGCTTCTCGACCACGGCGGCGACGTCCACGCGCCCGTCGAGTGCTACGAGAACTTCGACGTGAGCGCGATCGACGAGGACAAGCGGACGGCCGTCGAACCCGGCGACAGCTACGAGGTCGGCGACCTCACCGTCCACGTCAGAGGCGGGTACGACCCGGACGCGACCGGCACGGTGACGTACGTTATCGAGCACGAGACGGGAACCATCTTCCACGGCGGCGACAACCGGCCCTGCGAGGCGTTCCACGAGATCGGTGCGGAGTTCGACATCGACCTCGGGATGCTCTCCTACGGAACCGACGCCCGCGTCGTCCAAGACGGCGAGGTCATCACGCGCAAGCTCTACAACGACGCGGACGAAATCATCGAGGCCACGAACGCGCTCGGCATCGACCGCCTGATTCCCGAGCACTGGCGGCGCTGGCGGTCGATTCACGCGGACCCCGGCGCGCTCTCGAAGGCCGCGACGACGTTCGAGTACCCGCACGTGATCGAGGAGGTCGAAGTCGGCGACCGCTTCCGACTCGGCCGGCCGGGCGTCGTCCCACCGGCGCGTCTCGGCGGCGAGTGAATCTCTAACACGTCACCGAATTCTCCTGCCTCACCGGCGACGTCGCGCGGCGCCCCCACTCAACGGCGATGTCGTACTGTACCACAGAAACCGCGGTCGAGTCAGTCGGTGCACGGGAGTTCGACGACGAAGACAGCACCCGTCGGTTCGTTGTCTTCGACCCGGACCGAACCGCCGTACTGCGTGACCAGGGTGTCGACGAGGTAGAGTCCGATACCCGTGCCGGGGCTCCCGAGACCTCGGTCACCTTTTCCGAACGCGAGTTCTTTCCTGTCGTCCGGGATGCCCGGCCCGTTGTCGGCGATTCGAACCTCGACGTCGTCGTCTCGGGCCGTACACGAGATCTCGACGCGAGGCGCGTCCTTGTCGTTGTGTTGGACGGCGTTGTTCAGGAGGTTCCGAAACACCGAACTGAGCATGCTATTTCCGGCGACCTCGACGTCGGGGAGCGTTCCCTCGACCACGAACGTGGCCTCCGGGAAAGACTCCCTGCGAATCGATAGCTCGGTTTCGAGAATCGAGCGAATCGGTACCGACGCGATAGTGACACTCTCGTTCGATGCAATCGTCTCCACGTAGTCGCGTGCGACCTCGGTCAGTTCGACGACGTGCTCACCGCTGTCGAGGATTTTCTGGAGGTACTCGCTCCTGTCATCATCGACGTGGTCTTCGAGCATCTCCGCCCACCCGAGTACGACCCCCATATCGTTGCGGATATCGTGGCGGACGATTCGGTTCAGCAGTTCGAGTTCTCGCTCCCGGCGTTTCTGCTCCGTGATGTCCGTACAGACGCCGACGACCTCCGAGACGTCACCGTCGTCATCGCGGAGGAGCACCTGCCGCGTCAGCACCCAGCGAATCGACCCATCGGGTCGAACGACGCGGCCCTCGTACGCCTCGTCGTGGGCCCCTTGGGCTGAGGCCTCGATATTCTGTCGCACCCGGTCGCGGTCCTCGGGATGGATGGCGTCGAGCAACAGCGCGATGTCGTCCATGACCGCCTCGGGTGGAATCCCCCAGATGTCTTCGAAGCCAGCGCTAATGTAGTCGAACTCGCCGGGCGCGGATACCGTCCAAAGCGCGACCCCATCAAGCTGGTCGAACAGGTCCTGGAAATCGGGCCGTTGGCCAAGCGAGCTGTTACTCATACGGGGGTGTTTCGAGGCGAGTGAGATAAGTACCAGTCCCGGAGTCCGACGGCGGAGCAGCCGGCGTCAAAGCTGCGTTCTGAAGGGTGAGTCTCGTTCGTGGACGAGCAAACCGGACGTTAGTGCTAATCGAGTGACGTCGAAGGAGGTCGGCTCGAGCCGACGGAAGGATAATCGAGGAGTCCCACGCGGGGCAGTCCACTGCGACTGGTCGGTGAGTACGTGCAGGAAACGCTATTCCTGTTCTGTATCGCTGACCGACCGGAAGACGACGCGTCGGGCCTCGAAGTCCTCCAAGAACGCCTTCGAGCCGCCGACGGTAAACGTGTCGTCAGACGTCTCAACGACGAACGACTCCTGAGTCGGAAAGTCGTTCGAGAAGGGCCGGACGAGGCTCTGTTTCACCGCCACGATCGTCCCAGTAGTCGTCTCGAACGCCGCGTTACTCTGGGTGGGACGGATGTCCATCTCGGCCGTGACGACAGCTCCGTCCATCAGATGTAGCGTCGCGTCGAACACCGCGTGGCGGAAGCTCGTGAACGTCGCCGGCAGTTGGCTTTTCGACCCGACGTGCACCTGCTCGCCCATCGGCCAGTAGTTGGCGATAAACGAGTCGAACAACGAGGAGACGATATGCTCCTCGGCGTGATAGATGGCGTACTCATCCGAGTTCGAGTTCAGTATCGCATCTGCCGAGGCGATGATACCGTCACCCCGGTCAACGGTCAGCGTTACTGGTGCCGGGGCGCTCCACGTCTGGATGATACTCGCGGTCGCACCGTCGATCGAACTCGTGCCGTCGTACTCCGTGACGAGAAGCATACAAAATACTCCCCGGCTCTGGGCATCTCTGAGCGAGTCTTCGACCCGATGAAGAACCGATGCGGGAAGTGCGAGAACGAGTTCGGATTCAGCGGCGTCGATCAGCTTGTTGAGCTGAGCGAGTATCGTCCGTCGAGATTTGATGATACTGAACTTCTGCTGTTCGTAGCTCTCGGAGTCAAACAGGTCCTCTAACTGGGACTCGACGGTCTGTAGTTGAGAAACGAGATTGTCGATACCCTCTGCGGGCGGAATCGCTCGTAACTGCGTCGGTTGGACGTGGTCGTCGATTTCAATGAGGTCGCGCTCCTCGAGTTTTCCGACGATATCGTACGCGTAACTCTTAGAGATGTCAGCCTCTTCGGAGACGACCCGGATTGTCGTCGCCCCGTTACGGAGTATCGTCACGTATGCTCGCGACTCCTTGTCCGAGAGCCCGATCCGCATGAGGCTGTCCACCACCTCGTCTTCCACCATACCCAAGTGTTCGGCCAAGGCGGGGGATAAACCTTAGTATGGGAGTACAGACAGGGTGCTGTCCGGCGCGTGACCGCCTCGAACTCCGTTGTTCGAGTGTAACAACCCTACTCGGTGCGGGCACCTCGGGTGACACGGGACGCGTGCGTGGCCAGTCGAATGGCGTGGGACCAACCCAACGGCGTCGCGCTGTCCGGCGCGCCGGTGTCGAAGAACTGCTCCGGGAGGTACCCCGATGGAAGGCACAGACTGCCGTCGAGGTCAATTTCGTCGAACAACCGGTCCGCCCATTTTTCGGGGTCGTATTCGTCGGTCGACGAGAAGAGCCGAATCGACTTCTCGGCCGCGTACGCGCCCCAGCCCGTCGAGACGGTCCAAACCTTCTCGCTTCCCTGCCCCCGCCGCCGCCACGTATCGCCCTCGAATCGCGTGAGTCCGGAGATGTCGTCGGTCTCTTTCCAGAGCCTGGAGAACGCGGTGTGGAGATGGCGCTCGAGCCGCCGCAGTCGCGTTTCGCCGATGTCCTCGATGGCCCGGTAGGCGAGATAGGCGTCGACGAGCGAGAAAGTAGTGCTGTCGACTCGGTCGTCCAAGTTACCGTCACCGTCGTCTAATCGGAGCGCGTAGATACCCTCGTCGGGGGACCACGCCATATCGAGCGCGTCGATATTCTCGAACCGATGGGCGACGAGATATTCGCGTACATGCTGTTGGGCGAAGGCCGAACCTCGATGGACCAGTCAGGGGCTGATGACCAGTTGCTGATGAGCGTTGAGCCCGACTCGACGATTCGAGAAGACACGGACGTCGAAGTGGTGATAGACCGGGGGAACGTCCACCTCTTCGATACGGCGTCGGGCGGCGCGCTCGCCCACGGCCTTCCCCCCGTTTCAGCCGAGTTAGAGACCGAGACGACGGCCGACGCAGACGACTGAAGCGACCCGGCAACCTCGCCGTCGGCGACGGCGAGACGCAGTAACTCCCGGAGGCTACCGGAAGTAATCGCGCGCTCGCTCAGTACGGAGCGCCACAGCTCGGACACATCGGCGGCGCGCCCTCGGGGAGGTCGACGCCGCAGTGGGGGCACTTCCCGTCGGCGTCTGGCGACGTAATCTCGTCGACCGCGTCGTCGGTCGTGCCCCGAACGCCGGCCAGCGACCCAACGCCTTCGGCCGGTGACTCCAGTGATTCTCCCTCCGACGCCGCCCGGAGAAAGCGGACCCGTTCGGCGACGAACTCGGCCGCCTCGTCGGATTCCGCGTCGAGCACCGAATCCGGTACCCGAACCGCCTCGCCGCCCCCGCGGACTGACAGTCCGAGCGCTTCGGCGGCGCGGCCCCGGACGAAGGCGTTCTCGTCGGCGAGCCGTGCCGAGAGCGCCGTCCGAGCCTCGGCGAGCGAATCCGGCGCGTCGCAGCCGACGACCGCCACCGCCGTACAGAGGTGATAGCGGACGAGTTCGTCCCGGTCGTCGAGGTGTTCGGCGAGCGCCGAGACGCGGTGGCGAAGTCGACCGGGGTCGCCGAGCGCCACGCATTCGAGCGCCTTCGCCAGCTTCTGTTTCACCTCGGGTTCGTCGAACGAGAGACCGACGCGGAGGTCCGCGAGCACCTCCGGCGAGGCGACCGCGTCGGGGTGTTCGAGCGCGACGTAGCCCAGCGCCTCGGCCGACCGGGCGCGGACGTAGTAGAACTCGTCCTCGTCGGCGAGTCGCTCGGCGAGCGACGGAACGGCGGGAGCGACCGCGTCGGGAGCGGCCTCCGCGACCGCGACGAGCGCCTTCGCGGTCAACAGACGGACGGCGCGGTCGTCGTCGGTGAGAAAGGGCGTGACGGCGGGGAGGACCGACTCGAACGCGGTCGGCCGGTCGTCGGCGAGGCGCCGAAGCTCTCGGAGCGCCCGTTTTCGGTCCTCGGTCGACGCCGTTCGGAGCTCCCCGAGCGCCCCGCTCACCGCCTCGTAGGCGCGGTTTTCGGCTGATTCGACGAGGCGCTCCAGCGGGGGCGCGTGACGTGTGTCGTCCATCGGTTCGTGTGCCTCGTTAGCGAAGTATCTCCTCGGTACGTCAATAAGTTGGTGGGAGACCGCGTCGTCGACACCGAACAGAACAGACAAAAAGACTACATTTTCGCGGAGCGACGACAGAACCGTGAGCCCGATTACGCTTGCCGCGGCGGCGCTCCTTGGGAGTGTGACCGCGGCCGCGACGTATCGACACGCGAGACGCCGCGACCGAAACCCGACGAGGTGGAGCGCGGAGGTCGGAGCAACGTTCCTGCTCGCGCCACTTCTCGCGGCCGAAGTGGGGCTCGACGCCGTCCGAACAACGCTGGTCGCCACGTCCTCGGCTGGGGTCGTCGAGGCGGTCCCTCCGGTGGCGTTCCACGGCGTGACTATCGCTGTTGGGCTGGTCGCCGGTGCGACGGCACTCATCCACTACCGGCGTGCCGCGGTGGCCGCGTAGTCGAGTCGAAGCGACGCGAGGCAACGAGCCGCGTCGTCCTCGCGGTCACTCCAGCGGGAACCGCGCGACTGCGCCGTCGTCGACGTACGAGACGAACACCGACGACGGCTCGACGCGGAGAGAGAGTCGGCTGTGCGAGTCTGGTTCGTACGACCACCGCGTCTGGCCCGACTCCCGGGAAAGCACCTCGAAGCCCCGGTCCCAGCCGGCGACGACGCGGGAGCCCGTGACGGCGAGCGAGTCCAGCGACGGGAGTCCGGTTACGGTCTGCCACCGCCGCGTGCCGTCGAGGCCGAAGCAGTCGACTCGGCCGAGAATCCCGCCGTCGGGGTCGTCGACGCGGCTCCCGACGAACACCGCGTCGTCCGTGGCCTCGACCGACCGGATCTGATAGCCCACGGGATTCGCCCACCGCTTCTCGCCCGTCTTCCGGTCGAACGCGAGCAGTTCCGCGTGCCCGTCCGGTCGGTCGTGGGAAAGGTACAACTGCGACCCGAGGACCATCGTGCGCCCGGGGCTGCTGACAGAGGTTCGCCAGCGAACGCTCCCGTTCGACGGTTCGTAGGCCACCAGCGTCCCGTCCCACACGGCGACGGCGAGTCGGGAGTCCGCGACGACCGCGGGGTGCCGCGGCTGGGATTCGGTCCGCCACCGGACGCTCCCGTCCGCCGGCGAGAGCGAGACGACGCGCGATTCAGTCTCGCTCACCGGCACGCGAACCACGACCGAGTCGTCGGCGACACCGTCGAGGGAGTACGACGAAACCGCCCGTTGGAAGCGTCGGTCGCCAGTCTGTGGGTCGTATCCGGTGAGCGTGTTCTCGGGGCCGGCGAAATCGAGTTCGGCGACGAGCGACTCGGTGCGGACGAGTCTCGCTCGATGGGCCGTGCCCTCGTCGCGCCACAGTTCGTCGCCCGAGGAATCGACGGCGTAGAGGTCGCCGTCGGTGCTGTGGACGTGGTACGGGCCGCCGGACGGCGGGGCGACGGGTCGCGTCTCTATCGGGCCGCCGGTCTCGAACCGGACGGCGGTCGACCCATCCTCGCGCCGCAGGCCGTACAACGCCTTGTCCTGCATCCCGGCGAGGACCAGTTCGTCGGTGACGGCGGGCGGGCCGGCCATGAACGCCCCGTCGATATCGCGTCGCCAGACCGGTCGTCTCCCGCCGAGTCCGGGAATCGAGCTACAGCCGGCGACGGAGAGCGAGCCGACGGCCGCGAGCGTCCCGAGCACCTCGCGGCGGGTGACGGTTTGCTCCCGGCTTCCGGCCGAACCCGTCCGCTCCGGACGCTCACTCGGCATCGAGCACCTCCGCGTCGAGGCGAGCGAGTTGCCACTCCTGTCCGACGTAGACGCCGTCGCCCGCGGCGACGACCCAGTTCACCGTGCCGCCGTCGAGGTAGCCCTCGAACCGGTACTCGCCGAGGAGGGTGCCGTCGGTCGCGTGGACGTACAGCGCGGTCGGTTCGAACGGGACGGTCCCGCTGTGCCCCCGGACGAGGAGGTCCGACCCCACGACGGTCACCAGTCGGTCGCCGACGCGGGTCGGTCCGCAGGTCACGGGGCCGGCCAGTTCGCGCCGCCACAGTCGGGTTCCCGTCTCGGCGTCGAAGGCGTACAGGAAGTAGTCCGCGCCGCCGACGTACACGCGGCCGTCGGAGACGAGCGGCCGGGCGAACACGGTGTTTCGGAGCGACCCGCGCCACCGAAGCTCGCCGGTCGCCGCGTCGAGCGCCAACAGTTCCTCGGTCGCGCTCCCGACGAAGGCGGTGTCGCCGGCGACCGCCACCGACGACGGGGACGCCCCCACGTCGGCGCGCCACGATTCGGACTCATCCGTGGCGAACCGGCGGACTGTTCCGTCCAGAATGGGCGCGACGACGCCGGCTTGGGAGCCGCCTCCGGCGGGTGCGGACGCGGGCGCGCCGGCCAGCGACGCCGGAAGTTCGGCGCGAAAACGCCGCTCGCCGTCCTCGCGGGACAGCCCGAGCAGTCGGTCCACCACGTCGTTTTCCGTGCCCGAGATGGGGAAGACGACGGTGTCGTCGGCGACGACCGGCGGGTACTGAACGACGCCCGGGTCGGCGCTACCGACGCCCGTCAGCCCGATGTTCCATGCTCGCTCGCCCGCCTCGTAATCGACCGCCGTGGCCCGTCCCGCCTTCGAGAACAGGTACGCGTTCCGGTCGTCGACGCCGAGGGGAGAGCGGTAGCCCTTCCGGCCGGTCACCGCCCAGCGCTCCTCGCCGGTCTCGGGGTCGAGCGCGGACACCATCGGGTCGGCGTGAAACGGGCTCCCGGTTCCGACGAGCAGGGGGCCGGACGGCGGGCGCAGGGCGCGGGTCGGAGTCCGAACGCCCGCCGTCCACGCGGTCGGCATCGGAAGCGAGTCGTCGCGGCCCGTGAGGCTCGCACAGCCGGCGAGGCCAGCGGCGAGCGCCGGGAGAGCCTTCAGCGCGTCGCGTCTCGAATAGGAGGGCATCAGCGAGGACGTGTGGTCCGGCTGATAATACTCCTGTTGGTTTCGACGGCGGCGCGACCGGCCGCGGCCGGCGAACCCTTCGAGCGAGGAGCCACGAAGGTTTTTATCCCGCGCCGAGACGGCGGTCGTATGCTCTCCAGACGCGAGGTACTGGCCGCCGGCGGAGTCGCGCTCGCGGGCGGGGTCGCCGGGTGCGGTGGCTCACCACCGTCTCCGGACGCGACGTTCGACGCGCCGACGACGGCGTGGCCGACCACCGGCTACGACCCGCAGGCGACGGGCCACGCACCGGCCGGCCCGCACGAGGGAACCGTCTCGTGGAGCGTCTCGCGGGGGAGCCTCGACCCGCCGCTCTACGGCGCGCTCGCCCCGCCGGTCGTCGCCGACGGGGCCGTCTACGTCACCGGACTCGCTACCCACTATTACAGGCCGGACGACTTCACCAGCCCGCTGGCCGCGATTGACGCCGAGTCCGGGTCGGTCCGGTGGGTCGAAGGCTTCCCGGACGGGCTCAGCGGCGGCCCCGCGGTCGTCGGCGACGACCCGGGAATCGTCGTCGTCGGAGGCTACGACGGCACCCTCCACGCCGTCGGAAGAGACGGGTCGAGCGAGTGGACCGCGGACCTCGGCGGCCGGCTGGGAACCCCGACGGCGTACGGGAACAGACTGTACGTCGAAAGCGGGAACGGCCGCCTGCACGCCGTCGGAAGCGACGGGAACCGGTTGTGGACCGCCGACCGGCCGGGGGCGCTCGAACTCCTCGTCGGCCCGGACGAGCCGGTCGAGACGACGATGCCCGTCGCCGACGACCGCGGCGTCTACGCCGCCTTCACGCCGTTCGAGCGGGAGCGCGAGGCGGTCGTCGTCCTCGGCTACGACCACGGCGGCGGGCGGCGCTGGCGGACGGTGCTCGACGGCCGGTACGGCCGGTCGCCCAACGGCCTCGCCGTCACCGACGACACGCTGTACGCGACCGTCGGCGGAACCGTCTACGCGCTCGACGCCGACACCGGCAAGGAGCGCTGGCGGTTCGTGACCGGCTCGGAGGCCGCCGGCCCGCCGACGGTCGACGGCGAGCGAGTCTACGTCGGCGCGAAGAACCTCTACGCGCTCTCCCGGACCGATGGCGTCGAGCGCTGGCGCGTGGTGAACGAAGCGCCGCCGAGCCACGACCGCGACCCGACGGAGCTCCCGTATCTCGCTCGCCCGCCCGTCGCCGACGGGCGAGTCTACCTCCGAACCGGAGCCGTCGACGCCGCCGACGGGACGCGGCTGTGGGGCGGCGACGCCGACGAGTGGCTCCAGTCGGGGAACTACTTCGCCGAACCGTACTACAGGCGACCGATGGCGTCGCCGGTCATCACCGAGGAAGCGATGTATCTGACCCACGCGCACCACGGGGTGGTGAAGGTCGCATGACCGACACCGGCCAGCGACCGACTCGGCGTCGACTCTTGGCGAGTCTCGGAAGCGCCGCCGCCGTCGGCGCGGCGGGCTGTCTCGGAACGCGGTCGGAGCACAACCCGACGAGCGGGGAGTGCCCCGAGTACGACCCCGTCGAGCCGGCGACCGCGGACTGGCGCGGCGTGATGGGTCCGACGACGAACACCGGGGCCGTCGCGTCCGAGGCCGTCCCCGAGGGCGACCTCGCCGTCGATTGGACGGTGCCCGTGGAGACCTACGTGGGCCACCACGTCCCGGTCGTCGCCGACGGCACCGTCTACGTCCACGACATGGACGACGAACTCTCCGCGGTCGACGCCGACACGGGCGAGCGAACGTGGACCAGACCGCTCACCGACCCCGAGCCCGCGCCCGCAGTCGGCGACGGAACGCTCGTCGTCGTGACCCGCGAGGAGACCCACGCCTTCGACGCGGCGACGGGTGACCGACGCTGGAAGCGGGAGGGACTCGGCGGCGGCATCTTCGGCGCGAGCCCCATCGTCGCGGGCGACACCGTCTACGTCCAAGCGGGCGTCGCGACTCACGCGCTGTCGCGTTCGACCGGCGAGACCCGCTGGCGGGCCGCGACCGGATTCCCCTCCGACTCGACGCCCGCCGTCGCCGGCGACACCGTCTACACCGCCGGCGACGACACCTACGTCCGGGCGCTGGCGACGGCCGACGGGACGGAGCGCTGGCGCGCGAAGACGAGCGCCCGAATCGCGTGCAACGTCTCGGTGGTCGAGGGAACCGTCCTCGTCGGGACCGGTGCCGGGAGCGTGCTCGGACTCGACGCCGAGACGGGCGCGGAGCGCTGGCGCTATCGACTCGAACCGCAGCGGGCGGGCGGCGAGAGTCGACCGAGGCGGCCCGAGACCATCGCGACCGACGGCAGCCGGGTGTACGTCGCGACCGACGACCGGTTGGTCACGCTCGCGTTGGCCGACGGGACCCGCTGCTGGGACAACCGAAACTACGCCGGAAGCTACGCGAGCGGCATCGCCGTCGGCGCGGGGACCGTGTTCGTCCCGACGCACGACGACAGCGGGGGTGCGATAACCGTCCTCGACGCCCCCACCGGAAACACGCGACAAGAGCTGGCGGCGGGCAAACGCCAGCGCTTCGACATCGGCCCGAGCGTCGCCGAGGGCGGCGTCTACTTCGCCGGCCGGGGCGCCGTCGTCCGACTCAGTTAGGTCGGTCTTCGGGCGCAACCGACCCGAGTGGTTCGTCGACCCGTCAGTTCGGAAGCGGCGGCCACGTCGTCGCCACCGTCTCGGCGATGAGCCGGGTCTGCGCCCGTCGGAGTCGCTCGGAGGTCGAAGAAGCGGTGATGCCGAGTTCGTCGGCGACCTCCCGCAGGGTGGCCCCGCGGGGGATGTCGAAGTAGCCCAGTTCGTACGCCGTCCGGAGCGCCTCGTCCTGTCGGTCGGTGAGCCCCTCGCCCGGCGGTTCGGGGTCGCCGTCGCGGGCGAGGCGCCGGAGCCCGAAGCCGGCGTTCCGCCGCCAGAACGATGCGAACCGCCCGAACGCGTCGCGGTCCGCGAACCAACCAGTCTGTCGCCAACCACCCCGTCGGACCTCGATGCGCTCGATGATGGCGTCGGCGGTGGCGAGGGCCTCCAGCCCGGCGAGGTCGTCGAGGCTGTCACCGAGCTGTTCTTCGAAGGTCAGCGCCGGGACGGCCTGATACCGGCGGGTCTCGCCCGACTCGCCGATTCGCGTCCAGTCGGCCACGTCGACGGCGTCGTCGATGGCGGTTTCGAGTGCCCGGTGTGCCCCGCCGGTGACCGTCACGATGAACATCGGCCGCTCGCCGTGGTTGTACTGGAGTTCCAACGCGAGCGTCGCCTCCGGAACCGCCGCCGCGACCCCGGTCAGCGGGAGCGCGTCGCAGTCGATGTCGAACTCGGCGATGAGACCCATACGTCCGCTGTCTCGGCGGTCGGTCATGGACGTGTCGAAGCGGCCGAGGCGGTCGCCCGCCCTCGGAGGCCACTTAAACGACCGCACGGCTGAGAGTGCGACTTAGTCGCCGCCGGCGACAAGCGAGGCCGCGATGCAACCGATTCGATTCGAACGCGGAACAGAACTGTCCGACGAGCGATTCGGGAGCGGCGCGCCGCTTCTGTGCTGTCACGGCGGGATGGCACCGCCGGCGTACTGGGACGCGGTCGTCCCGCACCTCGACGGCTACGAGGTCGTCGTCCCGGAGCGACCCGGCTTCGGCACCTGTCTGGACGACGTCGAGACGACGCCCGCCGAGGCGGTGCTGGAGCGCGAGGTCGAGTACGTCCGGGAAGCCGTCGACGAGATTCGCGAGGCGACCGGACGCGACCCGGCGCTGTTCGGTCACTCCTTCGGCGCGCTCACGGCTCTCGAAGCGGCGACCGACGCGCGGGTGGCCGCCGTCGCCGCCTACGAGCCGGCGGTGCTCCCGGAGGCGTACCGGAGAGAGGCGGACCTCTCGGAGCGCATGGCCGCGCTCGTCGAGGCGGGAGAGCGGCGCGAGGCGGTCAAACGCTACGTCGAGCAGGTGCTCCACCCCGACGGCATCGACGACCTCGACGCGTGGCTCGACGAGTGGCCCGTCTGGCCCGACTGCGTGGCCCTCGCCGAGGAGGTCGTCCGGATGAACCGCGCCGTCGAACGCTACCGGCTTCCGGCCCGCCTGGACGTTGACGCACCCACCGTGGTCATGGCCGGCACCGGCGGCCCCGACTTCCTCCGCGAGAGCGCCCGAAACGTCCACGACTCCCTGCCGACCAGTCGGTTCGTCGAGTTCGACGCGCTCGGTCACGGCGGCCCCGGCGACGACCCCGAGCGGGTCGCGGCCGCGGTCGATTCGTTCCTCCGTGACCGGGCCAGTCACGCGTGAAAACGCCGATTACACGGGTACAGGTGTAATCGCAATCTCAGAGACACGAGCCGTCTCGCGCTCGTTTGCGACCGAATCGCGGGTCGGAGACCGGACGCGCGAGACGACCTGTCAACCCAACATTCTTTTCTCGGTGCGGAGACGTGGTCGGTATGGCAGCCCTCCAAGCCATCGGCACAGCCGCCGGCTCTCTCAGACGGAACCCGATACTGTTCGTCGTCGCCGCGGCGTTCAGCCTCATCCAACTCCCGTCGCTGTTCGCGCAGGCGGTCAGCCCGCTCATCGGAAGCATCGTCTCGCTGGGATTCAGCGGCCTCACCGTGTTCGTCGTCCCGTTCTTCCTCGGTGGCGTCCTCGGCATGGCCAACGAGGCCATCGACGGTCACACCTCGCTCGGGACGCTCGTCAACGAGGGGAAGTCGCACTACGTCTCGCTGCTCGCGGTCTACTTCAGCCTGCTCGCGGTCAACCTCGTGTTGGCGTTCATCGGCGTCTTCGCCTCGCTGTTCTTTGGCCTCCTCCTCATCGGGAGCGGCAGCCAACCGGGGACCGCCACGCTCGCGGTTCTGGCCGTCATCGTCCTCGCCGTGACCCTCACCTACCTCGCCGTGGTGTTCGTCATGCAGTTCTTCGGTCACGCCATCGTTATCGACGACCTCGGCGCGGTCGACGGCGTCAAGCGCAGCATCTCGTGCGTCAGGAACAACCTCGTGTCGGTCTTCGGCTACTCCGTCATCATCGGACTCGGCGGCCTCCTCGCCGGCGTGGTCGGCGGCGTGGCCTCGCTCCTACTCACCCCGTCGCTCCAGCATCAGGGGGCCGCGGTGGCCGGGTCGGAAACCGGCGCGACCGCCGCGTCGGCGTTTTCGAGCCTTCCGACCGTCGGCGTCGTCGGCATGGTCGCCATCGCGGTCGGCCTCGTCCTCGTCAGCGGTCTCACCGGCGGCTTCTTCGCCGCGTACTCGACCGCGTTCTACCGGTCGATTCGCCCGGCGAACCCCGAGGGAGTAAACCCCTGACGCCGCCGCGAACCGCCGCCATTTCTGTCGGACGTGTATCAATTCGCAACCGTTAGGCGTCCGGGGGGCGAAACGCGGGCCGTCCCATGCCCTCCACCAACGCGGACGCGGACGTCGCCGTCGAAGCGACCGACCTCAGGAAGTCCTACGGCTCCGAGGTCGCGCTCGACGGCGTTTCGCTGTCGATTCCGAGCGGAACGGTGTACGGATTTCTCGGGCCGAACGGCGCGGGGAAGACGACGACGATGCGCATCCTGACGGGGCTCTCACAGCCCACCTCGGGCTCGGTCCGCATCTGCGGACTCGACGTGAGCGACCGCAGGAAACTCGCGCCGCACGTCGGCTACCTCCCGGAGACGCCGCCGCTGTACGACGAGTTCAGCGCCCGCGAGCAACTCGACTACGTCGCCGACCTCCGCGACATCCCGTCGGAGACCGCCGAGGCGCGCATCGACGACCTGCTCGACCAGTTCGGCCTCGTCGGCGACGCGAACAAGCGCATCGGCACGTACTCGAAGGGGATGAAACAGAAGACCGCGTTCATCCAGAGCGTGCTCCACGAGCCGGACGTGCTGTTTCTCGACGAGCCGACCTCCGGGCTCGACCCCCGCGCGGCGAGACAGATTCGGACCTCCATCGGCGACGTGGCCGACGCGGGGGCGACGGTCTTCCTCTCGACGCACATCCTCCCCGTGGTCGAGGCCGTCGCCGACGAGGTCGGCGTCCTGTTCGACGGTCGCGTCGTCGCCGAGGGGACGCCCGACGAGGTGAAATCGCGCGCCCAGACGGGCGGCGAGGGCTCGCTCGAAGACGCGTTCCTCGCGGTCACGAGCGACGAGACGCAGCTGTCGGGTGTCGCCGACGAATGAGCCTCCGACGAGACGTTCGCCACGGCCTGCGAATCGGGCGCGCCGAGTTCGTGCGGAGCCTCCGGGGGTACGCCTCCGAGACGCGCCGAATCATCGGCCTGCTGTTGCTCTTGCTGTTCTTCGGCGGCAGCCTCCTGTTTTCGCTCCCGGCCGTCTACGTCGTCGGCCGGGGCGCGCAGTCCGTGACCGAGATTCCCTTCTTCGACCTCGTCGCCACCGCGATACCGGTGGGGCTCGCGCTCCTCGCGACGTTCCGAACGCTCGAACGCATCGGCCGCGTCGAAAACGAGTCGCTCGTGCTCACGACGGTTCATCCGCGGGCCGTCGTCATCGGACTCATCACCGCCGAAATCTGTCGAATTGGACTCTGGTTCGGGCTCCCGCTCGCGGTCGTCGCCGCGACGTTCACGGCCGGCCTCGGCGCGCCGTCGCTGTTGCTCACGACGGCCGTCGTCGCGGCCCCGCTGGCGTGCTGTACGACCGTCTGGGGCTACGCGGTCGGCGTCGCCGTGCTCCGCGCGTTCAAGCGCCTGCCCGGCGTCCGGCGCACCCTCAAGGTCGTCGGCTTCGTCGCGATGGTCGGGCTCGTCCTCGTCTCGCAGTCGTTCGGGCGGTTGCTGGCCGAGGGGTCGCTCCCGCTCGAGTGGCTGGCGGCGACGCTGACGGTCGGCCCGCTCGCAGACTACCTCGCGCTCGCATTCGTCGGGACTCCACTCGCCCGACCGTTCTCGGCGGCCGCCGTCGTCACCTTCGCGGCCATCGTCGCACTCACGCCCGTCGGCCTTGCCGTCGCCACCCGACAGGCGAGCGCCCTCTGGTTCACCGACCGCGCGACGGGGGGCGACCGAGGCTCGTCGGCGGCAGGCGCGAAGGCGACCGATTCGACCGGCGGCTTCTCGACGCCGAAGCCGCTCGCGGGGACGAACGGGGGCCACGTCGCGTGGGGACTACTCGTCCGCGGCGTCCGCCACCCCCAGAAGTTCACGCACCTCGTGATGCTGGTGTTCTTCCTCGGCCCGCTCGGAACGACCATCGTCCAGTCTTCGGCCGACGGCCTCGGCCCGCTGCTCGCCGCGAGCGGGGCCGGCCTGGGAACCTACCTCGCGGGCGCGACGTTCGGTCTCAACCCCATCGGCGACGACCGCCCGCAGTTCCCGATGTTACTGTTGACTCCGACTGCGCCGCGGGAACTGGTTCGCGGTCGCGTGCTCGCCGGCGTGATTCTCGGGGTGCCGGTCGCCGCGGCGCTCCCGCTGGCGACCGTCGCCCTCGGCACGTCGCCGCTGTCGGCGGTCGGCTTCGCGCTCGTCGGCGTGTTCATGTGCGTCGCCGCCGCGGCCTTCGCGGTCGGCATCGGCGCGGCGTACCCGATATACGAGGAACGCGAGTTCTGGGGCGCGACGACCGTCGTCCCCTCGACGCTCGTGCTGATGGCGTTCATGTTCGTCGTCGGCCCCGGCACCGTCATCGGCCTCGTCGCCACGTGGTTCGGCGTCACCGGGCACCTCTCCGCGACGCCGCTTCTCGCCGCCGGGCTCGGGCTGTACCTCCTCGTGACCGTCGGCGTCTCCTACGGTTCGTACCGGTACGCGGTTCGACGGTACCGGACGTACACGTTCGAGTGACGGCGAGCGCGTCGTGAGGTGTGAACTCGGCGTCGCGCCGCAACCGCGGCGACGGCCCGCTGGCCTCAGTCCGCTACGCGGAACACGCCGGGGTTCCTGCCCGTCCCGGCGAAGTAGAGTTCCGACCCGCGGACCGACAGGCCGCCGGTGGGTCGGACGTCGAGCGCCTTCGACCACAGTACCTCGCTGGACGCCGCCGAGACGGCCGAGAGGCGGTCGTCGCTCGCCACGAACCGGGTGTCGCCGGCGACGACCGGCGGGCGGGCGAACGTATCCGCATCGAGCGACAGCGTCCACTTCGTCGCGCCGTCGCCGGCGTCGAACGCGGCGAGGCTCCCCCGCGAGGACTGGACGTGGACCGTGTCGCCCGCGACGGCGGTCTGCGGGCTTCCGTTCTCCGGGAGCGGAACCGACGCCCGCCACTGCGTCGACCCGTCTTCGAGAGCGAGGGCGAACACGTTCCCGCGGTGGGCGTTGTAGTAGAGGTGAGAGTCGCCTACCGCGAGCGGGACGCCGGTCTGCGGGAGGTCCTCGCGCCGCCACCGCTCCTCGCCGGTCGCGGCGTCGAGTGCGGCGACGCCGGTCTGCTCGTGGTCGGCACCAACGGTCGTGTAGACGACGCCTTCGCCAGCGGCGAGAACGGTAGACACCTCACCCGGGTCGTACGTCCACCGCTCCTCTCCGGTCGCAGGGTCGCGCCCGAAGACGGGCGCGCTCCCACCATCGACGAGCGTCCCCGCGGCGAGTATCGGCGCGTTCGCGGGAGTCCCGTACCCGCCCTCGCTCGTCCGCCAGCACCGCTCGCCGGTCCGGGCGTCGTAGGCCGCGACGAACTCCGCGGTCGAGACGAACATCGCGTCGCCGGCGAGCGTGGGCGTGGATTTCCCGTGGGCGTAGTCGACGGTCCACGCGTCGTCGGAGTCCGCGGGAGCGGCCTCGGCGTCGAGGTCGAGCGCGCGATACACGCCGTCCTCACCGTCGCCGTCGCTGTATCCGAGGACGCCGCGCCCGCCGGCGAGCGCGACCGAGGTGGCGAGCGCCGCGTCGCCGGACGCGATTCGCTCGACGCTCGCGTCCGCCGAGGGGCCGGAGTCGGTGGTGTAACCGGTGTTGGCGAAATCGCGCTGGTACGTCGGCCACGCACCAGTCACGTCGCCGACCGGCGCGTCACGTCGGTAGTTGCGCTCGACATCGAGGGCACCGATTGCGCGGGCGACACAGCCTGAGAGCGACGCGAGGGCGGTCGCGCCGCCGGCCGCGAGGACGGCTCTGCGCGTGTGCATGTTGGAGGGCATACATGTCTGCGTCCCGTCGCTACCGTACTAACAGTTGCCCTTGGAGCGACAGCGAAAAGGAGAGACTAACGACGCAGCTTACCGGCCCTCGACGAGCGCGTCGACCGGGTTGTCGAGGGCGAAATCGACGTTCTCGGACGGGTCGTCGGTCCGCGCTTCGAGGTCCGAGACGACCGATTCGGCGCGGTGTCGGAACGCGCGGAGCGTCTGTCGCCCCTCCTCCGTGAGTTCGAGGTAGCGGCGGGTGCCGCGCTGGGTGACGGTGACGTAGCCCTGATGTTCGAGCGTCGCGGTGACGCGGTTGTCGAGGACGTTGTAGTCACCGGTGACGGGTTCGTAGTCGGCGGCCTCGCCGTCGACGCGGCCGCGCATGAACTCGAGGCCGTAGCGGGCCGCCTCGGTGATGAGCGTCTTCTTCTTCGCGTGTTTGGCGTCGGTGTCGTGGGCCTCGATGATGGCGAGCGCGGCGACCTGGTCGGGGGAGGGCGAGTCGATTTGGTAGGTCGTCAGGAGCGACGCCTGCGCGAAGCCCTCGGTGACCGGCGCGTCGAGGCCGTGCGGCCGGACCTCGGGGTCGACGACGTACGGTTCGGCGTCGGTGCGTTCGTCCATGCAGGCCATCGTCGCGCCGACGGCCGCGCGCTTTGTGCCGGCGGTGACGTTGACGCGGACGAAGTCGTCGGGGTGCCAGTCGGCGATGGTCGTAATCGCGCCCATCACCTCGTACATGTCGAAGAGGTCGAGGTACTCGACGTCAGGCGGGGTGCCGACCACGTCGGCGATGCGGTCGACGACCGCGTCGTGGTAGGTCGGGCGCTCGACCGCGGGGTCCTCGTGTTCGAGGAGGTAGACCTTGTCCGGCCGGTCGTCCTCGATGGGGCCGACGATGCGGTCGTGTTCGCGCCACAGGGGGACGATGTGAACGCGGAGGTGTCGTTTCATCTGTCACTCTCGGCCACGACTTCCCGCGTCGAAAGTCATTCGGTTGGGAGATTCTCGCGTGAGCGAACGGTAGAGGACCCATAAACGCCGAATAGAGATATATACACGCTATTCATGCTACTCACGTAACTTACGGTAGTTACCGAGGAACCGCCAATGTGGGTTGTCGACTACGAATAGTTGCCGCCGGCCGCGCTCCAACGGACCGGCGGTTGCGACCCGCCGACGGCGGCGCGACCACCGGTCCCCGGTCGCGTCCCCGCGGCGGACCCCGCGTCGGCGGACGACCCCCCGGAACCCTCGTTCGGTGCGCTCGGGGCGTCGGCCAGTCCGCCGACCACGCGCCCTCCAGCCCCCCTCGCTTCGGCCCTCCACCGCCGGCCGACGCCTCGACAGCACCGGCTTTTCTTTCTCCGAATCGCCACTCGTCGCCCGACGAGCGCGGCGCTCTCGAACCACAGCGGGCGCACGAAAAAGTGACCGAGTGCCCGCACCGCGAATCGCTCGGTCCGGTTCAGTTCGGTTTAGTCCGGCTCAGTTCGGTCCGGGCCGGACCAAGCCGGTTCAGATGTCGAACACGTCGAGACCGGTCCGCTCGTCGAGGTGGTGGGTCAGCGGCGTCTCGCCGAGGTG
This sequence comes from Haloferax marisrubri, assembly GCF_001469875.2. GTDB lineage: Archaea > Halobacteriota > Halobacteria > Halobacteriales > Haloferacaceae > Haloferax > Haloferax marisrubri. The sequence continues at coordinate 166,087 of NZ_LOPW02000018.1, read as the reverse complement.
AATGACGACCTCGAACGTCCCGGAGACGCGCGCGCCGGAACAGTGGCCGCCGAGCGTCTCGAAGTCGCGCGTGCCGACCTGGATGTGCGTGTGAATCTTGTCGGGGCCGATGTTGCCGAGGAAACTCGTCACCTCGAACTGGCCCGTGAACTCCTCTTCGAGGTACTCCTGGTCGTCCACGTCGTAGTGGCCGAGCGTGACGGAGTCGACCGCGCCGATACCCGTGAGAAAGCCGTGTTCGATGTCGAACTCGTCGCGCACCGTCGCGAGCGAGTCGAGGACCTGTTCGCCGGGGTCCAGCCTGACGACGACCGTGTCGTCTTCTTTGACGTAGTCCATAGTTGTGCCCGAGCGTCCGATACAGCGCCGGCGGCGTAATATGTTGTGAAAGGCTCAACGTTGCGGACGGACAATGGTGTTAGACTATCATCTTTTCTGATATGAGCATATGATAGTCAATTTCTATAAGTGTCTTAATCGAGCCCTCACCCCGACACCCGGGCGGCCGGTTTCGCATCGAACCGGTGACCGGGACCTCGTCATCCGATTCACCAGTATCATCGGGTTATCTGTCCACTACAGCGGCTTGACACACAGATAGGCAGGGACAGTCAGCAGTTGTCGAAATCTCGGACGACCGCGGACCCAGTAACTCAGACGACCACGCTCGTCCGGTCGTCACTCGGACGGACGGGAGGTGAAAAGATGAAAGAGCCGGCATAGAGACGGTTTAGTACATTGTTCGCCCGACAGAGCTACCGCGACCGATACGCGAGACGTATCGAGACTGCCGCAGGGACCCACCGACGACGAATCGCTCGAATCAGTTCGAATGAGAAACAGAAATTAAAGAATTCATATATGAAATTTTTTCTGATATTTTTGGGTGCTAGTTCGGCTTCGTCGGTGCGACGCGGAGTCGCCCGTAGACGTAGTCGCCCGGCGTGTCACCGGAGCATCGACCCGCCGTCGACCGTCAGCACCGTTCCCGTCATATAGGCCGCGCCGTCGCAGAGGAACGCGACAACGTCGGCGACTTCCTCGGGCGTTCCGATTCGTTCGAGCGGGAGTTCGGCGGCGTACTCGGCGAGCGCCTCCTCGGTCCAGAGGTTCGACTCGGTGAGAAGCGGCGTCTCGACGAGTCCCGGCGCGACGCAGTTGACACGTACCTCGGGGCCGAGCTGTTTCGCCAGCCCCTTCGTCAGTCCGAAGACGCCCGCTTTCGACGAGGAGTAGTGGACGCCGCCGGTGGCGCTCCCGCGGAGGCCGGCGACGCTCGACACGTTGACGATGGCACCCTCGCCGCGCTCGACCATGCCCGGGGCGACGGCGCGAGCGACGACGTACTGCCCCTTGAGGTTCACGCCGAGGACGCGGTCCCACTCGTCGGGGTCGAGGTCCGCGAGGGAGACGGCCCGCGAGATACCCGCGTTGTTCACGAGCGCCGCCACGTCGGCGACCGATTCGACCGCCGCCACCGCGTCCGCGACCGCGTCGGGGTCACGAACGTCGACCGCGAACTCGTGGACGCCTTCGTCATCCCAGTCGGTCTCGCCGGTCTCGATGTCGAAGCAGGCGACGTAGTCGTAGTCCGCTCGGAGTCGCTCGACGACCGCCCGTCCGATACCGCTGGACGCGCCGGTCACGATTGCCGCGCGCTGGTGGTCCGTCATGTGGGTCGAGACGGTGTGGACCGTAGTACGTGTTGGGGTGGCGGCGAGTGGGGGAGTGAGAAAGAGAGTGAAGTGGTAACTGTTTTCGTGGTCGCGCGTGAGCCGTTCGTATGCAGTTCGCAGTCAACGTTCCGACCAGCGCCGGCGACTCCGTTCACTCCCAGTTGGCGTTCTGCGACGAGATTTCGTGGGACGCGCAGGTGGAGTTCGCCGTGGCGATGGAGGACCTCGGCTTCGACGGCGTCGCCGTCCCCGACCACGTCATGACCGGCACCGGCCCCACGACGGAGTGTTTCGTCACGCTGGCCGCTATCGCCCGCGAGACGGAGGACGTGTACCTCTACCCGAAGACGGTGAACAACCACTTCCGAAACCCCGCGCTCCTCGCCAAGCAGGCCGCCACGCTCGACGCCGTGAGCGACGGGCGGCTGAAACTCGGCATGGGAGCCGGCTGGAAGGAGAGCGAGGCGCGGGCCTACGGCTACGACTGGCCGGACGCGCCGACTCGGCTCCGGATGCTGGAGGAGTCGATTCGGATGCTCAAGCGCCTGTGGACCGAGGAGACGGTCAGTTTCGACGGCGACTACTACACCCTCGACGAGGCGATGTGCCGGCCCCACCCCGTCCAAGACCCACACCCGCCCATCATGGTCGGCGGCGGCGGCGAGTCGTTCACGCTCCGAATCACCGCCCAGTTCGCCGACTCGTGGAACTTCTGGGGGCCGCCGGAAGTGATGCAACACAAACTGGACGTGTTGGAACGCCACTGCGAGGGCTACGGCCGGCCGTTCGAGGAGATAGAGCGCTCGTGGTTCGCGCGGTGTCTGATACGCGAGGACGAGGCGGAACTCGACGCCCTCCTCGACGAGCACTTCCCGCGGTTCAAGCCCGAGAACGTCGCCGACAGCGAGTACCCGCTCGTCGGCACGCCCGAGCAGGTCCGCGAGCGACTGGAGACGTTCGCCGAGATGGGCTTCGGCGAGGTCGTCGTGGAGTTCGTCGACTTCCCCGAGACGACGAGCGCCGAGCTGTTCGCCGAGCGCGTCGCGCCGGCGTTTCGGTAACTCGCGGGGCGAGAGACGAGAGGCCGCCAGTTTTCGAGTGCGGCATGGAAACAGCTATCACATCTATTTTCGTACGTCGAAACGTGACTCACCACAGCGTCTGCCTCACGTTCGACTTCGACGGCGTCTCCTCGTGGATACACTCCTTCGAGTCGCCGGACAGCCCGACGAAACTGTCGAGAGGACTCTTCGGCGTCGACGTGGGCGCGCCCCGCGTCCTCGACCTCTTGGACGAATTCGGCGTCGAGACCACGTGGTTCACGCCGGGCCACACCATCGATAGCTTCCCCGAGGCCGCCGAGGAGGTGTGGAGCCGCGGCCACGACATCCAGCACCACGGCTGGTCGCACACCCGCCCGCGACAGTACGAGTCGAGGGAGGCCGAGTACGACGACGTGAAACGCGGCGTCGAGAGCATCGTGGACCTCACGGGGCGTCGGCCGACCGGCTACCGCTCGCCGTCGTGGGACTTTTCGACCCACACGCTCGGCATCCTCGACGAACTCGGCTTCGAGTGGGACTCCAGCCAGATGGCGACCGACTTCGAGCCGTACCACGTCCGCGAGGGGTGGGCCGCGCCCGCCGACGCCCCCTTCGAGCGCGGCACCGAGACCGACATCGTCGAGGTGCCCGTCTCGTGGCAACGCGACGACTTCCCGGCGTTCGCCTTCAACCGCGAGCGGGGCTACGCGAACGAGAAAGCGGTGTTCCGCCAGTGGCGCGAGCAGTTCGACTGGATGGTCGACAACGTCGATGACGGCGTCTTCGTCCTCACGATGCACCCGCAGGTCATCGGGCAGTCACACCGACTCGCCCGGCTCGAATCGTTCGTCGAACACGTCGCCGACGCGCCGGGCGTCGTCTTCGAAACCGTGGACGAAGTCGCCGACCGACTCGGGTCGGCGTGAGGTAAGGTAAGGTAAGGTAAGGTAACGACTGCGACGCTTTTTCAGGAGTAGTGGTGGCAGCTGACGATACGGTCGAGTTCGTCGGGCGACTCCAGCGCCGGTACTTCGGAGGTGCAGACGCTCGGCTCGACGAACGTCTCCGTCAGGAGCGACGCGGCGTCGCGCCACGCGCCGTCGGCCGCGAGTGAGAGCGCGCGCTCCACGGTCGTGCCGGCGTCGCCGGCGGGGAGGCCGTCGGGGAAGTAGGTCGCCCGCGCGTCGTCAGCGGCCGCGTCCGGGGACTCGCGCTGGACGGCTCTGACGAACCGGCGCACGCGGTCCCATTCCTCGTCGCCGAGGTCGAGTTCCGCCGGGGCGACGAGGCTCGGACACCGGGTGTGGAACCGACAGCCGCTCGGCGGGTGAATCGGCGACGGCACGTCGCCGGACAGCGGAACGGTCTCGCGGGACACCCGCGGGTCGGGAACCGGAATCGACGAGAGTAGCGCCCGCGTGTAGGGGTGCTTCGGCGACTCGAACAGGTCGTCCTTGTCGGCGAGTTCGACCAGTTCGCCGAGGTACATCACGGCCACGCGGTCGCAGACGTGCCGGATGACGCTCAGGTCGTGGCTGATGAAGAGGTACGTCAGGCCGAACTCCTCCTGAAGCGCTTTCATCGTGTTGAGCACCTGCGCCTGCACCGACGCGTCGAGCGCCGAGGTCGGCTCGTCGCAGACGATGAAGTCGGGGTCGACCGAGAGCGCCCGCGCGAGGTTGACCCGCTGGCGCTGGCCGCCGGAGAACTGGTGCGGGTAGCGGTTGTAGTGGTCGGCGTCGAGGCCGACCGTCTCCAGCAGTTCGCGCGCCCGCCCCTCGCGGTTGCCCTCGTAGAGCCCGTGGGCCTGCATCGGCTCCTCGACGATTTCGCCGACGGTCATCCGCGGGTCGAGCGACGCCTGCGGGTCCTGAAAGACGAACTGCATGCGCTTGCGGCGCTTCCGAAGCTCCTCTTTCGACAGTTCGGCGAGGTTCTCCCCGTCGAAGACGATGTCCCCGGAGGTCGGGTCGACCAACCGGAGGAGCGTCCGCGCGAGCGTGGACTTCCCGCACCCGGACTCGCCGACGAGACCGAGGGTCTCGCCGGGCAGGATGTCGAACGAGACGCCGTCGACCGCGCGGACGTGCTCGCGCTCGACCGAGAAGGGGAGCGGTCCCGCGTCGCGGTCGAACCGGAGGCGGTCGAGGAAGCCGTCGCTCGCGTCGAAGTACTTCCGCAGGTCGCGCACGCTGAGGAGCGGGTCGGCGTTGGGGTCGAACGTAGACCCGGTGACGGCAGCGTCGGTGTCACCTGCGGAGGCGGAAGCCGGCTCCGACTCCGACTCAGCGGCGGTCGAAGCCGACTCCGATTCGGCGTCGTCGAGCGGTGCACTCTCCCAGTAGCCCGCCTCGGCGAACGCGTCGTTGCGCAGGCACGCCGCCCGGTGCGGCGCGGCGGCGACTTCGGTGAGGGCCGTTCCATCAGCGGTGTTGGAGGCGGTGGTTGGACCGTCGTCAGCGGAGGCAGCGACGCTCGCGCTCGCGTCGCGGGAGTCCTTGTCCCCGCCGTCGACGCGCCGAGCGTCGGGGTGGGACTGGAGGCACGCCTCGCGAGCGTGCGGACACCGCGTGTGGAAGCGACAGCCCTGCGGCGGGTTGATGGCTTCCGGCATGATACCCTCGATGGGCGACAGGCCGTCCACGTCGCGGTCGGGGCGCGGAATCGACCCGAGGAGCGCCTCGGTGTAGGGGTGTTTCGTGTCGTGAAAGAGGTCGTCGACCGTCGCCTGCTCGACGATTTCGCCGAGGTACATCACGGCCACGCGGTCGCATATCTCGGCGACGACGCCCATGTCGTGGGTGACCCAGACGAACGACGTGTCGTAGCGCGCCGCGAGGTCCTTCACGAGGTCGAGAATCTGCGCCTCGACGGTCACGTCGAGGGCGGTGGTTGGCTCGTCGGCGATGACGAGGCTCGGTTCGCACGCGAACGCCATCGCGATGAGGACGCGCTGGCGCATCCCGCCGGAGAACTCGTGCGGGTAGTCGTCCATCCGGCGTTCGGCCTCGGGAATGCCGACCTCGCGGAGGCGCTCGACGGCGATATCCTTGGCTTCGGCCGCCGACACGTCGCGGTTGAGCCCGATAATCTCGCTCAACTGCTCGCCGACGGTGAACACCGGGTTGAGGCTCTCCGTAGGGTCCTGAAATATCATCGCGATTTCGCGGCCCCGGATGCGCTCGCGAATCTCGCGGCTCGACAGCATCTCGGGGTCCTGTCGGGGCTCGCCGTCGAGGTCGTCGCCGCGCTCGACGCCGACGAGCAGGTCGTCTTCGAAGCGGACCTCGCCGTTGACGATGACCCCCGGCGCGTCGATGAGGCGCATGAGGCTGCGCGCCGCGACGCTCTTTCCGGCGCCGCTCTCGCCGACTAACCCGAGCACTTCGCCGCGCTGTACCTCGAACGAGATGCCGTCGACGGCCCGGACGGTTCCCGCGTCGGTGCGGAAGTGGGTGTGCAGGTCGCGGACGGTGAGTAGCGTATCAGACATTGGTCGTGGAGTCGTGGGGGGCGTCGGTGCGTGAGATGGGTGCCTCTGCAGAACCGCGAGAGCGAGTTCCGACGCCGCCCCGAGTAGGGAGCGATAGTTCGGCGGGCGAGCAACTGGCGGGGGCCGGGCGACTCCCGGCCCCGCGGCGAACGGTCGGTGAGACGTGTCGTCCGTTCATCGTCAGTCGTTCGACCGCGGGTCGATTGCGTCGCGCAGGCCGTCGCCCAGCAGGTTGAAGCCGATGACCGTCGCGAGAATCGCGAGGCCCGGCCAGATGCTGAACCACGGGTTGACGATCATGTACTGCCGCGAGTGGGCGAGCATCTGCCCCCACGACGGCGTCGGGGGTTGGACCCCGAACCCGAGGAACGACAGCGACGCGACGATGAGGATGTTCACGCCGACCTGCAGCGTCGATTGGACGAGCACCGGCGCGAAACTGTTCGGGATGATGTGGCGGAAGATGATGTGGCGGTCGCGCACGCCGGCGGCCTTCGCGGCCTCGACGTACTCCATCTCCCGGACGCTCAGCACCTGCGAGCGAATCAGGCGCGTGAACACCGGAATCGTCGTGATGGAGACGCCGACGATGGCGATGCCGAGTTCCTTACCGAACGCGGACATGATGGCGATGACGAGGATGAGGAACGGAATCGCGTACAGCGATTCGACGAACCGCTGGAGCACGTCGTCAACCCACCCACCGTAGTAGCCGGAGACCGCACCGACGAGCGTCCCGATGGTCATCCCGATGCCCGTCGCGATGAGCCCCACCTGGACAGCGATGCGGGTGCCGTAGACCAGCCTGACGAGTACGTCGCGGCCGCGGTGGTCCGTCCCGAGTGGGTGTGCCCACGTTCCCGTCCCGAAGCTGTTTTCGATACCGACCGGTGGGAGCAGGATTGTGCTCCCGGCCGGGTCGTTCTCCGGGTGGTACCAGAACGTCGCTGCGAACTGGTAGTCGAGCAGGTCGGCGTCGATAGTCGTCAACAGTGCGACGAGCGTCACGAGCCCGATGACGTAGAGGCCGACGCGCGACGCCGAGTTGCGCTTCAGCTGTCGAAGCACCTGCGAGGTGCGCGAGACGGCGGAGCGCTCGTCGGCGTCCGCGACGCCGCCCGTGCGAGCCGAGTCGCCGACGGCAGCCGTCGAATCACTCACCGGCACCACCCCCGTAGGAGATGCGCGGGTCGATGACCGCGTACAGCACGTCCACGACGAGCACGCCGAGGACGAACACGATGGCGAAGAATATCGTCGTGCCCATGATAAGTTGGTAGTCCTGCGCCCGGACCGCGGTGATGATGAGGTTCCCCATCCCGTTGATGTTGAAGACCGTCTCGGTCAGCACCGCGCCGCCGAGGGCGGTCGTCATCTGGATGCCGATGACGGTGAGCACCGGCAGTTGCGCGTTCTTGAACGCCTGCCGCCGGAGAATCGTCCGCTCGGAGACGCCGTAGGCGCGGGCGAGCTGAACGTAGTCCTTGTTGAGCACTTCGAGCATCGACGACCGCTCGATGCGCGTGATAGCCGCCATCTGAAGCGTCCCCAGCGTGATAGAGGGGAGTATCAGATGCGACGCGGCAGTCGTGAGCACATCCAGTCTCGACGTCGCGCCGTCGACCGACGCGGGGTCGGCCCACGGCATGACGAGCCCGCTCGGCGGCAGGAGGTCGCCGTAGTACGCGAACACGATGATGAGCAGCAGGCCGACCCAGAAGCTCGGCGTGCTGACGCCGATGAGCGACGTGACGCGGGCGAGGTGGTCGTAGCCGTTGTTACGGTTCTTGGCGGCGAAGATGCCCAGCGGAATCGCAGAGCCGATGGCGAGCGTGAAACTCGACGCGAGGAGCAGCAGCGTCACCGGAAGCCGCTCCAGAATCTTCTCCGTCACCGCGACTCCACCGTAGTGGATGCTCGTCCCGAAGTCGCCCGTCGCGACCGCCGCGAGGTACCGGACGTACCGGACGTACAGCGGTTGGTCGAGGCCGTACTTCGCGCGGGCGGCCTCGATGGCCGCCGCGTCGGCGGCCGGCCCGACGAGGATGCGAACCGGGTCGCCGGGTATCGAGTTGATGAGGACGAACGTGACCGTAACGACGAACAGCAAGACCGGAACGATTTGGAGTAATCGCCGTCCGATGTAACCGGTTGTCGTCATGAGTGGAGTGGATGGGGAGTGAGCATATAACGTTTGGTAACTGTTACCGACAGAACAACGTCATCTGTCGACGGAGACGTTGTTGTAGCCGGTGAGGAGCCGCGGGTTCTGTGGCGAGACCGGGTGGACTTGGAACTCGCTGACGGCGGACTTCACGCCGTAGGAGTTCTTGTAGTTGAACGCCGGGAGGTGAACTTTGTCCTCCAGAAGCGTCGAGATGGCGGACTGGTAGAGCTGTTGGCGCTCGTCGCGGTCGGTCGACTCGCGCGCGCCCTTAATCTGCTCCATGACCTCGTCGTTCTTGTAGTAGACGCCCTGGTTCACGCCCTCAGACTCCTCGTGGAACAGGTTGAACATGAAGTCGTCCGGGTCGGGGTAGCGGACCCACCCGAGGACGTAGATGTTGTAGTCCGAGGCGTTGCCGGTGTACGCGCGGCTGAGCATCGCGCCCCAGTCGAGCCGTTCGACGTGGGCCTCGTAGCCGGCCTCTTTGATGCCGTTGGCGATAGAGAGGCCGATGTTCTCGCGGTTGTCGTCCGGCGGGACGATAATCTTCGCGTCCCAGTCGGCGGGGACGCCCGCCTCCTCGAACAGCGCCGTCGCCTGCTCGATGTCTTTGTCGTTCGGAATCTCCATCCACTCTTCGAGCGGCATGTCCCACTCTTCGACCATTGGGCCCGGGAGCGGACCGTACTGGCGGAGTCCAGCCGGGTCGATGTAGCGGTCGACCGCGTCGTCCATCGAAAAACTGTAGTCGATGGCCTCGCGGACGCGTTTGTCGGCGGTCGGCCCCTCGTTGCAGTTGAACGCGACGTAGAAGTACCCGACGCTCTCTACCTCGGAGATGCTCGTGTCGTCAGTGCTCTCGACGGTGTCCCAGAGCCGCGGCGGAATCGTCTCGATGACATCCACGTCACCCGTCCGGAGGTTGGTGACGCGCGTGGTCGACTCCGTGATGGGCGTGAACTCGACGCCCGCGACATTGGGCAGTTCGTCGCCCCAGTAGTCGTCCCAGCGTTCGAGCGTGACGTAGTTGCTCTCTTCCCACTCGACGAACCGGAACGGCCCCGAGCCGATGGGCTGTTCGGTGCTGAACGCCTCTTTGTCCTCCTCGCGGACGGCCTCCGGCACGACCTGATGGGTGAGGACGTGCTGGAACATCGCGTAGGGGTTCGAGAGGTCGAACTGAACGGTCGTCTCGTCGATTGCCTCGACGGTATCGATGACGCTGAAGATACCCAAGAGGGGCGTCTCCTCCTCTATCGGCGCACGGAACGAGTAGGCCACGTCCTCAGCGGTGACCGGGTCGCCGTTGTGGAACATCGCGTTATCGACGATTTCGACGATGTAGCGGGTGTTGTCCCGCTCGATGGTCGGCATGCTCGTCGCGAGGTTCGGGACCACGTCCGTCCCCTCGCCGTAGGTGTACAGCTGACTGAACACCCGGTTCGCGACGAGTGCGTCGGGGTTCGAAAGCTGGGTTATCGGGTCGAATCGGACGGGGTTCAGCGACTGTCCGATGTTTATCGTCGCGTCGGAGCTCCCGGAAGACGTCTCCGTGCCGCCGCTCGTGGTCGTTCCGCCGCCGCCGTCGCCCTCAGTGGTCGTTTCGGAACCAGAGTCAGACGTACAACCGGCGAGTAAGACAGGTATCGACGCACCCGTCGCTTTCAGTATGTTTCTACGTGAGACACTCTCTCTCATCATTGACGCCGAATCATTTCGGCATCACCGACTTAACCGTTTGCATACTATGCATTTGTTTCCGCTTGTCCGCACAGACTGCCGGATAGTAAATTATTATATACGACAACTGTGCGTATCTCCCTATGGACTCAACGGAGTCACAGTCACTCCTAGCGGAGATGACGTGGCAGGAAGCCGAAACCGCGTTCGACGAGGCGGACTTCGTCGTGCTCCCCTGCGGGGCAACCGAACAGCACTCAACGCACCTCCCGACGTCGGTCGACTCCATCCGGGCGGAGAACCTGACCGCAGAGCTCGCCGCGGCCGCTCCGGAACACGACCTGAATCTCCTCGTTCTCCCGGTTCTCCCGTACGGCTACTCGGAACACCACCTCAACTACGCGGGGACGATATCGCTCGGGGCCGACGCCTACCAGGAGATAATCATCGACGTGGGCCGGTCGGTCCAGCGCCACGGTGCGACCCGGTTTCTCGTCGCCAACTTCCACGGCGGCAACATCGAACCGCACAAACTCGCCCTCGACCGACTCCAGCGCGACCACGGTCTCGACTCGTACTACGCCCACTGGACCGATTTCGCCCGCGACCAGTTAGAAGAGCGGTTCGGCACCGAGTGGGGTCACGCCGGCGAGTACGAGACGAGCGTCATCGAACACTACCGGCCCGAACTCGTCCGCGGCGACCGCAAGACGCCGCAGACGAAGAAGAACCGCTACGAGGTCCGCCAGTACGTCCACTTCGACGACCTGACCGTCGAGGGCGGGCTCGGCGACCCGACGCAGTCTGACCCGGAGTTCCTCGAAGAGGTCATCGAGGCGACGACCGACCGCATCCTGACGCACCTCCAGTCGGAGATCGCGTAACACTTCGACGGCGAACGTACGGGACAGCCAGCGAAACCGCGAACCGAAAACGAGCTTTTACCGAAGAACGTCGCTACAGCGTGAGGTGGAACGGCGGTTCCGTTCCCTCCGGGAGCGCGCACTCGTACTCGCCGGGCACGGACGCCTCGAACTCCTCGCGGGCCGCCGCCACCAACGCGTCGTCCGAAAAGAGGTCGAGCGTCGTCGCCGCGAGGACCTTCGCGGCGTACACGGCCGCCTTCGACCCGAAGCTCCCGTTGGCGGCGACCGCCTGCCACGTGTGCGAGGGCGTCCCCACCGGCCACGACGCCGCCCAGAACTGCGCGGTCGGCGTAATCCAGCTCACGTCCCCGACGTCCGTGGAGCCGTTGAGGACGGTCCCCACGTCGTAGGAGGGCTGGGCGTCCGGATACAGCACCGACGAGCGCGCCGCCTCGCGGCGTTCCTCGGAGAGCTTCGCCGTCCGCGCCTCGATGGTCTCCGCCGAGAGCGTCTCCTGAAGCTCCGCGGCGAACTCGCGGTCCTCGTCGGTGTACGGGATGGGACCGGCGAGTCGCATGTTCTCCAGCAGTGTATCCGACAGCGCGTGGTTCGCCACGTAGTCGTAACAGCCGGTGTGGAACCGCCGGGAGACCGTCGTCTGGGTCATGAGCGCCGCGCCCTCGGCCACGTCGTCGAGCCAGTCGGTGATGCGGTCGACCTCGTCGCGGGTCGGCGCGCGGACGTAGAACCACGCCGTCGCCTCCGCGGGGACGACGTTTGGCGCGCCACCGCCATCGGGGATGGTGTAGTGGATGCGGGCGTCGTCGGAGACGTGCTCGCGCATGAACTCCGACCCGGTGTTCAGCAGTTCGACGGCGTCGAGCGCGCTCCGACCCGACTGCGGGCTGGCGGCGGCGTGGGCCGACTCGCCGTGAAACGTGTACTCGACGGAGTTCATCGCGAGCGTCTGCGCCATGAACGGCGCGCTGAGGTGGCTCGGGTGCCACGTGAGCGCGGCGTCGAGGTCGTCGAACGCCCCGTCGCGGGCCATGAACACCTTGCCGACGAGTATCTCCTCGGCGGGACAGCCGAAGAACGTGACCGTCCCCTCGGCCCGCCCCTCGTCGATGGCGCGTTTCGTGGCGAGGGCGGCCCCGACGCCGGCGACACCGAACAGGTTGTGTCCACAGCCGTGGCCCGGTGCGCCGGCCTCGACGGGTTCCCTGCTCGACGACACCGTCTGCGACAGTCCGGGGAGGGCGTCGTACTCGCCGAGGATGCCGACGTGTGGTTCGCCGTCGCCGTAGGTCGCGCTGAACGCCGTCGGCATCCCACCGATTCCCTCGGTGACGTCGAACCCGGCGTCGCGGAGGACCGACGAGAGCAACTCGGCCGATTCGGTCTCGTGAAGCCCGAGTTCGGGTGTCTCCCAGAGCGACTCGGTGAGCGAGACGAGTTCCGCCTCCAGCGACTCGACCGTCTCGAACGTCTCGTTGTGATTCATTGCGTCTCGTGCGTTTCGACTGGAGAAACGATAATAACACTTCCGGAACGGTGGACGTTCAGGCCCTGAATTCGGGATACGGATTGATATTCACGAGGAACGAATGTAACCGATGGGAGATGTCGAAACCGAGAGAGTGACCGAATCCGGTTGATTCAGGGGTTTACAGCCCTTTCTCTGCCGAATTCGCTCGTCGGTTTCGCCGACTCAGGGGAGGGGAGTCACCCCCCGAATCAGGCGCATACCGTGCGTATCGTTCACAAACAACTCGTTTCGGCGGATTGAGGCAACGTATTCGTCATCTAACAACTGGTATTCGGGAGAGGCGAAAACACTATGTGCGATGGTGACGACCCGCAGGTAATGACCGAAAACGCGAACGACCGCTCGCTCAAAACAACGGTCACAACCCTCAGAATCATCGAATTACTCAGGGAACGCGACGGTGCCGGCGTGACCGAGATCGCCCGCGAACTCGACATCGCACCGAGCACCGCACACACCCACGTGACGACTCTCGAATCCCAGGAATACGTGGTTAAAGAGGGCGAGACCTACCATCTCGGGCTTCGCTTCCTCGGTCTCGGGAACTTCGTCCGAACGCGGAAACGAAAATTCGGGAAAGCCGAACACTACACCAACGTCCTCTCCGAGGAGTCGGAACGGCGCTCGATTTTCACCGTCGAAGAGCACGGACGGGGCGTGTACGTCCACACCGCACCCGGAAAACACGGCGTCTGGACGCAATCGACCGTGGGCAAGCGCGTCTACCTCCACTCGACGGCGAGCGGGAAGGCCATCCTCGCCCACATGCCGGCAGAGCGGGTCCGCGAAATCATCGACCGGGTCGGACTTCCGAAGGAGACGGAACAGACGATTCACGACGAGGAGGCGCTGTTCGACGAACTCGCCGAAATCAGAGAGCGCGGCTACGCGCTAAACGTCGAAGAGCAGATTAGCGGCGTCCGCGCCGTCGGAGCCCCCGTGTTGGGACCTGACGGCGGCGTGTTCGGCGCGCTGAGCGTCGCCGGTCCCTCCAACCGGATGAAAGGCGAGCAGTTCGACCGTCTCACCGAGGTCCTCCTCGGCATCGCCGAGGAACTCGAACTGAGCATCGCGCTCTCCTGAGCGCGCCGCCTCGTCGCCGTCGGGGGCGTTTCGTGACACACCTAATAGTGTAACTCAAAACGAGACGTGCCGTTCGCGACGCGACTCGTCGCGGGTGCGAAAACGAGAAAAACAAACGCCGTCGGCGTCGTTACGCCGGCGAGTAGCGCGGGTAGGAACTGTCGACCGCCTGCGCGTCCTCTTCGAGGAGGGCGACGGCGAGGAAGTCGGCGTAGTCCGCGAAGTAGTCCACGAGCCGCGAGATGCGGTTCGAGTCGATGGCCTCGAGGGAGTCGAGGACCATGAACGGAACCGTCTCGTAGACGTCGTGGATGAGGTAGCCCGCGAGCGCGAACACGAGGCCGGTCACCTCGCGCTCGGACTCAGAGAGGTGGGCGACGGAGTCCTCGTAGCTCACGCCGTCTTCGTTCGTCCGGATGACGTGGAGGTCGAACACCGACTTCTTGACCTTCTTTCGGCCCTCCCGAACCCGCTTTTCCGTGCGCTCGATCCAGATGCGGTCGAGGTTGTCGTACTCGAGCACGTCGAGCACGTCGTCCATGTGGGTGTTGAACTCCTCGACGGCCTCGGATTCGAGGCGCTTGATGCGCGTCCGAAGCTCCGCGAGTTCGTCCTCGATGTCCTCGCGGGCCGCTTCGAGTTCGTCGCGCTCGTCGAGTTTGCGCTCGATGTCCGCGATTTCGTCCTCGACGTCTTCGAGGTCGCTGCGGAGGCGACCGAGGTCGTATTCGAGCTGGTTCGCCTCGCGGTGGAGGTCGAGCAGGTCGCCGTGTTCCTCGCTTTCGAGTTCGTCGACGGTCTGTTCGAGCGAGTCGATTTCGTCTTCGAGGTCCGAGCGGTCGGACTTGAGGTCCTCGATGCGCTCTTGGCGCGTCTCGCGCTCGCTTTCGATTTCGGAGAGGCGGCGCTCGATACGGTCGCGCTCGCGCTGGCGGCGCTCGTAGGTGGACTTCTCGTCTTCGAGTTCGGAGAGCTGCTCGCGGTGTGCGCGGTTGTCCTCGAGTTTCTCCTCGCGGAGCGTCCGGAGGCGTTCGAGCGTGCCCTCGATTTCGGACTTGTCGACCTCGGAGCCGCACGTCCAGCAGACGACCTGGTCGTCGCCGAGCAGTTGGTCGGTGACGCTCCCGCCGGAGTCGTCGGCGTCGCGGAGCGCGTCCACGACGTCCGAGGAGGTGCCCGAGAGCATCTCCTCGTTGAACTGAATCACGGACTGAAGCTCGTTGACGGTGGACTGAATCTGCTGGCGGCGCGTCCGGAGGCGGCTGATTTCGGACTCGATTTCGTCTATCTTGCCGCCGGCGACCTCGGGGAGGTCCTCGGCGTCGTCCTCCAGTTCGTCCTCCTCGGATTCGAGGGCGTCGAGGCTCTGTTTCTCCGTCTCGATGCGGCGGTCCACGTCGTTGATGTCGCGGCGCTTGCTCCGGAGGTCACCGAGTTTGGATTCGAGTTCGCTCTCGACTTCCTGCCGCTCGCTGACGCTGGCGTCGTACTCCTCGACTTCCTGTTCTTTCTCGGCGAGTTCGTCTTCCTTCTCCTCGATTTGGTCTTCGAGTTTCGTCCGCCGGCGTTCGAGTTGCGGCAGGCGGTCCGAGAGGTTGCTGAGCGTCGATAGCTCGTCGGCGATGTCGCGTTTCTCCTGCTGGAGCGACTCGATCTGCTCGTTGATGGATTCGACGTCCACCGGGCGCATGATGAGGTCGCGGAGGTCGTCGCCGCGAGCGACCGCCTGTCGGGCGTCGTTCGTCTCGAGCAGGAAGGCGAACAGGTCCGCGAGGTCCGGGTCGTCGAGGACCGGATTCCCGCCGGAGATGACCGTGTCGCCCTGCCGCTCGAACGTCCGGGTGTACGTCTCGTCGCCGATGGTGAGTTCGACCGACCCCTCGTCGGCGTCGCCCTTGAGCGCCACGTCGTCGCTCCCGTGGGCGGCCATGATGGACCGCAAGAGCGACGTTCGGTTCGTGGCGTTTCGACCCGCCAGGACCGTCACACCCGGCTCGAACGACGTTGACAGGTTGTCGATGCCACCGATGTTCTCGACCGAAAGGTGGACTTTAGATTTTGACACTTGTTCTGAGCTCATACCTTGACTCAACAGGTACATCAATATAAAATCACCCGTTGAATCGAACAGAATGTGACAGTTCTAATTATGTAATTGCTTAGTTCGATGCGCTCTCGTCGCAGTCGCACCCGCCGCGTCGGAGCAGTTCGATGACCTCGTACTGCGTCCCGCAGTCGCGGCAGTACACCTGCGTGTCCACGAG
Source organism: Haloferax marisrubri (assembly GCF_001469875.2). Taxonomy (GTDB): domain Archaea; phylum Halobacteriota; class Halobacteria; order Halobacteriales; family Haloferacaceae; genus Haloferax; species Haloferax marisrubri. The sequence goes on along the minus strand of NZ_LOPW02000018.1, from coordinate 150,266 downwards.
GACGTCGAAGTCGCCGAGTCGGAGTTTACTCGTGTTGCGGAGCGAACTCAGGCTCTGTTCGATGACCGCGACCAGTCGGCCGCGGAGTCGCTGGATGGACTCGATGACGTTGTCGATTCTGTTTCCGGACGAGGAATCCTTCGAGACGCCGCGAATATCGGTCAGGTAGGTGTAGACCGCCTGGTGGGAGACGAAATCTGAGAGCAGTTGGTCGACGTCGACGCCGCGGGACTGGAGCGTGTTCTTCGCCTGAACGCGCATCCCCTCCGTGGTCTCGTCGCCGGTGAGAAGCGTGTACAGGTTCTCGACCTCCCCTTCGAGAACGTCCTCACCCGCCTTTCGGAGCGCGGCGTCGAGGACCTTCTCGTTCATCAGGTCCGCGAGGTCCCGGAGGCTGTCGCTGTCCTCGGGTGCCGTCCACCGGTCGGCGAGTTGCTCGCCGAACCCGTCTAAGTCGTACGTCTCGATGACCCGCTCTACCTTGCTTAGGCGACGGTTCGTGCTTTGGTCGGTACCCATTACCCGCTTTTCACACGGTGGCGTGAAATATCTTCAGGTTCGGAGGCCGATTCACCGCTCCCAGCGAGGCGCGTTCGACCAGATCGACCGCAAGCCATCCGACAATGCCGGACGGTGAGTTTGAGTACGAAGGCGGCTTGGCAGAGAACCGAGCGGTCGGCGGCGGTCAGACTCCGAGATAACTAGACAGTCGCGGCTCGCGGCGAGATGGTCACAAAAATAGAGCATCAATGGGACGTTGTGCTCGGTAGGTAGCCGCACCACGTGTTCATGAGTACCAGTTGGGCAGGCGTACTCGGTGGGGGCTACCGCGCGTACAGTATGACTGATGTACTGATGGTTATCGTGCTGGTCGCACGGGATGCTGATCACACATGGGTCAGATTGCTCCGACCATATGCTATTATGCAACATACTAATATGTAAATTGTGTCTGTGACTAATATTGCCCCACCGAGAAATCCGGTGCTCAAAGCCACGAGTCCGCCGCTGAGTCCCGGAGACGAATCAAGTGTGTCGCAGGCAGCGACGACATACCACCAAGTGCGGCGGCGCGAGTCGATACGGGTGTCTCCGAGCCAGTTGGTTTCGCATCCTCGTGGTGGTCGCGTGCGCCGCGACGGTCACGCCGCGGTTTCAGTTCGCCCGGTTATCGATATTCTACACAATCAATATCCGACGATGCCGGACTGCGAGCGAGTGCTGTAGCAGAAACCGCGAGATGTAGATAGAGACGTTGAAAGCGCTGGTCTCGGACGCTTCGGACAGTTCCCGAAGCAGTCGAGACGAAGGCTAGTGTTTGAGGTAGCCGCCGTCGACGGCGATGGACTCGCCGGTTATCCAGTCACCCTCCTCGGAGAGGAGCAGGACCGCGACGTGGCCGACTTCCTCGGGCTGGCCGATTCGGTCGAGGATGTGTACGTCGAGCGTCTCCGCGAGGATTTCGTCCGGCGACTTCCCCGACTGTTCGGCGTGCTCGTCGAGCCACGCCTCGACCATCGGCGTCTCGACGGTGCCGGGCTTGAGCGCGTTGACGGTGATGCCGTGGTCGCTCAGTTCCTTCGCCAGCACGGTCGTGAAGGCGAGCACGGCCGCCTTCGACGCGCCGTACGCGCCCTGACCGGCGAACGGTCGCTCCGCGCCGACCGACGAGATGTTGACGATACTGCCCTCGATTTCGCGGTCGACCATCCGGGCGGCGACGGCCTTGGAGACGAGGAACGTCCCCTTGGCGTTCACTTCGAAGTGGAGGTCCCAGTCGTCTTCGGTCGTTTCGAGAAGCGGGATGGCCTGCTGGACGCCCGCGTTGTTCACGAGGCCGTGGATGTCGCCGAGCGACTCGACCGCGGCGTCGACGGCGGTTTCGACGCCCGTGGCGTCCGTCACGTCGACCTCGTACACCTCGGCCTCGCCGCCCTCCTCGCGGACGAGTTCGGCCGTCTCCGCGGCCACCTCGGGCTTCGTGTCGAAAATCGATACGTCGGCTCCCGCGCGGGCGCAGCGGACCGCGATGCCGCGGCCGATGCCGCGCGCGCCGCCGGTGACGACGATATGCCTGTCTCTCAATCGGGTGTCTGTGTGCGTGCTCATAGTCGGTAGTACCGGGATATCGTATAAATAATTGCGCTGTACGGCGGCCGGTTACTCGTCGCGCTCGGCGACGACCGGGTTGGTGAGCGTGCCGATGCCCTCGATTTCCACGTCGACGCTGTCGCCCGGCGCGAGCAGTTCCGGCGGGTCGCGGAAGATGCCGACGCCGCCGGGCGTGCCGGTGGAGATGACGTCGCCGGGTCGGAGCGTGGTGATGTTGCTGATATACTCGACGACCTCGTCGACGCCGAAGATGAACTCGGAGGTGTTGGACTCCTGTTTCGTCTCGCCGTTGACGCGGCAGGCGACGTCGAGGTTGTGCGGGTCGAGGTCTGCCTCGGGGACGAACGTCGGCCCCATCGGGGCGAACGTGTCGTAGCTCTTGCCGCGGAAGAACTGGCCGTCGTCGAACTGGGCGTCGCGGCCGCTCACGTCGTTGATGGCGGTGTAGCCCGCGACGTAGTCGAAGGCGTCCTCGGCGTCCACGTTCTTGGCCGTCTGGCCGATGACGACGCCGAGTTCGACCTCGTAGTCGACCTCGTCGATGGCCGCCGGGTGAACGATGGGGTCGCCGGGGTTCGTGACGGACGTGCCGGCCTTACCGAACAGGAGCGGACGTTCGGGAACCTCTTCGTCCTGTTCTTCGGCGTGGTCGTGATAGTTGAGCCCGACGCAGACGATTTTGCCGGGGCGCGGGACGGGCGCGAGGAGCTTCACGTCCTCGACGGGGACCGACTGGTCCTCGGCGGCGTCCGCGGCGTCCTCGACGACGGTGAGGAAGCCGGGGCTGTTCAGGTTCTGGACCGTAACGTCTTCGCGGAGGCCGGAAAGCGGGACGATCTCGCCGTCGCGATGGGCACCCCACTCCGGGGCGCCGCCTGCGGTGTATCGAACGAGTTGCATCGTTACACGATGCCACACCGTGATACCTAACTGTTGCGCTCTACGCAGCATTGCGACGGCGGGGATAGGTCCGCGGCCCGCCGACTACGAGTACGTCAGGTTCACCTCGATGACGTTCGCGCTCTTGAGAATCTGGTTCGGCAGTTCCTCGGTGAACCGCTCCTCGCGCATCCGGCTTTTCGGCCCCGAGACGCTCACGGCGGCGATGGCGTAGTCGTCCTCGTTGAGTATCGGCGCGGCCACACAGCGCATGCCCTTGACGCGCTCTTCGTCGTCGTACGAGTAGCCGCGCTCGCGGACCTCCTCCAATACGTCGAACAGCTCCTCGCGGTCCGTGATGGAGCGGTCCGTCACCGCCTCTAACCCGTGGCGGTCGAGGATTCGCTCGACTTCCTCTCGCGGCCGGTTCGCCATGATAGACTTTCCGAGGGCCGTCGTCTGCAGAGGAACACGCATCCCCGAATGGGTGTCCAGCCGGACGGCGTCGGGCCCCCGAGACCGGTACAGGAAGACGCCGACGCCGTGTTCCTCTATCATCAGGTTCGCGTGCTCGCCGGTCACCTGCGCGAGCTCGTTTATCTCGGGACGGGCGATTTTGAACACCTTCTGGCGGGACCGCGCGTGAGCGCCCAACTGGAGGAACCGCGTGCTGACGTAGTACGTGTCGCCCTCCTTGACGAGGTACTCCTGTTGCTCCAGCGTCCGCAGGTGGTCGTGAATCGTGCTGGTCGGCTTATCGAGCCGCTTGGCTACCTCCGAGACGCCCGCCCCGTCGAGTTCCCGCAGGAGGTCGACGAGTTCGAGCGAGATTTTGACCGCGTTGACCGGAACGTCCTTCGCCATAGTTGGTTATGAATCCTCATCCCTCAAATGTCTTTCCGCTATGGCCGGAAGTCGATGGTCGCGAAACGGGCGCGCCCGACGAACCAGATTCGAATCCACGCGTCGGCCGGTGTGAGCATGCAGAAACCAGTACCACGAGCGACGACAACCGTTTTCGAGTCAAAATCGATCACCGGTCCTAGGCTATGGTTCCCTGCAATCGTCATCGAGAGCACTGGACTCAAAGATAGAAGGAAACCGCATCAAGAAGTGAACCCCTTCGGTCGCGACTCACCCCGTAGACGGACGCACGAACCACATCCGTCAGCGGTTGGAACCAGGTCCGCCTCCCGGGAGAATCCGAGAGATACGAAAGAAAAGCGCCAGGTGCGAGCAGGCTATTCGCTGACCGAGAACGAGTAGCCGCCAGCGCCCACCTCGAAGACGAGTTCGTCACCGTCGCGTTCGACGCTTCGGATGCCATCCGGTGCGCGCTGTGCGACGTCTTCACCGGACTCCGTCACCGTCGCGTCCGCTGCGGCCGGGAGCCGAACCGTCGCGCTTCCGTTCCACGGAATCGTCACAGCGAGCGCGTATCCCGGACCGTCGTCGGCTCGTTCCCACTCGACGGAGAGCTCGCCGGTGCCCGTCTCGACGCTCGCGGACACCCAATCGAGATCGTCGACGAGCGCGGGTTCGATTGTCACGTGCTCCGAGACGGGCGTCTCTTCGATTCGAATGCCTGCGAGGACCTCGTAGAAGAACTCGGAGACGTGCGTAAACGGAGAGTGGTTCAGCGAGTTCATGCCGGAGCCGACGCTCTCATCGGAGTTCCAGCGCTCCCACATCGTCGTCGCGCCCTTCCGCGCCATGTACACCCAGCCGGGCTGTTCCGGTTGGCTCACGACCTCGTAGGCGAGGTCCGCGTAGCCGTGGTGCGCGAGGGTGTGAATCATGGGACGCGTCCCGAGGAACCCAGTCTTGAGCTTTCCACCGTCCGCTCGAACCTTCTCGGCGAGGTTGGCCGCGACCGTCTCGACCGACTCCTCGGGAATCATCCCGAGGAACAGCGGAACGGCGTACGAAGACTGTGTCCCCGGCCCGTAGACGCCGGTGTCCGCGTCGAAGAACCGGTCGTTGAATCGGTCGGCGATTTGGTCGGCTCGGTCTCGGTACCGAGTCGCGTCACCGTCGACGCCGATAGTCTCGGCTATCTTCGCGAAGGTGTCGGTCGTCTGGTAGAGGAACGCCGTGTTGTACAGGTCGTGCGGGAGGCCGCGCCTGCCGTCGGTGTTTTCGAACGCGAGCCAGTCGCCGAACTTCCCGTAGTCGTCGGGGACGATTCCGTCTTCGGTCACGCCGTACCAGTAATCGACGTAGTCGCGCATCCCTTCGTACTGCTCGCGGAGGATGCCCTCGTCGCCGTCGTGGAGGTACAGATACCACGGAATCATCACGCGGGTAATCGACCACGTCGGGTCCGCGGGGTCCTCTTGGTCCTTGTTCGGAATGACGTCCGGGACGTATCCCATGGGAGACGCCACGTCCTCGTGGTCGCGAATCCACTTCTCGTCGAACCGAACGGCGTCGAAGTTGAACAACAGCGACCGGGTCGAGATGTGGGCGTCACCGGTCCAGCCGAATCGCTCGTCGCGCTGCGGACAGTCCTCGGGAATCGAGTGCGTGTTCCCGCGGAGCCCCCACACGGAGTTGTGCTGGAGTTGGTTCAGGTCCTCGTTCGAGCAGGCGAACGAGCCCCGTCGGTCCATGGCCGTGTGGACGACTTTCGCCGTCACGTCTGCCGGGTCGAAGTCGCCGGGGTACCCGACGACCTGCGCGTATCGGAAGCCGTGGTACGTGAAGCGCGGTTCGTACGTCTCCGTGGCGTCCCCACGGGCGACGTAGACGTCAGTCGCGTCGGCGGTTCGGAGGTCAGTCGTGGAGAGGCTCCCGTCTTCGGTGAGGGCTTCGGCGTGGTGAAGCTCGATTTCGTCGCCGGCGTCGGGGTCGCGAACCGTGAGTTCCAACCAGCCGGTGAGGTTCTGTCCGAAGTCGAGAATGGGGCCCTCGGGGTGGTCGTGAACCGCCTCCACGTCCAGCGTGTCGACGACGCCCATCGGGTTGATTCGCTCCGGTCGGAGCGTCCCACCTGGGGGGCGAACCGCGGCGGCGCAGTCCCACTCGGAGTCGTCGAACCCAGGAGATTGCCAGCCCGACGGTTCCTGTCGTGCATCGTATCTCTCGCCGTTGTAAAGGTCGTTCTCTACGATCGGGCTCGATGACGCACGCCAGTTTTCGTCCGTCGCGAGCCGGCGTTGCGTACCGTCTTCGAGTTCGACGGAGAGTGTGATGCGACCTCTCGGCGACCCGTCGCTCAGCCAGTACGCGTGCGTCTTCGAGAACCACCCGCGGCCGAGCCACAGTCCGATGGCGTTCTTCCCCTCGGTGAGTTCGTCGGAGATGTCGTAACTCGAGTAGAGGACGCGGCGTTCGTAGTCCGTCCACGCGGGGTCGAGTTCGCGGTCGCCGATGCGGTCGCCGTTGACGTGGAGTTCACCGTAGCCGACGGCGGCGACGTGAATCTGCGCCGACTCGACGGGCGCGTCGAGAGCGAATTCGGTCCGCAAGAGTGGGGAGGACGACGCGGTTCGAGAGGTCGAGTGACCGTTGACGAGGTGGCTCCGACCCCACGTATCGGAGTCAGCAGACGATGACGCGTCGACGGGACACCCGCGAGCGAGGTCAGTCCCAGACGAGTCTCGAACCCCGAGGGCCGCGAGCGCGAAACACTGCCACGTCTCGACGCGCTGTGACTGTCGCTCTTTGACCTCGTCTCGGAAGATGGGTTCAGACGACGGGCCGACGGTACAGAGGTCCGTTGCCGTGACTCTGACGTACCGTCCCTCGACGTTCAGGCCGCCGTGCGAAGCCGTCGAGACGGTCTCGTTACCGGCGTTTCGGCCCGGTCCGTCGGTCACGACTTCAGTAGTGTCAGTAACGTCCGCCACGACCGTCGAGTCCTCGAAGTCGCGGTCGGCAGCGACCTCGATTCGATACGCGTCGGGGAAGCCGAAGGCCGCGAGGGGGTTCTCGCGCCACGATTGAGTGACGGCCGTGTCGTCCGGCATCCGAATGATATCGATCGGTTCCGCCGGGTGGAGTTCGATGGAGTCCACCGAGCGCTCCGAACCGAGGTCGACCTGAACCCACTCCTCGCCGTCCCAGTCGTCGTCTCGCCACTGGCTCCGCCACCCGTTCGAGTCCCCGCCGTCCGGTTGGTGACTGATCCACTCGCCGCGCCAGCTTTCGGGGTCGAGCGCGGTCGAAAACTGCGCTGCTCCGGCCCACTCGGTCTCTCCTGTGTCCGTCCAGAGCTTCACCGACCAGTAGTATGTGTCGTCGGGAGAGAGCCGAGGGCCCCGATAGCGGACGTTCGTCGACTGCGACGAATCGACCCGGCCGGAGTCCCACATCGTCCCGTTCCCGTCTTCCGCGTCGACGCGGTCGTGAGCGACGACGACGCGATACGCGTGCTGGCTCGCGCCCCTGCGGTCGGTTTCGACGCGCCAAGAGAACCGCGGCTGGCCGGTCGGGTCAACGTTGGCCGGGGACGGTTCGTACTCGACGCGAAGACGACTCGGAGGAGAGTGGAGTTCTCTCGCGGAACGTTCAGCCATGCCTACCGAGTTCGTTGGATTCGAATTAAGTCTTTGCACCGACACCACGCGCCGGTTTCTCGGGGTTCCGAAAATTAACTCGTATCATCGTAATAGGGAAAAGCATTAATGTCCATGGCAGACATACACAGGTATCCATGGGACAGCTTGCACTAGAGCATATCACGAAAGAGTTCGGTGAGGGTGAGAACCACGTTGTCGCCGTCGACGACCTCGATATCGAAATCGAAGACGGTGAATTCCTCATCCTCGTCGGACCATCGGGCTGCGGGAAGTCTACCACACTCCGCATGATCGCAGGGTTAGAACAGCCGACGAGCGGCGACATCGTCCTCGACGGTGCGCCGGTCACCCAGCGGAAACCGAAGGACCGGAACATGGCGATGGTGTTCCAGTCGTACGCGCTGTACCCACACATGACCGCTCGCGAGAACATGTCGTTCGGCCTCAAGATGACGACTGAGATGCCGGCCGACGAGATCGACGAGCGCGTCCGCAACGCGTCGGAGCTGATGGGCATCGAAGGCCTGCTCGAAAAGAAGCCGGGCGAGCTCTCCGGCGGCCAACAACAGCGCGTCGCCCTCGGCCGCGCCATCGTCCGGGACCCCGAAGTGTTCCTGATGGACGAGCCGCTTTCGAACCTCGACGCGAAGCTCCGGACGACGATGCGGACGGAGCTCCAAGACCTCCAGCAGGACCTCGACGTGACGACCATCTACGTCACGCACGACCAGACCGAGGCGATGACCATGGGAGACCGCATCGCCATTCTCAACGACGGCGAACTCCAGCAGATCGGTACGCCCGCCGAGTGTTACCAAGAGCCCGCAAACCAGTTCGTCGCCGGCTTCATCGGCTCACCCAGCATGAACTTCTTCGACGTCGCGCTGGGCGGCGGCGAACTCAGTACCGACGACTTCGCCGTGACACTTCCCGAGTCGATCGAGAGCGCGCTCGCAGGTCACAACTCGGAGTTCGTACTTGGAATCCGCCCCGAGGAAATCCTGAGCGGCGAAGAGGCAGTTGAGCATCCGGACTCGTTCAGCGTCGAGGTCAACGTCGTCGAACCGCTGGGCGACGTGACGTATCTCTACACCGAGTTCGGCGGTTCGGAAGTCACGATAAGCGTCGACCGCAACACCGAGATTAAACCCGGTGACCAAGTCACAATCGCGCTGCCCGCCGCGGAGATTCACGTCTTCGACAGGGAAACCGGGAACTCGATTGTCACCCGAGGGGAGCCCACCGATGAAGAGTACCCAGCAGAAGATCTGACGGCCTCCGAGACCACGGAAGCCTGAAACCGGACGCTAATTTTCAACGAAACGACGGAGTAACTCGCTTGTCTCTGGATTACTAGTCGTCTACCGCCCCGAGCCGGGGCGCACTACTTCTCGAAGTCAACTCGAAGTCTCCATAGAAGATAGAACCGCCGTGAACACAGTCGGGACGGTGCGGCCAGAAGCGAGCCACCGACTCAGTTGGCGGACAAGACACGCCTCGAACGTGCGGACGGAAGCGAATAGAGCAGACTGTCTCGGGCGGAGTCGGAGAGCGTCAAAAGGCGAGTCGCTCAGACGGATTCCGTCGCGACGATCTGGGAGCAAGAAGGCGTAACACCGCGAAAGAGTAGAAAGTCGAGCGGCTAGTCGGGTGTTACCCCTTGATGCCGCCGATGGTGAAGCCCCTGACGTAGTACTTCTGCATCGAGATGAACAGGATGACCATCGGGACGAGTGTAATCGCCGTGGCCGCCATCAGCGGTGCCCACAGCGTGCTCGTCCGACCCTGGAAGAACCCGAGTGCGACGGGAAGGTTGTACAGGGCGGAGTCCCGGGCCAAGACGAGCGGCCAGAGGAACGAGTTCCAGACGGTGATGAACGTGATGATGCCGAGCGTCACGAGCGCCGGTTTCATCATCGGGATGACGACGCGCCAGAACACGCCGAACCGGGAACAGCCGTCGATGAGGGCCGCGTCCTCGAGGTCGGATGGAAGAGTCTTGATGAACTGACGCATCAGGAAGACCCCGAAGCCGGTGAACGTGTGCGGCAGGATGACACCGATTCTGGTGTTTACCAGTCCGAACTGGTTGAACCACGTGTAGAGCGGGACGAACAGAATCATCGGCGAGATCATCAGCGTCGCGATGACAGCGAGGAAACTGATGTCTCTCCCGGCGAATTCGAGCCGCGCGAAGGCGTAGCCGGCGAGCGTGTCGACCACGAGCACGGTCAGCGTCGCGCCGACCGCGTAGATGAGCGAGTTGATGAAGAACCCGGAGAACGGCTGGTCCAGGAGCGCGGTCTGTCCGGCCCAGACGTCGATGTAGTTCTGCAGGCTCACCGCTTCAGGGATTAATTTCGGCGGAACGACCGGGTTCCAACCGTTACCCATGAGCGAGATGGAGACCATGATCAGGTACGGTCCCGCGGTGAGGAGCGCGATGACGATCAGGTACGCGTGCGCGCCCAGTCGCTCGAGGCGGCCCTGCGTCGTGTCCGGTTCTTCGAATATCGTGTCGTGCGTTCCGCTCATCAGTTACGCACCTCCGATGCGGACGCGTGAATGGCTGTGGTGTTCATTGGTAGTACTCCGCGTTGCTCTGCAGGGGTTTGTAGAGGACCAGCGCGATGAAGGCGGTGATGAGGAACATCCCGACTGCCACCGCGGACGCGTGGCCGAACTCGTTGTACCGGAACGCGAGTTCGTACACTAAGAACGACGGTACCATCGTCGAGTTCAGCGGGCCACCGCCGGTCATCACGAACACGGACGCGAATCCGACTTTGGTGACTTCTATCAGCTGAATCACGACGAGGAACAGCGTCGTCGGCTTCATCAGCGGCCAGATGATGTACCGTACCTTCTGGTACTTGTTCGCGCCGTCCATCGATGCGGACTCCATAACTGACGAGGGAAGCCCCGAAAGCGCGGCCATGTAGATGAGCATCGAGAGCCCGAACGACCATATCTGGGACATGATGACAGACGGGAGCGCGTACGTCACGTTAGTCAGGAACGGGATGTACTGGCTAATCGCACCCAGTTCGAGGAGAATCGCGTTGGCTATCCCACCCTCGTTGGAGAACAGCATGAGCCGCCAGACGATCGCCCAGATAACCGGTGGCCCCGCGACGGGGACGATGAAGGCGATCCGGTAGAGGTTGCTGCCTTTCAGTTTCTCTCTGAGCAGTAGCGCCGCGGTGAACGAGAAGAAGATGTTCGTCGGTATCTTCACCGCGCTCATGATGAGCACGTTCTTCACCGACGTCCACCAGACCGGATAGTTCACCAGCCACTGGTAGTTCTCGAGTCCGACGAACTCGCCGGGTAAGTTCAGGAGCGTCGATTCGGTGAAGCTCAGGTAGATACCGAACGCCATCGGGAAGCCGATAACGAACAGTAGGATAGCGAGCTTCGGGAGTACGAAGAGCCATCCCTCGATGGACTCCTGCTGACTGAGGCTGAGAGAATCGAGGCTAAACGACCTCGTGTCAGAGCGCTCAGAAGCGTAAATAGCCGATTCTGACTCGGAATCTGATGTCATGTGAGTACAGGATGTGGTTCGAATTAATTAAATTGTGAGCCTTATTTCACGGGGCGCTCAGATGGGACCCGCTTTCGGCTCAGGCTTGTTGTAACCGCGGCTCTCCTCGGCGAACTCGGTGTCATCAGCCTGCACGATGAGGTCGGCCCACTGACCCTCAGCCTGCGTGTACGCCTCCTTGGGGTTCGAATTGCCGTTCTGTGCGAGTCGCTGCAGCATCCCGCCCAGCGCTTCGCCGACTCGACCGCTGGCGATACCGGTCGGGACGTTGGTCACCGGTGCGCCGTCTTCGGTCGTCTTGATGTCGGGGTACCGGCTCTTGATGGCCTCGCGAACCGACTCGTACTCGGAGTACGCGGTGTCCGCGCGGTCCATAATGTCCTTTCCACCGGTTTCCTCGACGAAGTCGGAAACGCCCTCGCTGTTCATCAGCTCGTAGGCACCCTTGTTCGGAATCGCCTGCGAGGAGGTGTTGAACCACCGGTACTGGTTCCGCGCGTTGTTGCGGAATTTGATGAACTCGGCGGCCGCTTCGGGGTTGCCACCGACTTCCTCTTTGAACGCCGTCATGGTGACGAGCACGCCGAGGCCCGCGGAGTACACCGAGTAGTTCTCGTTGCCACCCTTGGTCGGGTAGGGGATGATCGTCCAGTTGAAGTCTGCTTCTTGGCCGAACTGGACGCGAGAGAACGTGGCGTGGTGCAGCAGGCCGATCTGGCCGCCCACGAACGGCTCCTGCGTTTCGAGGTAGTCGTACGAAAGCGGGTTGTTCGTCCAGCCGTTCGCGAGCGGCTTTCCGAACATCTCGTTCCACGCTTCGAGTTCGGGGTCGGACGCCATCGTCAGCGCGTAGCTGTCGTCCTCACGCCGGTAGCCGTTTCCGATGAGACTTCCTGCGGTGACGCCGATGGTGCCCGGGAAGTTACTCCACTCGGAGGACGTGGCGTCTTTGAGCCCGATACCGACTCCGCTGACGGTCGAACCGTTGGCTTCGACGCCGTGCATCGCTTCGACGGCTTCGAGGTACTCCTCGTAGCTCCACGAATCAGTGGGGACCTCACCCAGACCCGCGGCCTCCCACGCGTCGACGTTCAGGTACATGAGCCCGGGCTGAAGCCCGGAGACGAACGGAGCGCCCACGATGCCACCGAACTGCGCCCGCTGGTCGCTCAGTTCTTTCTCGTAGAAGTCACCGAGCCAGTCGTCGCTGACGTAGTCGTCGATGTAGACGTACGGTGCCTCTGATTCGATGGTGCTTCGGTCCTTCCCGGCGGTGTCGTAGTACTGCTCGGTGAAGGTCCAGGCGATGTCGGGCGCAGACTTGCTCCCGATGGCCGTCTTGACCTTCGTCTGGTGGTCTCCGAACGGGTTTTTCACCTGCTTGACTCGAATACCCTGTTCTGCGCCCGGGCCCTCGTTGAAGAGCTTTACAATCTCGTCTTCGCCGGCATTCGACGGTTCCGTCGAGTGCGGCCAGCGCCAGAGTTCGATCGTGGTGACGTCGTCCGAGTCACCGGTGGTCGTGCCCTCGCCGCCGGAGTCACTACCGCCTCCGTCGTTGCTGCCGCCGCCCCCAGCACACCCAGCGAGTCCCGCGATGCCAGCAGCGCCTGCAGCTTTAATCCAGTTACGACGAGTCAGTCGCTTCCTACCGCCTGAACGGGAACTGCCTGCACCGCTGTCACCGCCCCCATTGCTGTTACTGTGTGACATAGTATAGGCTAATGTGATGGCCGCATATAAAATTATCTAAAATGTAGTAACGATTTCTTCGTGGTCACTAACAGGATCAGTCCCCGCTGTGCGACCCGCGGTACCGCGGAGTCCGTTCACTCCTCCATCGCGCGGGTGATAATCGCCGTCCCGATGAGTTGAACGAATCCCGGGAGGAGGAGGACCGGCGCGACGAAAAGCGGTATCGAGAGCAGCGTCCAGCCGACCGTCTGGACGAGGAGCCAACCAGCCGACACCGGCCGCTCCAAGATGAGCCGTCCGCCGCCGACAAAGGTGTCTCTCACGTCGACTGGCTGGTCCGAAGACGCCCACAGTGTGAGCGAGTACATGACGAGGACGTACCAGGCCAAGAGGAGATAGACGCCGAGCATCGCGACGCTCATCCCCGCGATACCGTCGAGCGGATTCGAGGCGAGGAGGAGCGCACCGAACGCGACGACGAACGTACCGAAGCCGATGACTGGAGCCATCCGCTTCCCGGCGCGAATTCCGCTCCAGAAGTAACCCGTACCCAAAGACACCTCGCGCTCGACGACGACGACGAACAGCCGTGCCCCGCCGACGGCGACAAATCCGAGTAGCATAGAGGATGTCCAGAGTCCGACGAGACCCCCCGCGACCCCGCCGAGCGCGACGCCGCTTACGAGCGGCACCATGGAAACAGTGGTGGCGATGCTCACGAGGAGGACCGCGAACGGATTGCGTACCAGCAACCGCGTGGCCCGCACCACCGTATCAGCGTATTTCATACACCTTCTCCACTACGCGTCACCAATACTTCTGTGGTTAGCTCCGGGACGCCGCGGGAAAATAGTTGAACGCGGCCTGCGAGTTCAGCTGAACTGCGGGATGACTTCGTCCGCGAACAGTTCCATCCCGTCGGTGTCGGGGAAGTCGATGAACCAGCCTTGGAACTTCGTCACGCCCGCGTCGATGCGGCGCTCGATGGCCTCCGCGCACTCCTCGGGCGTTCCCATGATGAAGTACTCCCGAGCGTCTTCCTCGGTCACGATGGGCGCTTGGTCCTGATACTCCTCTTCGAACTGGATGGGCGTCATCAGGTCGAGCAGGCGGTCGAACTTCTCCTCGTCGCGCGTGCAGATGACGTGGCCGTCCCACGAGTACTCGATTTCGTCGGGGTCGCGGCCGACGGTCTCGCAGTGGTCTTCGATGACGCCGATTTTGTGTTCGAGCGTCTCCACGTCGCCGTTGAACACGTCGGTGTTCCACACGTCGGCGTGCTTGGCGACGAGTTTGAGCGTGACCTCCTCGCCCTGCCCGCCGACGAGGATGGGCGGGTGGGGGTCCTGTACGGGCCCGGGGACGCAGTAAGCGTCCTCTATCTGGTAGTGCTTCCCGTCGAAGCTCGCGCCGTCGGTCCCGGCGGCCCACATGCGCTTCATGAGGCGGATGGACTCGTCGAGCCGCATCAGGCGCTCGAAGCCGTCGCGGTACTCCCAGCCGTAGGCGTCGTACTCCGGTTCGTGCCAGCCCGCGCCGAGGCCGAGTTCCAGCCGCCCGTCGGAAATCACGTCGAGCGTGGCCGCCATCTTGGCGACGAGCGCCGGGTTGCGGTAGTCGTTACAGAGGACGAGCGAGCCGAGGTTGATGTCCTCGGTGAAACCGGCGATGGCCGACAGCAGCGTCCAGCACTCGTACTCGGCGTGGTCGCGGCCCAACAGCAGGTGGTCGGGTGCCCACACCGCGTCGAAGCCGAGTTCCTCCGCCTTCTGGACGCCCATCTTGGTCGTCTCCCAGTCGAGCGCCTCGTACTCCGGGGTGTCGCGGTGCGTCGGCTCGGTCCCCTCGTCGGGCGCGCCGGCGAAGACGGGGACGTTGTACTCGAAGCTGATGTCAGACATCGTTACTCGATGGCGAAGTGTTCGAGCGCCTCGCGGTTCAGTTGGGTGCTGACACCGGGTTCGTCAGGGAGCGGAATCGACCCGTTTTCGGGCGACGGCGGGTTCTGGAAGATGGCGTCGGCGTAGGTCGACTCGCGTTTCTCCTGGCGCTCCTCGAACCACTCGGGGGTCGGGAAGTACTCCGCCATCGGCATGTTCGTGTGCCCGGCGATGGCGTGAAGCGTCGGGTTCGTGCCGGCGTGCGGGATGACTGGCACGTCGTGGACTTCGGCCATGTCGGCGACTTTCTGCAGCTCCGTGATGCCGCCGACGCGACCCACGTCGGGCTGGAGGATGTCGACCGCGCCCTCCTCGAGGAGGTCCTCGTGGCCCCAGCGGGTGAACTCGTGTTCGCCGCCCGAAATCGGCATCGGCGCGGCCTCGCGGACCTCGGCGTAGCCGGAGATGTCGTCGGCGATGACCGGCTCCTCGACCCACGCCATGTCGTACTTGCCGAGGCGCTGGGTCATCTCCTTGGCGTACTTGACCGACCAGCCCATGTAGGCGTCGCCCGCGATTTCGATTTCGTCGCCGACGGCGTCGCGGACCGTCGCGACGATTTCCTCGTTCTTCTTCATGCCCGCGCGGCCGTCCTCGGGGCCGTGGAGGAAGCGGAGCTTCATCGCGTCGAAGCCCTCCTCGACGTACTGGATGGCCTCGCGCTCGAGTGTCTCCATGTCGACGGGGTGGAGGTTCGACGCGTAGGCGGGAATCTCGTCTTTGGTGGGGCCGCCGAGCAGTTCGTACACCGGCTTGCCGGCGTCCTTCCCGGCGATGTCCCACAGCGCCTGGTCGACCGCGCTGATGGCCATGACGGCGACGCCCTTTCGGCCGAACGGGAGCGTGGCGCGGTACATCTGTTCCCAGAGCAGTTCGCGCTGCATCGGGTCCTCGCCGACGACGATTTTCGAGAGCGTCTCCTCGACGACGGTGGCGATGGCACCGGTTCCCCAGTTGCCGACGCCGACGCCGGTGATGCCCGCGTCCGTCTCGACCTCGACGACCACGTCGCCCACGGGGCCCATCCACTTGCGGCGGGCCTGCGGGTTCTCGCCGTCGACGTTACGGTACTCGTCGTACTTCGACATGATGGTGACGAGCGGGAATTCGATGAACTCGCCCCACGACTCGTTACTGATTTTCGTCGCTGAGATGTCTGTAATCTCCATGATTTGTTTGGTACGACCTCACATCCAATCGGCACGGGTAAAATAGTTTCTGTCGTTGGGCGACCTGTGGCCCGGAGAGGTCGCTGGTTCGTCGGTCGGTCGGCCCGCCGTCAGTCGGTCGGTGAGACCCGAATCGGTCGGTGACGCGGCGGCGCCGCCTCGGTGGGGTGCCTGTTGTCGTGTCGCTTCAGCCGTCGAACTGGAAGACCGGCTTGCAGGTCTCCGAGTCGAGGAACGCCTCGAACGCCTCGGCCGGGTCGTCGACGCTGTAGGAGGTGTCGAGAATCTTGTCGACCGCGATTTCGCCGCGCTCCATCAGGCGAAGCGCCTGCTCGAAGTTGGTCCACGTCGAGCCGTAGGAGGTGTTGATGTCGACTTCGCCGCGGACGGTCGACGTGAGGCTGAGCTCGCTCGGGGAGTTCGGGATGCCGACGACGACGATTTGGCCGCCCTTGCGGACCACGTCGTTCCCGGAGACGACGCCGCTGTGGTGGCCCGTCGCGTCGAAGACCACGTCGAAACCGATGCCGTCGGTCTGGCTCTCGACCCGCTCGTCGAGGCCGTCTTCCTCCTGGAGGTTCACCGTGTCGATGCCGAGGTCTTCGAGCAGCGGGAGGCGATACGCCGCGTCCTGTCCGAGCCCGGAGACGACGACGTTCGCGCCGAGGGAGTCGGCGACGGCGGCGACGAGCATGCCGATGGGGCCCGGCCCCTCAACGAGGACGTTGTCGCCGGGGGTCGTCACCGACTGGTCGAGGACCGCGCGCGTGGCGATGCTCGTCGGCTCGGTGATGGCGGCGTGCCGGAGGGGAACGCCCTCGGGCACCGCGTGGACGTGCTCGGGCGCGACGGTGACGTACTCCGTGTACGCGCCGTCGCGGTGCATGCCCGTGATGGAGAAGTTCTGGCAGACGTTCGGCTGGCCGTTCTGACACTGGAAGCAGTGACCGCAGTCGTGAATCGGCTCCTCGACGACCTTGTCGCCGACCTCGAACGTCTCGACGTTCCCGCCGACCTCGGCGACCGTCCCGGAGTACTCGTGGCCCATGATACGCGGGATGGGAATCCACTCGTAGCCGCCGTCGTACTTGTAGGCGTGGGCGTCGCTGCCGCAGAGGCCCGCCGTGTGGACCTTGATGAGCAGTTC
This sequence comes from Haloferax marisrubri, assembly GCF_001469875.2. GTDB lineage: Archaea > Halobacteriota > Halobacteria > Halobacteriales > Haloferacaceae > Haloferax > Haloferax marisrubri. Next base: position 133,254 of record NZ_LOPW02000018.1, on the reverse strand, counting down.
GTCTGCACTGGGGGTGGGGACCTCTCGCTCCTGTGTCTCTACCGAGCGCGGCCCGGTCTGAATAATGGCTTTCATAGTTGCGAATAACCGTGTGGGTTCGTCTCGTTTACACCATGTGAACACACCGATTAATATGTTTGGGTGCGGGCGGAGAATTTCGGTGATAGCGCGGCTGAAGCCGCGGCTACACGGGGCGAGCTGTCGGCTATATCCGGCGACACGCCCCGCGTCCGCCAGCACGAACCATAAGACGGCGGCTCACCCGAGGTCGACGTGCCGCCGGAACGACTTCCCGGTCAGCCACGACCGGTCGGCCTCCGACAGCGAGTCGACCTGCTTGAGCCAGTTACACGCCTCGGCGTAGCTGGCGACGTCGCTGACGTTGGGGTAGTCCGAGCCCCAGACGACCCGCTCGCGCCCGAAGGTGTCGAGGAGCCACCGGACGTGGTCGTGCATGTCGACGTAGGGGAACGCCGAGTCCGACATGTGGACGATTTCCGAGACCTTCACCGCGACCGAGTCGTGTTCCGCGAGGTCGGCGAACCGGCTGAACGTGCCCTCGTCGGTGGGCGTCTCGGGGCCGGCGTGAGCGAAGTGGTCGAACAGGTAGGTGAGTTCGGGATACGCCTCGACGAGGTCGAGCGCCTGGTCGAGTTGGCCGTGGTCGCAGAGAATCTGGACGGCGGCGTCGTGTTCGACCGCGGCCTCCCAGAAGGCGGTCTCCTCGATGCTCTCTCGGAGCCACGTCACGCTCGGGTCGAACGTCTCCCACATCCGGTCGTACGGGCAGGCAGCGCCGAGTCGGAAGCCGAGGACGCCGTCGGTCTCCATGCAGCGGTCGAGGCGCTCGACGGCGTCGTCGGCGAAGGGGTCGAGCATCACGATGCCGTGGAGTCGGTCGTACTCGGCGGCGACCCGTCGGGTGTACCAGTTGTCCGTCCAGTCGCAGATAGGGTAGCCCACGACGACCGCCTCGTCCACGCCGTTTCGGTCCATGTCGGCGAGCAGGCGCTCGGCGGTGTAGACGGTGTGCACGTCGAAGCTGTCCACGAGGTCCAAGATGGGGCCGTTGGTCCACGGATGCTCCGGGCTCGCGGCTCCCCACGCGTGGGTGTGGGTATCTATCATTACAGTCGATGACGGGCGACCCCGTACTAAATCTTACCCGCCGAAGAGCTAAGACGGGTGCCGTCGAATCGGGGGTCGTATGGCGCGAATCGCGTTCCACCTTGAGATAAAGGACGGCAAGCGAGAGGAGTACCGAACGAAACACGAGAACGTCCCCGAGGCGCTCGAATCCGCCTACCTGGACTCCGACGCCGGGCTACAGACCTACAGCGTCTTCGAGAAGGACGGCCACGTCTTCGGCTTCATGGAGGTCGACGACCCGGAGGCCATCCAAGAGGTGATGGACAACAGCGAGGCACAAGCCGACTGGGCGGAGCTCATGAGCGGCATCACCGTCGAGACCGACGACAGTTGGATGGACGAAGTCTATCGGATGATCTGACGCTCGAAGGGGACAGTTGTCCGGCCATGGCGGAGCGTCCGCCATCAGCGATGAATTTCTCACCGGGAACAGTACTGGACGAATTACCCCAAAGTCGCATTTACCGCGGAGTAGCGGCGCACAAATAGCCGTTTTCCGGGATAACCGTTCGCTCCGGTCCTTCCGGATACGTATCCGCCACTGGCGGAAAATCGGCGCGGCTCGAATCGACCGTGGAGCGTCATCCGCTAACCGAGTGGTACGACGGCTCGATGTACGCGATTGCCGTCCAAACGGGTTGTACGCCCCTAATCATTACTACCATAGAATTGTAATTTGGAATTGTTTCTACGCGGAGTGACGCGGATATATCCCGAAGCGCAGATTCGACCGGCCGGACGAGAAGACCAACGCGGGAGAGAGCAATTGAAAACGCGATACTGCACTATGTGGGCCTCTATCCGCAATATACGCCCAATTCAGTTCGAGAACCGGCGCCAAGAGACCATCCGGCCATACCGGAAGTCTTTCCGGCGTGAGCGACTGACCGACCGACCGCGCCTCACCACGACGTGATAGGCACCTCGCGGAGCGGCCCTGGAAGCGGGATATCGACCGTCGAATCGGTGTAGTGCGAGAGGTAGAACCCGACGATGATTTCGAGCGAGCGAGTCGCCGCGACGCCGGGCGAGTAGTTCTCCGCCTGTCCGTCGAGGAGGTCCTGCACGTGGGCCGCCGCGTTGGCGAACGACCCCTTGTAGTCCGATTCCCACGTCCACGCGCCCTCGATGCCGGGAAGCGGTCGCTCGACGTGTTCGCCGTCTTCGAGCGACCAGTAGCGCCACTCGCCGTCGTCGTTGTTCATGTATAGTTTGCCCTCGGTGCCGATGAAACTCAGCGTCATCGAGGAGACGTCGCGCGGAATCGTGCAGTCCACGGTGACGAACGTGCCGTCGTCCATGACGACGTGGCCGCCGCCGCCGGCGTCGACGACCGACTCAGTAGCGTCCAGCGCGTCGAGCGCCTCGTTCTCCCCGGTGATGTGACCGCTCACCCGCGACGCCCGCGCGTCGAGGAGGTAGACGAGCGTGTCGAGGACGTGCGTGGAGTTCCGCATGAGTTCCATCCGGTACTGCGCGCTCACGGACTTCACGTCGCCGAGAATGCCTTCCTCGCGGACGAGGTCGCGGAGTCGGCGAAGCTTGTCCGTAAACCGGAACGAGTGGTTGATGACGAGTTCCGTGTCGGTCTCGTCGCAGACGGCGACCATCTCCTCGGCGTCGCTGACGGACGACGCGATGGGTTTCTCGCACCAGATGACAGACGGGTCGGCCGCGGAGCGCGCGGCGTCGACGACGTGGTCGCGGTGGAGGAACGACGGGGTGCAGACCGACACGGCATCGAGGTCCTCGGCTTCGAGCATCGCCTCGTGGCCGACGTACCGGCGGTCGGCGGGGATGTCCCACGCTTCGCCGAAGGTGTCCAGTTTCGACTCGTCCACGTCGGCGACGGCGACGAGTTCGACGTCGTCGGTCGCGGCGTAGCCGCCCGCGTGGCTCGCGTCGATTTTCTCTCTGCCGATGGCCTCCTCGTCGTGCATGCCGAGGATACCCATCCCTGCGATGCCGCCCGTTCCGATGATGCCTGCTTGATAAGTCATAGTGTGTCCTATTGCTCGCGTTCGTTCGTCAATGTACGCCGGGGCGCATAACTGTGGTGTCGGCCCAGAAAGAGTCGAGAAGGATACCGAGAGGTTAGTCGAGCGCGGCCGCGGCCATGAGGAACCACCCTTGGCCGTATGGCGTGTCCGTCAGGGGTGCCTCGGGGCCGCCCGGCGGGCCGGCGACGCGGTTGACTGCGCCCTCATCGCCGACGACGCGGGAGACGGCCGCGAGTCCGTCTTCGGCGGGTTGGCGGTAGGTCTCCTCGTCGAGGATGCCGAGGTCGATGCCGCGGGCGAACGCGTAGGCGAACATGAGCGTCCCCGACGACTCAAGCGGCGTGTGCGGGTCGTCGACGAGGTTGTGCCAGAAGCCGCTGCCGTCCTGCAGCGGGAGGAGCGCCTCGCAGTGCGACCGGAACAGGTCGAGGAGGTCGTCGCGCTTCGGGTGGTCCTCGGGGAGCCGTTCGAGCACGTCCGCCGAGGCGGCGGCGGCCCAGCCGTTGCCGCGCGCCCAGAACGCGCCCTGCGGGTAGTGGTTCGGCTGTTCGACCCAGATGTGCCGGAACAGCCCCGTGTGGTCGTCGCGGAGGTGCGCGGCGTGAATCAGAATCTGCTCGACCGCCTCGTCGAAGGCGTCGTCGTCGCCCGCGGCCTCGCCGTAGCGGGCGAGGAAGGGGCACATCATGTAGACGGAGTCGATCCACAGCGACTTGATGCCCGCGAGTTCGGGGTCGTGGTGGGGGATGCCGCCGTCTTCGGTCCGCTCGAAGGACAGAAGTGACTCGTACGCGCGTTCGGCCGCGTCGAGGTAGCGCTCCTCGCCCGTCCGGTCGTAGAAGTCGAGGACGCCGTGACCGATGGCGGTGCTGTTGTTCGTGTTCATGCACTTCTTGACAGTCAACTCCCAGCTCGCCTCGTACTCGCGGCCGTGGCTGAAGACCTCTATCGGGTAGCTCGGGCCGTAGCTCAACTGCCCGGCGTCGTTCTGGGTCGCCACCGCGGTGTCGACGAGGTGCTTCGCGCGCTCGACCGACTCGTCTCCCCCCTCGGCGAGCAGGCCGTTGATGGCGACGCCGGTTATCCACGACTGACCGTCGATGTCCAGCGACCGGAGATACGACGCGGCGCGCTGGACTGGTGTAAGCTCGTCTGCTGGCATGAGTACAGTACCCACACGAAGACGTGCAGGGATGAAAAATGTATCCCATGGCGACGCGCCACCGCGGGAAGGCGGCCGGTACGCGCCGGTCTGTCGGTCTGAACACTCCGAAACACTCGTTCGCCGCGACAGACACGTTCCCCAGGCGGGAACAGATATATACGGCTCTGGTTCGACTACCACACCATGAGCCCCCAACCGAACAAACGCCCCGGTCGAACAATCCGCTCGGTCCAGATAGCGTTCAATATCATCGACCTCCTGCAGGAGGAAGCGGGCATCGGCGTGACGAGAATCGCCGACGAGCTCGGGCACTCGAAGAGCACCGTCCACAGCCACCTCCGGACGCTCGAAGAGCGGCGCGTCATCGTGCGCGAGGGTGACGGCTACCGACTCGGCCTGCGGTTCCTCGACGTCGCCTCGCACGTCCGCGACCAGATAGGGAACTTCGACATCGTCCAAAAGGAGGTCGATTCGCTGGCCGAGGAGACGGGGGAAATCGTCCAGTTCGGTGTCGAAGAGTACGGAAAGGTCTCGTACCTCCACAAGGCGCAGGGCGAACACGCCGTCGAGACGCTGTCTCGGGTGGGGACACAACAGCCGATGTACTCCACGTCGCTGGGCAAGACGATTCTCGCGTACCTGCCCCCCGAGCGCATCGAGGAAATCGCGGCGGCGATGGAGTACGAACCCAAGACGGCGAACACCATCACCGGTCCCGAGGAGCTGTTCGAGGAACTCGAAGCGATTCGCGAGCGGGGGTACGGCATCGACGACGAGGAGAACATCAACGGCCTGCGCTGTGTCTCCGCACCCGTCAAGAACGACGAGACCATCCTCGGCGCGATTAGCATCACCGGTCCGTCGAGCCGGTTCACCGAGGACCGCCTGCACGGCGAACTCGCGGACTACGTCCAGAGCGCCGCGAACGTCATCGAACTGAACACGAAGTTCTCCTGAGCGCGGAGGGGCCCGCGGCTCAGTAGTTCTCGTAGATGGTCTTCACAGACGAGAAGAAGTCGAGGCCGGCGTCGCCCTGCTCGCGGTACGTATTGGTGGACGAGTCCTTGTAGCCGCCGAAGGGGACGTGGAGTTCGAGGCCGGTCGTCTTCTCGTTGATTTTCGCGACGCCCGCTTCGACCTCGTTGACGAAGCGCTTGCCCTCGCTGAGGTCCTGCGTGACGATGCTGGCCGACAGGCCGTAGTCAACGTCGTTGGCGAGGTCGAGCGCGTCCTCGAAGGAGTCGGCCTTGACGACCGCGAGCACGGGGCCGAAAATCTCCTCTTGGGCGATGCGAGCGTCGTTTTCGACGCCGGAGAACACGGTCGGCTCGACGAAGTAGCCGTCGTCGTAGTCGTCGCCGGAGAGCCGGCTCCCGCCGGCTTCGAGCGTCGCGCCCTCCGAGGCACCGATGTCGATGTATTCGAGCGTCGAAGAGAGTTCGTTCTCGGAGACGTGCGGGCCCATGTCGGAGTCGTCGAGGCCGTCGCCGACGACGAGCGAGTCTGCGTAGTCGGAGACGGCCGCGACGAACTCGTCGTACACGTCCTCGTGGACGATGGCGCGCGAGGTGGCCGTACACGACTGGCCGGTCGTGCCGAACGCGCCGACGCCGACGGTCTCGGCGGCGTCTTCGATGTCCGCGCTGGGCATCACGACGGTCGGGTTCTTCCCGCCCATCTCACACTGGACGCGCTTGAGGTCGACCGCGGCCGTCTCGGCGACCATCGTCCCCACGGCGGTGCTGCCGGTGAAGGAGACGCCGTCGATGCGCTCGCTCTCGATGAGCGGGCCGCCGACCTCGCTCCCGGAGCCGGTGATGGTGTTCGCCACGCCGGCCGGGAGGCCCGCGTCGTCGAGGCATTCGAGGACGATGGAGACGACGGCCGGTGCCTCGGACGCCGGCTTGAGGACGACCGTGTTGCCGGCGGCGAGCGCCGGGGCGAGCTTCCAGACCGGGATGGCGATGGGGTAGTTCCACGGCGTGATGAGCGCGACCGTGCCGAGGGGTTCGTGCTTCGTGTAGAGGTCCTTCCCGGGGGCGCTCGCGGACTTGACGGTGCCGCCGAAGTCACGCGCCTTCGCGCCGTAGTAGTGGAAGATGTCGATGGCGCGCTGTACCTCGCCGCCCGCCTCGGAGCGCGTCTTGCCCTCCTCGCGGACGAGTACTTCGGTCGCCTCCTCCTTCCGAGCTTCGAGGTTGTTGCCGGCCTCGCGGAGAATCGCGCCGCGGGACGGACCGGGCGTCGACGCCCACTCGTCCTGTGCGGCGACGGCCGCGTCGAGCGCCGCCTCGACGTCCGCTTCGGAGGACGCCGGGTGAACGCTGACGACTTCGTCGGCCGCCGCGGGGTTCGTCACTTCGAACGTCTCTCCCGACTGGGAGTCGGTCCATTCGCCGTCGATGAAGTTACCGTAAGTTCTCGACATTCGACCTAGCCATGCACACCCATCACTAAGTAAGCTTCTCATGCCGAACGGCGACGCTCGGCGCGCGCTCGTGACCGTCCCAAGGCGTGAGAGAAGCGAATTCGTGAGATTCGGAAGGGATACCGACGGTGCGCCGCCGACTCAGAGCAGGAACTGGAGGACGACGAAGAGCGTCGCGACCGAGACGGCGGTGGTGGCGAACACGTTCATCGACGCGAGGTCGGCGTCGCCCCCGAGTTCGTTCGCATAGATGAACGAGGAGACGGCGGTCGGCGTCGCGAGCATCGTCACGCCGGCTTGGACCGTCGTCCAACTCGACGCGAGCGTCGAGAACACCGCGAAGGCGACGAGCGGCATCAGGATGACCTTGCTGCCGACGACGGCCCCGACGGTGCGGAAGTCGAACGACTCGGTGGAGACGGTGAGCGACGCGCCGATAGAGAGCAACGCCACGGGGAGGGCGAGCGAGGCGAGCGCGTCGAGACCCGTCACGAGAACGCCGGGGACGCCGAGGCCGAGCCCGGAGAAGGCGAGTCCCAGCACGAGCGACGGGATGACCGGGGTCTTGAGCACGCCGATGAACTCCTCTTTGAACGACACGTCAGCGCCGTTGACGAGCACGAGGACGGTGATAGTGAGCGGGACGTGAGTGAGCGCGCCGACACCGAGGATGACGCTCGCCTTCGCCGTCGTCAGCGAGCCGAACGTCGAGGCGACGAGCGGCAGGCCGAGGAAGCCGAGGTTCGAGTAGTACGACTGGACGATTGCGACGCTCCGGACCGAGTCGGGCGACACCCGACGGTGGACGACCCAGCCGACGGCGAGCATCGTGAAGAGGACGAGCCAGAAGCCCAAGAGGAGCGTCGGCTCGATAACCTCGCGAATCGGCTGGTCGTACGTCGAGGTGAACACGAGCGCGGGGAGCGCGAAGGCGAACGCGAAGAACGTGAGCTTGTCGCGACGGCTACTGTCGAGGAGGCCGAGACGCTTCGCTAGCGCCCCGAGGCAGAGCACCCCGAGCATGTAGCCCAGATTTGCGGCGACGGTCATACCCTTCCATCGAACAGGGGGGTCCTTCGGTGTTACGCTCGCGGAGATTTCGTTCGGGTAATTCGAGCACGAGAGCGCCTGAGTCGCAGGTATTCCAGTTAATCGTCCATGAGAGATTCGAGCTCGCGCGCGAGGCGCTCGCCGATGCGAATCATCGCGTCGTCGCCGGGGTGGACGAGGTCGGTCGTCATCCCGCTGGCGGTCGGCAGGAGGTCGGGACCCTCGACGAGGTGGACGTTGTCGTAGCCGCACTCGGCGACCACGTCGCGGAGGTGTTCGCGGAACGTCTCGGAGAGCGTCGCCTCCTCGTGGTCTCGTTTGTACTCGCGCACGTGCGGGAACAGCGTGATGCAGGCGACGGGTTTGGTCGGGTTCGCCGCGGCGACGGTCTCGACCATGTCCGCGGCCCGCTCGCGGAACTCGTCGGGCGAGAATCGACCGACCATGTTCACCGACAGCGAGAGCGTCGCCACGTCCCAGTCGTCGCGGGCGGCGATGTGCTCGGCCATCGCGGGGTCGCAGTAGGCGGTCCCGCAGGAGCCGAGGTTTATCGGGTCCGCGCCGAGTCTCCGGGCCGTCTGGTTGACGTACGTGAGCATCTCTGCCGATGGGTCCTCGCCCTCGGTAATCGACGTGCCGTACGCGAGGTACCGGAGGCTCGGCACTTCGTCGTCGGTCGGCGGCCGCCGCGCGCCCTCGACGTCGTGGTAGTAGATGTGGCCGCCGCGGTGGTCGCCGGGGAAGACGAGTCGGCACACCTCGGGCGCGTAACGCATCTCGCCGGTCGCCGCCGGGTCGAGGTCGGACAGCGACTCCGGGGGAGACAGTTCGACCGTCTTCGGTTCCGGCCCGAGCGTGAACTCATCGCCCGTCGCCTGAAAGTCCCCCCAGAACGGTCGAACGAGGCTGTCGCGCTCCTCGGAGGAGAGCGTGATGCGGACCGTCTCCTCGGGGACGAACCGAATCTCGGTCCCCGCGGGGTGGGACATCCGCGTCTGCGCGCCGGTGTTCAGACCGCTCCTGACGGCCTCCGGGACGCGGAGCAGTCGAAGTCCCTCGTGCGGTCTGACCCGCTGGAGCGCCCTGACGTTGTGGAACTGAACGTCGTCGTGCTGGATATCGTCGTGCTGCATACCGTGTGAGTCACGCACACTCCGCACCTACTTATTGCTACCTCCGACCGCCGACGTGCGGCGACGAGCGCGGCGGGACTCGGCGCGAGGGAAGTTCCGATTCGGCCAGTCTGGTTCCCGAGGCGGGAAAATTACAGCCATATGCTTGTAATATTCTGCCTACTGTGACTCCGAATTCGAGCGTTGGGCCCCAATGTCGGAGGATTGCCCGGAATCGATAAATCAGCTATTCTCTCAAATTCCGGCGTTACAAGCCCCTAACAAGCTCGTTCGTAAGAAGGGAACAGGGAAACCATTGCAGATGAATAATCGGGCACAATTCGCCGGGAGTCCGTTCCCCACCCGCGAACGTCGCGCAGGAATGTGACGACGCCGTGATGGTCGGTTCGTCCGGGTCACCCGCCGGTGTCGGAAGTCAGCAAGCGAGTTTGGCTACTCTCACGGCCGGGAGAACGACACGATACCGGACAAGACGGAAGAAGCGAGGTGAGGAAAAGAGGAGAGAAGAACAGCGGTTCAGAGACGACTCGGCGGTGAGACGGCAAAAGGAGGAGGTGGGGCCCCGACCGGCACAGTCGGGGAGCGTCAGGCAGTGTGGGTGGTGGTCAGTCGGTGTCGGTGCGGTCCGAGTCGGCGGTGCGCGCTCGGGTCGAGGTCGCCGAGTCAGTCGATGACGCGGGCGATACCGTCGTCGAGTTCCTCGTACAGTTCCTCGGCGCGGCGCTCGTCTTCGGCCGACAGGGGCCGAATCGGCTCGCGGACCGACCCGCCGTGCAGGCCGGCCAGTTCGAGGCCTTTCTTCACGGCGGAGACGCTGATTGCGCCGGGCAGGTCGTTGTCCTGGCCCGTCTCGCCGCGGAAGTCTTGGAAGGGGAGCGTCAGGTCGCGAATCTCGCGGGCGAGCGCCCAGTTCTCCTCGGAGAGCGCCTCGAACAGCGAGAGGCCGATTTCCGGGCGGAAGTTACTGACGCCGGCCGAGAAGCCCTCGATGCCCTCGTTCCAGAACGAGACGGCGTACGGTTCCGCGAGGCCGTCTACCCAGACCACGTCGTCGTCCGCGGCGGCGACGGCGGAGCCGAGTTTGACCGGGTCCTCGATGGCGTACTTGACGCCGACGACGCCCTCGACGCGCGAGAGGTCGCGGAGGAAGGAGACCGAGGGGTCGAAGCCGCGGACGTAGGGAACGAGCGGCGTGTCGGTCGCGGCGTCGAGTTTCTCGTAGTAGCGGATGAGTCCCCGCTCGTGGACGTAGGTGTGGTCCGGCGGCATGACCATCATGGCGTCCACGCCGACGCGGTCGTAGGCTTCCATCAGGTCCGTCGCGGCCTTCGTCGACCCGCCGACGCCGGCGAGGACGCAGGCGCTGTCGGGGAGCGCTTCGACGCTCGTCTCCGTCACGTCGACGCGCTCCTGTTGGGACAGGGAGTGATATTCGCTGATGTTCGCGGCCGCGAGGAACGACGAGATACCGTCGCCGGACAGCGACTTCGCGTTCGCTTCGAGTTTGTCGTGTTGAATCTCCAGGTCGTCGTCGAACGGCGTGAGCAAGCCGACGGCGACGCCACGGAGACGACTACGTACACGGTCGTCTTCGAGTGGCATGGTACAGTCAATCTGAGTCAACCGTGATAAAGCCATCGTCAACCCCTAAATCCGGCGTTCGCGCGCGAGAGCGCCCGTGAGTCGTCCATCTGGGACGCGACATTCAGGCTTTGTGAACCGAACGAGCGGGCCGGGGCGGCACCCGAGGCGAGGTCTGATTTCGCGGTCACCCATCAATTTATTACGATTTGGTCAGAGTGGATTCGTATGGACGTCTTGATGACCGGCGTCTATGGCCGGTGCGGCACCGCAGTCATAGACCACCTGCACGACGACGACGCCTACGACTTCACGTACTTCAACCGCTCCGACCGCCCCGACGACCACCCATACGGCGGCTACGACACCGTCGTCGGCGACGTGTCCGACTACGACGCCCTCAACGAGGCCGCGGAGGGACAGGACGCGATGGTCCACATGGCGGCGTACCCCTACACCGACGGCACGTGGGAAGACATCTTCGAGCCCAACATCATCGGGATGTACAACGCGCTCGAAGTCGCCCGCGAGAACGAAATCGAGTCGTTCGTCTTCCTCTCGACCAACCACGTCATGGGCGGCTACGAGGACGAGTTCTCCCCCGAGATTTACGAACCGGGCCACGGACTCGTCATCGGACACGAGGACCCCGTCCGCCCCGACTCGTTCTACGGCGCGTCGAAGGCCTACGGCGAGGACATGGGCCGGTACTACGTCGAGAACTACGAATACCCCAAGCAGTTCTACGCCCTCCGGGTGTGCAGTGTCCGGATGCCCGAGTACGACCACCCGTACGGCGACGCCGAGCAGGCCGTCGAGAACGGCGAGTTCGAGCGCGGGAGCGCCGAGTACGAGGAGACCGTCGGCCGCATGAAGGCGATGTGGCAGTCCCGCCGCGACTTCGCCCACGAAATCGACTGCTGTCTGCAGGACGACGACGTCGAGTTCGGCATCTTCAGCGGCGTGAGCGACAACCAGCGCCGGTGGTACGACCTCGAACACGCCCGCTCGCAAATCGGGTACCACCCGCAGGACGACGGCGAGGAGTGGGACAGCCCGCCGGAGTAGTCCGAAGTCCGAGCCACGTCCCGCTGTCTGTCCCGTCTGTTCCGCCTGTCCCGTTTTCATTTTTGCAACGACGCGCTACTGCTGACCCAAGCGAACCTGATTCTGCAATTAACTTTATGTATATTTGTTAGGAATGGGTTCGTGGGTATGAAAGACACACCCACAGCCAGCGATTCGAACGGAGCCTCGCTCACCAGACGAACCGCGCTCGCGCTCCTCGGCGGGACCGGCGTCGCGGCGCTGTCCGGAACCGCGGCCGCCCAGTCCGACGACGAACGCGAGGACGACGGCGAAGAGGGACGCGGGAACGGCCGCGGAAACGATGGAAAGCCGTGGAACCGGGACGTCGACGCGAATGGCAACAGTCTGTATAACCTCGCGTCGCTCGACGTGGACCGCGTCTACACCTCGGCGCGCGACGCCGACGTCATCGTCTGGAAGGACGACGACGGGACGTTCCACGCGGACGGCGCGGACGGCGAGATCGCGTCGGGCGACGGCGTCGTTCCGGTCGCGCAGGCGGCCATCGACAGCCTCACCGAGGGGCGGACGTGGAACGAGAAGGTGCTCATCGCCTCGCCCGGCGAGATTGCGGGCGGGGACGGCAGCCTCGAACTCCCGAGCTACACGACCCTCGACGCGCCGGCCACGCTCTCGATTCCCGACGGGGAGTCGGTGCCGCCGGTCGTTCGGGCCGTCGGCGCGGAACACGTCGAAGTGGAATCGCTCGTCGTCGAGGGACCGGCGGCGATGGGTGTCCGACTCACCAGCTGTTCGAACGTCCGCCTCGGCGACATCCGCATCACGGGCGTGACCAGCGACGGCATCCGCATCGACGGCCGGGGCGACGCGCCCCGGTCCACCGACATCCAGATGGGGCAGATATACGTCGAGGGGAACGGCCACCACGGCGTCGAGACCTACGGCGTCGACCGCATCCAAATCGAGCAGGTCGTCGGCAACGACCCCGCGAGCTGCGTCGTCCTCCTCAACGACACCGTCGATGCGACGGTGAACAGCGTCGTCGGCCTCGAACCGGGCGGTCCCGCGGGCTACGCGACGTTCCGCGTCGCCAACGGCGCGCACGACGTGACGGTCGGCGAGGTCGTCAGCCGCGGCGGCAACCGAGGCGTCTTCGGCGTCTCCGAGTGTTACGACATCACCATCGGCCACGTCAACATCGAGGGCGCGGAGGACCAGGGCATTCTCATCCAGAACTGCCGGGACGTCACCGTGCAGGGCGGCGTCGTCAAGAACACGAACGGCGACGGCGTCCGCATCGACTCGCGGAACGACGGCGAACAACTTCCGGCGGAGGGTATCTCCATCAGCAACCTCCGCGTCTACGACGACCGCGACGAGCCGAAACAGACGTGGGGCATCCTCGAAACCGGGCCGGCGTGCAACCACAACCGCATCGTCAACAACGACGTGCGGGGCGGCGGGACGACCCGGAACATCGGGATTTTCTCGAACACGACGGTCGTGCGGGACAACGTCGGCGGCGGCTTCGCCGACGGCGAGGTGACGCTCTCGGCCGGCGAGTCGCCCGCGGCCCGCGTCGAGGGCGTCAGCGAGTTCCCCGACGTGACCATCCCGGGGAGCGTCGACGAACCGGAGGACTTCGAGGCGTCGGCGCTCGCCGTCCGCGCGAAGCCCGCGGCGACGGGGTCGTCGGAGACGTACGCGTGGGAGAGCTACGTGGAGTGGAACGGCTCCGCCGGGAGTTGGGACCTCGTCTTCGAGTGGCGCACCGACCCCGGCGTCGACGTGACGCTCGACTACGTCGTTGACAAGACGCGCTGAAGCGGGCGTCGAACCGGCGACTTGCTGTCGGCTCGCTGTTGGCGGCTGGTGACTGACGTAGTACGTACTGCGCGGTCGATGAGTCCGAAAAAACGAGGGTGACGGTTCAGACTGCCGCGACGACGCTCACTCGGTGTGAAGCGTGACGTAGCCGTCGAAGTTGAGAATCACGTACTGCGCGAGGTCGCCGAACAGCGCCTTCCCGGTCGGCGAGCGGTTCCGGCCGAGGATGAACACGTGGTCTGCGCCCTCCTCTTCCGCGACTTCGATGACCGTCTCAGCGCGCTCTTTCTCGCTGGCGATTCGCGGGACGATGTCGTAGGACACCTCGTCGTCGGTCCCGAAGACCTCGCGGGCGACCTCCTCGGCGTCGTTCATCGCGCCCTGGAACGCGTCCTGTTCCGTGTACGACGTGTGTTCGACGTCGCCGATGGTGTCGAGGACCTCCTGGGTCTCCTCGAACTCGTCTTCGGTGAGCGTGACGAGGAGGACGAGGTCGGCGTCCGCGCCGAGCGCGTGTTCTCTGGCCTCTCGGAGGAGGTCGGCGTGCGAGTCGGTGTTCTCGATGAGTACTAATCCTCTGTCCATGCCCCTGCATTTCGCCTCGTCTTATCTAAGTCTACCGCAGGAACGGACGGCGCGAGGGCGACGGGCGGGGCAGTACACTGAAATACACCGCGGTACTCTACGTAGGCATGCCCGAAACGAGTCTCGCCGACGTGCTTCGCGATTACGAGACCCGGATGAAGTTCGTCCTCGTCATCTCGCTGGCCTCTATCGCCCTGCTTCTCGTCTCGCTCCCGTCTATCGAACCGGGGACGACGACTCACGCGCTCGTCTACCTCCAACTGACGACGTTCGGCGGGCTGGCGGTCGCGATGCTGGGACTGCTTTTGTGGACGGCGAGAAAGGCGTAGAAACGCGCGTTAAACCCTGACAGTCAGGAACTACAACAATAATAGTAATTTTCTCTATCATGGTGAGTATGGACTAATCCAGTATCTATATTAACAGGGAGTATCATGATAGATGATACCGCATGGCTGGAAAGAGTTCAACCAACTGGAGTAGACGAGACCTTATCAAATACGGGGCAGTCGCTGGCACGGCCGGACTGGCGGGCTGCTTCGATAGCTCGGGGCAGACGACCGAAGACGGCAGCACCGAAGACGGCACGGACGGCGGCACGGGCACCGAGGGCGGCCCGACGCTCGCCGACGACACGCTCGACTACCCCGCGGGCCGACCCGCGACAGACGTGCAGTTCAACCGATACAGCCTCGGCAACTACGCGCACACCCTGCAGGACCAACTGTTCGAGGAAGTCGCGCGCGGCTACGCCGACGGGACGGTCCGACCCGACCTGCTCGAGGACATGAGCGTCGACGGGCGGACGCTCACGCTGACGTTCCCCGAGGGGTTCAAGTGGTGGAACGGCGACGACCTGACGGCCGAAGACTACTACATCGGCCTCGAAATCGACCGCCTGCAGTCGCCCGAGCAGTCGCCCATCGAGAGCAACACGCTCGTGGACGACTACACCATCGAGCGGACGTTCAAGACCGCCGTCTCGCCCAACCTCATGAAGGCGAACGTCGCAGAGACGTTCGTCAACACCCCGCGGTCGGTCTACCGCGAGTACCTCACCCGCTACGAGGAGGCATCGAGTGACAGCGAGCGCGAGAGCGTGACGAGCGACCTCCTCGACATGAGCATCACCACCCAACAGCTCATCGACGAGGGGCTCGGCAACGCGCTGTACCGCGTCACCGGCTTCAACTCCTCGGAGACCATCCTCGAGAAGTTCGAAGACCACCCGTACGCGAGCCGCACGGACATCCCGAACGTGCGCATCATCCCCGAGACAACCTCCGACGTGGAGTCGCTGTCGGTGAACGACCAGCTCGACATGAACCCCGACGTGCTCATGTCGGAGTCCCAGCAGTCCCGATACCCGGACAACATCGAGAACGTCTACCGGCTCAACTGGTTCCGCACCCAGAAGTTCACGTTCAACTTCAAGAACGAGCACATCGCGAAGCTCCCCGTCCGACGCGCCATCGTCAACGCGGTGGACTTCGAGTCGATGGTCGCCGCGATGCGACAGGCCGGAACCGTCGGCGAGCCCGCCGAGAACCAGACGGCCCTGCGCTCGACGATTCACGAGGAGTACCTCGGGTCGGACTTCGTCGACCAGCTCATCGACTACCCGGTCGGCAAGGACCTCGAAGCCGCGACGCAACTGCTCGAAGACGCCGGCTACACCAAGGAGAACGGCACGTGGGTCGACCCCGACGGCGAGTCGTTCACGTTCACCGTCCTCACGCAGAACAACAACACCCAGGTGCAGGCGACGAAGGTCTTCAACGACCAGCTCAACGCGTTCGGCATCCAGACGAAGATCAGCACGGTCAGTTCGACCGACTACTACCAGCGCCTCCAAACGTACGAGGCGGACATCTTCTGGATATGGCACGTCGCGAAGGCGCTGTGGCACCCGACGGCGTACTTCTCGAACAACTTCTACGGCATCGAGGTCGGCGACCCCTCCAGCGGGAACGAGACCGGCCCGACGGGCAAGCCCTTTACGACGACCATCCCGAGCGAGGTCGGCGCGACCGAGATTTCGGGCAGCGGCAAGGAAATTCAGCCCGCACAGCTGATGAACGACCTGCCGAACTCCGAGTCCGCAGAGCAGGTCAGAGAACGGACCCGCGACCTCGTCCAGTGGTTCAACTACGCGCTTCCCGACTTCGTCTTCGTCGAGGAAGACTCCGGCTACTGGGGCGACACGCAGGACTTCTCCATGCCGACGGGCGACGACTACGAACTCAACACGAACCGGCCGGGCGAGTTCTCCTTCAAGAACGGATGGATTAGCTCGAACTCGCAGTAAGGTGAGACGGCACCCCCAACGGGCTTAACCACCACAATTAAGCCCTCTCACGCTAGAAGCCAAACTATTAATAATGACACCAAAGTATTTGTTGAAGCGTCTCGGGCAAGCGATACTGACGTTTCTCGTCACGATGACGGTCTCGTTTCTGCTGTACCAGGCCATGCCCGGTGGCCCGACGGAAGCGATGCGGAGCGTGATTCTCTCGCAGAGCGGCGGGAGCGTCGACATCGACCGACTGAACAGGATGATACAGCTCTACACGAACGTGAACCCGGACCAGCCGATGCACGTACAGTACTTCAACTACGCGTCTGACGTGATTCTCCGGCAGGACCTGGGCACCTCGTTCTTCAAAAACGAGAAGGTCACGACGCTCATCATGCAGCGCATCCCGTGGTCGATGTTCATCAGCGTCTACGCGCTCGCGCTGGGCTACTCGCTGAGTATCTTCCTCGGCGTGATGACGGCCTACCGAGAGAAGTCGCGGTTCGACTCCACGGTGTCATCTCTCATCATCGGACTCAACTCGATTCCGTACTACATCGTCGGCGTCGTGCTCATCTACTTCCTCGCCATCCAGAACAACTACTTCCCGACGGGCGGCCGCATTGGCTCGGGAATCGCGGCGGGGTACAACCCCGAGTTCATGCTCAGCCTCGTGAAGCACGCGGCGCTCCCGGCGATTTCGATGGGCGCGCTCGCGACCTCCGGGGCGCTCGCCATGCGCGGCAACGCGATTCGCGTCCTCGGTGAGGACTACATCCGCGTGGCACAGCTCCGCGGGCTCCGCGAGACCCGCATCGCCACGCAGTACCTCGGGCACAACTCCATCCTCCCGATGTACACGCAGTTCATGATCGGCATCGCCGGCGTCTTCAGTAGCGCCGTCATCGTCGAGGAGGTCTTCGCGTACCCGGGCATGGGCCTCCTGATGTTCGAGGCGGTCAAGACGCAAGACTACCCGCTGTTGATGGGCACGCTCATCGTGTTCACGGCGATTTCGCTGACCGCCATCTTCATCGCCGACCTCACGTACACGCTCATCGACCCGCGCATCTCGGTGGGTGAAGAGTAATCATGAGCGAAGCACATTCCGACTCGTTCGACCTGAAGGACCTCTACGACGAAGACATCGACCCGGACCCGGAATCGCGGGCCGACCGCGCAAAGCGGTTCCTCGAGATGAACGTCGTCGCACCCGCGCGCATCGCGGTCGATGACTGGCGCGCGCTCGTCGGCGGCGCGATTCTCGCGTTCTTCCTCCTCATGGGAACCGTCGGCGTCTGGCTCGTCGAGCGGCCGACAAGCGGTGACGCTCCCGTTCTCGCCGCGCCGTTCGAATCGCTCGCGTACCCGCTCGGCACCGACGTGTTCGGCCAGCCGATTCACGCCCAGCTCATCCACGCGACGCCGGGCATGTTCAAGATGATCTTCGCGGGCGCGGTCGTGAGCGTCGGCTTCGCCGCCCTCGTGGGCGTCGTCGCCGGCTTCGAACACGGCACGCGTATCGACTCGTTCCTGATGACCATCACCGACGTGGTCATCACGATTCCGGGCCTGCCGCTCATCATCGTCATCACGGCCATCTTCCAGCCCGAGAACCCCTACATCGTCGGGGTCTTCCTCGGCATCGACAACTGGCCGGGACTGGCGCGGACCGTCCGCTCCCAGGTTCTGAGCATCCGCGAGGAGTCCTACGTCGAGGCGTCCGAAATCATGGGCATCCCGCTGTCGTCGATTCTCCGGCGGGACATCCTCTCGCAGCTCATGCCGTACGTGATGATAAACGGGGCGCTCACCTCTCGACGCATCATCTTCGAGTCCGTGGGCCTGTACTTCCTCGGCATCCTGCCGTTCACCACGTTCAACTGGGGCGTGATGATGAACCTCGCGTACGAGGGCAACGCGCTCACCCGCCCGGACATGCTCCCGTGGATGGTCGCGCCCATGGTCTGCATCTTCCTGCTGTCGTTCGGGCTCGTGCTCCTGTCGCAGGGGCTCGACAGCCTGTTCAACGTCCGCCTCCGGGCCCGCCACGCGAAAACCTCGAAGAAAGGCACCTCGAAGAACAACCAATCGCAGGCGACCGGCGGGGACTGACCCCGTGCCAACACCTATTACCAGACGATGACTACCAACCAAGCAATGCGAACGTCGAATCAGAACGACTCGGACCCGGACCAAGACGTCGTGTTCGAAGTCCGCGACCTGGAGGTCACCTTCGGGACCAACCGAGGCGAATCGAGAGTCGTCCGCAACGTCGACTTCGATATCTACCGAAACGAGACGCTCGGCATGGTCGGCGAAAGCGGCAGCGGAAAGTCGATGACGTCGTCCGCGTTGATGAACGCGGTCGTCAGCCCGGGCGAGACCTCCGGCGAGGTCACCTACTACCCGCCCGACGGCGGCGAGCCGATTTCCGTGCTCGACCTCGACGAAGAGGAGCTTCGGAAGTTCCGCTGGGGCGAAGTCGCCATGGTGTTCCAGGGCGCGATGAGCTCGTTCAACCCCGTCAAGAAGGTCCGCGGCCACTTCCGGGAGACCCTCGAAGACCACAACCGCGACGTGGAAGCGGGGCTCGAACGCGCCCACCAGATTCTGGGCGACCTCTACTTAGACCCCGACCGCGTCCTCGACTCGTACCCCTACGAGCTCTCGGGCGGGATGAAACAGCGCGCGCTCGTCGCGCTCGCGCTCATCCTCGAACCGGAGGTGCTCGTGATGGACGAGCCGACCGCCGCGCTCGACCTCCTGATGCAGCGCTCTATCGTCTCGCTGCTCAAGGAGCTCAAAGAGGAGTACGACCTGACGATTATCTTCATCACGCACGACCTGCCGCTTCTCACCAAGCTCGCCGACCGGCTCGTCGTGATGTACGCGTTCGACATCGTCGAAATCGGCTCGACGGAGGAGATTCTCTACGACGCGGCGCACCCCTACACGCGGTCGCTCCTCAACGCGACGCCGGACCTGAACGCGCCCATCGAGGAGATGCAGTCCATCTCGGGGGCGAAGCCCGACCCGGTGACCAACATCCCGGGCTGTTCGTACCGGCCGCGGTGCCCGATGGCCGACGAGTCCTGCGCGGAGGCGGAGCCGCCGATGGCAGACCGCGGAAGCGGCCACCGAACCGCGTGTTTCTACCACGACGACGTGGCCGACGAGATTCCGATTCCCGCGATGGAAGCGGCCGAAGAGGGCGGTGAGTCGGAATGAGCGTCGACAACTCCATCCTCTCGGTGGACGACGTGTCGGTCCACTTCACCGACAGCAGCGGCTTCCTCGGCCTATTCGGCGAGCGACAGACGGTCCGCGCCGTCGACGGTATCTCGCTCGACATCGGCGAAAACGACGTGGTCACGCTCATCGGCGAGTCCGGCTGCGGCAAATCGACGCTCGGGAAGACCATCATCGGCGCGCAGGAGCCGACCCACGGCTCGATTACCTACCGCGGACAGGACATCTGGGAGGCGAAAAACAGCCGCGACCCCGACATCCCGTTCTCGGAGATTCGGCGGTCGCTCCAGATTATCCACCAGGACCCCGGCAGCGCGCTGAACCCGAACCAGCGCATCCTCACCTCGCTGATGCTCCCGCTGAAGAAGTGGAACCCGAACCTCGGCGAGGAGGAGCGCCGAAAGCGCATCTACGCGCTCCTCGAACGCGTCGGACTCACGCCCGCCGAGGACTTCGTCGAGCGGTTCCCCCACCAACTTTCGGGCGGCGAGAAACAGCGCGTCGTGCTGGTTCGGTCGCTGCTGTTGAACCCGGACGTCATCCTCGCCGACGAGGCCATCAGCGCCCTCGACGTGAGCCTTCGGGTGGAGATGATGGACCTGATGCTCGAACTGCAGGACCTGTTCAACACGTCCTACGTCTTCATCAGCCACGACCTCTCGAACGCACGGTACATCGCCGAGAAGTCCGGCGGCCGCATCGCCGTCATGTACCTCGGCCGCATCGTCGAAGTCGGGCCGATAGAGCAGGTCATCGGCGACCCCCAACACCCCTACACGCAGGCGCTGAAGTGGGCGACGCCGAACCTCTACGAGGGCGACGAGGACGACGACCTCCCGATTCGGAAAATCGACATCCCCGACCCGACGAACCGGCCCAGCGGCTGTCACTTCCACCCGCGCTGTCCGAAGGCGCGCGAGGTCTGCAAGACGAACGACCCGGGCGCGTTCGAAGACGAGAACGGCCACGCCGCGCGGTGTTTCCGCGCCGACGACACCCACGAGTACTGGGACAGTCCGAGCATCGTCGACGACTGAACCACACCCGTCCGCAACCGCCGCAACCGCTCAGCCCGTTTTCCGACCGCCCCGTTTTCGCCCCGCAGAGCCGTGCGAGCAGGTCGAACGACGCCCGCACGAACAGTATCTATTTGTGTGCGGAGAGCTACCGTGTGAGTACGTATGTCAGTCAACGCATCGCGCGTGCCTTCGCTCCGGAAGGTCGCGTCGTCGAACCGGAACTTCATCATAACTGTGCTCTCCGGCGTCTTCATGGTCCTCCTCGCGCGGTTCGTCCTCGACGGGACGCTCGCGGGGATGTTCGGCGTCTGGGGCATCTCGCTCGTCGGCGTCGGCATCGGCGGCTTCCTGCTGCTCCGGCTCTGGGGCTCGTACAATTGACCGCGGAGTTCCGACACCAGCACCGACCGTCGAACTGAATCACCGACCCGAAAAACAGCGTGCAGCGTCCCGCAAGCGACCGCCGTCGCGCCTCGTTTCTCTCCCGTCTCGTCTCGCCGCCCGACGCGGTTACTCGACGCGGTTGGCGTCGATGTAGTCCCAGTCGAACGCGTAGCCGAGGCCGGGCGTCTGCGGCAGTTCGACCACGCCGTTCTCGTCGATTTCGTCCGGCGGGTGTTCGAGGCCGGGGAAGTACGTCTCGTAGTCGTGTTTCGGGTGCAGGAGGCCGCGCTCGTAGTACCGGCCGGGGAACGCCATCGTCCCGAGCAGTTGGAGGTTGGGCGCGTCGCGGCCGTGAATCTCGCACTCGATGTTGAACGACTCACAGAGGCCGACCGCCTTCAGCGCCGGCGTGATGCCGCCCACGTCGTAGACGCCGACGCGGATGATATCGGCGATGTCCCGCTTAATCCACTCCGCGCGGGTGTGCATCCGACCCTCGGCGGTCTCGGGGCCGACGACGGCGATGTCGAGTTCGTTCGAGAGCCACTCGTAGGAGGACATCGAGTGTTCGTCCATCGGCTCCTCGATCCAGCGGAAGTCGAGGTCTTCGAGCGCCTTCCCGATTTTCTTGGCCTCGCTCCGGCTGTAGAAGTGGTGGGCGTCGAGCATGAGGTCGATGTCGTCGCCGACGCGCTCGCGGACCGCCCGACAGGCGGCGATGTCCTGTTCGGGGTCGTCGCCGAACGGCGGCATCCACGTGTGGAGCTTGACGGCCTGATAGCCCTCCTCGACGAGTTCCTCGGCGAAGTCGGCGTACGCCTCGGGCGAGCCGAGTCCGTCGGGGTCGTCGTCGCCGACCATCGTACTGCCGTACGCCGGGACCGAATCGCGGGCCGCGCCGATGAGTTGGTAGACCGGGAGACCGGCGTCCTTGCCAGCGATGTCCCAGAGCGCGCAGTCGATGGGCGCGACGCGCTTGTCGGTGAGCGTTCCCTTGTTCAGTCGCTCGGCGCGGCAGAGCAGTTGCCAGAGCTTCTCGCGGTACAGCGGGTTCTCGCCGACGAGGTGCTTCTTGGCGAACTCGTTGGCCGCCTCGTGGCCGCCGCGGCAGTAGCCGTCGGGGCCGCCGTCGACGACGACGTGCGTGATGGTCCGCGTCGACTCCCTCGGCTCGCCGGGGTGGCCGTGGCCCTTCTCGTCGGGGTCGATGTGGGACTCACAGCTGAACCGGATGGTACGGATGTCGCTGATCTCCATTCGTGGTAGTCGGTTACGCGGAACGGTCATAAAAGTACGGCGGGACCGGCGATTTCGGGGACCGGACGGCGGAAAGAGTGGGAAGAGAACCCGGAGACACCGGTCCGTCAGTCCAGCACGTCCGCCGGCTGCTCGGGATACGGCTCGCGGACGAGCCGACCCATGTCGATTTCCTGGTACGGCGCGCGTCGGAGCGTCCCGTTCTCGACGAACTCGTCCGCGCCCGCGTCGGTCAGTTTCGCCGCCAGCGCGTCGCGGAGTTCGGCGACGACCTCGGGGTTGTCGGCGGCGCATTCGTCGAGTTCGTTCGGGTCGGCCGCGAGGTCGAACAACTGTTCGCGGCCGCCGTTGCGCATGAACACGTACTTCCAGCGACCCTCGCGGACCATCCCGGTGAAGTTCGGCGGGAGCCGCGGCGTCCGATGGTAGCCGAACAGCCGCTCTCTCGGCTCCGCGTCGCCCCGAATCGTCCCGAGCACGTCCACGCCGTCGCGGAGTTCCTGGTCGCCCGCGGCGGTCGTCGCGATGCCGAACAGGTCGGTGAGCGACACGAGGTCGTCGCGGCGGTCGCCCTCCGGTAGCTCCGCGGGCCAACTCACGAGGAACGGGACGCGACACGACGACTCGAAGAACGACGACTTCTCCCAGCCGCGGTGGTCGCCGAGGAGTTCGCCGTGGTCCGAGAAGAAACAGATGAGCGTGTTGTCCGCGTCGTCGCGGGCTTCGACCGCGTCAAGCAGGCGACCGATTCGGCGGTCGACCTCCGAAATCATCCCGTAGTAGTACGCCTTGATGACCCGGACGGTGGTGTCGTCGATGCCGCCCTCGCGGGTCGTCCAGAAGTGGTGGTTCTGGGTGGGTATCTTCTCGTCCATGTGGTCGGTTTCGAGGTCGCCTTTCACCGGGTTTTCGAGCCGCTCGGGGTCGTACATCCGGTCGAAGGGCGGCGACGGCGCGAACGGCGGGTGCGGCGGTTCGTACGAGACGAGGCCGAAAAACGGCTCGTCGGTGTCGCGGCCGATGAGGTCGACCGCGCGGTCGGTCATCCAGGCCTCGTAGTTGTCGTCCGGCGGGAGCCGGTTCTGTTGGGGGAGGTGGACCATCGCGCCCTGTCGGGCAGTCGTCTTGACCTCGTGGCCGGTCTCCTCGCGGAACGCCTCGAAGCTCAGGTGGTGGTCGTAGCCGAGGTCGATGTCGCGCGGGTGGGCGTGGTACTTCCCGACGAGGAACGTCCGGTAGCCCCGCTCGCGCATGCTTCGGGCGAGGAAGGGGCCGCACCGGTCTTCGAGGTGTCGCGCGTCGCGCTTTTCGTTCCCGAGATAGCCCGTCGAGACGGCCTCACAGCCGGTTCGAATCGTGTGCCGCGCCGGGATGCAGATTGGGTCCGGCGAGTAGGCGTTGGTGAAGGAGACGCCGCGGTCGACCAGTCGGTCGATGTTCGGGGTGTGGATTCGACTGTTTCCGAGCGCCTGAATCGTGTCCGACCGTTGCTGGTCAGTCATCACGAACAGGACGTTTGGGCGAGCATCACTCACGGCCGAACTCCGACCACCAGTAGTATAAAGATAGGCCACCGCGACGGTACGGGTACATGCCACCCGCAGCGAGTGCCTTCGACGTGACAGCCTACGCCGACGAGACGGACGACCTCCAGACCGAGGCGTTCCAGACCGCCATCGACGACTGCTCGGAGTCCGGCGGCGGAACCGTCACCGTCCCCAGCGGAACGTACACCGTCGGAACCGTTCACCTCCGAAGCGACGTGACGCTCTATCTGGAAGCCGGCGCAGTCGTCAGCCCCGCGAAAGACGAGGCCGAGTACACGGACAAGTTCATCGGCCCCGACAACGAGCGCATCTTCTTCCTCGCCGAGGACGTTGAGAACGTCACCATCGCCGGCGAGGGCGAGTTCGACGGCCTCGGGACCGAGTTCATGCGGATGGACACGCCTATTCAGGGCCACTCCAACGAGAGCGCGTCCCACCCGCTCATCTCGAACGGCCCCCACGAGGCGAGACAGGGCGACGCCTACCTCTCGCGGACGAAGGGAACGGACGGCTGGCCGGTCGCCAAGCCCGACTTCCGCCCCGGCCCGATGTTCCGGTTCAACAACTGCACGAACGTCCGCATCCGCGACGTGACCATCCGCGACATGCCCGCGTGGACGCTGTCGTTCCACGGGACCGAGGAGGTCGATATCCGCGGCGTCGACATCCTCAACCACCTGCTCATCCCGAACTGCGACGGCATCGCGCTCGGCGACACGAAGAACGTCCACATCTCCGACTGCACCATCCAGTCGTGCGACGACAGCATCACCTTCGGCGCGCGGCCCGACGAGCCGGTGACCTGCGAGGGCATCGTCGTGACGAACTGCACGCTCCGGTCGAGCGCCTGCGCAATCAAGTTCGGGTCGGGCACCGACGACACGATTCGCGACTGCCTGTTCCAGAACATCGTCGTGCAGGAGTCGAACCGCGGCCTCGGCATCCAGCACCGCGACTCGGGCGTCGTCGAGAACGTGCTTTTCACCGACATCGTCGTCAACTCCAACATGCTCCCCGGCCCGTGGTGGGGCAAGGGCGAGCCCATCTACGTCACGTCGGTCCCGCGGGACGACGACACCGACCTCGGCGGGATTCGGAACGTTCGCTTCTCGAACATCGTCGCGCGCAGCGAAAACGGGGCGCTCGTCTACGGTTCCGAGGAGTCCGATATCGAGACCATCGAGTTCGACAACGTCCGCATCGAACTCACCGGGAGCGAGCACGCCGACGAGGTAGGCGGCAACTTCGACCTCCAGCCGAGTTCGGTCGTCACGCCAATCTTCGCCAACGACATCGCCGGCGTCCACGTCGAGAACGCCCGCGACGTGACGATGCGCGACGTGACCGTCGAGTGGAACGAAGGCGACGACCTGCCCGACTACTACCGGAGCGGGCTGGCCTGCGAAGACGTAGACGGCCTGCTCGTCGACGGCTTCGTCGGCCGACAGGCCCACCGCGGCGACGACGCGGCGGCGATTTCGCTCGCCGACACGACGGACATCACGGTTCGGAACTCGCGGGCGACCGAGGGAACGGGGACGTTCCTCTCGCTTTCGAACACGGACGGCGAACGCCTGTTCGTGAACAACGACCTCATCGACGCGGACGCCGCAGGCGACGTGGAGTCGTTCGAGCGGTCGGGGAACGCCCTCCCGCGATAACCCGTACGTTCAAGCCGACGCGACCACGACGGACGAACGCGAAAACGCGCAGTCGAGCCCGCGGCGTTCGATTCGGTTCGAATAGCCGTATCGCCGTCTGTGGCCGTTCCAGCGGCGTTTCTCCCCGTGAACGGTGGGTTTTTGCTCCGAGCCGCCGACGGTCGAGTCGATGGTACAAGAGCTGACGCTAGCCGAAGCCAAGACGATTCTCGACGCGATGGAGGAGAAAGCCGAGGAACTCGGCGTCCCGCTGAACCTCGCGGTGACGAACAGCGAGGGCAACCTCCTCGGCTTCCGCCGGATGGACGGCGCGAAGCTCGTCGCGAGCAACATCGCACAGAACAAGGCCTACACCGCGGCCGCGGTCAAGAAGCCGACCCACGAACTGAAGGAAGGAGCCGAACCCGGCGGCGACGTGTACGGCCTCCACACGACCGACAACGGTCGCGTCGTCGTCTTCGGCGGCGGGTTCCCGGTCGAACACGACGGCGTCGTCGTCGGCGCGGTCGGCGCGAGCGGCGGCGCGGTGTCCGAAGACATGGAAGCGTCCCAAGCGGGGCTCGACGCGTTCGAACCGCTCCGCTGAGACGACCGCGTCGGAGTCGCCGAGTTCGGTTTCGGTTTCGGTTCCGACGACATCCAATCCAGCGTATCTGTCCTCACGGTCCCTTTTCGGTCAGAACCGAACGTACGCCGAGCGGTCGGTCTCGGCCGCGTAGAGGCACCCCGTCATGTCCGCGACGTAGAGCGTCGAGCCGTCCGGCCCGCCGAGCGTGCAGTTCGTCGGGCGGTTCTCGGGGAACGGGTGACGTTCGAGCACCTCGCCCGACGGGGAGAACACGTAAATCGATGGCCCCGGACCGCTTTTTTCCCAGCCGGCGCAGGCGACGATATCGCCCGACTCCGCGAGCGTCATGCCGTCGATGCCGCGGTGGTCGCCGAAGTCGTGCAGTATCTCGCGGGGGCCGAGCGACCCGTCGTCCCGAATCGGGTAGGCCCGCAGGTCGGTCTCTTGGTCCGGGCCGTAGGTGCATTCTGCGACGTACAGTCGCGATTCGTCCGGCGAGAGGAGGATGCCGTTCGGGCGGTCCATCTCGTCGGTGAGGTGGACGAGTCGCCAGTCGTCGCCCGCGTCCGCATCCACCCGCTCGGCGCGGAAGACGGAGGTGTGGCCGAGCAGTCCACGGTCCTTGTCGTCGGGGTCGGTGAACCAGACGTCGCCGGCGCGGTCGATTTCGAGGTCGTTCGGCCCGTTGAGCGGCGTCCCCTCGAACTCGTCGACGACGACCGACGCGGGTTCGTCCGGGGCCAGCACGGCGATTCGGTGGCCCTCGGCCTCGCAGGCGTACAGTTCGCCGTCGAGTCCCTCGTGGAGGCCGACCGCGCCGGCGGTCGAGTCGATGTAGACGCTCGTCTCTCCCGTCTCGGGGTCGTATTCGAGAACCTGATGCTCCTTGATTTCCGTGAATCGAACCGCGTCGCCGGTCCAAATCGGACCCTCGGTCGCCCGGAACGGACCCGCGACTCGCTCGAACTCCCATGCCATCGACTGGTCGTTCTTCCCACGGGGGCTTAAACGTCGTCCGACTCAGTTCACGTGCCAAATTGTCAACTGAATTTCCGATTTTAGAATCACTTCTGTGAGATGGAACGGGGCGAACAGCTCGGTCGAAGCTACGCCGGAGACACGGGTCGGAACAGTGGGAAATCAGAATATCAATTGAAAGATAGCTTTAGAAAAATATAAACTATCAAGTATTTTTGAGTGACCGATTGCTAAACTACAATACCCAACAAATAGCTCTCGTATAGAGTGATTTTCAAATAATTGCCCGCTGTCGGAGTTTAAATTCTTTTTTGTGAACACAAATAGAGTGTATCGAGATGCCGTGATTAAAACTCATCAAATCTCAATATACAGTTGTTTTCTGAGAGTAGTTCGTGTTTGAGCGACCGACAACTGTATAGCCGGGAACGGGCTCTCGTCGCAGTAACGGGGGAAGTGCGGTCGAGAGCGGCGAACGAGCGCCAGCGGGCGGGAAACTAATCCGCCAGTCGTCTACGACAGCCGGCGAAGTGCTGCGGAAGGTCGTGCAGTCTATCGATTGCGGAGCCGCGACCGGTCGTGTGGCAGACGACAGACAACCACATTGTTCCATATTGTTCACAGAGTATTCCGATTTGAACCGAGAATATTGTTTTAGGTTACTATACGGTACCTTTATGTTCCATTGCACCTCTGTGAGAATGAGTAACGTATGTCGAGAAAAGACATCACACAGATGCGGTCGCAGGTGGGGTCGGAATCTGTCCGCGCACGGTTCGGAGACGCGGCGAGTCGGCGGAACTTCCTCAAGGCCCTCGGGACGGCCGGAATCGCAGGTCTCGCCGGTTGTTCCGGCGGCGGCGAGAGCTATGACGGCCAAGAACAGACCACGGCCTCGGGTGGGGACGACGAGAGCACGGAGACGGAGACGTCGTCCGGCGGCGACTCGGGCAGTTCGACGCTCCGCATGAGCGCGACCCAGCGCTTCGGGACCGTCGACCCCGCGAAGGGGACCGACTACACGCAGGTGCTCGCGTTGGTCAACCTCTACGACCCGCTCGTGTTCCCCGACACGGAGGGGAACCTACAGGGACACCTCGCCGAGGACTGGACCGTCTCGGACGACAACCAGACCTACACGTTCACGCTCCGCGAGGGCGCGACGTTCCACAGCGGCAACCCCGTCACGGCGGAGGACGTGCAGTTCTCGGCCGAGCGCTTCCTCGATATCAACCAGGGCTACTCGTCGCTGCTCGGGAACGTGCTCTCGAAGGAGAACGTGACCGTCGAAGACGAGCGGACGGTGTCGTTCACGCTCGACCGCGTCCACTCGCCGTTCCTCGCGACGCTCGTGCTCCTGTTCGTCGTCGACAAGCAGTTGGTCCTCGACAACGCCGAGGACGGCGACTTCGGCGACCGCGGCGACTACGGCCAGTCGTTCCTCAACGACAACGACGCCGGCTCCGGCCCGTACGAACTCGCGGGCTTCGAGCGGCAGGCGCAGATTTCGTTCAGCCGCTACGCCGACTACTGGGGGTCGTTCAAAGACGGCGCGTACGACAACGTCGTCGTCCAAATCATCACCAACGACCCGACGGTTCGCTCGCTGATGAAAACGGGCGAACTCGACATGTCGAGCCAGTACCAAAGCGAGGAGACCTACGAGGCGCTCGCGGCCGAAGACGACATCCGCGTCGAGTCGGTGCCGACGGTGACGACGTTCTACTTCAAAATCAACACCCAGAAAGCCCCGACCGACGACCCCGCCGTCCGCGAGGCGATGGCCTACGGCTTCGACTACGAGACGGCGCGCAACGAAATCGCGCCGGGGTCGCTCCCCGCGCAGGGGCCGCTCCCGACGTCGTTCGGCGTCCACAACGACGACATCGTCCAGCCGACCTACGACCCGGAGCGCGCGCGGCAGATTCTCGCCGACGCCGGGTACGAGGAAGGTGACATCACCGTCCAGAACACCTACGTGAAGGACTACGGCCTCGAAGAGAAGATGGGCCTGCTGTTCCAGCAGAACATGGACGAAATCGGCATCAACGTCGAGTTGAACCCGCAGACGTGGGGGACGATGACCGAACTCGCGACGAGCGTCGAGGGGACGCCCCACATCAACCAGGTGTTCTACGGGCCGGTGTATCCCTCGCCCGACACGGTGTTCTACAACCAGTACCACTCCGAGGCGGCCTCGACGTGGATGAGCATGGAACACCTCGAAGACGAGAACGTCGACGCCCTCATCGACGAGGCGCGCTCGACGGTCGACGCCGACACCCGCGCCGAACTGTACGCCGAGGTGCAAGCGCGCATCGCGAACCAGTACCCCGACCTGTTCATCTTCGTCCAGTCGAAGAAGCACGCCTTCGCCGACGACGTGCGGGGCTACACCTTCCGGCCGTCGATGAGCTTCGACTACTGGTTCCCCGACTTCTACCAAGAATGAAGTACTGGCAGTATCTCGTGCGCCGGCTCGCGGGCATCCTCGTGAGTCTCATCGGCCTGTCGATAATCATCTTCACCACGTCACGAGTGCTCCCCGGGAACCCCGCGCGAATGGCCCTCGGCGCGCTCGCGTCGGAAGAACAGGTGCAGGCACTCGCCGCCGAGATGGGGCTGAACGAGCCGATTCCCATCCAGTACCTCGACTACATGCGGGGCCTGCTCGTCGGCGACCTCGGGACGAGCCTCGAGACGAAGCGCGCGGTCAGCACCGACATCGTCTACTACCTGCCGGCGACGCTCGAACTCATCACGGTGTCGATGTTCCTCACCATCGTCATCGGGATTCCGCTCGGCGTCATCGCCGCGCAGAACAAAGACGGGTTCGCGGACAACGCGACGCGGCTCGTCGCGTTCTTCAGCGTGAGCGTGCCCGGCTTCTTCATCGCGATCATGTTCCAGCTGATATTCGGCTACCTCCTCGAATGGCTCCCCATCACGGGGCGGCTCGGCTCGGAGTTCGGCTCGGGCGTGTCGCGGTTCACGGGCTTCCTGCTCGTGGACACCCTGCTGTCGGGGAACCTCGCGGCCCACGTCGACGCGTGGGCGCACATCATCCTCCCGGCGCTCGCGCTCTCGCTCGCCGGCATCGGACAGGTGATGCGCATCACTCGGTCGAGCATGATAGACGTGAAAGACCAGGACTACGTCGAGGCCGAACGCGGCTTCGGCCTCCCCTCGTGGCTCGTCACGTACAAGTACACGCTCAAGAACGCGTTCATCCCGACGCTCACGATTCTGGGACTCCTGTACGCCTCGCTTCTGGGGAACGCGTTCCTCATCGAACTCGTCTACTCGTGGCCCGGACTGGCGTCCTACGGCGTCACCGCGGTGCTGAACAACGACTTCAACGCCGTCGTCGGCGTCACGATGACCATCGGCGTCGCGTTCGTGAGCATCAACTTCCTCGTCGACGTGCTGCTGGGTCGCGTTGACCCCCGCATCAGACTGGCGATGGAGGAGGCGACATGAGCGCCGAGTCAGCGAGCGTCCTCGACCGGGTCGTCTCGGCCGAGCGCCGCGAACTCTGGCAGCGGTCGTGGAAGCGCTTTACCAGCAGGCCGATGAGCGTCGTCGGTCTCGGCATCATCGTCGCCATCGTCCTGCTCGCCGTCTTCGCGCCCGTCGTCGCGCCGTACCCCGAACACGCCGGGAAGTTCACCGACTTCTCGAACACGCTCCAGCCGCCGAGCCTCGACCACCCGCTGGGGACCGACCACGTCGGCCGCGACGTGCTCTCGCGCATCCTCTTCGGCTACCGGCTGTCGCTCATGCTCGTGGCCGTCGTCCTCGGCTTCGGCGTCCCCGTGGGCGTGCTCCTCGGCCTCGTCGCCGGCTACTACGGCGGCTGGACTGAGACGATTATCATGCGGGCGACCGACACGGCGCTCGCCTTACCGCCGCTCGTGATGGCGTTGGCAATCACGTCGGCCTTGGAGCCGACGCTGACGAACGCGATGATAGCCATCGCGGCGCTGTGGTGGACGTGGCACGCCCGCCTCGTCCAGAGCATCGTCGCCAGCGAGCGCAGCGAGGAGTACGTGCAGGCCGCCAAGCTCGCCGGCGCGAGCACGCCGCACATCCTCTTTCGGGAGATTCTCCCGAACACGCTGTCGCCGATTCTGGTCAAGGTGACCCTCGACGCGGGCTTCGTCATCCTCAT
This sequence comes from Haloferax marisrubri, assembly GCF_001469875.2. Taxonomy (GTDB): domain Archaea; phylum Halobacteriota; class Halobacteria; order Halobacteriales; family Haloferacaceae; genus Haloferax; species Haloferax marisrubri. The sequence goes on along the minus strand of NZ_LOPW02000018.1, from coordinate 102,153 downwards.
CGGCGCGGGCCTGTCGTTCATCGGCGTCGGCGTCCAACCGCCCCAGCCCGGCCTCGGGACGATGGTCAGTCAGGGGACCTCCTACCTGCCCGATTCGTGGTGGGTGAGCGTCTTCTCCGGGCTCGCCATCTTCGTCCTCGTGATGGGGTTCAACATGCTCGGCGACGGCCTGCGTGACCTCTTCGACGTGGAGGTGAACCGATGAAACTCGACGAGCCGGTCGCCGAGAACCCGCTTTTGACCGTCGAAGACCTCGAAGTCGGGTTCGAGTCGTTCGACGGCCTCGCGGAGGTCATCGACGGCGTCAACCTCTCTATCGGGAAAGGCGAGGTCGTCACCATCGCCGGCGAGACCGGCTGCGGCAAGTCGGTGACGATGAAGTCCATCCTCCGCCTGCTGAATCAGCCACCGGCCCGCGTGAACGGCGAAATCACGTTCGACGGGACGGAACTGCTGTCGCTTTCGGACCGCGAGTTCGAGCGCGTCAAGGGCCAGCGGATGAGCCTCGTCTTCCAGGACCCGATGTCGAGTCTGAACCCGACGTTCACCATCGGGGAACAGCTCACCGACACCGCGCAGTTCGGCGGCGACAGCGACACGGGCGTCGTGGAGTTCTTCCGCCGCCGCTTCAGCGGCGAGCGCGACGAGGCGCGCGAGCGCGTCTTGGAGATGCTCCGCGAGGTCCAGATGCCGGACCCCGAGAACATCATGGACTCGTATCCCACCCAGCTGTCCGGCGGGATGCGCCAGCGCGCGCTCATCGCGCAGGCCCTGCTGAACGAGCCGGACCTGCTCATCGCCGACGAAATCGGCACCGCGCTGGACGTGACGATTCACGACCAGATTCTCGACCTGCTGAAGGACCTCATCGAGAACCACGACCTGAGCGTCCTGATGATCACCCACAACCTCGGCGTCGCCCGACAGGTGAGCGACCGCGTGTACGTCATGTACGGCGGCCGCATCGTCGAGACCGCACCGACAGAAGAGCTGTTCGAGAACCCGAAACACCCCTACACGCAGGGGCTCATCGCGTCGATTCCGCGCCTGACGGGCGACGAGATGGCGACCGGTATCGACGGCTCGATTCCCGAGTACCTCGACCCGCCGCCGGGCTGTCGGTTCGCGCCGCGGTGTCCCTACGCCACCGCCGAGTGCGAGGAGGCCCGCCCGGAGATGTACGAGCGCGGCCCCCAGACCGGCGTCGAGTGCGTCCTCTACGACGAGGCCGTCCCGGCGTCCGAGCGGCCGACCGTCGAGGAGACCCGGAGTCACATGACCCGGCGACCGGGCAAGCAAACGGGGGGTGACTGACGTGTCCGAACCCCTGCTCGACGTCGACGACCTCGAGAAGTACTTCCCCGTCAAAAGCGGCATCATCAAGCGCACGTCCGACTACGTGAAAGCGGTCGACGGCGTCTCGTTCGACATCGACCGCGGGGAGACCCTCGCGCTCATCGGCGAGTCCGGGTCCGGAAAGAGTACGGTCGCCCGGACGATTATCGGCCTGACCGGCGCGACCGGCGGGACCGTCAGATTCGACGGCGAAGATATCACGAACGCGACCGACGAGCAACTGGCTCGCCTCCGGTCGCGCGTCCAGATGGTGTTTCAGGACCCCACGTCGAGTCTGAATCCCCGGCGGACCATCGGCAAGTCGCTCGCGGTCCCGCTGAAGGCCCGCGGCGTGCCGACGTCCGACCTCCGGGAGCGCGTGGTCGAACTGCTCGAACGCGTCGAGTTGAACGACGAGTACTGGAACAAGTACCCCCACGAGCTCTCGGGCGGGCAGAAACAGCGGGTGAACATCGCCCGCGCGCTCGCGGTCGAGCCGGAACTGCTCTTGCTCGACGAGCCGACGAGCGCCCTCGACGTGAGCGTGCAGGCGAAGATTATCGCGCTCCTCGAGGACTTACAGGAGGAGTTCGGACTCACCTACCTGTTCATCACCCACGACCTCTCTTTGGTCCGCAACTTCGCCGACGAGACGGCCGTGATGTACCTCGGCGAGATTCAGGAACGCGGCCCCACGGAGGAGGTCTTCCAGCGGCCGCGACACCCCTACTCCCGGGCGCTCCTCTCCGCGATTCCGGTCACCACCGACGAGGAAGAGGCGTACAAGCCGCGGCACGAACCGCTCCGGGGCGAAATCCCCAGCCCGCGGGACGTGCCCACGGGCTGTCGGTTCCACACGCGGTGTCCCTACGCGACCGACGCGTGTTCGGCCGACGAACCGCAGTTCGTCGCGGTCGACGCCGGCCCCAGCGTCCGGTGTCACATCTACGACGAGGCGTACGCCGACACGTTCGACGACGTGCCCGAGGTGGCCGTCGCGGCGGTAGCCGACGAGAGGGTCGCATCGAACACCAACGAGCCATGAAGATAACCACAGACAACATCGACGACTTCGCAACCGGCGCGACCGTCCTCGGGACGGGCGGCGGGGGCGACCCCTACATCGGGAAGCTGATGGCACAGCAGGCAATCGAAGAGCACGGTCCCGTCGACCTCATCGACCCGCGAGACGTGCCCGACGACGCGCTCGTCATCCCGAGCGCGATGCTCGGCGCGCCGACCGTGATGGTCGAAAAGATGCCGAAGGGAACCGAGGCGCTCTCCGCGTTCGAGGCGCTCGAAACGCACCTCGGACAGGAGGCCTACGCGACGATGAGTATCGAGGCGGGCGGGCTGAACAGCACCGTCCCCATCGCCGTCGCCGCCGCGCTCGGACTTCCCCTCGTGGACGCCGACGGCATGGGCCGGGCGTTCCCCGAGGTGCAGATGGTGACGCTCACGATGGGCGGCGTCAGCGCCACCCCGATGAGCATCGCCGACGAGAAGGGCAACTCGCTTCTCGTGAACACCGTCAGCAACGAGTACGCCGAGGCGTTCGCCCGCGTGACGAGCATCGAGATGGGCGGCGCGTGCATGATCGGTACCTACGCGCTCTCCGGCGCGGAGGTCCGCGAGCACGCGATTCTCGACTCGATGTCCCTCGCCCACGACATCGGCGAGGCGATTCGCACCGCGAAGCACCACTCGCGGGACCCTGTCGAGTCGGTCCTCGAACTCACGGACGGCTACGAGCTGTTCGCGGGGAAGATAACCGACGTGGAGCGCCGGACCGAAGGCGGCTTCGCGGTCGGCGAGGCGACCCTCGACGGCATCGACGACTGCGAGGGACGGACGTTCACCCTCGACTTCCAGAACGAGAACCTCGTCGCCCGCGACTCCGAGCGCGGCGTCGTGGCGAGCACCCCCGACCTGATTACGGTCGTGGACGCCGAGACGGGCGACCCCGTCACCACCGAGCGACTCGCCTACGGCCACCGGGTGCGGGTCATCGGGATGCCGTGTTCGCCGAAGTGGCGGACGGACGAGGGACTCGACCTCGTCGGCCCGGCGTACTTCGACTACAGCATCGACTACGAACCAATCGAAACTCTCCAGCAACCCACGAATGACTGACTACCGAATCGGAATCGACGTCGGCGGCACCAACACGGACGCCGTCGTCATGGACGGCGACGACAACCTCCTCGCGAAGACGAAGACCCCCACGACCGAAGACATCACCTCGGGCATCCTCAGCGCCCTCGACGTGGTCCTCGACGACAGCGGCGTCTCCGAGGACGAACTGGACTACGTGATGCTCGGCACGACCCACGCGACGAACGCCATCACGGAGCGGCGCGGCCTCAACGAGGTCGGCGTCATCCGCATCGGCGCGCCCGCGACCCAGAGCATCCGCCCGCTTCTCGAATGGCCCGACGACCTCGCCGAGGCAATCGGCAACAACGTCGCCATCCTCGACGGCGGCCACGAGTTCGACGGCCGCCTCCTCAACGACCTCAACGAGGAGCAGGTCAGAGCGCAGATTCGCGAGTTCGCTGACGTGGACGCCTTCGCCGTGACGAGCGTCTTCTCGCCCGTCCGCGACGACCACGAGACGCGGGTCGCCGAACTCATCCGCGAGGAGGTCGGCGACGACGTACCCATCTCCGTCTCGAACGAAATCGGGAGCGTCGGCCTGCTCGAACGCGAGAACGCGACGGCGCTCAACGCCGCGCTCACCAGCGTCGCCTCGGAGGCCGCGAACGCCTTCGTCGAGGCGATGGACGAACGCGGTATCGACGCGAACCTCTACTTCGGCCAGAACGACGGGACGCTGATGAGCGTCGACTACGCCATCCGCTACCCCATCTTCACCGTCGCCAGCGGCCCCTCGAACTCGGTCCGGGGCGCGGCGTACCTCTCTGCGGTCGAAAACGGCATCATCGTCGACGTCGGCGGCACGACGACCGACGTGGGCGCGGTCACCGAGGGATTCCCCCGCGAGAGCAGTGTCGCCGTCGAAATCGGCGAGGTGAAGACCAACTTCCGCATGCCCGACATCATCGCCATCGGCATCGGCGGCGGCTCCATCGTCTCGACCGACGACGGCGTCACCGTCGGCCCCCAGAGCGTCGGCTACAAACTGACCGAGGAGGCGAGGTGTTTCGGCGGCGAGACGCTGACCGCGACCGACCTCGAAGTCGCCGCGGGCACCATCGACATCGGCTCCGAGACGCCGGACGTGGACGCGGAAATCGTCGAGGCCGCCCGCGAGTACGTCAGAGAGCGCGTCGAGCGCGAGGTCGACCGCATGAAGACCAGCGCCGAACCCGTCCCCGTGGTCATCGTCGGCGGCGGGAGCATCCTCGTCCCCGACGACATCGCGGGCGCGAGCGAGGTCCACAAGCCCGACCACTACGAGGTCGCAAACGCCGTCGGCGTCGCCATCGCGCAGGTCTCCGGCGAGGTCGACCGCATCTACAGCCTCGACGAGATGGACCGCGAGGAAGCCATCCAACACGCGAAAGACGAGGCCACGGACAACGCGCTCGCCGCCGGGGCGGACGCCGACAGCGTGGACATCGTCGACGTCGAGGAGGTCCCGCTTTCGTACCTGCCCGGCAACGCGGTGCGAATCAAGGTGAAAGCCGCCGGGGCGCTCGACCACTAATGACGGTCGAAATCGGCGTCGAGGAGATAGAAGACATCGCGCTCGGGGCGACCGTCCTCGGCACGGGCGGCGGGGGCGACCCCCACGTCGGCAAACTCGTCGCGAAGCAGGCCATCGAGGAGTTCGGGCCCGTCGAACTCCTTCCCCCGGACGACCTGGACGCGGACGACTTCGTCATCCCGACCGCCCAGATGGGCGCACCGACCGTCTCGGTCGAGAAGCTTCCGGGCGGGCAGGAGGCCGTCGCCTCGATGGAGCGCATCGAGCGCGAACTCGGGAAGACCGCCGACGCGACGATGCCAATCGAGTGCGGCGGCATCAACTCGACGTTCCCCTTCGCCGTCGCGGCCCGCCGCGGGCTCCCCGTGGTCGACGCCGACGGCATGGGTCGGGCGTTCCCCGAACTCCAACACGAGACGTTCAACATCTACGGCGTCAGCGGGACGCCCGCCGCCGTCAGCGACGAGCGGGGGAACTCCTGTCTCATCGAGACGGACGACAACGACCAGTTGGAGTGGCTGGCCCGCGGCGTCACGGTCAGGATGGGCGGCGTCGCCTACGTCTCCGACTACCCGATGACCGGGGCGCAGGTCAAAGAGACGGCCATCCCCGGCACGATGTCGCTCGCCCGAGACCTCGGCCGCGCGCTCCGACTCGCCGAGGACGACGCGATGGACGCCATTCGCGAAGTGACCCGCGAGTCGATTTACGGCGAGGCGCGGTCGCTGTTCGAGGGGAAAATCGTTGACGTCCAGCGCCGCACCGAGCGCGGGTTCGTCTTCGGCCACGTCGATATCGACGGCCTCGACGCCGACGAGGGGGCGGCGATGCGCATCGAGTTCCAAAACGAGAACCTCGGCGCGGCCGTCGACGGAAGCTACGTGGCGACCGTCCCCGACCTCATCACCGTCCTCGACCGCGAGACGGGCGGCCCGATTCCGACCGAGAGCCTCCGGTACGGGGCGCGAGTCCGCGTGCTCGGTATCCGAACGCCCGAGATAATGCGGACGCCCGCCGCGCTCGACGTGTGGGGGCCGGGGTCGTTCGGCCTCGACGCGACCTACGAACCACTCGCGGACCACCCATGAGTTTCGACATCCCACACCTGACGGAGGTAACGCTCGACGACCTCGAAGCGCTCGGCATCGGCGCGGGCATCCTCGGCACCGGCGGCGGGGGCAACCCCCGCCTCGGCCGACTGCGCCTGCAGACGCTCCTCGAAGACGACGCCTACCCCGACTCGGTCGAACTGGTCGACCCGCGGGACCTGCCGGCCGACGCCACCGTGGCGAGCGTCGGCGGCATGGGCGCGCCCACCATCAGCGTCGAGAAGTTCGCCGGCGGCGACGAGGAGGTGCAGTCGCTTCGGGCCATCGAGGACCTCTCCGGCGAGACGGTCGACGCGCTCATCCCCGGCGAAATCGGCGGCGCGAACAGCATGGCCCCGCTGTGCGTGGCGGCGATGACCGACCTCCCCGTGGTCGACGCCGACGGCATGGGCCGGGCGTTCCCCGAACTCCAGATGGACACGTTCTTCATCTACGGGACGCCCGTGAACTACGCGGCGACGACCGACGAGCGCGGCAATCAGGTCGTCTACCGGGACATCGACTCGGCCAAGCGCCTCGAAGACCTCGCGCGGGCCATCACCGTCCAGATGGGCGGCCGCTCGGGCTACGCCTTCCCGCTCATGACCGGTGAGTTCGTCTCGGAGTACGCGGTTCCCCACACCGTCTCGCTCGCCACCGAACTCGGTCGGGCGGTCGAACGCGCCCGCGACGCCGGCACCGACCCCGTCGACGCCGGCCGCGAACTCCTCGGCGGCGAGGAGTTATTCGCCGGGAAAATCGTTGACGTGCACCGCCGCAACCGCGACGGCTTCGCGCTCGGGAGCGTCACCCTCACCGGGTTAGACGAGGACGCGACCCTCGAAATCGAGTTCCAAAACGAGTTCCTCGTCGCGCGGGACGACGACGGCGACCTTCTCACGACCGTCCCCGACCTCATCTGCCTCGTCGACACCGACACCGGCGCGCCGGTCATGACCGACGCCCTGCGGTACGGCCAGCGCGTCCGCGTCCTCGGCGTGCCCGCGCCCGAACTGCTCACGACGCCCGAAGCGCTCGACGTCATCGGTCCCGAGGCGTTCGGGTACGACGTCCCCTACGACCCGCTTCCGCGGGACGAGACCGGGTGGTGACGCCGCGGTCGCCGCAGTCCCACCGCCGTCCTAACCGCTGAATCGCCCTCGAAGCCGCGTTTCGCGCGGCGTCCCGCGACCGAACCAGAACCAACTCGTACCACCACCCAGTCCCCGACGCGTGAACTAGCCGATTCGACACAACTCATGTGTCGTTTTGATTCGTTTGCGCCACCAGCAGTTTCAAATCGAACCCCGCAAATATAACCGACCATGGAAAACCCCGAACTCACGTCCGCCGACACCCCGTCCGACCCGAACACGCCGGAGGCGGTCCTCGAAAACTACCTCGACGAGCACGACTACGAGATATTCCGCGCGCTCAACGAGAACGGCCGCATCTCCGACACCGAACTCGCCGAGCGCGTCGGCCTCTCCCGGACCGCGGTCCGTCGCCGACGCGAGAAACTCCAAGAGAGCGACGTGCTCGAAATCCTCGCGGTCATCGTCCTCCAAGAGGCCGACCTCGCCGACGCGCAGATACTCGTCTCGTTCAACCAGCACGTCTCCTCCGAGGTGCGGACCGAGTTCATCACGATGCTCATCGACGAGGGGCTCGTCTACAACACGAGTTCCTGTCTCGGCGAGTACGACCTCATCTTCAGCGCGTGGCACACCGACCTGAACGCGCTGAAGGAGTACGTCTGGGACCTCTTCGACGGCGAGGAAATCGTCGATGACTACACCATCATCCCGCTTCTGAAGACGTGGAAAGCGTGGGACAAAGAGCTGGACCGCCCCTGATTCGAGGGGTCGAGTCGCCCCCGCTCCGGAGAGACCCAGAACGTTAACTCGCCGGACGGCGTGATACCTCACAATGGCTATCACCACGGAATTCGTCCTTCGGTCGACCTCGCTTCCGCTGGTCAGTATTCCGACCGCGCTACAGCCGGACGAGGTCGAGTGCGTTCACGCCCTCTGTCTACAGCCGGACGTGCAGATATTCACCGTGCAGTTCGAGAGAGAAGACGGCGTCACTAAGGCGGACCTCCTGTCGCTCGACGAGATTGCCGCGGCCGACGCAATCGGAGAGACCGCCGACAAGGACGTCTACAAGCTCACCGTCGAACTGGCGGAGTCAGTCTCGAAGGCGTTCGAGCCCGACTTCGAGGGCGCACAGCTCGAACCGACGGTCGTCACCGCCGACGGCTGGTACGAGACGAAGGTGTTCAAGCAGTACGAGGGGTTCAACGAGTTCCGACAGAGCTGTGAGAACCACGGTATCTCGCTCGACCTCGTGTCCATCACCTCGGAGGGGTCCCCGTCCGGCGGGTCGTCGGACAGCCTCACCGACCGCCAGCGGGAGGCCCTCACGCTCGCCGCCGAGCGCGGCTACTACGAGAGTCCGCGGCAGGTCACGGCCGAGGAGCTGGCGGCCGAACTCGGCATCTCGCAACCGTCGCTGTCGAGCCTGCTCCGGCGCGGCGAGCGGCAACTGATTACGTCCACGCTCGACACGCAAGCGCGGGCCCAAACCCCCACTCGGTAGCCACAGAGCGGCGCGGACCTCACTCGCCACCCGGACACAGACACGGGCCTGACTGGTTCGAGTACTTAACTGCGCTTTGGGTATAGCGTCGAAGCGAACCCGTTCGGTCCCGTCGTTCAGACTAGTGGCAGCAGATTCAGGAGACGGGCCGTGCGAACTGGTCGGCAGAATCGAATCGCGGTCAACGTGCCTCGACGGGCGAGCGGGCGAACGACCGGGAGCAACGCGAACCACCCCGTGGAGACGGATGACGGCAGAAGCCGTCCTGATACTGACGCTCATCGGTGTCGCGCGAATGGCGCTCCCGCCGGAACACCCCCTCCAGTTGGGCGTCGCGATGAGCACCGTGTACGTCGTACCGCTGCTCGCCCTCTCGGCGACGCTGTGGCTCAGCCGGTCAGGCTGACCCGACGAGATTCGAAGGCGACTTGCACCGCTGAGGAAGGTGACAACTCGCTTCGCTCGCCGCGGAGGTACTTAAGTGCACTATCAAGATAGCATCGAGCCCATGGTGGTAGCGCCCGCAGTGTACATCGTAGCTCACTCATGAAAACAGCAGTCTATCGAGGTCCGGGCGACATTCGAATCGAGGAGAAACCCGAACCCGAGATTCAAGAACCGACCGACGCGGTCATCCGCGTCACCCACACCGCCATCTGCGGGTCCGACCTCTGGTTCTACCGCGGCCACGAGGAACACGAGGAGGGCTCCGCCGTCGGGCACGAGCCGATGGGAATCGTCGAGGAAGTCGGCGAGGACGTCACGAGCGTCCAGCCGGGCGACCGCGTACTCGTCCCCTTCGCGTACAGTTGCGGGGAGTGCGAGTTCTGTCGCAAAGGCATCCACACCGCGTGTGTAGACGGCGGGTTCTTCGGTCCGCACGGCGGCGACGACAACGGCGCGCAGGCCGAGAAGGTCCGCGTCCCCCACGCCGACGGGACGGCCGTTCGGGTTCCCGAGCGATACGCCGACGACGAAGAAACGCTCAAATCGCTCCTCCCGCTCACGGACGTGATGTCGACCGGCCACCACGCCGCCGTCTTGGCGGACCTCGAAGCCGGTGACACCGCGGTCGTCATCGGCGACGGCGCGGTCGGACTGTGCGGCGTCCTCGCGGCGAAGCGCATCGGCGCAGAGCGCATCATCGCGGTCGGCCACCACGAAGACCGCCTGGAAGTCGCCCGGGAACTCGGCGCGACCGACACCGTCTCGTCCCGCGGGCAGGAGGCCGTCGAGGAAGTCCTCGAACTCACCAACGGCGGCGCGAACCACGTCCTCGAATGCGTCGGCGCGGCGTCGGCGCTCGAAACCGCCGCACAGGTCGCCCGCCCCGGCGGCTCCATCGGCGCGGTCGGCGTCCCGCACGTCGAGTCCGCCGACTTCCTCCAGCCGATATTCTTCAAGAACCTCTCGTTCTCCGCCGGCGGCGCTCCCGTCCGGAACTACATCGAGGAACTCATGGACGACGTGCTGCAGGGGACCCTCGACCCGTCGCCCATCCTGACGAAGACCGTCGACCTCGACGGCGTCCCGGAAGGCTATCAGGCGATGGACGACCGAGAGGCCATCAAGGTCATGGTGAAAGTCGGCGAGTAAGCCACACTCCACACCGAATCCGGGACGCGCCCGGATAGGCGTCCGTTCCAGCGGGGCCTATCCCCCACCTCCCCAAATCCAATCCACCACCATCACCACCACGCTGTCAGAGGCACGCCAACTGGGTCTCGCTCCCCTTTTCGGAGGTACTGTTCGGACGTTCGACGCGCAGTCGCCGGGGAGTGACGGACACCGCTGTCGTCGTACAGCAGGGGCCCGCCGCCGGGTCCGGCTTAAATGGGCTTTGTGAACAGCATCACGACCAAACGAGGCAAGACCCAAACGACGACCCAAGACGGACGCAACACGGCACCGAACGCGACACCCGACTCTCGAACGATGAAAACAACCGACCTCAACAACGGCGTGGAGATGCCGAGTCTCGGATTCGGCACGTGCCAGACAGACGACCTCGACGGAGACGAGAGCCAGTTCTTCAGTCACCGCGGCCCGGAGATGGTGAGACAACCGAGCGAGATCGAGTACGACAGCTAACCGCACCGCCGCACCCGCCGAGAGACACGCCACCACCATGACCATCATCACGAACCTGCACCTCAGATCCCCGTCGCTCCCCCTCGTTAGCATTGCCGAATCGACCCGAGCGGGCGAGATAGAGTGCATACACGGGCTCAGCCTACAGCCGGGGCTCCAACTGTTCATCGTCGGCATCGACGCCGACGAGGACGTGTCCGAAGCGCGCCTCTCGGCGTTCGACGAAGTGGTGGAGGCGACGGCGCTCGGTCGGTCGAGCGGGAAGACGATTTTCAAGCTCACCGTCGAACTCGACGAGGCGGTGTCCGACGCCTTCGACGGGAGTACGGACGCGGCGTTGATGGACTCGATACTCGTCACGCCCGCGGGGTGGTACGAAGAGAAGCTGTTCAAGGACTACGCCGCGCTCAGCGAGTTCCAGACGGCGTGCCAGGGAGGCGATATCGACGTCGAGATTATCTCGCTCAACCACGACCGGACGTCGTTCGAAGACGATTCCCCGTACGGGCTGACCAAGCGCCAGCACGAGGCGCTGACGCTCGCGCTCTCGCGCGGCTACTACGAGCGACCGCGACGGGTCACCGCGGCCGAACTCGCCGAGGAGTTGGATATCTCACAGCCCTCGATGTCGGACCTCCTTCGACGGGGCGAACGCCAACTGCTGACGGCCACGCTCGACTCGCGCGGGTACATAAATACGCTCTCCAAGTAGTGTCACACCCAAGGGAGTGACCGTCGTCTTTCTGACCGAGTACGACCGTGGAATACACGACACTCGGTTCGACCGGAATGGAGGTCAGCCGCATCTGCCTCGGCTGTACGAGTTTCGGCGTCGAAAACGAGATGCACGACTGGATTCTCGACGAGGGCGACAGCCGCGAAATCATCGAGCGAGCTATCGACCGCTCCGAGTCGGAATCCGACTCTTTCGAAGGACCCAACGAACCGCTCCCGGGCGCGGGCCACGAGTAAGCCGGGAGACTGAGGGAAACCGAAACGGGGGCGTGAGCGGGTGCCGCGGTCGAAGCAGGCGAATCAGGCCAGGTCGTCCAGCGCGACCCTGAGCGCGTCGACGGCCTCGCCGAGTTGCGCCTGCGAAATCGTCAGCGGGGGCTGGAAGCGCATGACGTTCTTGTAGTAGCCGCCGACGCCCATGACGACGTTGGACTCCTCGCGGAGGTGCTCGCCGACCGCGGCCGCGAGTTCCTTGTCCGGGGCGGGCGCGACGTGTTGCGGGCCCGGCTTTTCCGGGTCGACGAGTTCGATGCCCTGCATCAGTCCGAGGCCGCGGGCCTCGCCGACCGCGTCGTAGTCGGATTCGAGCGTGGCGAGTTCGTCGGAGAGCCATTCGCCGTTCTCGCGGGCGTTGTCGATGATACCGTTCTGCAGTTCCTCGATGGTCGCCAGCGCGGCAGCGCAGGCGACGGGGTTGCCGCCGAACGTCGAGAGGTGGTCGCCGGAGCCGAACGCGTCCGCGATTTCCGCGGGGGCCGTGAACGCGCCGAGGGGCAGGCCGTTGGCGATGCCCTTCGCCTGCGTCAGGATGTCGGGTTCGACCCCGAAGTGCTCGCTGGCGAACAGTTCGCCGGTGCGGCCGTAGCCGGTCTGGACCTCGTCGGCGATGAGGAGCGCGCCGTGGTCGTGGGCGATGTCCCGAACGCGCTTGAGCCACGCCTCCGAGGGGACGACGATGCCGGCCTCTCCCATGACGGGTTCGACGACGACCGCCGCGAGGTCGCCGCTGGTGTGCGAGCCGATGACTCGTTCGAGCGCGTCGGCGCAGTCCGCGCCGCAGGTGTCGCCGTCACAGCGGGGACACCGGTAGGCGTACGGCGGCGCGGTGTGAGCCACGTCGTTAATCGTCGGGGCCATGTCCTGCTTGTAGGCCCTGTTGCCGGTGAGCGCGAGGCTGCCGAGCGTGCGGCCGTGGAAGCCCATCTCCAGCGAGATGACCTCCTTCGAGCCGGTGTACTTCCGGGCGAGTTTGATAGCGCCCTCGACGGCTTCGGTGCCGGAGTTACAGAAGAACGTCTTCTGGAGGTCGCCGGGCGTCACCTCGGCGATGGTTTCTGCGAGGTCGGCCACCGGCCGGTTCGGATGGACGTACGAACAGCCGTGGACGAACTCCTCTAACTGCTCGGTCGCGGCCTCGACGACGGCCTCGTTGTTGTGTCCGACGTTGGTCACCGAGATACCCGAGAACACGTCGAGGTACTCGTTGCCGTCGAAGTCTTCGAGCGTGCATCCCGACGCCCGCTCGACCGGGACGTTCAGCGATTTCCAAATCGGCATGAGGTAGTCGTCGTACGCCGCCTCGACCGACGAATTCGTCTTCCGTTCTCTCATAGACACAAGTTCTAAACTGAATCCTAATAAATTGTTCTGTGTGGGACAAAGTCCAGAATTAACCGGGTGTGTCGAGACATAAACGGTCGCTTCAGACTCGAACGTAGCTAGTGACCCCGTACTCGGCTGCGTTCGCCACCGGCGTTTTTTGAACACAGTCCGAATAATCGTCGTCTACTGGAACATTTATCAACATATGGGGCGACGGTGGAGCCAAGCGGGAGCCACGAGCGACCGCCGCGCTCCCGAGAGCCGACCATGAAATCCATCAACCCCGCGACCGAGGAGGTCATCGAGACGCACGAGGAACACGACGAAGCGACGGTCGACGCGCGCTTGGACGCCGCGTGGGACCGGTTCGAATCGTGGCGCGAGACGCCGATTTCGCGGCGCGAGAAGTTGCTCGCGGCCGCGGCCGACGTGCTGCGCGAGAACAGCGAGGAGTACGCGACGCTGATGACCGAGGAGATGGGCAAACCCGTCGAACAGGCGGTCTCCGAGGTCGAAAAGTGCGCGTGGGTCTGTGACTACTACGCCGAACACGCCTCCGAGTTCCTGCAAGACGAGCACATCGGCACCGTGCCGGGGTCGAAAACGTACGTCTCCTACGAACCCATCGGCCCGGTGCTCGCGGTGATGCCGTGGAACTTCCCGTTCTGGCAGGTGTTCCGGTTCGCGGCCCCGCACATCACCGCCGGGAACGTCGCGGTGCTCAAGCACGCGCCGAACGTCTTCGGGTGCGCCGACGCCATCGCCTCCGTCTTCGAGCGGGCGGGCTATCCGGACGACGTGTTCACCTCGCTGCAGATTCCAGCCGAGCGCGTCGCCGGCGTCATCGAAGACGACCGGGTCCGCGGCGTCAGCCTGACCGGAAGCACCCGCGCCGGGCGGGCCGTCGCGGAGACGAGCGGCCGCGAACTCAAGCCGACGGTGCTCGAACTCGGCGGGAGCGACCCCTTTGTCGTCCTCGACGACGCGCCGCTCGAAGCGACCGCGAAGCAGGCCGCGCGGGCGCGAACGCAGAACAACGGCCAGTCGTGTATCGCCGCGAAGCGCTTCCTCGTCCACGAGGCCGTCTACGACGAGTTCGTCGAGCGCTTCACCGAGGAGATGCGGTCGCTGACCGTCGGCGACCCCACCGACCCCGAGACTGACGTGGGGCCGCAGGCGCGGGCGGACCTCATGGAGACGCTCCACGAGCAGGTCACGGCGTCCGTCGAGGCCGGCGCGACGCTCCGCCTCGGCGGCGAACCGCTGGACCGACCGGGCCACTACTACCCGCCGACGGTGCTGACCGACGTGCCCGAAGACGCGCCCGCGAGGACCGAGGAACTGTTCGGCCCCGTCGCCACCGTCATCGAGGTCGAAGACGAGACGGAGGCGGTCCGCGTGGCGAACGACACGCCCTACGGCCTCGGCGCGAGCGTCTGGACGGCCGACGCCGAGCGCGGCGAGGCGCTCACGACGAAACTCACCGCGGGCAACGTCGCCGTCAACCACATCGTCGCGTCGGACCCGCGAGTCCCCTTCAGCGGGACGAAAGACTCGGGCTACGGGACCGAACTCTCCCGGCACGGGATTCGGGAGTTCGTCAACACGAAGACGGTCTGGGTCGAGGACGCGCCCGCCGACGAGTAAGCGCTCCGACTCCCGGAGCGACGCCCGGAAGGTGAATCGAACGTTCACGTCCTTTCTTTCTTTTCGACGAGTTGACTACCATTCGAACCGCCGCCCGTTTGGCGATTTTCCGGTGAATCGTCGGCCAGTTTGTCGTTCCATACCATCATTCTCTATTGGACTGTGTTCCTATTAGCCACCAAAAATTGAACACAGTAAGATATATAGTGGGTAAGTTAGAATGTGATGATGTCAATCACAACCATGACAGGAGAACTCTCACGCGTCCTCTCGAAGCGCGACGTGTTCGTGCTCGCGCTCGGGGCGATGATCGGATGGGGTTGGATCGTACAGACGGGGTACTTCATCGACCAAAGCGGCGTCACCGGCGCTATCTCGGCGTTCGTCCTCGGCGGGTTCATGGTGAGCGTCGTCTCGCTCATCTACGGCGAACTCGCCTCGGCGATGCCCTTCGTCGGCGGCGAGCACGTCTACAGCATGCGGGCGTTGGGGCCGGCCGGCTCGTTCGTCTGCACGTGGGCGATAATCTTCGGCTACATCAGCGTCGTCGCGTTCGAGGCGGTTGCGCTCCCGAGCGCCCTCGCGTACATCGTCCCCGGCTTCAACGTGTTCGAACTCTGGACGGTCGCCGGCCAACCGGTCTACGGCACGTGGGTCGCGACGGGCGTCATCGGCTCCGTGGTTATCACGTACCTCAATTACCGGGGGGTCCGCCCGGCCGCGCAGTTCCAGGCGATTCTCGCGCTCGTCATCACGCTGGCCGGCTTGACGCTCCTCCTCGGCGCGCTGTTCAACGGCACGTCGCCGTCCTCGCCGCCGCTCGCGGGGGCCGGCATCGGCGGCGTGTTCACGGTCGCCATCATGACGCCGTTCATGTTCGTCGGCTTCGACGTGATTCCGCAGGCCGCGGGCGAGGCCGACGTGTCGCCGAAGCTCCTCGGCGGACTCATCGGGCTCTCTGTCGCCTGCGCCGCCGCGTTCTACATCGCCGTCATCTGGGCGGCCGGACAGGTCGCCACGGGCGCGACGCTCGTCGAGAGTTCGCTCCCCGCCGCGACGGCGATGGAAATCGCGTTCGACAGCGTGACCATCGGCCGCATCATGGCGCTGGCCGGCCTCGCGGGCATCCTCACGAGTTGGAACGGTTTCGTCCTCGGTGCCAGCCGCGCCATCTACGCGATGGCCGACTCGAACATGCTCCCCGAGAGGCTCGCGACGATTCACGACGACCACGACACGCCCTCGACCGCAATCGTGCTCGTCGGCGGACTCGCCGCGCTCGCGCCCCTGTTCGGCGAGCAGATGCTCGTGTGGGTCGTCAACGCCGGCGGCCTCGGGATGGTGACGGCGTGGCTCCTCGTCGTCGTCTCGTTCCTCGTGCTCCGCTACCGCGACCCCGACTTCGACCGGCCGTTCAAGCTCCCCGCGGGCTACGCGGTCGGCGCGCTCGGCCTGCTGTTGACCGTGTTCTTCGTCGGCCTCTACCTCCCCGGCTCGCCCTCGGCGCTGGCGTGGCCCTACGAGTGGGCGATGGTCGGCGGCTGGTGCCTGCTCGGCGTCGTCCTGCTGGCCGTCGCCGGCGGGCTTCCGACTCGGACGGAGGCCAAAGCGCACCTGAGCGCCCAGCAACTCGAAGACTGAGCCGCTTCCGGCGGTCGAAGCGCGGTGCGGGTGCGATAGCGTTCGGATGCGGCGCGGGCCGCGTTACGACACGTCGGGGAGGAGGGCGTCTTTCAGTTCTTCGAGTTCGTAGTCGTTCAGCGGGTTCGGCTCGTCTTTGATGGTCGTGATGACGAACGTCGAACTCGTCCGCGAAATCTCGTCAATCTCCTCGAACTCGGAGATGAGGTCCTCGACCATCGCGCGCGAGGCGAGGTGCGAAATCAGGACGAAGTCGGTGTCGCCGAGCGTGAAGTACACCTGATTGACGCCGGGCACCTCGCCGAGTTTGTCGCCGACCTCTTTGTGGTACTCTGAACCGTACTCCGCCCAGACTTCGGTGATGAGCGTGAGGTTCAGCCCGGCCTTCTCGAAGTCGATGTCGAAGATGTCGTTTTTGATGATGCCCTGTTCTTGGAGCCGTTCGAGGCGGTAGTGAACGGTCGACTTCGGGATGCCGGTCTCCTCGGTTATCCGGTCGGGGCTCCCCGATTCGAGCGTCCCGATGGCTTTGAGGATTCGAAGGTCCTTCTCGTCCATGAACCGTAATCAGAAGTGCAACGATATTATTGTTCTGTGTCCAACCCCGTCTGCGTCGGGGAGAAACCGGCAAAACGGTGGTGAGACGGGCGCGGCGCAGACGCCGGCGTCGGTGAGTCGGGGGTCAGCGAGTGGGTCGAACGCCGAGGTTCGACGCGTCGGGACCGAACTCGTCGGCCAACAGCGCCGGCACGTCCTCGGGGCGAACGTCCGAGTACCACCGGTTTCGCGGGTGGATGGCGACCGCGGCCCCGTCGGCGCTACAGAGCCCGAGACAGCTCGTTTCGGCGACCTGAACCCGCGACCAGAAGACGCCACGGTCGCGCAACCACGAGGTCACCGCGTCGTACACCGCCGGGCCGTCGGCCTCGGCGCAGTCGGCGTACTCGGACTCTCGGCCGTTCGTACAGACCAACACGTGGTCCGTAAAGCCGTGCTCGCGGACCTCGTCGGTTCGGTCGCGCATCAGTCGGCCATGGGGGCCGAGTCCCGGCCTGCGGTCGGAATCGCCGATTCGGACTCGGACTCACTCGACGGCCGGAACCGCGCGTGCGCCGCCGCGAGGACCAGCCACAGGAGGACCTGCCCGAACGCGAACAGTCCGGTGAGTCCGGTTTCGAGCGTCGGCGACAGCGCACCGTGAACCGCGTTTTCGGGAGCGAAGACGGCGAGCACCGCGAGCAGAGCGAACGGAACGGCCGCGCCGATGACGGCCGGGACGGGGCCGCTCGATTCGCGCAAGCGGGTGTAGGCGTACCCCGCCGAGAGGCAAGCGAGTGCGCCGGCGAGCATCATCCCGGCGTAGAGCGGGAGGCGCGTCGCCGCCGAAAGCGACTGTTCCGCGCCCGGCGCGACAGGCGGGAGGACCAGCCACGGCGCGCCCGAGACGGTGACGAATCCCGCGAGTCCCATCAGGTAGCTCTTCGCGGCGTCGGGGGCCGGAATCGCCGGTTCGAGGAAGAAGAACGCGACCCCGAAGAACGCGCCGCCGAGCACGACGCCCCAGAGTCCGCCGGCCGCGACGCTCACGGCCTTCGTAACCGCCATCGATACCGCGGAGTCGTGATGACCGCCGCCTTCGCCGGCGTGGGAGTCACCGGAGTCGTGGCTGTGAGTCTCCTCGGAGTCGTGGCTGTGAGTCTCCTCGGAGTCGTGGCTGTGAGTCTCCTCGGAGTCGTGGCTGTGAGTCCCCTCGGAGTCGTGGCTGTGGGCGCTCTCCGCCTCGTGACTGTGACCGCTTTCCTCGACGGCGGCGTGGTTCAGTTCGTCCGCGTAGGCGACGAGGGGGTTGGCGACGACGGCCATGAACAGACCGAACACCAGTCCGGCGACCAACCCCGCCTTCACCCCCCGCGTCAGGTACTCGGCGAACATCGTCAGTGGCAGGCGATGCCGGCCGCGTGGCGGAAGTTATGGAGTGAGTCGTGGACGAGCGGGTCCTGCACGAACAGGAGCGTAAATCCCAGTGCGGCGATAAAGAGGGCTCCCGCGGCCATCTGCGTGGGAGACAACTCGGTGCGAGCGCGTTCGATACGACCGTTGACGGTGTTCGCCGTAGCCATGGTAAATTCAAATTGATGAAAACCAAGTCTGTTTGTAAAACTTTCGAAGACAAGTGAGATTGTGTTTTACCAATTTCGATTTAATAACTCGGCGGGCGTATTTTATGAAAGTTAGATTGTTGTACTACAAGCACAATTGTTTTCAAACCGCGCCGGGATTGTCGAGTCGAATGTCACAGGTAACGCTCCCGCACGACGCCAAGGCGGGACCAACGAAACCGGAGGTGAGAGCGGTCACGCTCGACAAACTCGGCTTGCGGCCGACGGACCACTTCGTCGACGTCGGCTCCTGTACCGGCTCCGTCACCATCGAGGCGGCCCGGCGGGTCGAGCGCGTGACCGCCGTCGAGCGCAAACCGAAGCGGCTGGACGTGACGCGAAAGAACCTCGCGGCGAACGAGTACGACGCTGACGTGACGCTCCGCGAGGCGGAGGCTCCCGACGGCCTTCCGACCGACGCCGACGCGATGTTCGTCGGCGGGAGTCGGAACTTCGAGGCCGTCCTCGACCACGCCGTCGAGACCGGCGTGGACCGAGTCGTCATGAACGTCTCGCGGGTCGAACCCGCCGGCGACGCAATCGAGGCGTTCCGCGAGCGCGACCTGCTCTCGGAGGTCGTTCAGTTACAGGTGAGCCACGGCTACGAACTCGCCGGCGCGACGAGTTTCCGGTCGAACAACCCGGTGTTCGTCGTCGTCGGTCGACGCGACGCGGAGGGGCTATGACCGTCTACGGCATCGGCCTCGGCCCCGGCGACGCCGACCTCGTGACCGTCAAAGGGAAACGCCTGCTCGAATCTGCGGCGGTAGTCTACTCGCCCGGTCGGCTCTCGCGGACGGTCGCGCTGAACCACGTCCCCGAGGAGCGCATCGGCGACCTCGACTTCCCGATGACGCGCGACCCCGACGAACTCCGCCGCGCGTGGAAGGAGGCCGCCGCCGAGGTGGCCGCCCGCGCCGAGTCCGAGGACGTGGCGTTCGTGACCCTCGGCGACCCCAACGTCTACTCGACGTTCGGACATCTCCGCCGCACCCTCGACGCGTTCCACCCCGAGGTCGACCTCGAAGTCGTCCCCGGCGTGAGCGCGATGACGGCCTTCACGACCGCGCTCGGCGTCGAAATCGAGTCTGGAACCGGACTCGCGCTCCGCGAGGCCGCGAACGGCTCCGCGCCGACCGGTCCCGACCGAATGGTGCTGTTCAAGGTCACCGACGCGCCCGCGACCCACGAGAAACTGACCGAGGCGGGCTACGACGTTCGGTTCGGCCGCCGCCTGTTCATGGAGCAAGGCGAGACAGTCGTCACCGACGACCCCGACGAACTCGCGGAGCGCGACTACTACACGCTGGCCTACGCGGAGCGCGAGGGCGTCGAGCGCGACGTGGCGACCGCCGCGTTCGACGGCGTCGAATCGGGGGGGTCGGCGTGAGCGCAGACGGCGAGGCCGACACCGGCTTCACCGACGACGAGGGAATCCCCTTCGTCGGCGCGGGACCGGGCGACCCGGACCTGCTCACCGTCGCCGGGAGAAAACTCGTCGAGGACGCCGACCTCGTGGTTCACGCGGGGTCGCTCGTCAACAGCGAACTCCTAGACGAGTTCTGCGCCGACGCCGAGCAGGTCAACAGCGTCGGCAAGGACCTCGAAGAGCTGATTCCGCTGATGGCGGACGCCTACGAGTCGGGTCGGACCGTCGTCCGACTCCACAGCGGCGACCCGGCGATTTACGGGGCCGCCTTAGAGCAGATGGACGCGCTGGCCGAGGCGGGCGTTCCGAGCTACCTCGTCCCCGGCGTCACCTCGGCGTTCGCCGCGAGCGCGACGCTCCGAACTCAGTTGACGCTGAACGAGGTCTCGAACCACGTCGTCTTCACCCGGCCGCAGGGCCGGACACTCTCGGCCGAGGAGGACCACATCAGCGACTTCGTCGGCTTCGGCGACACCACGGTCTGCATCTACCTCGGGACCCACGCCGTCGCCGAGACGATGGACCGACTGCTGGACGAGGGCCACGACCCCGACACGCCCGTCGCAGTCGTCTACCACGCCTCGTGGCCGGACGAAGACGTCATCGAGGGCACCATCGAAACCATGGGTGAGCGGGTCGAAGACGCCGGCTACCGCGCCTCGGCGCTCGTCATCATCGGCGAGGCGGTGAACGGCTCGGACTACGAGCGGTCGTTCCTCTACGGCGATTGGGCCCGCGGCGGCGACGCGCCGAACGACGAACCCGATTCTGATTCCGATTCCGACCCGCAGGAGCGTGATGCGAAATGAGCGACGCAGACGCTAACTCCGAAACCGACTCCGGAAGCGGCCACTGTAGCACTCCCGACAGCGATGGCGAGGTGGCGGACGAAATCGCCATCGTCACCTTCGAACGAAAGCTCGACACGGCGGAGGAAATCAAACGCGACCTCGCGGACGACTACGACCGGATAGACGTACTCACCTACCACGGCGACGTGTTCGCCGACCACTGGGGCGAGTACGACTGCTTCGTCGGCCTCATGGCCAGCGGCATCGCCATGCGGAAGACCGCCGGCCTCCTCGACGACAAGTGGGAGGACCCGGCGGTCGTCGTCGTCGACGAGGAACTGACGTGGGCGATTCCACTCACCGGCGGCCACCACGGCGCGAATCAGGTCGCCCACGACCTCTCGAAACTCGGGGCCGTCCCGGCGATGACGACCGCTTCGGAGGCCGCGGGCAAGCAGGGCGTCGAGAGCAAGGCGAAGGCGCTCGACTCCCACGTCGTCAACGGCGATTCGACCGTGGCGACGAACCTCGCCGTCCTCAACGACGAACTCGGTCCCGTCGCCCGACTCGACGGCCCGAAGGCGGTTCTCGTCGGCGACGACGTGACGGTCCTGAAGCGCAACGGCGACGACGGCGTCGTCCTCGGAACCGGGAGCGTCTCCGGCGCGAAGAAAGCGCAGTTCCTGACGGCGTGGGAGCGCGCGCTCGACGACGCCGACTGGGACTGGGACGACGTGGAGTTCGTCGCGACCGGCACGCGAAAGGCGGACGAACCCGGCATGCTCGACGCCGCCGAGGAAATCGACGCGGGCGTCGTCTACTTCGAAAAGGAGACCCTCACCGAGTTCGAGGGGCCGACGCCCTCGCGGTCGAAGGAACTCATCGGCTGGCCCGGCATCGCCGAGGCGAGCGCCATCGCCGGCGGCCGCGACCACGAACTGGTCGTCGAAAAGCGACGCTACGACGACGCCGTGACTGTGGCGGTGGGACGATGAGCGACGGCGGCGAGCAGACCGAACCGGCGTCCGGCTCCAGCGACCGCAACCGCGACCGTGACGAGGTCCCGGACGACTACGGAACCCTCTACGTCGTCGGCATCGGTCCCGGTCTCCCCGACCACATGACGAAGCGAGCGACGGAACTCGTCTCGACTTCGGACTGCGTGGTCGCCTCGAACCTCTATCAGGAGTTCCTCCGAGACGACGGAACGCTCCCCCCGGAAGGAAGCGACGAGGGGCCGGAGGTCGTCCGCTCGTCGATGGGAAAACAGGTCGAACTGACCCGCGAGGCGTTCGAGCGCGTCCGCGACGGCGAGGACGTAGTCCACGTCTCCGGCGGCGACCCGAACGTCTACGGGAAGTCCGACCTCGTGTTCACGATGGCGGAGACGGACGAAGCGACCGACGTGCCGGTCGAAATCGTCCCCGGCGTCACCGCGGCGCTCGGCGGCGCGGCCATGATGGGCGCGCCGCTGTCGAACGACTTCTGTACGGTCTCGCTGTCCGACAAGTGGCGCGGCTGGGACGAAATCGAGGAGAAACTGCGCGCGGCGGCCATCAGCGGCTTCGTCGTCGTCCTGTACAACTGCTGGCGGAACTACGAACGCGCCATCGACGTGGTCCGCGAGGAGCGGGCCGACGACGTGCCGGTCGGCATCTTCAACGACGCCGGCCGGGGCGAAGCGGGCCGAAATCTGGACGACGAGACGTTCTCGATTACGACCCTCGGTGACGCGACGGCCCACGATGAAGACGTCGGCGGGATGGGCACGTCGATTCTCATCGGCACCCACGAGACCGAACCCTGGAGCAACGACTACGAAACGTACCTCGTCACGCCCCGCGGCGGGCGCGACGTCGACGACTTCTAACCCATGAGCGAATCAGACACGACAACCGAATCGAAGTGCGGCGGAGCGACGGCGGAATCGACCGACTCGGCCGACGCAGAATCGGAGTGCGGCGCGTCGTCCTCGAAGCCCGGCGACGACTCGGCTTCGAAGTGCGGCGGCAGTTCGGGCGGGTCGAAGAAAGAACAGACCGCCGAGAAGGTCGAAGCGACTATCGAGGACTTCGACGGCGAACCGGGGCAACTCGTCGCCGTCGGCCTCGGTCCCGGTCGTGCGAGCGAGATGACCACGCTGGCGAAAGACACGCTCCGCGAGGCCGACCACATCGTCGGTTACACGACCTACATCGAACTCCTCCCCGACGACATCGTCGAGGACGCCGAGGACATCTACTCGACGCCGATGTGCGGCGAGGTCTCTCGGACCGAGGAGGCAGTCGACCGAACGCTCGCCGGCAACGACGTGGCCATCGTCGGGAGCGGCGACCCCAACGTGTACGCGCTGGCCGGCCTCGCGCTCGAAATCCTCGAATCGAAGGGCTCGACCGCGAGCATGGTCGATTTCGACGTGGTCGCGGGCGTCCCGGCGGCGCAGTCCTGTGCGGCCCGGCTGGGCGCGCCGCTCGTCAACGACACCGTGACCATCAGCCTCTCGGACCACCTGACCTCGATGCCGACCATCGAGTCGCGGCTTCACGCGGCCGCCAAGGAGGGCTTCACCATCGCAATCTACAACCCGTGGAGCCGCAAGCGCCGGTCGAACTACGAGAAGTGCTGCGAGATTCTCCTCGAACACCGCGCGCCCGACACGCCGGTCGGCGTCGTCCACGGCGCGGGCCGCGACGACGAGGAAGTCGAAATCGTCGAACTCGGCGACCTGCCCGACCTCGGCGAGACCGACCTCGTGGACATGACGACGACGCTGCTGGTCGGCAACGAGGAGACGTACGTCTGGGACGACCGGATGGTGACGCCCCGGGGCTACGAGCAGAAGTACGAGTACTGAGATGTTCGAAATCGAAATCGACCGAGACGCCTGCGACGGCATCTTCGCCTGCCTCGCCCGCGACGGCCGGTTCGTCGAGGACGACGACGGACTCGCCACAATCGACCCCGACGCGGCCGGCGTCGTGAGCGTCGAGCAGACGGGCGAGCGCGTCGTCGCCCTCCTCGAAGGAGATGCCGAAGCAGACGGCGACGACGCGACGCTCGCGGCGCGAGCCTGTCCGCCGGGCGCGATTTCGGTCCGGGAGGTGGACGCGTGAGCGACACCCGCGTCGCCTCCGCGGACGACCTCCTGAAAAGCACGCCCGAGACGGCCTATCTCTGGGGTCACGTCGCCGGCGGCGGAGCGGTCGAGCCGGGACAGTTCACGGCGCTGACGAACGACGAGACCTGTGCGAACCGCCTCGCGGTCATCGCCGGCGGCGGCGAAATCGACCGCCGGGAGACGGAGCGAGAGTACGCCCACAACACCGCCGTCACCCGCGTCAAAGACGAGTACCACGTCATGGTCGAAGGCGACGTGGTCAGAAGCGCGAGCGCCGCGTTCGGCCTCCCGGTCGGCGACGACGCCGGTGGCTACCGCTTCGACGTGTTCGACGCCCGGCGAAAA
The DNA here is from genome assembly GCF_001469875.2 of Haloferax marisrubri. Taxonomy (GTDB): domain Archaea; phylum Halobacteriota; class Halobacteria; order Halobacteriales; family Haloferacaceae; genus Haloferax; species Haloferax marisrubri. Next base: position 77,901 of record NZ_LOPW02000018.1, on the reverse strand, counting down.
CAGCTCCTTCGGGGACTCCTCGAATCCTGCGGGACGGTCTGTTTCAAGTCCTCGTCGGGGACGGTCGGCATCTCGTTCGTCCACGACGACCGGGCGCTCCTCGAAACCGTGGACCGACTGCTCGACGCCTGCCCGGTGGACGCACCGACCGGCGAGATTGGCGAGACCTCGTCGGGCGGCTACTGGTTCGGCATCGACGACGACGCGGCCGCCGGCTTCGGCGAGTGGGTCTACGAGGGGAGCGACGAGACGAACCTGTTCGCGCCGACGCGGCGTCGAAAGCTCGTCCGCAGCCTCGAAGAGGCGGAGAACGCATGAGTCTCGAACGGCCCGACCCGACGCTCGACGACGACGCGGTGCTCCTCGTCGGCCACGGTTCGCGCCGCGAGGAGTCCAACGAGCAGGTTCGGACGCTCGCCGCGAAGTTGGAGTCCCGGCTGTCGGTCCCAGTTGACGCGGCGTACATCGAACTCGCCGAGCCCTCGATAGACGACGCAATCGAGTCGATGGCACCGACCTGCCGGACGATGACCGTCGTCCCCCTCTCGCTTTTCGCCGCGAGCCACGTCAAAAACGACGTGCCGCTGGCGGTCCAGCGGGCCCGCGCGACCCACGACGACACCGAGTTCCGGTTCGGCTCGCACCTCGGCATCCACCCCTCGCTCGTGGACCTGTTAGACGAGCGGGCGCGGGCGGTGGAGTCCGACCTCGGCGCCGACCGCGAGGACGACGACGTGGCGGTCGTGCTCTGCGCTCGCGGGTCGAGCGACCCCGACTCGAACGGGGACGTGCACAAACTGGCCCGCCTGCTGTACGAGGGCCGCGGGTTCACCCGCGTCGAATCGGCGTTCATCGGCGTCACGACGCCGCGGTTGGAGGAGACGCTCCACACCGTCGCCAAGGACCGCCCGGACGCGGTCGTCGTCCTCCCGTACATGCTCGGCGACGGCGTGCTGACGGGGCGAATCGTGGACAAAGCCGAGACGTTCGACGAGGAGTACCCATACGTCGACGCCGGCGCGTCCGGACCGCTCGGCGTGGACGATCGGGTGGTCGAGACCCTCGCTGACCGCTACCGAGAAGCGCGCTCCGGGAGCGTCGAGATGTCCTGCGACACCTGCAAGTACAAGGTCGAACTCGCCGGTTACGAGGACGACGAGGGCGGCGCTCGCGCGATGCTCCGCTCGCTCGTCCATCAGGCCGAACACGCCGACCGGAGCGACGTGGACGACGACCCGCACATCCACGACGCCCCCGAGAAACACGTCGCGGTCTGCACGAACCAGACCTGCGCCGCGAGCGGCGCGGCGACCGTCCTCGAACGACTCAGACAGGGCGTGCGCGACGCCGACGACTGCGATGTCCACGTCTCTCGAAGCTCGTGTCTCGGCCAGTGCGGCGACGGCCCAATCGTCGCCGTCTACCCCGACAGCGTCTGGTACGGCGGCGTGACGCCCGACGACACCGACCGCATCGTCTCGTCCCATCTCGAGCGGGACCGCATCGTCTCGAACCTCGTCCACCAATCACTCTAATCATGGCCTGTGCAGAACTCGAAGCGCTCCGACTGGCGCTCCTGAACATCACCGGAACGACCGACGAACACGCGAAGCGACACGCCGAAGCCGAACTCGAAGACTACCTCGGCGACGCCGACCCCGGCCCGATTCAGGCGCTCGCGAACGCGACCAGCCTCGACGAGGCCCAGCGGCACCTCGACGCCGCGCTCGTCGACCTCGAAGCGGAGGCGACGCGAATCGACGACGACGACCCGCAATCGGGCTACCTTCGGGGACGGCTCGTCGCCGTCCGCGACGCAGAGCGGTCGCTTCGCCGCATCCGCGAGGGAGCCGATGGGTTCCTCGACGACCTCGGAGAGGCGCACCACACGCTCCACGACGCCTTCCCCGTCGAGGACTGACTCCCGATGGCACCGTCCCCACTCACGGCCCGCCGCGACCTCGGGGAAGTCGAGGCCGCGAGCAGCCGCCACAACTGGGCTCGCTCCGCGGTCGAAGCGACCGACGACGCCGTCTTCGTCGGGACCGCGGACGGTCGCGTCGTCGCGCTGGAGACTGCTACCGATTCCACGCCCGACGCCAGCGAACGCTGGCAGGCGCGCGGCGAGCACTCCGTGGTGTCGATATCCGCCACCGACGAGTTCCTCGTCGTCGGCGAGCGCGGCGGCGACGGGCTGGTTCGCGTCCTCGACGCCGAGACGGGCGTCGCCCGCTGGACGTACGCGACGGCCGACGACGTGGGCACGGCGACGAAGGACTCGCTGTTCTTCCGACCGTACGTCGTCGACCTCGCGGTGACGGGCGACAGGGTCGTCGTCGTCGCCCGGCGCTACGAACGGGACGGCGAAGCGCGAGTCTGGCGGAGCGTCGTCCTCGGGTTCGACCGGGGAGGTCGGCTCGCGTGGCGCAGACACGTCTACGCGTCGCCCATCGCGGTCGCCGCCGAAGGGGACCGCGTCGCCGTCGCGTACAACCGCTGCCCGAACCCCGAACAGGACGGCCTCGTTCTCCTCGACGCCCACACCGGGGGTCGAGTCGCGTCGTGGGACCCCGGCACCGACGGGGACCGACGCGTCGGCGACGTGGCCTTCGCGGGCGATGCGTTGGCCGTCGCCAGCCACGGCGACAAACGCGGCTACCTCCTCGATTTCGCCGGGGAGCCGCAGTGGCAACTCGACCTCGCGACCAAGCGCCGCGTCGGCGACGAGACAGTCTACGCCTACCCGAACCACGTCTGCGTCGCCGACGAAACCGCCGTCTTCGTCACGGGGAACACGTTCGCCGAATCGACCCGCGACCCGGACGCGCGACACCCCGACGAACACACCGCGGTCGGCGTCTCGGTCGACGGGGGTGACCGTCTGTGGACCCGCGACACCGGTGGATTCGCACGCGCTACCGTCGCGGCCGAGTCGCGGGTATTCGTGCCGTCCGCCCAGCACTTCCGGGAGCGGGAGGCCGAGCGCCACGGCGTCCACGTTTTCGCCCCCGACGCGGGGCACGTCGAAACGATGGGACTCCCCGGCATCCCGACCGCCATCGCCGCGGGCGGGAGCGTCCTCGCGGTGGTCGAAGAACCGGTCGAGTACCACGACGAGAGCGTCACGCGCGGGGCGTACCGACTCCGCACGCGACCGATTCGATAGGAACACACCATGCTAAAAGAGACGACCGACCCCCGGCTACTGCCCGTCCGCCGAGCGCGCGGCCTCGGCGACCCGCTCGGCCGACAGGTCGGACAGCGGGATGCGCCGCGCGCCCGTCTCGGAGACGAGGATGTCGGTCACGCCGATACCGTCGTCGCCGGCGTCGACGACGACGACCGAGGCGTCTGTGGTGGCGAGGTTCCGCGCCGCCGAGCGGGTCTGCCCGGTGGGGCTGCCGTCCGCGACGTTGGTCCGGCCGTCGGTCACGACGACGACGAGCGCGGCGTCGGCGTCCGAACGGTCGATAACCCGGCGAGCGGCGTCCAACCCGGACGGAAGCGGCGTCCTGTCGCCCGTCGGGAGTTCCTTCAGGTGCCGCGCCGCCAGCGTCACGCTGTCGGTCGGCGGGAGCAACACCTCGGCGTCGTCGCCCGCGACCGCGACGAAGGCGACCTCGTCGCGCTGTTCGTAGGCGTCTTCGAGAAGCGACAGCACGGTGCCTTTCGCCCGTCGCATGGCGGCGCGCATCGACGCGCTCGCGTCCACGACGAACACGACGAGCGTCGCGGCCGACCCGCGGGCGACCGCGGTTTTAAGGTCCGACCGGGTGACGCGGGACCGGCCAGCCGAGGCCGCGGCCCGGACCGAGGCGGGAACGTCGATGTCGTCGGTCTCGGTCGCCGATTCGGTCCGCACCCGCGAGCCTCGCCCCTGCCGCGACTCCCGAACTGCGGCACGGCTCCCGTCACCGGGCGTCTCCGCGTCGAGGGTCGCGTCCTCGACCGGCGGTCGCTCGGCGTCGCCGATGGCGGCCCGGCTCTGTCCGGGGAGGAGCGGCGTTGCTTCGTCGGGGTCGGCGGGGTCGGCGTCTCCGGAGTCATCGGTATCGCCGTCTTCGGACGCTCCGTCTTCCGAGTCGCCGTCTTCGGGGGCACTCTCGTCGGCTCCGCCAACTTCTCCACCTCGGTCGTCGCCGTCAGTATCGTCATCCCCGCCGTCATCATCTCCGGTATCGGGGCCAGGAGCCTCTCCCGCGGCATCGCCGTCCTCGTCGGCGTCGGAACCGGCTCCCTCGCCGCGTTCTTCGCCGTCTTCACCGTTTCCGCCATCTCCACCGTTTCCGCTCTCACCCTCTTCGCCGTCGCCGGCGTCGTCCCGGTCGTCTTCCCCGTCGAAGTGGTCGTCGAGCACGTCATCGACGTCCGGGTCGTCGTCGAACGGGCGACTCTGCAGTCGGTGGGGGAGCGCGAGCGCGGCCGCCTCGCGCACATCGCCTTCGAGCACCTTCGTCCGGCCGTCGAGCGCAGCGAGGGTGCGGGCCGTGCGGGCGATGGCGATGTCGGCGCGGTGGCCCTCGACGCCGGCGTCGACGCAGAGTTCGGCGATATCGCGCTTGAACTCGACCGGGAGGGCAACCGAGTCGAGGCGGTCCGTCGCCTCGCGAAGCGTGACTTCGAGTGCCGCGGTCTCCTCGCGGTGGGCGTCGGCGACCGTTTCCGGGTCGTCGTCGCCCGCCAGCGCCCGGTCGATAATCTCCACGCGGTCGTCGATGTCGCGGCTGCCGACGACGGTCGCCTGGAGGGCGAAGCGGTCGCGGAGTTGGGGGCGGAGGTCGCCCTCCTCGGGGTTCATCGTCCCGACGAGGGTGAACTCGGCGGGGTGTTCGACGCTCACTCCGTCGCGCTCGACGCGGTTGACGCCGCTCGCGGCCGCGTCCAAAAGCAGGTCGACGAGGTGGTCGTCGAGGAGGTTCACCTCGTCCACGTAGAGGATGCCGCGGTTCGCGCGGGCCAAGAGCCCGGGGTCGAACGACGCCTCGCCGTCGAGCGCGTCGGCGACCGAGAGCGTGCCCGCGACCCGGTCGCGGGTCGCGCCGAGCGGGAGCGTCACGAGCGGGACCGACCGGCGCTCGACCGCGGGGTCGTCGCGGGCGCGACACGAGTCGCACTGGCGGGCCGGGGCGTCCGGGTCCGGCGGACAGCCGTACGGACAGCCAGCGACGACTTCCTGTTCGGGCAGGAGGTCGGCGAGGGCGCGGACCGCGGTCGACTTCGCGGTTCCCTTCTCGCCGCGAACGAGGAGTCCGTCGAGGTCGTCGTTGGCTCCGACGGCCAACAACGCCCGTTTCAGTTCGTCTTGCCCGACGATAGCCGAGAACGGCAGCGTCTGAGTCGTCATCGAATGAGAAATCGTACTTGCAGTAAGACAATAACACTTTATCAATGACACCGACAATCGGACTGTACACAGCGACCGAAAACGAATTGGGCGCGGTCCAGCGGGCCGCGCGCCGACTCGACGGAATCGACCTCGTCGTCCGCTCCGCGAGCGATTTGGACGACGTGACCGACGCGGACGCCTTCGTCGACGAGTTGGAGTCGGCGACGGCGGCCGTCTTCTGGCTCCACGGGGCCGAAGACAGCATGCCCGGCTACGACCACGCCGTCGAACGACTCGAATCGGCGGGGGTGCCGCTCGTCGTCAAGGCCACCGGCGACGCCTTCGCGCGCCGGGACACGACCGTCGCCGACGCGGACCGTGAGCGCGTCTGCGAGTATCTCGACCGCGGCGGCGCGGTGAACGTCGAGAACCTCTGCCGGTTCCTCGCGGCCGAGTACGCCGGCGTCGAGACGGCGGTTGACGACCCTGTCGAACTTCCGACCGAGGGCGTCTACCATCCCGACTACCCCGGCGTCGAGTACGACGAACTGCTCGATACGCACGACTCCGACAAGCCGACCATCGGCGTCTGGTTCTACGAGTCTCACTGGACGCACGCGAACACCCGGTACGTGGACGCGCTCGTGGAGCGACTGGAATCGCTCGGCGCGAACGTCTTACCCGCGTTCTGCAATCCCGCGACCGACGAAGAGGGCCAAGAGAACGCCGAGTGGGTCGCCCGCAACTGGTTTTCGGACGACGACGGCCCCGTCGTCGACGCCGTCGTCAGCTCCTTCATGTTCTCGCTGTCGATGAGCGAGCGCGGCCGCGACGCCGACGACGAGGGCGCTGACGCCGAGGACGTGTTCCTCACCGAACTCGGCGTCCCCGTGTTGCAGGCGATTACGACCATGCGCTCTCGAAGCCGGTACGAGTCGAGCGACACGGGCGTGATGGGCTTCGAACTCGCGCTGTCGGTCGCGCTCCCGGAGTTCGACGGCAACGTCATCACTCACCCGATAAGCGGGAAAGAGCGGATGGAAGACGAAGCCGGCGTCGGGAGCGCGCCGAAGCAGCACTTCCCCATCGATGACCGCGTGGACCACGTCGCCCGCCTCGCGGTCAACTGGGCGCGACTCCGCCACCTGCCGAACGACGAGAAGAACGTCGCGGTCGTCCTCCACAACTACCCGCCGAGCGACGACGGCATCGGGACGGCCTTCGGGATGGACAGCCCCGAGAGCACGGTCAACCTCCTGTCCGAACTCCGGCGTCGGGGCTACGCCGTCGGCGACCTCCCCGCGGACGGACAGGCGCTCATCGACGACCTCACCTCGCAGTTGACGCTGGACGACCGCTGGGTCGCACCCGAGGACGTGCGGGACCTGAGCGTCGACGTGGTGTCTCCCGACCAGTACGCCGACTGGTTCGCCGACGCCGACGACCGCTTCCGCGACAACGTCGTCGAGGAGTGGGGCGAACCGCCCGAGCGCCCGTTTGCGATTCCGGGCGTCGAGTTCGAGAACGTCCTCGTGACCGTCCAGCCCCCGCGCGGGTTCGGGATGGACCCCTCGAAGGTGTACCACGATTCGGACCTCCAGCCGCCGCACGACTACGTGGCGTTCTACGCGTGGCTCCGCGAGGCGTTCGAGGCCGACGCCGTGGTCCACCTCGGCACCCACGGAAGCCTCGAATGGCTCCCCGGCAAGACCGTCGGCCTGAACGGCGAGAGCGCGCCGGACCAACTGGTCTCCGACCTCCCGAACGTCTACCCGTACATCATCAACAACCCCGGCGAGGGGACGCAGGCAAAGCGCCGGTCGTACGCGGCCATCGTGGACTACCTCACGCCGGTCATGCGCACCGCGGGGACGTACGACGACCTCGCGGACCTCGAAGAACTCGCCCGCGAGTACCGCGAGGCGGGCATGGACGAGGCCCGTCCCGAACGCGGCGACCAGCTCCGCGAACTCCTCGTTGACGCAATCGACGACCTCGACCTCGCGGTCGAACTCGGGTTCGAAGACGCCGACGCCATCGGCGACGACGGTTCCGGCTCCGGTGTCGATACCGAACAGGTCGATTTCGACGAGTTGGTCGAGCGCGTCCACGAGTACCTGACCGACGTGAAGACGACGCAGATTCGGATGGGCCTCCACACGATGGGCGAACCGCCCGAGCGCGACCGACTCGTGGAGTACCTCGTCGCGCTCACCCGCCTCCCGAACGCCGACACGCCGAGCCTCCGCGAGAGCGTCGCGGGCGTCATGGGCGTCGACTACGACCGGATGCGAGACGAGCCGGGGACGTACGACGACGACCTCGGGATGTACCTCTCGGAGGCCGCAGACCGCGTCTACGACCAATGCGTCGAACTGGTGTTGGCACTCGCCGAACGCGACTTCGACGTGCCCGAGTCGGAAGTCGACGCCGGCCCCGACGACGAAGTGAACATGAACCTGCTCGTGGTCGATATCGACCAACTCGGCGATGCACGGGCGAAACGCGGCGCGCACGACGACCTCCGCGAGGTGCTCGCGTTCATCTGCGACGAGGCGGCCCCGCGGGTCGCGGCCGCGGAAGCCGAGATTCCGCAGACCGCCGACGCCCTCGACGGCGAGTACGTCCGGCCCGGCGGCTCCGGCGCGCCGACCCGCGGCGGAGTGGACCTGCTTCCGACCGGGCGGAACTTCTACACGCTCGACCCGCGGAAAGTCCCGGCCAAGCCGGCGTGGAGCGTCGGCGAGCGCGTCGCCGAGGGCGTCCTCGACCGCCACTACGACGACCACGGCGAGTACCCCGAGGAGTTCGGGGTCGTCGCGTGGGGGACGCCGACGGTTCGGACCCGCGGCGAGACCATCGCGCAAGTGCTCGCGTTTATGGGCGTCGAACCGGTGTGGACCGACGCGGGCCGCGTCGACGACGTGGAGCCGATTCCGCTGGAGGAACTCGACCGCCCGCGAATCGACGTGACGACCCGCGTCTCGGGGCTGTTCCGCGACGCGTTCCCGCAGGCCGCGAGCGTCGTCAACGACGCCGTCGACGCGGTGGTCGAACTCGACGAACCCCACGAGCTGAACTACGTGAAAAAGCACGTCGAGGAGGACGCCGCCGAGTTCGAATCGGGGGGCGTCGACGCCGACGAGGCCGAGAGACTGGCCAAACACCGCGTGTTCACGACGACGCCCGGCGGCTACGGCGCGGGGACGAACAAGGCCGTCGACGAGGGCGAATGGGACGACCGGAGCGACCTCGCGGACGTGTTCGTCCAGTGGGGCGGCTACGCCCTCGGGAGTCGCGGCAAGGTGACCGAGGCCCGCGACGCCTTCGAGCGCCGTTTGAGCGGGGTCGAAGCCACGGTGAAAATCGAAGACACCGCCGAACAGGACGAGTTCGACTCCTCCGACTGGTACGCCTTCCACGGCGGGTTCGTCTCCGCAGTCGGCGAGATTTCGGGGAGCGACCCGGCCTCGTACGTCGGCGACTCCAGCGACCCCGACAACGTCAGCGTCTACACGAACGAGGAGAAGGTCCGCAAGGCGATGCGGGCGCGCGTCCTCAACCCCGACTGGCTCGACAGCATGGAGGAACACGGCTACAAGGGCGCGGGCGACCTCTCGACCACGGTCGACGTCGCGCTCGGCTGGGACGCGACGACGGGCGTCGTCAGCGACACCCTCTGGGAGAGTCTCGCCGACGCCTACGCCTTCGACGAGGACCGACAGGAGTGGCTGCGCGACGTGAACCCGTGGGCGCTCGAAAGCATCACCGCGACGTTCCTCGAAGCCATCGACCGCGACCTGTGGGACGCCGACGACGACGAGAGAGAGCGACTGCAGGACATCAACCTCTCCGTGGAGGGCGACCTCGAAGCGAACACGACGAACGCGATGACGCAGACCCAATCCGATGACTGAACGAGACGCCTACGCCGACCTCGGCGCGACGACGCAGGAAGCGATGGACATCGCGGAGACGAGCATGGACATCGTCCGGACGTTCGTCCCCGACGAGACGCTGACCGACAGACTCCGACAGAAGGCGGTCCACTCGACCGGCGATATCGAGTTCCAGCACCTCGTCCGGTGCCAGAACGACCCGGTCGTCGCGGGCGCGAGGGCGGTCCTCGACGAGCGACCCATCGTGACAGACATCACGATGGCGAAAGCCGGCATCACGGGCCGCGGCCACGACTGCCCGGTGCGGAAAGCAATCGGCAACGGAGCCGAACTCGCCGCCGAAACGGGCATGACCCGGACCGCGGCCGCGGTGCTCGAACTCGACAAGGAGGGCGTCTACGACGGCGCAATCGCGGTCGTCGGCAACGCGCCGACCGCCGCGTTAGCGCTCTGCGACTGCATCGAGAACGGCACCCGACCGGCGGCCGTCCTGGCGACGCCCGTCGGCTTCGTGAAGGCAGAAGAGAGCCGAAAACGCGTCCGCGACATCGCCGACAAGTACGACGTGCCCGCGGTGACGAACGTCGGAAAGCGGGGCGGGAGCGGCCTCGCGGCCGCGCTCACGAACGAGTTGATTCACGTCGCGAGCGACGTTCGCAACGGCGACGTAGACCTTTCAGGCCATGAGTGACGACCCGTACGACCTCGATTCGGGGCCGGACCCGGCGACGTTCGCCGCGGCCGCGCCCGAACCGAGCATCGATAAAATCGACGGGAACGGCAAGGCCGCCGACACACCGGTCTACGCGGTCGGCGTCGGCCCCGGTAACCCGGAGTACCTCACGCCCCGCGGACGGCGGGCGATTCGGGAGACCGACGTAGTCGTCGGCTTCGAGACGGTCGTCGACTTCGTGGCCGACGAGACCGACGCCGACCTGCTCACCTGCGGCTACGCCGACGAGGCCGACGCGCTGACCGAGTTCGGGCGGCGCGTCGCGGCCGGCGACCGGGGAGCCGCGGTCCTCATGGGCGACCCGAACCACTCGGGCTACCAGTTCCTCGGGAAGGTTCAGCGGGCCGTCGAGCGACCGGTGCGAGTGATTCCGGGCATCTCGTCGCTCCAGATAGCCGCGAGTCGCGCCCGGACGCCGATAGAGGACACGCGGTTCGTCACGCTCCACAAGAGCGGGTCGCTCGACGCCGACCTCGACCGACTGGCCGAGGCGGTCGGCGAGCGCCACCTGCTCGTCCTGCCGCGACCGTTCGACTGGATGCCCGGCGACATCGCCGAGTTCCTCCTTGACTCGGGCGCGGACGCGTCACTAGACGCGCTCGTGCTCGAACGCCTGACCCACGCCGACGAGCGAATCACTCGAACGACGCTCGGCGACCTGCGCGACTCGGCCGGCGGGAGCGGCCCCGACTCGACGCCGTACTCGGACCTCTCGGTCCTCGCCGTCAGAGCGCCCGTCGAGGTGACCGACTGAGTCGCCTCGCACGGCGGTAGTTAGGCTCGCCTAAATTTCGAAGACGTTTTAACCGTTTAGGTAAGCCTAAAAGACATGGCAAACGACGGACACAGCGGTCGAGAATCGACGCGGCGTGAGTACCTGCAGTACGGCGGTGCAGTTATCGCGGGCGGCCTGCTCGCCGGCTGTACCGGCGGTGGCGGGTCGGAGACGACGACGGAGTCCGAGGCCGAGACGACCACGGCGACGACCGAGACAGCGACGGAGACCGAGACCGAGACGACGACCGAGGCGTCGGAGTCCTACTCGGTGTCGATAGAGCCGGTCGGCGAGGTCACGTTCGACTCGGTCCCGGAGACGTGGGTCGCGAACAACGGCAGTTGGGCCGACATGGGCGTCGCGCTCGGCCTCGACGCGCCGATGGGCGTCTGGCTCCCCGGTCGGTACCACACGCAGTACTACGACGAGATTCCGGACGTGAGCGTCGACAAGTCGTCCATCCGCCAGCTGTGGGGCGACAGCGGCGTCGGCAAGGAACAGTTCTACGAGCTGAACGCGGACGTGCACGTCGCCGACCCGAACTTCCTCCTGAACCGCGGCCAGTGGAGCGAGGACGACGTCGAGGAGATTAGCACGCAGGTCGGCCCGTTCTTCGGTAACAGCATCTTCTCGCGCGGCTACGCGTGGCACGAGGACTACCGCTACTACAGCCTCTACGAGGCGTTCGAAAAGCTCGCGCAGGTGTTCCAGCGCGAGGACCGCTTCGAGGCGTTCGAGCAGGTCCACGAGGAGTTCCAGGCGAACCTCGCGCCGGTCGTTCCCGCACAGGGCGAGCGGCCCTCGGCCGCCGTCGTCTGGGGCGGCGGCGACGAGCCCGAGGAGTTCTACCCCTACATCATCGACGAGGGGACGAGCTTCAAGCACCTCAACGACCTGAAGGTCAACGACGCGCTCGCGACGACCGAGGTGAAGGACTTCTACAGCAACCGCGGCGCGGTCGACTTCGAGACGCTCCTTGAGGTCGACCCCGAAGTGCTCCTCCTGCGCGGACAGGAAGCTAAAAACCGCGAGGAGTTCCAGAACACGGTTATCTCGTTCATGGAGAACCACGAAGTGGCGAGCGAACTCACCGCCGTCCAGAACGGCGACGTCTACCGCGCCGGCGCGCTCTACCAGGGCCCCATCACGAACCTCGTCGTGACGGACCGCCTCGCACAGACCCTGTACGACGCCGACGAGCGCCTGTTCGACGCCCAGCGCGTCAGCGACATCGTCAACGGCAACCTGTAGTTCGACCCGAGCGACCCGGCCCCGCTTTTCCCCGTTTCGTCGTACCACCCGAGCGGTGCGCTCGAATCGGCGTGAGTGAGCACGGCCAGCGGAAACCGGTGCTTCGATGTCGCCAAGAGACGATTCGTTAGGCGACGACAAAATAACACTAATAGGTTATTTCTAACAACAACTATATGATAATTTGTGCAAGAGTGAGCTGAGTAAGTGAGAGGTAGATCGTATATAGAAAATGTCGTATTACACATTTTAAGGCTTATTGAAAGTTTATTAGTCAAGCCAAAGAAATAGAAAATATAGACCAAATATACATGTATGAATTCGTATATTTAGTACATCAATTACGATATGTTTGTATTAGTTCCGGCGGTGGTAGCAGAGAAAACAGAACGAGTCATGTCCGAGGACTCGACCGGACCAGAGGAACTTCTCGCGGGCAAGCTCTACACCCATGGCAAGAACTATCATAGCCCGGCACGATACCACGTTTGGTCGGCGTGAGCAATCCGACCGTGTGACGTGTCAGTCATACCAGTTCGCGCGAGCCGGTGGGGGACGCCGTGACAAGTCCAACTCATGAACGCCTGCTCCGGTTCCCGCGTCACGCTCAGCATCAACCACCGAAAGCGATTTTTCGAGCCGAGGGAGCGGTTCTGCCACGCGGCATCACCGTTCTCGGGACCAGAACACTTATTCAGATACTTAATAACGAATAATCATGGACGCCAAACACCCGGTTCGAACCACCGAGAAGACACTAGCACTCGTCGAGGAGTTGATGGAGAAAGGCCCCTGTGGAGTCACGGAGTTAGCCAGCGACCTCCAGATGGGAAAGAGCGCGGTGCATAACCACCTGACGACGCTCCAGAAACACGGGTACGTCCTCAAGGACGGCGACGACTATCGCGTCGGTTTGAAGTTCCTCGAAGTCGGCGGCCACAGTCGGAAGTCGATGGAGGTGTATCAAATCGCCGAACCCGAGGTCAAATCGCTCGCCGCCGACACGGGCGAACTCGCCAACCTCCTCGTCGAAGAACAGGGGATGGGGGTCTACCTGATGCGGGCGAAAGGCGACGACGCCGTGGACCTCGACACCTACGCGGGTCTGCGGACGCACCTGCACACGACGGCGCTCGGGAAAGCGATTCTCGCGAACCTCCCGGAGTCTCGGGTGGACGAGATAATCGAGCGTCACGGCCTCGAACAGAAGACGCCGAAGAGCATCGGCACGCGACAGGAACTGTTCCAGGTGCTCGAAGCGGTCCGGGAGCGCGGCTACGCCATCGACGACGGCGAGCGTCTCGAAGGCCTGCGCTGTCTCGCGGCACCCATCAAGTCGTCCTCCGGTGAGGTGCTCGGTGCCATCAGCGTCTCCGCTCCCGCCAGCCGGGTCAGCGACGAAGACCTCCACGGGGCGCTCCCCGAACGCGTCCTGAGCGCGGCGAACGTCGTCGAACTCAACATCAACTACTGACGCTCTCCGTTCGCTATCTCGGAACAGGGCGCGAACCCCTCGAATTCTCGATGTAGAGCCGTGTTAACATAGCTCTCTGCGTGTGACTGCGACTAGAAATTACACATCTACGAGTGTAATCTCTACTGGAGCCACCCGCGGAACTCCGTTCTGATATAGAGAAACTGGTTTGGAGTGGAATGAGACGGCAGTATCGGTGGGGGAA
>NZ_LOPW02000018.1:0-64109 GCF_001469875.2 Haloferax marisrubri | reverse complement strand
GAGAGGAGAGGAGAGGAGAGGAGAGGAGAGGAGAGGAGAGGAGAGGAGAGAAAAGAACGAGACGATGGCAGACGGTCGCCGTCGGCGACCGGGTGGGAGGCTCAGTAGCTGTCGTAGACGGTCTTCTCGATGGTGTAGAAGTCGAGACCGGCGTCGCCCTGCTCGCGCCACGTCTCGGAGGACGAGCGCTTGAACCCGCCGAAGGGGACGTGGAGTTCGAGGCCGGTCGTCTTGTCGTTTACCTTCACCACGCCGGCTTCGACCTCGTCGACGAAGCGGTTCGCCTCGGTGTGGTCGTCGGTGACGACGCTGGCCGACAGGCCGTAGTCGACGTCGTTCGCGACCGCCAGCCCTTCGTCGAAGTCACTCACTTCGATGACGGCGACGACCGGCCCGAAGACCTCCTCCTGTGCGATGCGCATGTCGGGGTCGACGTCGGTGAACACCGTCGGTTCCACGAAGTGACCCGTCTCGACTTCCTCGCCCTCGGGGACGCCGCCGCCGGCGGCGAGCGTCGCGCCCTCGCCCTCGGCGATGTCGATGTATTCGAGCGTCGAGGAGAGTTCGGACTCGCTGACCTGTGGGCCCATCTCGTGGTCGGTTCCGGGGCCGACGTCGAGGGACTCCGCGCGGTCGACGAGTTCGGCGACGAAGTCGTCGTACACGTCCTCGTGGACGATGGCGCGGGAACAGGCCGTACATGACTGGCCGGTCGTTCCGAATCCGCCGTTGGCGACGATGTCGGCCGCCTCGGCGGGGTCCGCGGAGTCGGCGACGAGCGTCGGGTTCTTCCCGCCGAGTTCGGTCTGGACGCGCTTGCCGGCGTCTGTGGCCTGCTCGTAGACCATCTCGCCGACCTGACTGCTCCCGGTGAAGGAGACGAGGTCCGTGCCCTCGTTGCCGATGAACTCGCTGCCGACCGAGCTACCGGGGCCGGTGACGACGTTGAGGACGCCGTCCGGGAGGCCGGCCTCGTCGAGCGCGCGGGCGATTTCGATGACGACGCCGGGCGCGATGGAGGCGGGCTTCAGGACGACAGTGTTGCCGGCGGCGAGCGCCGGGGCGAGCTTCCACGCCGGGATGGCGATGGGGTAGTTCCACGGCGTGATGAGCGCCGCGACGCCGACGGGCTCCTGCCGCGTGTAGAGGTTCGTGTTCGACCCGCTCGCGCCCTTCTTCGTGCCGCCGAGGTCGGCGGCCTTCGTCGAGAAGTAGTGGAAGATGTCGATAGCGCGCTGTACCTCGCCCGCCGCCTCGGGCCGCGCCTTCCCCTCCTCGGCGATGAGAATCTCCGTCAGTTCCTCCTTGCGCTGGGCGAGGAGTGTCCCCGCCTCGCGGAGGATGCGCCCGCGCTCGGGACCGGGCGTGTTTCGCCACTCGTCTTCGGCCGCGACGGCGGCGTCGACGG
The DNA here is from genome assembly GCF_001469875.2 of Haloferax marisrubri. GTDB lineage: Archaea > Halobacteriota > Halobacteria > Halobacteriales > Haloferacaceae > Haloferax > Haloferax marisrubri. The sequence goes on along the minus strand of NZ_LOPW02000018.1, from coordinate 62,701 downwards.
CCGCGGCGGCGTCGTTCTCGTTCGAGTGCTGATACGTCGCGACCACCTCGCTCGGGTTCGCGGGGTTCGTCACCTCGGCCGTCTCGCCGGTCTCCGAGGTCACCCACTCGCCGTTGACGTAGTTTTTACTGGGGTCCGTCATCGAGTACACGTTCCGTCTTCCGACATACAATTCTTGCGAAGTTGTCACTATTTGTTGGCTGTCGTCGGCGAGGCGAGTTCGGGAGCGCGCGTCGGGGTGAGCCACGAACTACCGACCCACACACTTTTGTAGTGGCTTTCGAGATATACGTGCGCAATGGTTGAGCAAGCGAAGCTTAGCGACCCGAACGCGGAGTACACGATGCGCGACCTGTCCGCGGAGACGATGGATATCACGAATCCGCGAGGCGGCGTCCGCGACGCCGAAATCACGGACGTACAGACGACGATGGTCGACGGGAACTACCCGTGGATTCTCGTCCGCGTCTACACCGACGCGGGCGTCGTCGGCACCGGCGAGGCCTACTGGGGCGGCGGCGACACCGCCATCATCGAGCGGATGAAACCGTTCCTCGTCGGCGAGAACCCCCTCGACATCGACCGCCTCTACGAGCATCTCGTTCAGAAGATGTCCGGCGAGGGTTCGGTCTCGGGCAAGGTCATCTCCGCCATCTCGGGCATCGAAATCGCGCTGCACGACGTCGCCGGGAAACTCCTCGACGTGCCCGCCTACCAGCTCGTCGGCGGGAAGTACCGGGACGAGGTGCGCGTCTACTGTGACCTCCACACCGAAGACGAGGCCAACCCGCAGGCCTGCGCCGAGGAGGGCGTCCGCGTGGTCGAGGAGCTCGGCTACGACGCCATCAAGTTCGACCTCGACGTCCCCTCGGGCCACGAGAAGGACCGCGCGAACCGCCACCTCCGCAACCCCGAAATCGACCACAAGGTCGAAATCGTCGAGGCCGTCACCGAGGCCGTCGGCGACCGCGCGGACGTGGCGTTCGACTGCCACTGGTCCTTCACGGGCGGGAGCGCCAAGCGCCTCGCCGCCGAGCTGGAAGACTACGACGTGTGGTGGCTCGAAGACCCCGTGCCGCCGGAGAACCACGACGTGCAGAAGCTCGTGACCCAGTCCACGACGACGCCCATCGCGGTCGGCGAGAACGTCTACCGGAAGTTCGGCCAGCGGACGCTGCTCGAACCGCAGGCGGTGGACATCATCGCGCCCGACCTGCCCCGCGTCGGCGGCATGCGCGAGACGCGAAAGATAGCCGACCTCGCGGACATGTACTACATCCCCGTGGCGATGCACAACGTCTCGTCGCCCATCGGGACGATGGCCTCCGCGCAGGTCGCCGCGGCCATCCCCAACTCGCTTGCCCTCGAATACCACTCCTACCAGCTCGGCTGGTGGGAGGACCTCGTCGAGGAAGACGGCCTGATTCAGAACGGTCGCATGGAGATTCCCGAGAAGCCCGGCCTCGGGCTGACGCTCGACCTCGACGCCGTCGGAGAACACATGGTCGAAGGGGAGACCCTCTTCGACGAGGAGTAACCCGACACCGAGAGCGAGACTGTCCCACAGCGGCCGCGACAGCCTGACATACCACACCCATAACCCGGACGCACCACCGCGAACGAGAGACGTGAGCGTCTCCCGACACGCGGCGCGTCCGCCGCGGCCGCTTTTTCACTCGCTGGCGTTCGATACCGGAGCGACGCGACTCGCGGGTGCAGTCGCTACGCTGACGCAGATAGCTACGACTGAGAGCGGCGCGCGAACTGCGAGCGAGAAACGAAAGCGAAAGCGAAAGCGAAAACGAAGAACGGAGTGAGGTCGGTCCGAAAGAAGCGCCGAGTGCGAGACTCTGCGTGCGGGGACAGGAAGCGAGAGACGGCGCGGAGAAATCGAAACAGCGTCAGCGGCCGGGGCCGGGAGCGGGGCCGCGGCGTCAGTTCGAGACGAACGCGTCGATGGCGCGGTTCGACGGGAGTTCTCGGTTCTTCAGCGCGTCGCCGGTCTCCCCGTCGAACAGGTGAATCGCGTCTTCGGGGAACGAGACAGTCGTGCGGTCGCCCGCTTCGACCCTCGACCGACCGGTGGTGGTCGCGGTGAACTGGGTTCCCTCGCCCCCGTCGGCGAACCGCAGGTGGACGGTGTTTTCGTTCCCCTGCGGTTCGACGACGACGACTTCGGCGTCGAAGGTGCGCTCGCCGGCGCGCCGCTCGCCGACCGCGACGTCCTCGGGTCGGATGCCGAGCGTGAGGCCGCTCGCGCCGCCGAGTTGGTCTCTGGTCGCGCCCGAAAGCGGGTAGTCGAAGCCGTCGCCGCGGAAGGTGTCGCCCGAAAGCGACCCGTCGAAGAAGTTCATCGACGGCTCGCCGATGAAGCCCGCGACGAACAGGTTGTTCGGCCGGTGGTAGCAGTCCAGCGGCGTGCCGACCTGCTGGAGTTCGCCGTCGTCGAGGACGGCGACCCGGTCGCCCATCGTCATCGCCTCCGTCTGGTCGTGAGTGACGTAGATGGTCGTGACGCCGAGTTCCTCCTGCAGGCGCTGGAGTTCGGTCCGCATCTCCGCCCGCAGTTTGGCGTCCAGATTGGACAGCGGTTCGTCCATCAGGAACACTTCGGGGTCGCGCACGATTGCGCGCCCGAGGGCCACCCGTTGTTGCTGGCCGCCCGAAAGCTGTCCGGGCTTGCGGTCGAGCAGGTCGCTAATGCCGAGCATGTCGGTCGTCTCCTCGACCCGCTGGCGTATCTCGTCGTCCGGCAGGTCGGTCGACTCTTCGAGGCCGAACGACATGTTCCCGCGGACGCTCTTGTGCGGGTACAGCGCGTACGACTGGAACACCATCGCGATGTCCCGGTTCTGTGCGGACACGCCGTTGAGGAGGCGCTCTTCGAGACGGAGTTCGCCCTCGGTGACGGTTTCGAGCCCCGCCATCATCCGAAGCGTCGTCGATTTGCCGCACCCCGAGGGACCGACGAGCACGAGGAACTCCCCGTCGTCGATGTCGAGCGATATCTCTTCGACGGCGACGATGTCGCCGCCGCCGTCGTCCGTGTAAACCTTCGTTACGTCGTCGAGTGTCAATCGTGCCATGGCTACTGTTCGAGTTGTGTGAGGTCGGCTTCCTGGTCGTGGCGGCGGTTGTGCACCGCGGTTCCGGTCTCCGCGTCGAACACGTGAATCTTGTCCGGCGGAATCGTCACCGTGACGCGGTCGCCCCGGGTGACGAGGTGCATCCCCTCCGTGACCGCCTGCAGGGCGTCGTCGGCGGAGGGTTGGTCCGGGTGCGAGAGGTGGAGGACGTTCTGGTCGCCGTGCGGTTCCACGACGGTCACGTCCATCCGGAGTTCGTGGTCGCCGAGCGCGGCGTCGGCGGCGGTGTCGTCGGTCGCCGCGTCAACGACCTCGATGTCTTCGGGACGAATCCCCAAGACGAGGTCCTCGCGGTCGCCGACCGCCTCCATCACGCCCTCGTCGAGCGGGTACGAGAAGTGCTCGCCGACGAACGTCGTCTCCGAGCGCGTCCCGCGGACGAGGTTTATCATCGGCTCGCCGATGAACTCCGCGACGAACAGGTTGTTCGGCTCGTGGTAGCACTCGAAGGGCGAGGCCACCTGCTGGAGTTCGCCGTCGTCCATGACGGCGATGCGGTCCGCCATCGTCATCGCCTCGGTCTGGTTGTGGGTGACGTATACGGTCGTGACCGCGAGTTGGTCCTGCAGGTTCTGGAGTTCGGTCCGCATCTCCGCCCGCAGTTTGGCGTCCAAGTTGGACAGCGGTTCGTCCATCAGGAACACTTCGGGGTCGCGCACGATTGCGCGCCCGAGTGCGACCCGTTGTTGCTGGCCGCCCGAGAGTTCGTCGGGCTTGCGGTCGAGCAGCTCGGCGATGCCGAGCGTCTCCGCGACTTCGACGACGCGCTCGTCGCGCTCCGCAGACGTGTATCCCTCCTCTTCTTCCAGCCCGAACCGGATGTTCTGCCGGACGGTCATGTGGGGGTACAGCGCGTAGTCCTGGAACACCATCGCGATGTCGCGGTTCTGCGGGACGCGGTAGTTCATGTGGTCCCCGCCGATGTAAATGTCCCCGCTGGTCGCGGTCTCCAGGCCGGCGAGCATTCGGAGCGTCGTCGACTTCCCACAGCCCGACGGACCGACGAGGACGAGGAACTCCTCGTCGGCGATGTCGAGCGAGAGGTCGTCGACGGCGACCGTGTCGCCGAAGCGCTTCGTCAGGTCGGTGAGTTGAATCTGTCCCATAGCTTAGGCCTCCGTGCGAAGTCCCTTGGCGAACTGCTCGGCGAACGCGACGTACAGGATGAGCGTCGGAATCGCGGCGAGGAACGCCGCGGACATCCTGATACCGAAGTCGATGCCGGAGGTCGAGGCCCCGATTGCGGGCAGCACCAGCGTGACCGGTGCCGCCGGCGCGTCGGAGCCGGTGACGAGCGTGAACGCGAAGAGGAACTCGTTGTAAATCTGCGTGAACTGGTAGATGAACACGACGCCGAACATCGGCTTCGAGATGGGCAGGATGATGCGCCGGTAGATCTTCGTGATGCTCGCGCCGTCGATTTTGCCGGCCTCCACGAGCGAGTTCGGGAGGCTCTGGTAGTACGACCGGAACAGTATCGTACAGATGGGAATCCCGTAGGCGATGTGGGTGATGACGAGCGGCACGAGTTCGGCGTGGTACCCCTGGAAGAAGGGTATCGACGCCACCATCGGCTCTATCATCCGCGCGAGCGGGAAGATGTTGTTCCAGAAGCGCGCGAGCGGGACCAACACGGCCTGGTACGGGACGAAGACGCCGACGACGAACAGCATCAGCACGCCCATCTGCGCCCGCCAGTTGACCATCGTGAGGCCGTAGGCGGCCATGCTCCCGAACAGGACGCTCCCGATGGTCGCCGGAATCGACATGACGAGCGAGTTGAAGAACGACCCCGAGAGCTGTTCGAGGGCGAACTGGATGTTCCCGAGGGTGAATCCCTCGCCGACCGGCGGCGCGAAGGGGAGCGAGCGAGCGACAGACTCGTTCGTCTTGATGGCGGTCATGATGCCCGTCTCCAGCGGGACGAGGAAGAACCCGAGGAAGAACACGACGAGCGCGTACTGGCCGACGCGCCGGAGGTTCACGTCCTCGACGAGCGATGCGACGTCGAAACTGCCTGTGGATGACGACTGTGACATGGTCAGAGACTCCCCTGTTTGTACTGGTAGTAGAGGTACGGTCCGATGACGCCGAGCGCCATGACGAGGAGCATGGTCGCGATGGCGGCCGAGTAGGCCCACTCACCGAACTTGAACGCGCGGCGCACCATGAGCGTCGCCAGGATGTCCGTCCCGTTCGGCGGGCGGTACCGGCCGACGAGCGCGTACAGGAAGGTAAACGCCTTCAGCGCGAACACCATCAGCACGACGGCCGCGCTGACGGACGCTTCCTTCAGTTGCGGGACGATGATGCGGAGGTAGGTCCGGGTGATGCTCGCACCGTCGACGCGGGCGGCCTCGAACTGGTCGTTCGGAATCGACTGGAGCCCCGCGAGGTAGACGACCATCGTGTACCCGCTGAACTGCCAGATGAGGGCGAATATCACCGCCCCGAGCGCGATTGACGGATTTCCGAGCCAGTCCACCGGGTTGAACCCGAGAGTCGTCACGACGAGGTTGAGGATGCCGCTTTCGACGTTGAACATCCAGAGCCACAGTTGCGCGGTGACGACGAACGAGAGGCTCATCGGGAGGAGATAGACCGTCTGGAACTTCTCCGAGAAGCGGATGCCGTGGTCCAACAGAATTGCGAGGAACAGGCCGAGTATCAGACAGACGGTCGTAAACGCCACGAGGAGGACCAAGTTGTTCTGCGCGGCGGAGACGAACGCGTCGCTCGACAGCGCCTGGGCGTACATCTCCAGGTCGAGGGCGGAGTAATCGGGGGTGCCGAGGCCCTCGTAGTCCGTAAACGAGATGGCGAAGTTGTAGCCGATGCCACCGTAAACGGCGATGCTCATGAGGACGAACGGGATTCCCCAGTACGGCGCGGAGCGAACGAAGTCGCTGTTGAGGAAATACCGGAGCTTCGACTCCCACCCGACCGCCTCGTCGGTCGCGTCGGCGACGTGCTCCGTGTTATCGTGTGTAGCCATCGATATACCTATATTTTATTTGTGGGTGATAAAGGTGTAGTTTCGACCGAAGCCTTACTCGGAGACCGCTTCGATGAGCGCGTCAGCGGTGGCTTCGACCTTGAACGGCCCCATGAAGTTGTCGCCGAAGGCGGTCTTACACGCGCCCATCGTCTTGGGCGTGACGGCGAGACCGTGGGCGATGGTCGGCGGGTACGCCTCCGAGTCGGTGAGGTCCTCGTAGGTCATCGCGAGGAAGTCGGTCAGTTCGCTCGGGTCGATGTCGGTGCGGAGCGGAACCGACCCCTTGGGGTTGTTGAAGGCGATTTGGGCCTTCTTCGTGCCGACGAACTTCTGCCACGCGATGGTCTCCTCGCGGCTCGGGTTGTTGCTCGGCGCGACGATGGAGTCCACGTGGTAGAAGTAGATTCCCTCCGTGCCCGGGAACGGTATCCAGTCCCACTGCTCTTTGTAGTTGAAACTGTCGTCGGCGCGGAACATGCCGTACACCCAGTTCCCCTGGTGAATGGTGGCCGCGTTGCCCGAGATGACCTTCTGGCCCGCCGTCGTGAAGCTGATGGACGAGGCGTCGGCGGTGATGTAGTTCTCGTTGATGGTCTTCAGCGCTTCGAGCGCCTCGACGACGGCCGCCCTGTCGGGGTTGCCCTCGATGAAGTTCGTGTACGCGTCGACGCCGCTTTGGCTCGTCAGAATCTGCGCCCAGAGCTGGAGGTTCGTCCACGGCGCGACCATCGCCTGCGCCATCGGCGTCACGTCCGTGTTCTGGTCGATAGCTTCGAGCGCGTCGAGGAGCGCGTCGACGCTGTCGAGGCTCGACGCGTCGATGCCGGCCTCCTCGAACACGGCGGTGTTGTAAAACAGGTTGTTCATCCGGTGGGACCCGAGCGGGACCGCCGGCATCTTGTCGTTGAACTTACACAGTTCGACCGCGCGGGCCTGCATGGTGTCTTTGAAGCCCTCGGCGTCCCACACGTCGGCTTCGAGGTCCATCAGCGCGCCCGAGTAGCGCTCGAGGTTCTTCCCCGGCCAGTTGGCGAACGAACTCATCGGGTTGTTGTTCGCGAGTCGCCGGAGAATCGTCGCGTTGAGGTTCACGTTCGCGCTCGCGCCGACCGCCTGGAAGTTCGTGTCCATCTCGGGATGCTCTTCCTCGAACGCCTCGATGAGCGCGGTGACCGCCGCCTCGCCGTCGCCACCGGCCCAGCCGTGGAGCACTTCCAGTTGCGAGTCCCACGTGCTGCCCGAACTGCTCCCGCCGGTCTCGGTGTCGTCGCCGGAGCCACCAGAGCCACTCCCTCCTTCGGTGGCCTCGGTCTCGGAGCCGCCACCACCGGTACATCCAGCGAGGCCGGCGGCGGCACCCACGGTCAGGGCCTTCAGGTACTTTCGACGGTTCACACTTCCATCGCTACTGTCATGCTCGACCATGTAGTACCCATGTTAGCTACCCGCATATATAAGTTGTGAATGACAGATGATGATATAAAAGGGGCGGGGTTTCGTCAACGCGTGCTGCGGCGCGCTCGGGGCGAAAACCGTGAGCACCGAAAAGAAGGCGTTTTCGAGAGCCGAACGAAACGCTGTCCGGGGGCGATCGTCCTCGCCCGCGACGCCGTCTCACGGTCGGTCGACAGCCGCGTACGTCACGTCGCAGTCGCTCGGGTAACGACGCTCTCGCTCACTCCACGACGGTCGCCGAGTTGTCCCGCGGGCGATAACCGATGGTGCGCATCGCCTCCGTGAGCGAGAGATACCGGTCGTCGTTCGCCGAGATGAGGTTGACGGCGAGCGGCGAGTCGGGAAGCGGTGCTTCGACGGCCCGCCGCATCCCCTGCTCGCAGTCGTCGGGACTAAGCCACATCGCGCGGACGTAGCGCGCGACGGACTCCTCTTCGTCCATCTTCTCTCGGACCTCGTCGACCGTCAGGAGCCACCCGATGCGGAGGTTGAGCACCTCCAACCCGTGTCGGTCCGCGTAGTAGTTGCCCAGCGCCTCGCCGAACACCTTGCTCACGCCGTAGTACGAGTCGGGGCGCGGCGGGTCCGACACCCGAACCGCCTCGGCCTCGGCCGCCAGCGTCTCCGGTCGGGTCGCGTCCGCGATGTTGTACATCTGGTGGACGTGGTTCGTGCTGGCGAAGACGAGCCGGTCGATATCGGCCGCCAGCGCCGCCTCGTAGACGTTGTACGTGCCGCCGATGTTGACCTCGTAGACGCTGTCCCACGCCGCGTCGGGGTTCGGGTTGGCCGCGAGGTGGACGACGATGTCGTGGCCCTCGAACGCCTCCGTCAGCGCGTCTTCGTCGCGCACGTCGAGGATGACGCTGTCGAGTCCCTCGCGCTCGCGATGCGTGATGGGCGTCACGTCGTGGTCCGAGTCCAGCGTCTCGACCGTGACTCTCCCGACGTTTCCAGCCGCTCCGGTGACCGCAATACGTGCCATACGATGACAATCGACGGGAGTCTAATAAACGTGTTCCAAGCGCCCGTCGCCGGATTGCCACGGGGAAAACACGTATGCGACAGGGTCACAATCACGGCGTATGGTCGACCGACCAACCGCTTTGGAAGACCCGCTCGACGGGCGGACGGCGCTCGTCACGGGCGCGAGTTCGGGAATCGGCGCGGCGACCGCGCGCGTGCTCGCCGAAGACGGCGCGGACGTGTGCCTCGCCGCCCGCAGAGTCGAACGGCTGGAATCGCTCGCGGACGAGATTCGCGAGGCGACGGACGCAGCCGTGAGCGTCGTGCCGACGGACGTGACCGACCCCGACGCGGTCCGGGCGCTCGTCGACGCGACCGTCGAACGGTTCGGCTCGCTCGACATCGTCGTCTGCAACGCCGGCCTCGGCATCGACAAGTCGGTCGCGGAGTTGACCGACGAGGAGTATCGCCTGATGACCGGCGTCAACGTCGACGGGATGTTCTACACGGCCAGAGAGGCGATTCCGCACCTCGAAGAGTCGGAAGGTAACCTCGTCTTCCTCGGGAGCATGTCCGGGAACCACCCGCGACCCCACAACCCGGTGTACGCCGCGACGAAGTGGTGGGTCCGCGGGTTCGCGTCGAGCCTGCAGGGGAGCATCGGCGAGGAGAACGTCGGCGTGACCTGCGTCAACCCGACCGAGGTGCGAACCGAGTTCGGCTCCGAGAGCGGCGAGACGCTCGAAGAGTCGTTCGAGGAGGGCTCGGTGACGGAGGCGATAGAGGTCGCCGACGCCATCGCCTACGCGGTCCGCCAGCGGTCGCCGAACACGGTGTTGTCGCTCGACCTCTACCGACGCGACAAGCTCTCGCACTTCTGAAGACGGCGACGGAAGTGGCGGCGGCCCCCACGAACTCGGGGGAAGCGTATTTTGCGGTCGGTTCCGAACGGACGCCCATGACCGTCACGAGAGTGGTCGACACGTCGTGCCGACTCGGCGAGGGCCCGGTCTGGCACCCCGACGAAAAGCGGCTGTACTGGGTAGACATCGAAGGCGGGCGACTCCACCGCTACGACCCCGAGACGGGGGCGCACGACTGTCCGGTCGAAACGTCGGTCGTGGCCGGCGTGACGATTCAGCGCGACGGGTCGCTCTTGGCGTTCATGGACCGCGGCCGCGTCGGGTGCGTCGTCGACGGCGAACTCACGGGAGTGACCGAAATCGTCGACTCACCGACCCGGTTCAACGACGTTATCGCCGACCCCGCCGGGCGGGTGTTCTGCGGGACGATGCCCTCGGAGTCCGCGGGTGGACGGCTGTTCCGCCTCGGCACCGACGCGACGGTGACGACGGTCGAGACCGGCGTCGGAATCCCCAACGGGATGGGGTTCACCCGCGACCGCGAGCGGTTCTACTTCACGGAGACCGAGGCACACACCATCTATCGGTACGCCTACGACGAGGAGTCGGGGGCCGTCTCGGACCGCGAGCGGTTCGTCGAATCGCCGGCGACGCCCGGGTTGCCGGACGGGATGACGGTCGATTCGGCGGGCCACATCTGGTCGGCCCGCTGGGAAGGAGGCTGTGTGGTGAAGTACGACGCCGACGGAACCGAACTCGACCGGTTCGACGTGCCGACGGAGAAGGTGACGAGCGTCGCGTTCGGCGGGCCCGACCTCGATTCGCTCTACGTGACGACCGCCGGCGGCGACCCGGACGGCGGAGCAGGCGAGGACGAGGACGCGGGTGCGCTGTTCCGTCTCGACGTGGAGGCGACCGGTCGCCCCGAGTTTCGCTCCGACGTTCGGTTGGGCTGAGTCGAAACGGACGGCGGCCGCGGGCCGTCAGTCCAACTCGACCGTGCGCCCGCTGTCGGCGCTCTCGTAAATCGCGTCGATGGTTCGCATGAGGTCGACGGACTCCTCGCGGTCGATTCGCGGCGTCTCGCCGGTCTCGACGGCGCGGGCGAACGCCTCGACCTCGCTGCGGTAGTTGTCTATCGGGTCGAACGTCTCCGTGACGACCCGGCCGTCGGTGGCGTAGGTGAGTTCGGCGGACGCCGTCGGCTCGATGTTGAACGCGGTCTTCGCCTCCAGCCAGCCGTCGGTGGTCTGGACGCGGTAGTACTGCGTCTCGGGCGTGTCGAACGACGATTCGACGCTGGCGCTCGCGCCGGAGTCGTACTCCAAGACGCCCGACATCCGCGTGTCGACGCCGCAGTCACGGGTGTCGGTCGTGGTCGCGTACACCCGGTCGGGCGTCCCGAGGAAGAGCCGCGCCGCGCTGATGGCGTAACAGCCGACGTCCATGACGCTCCCGCCGGCGAGTTCGGGCTCGATGCGGATGTTCTCCGCCCCGTCGGGCAGGCGGAACGAGAAGTTCGAGGTGACCGAGACGACCTCGCCGAGCTCCGACGCGACGAGTTCCGCGGCCCGCTCGGTCCGCGGGTGGAAGCGGTACATGAACCCCTCCATCAGCGTGACGCCCGCGTCCTCGCAGTAGTCGAAGACGGCGGCGGTCTCGTCCGCGCTGGCGGTTAGCGGCTTCTCGCAGAGCACGTGCAGACCGTGGTCGGCGGCCGCCCGGACCCAGTCGGCGTGGAGACTGTTGGGAAGCGGGATGTAGACCGCGTCGAGGGAGTCGTCGGCCAACAGCGCCTCGTAACTGCCGTAGGCGGTGGGGATACCGACCTCGTCGGCGACCGCGCTCGCCCGCTCCTCGTCTCGGGACGCGATGGCGGCCGCCGCGTGGTCGCTCGCCTGAATCGCCGGAATCACCGATTCGACGCCGATACCTGCGGTGCCGAGGATACCAAACTGCATGCGGGGAGGTGCGGCGACCCCGATAATAAAACTCCGGGCGAAAACGCGTCGAATCGGTCGCTACGCTCCGTCGAGAGCGGGGTCGTGGTCGGCGTCGACGGCGACGTCGGTGCCGCGCTCCGCCGCGGCGTAAATCGCGTCCATCGCGCGCATGTCCACGAGGGCGTGGTCGCCGTCGGGTTCGAGGTCGGTCTCCGTCAGGAGCCGGGAGGCGAAGTAGTCGAACTCCTCGGTCATCTGGTTCACCTGCTCGAAGTCGTAGTCGGCGGACTGGTCCCCCCACGACAGCCGGAAGCCGCGTCGCTGGCGGTTGTAGAAGGCGGGCTCGATTTCGAGTTCCCCCTCGGTGCCGGTCACTCGGAGGTGGCTCGACTGGTAGGCCGACTGGCTGGCGGTGCAGACCGCGAGCGTGCCGTCGTCGAAGTCGACGCCGAAACTGACGTGCTCGTCGCCGACGGCCTCGAACGCCTCGTCGTCGACGCGGGCGCGCGCCCTGACGCGAACGGGGTCTGCGCCGAGGACGAACCGCGCGGTGTTCAGCGGGTAGAGCCCGATGTCCATGACGGTCGCCCCGCCGGAGAGTTCGGGATTCAGCCGCCATTGGTCCGGGTCGGGGACGACCTCGTCGAGCAGGCGCTGGGACATGTGGCCGTGGACGAACACTGGGTCGCCGATGACGCCGGCCTCGACGAGTTCGCGGGCGCGCCGGACGGCCGGTTCGGTCTGCATCCGATAGGCGACCATCAGGGGCACGTCCGCGCGGTCGCAGGCGGCGACGAGCCTTTCCGCCCGCTCGACCGACGCTTCGAGCGGTTTCTCGCAGAGGACCGCCTTCCCCAACTCGGCGGCGGTCTCGACGTACGGGAGATGTAGCCCGTTGGGCGTGACGACGTACACCGCGTCGTAGGCGTCGGCGGCGACGCCCTCGTGGAACTCGTCGTAGGTGAGTCCGTGGGTTATCGACTCGGCCAACGCCGTCGCGCCCTCGGCTTTCTCCTTCGAACTGCTGACGACGACCGTCGTCTCGCAGAACTCGGACTCCTCGACCGCGGGAATCGCCTCGTCGCGGGTCCACCAGCCGAGGCCGATCATGGCGACCCTGACGGTGCCCGTCACGTCGTCGCCCTGCCAGTCGCGGCGCGTGAATTCTTCGACGATGTCGGTGGGTGCAGAGCTCATACGGTGGTGACGGAGTTCGAGAGGGTGCCGATACCCTCGACGGTGATATCGACGCGGTCGCCCGCTTGGAGGTCGAACGGTTGTTCGGGGACGAGCGAGGTGCCCGTGAGGATGACCGCCAGTTCGGGTACCGTGTTGTGGCGCGTGAAGTACGACACGAGTTCGTCGCAACTGCGGACCATCTCGCTGGTGTTCGTGGCGTCGTCGTAGATGATTTCGCCGTCGCGTTCGATGGTCATGCTCATCTCCAACTCGTGGGGGTCGTCCACGTCTTCGGGCGTGACCACACACGGGCCGATAGAACAACAACGGTCGTAGACCTTCGCCTGCGGGAGGTACAGCGGGTTTTCGCCCTCTATCGACCGACTGCTCACGTCGTTGCCGACGGTGTAGCCGACGATTTCGCCGCGACGAAGGACGATACCGAGTTCCGGTTCGGGCACGTCCCACTCGGAATCTTCTCTGACGCCGATGGCGTCGCCCGGTTCGACGGTCCGAGATGGCGTGGCTTTGAAGAAAATCTCCGGTCGGTCAGCGTCGTACACATCGAGGTACATGTCCGGCATCGAACTCTCCTCCTCGCGCGCTTGCTCGCTGATTTGGTAGGTGACGCCCGCGGCCCAGACTTCCTCGGCGTCGACCGGGACCGTCGCGTGCTGGTCGACGAACCCCTCGTCAACCACGTCGGCGTCTTCGGTCAGTTCCGACGCCAGACGGTCGATAGAAGTCCGGGCGATACTCGCCACCCGAGCCAAGTCCCCGAACGTCCGAAGGTCCGCGTCGGCGCTCGTCAGGTCGTACGTCGTGGAGCCGCGACTCACCGTGAGCCGGCGCTCTCCCGACACCGCTAGCTGGTGGTAGTGCATTCAGTAGTCTCATTACCATCGATTGTTATAAAAGTACGTCCCGGCGCGAGCGGCGCGACGCGGGGGAGGACGCAAAAACCGCGAGACCACGGTGAGTTCGGTCTCGAAACGCCGGGAGAGCGCAGTCGGTCGTTGGCTGAAGACGAGCGCCGGCGGCCGTGGGAAGGACGGGACATGGGGAAGACGGTCGCCGGCGCGGCACGGGCGACTCTACGCGACGCGGCCGACGCAACACGGAACCACCGTGCTGGAGGGCGACATGGGTATTCTCAGTAACAGAACGTTTCGAGACAGCGAGACGAATCAATCAAACGGCGGAGACGCGACCGTTCCGGCGTAGTTCGACGAGAGCGGACAGCCGAGTTCTCAGGGAGCGACTCCGGAGAGCGGGGAGTTCGACCGTCGCAACGCGTCTCCGGCGATATTCGGTCACAGCCGAGTCGGAATGGCTGTCAGACGTTTGTATTTTCTATTACAGAACGGAGTCGGGCGGGGTTCGAACGGACGCGTACGGGGACTGCTCGCTCGATGTACGGCGATTAGGCGAAAGATTACACGCGTACGCTTGTAATCTAGAACGGCCGATACCGGGGAACGGGAGGTGAGACCGCCGAGTCATCGGGGCGGGGAGCGGAGACGGGGAGACGGCGGTTCAGCCCGGAAAGGGCGTTCCCTATTACAGAATTTGCGCTCAGTAGCACGATGCCGACCGAAGACGGCCCGCGCTGACGAGCGAGGGTGAGAGACGCGCGTCCGAAGGGAACGACGCTCGCGAACGGTGAGTCCGCTAACAGCGGAGCGTCGGGTTAGAAAGCGCTGTCAGCGAACCCGCCGTCGACGGTGACGACCTCACCCGTCACGAACGAGGCGGCGTCGCTCGCGAGGAAGACCGCCGCGCCGACGATTTCCTCTCGCTCCGCGACCCGACCGAGCGGCGTTCGCTCGTCGATTCGCTCGCGCTTTTCGGTCCCCTCGGCGTAGGTGTCGGCGTTCTGTGGGGTGATGACGAAGCCCGGCGCGATGGCGTTGACGCGTATTTCGGGGGCGAGTTCCTTCGCGGACGCGCGGGTGAACGCCTCGACGCCGCCCTTCGCCGCCGAGTAGGCGGGGAGGTTCGCCATCGAGAGGCGCGCGGCCAAAGAGGAGATGTTGATAATCGACCCGCCGTCGGCGACGGCCGGGGCAAGTTCCTGCGTCACCCGACGGACGCCTCCGAGCGCGATGTCGGTGACGTGGTCCCAGGCGTCGTCGTCGATGTCGCGGACCGTCTCGCGGGAAATCGCGCCCTGCGAGGCGACGACCACGTCGACGCCGCCGAACTCCTCGACGGCGCGCTCGCGGACGCGTTCGAGCGAGGCCGAGTCGGTCACGTCGCACGTCTCCCGAACCGCGTTCGCCCCGAGTTCCTCGATTGCGTCGGCCGTCTCGTCGACCGCCGACTCGCGTCGGCTGGTTGCGAGTACGTCCGCGCCCTCGCTGGCGAATCCGAGGGCGATTGCCTGTCCGATACCGCTCGTCCCGCCGACGACGACTACGCGCTTGTCGCTGACGGAGACTGGCGTGTGCTCGTATGCGACCATGGTGCCACTCCACACGGTACCGACATGATAGTTGCGGAACGCGCGATGGAAGTGCCGCATGCAGTACGTTTTTACGGACCCGTCCCACATGTGCTGTCATGCGAGGACTTGCCAAAGTAGAGCGTAGCTCCGGCGCTATGGAGTTCGTCGAGCGAGCGAAACCGGAGCCGGGCGCGGGAGAAGTGCTCGTGGAGGTCGACTACGCCGGTCTCTGCGGGAGCGACGCGGGAATCTACGAGTTCGAATCCGCCTTCGAACGGATGGAACTCCCGACGGTCATCGGTCACGAGTACGCCGGTCGCGTGGTCGAAGTCGGCGACGGCGTGACGGAGTTCGGCGTCGGCGACCGCGTGGTCGAGCGTCCGATTCGCGGCTGCGGCGAGTGTTATCAGTGTCGCATCGGCGAGGAGAACGTCTGCCAGGACGCGGTCATCACCGGCGTCGACCACGACGGCGCTTACGAGCGGTTCATCGCCGTCCCCGAGCGCGCCCTCCACCCGATTCCGGACGACGTGAAACAGCAGCACGCCGCGGTCGCGGAGCCGACGAGCATCGCCGCGCGCGCCGTCATCGAGAACTCTCGGGTCGGCGCGGGCGACCGCGTGCTGGTCGAGGGGCCCGGTCCAATCGGTCTGCTGACGGCCCAAGTCGCGGCCGCGCAGGGCGGTACCGTCGTCGTCTCCGGCGTGGGACAGGACGCCGACTACCGACTCCCGCTCGCGGAGGAACTCGGCTTCGAGACGGTCAACGTCGCCGACGACGACACCGAGGCGCGCCGCGAGCGCCACACCGGCGGCGTCGGCTACGACGTGGTGTTCGACACGACCGGCCACCCCTCGGGGCTCACGACGGCCGTCGATGAAGTCCGGAAGGGCGGCCAAATCGTCCTCGTCGGCCAGACCGGCGAGACCTCGATGCCCTACTCCCCGCTCGTCCGGGCCGAAATCGACCTCCAGTGTTCGTACGCGTCCATGTACGAGGACTTCGAGCGCTCCTTCCGCCTGATTCGCGACGGCGACGTGGACTGCGAGACGTTCGTCGACACTCGGTTTTCGCTGTTCGAGGCCGACGAGGCCTTCGAGACGTTCATCGAGGGCGGGACGTGCAAACCGGTGTTCGACATCTCGGAGTTGGCGTAAGGGGAGTTTCGGTCGAAAGCAGTTCAGACAGAGGCAGTAAATTAAATTTTCTACAATATTATTTGTAAGGATTTCTGCTATTCAACCGCTAATACACAGATATAGCGCAATTTCGGCGTTTTAAAATCGTTCTAGAAAGGAGTCGGCGTATCTTTTCCATATTACCTAAATAGAATAGGTGATGTGCGGATTTGAAATTGTTTTACAGAATTTTATTGGCCTTTGATCCCAATAATTTGAAAACTGTTCGGGTATTTTCTTCGATAGAATTTTTTATTTTTCGCAATACTAATGCACCGAGTCGAGCCTCGAATCCGAATCGAGACGCGGCGCTACCGGGAGGTCGCCAAAGAGACGAAGCGAGGAGAGTCGAAGGGCGGCGTCAGTCGCTGGCCGAGTCGCCGCTGGCCGGCGGCGAGAACTCGGGGTCCCCGTACGTGGAATCCGAGCGGTCGTCGGCGAGGCCGTCAGCGTCGGGAGTCTCGCCGTCCGGGAAGTAACACGCCGCGCGGTGGTCGCCGTCACGGACGGTATCGAGTCCGGGTTCGCTCTCCCGGCACGCGTCTTCTGCTTTCGGGCACCGAGGGGCGAAGACGCAACCGGACGGGAGGCTGACCGGGTCCGGGGGCTCACCGTCGAGCAGGACGCGGTCGCGGTCGACCGTCGGGTCCTTCTCGGGGGCGGCCGCGAGGAGCGAGGTGGTGTACGGGTGTTTCGGCTCGGCCGCGATGGACTCGACGTCGCCCTCCTCGATGACCCGCCCGAGGTACATAATCGCGAGGCGGTCCGACACCTGCACCAGACTGGCGAGGTCGTGAGAGATGTAGACGATGCCGATGTCCTCTGTGTCCGCGAGTTCCCGAAGGAGGTTCAGCAGGTTCACCTTCAGCGACACGTCGAGCATCGACGCCGGCTCGTCGCAGATGAGGAAGTCGGGGTCGAGAACGAGCGCCTTGGCCACCGCGACGCGCTGGCGTTGGCCCCCCGATAGCTGGTGGGGATACTGGTCGAGGAACTTCTTCGCGGGCGTGAGCCCGACTTTCTCCAGCGTCTCGACGATGGCCCGTTCCCGTTCTTCGGTCCGGTAGTCGTGGATGGTGAGCGGTTCGCCGACCAACTGCCGAACCGTCTGTCTCGGGTTGAGCGAGTCGAAGGGGTCCTGGAAGATTATCTGGACCTTCCGGCGGAACTCGCGCATGTTCCCGTCCGCGTAGTGCTCGTAGGGCTCGCCGTCGAAGACGAACTCGCCGCCGGTCGGCTGTTTCAAGAGCGCGATGGTCTCGCCGAGCGTCGACTTCCCACAGCCCGACTCCCCGGCGATACCGAGGATTTCGGACCGCCGGACGCGCAGGGAGACGCCGTCGACGGCGCGGACGTAGTTCGGGTCGTTCCCCCTGAGTTTATCCAGGAGCGGCTGGCTCTGTTCGTAGTACTTCTCGAGGCCGTCGGTTTCGAGGAGCACCTCGCCGCGGTCCGATTCGTCGTGGCTGTCGGGGATGCCCCACGTCTCCGGGTCGGTGGCGTCGCGCCGCATCTGGGCGGCTTTGGTGACGTGGTGGCACGCCGAGCGGTGGTTGCGGTTCGGCAGGTCGACGAGGTCCGGATGGGACGCCTCGCACTCTTCGGTGGCGAACGGACACCGGTCCTTGAAGACACAGGCGCTGGGTTCCTCGCTCAGGTTCGGCGGCGACCCCGGAATCGAGACGGGGTCCTGGTCGCCCTCCTCAATCTCCGGGAAGGAGTTCTTCAGCCCCATCGTGTAGGGGTTCGTGGGGTTCACGAGGACGTTGTCGACGCTTCCCTGCTCCATGGCTTTCCCGCCGTAGAGTATCGAAAGCTCGTCGCACGTCTCGGCGATGACGCCGATTTCGTGGGTGATGAGCAGCAGCGAGCTGTCCATCCGGTCCTGTATCTCCAGAATCTTGTCGATAATCTTGTCCTGGACGATGACGTCGAGCCCCGTGGTCGGCTCGTCGGCGATGATGAGGTCCGGTTCGAGCGCGAGCGCCATCGCGATGGTCACGCGCTGGCGCATCCCCCCGGAGAACTCGTGGGGGTAGTCGTCGATGCGGTCGGGGTCGAGCCCGACGATTTCGAACAGCTCTCGGACCCGCGCGCGGGCCTTGTCGTCGGTGACGTTCCGATGGGTCTGAATCGCCTGCCGAATCTGCGCGCCGGTGGACATCACCGGGTCGAGCGAGTCCATCGCGCTCTGGGGGATGTACGCGATATCCTCCCAGAGCACGTCGCGGCGCTCGCGCTCGCTGAGGCCGGTCAGGTCGCGGCCATTGAATTCGATGCTCCCGGATTCGACGGAGCCGTTGCCCGGGAGGAGGCCGAGAACGGCCTCGGCGAGCGTCGATTTCCCCGAGCCGGATTCGCCGGCGAGGCCGTAGTTGACGCCCTCGTCGATGCTGAACGACACGTCGTTGACGGCGTGGACGGTTCCGCTGTCGGTCGAGTAGGTGACCGTGAGGTCTGTGATGTCGAGGAGGCTCATTGTTCGGTCTGAATTTCCGGGTTGATGACTTCTTCGTAGGCGCGTCCGATGAGGAACACCGAGGTGGTGATGGCCGCGATGCCGAGTGCGGGCGGAAGCACCCACCACCAAGCGACGCGCATGTTGCCCGATTCGAACACCTGTCGGAGCATCCGGCCCCAACTCGTGACGGTCGGGTCGCCGAATCCGAGGAACGCCAGGCTGGCCTGCGCGGCGATTGCCCACGCGATACCGTAGGCCGTGTAGAGGAAGCCGATGGGGAGCACGTTCGGCGCGACGTGGTAGAGCATCGTCCGCAGGTCGCTCGCGCCGCTGGCGCGCGCCGACTTCACGAAGGTGCGCTCCCTGACGGAGAGGACCTCGGAGCGGACGACGCGCGCGGGCATCTTCCAGAGGAACGCGACGATGATGCCCGTCATGAGCCAGACGCTCGGCGTCACGAACGTCAGGAGCAACAGCGCCATCGGCGTGAACGGCAGGGAGAACGTGAGGTCCGTGAGTCGCATGAGGACCTCGTCCACCCAGCCGCCGTAGTACCCGCTGACGAGCCCCACGAGAAAGCCGAGCGCGCCGGTTCCGATGCCGCCGAACAGTCCGACGATGAACGTCGGTTGCGCGCCGGCGAGGAACTGGCTCAGGACGTCTTTCCCGTAGGCGGTCGTCCCGAACGGGGCCGCGCCGGTCGGTTCGGACAGCCGCAGCATCGACCCGGCGTCGTCGCGGACGGTGTGCTCGATGGGGTCGTGCGGGGCGAGCGCGGGTCCGAGGAGGCCGAGGAAGACGAACGCGGCGACGATGACGACGCCCGCGAACGCGAGGCGGTCGCGCCGCAGGAACGTGAACTGGTCGCGGAGCGTCTCCGCGACCCCTTCGACGCGCTTTTTCAGTTCGGCTTCGGGCTTCGTCTCGGTGCTCACGCGGCACCACCTCCGCTGGTCGAGACGGTCGGGTCGAAGTAGGCGTACAGCACGTCGGCGACGAGGTTCGCCACGATGACCGCGAGCGCCATGATGAACACGGCCGCCTGCACCAGCGGGTAGTCCTGCTGTTGGATGGCGAGCACGAGTTCGCGGCCGATGCCGGGCCAGCCGAAGACGACTTCGAGCAGGATGAGTCCCTGGAATATCATCCCGAGACGCAGCGCGAAGTAGGTCAGAATCGGCAGCATGGAGTTCCGACCCGCCCGCGCGAGCTGCTGCATCTCCGAGAGCCCCTTGGCGCGGTGGAGTTTGAGGAACTCAGAGCCCCGCTTTTCGACGACGCCGTTGCGCGCCAACAGCAGGAAGTCGCCGCTGTAGTACAGCACCGACACGGTAAACGGCAGGATGTAGTGGTGCAGGAAGTCGAGCGAGGCGAACGTCTCGACGTAGCCCTCCGGCGAGGCGCTGATAGAGCGCATCCCGAAGGCGGGCACCAGTTCGAGGTTGTACGCGAAGACGATGACGAACAGGATGCCCGTGATGAACACCGGTGTCGACCGGAGGAACGTCGTGGCGATGATGCTGAGCTTCTCCAGTTTGCTCCCGCGGTTCCAGCCGACGTACATCCCGAGGAGGGAACTCAGGACCGCCGTCGTCACTAACGCGGGGACGAGCAGGATGAGCGTGTTGACGAGCCGCGGGGCCAACACACCCCAGACGGGCTGACTCCGCAGGATGGAGTAGCCGAACTGGAACAGCAGGATGCTCTGGAGGTAGCTGAGGTACTGCCGCCACATCGGCTGGTCGAGGCCGTACATCGCCCGAATTTCGGTGATTTGCTGCTGGCTCAGGTTGCCCGCGGTGACGAGCGACTCGAACGGGCTTCCCGGCAGCAGCCGCAGGACGACGAAGATGACCGAGACGGCCACGAGGGTGAGCAGGATGGAGATGGCGAGTCGCTTCGCGAGGAAGCGCTGGAACTCACTCATGGTCGGCCCCCCGACGGCGCGAATGGGTAGTGTTCGACATGCTCGTCACCTCACGAGAAGTCCGCCTGTCCGAGTTCGTCGCGGCGTTGGTGCATGTTTCCGGGCTGGATGCGCTCGACGAAGGCGGCCCACGCGTCCCCGTTGGGGAACCGGAGGTTTCCGTCGTCGTCCCACGTGTAGCCGGCCCGTTCGAGGTTCGATTTCGCTCCGTCGATATCGAACTCGTAGTGCGTCGTGTCCGACGTGTGCCACGGCGTGAGGTCCGAAATCGGGTTCTCCCCGCTCGGGACGGTCGCGCGGTCCTGCAACACGTCGGTGGCGAAGCCCTCGGTGTCGACCGACTTGGCGAGAGCGACGCGGAACTCCTTGTCGCGAACGAGCGGACAGGAGAACATCAGCTTCGTGTCGAGCGGCGCGAAGTTGCCCGAGGTCATCTTCTCGACGCCGGCGGTGCTCGCGGCGCGGTCGGCCTGCGAGTTCGAGAGCGTCGTCCCGATGGCGTCGATTTCGCCGCCCTGTAGCGAGCCGATCATCGAGTCGATGTTGCCGACGTTTATCCAGATGACGCGCTCGACGCCCTCGCCGGTCGTGGCCTGGTCGCCGAGCACGTCGGCCCGCCAGTCGTCGTCGAACATCCAGTGGTCCTCGTTTTTCGACACCTCGAAGCGGGTCCCCTGCTCCCAGTTTTCGTACGTGAACGGCCCGGTGCCGACGGGAGACTCGGGGTTGTGCTGGGACGGGTTCTCCACGTCTTCCCACTTGTGCTTGGGGATGATGACGCTGCGAACGACGCGCTGGGTCATGAACGCCGCGTCGGGGCCCTTCAGATTGAACCGAACCTCGTGGTCGCCGAGCACCTCGACCGACTCGACCGGCTCGTAGAACGGCGTCTGACTGGTCGAGGAGTGTTCCTTGTACAGTTCGACGGTGAACTTCACGTCCTCCGCGGTGAACGGTTCGCCGTCGTGCCACTCGACGCCCTCGCGGAGAGTGAGTTCGACGGTGGTGTCGTCGACGAACCCGCCGCCGGTCGCCAGCGCCGGAACGACTTCGAGGTCCGGCGTGGCGTCGAAGAGGCCGTCGTAGATGAACGTCAGTCGCTTCGCCTCCGCGCCGCCGGCGGCCCACGGGAGGTTCAGCGAGTTCATCGAGGTGGTCACGCCCTTGATGTAGGCCCGGTCGTCGGTCTGGGGTTGGAGGTTCACCTCCGACCAGACGAACGAGTCCTTCGTCGGGCCGTTCCCCGGCGTCTGGACGTAGCCGCTCCAGCGCTCCGTGTTGACCGCGGTGATGATATCGGGGAACAGCGTGATGAGCGCGCCCACGTCCTCGCTGAAGATGCGCTGGGCCTCGGCGACGAGTTCCTCGCGCTCGGTGCGGTCGGTCGCCCGACTCTGTTCCGTCAGCACCTCCTGCAGGTCGGGGTGGTAGTAGTTGTCGTAGTTCGAGAGGCTCGTCTCGGTCCGCCGCATCAAAAGCGGGTTCGGGTCCAGCCCGCGTTGCGGGTCCGGACCGTGGGTGCTCATCGAGATGATCGCTTCGAGCCCCTTCGTGTCCCAGCTCTGGGCGTACAGTTGGTTCAGCGGTCGGTCGTTGAGTTGCGTCTCGATACCGAGCGCGTCCAGTCCGCGCTGGACCATGAGCGCGTGTTCCCGCATCCACGGGTCGTCCTCGCTCGAAAATTCGAGCGGGACGGGGTCCAACACCGCGCCGGCGGTCGCGCTGTAGTCGAGCGGCGGTTCGTCGGCGTCGATGGTCTCCCACTCGCGCCAGTACTTCGTCTCGACCGTCTCCGGGGTCCCGGACGGAACGTCGGGGGTGAGACTCGACCCGCCGTCGCTCCCGCCGCTCCCGTTGCCGCCGCCACCGGTACACCCCGCGAGTCCGGTCACGCCGAGGGCGGTCGCCGTCGCCGCCACGTAGTCGCGCCGCGTGAGGCCAGTTCCACGTTCGACACCCGAACTATCACGATTTTTCTCCGACATTGCGACCGCTTGTTATGGAGTATCTTCCATGGTGCTGTTCCCGATACGCCCCGATATCTATCGTTCTTTATATACTGGGCCGGTGAAAAGCGGCAACATTCACCAGCACGTGCAACGCTACTCCTGTCGCGGCCCGTAGATGAGTTCGAGCAGATTTCGCTCCGCGGTCCGGAGTCGTTCGCTCAGCGTGGACTGAGCGATGCCCAGTTCGTCGGCGAGTTCGGTCTCAGAGGTCTCCCGGGGAATGTGGAAGTAGCCGTGGTTGAACGCCGTCTCCAGAACCGCGAGTTGGTCGTCGGTCAACTTGGAGATTAACACCTCCTTTAATCGGCCGCTGTCGAGCGGTTCGCCGGGGGTTTCGTCCTGCGTCACGGAGCGGAGTTCGAACTCCCCGAGCGTCTCCTGAATCTCGTCGGCGAGTTCCCTGAAGTGGTCCCAGTCCTGTGCGGTGGCGACGACCTCGAAGACGCCGTCTTGGAGGACGATGCGGTTCGGAATCGTCTCCTGTCTGAGCACCAGTCCGAGGATGAACGGGTACGACTCGTTGGCGAGAATCGTCACTCGGCGTATCTGCACGTCGGTCGAGGCGGTCGGAATCTCCTCGTCGTAGAAGACGGTCACGCCCGAGATGTCGGCGAGGAGGGACTCCACGTCGAAGGGACCGTTGGAGGCGATGGTGAGCGACTCGATCCACGTCCCGTCCTCGACGTAAAACGCGTTGTCCAACTCGATGCTCCGGGCGTCTCGCAGACGGCGGTCTATCTTCGACATGACGCCGGTCGGTGCCGTCGTAAACTCAACACGTAAGATGCGAACTCACCCGTACCGGGCAGATACCGTTCACCCACAAATAGCCAGGTGGTTGCCGCAACGGGCGGCGATACCGGGCGGGTTCACGCGGACGGGCGCGGACCGGTCGCCGACTCAGGCGACGAGCGGCCAGTAGAAGAGCCACGAGAGGGTCACGACGACGAGCGACAGGCCCATCGTCACGAGTCCGAACAGCGTCACGTCCCGGTTTGTCAGCGGGCCGCGGTCCAGCGAGACGAGGACGGCGGTCGTGTTGAACGGGAGAATCGTCGTCGACCCCACGACGAGGAGGACCGCGAGTCCGAGGTAGAGCCGCGTCACGCCGAACGTCTCCGCGAACCGCAGTACGATGGGGAGAATCACCACGATGGCGGCCGACCCGGTCGAAAACAGCACGCGGACGGCGACCGCGAACCCGAGGAGCAGTCCGACGAGTTGCCAGTGGCTGAACGCCCCGAACGGGACGAACCGCGCGAGGAGGTCGACGACGAGCGCGATGGTTTGGGTCGCTTCCAAGGCGTCCAGAATCGACAGCGTCGCGCCGATGAGAAAGAGGACGCCCCAGCTGAGTCCCTTGACGTCGTCGGCGTCGATGACGTCGACCCCCGGAAGCGCGAGGACGGTGACCGCGGCGACCGCCGGGAGAATCTCGGGAATCCCGACGAACGACCCGACGACCCACGCGAGGACAGTCCCGGCCATCACCGCGGCGACGAGTCCCTGTTCGCGAGTCAACTCGCCGTCGGCGGACGCATCCGCAATCCCCGACGCGCCGGGGTCGACGGTCGAGTCGGCGTCGACGGCGTTGAGGAGACCGGCGGCCGCGGCGGCCAGCGCGTAGAGCGCCACCGTGGGCGGAACCATCAGGACCGCCCATTCGACCCACGAGAGCGGTCGGACGCTCGTCGCGAGGATGCCCGAGGTGACGAGCGCCATCCCGCCGCCGGTCATGAGCGCCATCGACGCGATGGGGTTGATGTGGCCCAAGAGGAGATACGTCGCGCGTTCGAACCCGCTTCCCGACGGGAGGTCGAACTCCTCAGTCACCTCCTCGACGATGGGGATGAACGCGACCGCGCGGGCCATCGCCGACGGCATGAACAGCGCCAGCACGAGGACGTTCCGCGCGATGGAGCGAAACGTCCCGCGGGGGGTGCTGTCCGGGGACAGCAGTCGGTTCGCTAACCGGGTGTCCAACCCAACCGACCGGACCGCGTTGCCGAGGAGTAACAACACGAGGAGGAAGTACACGAGCGAGGAGGTGAAGCCGCTGACCGCGGCCTCGAAGGAGTCCACGACGCCGAGGGCGTACAACAGGGAGACGCAGGCCAGACTCGAAATCGCGTACGGAACCGGCTTGGTCAACCAGAGCAGGAGCGCGACGACGAAAACCGAAAGCGCGTACTGCGACCGGACCGGGAGAACGGAGACGGGGTGGAGGCCGACGACCGCCAAGAGCAGGGCGGCGGCGACCGCGAGCGTCACCGTCTGCGACGAGAGTTCGGGGGTGCGCAGACCTCGGTCGGGCAACCAATCTGTCACGAATTCACCTGCACACAACGGACTCAAATAGCTACTGCCGGTGACAATTCGGGCCGCCAGCCGAGGCAAGGGCGAACCGGCGCAACTCCAAAGTTAGATTATTTGGCTTATTTAGATAATCCGAGTTGCTCAAAGAGCGGGAGTAACCATAATTATTTCAACTACGCCGAGAATCTCGCTATCACGGATATCCCCATCATGTCACGTGCAGTCAGCGTCTGTCTCCTCAAAGGCGGTATCGGCAAGTCGACGACCTCCATCAACCTCGCCCGCGAACTCGCACACCGGGGAAGTGACGTACTGCTCGTGGACCTCGACCCGAACGGACACACCACGACGGGCCTCGGCTTCGGCGAGGAGTTCTACTCGGAAGCGCATCTCGGCGACGTGCTCCTCGACGACGCCGAGTTGGAGCCGCGAGAGCTCATCTTGGAGACCGAGTTCGAGATCGACCTCCTCCCGTCGAACGACCGCATCGAACAGGTCGAGTCCGATCTCGGCGGCGTGATGATGGGGTCGGCGCGGCTCAAACAGCGCGTCATCGACCCGCTTCTCGGCGACGACTACGACTACGTCGTCGTGGACTGCCCCGCGGCGCGGGGGAAGCTCAACGACAACGCGCTGTACGCCACGCAGAACCTCGTCTTGCCGATGCGCCCCGAGTCGGGGGCGCTCTCGGGGCTCGAAAAGACCGTCAAGCGGCTCATCACGCCCGCGCGCGAACACTTCGACCTCGAAATCCTCGCGGTCGTGCCGACCGACCTACGGGACCGAATCGACCACGACCGCCCGACGAGACGGCTCGTGGAGGAGCTCGTCTCGAAGCCGAACATCGCCTCGAAGCTCCCGAACTTCGCGTACACCGACCCGGAGGTGTTCGAGGCCATCGACAACGGTGAGTGGGACGGCGACCTGCCGAAGCCCGGAATTCGGCACCGCTCGGCCATCGACGCGTCGATTCGCGAGCACATGCCGCTGCGGGACTACGACAGCACCTGCGACCAGTTGGCGTGCTACGACGAACTCGCGCAAATCGTCGAAGAAGGCGAGGTGGCCCGATGAGCGAAGACCCCTTCGGCGACCTCGACGCCGCGATGGGAAGCGGGGAATCCGCGTCGGAACCCGAACCTGAACCCGAACCAGCGACCGAAGACGCCGGCACCGACGACGCGGCCGAATCGGAAGACGAGTCAGCGTCGGAGTCCGTCGAGTCGGCCGACCCCCGCGAGCTCCCCGCCTTCGAGTTCGACGAGACCGTCCACAAGGCGCTGTACGTGCTCGAAGCGGTCGCCGACGAGTTCGACGACATCATCACCTACGACGTGGAGCGCGAACTGACCCGCGACCACGGACTCAAGGGCGTCACGAAGAGCGAACTCCACAACGCCGCGCTCGGCGTGGCGACCGAACATCCCGAAGAAATCGTCGAACGCGTCCTCGAACAGCGCGGCGTCGAGGACGAGAGCTCCGAATAATTCAGATAATCCGTCTCTGTCAAACTTCTTAGCGCCGGACAGAACACGTGCGGAACGACAGCGGGAGCGCACCGACCGTGACAGCGCTAGAGTAGTGTAACACTAGTGTGTGATTTCCACGCATCCCGACGTCAGCACGGCCGCAATACGGTAGCAGCGACGGAGGGGTTCGACGGGGCCGACGATTCAAAGGAAAGCGGAGACGGTGACGCGAGAGGAACCGGCGCTCACCGAATCATCTTGTCGCGGTCGGGGTCGAAAAGCGGCCCCGACCGGACCGTCGCGGGGTAGGCGTCGCCCTCGTACCGAATTTCGACGTCCTGCCCCGAACTGGCGTACTCCTCGGGGAGGTACGCGTACGCGATGCCGGCGTCGATAGTGTAGCCGTAGTCCGCCCGGCAGCAGTAGCCGATGACCTCGCCGTCGGCGAACACCGGGTGGCCCGCGTCGACGACGGCTTCCTCCTCGTCGAGCGTTATCGGGACGATTCGGTCGCTCGGGCTGTCGTCGTTTTTGTCCTCCACGAGCGCCGCCTTCCCGACGAAGTCGGTATCGAGGTCGACCGCGAAGCCGATGCCGGCCTCGTACGGGTTGTGTTCGGGCGTGAGGTCCGTCCCCCAGAGACGGAATCCTTTCTCCATGCTCGTCGAATCGAGCGCGGCCCAGCCGACGGGTGCGATGTCGTACTCCTCGCCGGCCTCTCGAATCGCGTCCCAGAGCTGGCTCCCGTACTCGGTCGGGGCGTAGATTTCCCAGCCGAGTTCGCCGGCGTACGAGAGTCGAAGCATGGTCACGGGGATGCTTCCGAGGTAGGTCTCCTGTGCGGAGTAGAACGGGAACTCGTCGTTCGAGAGGTCGGCCTCGACGAGATCCGAAAGCACCTTCCGGGAGTCGGGTCCGAAGACGCCGATGCCGGTCCGACTGGAGACGTGCGCGGTCACGTCGACGGAGCCGTCGTCGGGCGCGTGCTCTTTGACCCACCGCGAGTGGAGCGTCGCCGAGCTTCCGCCCCCGGTGAACAGCACGAACCGTTCGTCTCCGAGGCGAGCGACCGTCAGGTCGGCGAGCACGCCGCCGTCTTCGTTGAGCATCGCCGAGTAGCGCATCCGGCCCGGCGTGACGTCCATGTCGTTCGTCAGGAGCCCCTGCAGGAACTCAAGCGCGCCCGGCCCCGTCACTTCGATGGGCGTGAAGGTCGTCATATCGACCATGCCGACCTTCTCGCGGAGGTGCTGGTGTTCCGCGCCGTGGACCTTCGACCAGTTCTGCGAGAGCCAGTCGGGACGGTCCGGAACGTCGTACGTTTCGAGGAGCGTCTCGTTGGACTCGTACCACTGCGGGACCTCCCAGCCGTCGCTGTCGTAGAACTCCGCGCCGAGGTCGGCCTGCCGGTCGTAAAACGGGCTCCGGCGGAGGGCCCGCTGTCCGTCCGGCTGTTCGCGCGGGTGGATGAGCTGGTACACCTCGCGGTACTGCTGTGCGCCGCGCCCGTAGGTGTACTCTCGACTGCCCGTGTGCGATTGGAACCGGGAGACGTGCGCGCCGGAAGCGTTGACTCGGGAACCGTCGAGTCGCGGCGTTCCGTCTTCCATCCAGCTGGCGACGATGTCGCCCGCGCCGCCGGACTGCGTGACCCAGACGGCGAGCGCCCACCAGAGTCCGTCCGTGTCCTCGTCCGGTCCGAGGATGGGCATGCCGTCGGGCGTGAACGAGAACATGCCGTTGATGGCGGAGGTCCACTCGCAGTCCTCGAAGCCGGGAACGAGTTCGCTGGCGGCGTCGAAGGCCGACCGGTCGTGGTCCGGGTGGGTGTTCTCGTAGAAGTGCTCCTCCGTGAACTCGCGGAGCGACGGGTATTCGAGTCCGAGGTCGTCGAGCTTGTCCGGGCCGTAGATATCCGCCGGGTCGACGAGGAGCGACTCGTGGTTGTACGAGCCGATACCGTAGCTCTCGCCGTGCTGGCGGTAGTACAGCGAGTGGTCCTGATGCCGGAGGAGCGGCTGTTCGATTTCGCGCTCTGCGCCTTCGAGTTCGTCCAGTTCGTCGGAGACGAGATACTGGTGCGCGCAGGGAACGAGCGGGATGTCCGTGCCGACCATCTCGCCGAACAGCGGCCCCCAGATGTTCGTGGCGACGAGCACCTCGTCGGCCTCGATTCGGCCGTGTTCGGTGTCGACCGCGTCGATACTGCCGTCAGAGATGTCGATGTCCGTGACCTCGGTGTTGCCGTAGAACTCGACGCCGGCCTCGCGCGCCTCCTCCGCCATCGACTCGGCGGCGCTGACGGCGTCAGCCTTCCCGTCCGACGGGACGTAGTACCCGCCGTAGATGACGTCGGGGTTTATCTGCGGGACGCGCGCTTCGACCTCCTCGGGCGTGAGGAGTTCGCCCTCGTCGATGCCGTAGGACTGTCCCCACTCGCGCTTGCGTTTGAGGAAGTCCCAGCGCGCTTCGGAGTAGGCGACTTCGATTCCACCGCACGTCCGGAAGTCGCCGAACCCGTCGTAGAGGTCGCGCGTGTACGACGCCATCTCCGTCATCAGTTTGTTCCCGGCCGTCTGGAACACGAGACCGGGGGCGTGAGAGGTCGACCCCCCCGTCTCGAACAGCGGACCCCGGTCAAGGACGACGACGTCTTCGCGACCCGACTCGGCGAGGTGATACGCCGCGCTACAACCGACACAGCCGGCCCCGACAACGACCGTTCCGGCGCGTTCGGGAAACGTAGACCATGTGCTCATATACCAAACAGTAGTGACCGCGGCCCCCGGATATCTCTCCGGGTCCACTATCTGAGGTGTATACGTACCGGGGGGTGACGAGAGCCGGGTCTCGGCACGGGACGAGGAACGTTCACCGGCGAGAATTGTTCGCCAACGAATAGTGTTCGTCAGCGAGCGTCACTCGCCAACGGGGCGCGTTCTCCGACGAGCGTCACTCGCCGACGAGGTACTTCTCTCTGAGGTAGATGACGAGGCTGGCGCTCAGGAACGCGAGACCCGCGCCCCGTAGCTCACCGACCGTCATCGCGAACAGCGCAACGACGAAAAGGAGAACCGCGAACGCCGCCGAAACGACAGCGAGCGCGTTCATCGATAGTATCGAGTCATCGGTTCGGTGACCCCGTCGTTAGTCGTCCGTCGTGCCGGGGTTCTCTTGGACGTTGGTCACGACCGACATCCGAGAGCGACCGACGTCGATGTCGATGTCATCGTCCGCCAAGTTCTCGATTCGCTCGGCGAACTCCTCGGACTGCAGGAGTTCGTACTCCTTGTCGAGACCGAGATAGACCGTGTAGCACATGACGACGAGGACGACGGCGAACGGGAACCCCGTCGCGATGGCCGCCGTCTGGAGCGCGCCGAGGCCGCCGCCGTAGAGGAGAAGCGACGCGACGAGACCCTCGACGACCGCCCAGAAGATGCGTTGGGTCCGCGGCACGTTGTGCTTGCCGCCCGACGTGAGGTGGTCGACGACGAGCGACCCCGAGTCGGAGGAGGTGACGAAGAACGTCACCACGAGCGTCACGGCGAGCAGTCCCGTGACGGCGCTGAACGGGAACTGTTCGAGGAGCGCGAACATCGCGACCGTCTGTCCGGCCTCGCCGTAGGTCGCGAGGACCGCGCCGTTACCCTGAAGCGAGTTGAACAGCGCGCTCCCGCCGAACGCCGAGAGCCAGACCGTCGAGAACAGCGACGGCAGGACGAACACGCCGAAGACGAACTCGCGGACCGTCCGCCCCTTCGAGATGCGCGCGACGAACATGCCGACGAACGGTGACCAGGCAATCCACCACGCCCAGTAGAACACCGTCCAGCCGTTGACGGTTGACGCGCCGTCGCCGAGCGTCCCGGTGAAAAACGCCAGCGAGAGGAAGTCGCTGAAGTAGTTCCCGAGACCCTGCACCCACGCGCCGAAGATGCTCATCGTCGCGCCGGCGACGAGCACGAACGCCAACAGGACGAACATCAGAAAGACGTTCAGCGTGCTCAGACGCCGGATGCCGTCTTCGAGGCCGGCCGCGACGGAGGCGGTGGCGATGAGAGTAATCACGGCGATGAGCCCGATCTGCATCCCCGTGTTGTTCGGAACGCTCAGGACGCCGAGCATGCTCTCGCCGAGGATGTACGACAGGCCCGTGTTTATCTGTGCGACGCCGAGGCCGAGCGACGTGGCGAGGCCGAACAGCGTCGCGAACACCGACACGAGGTCGATGAGGTGGCCCGGCCAGCCGTAGATTCGCTCGCCGAGGAGCGGCCAGAAAATCGACCGGAAGGTGAGCGGGAGCCCCCTGTTGAACGAGAAGAACGCGAGCCCCAGTCCCACGAGACCGTAGATTGCCCACGGGTGGAATCCCCAATGGAAGAACGTCTGTGTCATCGCCGCGATGCCCGCACCGCCGGACCCGGCCTCGGCGTCGAAGAAGCCGGGGACGTTGGTGAAGTAGTACAGCGGCTCCGAGACGCTGTAGAACATGAGCCCGATACCCATGCCCGCGCTGAACAGCATCGCCATCCACGAGAAGTCGCTGAACTCCTTTTCGGCCTCGACACCGCCGAGCGTTATCTTTCCGTACTTACTCAGCGCGAAGTACCCCAAGACCACAATAAAGAGGTTCACCGACAGGAGGAAGAACCACCCGAAGTTACCCTCGAAAAAGCCCCTGACGGCCGAGTAGACGCTCGCCGCCTGCTCGCCGAGAATGAGCGTCGCCGCGACGAAGACGCCGATGACCAAGAGCGCGGCCGGGAAGACGACGGGATGGATATCGAGCCCCCACCGCTGGATGTTTCCGTCGCCGGGTTCGCGCTCCGTCTCGGGGTAGAATACGTCCGCCTGCAAGTCGTTCGTCGACCGGTCGGACGAATCGTTGCTATTCGTCATTCGATACAGCCTCCGTTGATAACCGCCGCCTGAGTTCGTGTTCGTTCATATCGTTTCCCCGCTTTGGGGCCACCCGCTGTCACCGTCGAGAGACGGTCCGCATCGGCTTCGACGCGTCCGCTCTGACCATGACACGAGACCACACCCCTCACGATTCAACCATCCCATCGGTATTACACATCATAACAAGTCGGCTTCGATAATAGTGGCATTTATACGCAAATGAAGAAAAGTTACGAAAGTTATATCGCCGAATCGGTTGACGAGCGGCAAGCTCGGCCGCCCGTCGTCACTCGAACCGGTCGAGCGAGAACATGTCGAGCGGCAGGTCGCTCTCGCCTTCGACGACAAGGTCGGCGAGGATTTCGCCGATGACGCTGGCGAACTTGAAGCCGTGTCCCGAAAAGCCGGCTCCCACGGCGACCTGCGGGTGGTCCGGCAGCGTGTCGAGGATGAAGTGCTCGTCCGGCGAGTTCGTGAACATGCACGTCGCGAGCGACATCGTCGGCCCCGCGGCCTCCGGGAAGTACTTCTCCGTGACGTCCCGGAGTATCGCCTCGTCGGCGCGGTTCGGCTCGCGGTCGAAGTCGTCGGGGTCGACCTCCTCGTCGCGGTGGTGGTACTTGCCGAGTTTGAACCCCGGCACGTCGTGGACCGGGAACCCGTAGAACCGGCCCTCGGGGACGCTGAGGTTCCAGACGGGGAACTCCTCGGGCGCGAACGTCGCCGGCGACTCGGGCTGGAACCACGCGAGCGCCTGTCGCTCGGGGATTGCGAGCCCATCGAGCGCGTCGGCGAGTTTGTAGTTCCACGCGCCCGCGGCGAGCACGAGCGCGTCCGCGACGTACACGCCGCGGTCGGTGCGGACGCGCACCCCGCCGTCGTTCGTCTCCGCCCAGTCTTCGACCCGTTCGCGGGCGCGAATCTCGGCACCCCGGGCCTGCGCCGCCTCGGTGTGCGCGATAATCGCCTGCTCGGGGACGATGAACCCGCCGTCTTCCTGATAGACCGCGCGGTACTCCTCGGGGAGTTCGTAGCCGGGGAACCGCTCGTTGACCTCCGCCCCGGTCAGCACCTCGTGCGGGATGTCGTGTTCCTCACAGGAGCGTTTCGAGCCGGCGAACACGTCGTTGTCCTCCGGTCCGGCGTCGATGGAGCCGGTTCGATGGATGACCTTGCGGCCGGTCTCCTCGGCGAGGTCGTCCCAGAGGTCGTACGCCCGCTCGATGAGCGGGACGTACGAGGGGTGTTCGTAGTACGCGCGGCGGATGATGCGGGTGATGCCGTGAGACGATCCCTGCGAGTGAGGGATGTCGTAGCGTTCGAGACCGACGACGTCGAGGCCGCGGTCGGCGAGGTGGTACGCGGTCGCGCTTCCCATCCCGCCGACCCCGACGACGGCGACGTCGTATCGGTCGTCGCGGACACTCATTGTGTCCGACGCTTCGGAACATCCCCCCTTCACTCTTGACCTGTATCACGGAGCCCCTTTTTCAAGGGAGCGACGCCCGGCCCGCCGAGAGCGACGCTGGCGGCCGAACGGCGACCGCTCTCGGATATCCACCACCACTTATACGGGTCAACTATTCCCGACGAATCCTTTTCCACAGATGTGTGTTTCTTCCTCCCATGACACGGTGGAACAACAATCGTGACGAGATCGGTGCGGTAAGTGCCGACATCACCGCGGAAACGAACGCGTTGCCGGCGAGGTACTTCACCGACCCGGAGGTCCACGAGATGGAAAAGGAGAAAGTGTTCGGTCAGTACTGGGTCTACGCGGGCCACGAGACCCACATCCCGGACGCCGGCGACTACTTCACGCGAACCATCGGTGACAAGCAGATAATCGTCACCCGCGACGGCGAGGGCGACGTGCGGGCGTTCTACAACGTCTGTGCCCACCGCGGGTCGAAGATGCTCGACGACACGCCGATGACCGACACCGGAACCCTCAATCGAATCACCTGCCCGTACCACCTCTGGGCGTACGAACTCGACGGGTCGCTCCAGAGCACCCCCAAGAGCTTCGAGGAGGCGAGCCTGAACCCGGACCTCGACGACGACGCCGTCAGCGAACTCGACCCCGAAGAAAACGGGCTCATGGAGGTCAACACGGACGCCATCGGGCCGCTCGTGTTCGTCAACTTCGAGGACGAACCGAGCCTCTCGCTGGCCGAACAGGCCGGGTCGATGAAGACGGAACTCGAGGACCTGCCGCTCGGCGAGTACGAACACGCCCGGCGCTACGTCTCCGAAGTCGAGTGCAACTGGAAGACGTTCAGCGGGAACTACTCCGAGTGCGACCACTGTCAGGCGAACCACCAAGACTGGGTGCAGGGGCTCGAACTCATGGAGTCCGAACTCGAAGTCAACGACTACCACTGGGTGCTTCACTACAAGCACAAAGAGGACGTCGACGACGAGATGCGCATCCACCCCGAACACGAGGCCAAGTTCTACTACTTCTGGCCGAACTTCACGGTCAACATGTACGGCACCGCCGACGGCTACGGCACGTACATCATCGACCCCATCGACGAGGGGCGCTTCCAACTCATCGCGGACTACTACTTCCGCGACTCCGACCTGTCGGAAGAAGAAGAGAAGTTCGTCCAGACGAGCCGACAGCTCCAAGAGGAGGACTTCGAACTCGTCGAACGGCAGTACGAGGGACTCACGTCTGGCGCGCTCGGGCAGGCACAGCTCGGTCCGAACGAACACACCGTCCACAAACTGCACCGCCTCGCACAGGACGCTTACAATGCCTGACGACGAGGATGCCAAACTAGCCGAAAAACCACGCGCCGGCGTCGTCACCTGCCCGGCGTGCGACCTCCACGTCTCCGTCACGGAGCCGAACGACGCCGTCGAACTGTACCGGCGACACGCGAACGTCACCGGCCACGACGTCGAGTGGGAGCGCGTCGCGTTCGACGTCGAGGCCGAGAGCAGCGACGTGAAAACGGCGCTCACCGAACTCGGTGAGACCCACCCCGACGGCGTCGAACTCGGGCGACTCGCCGCGGCGCTCGCAGACAACGGCGTCGCCATCGGCGAAACGCTCGACGCCGTCCGCGACCTGCGGATGAGCGGCGAAATATACGAACCGCGGGACGACTACGTCCTCGTGGTCTGACGCCCACACCTTTTCTGCGGGGCGTCACCCCGTCACTCGTCGAGGAGAATCGACTCGACCAGCTCCGCGGTCCCCCGCCTGATGCGTCCGCTGACGGCCGTCGGCGAGATGTCGAGTACCTCCGAGAGGTCGTCTAGCGCCGCCTCTCGGGGCTCCTCGAAGTAGCCGTGTTCGTAGGCGGCGACGAGCGCGTCGCGCTGGGCGTCGGTCAGTTTGCTCGGCTCGCCGTTCATCCAGCCGTCCTGTCGGAACATCCGGTTCAGCTCGAAGGTGATGCCGTTCGACTCGCAGTACTCCCACAGCTCCGAGAGCGCCTCGCGGTCCGAGAGCTGGAGCCGGACCCGCCAGCCCGCCGTGTCGTTGCTGCACGCGTCGAGCATGAGCCCGCCGAGTTCCGTGATGATAGGCGAGAGGAGAATCGTGTCCGACGTGTGTCCGATGCGATACACCGCCGACTCCTCCCGCTCGGAGACGAGCTGCCAGTCGCTGACCGTGTGGTCAACCTCTAACGCCGCTTCGAACGCCGAGACGTCCGCGCCCTTCACGACGAAGAAAAACAGGCCGGTCTCGGGGTCAGTTGCGGATTGAGAGATGACGTCTATCTCGCTCGCGGCCTCCGACTGAATCGTCGGCGTCAGCGCGAGGTCGTCGTGCGCGATGTCGGCAACGGTTATCAGACTCATCGTATCATCACCTCGTAGATAAAGAGATTCGACACCGGGAGAACCAGACTGCCGGTTCGATTGAATTTCGCGAAGTTGTTTCGACGTTCGCGACAGAAGCGTGTCTCATGGGCACGATATAGTAGTTTGAACATCAGATCCTTGTTTATAGTTTTCGCCGCATATTCTGTGGGGCTATATAAACTGACTCAGTATTCCACACCGCTTTTCAGGGGGGCCCGGCGCGTCCGTCGAGACGGACAATGAGTGTGGGCACATCGCTTCGGCGACTGGGCAAATTCCTCGAAGAGTGCGAGCGGACGGACGCCGCGAGCGTCCGCGAGTCGTCCGTGGCGGTTACGGACTCGGGCGCGTCCGCAGACGTCGAGTTCGCGCTCTCGTCGGACGCCGACGGCGACGCGCCCGTTCGAATCCACGGGGCTTCGCTCGAATCCGACGGGTCGATTGGCCTCACGCTCGGCGTCGACGACGTCCTGCCGAGCGACCACGAGCACGTCGCCGTCGACGCCGCGGACGTCTCGCTCGACGGCGACCCGGCGATCGTCGTCACGGTCGCGACCGATGCGCCGACGACGAGTTCAACCGAGACAGCCGACGACGATGCCGATGCAGATACCGAACTACCCGAAGCCGTTCGGAATCCGAACGTGCCGGCGTTCGAAGACACGACGTACCTCGAAGCCGTGTACGCGCGGTACGACACGTTCGAGCGGATGGCCGACGCCTTCGAGATGGACGTGACGGACGAGACGGTCCGCAGGTACATGATCGACCAGGGCGTCCACGAGCCCTCGTCGTACGAAACGTCGCTCGCCGGCGAACCGACGGGCGTCGAGCGACCACCGACGCCCGCGACGGACGGCGACGGGTCTCCCGAGGCGCTCGCCGACGGCATCGGCCTCCCCGAGTCCGTCACAATCGGCCAACTCGCCGACGCCGCCAACGACGCCAAGACCGTCTACGAGTTCGGCAAGGCGCTCGACCTCGAACGCATGGACGCGCTCGACCTGCTCCAAGACCTCGACCTGCTCGAATTCGTGATGGGCCGACTCACGACCGACGACGACCCGGACGTGAGTCGAGAGGACGTCGTGGCGCGCATCAGGCAATCGGCCGGAGAGACGTAGCGGGCGCGTCGTCCGGTGGATGACTCGGTTCGTGGGGAGGGCGTCGGTACGCCCGTCGTTCAAGGTGTGTTCCGTCCGGACTCACACAACGTGTCAAAAATATTATTTTTGTAGGCAAGCGGCGGAAAGAGACCGAGACCGAGCCCGATGGCCGACGCGAGGCTATCGCCGGGCCGAAACGTCGTCAACCGCGTAACCCGCGTCTTCTATCGTGTCCACGACGGCCGCCGCGTGTTCGGCCCCTTTCGTTTCGATGCGGAACAGGAGGTGTGCCTCGCCGACGTCGAGGGCGTCGACGGCGCGGACGTGGCGAACGTCGTGAATGTTCGCGTCGCGGTCGGCGATGAGCCGGGAGAGCCGCGCCATCTCGCCGGGTTCGTCCCGGATTCGAACCCGGAGACGGAGCGTCTGGCGACGGCTGGTCAGCGCGTGGACGAGCACCGTCTGGAGCATCGTCATATCCAGATTTCCCCCGCAGAGAAGCGGCATGACGGTCTCGCCCTCGACGTCGAGGTCGTCGCTCAGTATGGCGGCGACGGAGGCGGCACCGGCGCCCTCGACGACCTGCTTGGCGCGTTCGAGCAAGAGGAGGATTGCCTCCGCGATTTCCCCGTCTGAGACCGTGACGACCTCGTCGACGTGTTCCTCGATGGTTCGAAGCGTCAACTCGGAGATGCCGCCGGTGGCGATGCCGTCGGCGATGGTGTTCGTGTCGTCGAGCGTCACGGGGACGCCTTTGTCGAGGCTCTCGTGGACCGTCTCCGCGCCCTCGGCCTGCACGCCGACGACGCGAATGTCGGGGTCGTGGTGCTTGATGGCGGTGGCGATACCTGAGATGAGACCGCCGCCGCCGATGGGGACGACCACCGTGTCCATCTCGGGGAGGTCGTGGTACATCTCGACGCCGAGCGTTCCCTGCCCGGCGACGATGTCGCAGTCGTCGTACGCGTGGACGAACTCGGCGTCCGACCCCTCGGCGAGCGACTGAGCGTACGCCATCGTCTCCTGGAAGTCCTCGCCGACGAGTTCGACCGAAGCGCCGTAGTCGCGCGTCGCGTCGATTTTCGTCTGCGGGGCGTTCTCCGGCATCACGACCGTGGAGTCGGCCCCGCACTCGGTCGCCGCGAGCGCGACGCCCTGCGCGTGGTTGCCGGCGCTCGCGGCCACGAACTCGTCGATTCCGCGGTCGGTATCCTGTCGAATCTTGTTGTACGCGCCCCGCGTCTTGAACGACCCCGTCCACTGGAGGTGTTCCATCTTCAGGTAGACGTCCGCGCCGACGAGGTCGCCGAGCGAGGTACTCCGCTCTATCGGCGTCCGCTTGACGACGCGCTCGTTTTCGAGTCGCTCGCGCGCGCGCTCGATGTCGCTGTACTGTACCGGGAGAGACTCGGCCTCACTCATCGGCGGCTCACCTCGGCGACCGGGCGAACGGCGCGACGGGACGACACGCGCGTGTCCCCTCGATTCCTGGACTTTCCGTAGTCTGTGATAGTTCTTAGCACGGTATGTGAGAAACGTGACGAAGTTCCAATATAGAGCTATCGCTAGCCGGCGCTCGTCTTGGCGGAAACTGAACAGATAATACGTCGATTTTGGCCGTTAGCGAACCCAGTTCGGGTTATCTTTCGAAGATATCCAAGCGGCACTTACCACGCGTATCGACCCGAACACAGAACATACGTGTCTTGTCACGTTGTGGTTCTAGTGTGTCGTTCCGCCGTCGTCTCGGGGGGTCGGCGAAGCGTTATACCGCAGAGTCGAGATGCACCCACGATGCCTTACGACACCGTTCGAGAGACCGACCCGGCCGTCGCCGACGCGTTGACGGGCGAACGCCAGCGGCAGAACGATACGCTCGCCATGATAGCGAGCGAGAACCACGTCAGCGAGGCGGTCATGGAGGCCCAAAGCTCGGAACTGACGAAC
Source organism: Haloferax marisrubri (assembly GCF_001469875.2). Taxonomy (GTDB): domain Archaea; phylum Halobacteriota; class Halobacteria; order Halobacteriales; family Haloferacaceae; genus Haloferax; species Haloferax marisrubri. Next base: position 24,565 of record NZ_LOPW02000018.1, on the reverse strand, counting down.
AACTACGCCGAGGGCTACCCGGGAAGCCGGTACTACGGCGGCTGCGAGTACGCCGACGAGGTCGAACAGCTCGCCATCGACCGCGCCAAGGAACTCTGGGGCGCCGACCACGTCAACGTCCAACCGCACTCGGGGTCGCAGGCGAACATGGGCGTGTTCCTCGCCGTGCTCGAACCCGGCGACAAGATTCTCTCGCTCGATTTGACCCACGGCGGTCACCTGAGCCACGGCCATCCGGTGAACGTCGCGGGGAAGACGTACGAGGTCGAACAGTACGAGGTCGACGCCGAGACCGGCTACGTCGACTACGACCAACTCGCCGAGAAGGCCGAGGAGTTCGACCCGGACATCGTCATCTCGGGCTACTCCGCGTACCCGCGAGAGGTCGAGTGGGAGCGCGTGCAGGCCGCGGCCGACGCGGTCGACGCGTACCACCTCGCGGACATCGCCCACATCACGGGCCTCGTCGCCGCGGGCGAACACTCGTCTCCCGTCGGCACCGCGGACTTCGTCACCGGTTCGACCCACAAGACGATTCGATCGGGTCGCGGCGGCATCATCATGTGCGACGAAGAACACGCCGACGACGTCGATTCCGCGGTGTTCCCCGGACTCCAAGGCGGACCGATACTGCACAACGTCGCCGGCAAGGCCGTCGGCTTCGGCGAGGCGCTGACCCCCGAGTTCGAGGAGTACGCGTCGCAGGTCGTCGATAACGCCGCCGCCCTCGGCGAGCGGCTACAGGAGCGCGGCCTCGAACTCGTCTCCGGAGGCACGGACACCCACCTGGTCCTCGTCGACCTCCGGCCGTCCCACCCGGACACGACCGGCAAAGACGTGGAAGCGGCCCTCGAAGAGGTCGGTATCGTCCTCAACGCCAACACGGTCCCCGGCGAGAGTCGCTCGGCGTTCAACCCGAGCGGGATTCGCGCCGGCACGCCCGCGTTGACGACCCGCGGGTTCGACGAGGAGGCCTGCCGGACCGTCGCCGACCTCATCTACGAAATCGTCGACGCGCCGCACGACGAGTCGGTCAAGGGATTCGTCGACCAGAAGGTCGACGAACTGACCGACGAGTACCCGCTGTACGACTGACCGGACACCGGGTCGGTTCGCCTCGAACCGAACGTCTTCCCGATGGAGTCTCGCCAGAGGCCGGCACGAATCATAAAAATTCTTACTTTTGTTGTTCTCTCGTTCGAGTGGTTCGAGAGTCACTCAGACGCCCGAAATCGGGAGAAAGAAGCGAAATCGTCAGGCCGTCCGAGACCCGCGGCGCACGTATAAGTAGGACCGTCGAGACCGGTTTCGACGAAGCGATATGTCCGATGCAATCAATCTCGAGACGGCGAAGGTACTCATCGAAGCGGCCGAAGCGGAGGCCGAGTCGATGGGGCTGCGAATGGTGATTACGGTCGCGAACCCGGAGGGTAACCTCATCGCACAGCACCGAATGGACGACGCGTGGCTCGCGAGCGTCGACATCTCTCGGAACAAGGCGTACACGGCGGCCGCGCTCAAAACACCCACGCACGAACTCGCCGAGGCGACCGAGCCCGGCGAGTCGCTCTGGGGTCTCCAGACGACGGACGAGAACCGACTCGTCGTCTTCGGCGGCGGCTATCCCCTCGAAGTCGACGGCGAAATCGTCGGGACCGTCGGCGTCAGCGGCGGCGAGGTGTCCGAAGACATGGCGGTCGCGAGTGCCGCGGTCGAGCGGTTCGAAGAACTCGTCGAATAACCGGCGTCGCCGTCAGCCGCTTTTTTTCGGGCCGCCCGTCCGACGGGCGAGTGCTCAGTTCCCGCCGGCTTCGAACAGCCCGCGGAGCGCCGTGCGGAGGATGTCGTACCCGGCTTCGACCTCCGATAGTTCGATGTACTCGTCGTAGGCGTGGGCCTGCGCCATCGACCCCGGCCCCCACGTAATCGCGTCCATCCCGGCGTCGTTGACGAGGTTCCGAACGTCGGTCGCCGCCCGGATACCCCACGGTTCGGGGTCGATATCCGCCTGCTCGGCGGCCGCGTCCCGAAAGCGCGTCGCGATGTCGCTGTCGGTCGGAACCGCCGCGGACTCGTAGACCCGCGTTCGCGTCCACTCGACGCGCAGGTCGTGTTCGGCCGCGACGTCGGAGAGTAGTGCGTCGATTTCGGCGTCGACCTCCTCGACGGACTCCGCGGGAACGAACCGCCGGTCGACCGTTATCGTCGCGCTCTCCGGGACGACGTTCTCCTTCGTCCCCGCCTCGAACCGCGTGACTGTCGCAGTCGGGCGGCCGACGAGCGAGTCCGAGCGCGCTCGAATCTCCTCGTCGTACGCTTCGAGCGCGTCGAGAACGGGCCGGGCGTTCCCAATCGCGTTGTCCCCCTCGTCGGGCCGGCTCGCGTGCGACGGGTCGCCGCCGACGGAAATCTCGTACCATCCGAGCCCCTTCGCGCTCGTCGCGGTCCGCAGCGCCGTCGGTTCGAGCACGACGCCGTACTCACCGTCGTAGCCGCGTTCGAGGAGCGTCTTCGTTCCCGGTTCGGCCGTCTCCTCGCCGACGGCGGCGTGGAACACGACCGAGCCGTCGAGGGCCTCGGAATCGAACGCGTCGGCGAACTCGACCGTCGCGAGCATCGCGAGAGCGACGCCGCACTTCATGTCCGCGCTCCCGCGGCCGTACAGTCTGCCGTCTCTGACGGTCGGTTCGTACGGCGGATGCGTCCACTTGTCACGGTCGCCCGCCGGGACCACGTCGAGATGGCCGTTGAGCACGACCGAGGGCTCGCCGTCGCCGACGCGCGCCGCGACCTGCGGTCGGTCGGGGAACGGTTCCTCGATGAGCGTCGCCGAGACGCCTCGGGATTCGAGCCAGTCGTACACGAAGTTCGCCGCCGCCGCCTCGTCTCCCGGTGGGTTCTCGGTCTCGATTTCGACGAGACTCGTGAGCAACGAGAGTAACTCCTCGTCCATGGTTTCGGTCGTCTATCGACAGAGACGGACGTGTGTTAAGGGTTCGTGCGGTAGCTTTTTTCCGACGCGGGCGCAGGCGTCGAAGGATTCGTACGAACGTGCGCGTCGCGTGTCGCGCGCCGCTATTCGAGCGTGGAGATACGGCTGTCCCGGAGGAGCACCCGCTTGACGATGTCCGGGTCTTCGAGGAGGCGGTGGGTCCCGTGGACGCCCTGCCCGCGGCCGCGCCCGCGGACCTCCGACTGGATGACGTTGAGGAAGTCGAGTTCCTGCAGGAGTTCCTGCACGCGGCGCTCGGAGAGTTGGTCCATGTCGAGGTCGTCGGCGACCGTGAGATACTGTCGGTAAATCTTGTTCGTCGTGATTTCGGCGGTCTTTCGGCCGCCGGTCTGGAGCACGAGCGAGTAGAGGACGGCCTTCGACTGCGTGGCGGTCCCTTCGAGGAGTTCGCTGAAGCGGTCGGCCTCGCTCTTTTCTTTCGCCGCCCGCACGTGGTCGTCGGTGACGGTCTCGGCGCTCTCGTTGCGCGCGATGCGGCCGGCGTTCCGAAGGATGTCGATTGCCTTCCGCGCGTCGCCGTGTTCCTGGGCGGCGAGCGCGCTGGCGAGGGGAATCACGTCGTCGGTGAGGACGCCCGGCTTGAACGCGTCCTTCCGGTTTTCGAGGATTTCGCGGAGCTGATTCGCGTCGTAGGACGGGAAGACGAGTTCGTCGTGGGCGAAACTCGATTTGACGCGCTCCGTGAGTTCCTCGGGGTAGTCGATCTTGTTCGAGATGCCGATGATGCCGATACGCGAGTCCACTATCTTTTGATTCTCGCCCGCGCGCGAGAGTTTCCGAAGCACCTCGTCGTCGCGGAGCATGTCGATCTCGTCGAGGATGACGATGGTGACGTCGGAGCAGGTGTCGAGCACCTGCCACAGTCGGTTGTAGTAGTCGCCGGTCGACAGCCCGCGCTCGGGAATCGTCATCCCGCTTTTCGACGGGTCGTTGACCTGCGAGGCGAGCGTCTTGATGACCGACGCCTCGGTGTGCTGTTCGCCGCAGTCGATGACGGCGATTCGGACGTCGACGTCCTCGCGGACCGCCTCGTGTTGGAGTCGCTCGCTCACGAGGCGGGCGGTGAGCGTCTTGCCCGACCCCGTCTTCCCGAAGATGAACAGATGGGTCGGTTCGCGTCCGAAGATGGCGGGGTTGAGCGCCTGTGCGACTTTCGACATGTGCTCGTCGCGGCCGACAATCTTGTCGGGACCGGGGAGATGAGAGATTTTGAGGATATCCTCGTTCGCGAAGATGGGCTGGTCGTAGCGGAACAACGGGTCGCGAGTCCCACCCTCGCTCTCGTCCGATGTCATGTGAGTTCGGTATTCATACTCACCCCTAATAAAGGTGAAGGGGTGGACTCGCGTTTGTAACAGCGACAAATACGGCCGTTTGAACGGTACTTCGGACCCGGTTTTGGATTCGACGATCAACGAGTAGCATCGCGCAAGTAAGACCGTCAGACACCACCCTCGCGTTTGTAACGGCCGAAACGGTCACGAGGAAGATGGGGTCGGTGGGGGTACACTCGCGTTTGTAACTCGGTCTCCGAGAGACCACCCTCGCGTTTGTAATCGAGCGGGGGAGTACCGTCGCGTTTGTAACGTCGAGTGGTGGGAGCGGCGGTGCAGACACACCACCCTCGCGAATGTAACGCGAATCGGTGTGGGGGTGGGTCGGAGAGCAGGGTGTTGTCGGTTGGTTTTGCCCCTAGATTTACAAACGCGAGGGGGGTGTGTCGAATTCCCCTAGGGACTGGCGTAGCCGTTACAAACGCGAGGGGGGTGTGTGTGTCCTCCCGAGCGAAGACGGACGAATTGTGAACAACACCCGCCTCTCGAAGAACAGCCACCACACTCCGACACATCAGCAATTCGACACCTCGGCACCTCAACATCTCGACACGCATCGAACGACGTGATGCCGTTCTCCCGACTGACACACCAAACTATCACTAGTAGCTAAACTACTAGTTCTCTCACTCAACACAACAATACAATAACACGATAACATAACAATACAACAACACAACCACAAACAACGAATCAGAGACTAAAGGAGACGGAATCGGCCTCCGGTTTACCGTCTTCCCAGCCACGTCAACACGTCAGTACGCCACCCCGTCTCTCAACGACCACCGAGTACCTGCCGAGTGCTCACCCGAGCAGTCCGAGTTCGCGAACGTCCTCGTCGACGACTTCGAGCGCCGCTTCGGCGTCGGCAATCCGCTTCGCTCCTGTAATCACGATTTTTCCGCTGCCGAACATGAGGACGACGACGCTCGGTTCGTCGAGGCGGTAGACGAGTCCGGGGAACTGCTCGGGTTCGTACTCGACGGCTTCGAGACCGAGGCCGATAGCGAGCGCGTTCAGGTTGAGCGCCGCCCCGAGGTCGGCGCTCGAAACGATGTTTTGGACGGTGATGTCCGGGTCGTCGGGAATCGGTATCCCGAGTTCGGTGAACTCGTCGAACAGCGTTTCGATGGCCGTACTCACGTCGCCGACGCTGTCCGCGCCGGTACAGACGACTTTTCCCGACCGGAAGACGAGACACGCCGACTTCGGGTCTCGGGTTCGATACACGAGTCCGGGGAAGTTCTCGGGGTCGTAATCGGTCCCGTTCATGTCGAGCGAGAGTCGTTCGAGGTCGAGTTCGACCGGGACTTCCGTTGAAGCGACGACGTTCTGAATCTCGATGGACCCGACGGCGTTCACGTGCGACATCTTGTGAATTTGTTGACACTCATCTGTGTTAAACTACCGGGGTCGTTTACCCCCGTTAATCACCGGACAACTGGACAATCGGGCGACTAACCCACCGGTGGCCGGAAACAGTCGAAACTGGCCAACAATCCGGACTTGACAACAGCCGAACCGAATGGCGAACCCGCCGAACAAAGCCGATACGATGGCCCGAGACACCCGCTCTCCCGCGTGAATAACTAATGAATACCACCCTATCATAATTCTTTTCAGCGTCTTCTTCGATTACTCGCCATGGCGTTCACAGACACGATTCGCGACGAGGCCGACGAGTTCTGGTCGGCCATCCTCGACCATCCGATGGTCGTCCGACTCGGGGAGGGGAGCCTCGACGAGGAGCCGTTCCGCTACTGGGTGCGGCAGGACTACGTCTACCTCGTCGAGTACAGCCGCCTCTTCGCGCTCGGGGCCGCGAAGGCTCCGACGCTCGACTCGATGGGGACGTTCGCGAGCCTCCTCGAATCGACTGTCAACGAGGAGATGGACCTCCACCGAAGTTACGCCGCCGAGTTCGGCATCGAGCCCGACGAACTCGAAGCGACGACGCCGTCACCGACGACCCGGGCCTACACGGACTTCCTCGTTCGCACCGCGACGCTCGGCTCGTTCGGCGACATCGTCGCCGCCCTCCTCCCGTGTATGTGGGGGTTCAACGAGACCGGTCTCCGACTCGCCGACGCGGGAACCCCGGATCACGACCAGTACGCCGCGTGGGTCGAGATGTACGCCGGCGACGAGTTCACCGAACTCACCGACTGGTGTAAGGCGCTCATGGACGACGTGGCCGCGAGCGCGACCGAGTCGGACCGCGAGCGCTACCGCGACCTGTTCCGCACGTCGGCGCAGTACGAGTACCTGTTTTGGGACGCCGCGTGGCGGCGGGAGGAGTGGCCGCTATGACCGACGCCGACCAGTCAGACTCGATTGGTTCGCCCGACTCACCCGACGCGGACTCATCGACCCCCGAGACGTACGACGAGTTCGCCGCGTCGCGGTCGGACCCGCGCTTTACCGACTGGCTCCGCGAGCGCGCGGGCGACTCGTGGGACGACGCGACCGCTCACCGACTGACGCGAGAACTCGCCGCCGACGAACTCGCAGACGACGTGTTCAGGCAGTATCTCGTGCAGGACTACGCCTTCGTGGAGACGCTCGTCGGCGTCTTCGGCCACGCCGTCGGCACCGCGCCGACCATGGAGTCGAAGTCGGAACTCGTCTCGTTCCTCGGCGTCCTGACCGACGACGAGGACGACTACTTCCTGCGGGCGTTCGACGCGCTCGACGTGCCCCAGTCCGTCTACTCGGACCCGAAGACGACGCCGACGACGCGCGCCTTCATCGACCTCCTCGAACGCGCCGCGGGGCAGGGCGGGTACGCGGAGACGCTGGCGGTACTCGTCCCTGCCGAGTGGGTCTACCTGTCGTGGGCGACCGACGCGGCCGACGCCGGTACCCATCCCGGCGAATCGCCCTCGCGGTTCTACCTCTCCGAGTGGATAGACCTCCACGCAATCGACGACTTCGCGGCGTTCGTCGAGTGGCTCCGGACCGAACTCGACCGCGAGGGCGCGGCCGCGTCACCGCGCCGACAACGGCGGCTCGAACAGTTGTTCCGCCGCACGGTCGAACTGGAGGTCGCGTTCTTCGACGAGGCGTACGAACTGGCTCCGTCCGGCGATTCGACCGCGACTGCAACCTCGGCCGCGTCCTCACACTCGACCGACGGGTCTTCCCAACCGGGTGACGGCCGATGGTGAGTTCGACCGTCGCGCTCGGGTTGACCGTCGCGACGCTCGTCGCGTTTACCGGCGTCGGCGTGTGGTTCTCCCGCGGCCGCGTCGGCTCCGTCGAGGACCTCATCAGCGCCCGCGACTCTACGGGGAGTCGGCGAACGACGGCGACGCTCGTCGCGTCCGTCATGGGCGTCTGGGTGCTCTTTTCGGCCCCCGAAGCGGGTGCGAGCTTCGGTATCGCGGCCGTCGTCGGCTACGCGGTCGGCGAGGCCGTCCCGATGCTCGTCTACGCCCGCCTCGGCCCGCGAATCCGGGAACTCATCCCCGAGGGCCACTCGCTGACCGAGTACGCCCACGCCCGCTACGGGACCGCGATGTACGCTTTCGTCCTCCTCGTGAGCGCGCTTTACATGTTCATCTTCCTCGCCGCCGAGCTGACCGGCATCGCGGGCGCGCTCGCGCTCGTTGCCGGCGTCCCGCAGTGGCAGACCGCGCTCCTCGTCGGCGGCTTCGTCCTGCTCTACACGAGTTACGGCGGCCTCCGTGCCAGCATCGCGACCGACGCGGTCCAGGCGGCCGTCGTCATCCCACTCTTACTGCTCGCGTTCGTCGGCGCGCTCGTCGCGCTCGGCGGTCCCGCCGCCGCCATCGACGGTATCACGGCGACGAACCCCGCGCTCCTCGACCTCGGCGCGGTCGCCGGCCTCCAGTTCGGTCTCGCGCTCGCGTTCGCCATCCTCGGCGCGGAACTCATCAATCAGACGTGGTGGCAACGCATCTACGCGGCCGACTCGTCGGAGACGGTCGGGCGGAGCTTCCGGACCGCGGCGCTCGCCAACGGTGCCATCGTGTTCGTCACCGCCTTCTTCGGCGTCGTCGCGGTCGGCAACGCCGCCGTCGTCACCGACCCCGCGAGCGCGGGTTACAACGCCGACGCCGCCTTCTTCGTCCTCCTCGGCGAAGCGTTCCCCGAGTGGCTCGTCCTCGCGGCGGTCCTCCTCGCGCTCCTGCTCGTGATGAGTTCCATCGACACGCTGTTCAACGCGCTTTCGAGCCTCGTGACCGCGGACCTCGCCCGCCTGCTCGCGGAGCCGAGCGACCGCCGCCTCGCGCTCGGGTCACGGGCGCTCACAATCGCCGTCGCAGTCGCCGCGATTTACGTCAGTCTCCGGGCCCAGAGCGTTCTCCGGCTGTTCTTCTTCGCCGACCTGCTCGGCGCGGCCGTCGCCTTCCCGCTCGTCTACGGGCTGTACTCGACGCGAATCACCGGCCTCGGCGCGCTCGCGAGCAGTCTCACCGGGCTCGCCGTCGGCCTCGCGTTCTTCCCCGACCTCCGCGGCGTCATCACGTCGATTCCGGTCGTCGGCGGGCTGCTCCCCGCCGCCGACCCGCTGTATCTCACCTCCTTCGGCGGGGCGTTCGTGGTGTCGACGGCGGCGTCGCTCGTCGTCGCCAGACTCACGGACGCCGGGTTCGACCTCGGTCGGCTCTCGCGGGAGATTCGGCGGTTCGACGACGGCCGAACCGACGCGCCGTCGTCCGACTGACGCGGAATCGTCTGACTCCCCCGCCTCTGTATCTCGACTCCCCGCCTCAGTACTCGCTGACCGTCGCGGTTCCCACCGAGATTCGGACGAGTTCGTTCTCGGGCCACGCCGACTCTTCCGCCCCGTACTTCCGGTTGATTCGCCGCGTGGCGTCTCGCAGGGCGTCCTCGTCGGCGACGACGGTGGCCGTTCCGAGAACCGTCACCTTCCATTGCGCCTGTCCCTTCTCGTCCTTCTGGATGGAGAGCGCGACGCGCGGGTTCTCGCGGATGTTGGCGAGTTTCCGGCCCGTGGTGAGCACCTCGATTACCCCGCGGTCGTCCACGTAGTCGAACCAGACGGGAGCGACGTGGGGTCGGTCGTCGACGCTGGTCGCGAGATGCGCCATGAGCGGTTCGCTCGTCACGAGCGACGCGGCGCGTTCGGAGAGGCCAGTCATACTCGGATATCGGTCTCTCGGCGTAAAACGATGGCTTCGGCCCGGTTTTACAAACGCGAGGGTAGTCCCCGCGACGGCGGGCACAGCCGGTTCTGACAACCTCCGTCCCCCTTCCTTGCTCCGTGAACACCCGAACCCTCTGATTTCATGTCCTCTCTTTGTTCTGTTTAGTTATTCCTAACGCCAGCCGGAACGCGGTTGTCATTCGTCCGAATCAGCCGAAATAACCCTCATAACGGGTGCATAACAAAGGGGTCGGACGCGACAGTTCAGGCACCTTACTCATGAGCATCGAGGTTCGGCGGGCGACTGGAGACGACGTCCACGGCTGGGACGCGTTCGTCGAACAGTCCCCGCATGGCAACGCGTTCCATCAGTACGACGCGCTGGAGATTCAGGCGGCGCACGCCGGCGCGGAGTTGGTTCCGCTCGTCGGACGAAAAGGCGAGGAAGTCGTCGGCTTGTTCCCGATGTTCCGCATCGACAAGGGACCGATAGCGACGGTGTTCTCGCCACCGCCGGAGCTTCGCGTCGCGTATCTCGGTCCGGTCCTCTTGAACATGGACCACATGAAACAGCGAAAGCGCGAGGGCCGACACCACGAGTTCATCGACGACTGCCTCGAATGGGTCCGCGACGAGATTCGACCGCGCTACACCCACATCCGGCTCGACGGTCGGTACGACGACCTCAGAGCCTTCTCGTGGAACGACTACACGATAACGCCGCAGTACACCTACCACGTCGACCTCTCGCCGGGCGTCGACGACGTACTCATGAGCTTCAGTAGCGACGCCCGGTCGAACGTCCGGAACGCGCCCGACGACGCGTACACCATCGAGGAGGGCGGACCCGAAGCAATCGAGCAAATCGTCGAACAGGTCGCCTCGCGCTACGAAGCCCAGGGCATCTCTTATCGGTCGTCACCGGAGTTCGTCAGGGACCTCTACACCTCCCTCCCGGAGGGGCAGATTCGCCCCTACGTCCTCCGAATCGACGGCGAGTTCGTCGGCGGGATTCTCGTCGTCGACTACAATGGGACGGTGTCGCGGTGGCAGGGCGGCGTGCGGACCGACGTGGAGACAGACCTTGCCGTCAACGACCTGCTCGACTGGCACATCATGCGTGACGCGATGGACCGCGGGCGGACGACCTACGACCTCGTCGGCGCGAACAACCGCCGCATCAACCGATACAAGGCGAAGTTCAACCCCAAACTCCACCCCTTCTACAGCCTCGAACGGAACGCGGCGGGGATGAAGACGCTCGCGCATCTCTACAAAACGATTCGCGAGGGCGTGTGACTGCCCAGCCAGCCCCGGGTTAGAGCCCCGCGTAGGGGTCTGGCTTCGCCTCGGTCAGGCGGTCGACCTGCTCGTCCGAGAGGTCGATAGCGGCGGCTTCGAGGTTCTCGGTCAGTTGTTCGATCGTGCGCGCGCCGACGATGGGGGCCGTGACGCCGTCGCGGTGCATGAGCCACGCGAGCGCCGTCTGGGCGGGCGTCGCATCGACTTCCTCGGCGACTGCGTCGAGTTCGTCGTGCACGTCGAAGTTCTCCTCGGTCAGATACGACTCCTCGAACCGGCTGGACTCCGCGGCGCGGGATTCGCCGGTGAGGCCGTCTTCGCGGGTGTACTTCCCGGTGAGGAAGCCCTGCCCGAGCGGACTCCACGGACAGACCGCGATGCCGTACGAGCGGGTCATCTCCAAGTAATCCCCCTCGATTTCGCGGTCGACGAGGTTGTACCGCGGCTGGGCGACGGTGAACGGCTCCCAGCCCTCGGCGCGGGCGATTTCGTTCGCCTTCGCCACCTTCCACGCGTTCGGTCGGAGCGTCGACGCGCCGAGGTAGTGGACTTTCCCGTCTTCGACGAGGCCGTTGAGCGTCTTCATCATCTCGCGGGTGGGCGTCTCGTCGTCCCAGCGGTGGATGTAGAGCACGTCCACGTAGTCGGTGTCGAGGCGGTCGAGCAGGGCGTCGATACGATGGCGGATGTTCTTCCGGTTCGTCCCGCGGCTGTTCGGGTCGCCGTCGCGAATCTGCCAGTAGATTTTGGACGCGATAGTGAACCGCTCTCGGTCTCGGTCTTCGAGCCAGTCGCCGATCCAGCGCTCGCTCGCGCCGCCGCCGTAGATGTCCGCGGTGTCGATGAAGCGCCCGCCGGCCGCCTCGTAGGCGTCGAGCAGTTCGTGCGCGCGCTCCTCGCCGATTTCGACGTTCCCCTGTTCGGTCTCCTTGCCGAACCGCCAGGTACCGAACTGGAGTTCGCTCGTCTGGAGGCCCGTCTCGCCGAACGGCACGAAGTCCAGGTCGATGTCTTCGAGTGTCGTCATGCCCGCAGAGATACGCCGAATCGACGCAAAAGCGTTGGGTAGCCGGAAGTGAGTCGGGGTGATTCGTCCCGTGCGCCGCCGTCAGGCGTTGGCGCGAATCAGCGACTCCAGTTCGTCGCGTACCTCGCTCGCGTCGGTGGTCCGAACCGTCGTCTGGACGGTCCGCTCGTCCAGGTCGCTAAGCTCGCTCAGGACGCCGCCGCGGCGGTCGACTTCGAGGAACAGTTCCAGCGCGTCTTCGCTCGGCCGGGGCACGACTTCGAGTTCGTCCAACGAACCGGCGAACGGTCCCGACGTGGGTCGGAACTCGAACTCCTGTACGAAGCGCCGAGTCGAGGTGAAAAAGCCGTGGGGGTCGGCCTCGCACTCGGCGCTGTGCAGCGAGAAGCCGAGGTCGTCGAGCGCGTCGAAGACGGCCTGCAGCCGCGGCGTCGGCTGGACGTTCAGGTAGTCTTTGTCTTCGGGGTCGACGGCCAGTTCGATGTCGAGTTCGGTCTCGACCCACACGTCGACGTTCCCGAGGGTGACGGGCGTTCCGTGCGGGATGTCGAGCGACACGTCTCGCGTCTCCTGTTCGTCCGGTTGGATGGTGAGGCTCTCCGCGAGGGTGTACTGTGCGATATCGACCTCTCGGTAGCCCTCTTCGGTCCGGTAGCGGGTCTCCAGTTCGAACCGAATCTTCCCGATTTCCTGTTCCGTCGACCCGCCTTCGATGCGAACCTCTGCGTCGACCGTCTCGCCGGGGCGGACGGTGTCGGAGGGGAGGACGGTATCGACGGTCGCGTTGCCGATTCCGATTCGTGCGAGGACCTTCTTCATGATGCACGCCGCACGTCTCGCTCGCGGTCTAAGTATCTCGTGGCCTCCCAGTCTCGCGATTCTCGTGACGGATACGTGCGTCTCACGAGCCGAACGGGAGCTATATAGTCGAAAATCTTCGCGTGTCACAGGATAGCCGCCCCTGACTCCCGCGAGCGGGTCGCGGGTCGGCGTGGGGCCTCGCACTCCGTCGCGTCCGGTTCGGTGGTCCGCCTTCGCTCAGGCCGCTCAGGTCGGCTCGACGGCCCTCACGTCACGTACACGTCGCCTTCGACTTCGTAGAGATACCCCTTGTTCAGGAGTTCGTCGACGGCTTCGGGGTCTTCGCCCGCCGAGCGCACCCGGCGGCGCGCGTCGGTCACGGGCATCCCGGCGTCGCGGTCGGCGACGAGGGGCCGAAGGTGCTCGAACGCTCGCGTCGCGCGAGGAGAAAGCGGTGTGTGTCCACCCTGTTTCGATGTCATCGAGTCCTCTATTCGCGACCACGGAACGCTCCGTAAAGAAGGTGGGTGCCGATTCGGATGCTTCGCGGAACGGCGCAATCTCGCCGTTGCGCTCCGCTTACCGACTCCGTGACACCGCCTGTCTGGTGATGCTGGCGCACTAGACAGAGACTGCACACGGAGAGCCGTTTTTCCGCTCTATCGGAGCACGCTACCCCCTCAGTTTTCTTACGAAGGGTATATTGTCGGCTCTCGCTCGTTTACAGACGCGTCTGCCTCCATCGCTCCTCGTAGACTAATGATTGATTTGTTGCTCACTTGGGCTTTGTATCTCTTTGTTGCCCTCCTATTCGTGGCCGGGACAGTGCTTCTGCTGCTTCCAAGTATCGCCGTCGAACGGGCCAATTCGAGGCGTACGGATGACGACACAAACTCGGAGGATGACTCCGACCCGTGACTCACTACAGCACAAAATCCTTCATGACTCCTCGACAGAGCGTGCTTACCTATCGGCGGACAGTTCGTCTCTTTTGACGAGAAGAATCACCGCGATAACCGCTGCGAATATCGTGTGTGACATCCTCAGCGTGCTGGTCGCAACGACATCCGAAAACTGAGTTAACACGATTACGAACGCGGCAGCGTAAAGCAGACACGGACCGATGAGGTAGACGGTGAGCGCTCTGGTTCGCTCCATAGGGACTGATTTCTGTGGCAACTGCCATAACTGTCGGATATTTGCTGTCTCTATACTGTGACCGCGCATCGGGCGCCGTAGGGACAACGGAATTTGAGGCTGTCGCAACGCGAGGGGTTCTCTGCTTTACGGCCCCACTTATTCCGCAGTCCCCAACTCGCGACTGCACATGGTCGACGACATTGCCACCGCCGCCGACTGGAACGCGCTGTACATCGACGGCGAGTGGACCGAGAGTGAGAGCGGTGAGAGCATCGCAGTCGAGGACCCGTCGACCCGCGAGACGATTTCGCACGTCCCTCGCGGGACGGAGAATGACGTCGATGCCGCCTACGAAGCGGCCGCCGAAGCACAGGAATCGTGGGCCGAGACGCCGCCCGCACGACGACAGGAGGTCGTCGAGCAGTTCCTCGGGGCGCTGAACGAGTACGAAGAGGAAATCATCGACCTGCTCGCACACGAGGTCGGTGGCTCGCGCATCATGGGCGAGACGTCCATCCAAATCGCCTCCGACCACGCGAGTGAGGCCGCGACGCTGCCCCGACGGATGCGGGGAGAACACGTCGATTCCAACGTCCCCGGCAAGGAGAACATCGTTCAGAAGAACCCGAAGGGCGTGGTCACGGTCATCTCGCCGTGGAACTTCCCGCTGAATCTGTCGATGCGGGCGGTCGCGCCCGCCGTCGCCGCGGGGAACGCGGTCGTACTGAAGCCGTCGACCAACTCCCCCATCACGGGCGGGCTGCTGTTCGCCAAACTGTTCGAGGAGACCGACCTCCCCGAGGGCGTCGTCAACGTCGTCACCGGCCGCGGCTCCGAAATCGGCGACCGCGTCGCCGGCCACCCCGAGAGCGACGTGGTGGCGTTCACCGGGTCGACCGAGGTCGGCAAGCGCGTCTCGGGCATCGCCGGCGAGAACCTCGCCGTGCCCGCGATGGAACTCGGCGGCAACAACGCCCACGTCGTGACCGAGGACGCTGACGTCGACCGGGCGGTCGACGCCGCGGTCTTCGGGAGCTTCGTCCACCAGGGACAGGTCTGTATCTCCATCAACCGCCACATCGTCCACGAGTCAGTCTACGACGAGTACGTCGAGAAGTTGGCCGAGCGGGCCGCGGAGCTACCCGTCGGCACCGCCCACGAGGACGACACGGTGGTCGGCCCCATCATCGACGAGTCCCAGCGCGACGAGATGCTGGGCTACGTCGAGGAGACGGTCGACGCCGGCGCGACGCTGGAAACCGGCGGCTCGACGGCCGATATCGACGGCGTCGACGACTCGCTGGTCGTCGAACCGACCGTCCTCTCGGACGTGACGAACGACATGGCCGCGGCCTGCAACGAGCACTTCGGGCCCATCGCGCCCGTCATCCCGTTCTCGGACGTGGACGAGGCGGTCGAACTCGCCAACGAGACCGACTACGGGCTCTCCGGGTCGGTCCACGCCGGCGACCTCGCCACCGGCAAGGAAATCGCCACCCGGATGGAGACCGGCAACGTCCACGTCAACGACCAACCCATCAACGACGAGGCGCACGTCCCGTTCAGCGGTATCGGAGCCTCCGGCGTCGGCACCTACAACAGCGACGCCTTCCTCGACGAAATCACGGAGGAGAAGTGGATTTCGCTCCAGCACGAACCCCGCGACTACCCGCTGTAAGCCGGACGACGCCGGTCTGAGAGCGAACTGCGGTCGGTGACCCACCTCGTCTCTCCGTCTCTTCCTCTCACGCCCCGTCGTGCGGCACCGACAACACGACGGCTTCGCCGGAGACGACCGTCTCGTCGCCGACGGTCGCGGTCGTCTCGACGGTGAGTCGGTCGCCGCCGAGCGATTCGACCACGGCGACCTCTGCGACGACCGTGTCACCGGGACGGACCGGGTTCTCGAAGCGCAGGTCCTGCGAGAGGTAGATGATGTCGCCCGGAAGCCGCGCGAGCGCGGCGCTGACGACCGAGGCGGCGAGCATCCCGTGGGCGATGCGCCCGCAGAACATCGTCTCGGCGGCGTACTCCTCGTCGAGGTGAATCGGGTTCTCGTCGCCCGACACCTCGGCGAATCGGTCGATTGCCTCCTCGGTCACGGAACGCTCCGATACCGCGCGGTCGCCGACGGTCGCGACTGGCATACGGTCGCTTCGATGGCCGCCGCACTCAATCCTCGGGTGCGGCGCGACGGTGGGTTTCAGTCCGCTCACTCCCATGGGTTCGTCCCCAGCGCGTGGACCAGCAGAATCGCCCCCACGGCGATGGCGACGAGGACGAGCGCGACCGGGAACGCGGCGTCGAGGCCGGTCGAGAGATACGACACCCAGATTTGCACCGGGAGCGTCCGCGGGTAGTACGCCAGCATGAGCGTCGCGCCGAACTCTCCCATCGCCCGCGCGAACGTCAGGGTCACGCCGGCGAGGATGCCCTGCTTCGCCAGCGGGAGCGTCACGCGCCGGACGCTCCCGACGCGGTCCTCGCCGAGCGAGCGGGCCGCCGCTTCGAGTTGCCGGTCCACGCCGTCGAAGGCCGTCTTCGCGGTCACGACCAGAAACGGCGAGGCGACGTACGTCTGCGCGAGGACGACTCCGACCAGCGAGCGCGTCAGCGGGACGCTCGTCAGTTGGCCGAGGCCCGCGGGGCCGACGAGTTTGAGCAGTAACATCCCGCTGACGACCGGCGGGAGCACCAGCGGGAGCATCACCGTCGCCAGAATCACGTCGCGGCCGCGGAACGACGTGCGCGAGAGCCAGTAGGCCAAGGGGACGCCGAAGGCGACGGCGACCAGCGTGCTCAGCGTCGCCGCGACGACGGAGTTGGTGGCGGCGGTCAGGACGACCTCGCTCGTCACGTCGCCGACCAGCGACGCCGGCGACTGCGCGAGGACGAGCGCGCCGATGGGTAGCAGGTAGTAGACGAGGAGCATCCCGGCGAGAAGCAGCGTCAGGCCTCGCCACGTCTCGGGCAGGAGTCGCGTGACGCCGCTCTCGCGGCGGTTACGTTCTCGGTGGGACATCTCCGAAGTAGTGTGGGTGGCTCTCGCGCACGGTGAACCCGGAGGGTTCGAGGAGCTCGCCGGCGGTCCCGACGAGCGCTTCGAACACCGACTTCGCCGCCGTCGCGTCGGTGCGGCGCGTCGCGGCGTACCGGATGGGGCCGCCGCGGACGGTGACGCCCTCCGGGAGCGTGTAGGAGACCGACGCGTACGCCGACGCGTGTTCGGGGTCGCTCAGGTTGATTTCGGCCGGGAGTTCGAGGTACGGGTAGTCGCGCTCGACGGCCATGCTCCGGTAGACGAACGCCGCGTCGATGCCGCCGGCGTCGAACTGCGCGAGCAGTTGCGTCTCGGGGTAAATCTGGTCGCGGCGGAGCAGGTCGTCGGCGAGCGCCGGCCAGTCGTAGTAGTCGGCCGCGAGCGCGAGCGCGAACCGCGTCCGGTAGCCGAGTGGGTCGAGGTCGGGGTCGGTTCGCCCGAGGCTGACGTCGTCGTCGAGGAGGGCGTCGGGCCACGACGTGGCCTCTGCAACCCGCGTCCCGCCGGTGGTCTGGGGGTTGTACGCGACGACGAGCGCGTTGTTGGCGAACGTCGCGTACCACGGGACCGAAAGCGGCGCGTCGAACAGCGTCGGGTCCGCGAGGGCGACGATGTCGGGGTCGCGTTGGTCGTCGGCGACCATCCGAGCCACGCGCGCGGAGCCGTGTGCCTCGACCTCGACGCGGGTTCCCTCGGGCGCTTCGAACTCGGTGGTGAGCGCCTGCTGGAGGCTCCCGGCGGCGAGAATCGACACGGTCGGCGTCGCCCCCGCGCGTCCGAGACAGCCCGCTGTCGCCGCGAGGCCGGTCGCCGCGACCCCGCCGACGGATGCGAGAAACGCCCGTCTGCTCGACCCGTTCGCGGGCTCGCTAGTCTTCACCGCCGCGTTCGTTCGGCTCGGTCGGTTCCGTCTGTCTCGCGTCATCTGGTCAGGGCTTCTTGAAGATGTCTTCGAGCGATTCGGGGTCGGTGGCGGGGTCGAGGGCGCGCGCCTCGACGGCTCGGACGCCTTTCACCGTTCGCGACCCGTCGACGTCGGGCGCGATAAAGCGCGTCTCGTAGTCGTGTTCCTCCCCGATGGGCGTCCCGTCGCGGGTGTAGGAGACGACGGCGTCGAGGGCGGCGTACACGTCGATGCAGACCCGATAGCCGTCGGTACTCTCGACCACGAGATGCGTCGTCTCGTCGTCGAGACCGGCGGCTTCGAAGAGGTCGAGGACCGGAACCCCGGTCCACGTCGCGGTGTGCCGCGTCCCCGACGCGCACGCGACCGTCACCGTTCGGTCTTCGGCGGGCAACCCGCGTAGCTCCGGGCCGGACAGCGTCACGCTGCTGTCGCCGCGGACGAGAATCGGCTCGGAGAGGGGGATCACCGGCCCCGACCGGTCGTGTTGTGCGTGCATGCGTACTCACTAGTCCGATATCGGTTTACTCTAACGATGTATGTAACCTTCGGTGATTAATTCTTTTAAACCGAGACGGAACGTGCGTCGACTCGCGCCGAGTCGGTCGATTCCGGAGTCCGTACATTCATTATTCCAAGAATGTATTTCTAATCTACATGTTCGAGGTCCAGTCCGAGCTGGCGATATTCGTCCTCCTGATGCTCGTCTGGACCGTCTTCGTGCTCTACTCGGCGTCGGTCTTCACGTGGTTCGTCGAGGTGCTCGTCCTCGCGTGGCGACAGACTATCGCCGCCGGCGACGTCGCCTACGGCTACGACGACATCCAAGTGCGCATCATCACCATCGACGCGGCCAACATCGTCCAATCGACGGTCAACGCCGTCCCCGACGGCCTCGACGACGTTCGGGTCGTCGCCGAGAAGCCGATTTCGGTCGACGGCGCGACGGTCCACGCCGTTCCGGAGGAGTTCACCTGCACGGCGTCACACAAGGGCCGTGCGCTCGAATGGGCGCGCCGCGAGATTCCCTGCGACAAGGAGTTCGTCCTCTACCTCGACGAGGACACGCTGATGGCGAACTTCGAGGGGTTGCCGGAGGGCGACATCGTCCAGATTACGGAACTCCCGCTGTACACCGGGTCGTGGGTGACGTATCTCTCGGAGGTGTTCCGAATCGGCTACCAGCGCGAACAGCGGGCGTTCGGCCGATTCAGCTTCCCGCTGTACGCGTGGGGCGGCGGCATCGCGGTTCGGACGAGTCTCGAAAACCGCATCACGTGGGACTCGAAGACCATCACCGAGGACACGGACTTCGCGTGGCGCGCGGCAGCCGACACCGACCTCGATTTCAACGTGCTGAACTGCAAGTTCCGCAATCAGGCCCCGCCGTCGGTCATGACGATGCTCAAACAGCGCCGGCGGTGGTTCTCGGGGACGCGGCAGGACTCCGACCTGTTGCCGCTCCACTATCAGGTGTTCCTGCAGTTCCGCCTCGTCGCGTGGGGCTTTTCGCCGCTCATCCCGCTGATAACCCTCATCACGTTCCTCGTCCCCGGCGCGCTGCCCGACCTGATGCTCTATCGAATCGGCTCGCTCCTCGAGTTCGCCACGCTGTTCGTCGTCACCGGCGTCGGCGTCGCAAGCTACTGGTCCGAGTCGAAACTCACGCTCCTCGCGGTCCCGTGGACGCCGATTCTCGTCGTCCTCAACACCGCGGGCGCGCTCTGGGGATTCGTCGCTCCGGTCGAGCACTTCGCCGTCACGACCAAGGTGGCGCTGGAGACGGTCGAAGAGCGCAACCCCGCGTTCGAATCCGGTTCGCTCACGGAACACGACGGGCGCAACGACCTCCCCGAACATCTGGATATGAACCGCGTTACGAGCGAACTCCGGGAATCTTTTCACATATCTGATGATTAATCGCGGGCCGTTCGGACCGCATCGTTCCTGGAGTGACCCCAAATAATATCCCGCTAAATACAGCGTACTTGGCGGTACTGTCTATCGATTCTGTGCATCGCCACCTCGTGGGAATCGAATCAAGCCTTATCCATCGCAGCCGCGAACCTCCACCTGTATGTCATCGAGAAGACAATTTTGTCATCATCGTTCACGTCGTTCGGCCGGGGCCGGCCCGACGGCCCGCGTGCACCGTCTCGGGACCGGGGGTGAGCGCCCGTGGCGGTAATCGAGTCGCTCGTCGGAAACGGGCTGTTCGTCCTGTTTCTCGCGGTGCTCGTCGGGATGGGTCTCGGCAAAATCAGTATCCGCGGCGTCAAGTTCGGCGTCGCGGGCCCGCTCTTCGCGGGGTTGGTGCTCGGCCACTTCGGCTTCACCGTCCCCGACGCGTACAGCGGCCTCACGCTGGCGCTGTTCGTCGCCGCGGTCGGCCTCATCGCGGCCCACGAAATCGAGGGGACCGTCAAGGCGTACGGGCTCAACTTCGTCGCCGTCGCGGTGCTGATGCCGACCGTCGCGCTGGCGCTCACCTACGTCTGGACGCAGTTCGTCTTCCCCAACGCGTCCACGCCGCTCATCATGGGGTCGTTCTCGGGCGCGCTGACGAGCAGTCCCGGGCTGGGGTCGGCCATCGAGGCCCTCCCCGCGGCCGCCCGGCAGGACTACCAAATCGGCCACTCCGTCGGCTACGTCGTCGGCGTCCTCGTCATCGTCGTGTTCCAGCAGTTGTACCCCGTCATCGCCCGACTGAACCTCGACGACGAAAAACGCCGTTTCGACGAGGCCATCGGCGGGACCGACGACGACGCGGCGTCGGAGTCGTCCGTCTCAGAGGTGACGTTCAGCGTGATGGGCTACGCGCTCGTCATCGTCGCTGGCGCGGTCGTCGGCTCGATTCCGATTCCGATGGGGCCGTTCGGAACGCCCTCGCTCGGGACGACCGGCGGCGTCCTCGTCGCCGCGCTCGTCTTCGGCTACTTCGGCCGGGTCGGTCCCGTACCGACGCGCATGGACACGACCATCCTCTCGGAGATTCGGGCGTTCACGCTCGCGATGTTCCTCGCGGTCGTCGGCATCGGCGCCGGCGGCGGCTTCCTCGCGACCATCGCCGAGTACGGTCTCCAAATCGTGGCGGCCTCGGCGCTCACGAGCTTCGTCGCCATCCTCGCGGGCCTCGCGCTCACGCGGTACGTCTGGGGGATGGACTGGATTAGCGCCGCCGGCGGTATCACCGGCGGGCACACCGACACGAAGGGGCTCGCGGCCGCCGTCGACGCCACCGGCGCAGACGAGGTCGCGGCGGGCTACGGCAACACCTACCCCTTCGCGCTCCTGTTCATGGTCGTCTACGCGAAACTCCTCGTCATCGTCATCCCGCTCGCCGCGTAGCGAACCGTTGGGGGTGTCGTAGTGCGAGTGTTTGATCGGCCGTGAACCGTCGCAGTCGGGCGTTCTCTCTCGTGGTCGCCCCGCCCTCGGGCCGCGGTCTGGGTCGCCGACGACCCTCCGGGGGCTGGCTCCCGCGCCGTGACAATCGAGTCGCCGATTGATGCGCTCACGGCGCGTCTTCTCGCGCATGAACGCGCACGCGAACACCGGCCCCGACCGCACCCGGAAACACGGGCCCTTCCCCGCGTACGGGCCCGTGGACGCGGCGCTCGGGTTCGTCGTCTTCTACCTGTTCGTCGAGCGCGCCACGCCGACTATCGTCGAAATCATGACGGGCGTCGTCCCCGGGCTCTCGGCGTCGGCGGTCGGCTTCGGTCTCGCGGCGTTCTTGTGGTTCATCTTCGTCGTGACGACGCTCGACCAACTCCGCCGACAACTCGCGGCGCTCGGCGTCGTCGCCGGAGAAAGCGGGCGCGCCGACCGCGCCGGGTCGGGACGGGTGGTCCCGTCCATTCCGTGGCTTCTGGTCTACGCTGTCGTCGCCGCCATCGGCGGCTCTATCGCCGCGTTCACCTTCGACCGCGCCGTCGACGCGGGCATCGCGCTCATCCGACTCGTCGCGGGCGTCGGCGTCGGCGTATTCCCGGTCGGCGCGTTCCCGCTCGTCGAGTTCCTCGCGATGGTCGTCTTCTTCGTCGCGTTCGGCGCGGCGACGCACTCGCTCGACAGGCTCCTCGTGGGGAGCGTCAGGGTCGCGTTCGCGGCGGTTCTCCCGTAGAACTCGTCAGCCGACGGGATTTTCTTTCTCACGAGACGTATCGAACCACAAGACTGTTATCCTAGTTTTCTGATTGACAGAGACGAGAGTCCCCATGAAGCGCCGCACGTTCCTCCAACTGACCGGTCTCGGGGCCGCCGGCGGACTCGCCGGCTGTCTCGGCTCGAACTCCCCTCCCCCGCGAAAGTCGAGCGTGGTCTCCGACTTCGAGGTGTCCGACGGCTCGCTCGTCGTCGACCTCGCCGACCAGACGTGGGTGATGTCGCGCTACGAAGCCGCCGACCAGTCGTCGCTGTCGGGCTTCAGTCCCCAGTCGCTGGCCGCGCTCAGCCCCGTCGGCGTCGCGAGCGCGGCGAAAAGCGGTGGCGGCGGCGGCGGCGGCCGTGGTGCGACCGGTCGCGGCACGGGCGGGTACGCCTCCGCTCCGCGGACGGTCCACGGCCACGCGTGGTACCACGGCGGCGACTACGCCGACGACTGGTACGAGAACAACGCCAACCAAGTGAGCCGGTTCCCCGTCGGCGTCGCCGCGCTCGGCATCGCCTACCTCGGGTCGACCACGGCGATGCGCGACGACGCGCCCGAGGCCGGCCCGGTGCCGTGGGACCGCGAGATACAGGACCCGAGCGGCACCGCCGAGTACGACCTGTCGGACGGGAGCCAACTCGGTCGAGACGGCTGGTACCGCGTCGGCGCGCACATCGTCGGCGACGACGTGAACCACGACTTCCGCTGGGAGTGTTACGACCTCGAAGTCACCGACGGCATCGGCGACGCGGGGTACTCCATCGAGGAAGAGTGGAAAGTCTCCCCGCGCATCTGAGCGGGACGAACCACGACAACGGCCGCGGCGGCGTCGTCGCACCCGCCGCGACCGACTTGCCCTCCATCGATGTCTGACACACGAACCGACACGGCGACGCTCCTGACGCTCACCTTCGTGGTGTCCTTTTGTAGCTTCGCCTACGAGTTTGTCTACTCGGAACTGCTGACGGTGATGTACGGCGGGACGGTCACCCAGTACGTCATCACGGTCGGCCTGTACTTCTTCAGCCTCGGCATCGGCGCGGCGCTCTCCGACGACCTCGACGGCGCGAACCTCGGCGGGAACTTCTTCCGCACTGAAGTGCTTCTCGCGGCCGCCGCGCCCGCGGGCTTCCTGCTCATCGTCGGCCTCAACAGCGTCCGCATCCCGCAGGCGGTGCCCGCGGAGGTCATCTGGACCGTCGCCCGCCTTCCCGTCGTCGTCGTCGGGTTCCTCTCCGGGTTCGAACTCCCGCTTTTGACCCGCATGTTCGACGAACTCGACGACGACGGGTCGGCGACGCCCTCGTGGCTCCGAACCGCCGGCACGCGAATCCACGATTTCGTCGTGGCCGCCGTTGGCACCCTCTGGACCGTCGAGCGGACGGAGGGCCGCAGAAGCGGGCTCTCCGTCATCCTCGCGATGGACTACGTCGGTGGCCTCGCCGGTGCCGTCGTCTACGCCCGCGTCCTCTACCCGGGTATCGGCCTCATCCCGACGATATTCGTGCTGGCGCTCCTCAACGGGGTCGCCGCGCTCGTCTTCGTCGCTCACTTCGGCGAGTGGTCGTGGTGGCCCTTCAGCGACGCCGGCGCGTCCGTAAGCGCCGCCACCGGGGGGAACGCGACCGACACGACCGACAGCGCCCGAGCCGACCGCTCGCTTTCGGCCGCCCGCGTCTCGAAGGCGCTCCTCGTCGTCTGTCTGCTCCTGACGGCGACCTACGCGGGCGTCGTCGCCAAGCACGACGCCGCCGACGAGCGCCTGTCGCAACTCTACCTCGAACAACAGATAGAAAACGAGTACCCGCCGGGCGCGATGCGCGCGACGGTCACCTCGCAGGAGACGACCGCCTACCAGCACGTCATCCGGTACAACCGCACGTGGACCGGTACCGGCCCGAACCCGCACTTCGACGGGCGGACAGAGCGGTGTCTCCGCCTCGGCGCGGCCGTCCAACTCTGCGAGAGTTGGGCCGACAGCTACCATGAAGGGCTGGTCGACGTGCCGATGTCGCTGGTCGACCCCGGCCCCGACACCAAGGTGCTCGTCGTCGGCGGCGGCGACTGGATCGCTATCGACCACCTGCGGGAGTACGGGGTCACCGTCGACCACGTCGACCTCGACGGCGAGTTCATGCGCGACGCGAAGACGGACCCGTTCTTCGGCCGCTGGCACGACGACGCCTACGAGTACGACCGGCTGAACACGACGGTCGCCGACGGCTACCGCTACCTCCAGGAGACGAACGAGACGTACGACCTCGTGTTGCTCGACGTGCCCGGCGCGACCGACGACGACCTGCTCACGCTCTACTCGACCGAGTTCTACCGCTCCGTCCGGACCCACCTCTCCGAGGACGGCGTCGCGGTGACGTGGGGCTACTCCCCCGACGCCTACCCGGAACACCACAAAGCGTTCGTCAACACCGTCGGGGCCGCGGGTTTCACCAACGAGCTTTCGTACTGGGTGCGCGAGGACCTCGACGACGACGGCGAGACCGAACGCGTCGAGCAGTTCTACGTGCTCGCCCCCGGCGAGCGCCCCCGACTTACCGGCGACGGTGCGACCCGGTACGTCCGCGCCCGCGAGGAACACTACGCCGCAGTCGAGTGGCGCGCGGTCCCGCACTACCGCGGCGTCCGCGAGAACTCCATCTTCCATCCGAACTACGACATCCTCGTCGACACCTGACTACCCATGCCCTCCCACCCACCCT
>NZ_LOPW02000017.1:485409-544837 GCF_001469875.2 Haloferax marisrubri | reverse complement strand
GGCCCCCCTGCCGCCGGCCCGCGCCCGCCGCGCCGCGTTCGAGGCCGCGATGGCGGTCGGCGGCGTGACGACGCCCGAGGAGCGGGCCGCGGCGCTCGACCGCGCGGCGTCCTCGCTCGGGTCGTCGCCCGAGGCGGTCGACGAGTCGCTGACCGCCGACCGCGAGGTCGAACAGGTCCTCTCCGAGTTCGACCCGCGGTGGACGCCGGACGAACTGCTCGCGCAGTACAACCTCTCGCTCGCCCAGACCGCCCTGTTCGACGCGACTGAAGTCCGGGTCCGCAGTTCCGACCCGAAGGCCGTCGTCTCGGCGGTCAAGCGCCTCCGACTGATGTACGAGGTCCGGAAGACCGACGCCGGCCGCGAGGTCGTCGTCACCGGCCCCGACGCGCTCTTTCAGCGAACCAGACGCTACGGAACCGCCTTCGCCCGCCTGCTCCGGTCGGTCGCTACCGCCGGCGACTGGCGACTCGCCGCGACTATCGACGACCGCGGGACCGAGCGCGAGATGACGCTCACGAGCGACGACGTGTCGGTCCCCGGCGTCGAACCGATGGCCGAACCCGGCTTCGACAGCGGCGTGGAGGCCGACTTCGCCGCCCGCTTCCGCGGCCTCGACCTCGACTGGTCGCTCGTCCGGGAGCCGGAACCCCTCGAAACGGGGACGAGCGTGATGATTCCCGACTTCGCGTTCGACTACGCGCACGCCGACTTCCGCGTCTTCTTCGAGATTATGGGCTTTTGGACGCCCGAGTACGTCGAGAAGAAACTGGGCCAACTCGCCGACGTGGAGGACGTGGAACTCGTCGTCGCCGTGGACGAGTCCCTCGGCGTCGGCGAGGAAATCGCCGCCCGCGACCACCGTGCCGTCCCGTACTCTGGTTCGGTGCGCGTGAAGGACGTGGTGGACGTGCTGCGCGGCTACGAGTCCGACCTCGTCGCCGACGCGGCCTCGTCGCTCCCCGGGGAACTCGCGCCGGACGACGACGTGGTGACCCTGTCCGACCTCGCGGCCGCCCGCGGCGTCGCTGTCGACGCGCTCGATGACGTGACCTTCCCCGAACACGAACTCGTCGGGCGGACGCTAGTTCGACCCGCCGTCCTCGACGCGGTCGCAGGGGAGGTCGAAGCGGGGATGTCGCTGTCGGCGGCCGAGTCCGTCCTCGACGACCGCGGCCTCGACGACGCGAGCGCGGTCCTCTCGCGACTCGGCTACCGGGTCGAGTGGGAGGGGCTGACGGGCGGGACGGTCAGAGAGAAGTAGTCACGGGGGGCGACCCCGAACCGCTCAGTCGAGTTTGACGAGTTCTTCCTGCCGACCCTTCGGGACGGTCGAGCGGAGTTCCCCGTGGAGGTAGAGGCCGACGCCGAGGGGTTCCAGTTCGCCGGCGATTTCGTGGGCGGCGGTGAGGTAGCCCCAGTCACCCTCCCACCGGTCGAGCTGTTGGTCGTGGCCGTCGACGAACGCCTTCGCCTCGCCCGGGCTCAGTTCGATGACGTTCTTGGTCGCGTCGCCGCAGAACCGCTGAACCGCGTTGGTCGAGGGCTTCCAGTGGCGCTGGCGAGTCCGCAGGATGCGCATCCCGAGCCCCTCGACTTCGATGGGGTCGACGACCTCGCCGTGGAACGCCCAAATCTTGCCCGCGCCCTTCTCCCAGAACGTGTACCCGTCGAAGACGGCGGGGTCGACGCCGAACCGCTCGTCCCACCAGTCGATGACCTCCTCGCGGGAGGGGCGACCCTCGACGACGCGGTCGTCGGCCGTCGGCGGCAGGCGGTCGAACTGCTGGCCCCAGTTCTCGTCGGGGGCGGTGTCGTCGCTCATGCGGTCACCTCCAGTTTGGCGGTGAAGAAGCCGCCCGTGTCGTTGTGGTGCGGGTAGACGCGCCGTGCCTTGGTCACCGACGGGTCGTACTCGTCGCCTTCCCACTCGGTGATGCCGGGCGCGGTCTCGAAGCCGTCGGGCACGTCCCACTCGACGACCTCGCAGTCCTCCCGTTCGAGGACGAAGTCGAGGATGGCCTCGTTCTCCTCGGGCGCGAAGGTACACGTGGAGTAGACGACGGTGCCGCCGGCTTTCGTCACTTGCACGGCGCGCCGAAGGATACCCTTCTGGATGCCGGCGACGCTTTTGACGTGGTTCATCGTCCACTCGTCGAGCACGTCGGGGTTCTTCCGACAGGTGCCCTCGCAGGAACACGGCGCGTCGACGAGGACGCGGTCGAACTGCTCGAACGACCCGGCCTTCCCGGGGGTCCGCTCGCCGAAGGGTTTCATCGAGAAGTTGCGGGCGTCCTGATTCGACACGACGAGGTTGGTCACGCCGAGGCGCTCGGCGTTGTGGCGGAGCGCCGACAGCCGACCGAGGTTGTTGTCGTTGCCGACGAGGACGCCCTCGTCGTCCATCATGGCGGCTATCTGGGTCGTCTTCGACCCCGGCGCGGCGCAGGTGTCCCAGACGCGCTCGCCCGGTTGCGGGTCGAGAGCGATAGCCGGGAGTGCCGACACCTCTTCCTGGCCGTGGAGCCAGCCGTGGAAGTACGGCCAGTTCGTCCCCGGACTGCTGTCTTCGAGCTTCAGGATGCCGGGGTGCCAGTCGGTCGGTTCGTAGGCGACGCCCTCGTCGTCGAGTGCCTCGCGGGCGCGCGCCACCGTCGTCTTGATGGTGTTGACGCGGACGACGGAGGGAAGCGGCCGCTCGCAGGCCGCGAAAAAGGCCTCCTCGTCGTCCACGAGCGGCGCGTACCGCTGGAGCGGGTTCATGACACCCGATTCCGCGCGGGCGCGTTTGTCGGTTTCGGAGTCGCCGGCGTCGTCGCCGAGAGACGCCACCGGTCGAACCAGTCACGCCGGCGCGGGGCCGTCGGCCGATGGCGACGCATTCGCCCGTCGGATTTACCTCACCCGGGCGACCATGTTCACGTATGGCACGCATTCGCGTCCTCGCGGAGGAGCTCACCGACGAACTGGAGTCGCCGACGCTGGTCGAGGGACTGCCGGGCGTGGGGTTGGTCGGCAAAATCGCGGCCGACCACCTGGTCTCGGAGTTCGACATGACCCACTACGCGGACGTGTTCTGCGAGGGCGTCCCGAAGGTCGCGGTCTACATGAAAGACGACCCGACGCTACACCCGCCGGTCAGGCTCTACGCCGACGCGGAGCGGAACCTCCTCGTCCTCCAGAGCGACATCCCCATCCGGCCCGAGGCGGCGACCGAACTCGCCACCTGTCTCGGCCCGTGGTTCGAAGAACTCGACGTGCTTCCCGTGTTCCTCTCGGGCATCGCCCACGAGAAGTCCGAGGCGGTGCCCGCGCTCTACGGCATCGGCACCAACGGCGCGACGCCGCGGCTCGAAGACGCCGGTATCGACCGTCCGACGGAGACCGGCCTCGTCTCGGGGCCGACGGGCGCGCTCCTGAGCAACGCCGTCTCGGTCGGCCGCCCGGCGCTCGCATTGGTCGTCGAGTCGGACCCGCAGTTCCCGGACCCAGAGGCCGCCCGCGTCATCATCAAACAGGGCATCGAACCGCTCGTCGGCGTCGAGGTCCCCGTGGACGACCTCGTGGACAGCGCCACCGAGATTCGACAGGCGAAAGAGCAGTTGGCCCGGCGGATGCAGCAGTCCGAAGAGGAGAGCACGCAGGCGCGACCGCTCGGGATGTACCAGTAGAGAGCGGAAGCGACACCCGCGCGGTCGCCCCGCCGTGAGAAGCGTTTCGGCCGACCCGCAGTCTACACGTTTAAGCCGCGTCGGACACTTCTCCCGCCCATGAGCGACGACCCCGCCGAGTCGGCCACGGACGCGAACGTAGAACCCGAGGCCGACGCGGCATCCGACGCAGCGGCGCAGGCGGCCGAAGACGCGGCGACCGACGCCGACGGCGAGGCGTCGAGCGCCGAGGCGGCCGGCGAGGAACCCGACGCGGCGGACGACGGGCCGACCGTCGCCGACCGCGTCGCCGAGTACGACGACGACCTCGCGGCCGAGGTCGCGGCGCTCGAAGCCCGCGTCGCCGACCTCGAAGCCGAGCGCGACGAGGCCGAAGCGACGGCCGAGGAACTCCAGTCTCGCCTCAAGCGCACGCAGGCCGACTTCCAGAACTACAAGAAGCGCGCCAAGAAGCGACAGGATCAGATCAAAGAGCGCGCCACCGAGGACTTCGTCGAGCGCGTCGTCACCGTCCGCGACAACCTCGTTCGCGCGCTCGACCAGGACGAGGACGCCGACATCCGCGGCGGCCTCGAATCGACGCTCAAGGAGTTCGACCGCATCCTCGAAGACGAGAACGTCGAAGTCATCGACCCCGAACCGGGGACCGACGTGGACCCGAACCGCCACGAGGTGATGATGCGCGTCGACAGCGACGAACCGGCGGACACCGTCGCCAACGTGTTCCAACCCGGCTACGAGATGGCCGACAAGGTCATCCGCGCCGCGCAAATCACGGTCAGTAAGGGCGAATAGCGCGCGAGCGGTGCGACCGTCTCCCCGCGGTCGGCCGCGAGTCGCCCGACGCGCCACCGACCCGGGGAGGACTTTTGTTCTCACCTCGCAATCAGTACGGCATGCGACTTCGTTCCCGTCGGCGGCGGCCAACCGTGCGCGTCACCCAACACGGCGACCCCGGCGACGACGACCTGCTTTTCGTCCTCGGGTGGGGGAATAAGCCGGGTCACCGGAGCGTCGAGTGGCTCCTCGACCGCCTCACCTACGAGGGCTATCACGTCCACGCCGTCGAACTCCCGACGAACGGCTGGGAGTTCGAGCGCCAGTACGTGAACCCGGTGCGGGCGTACGCGGTCGACCGCGACATCGACCTCGTGCTCAGCCACAGCACCGGCGGCCTCGTCGCCGCCCACCTCGACCTCGCGGTTCGGAACGTCTTCCTCAGCCCGTGGTGGGGGATGGCGGCGTCCGGTCTCGACCGCCTCCTCCTTCCCCTCGTCAGGCGACTGCCGACGACCAGACCGCTCGTCCCGTCCGGCATCTCCCGCGAGGACCTCGGCGAGTTGAAACTCGCCGCCGAACTGGCCGACGGGCCGGCCAACGCCTCGCCCGCGTTCCTCCGCATGATTCACGGGGCACAGGAGTCGTTGCCGCCGTTCAACCCCGACGACGTGGTGTTCGTCTCGCTGTCGGACCGGGTCGTGGACGTTCGCGCCATCGGCGACCGAACCCCGTCTGCGAACCTCGTTCCGTACGACGGCGGCCACGAGTTCTTCGCCAGCGAGCGCCGCGAGCGGACGCTCTCGATGGTGTTCGACGCGCTCGACGGGGCCGACGCGTCGTCGCTCCGGTCCGGCGGGTCCGACGCGCCCGGTTCGACCGGCCCCGACGACTCGGCCGACGGAACACAGCGACCACAGTCGATGGACTGAGTCGCCACCGGACCCGACGGTGACCCCCTGGATTCGTCCGCGGCGACGCGGTCGGCGGTTCTACATAAATCGACCGACCTGTTTCGACGCGAGAACTCGAAATCGCAAGACAGCGTAGACCTCTGTGTGCGCCGTGTGTCGCAGTATCTAGTAACCTTTAACCGGCAAAAGACGGTATTTGCGGGCAAGATGGCGAGCAACAAGATTCTGGGTATCGACCTCGGCACCACGAACAGCGCGTTCGCGGTGATGGAGGGCGGCGACCCGGAGATTATCGTGAACGCAGAAGGCGACCGAACCACCCCGTCCGTCGTCGCGTTCACCGACGACGGTGAGCGGTTGGTCGGCAAGCCGGCGAAGAACCAGGCCATCCAGAACCCAGAGCGCACGATTCGGTCCATCAAGCGCCACATGGGCGAGGACGGCTACTCCGTCGATATCGAGGGCGAGGAGTACACGCCGGAGCAGATTTCGGCGATGATTCTCCAGAAGATCAAGCGCGACGCCGAGGACTACCTCGGCGACGAACTGAAGAAGGCCGTCATCACCGTCCCCGCGTACTTCAACGACAAGCAGCGTCAGGCGACGAAGGACGCCGGCGAAATCGCGGGTCTCGAAGTCGAGCGCATCGTCAACGAGCCGACGGCGGCCTCCATGGCCTACGGCCTCGACGACGAGTCGAACCAGACCGTGCTCGTCTACGACCTCGGGGGCGGCACCTTCGACGTGTCCGTCCTCGACCTCGGCGGCGGCGTCTACGAAGTGGTCGCCACGAACGGGGACAACGACCTCGGCGGCGACGACTGGGACGAGGCCATCATCGACTGGCTCGCCACCGAGTTCGAGAACGACCACGGCATCGACCTCCGCGAGGACCGACAGGCCCTCCAGCGCCTCAAGGACGCGGCCGAGGAAGCCAAAATCGAACTCTCCTCGCGCAAGGAGACGACCATCAACCTCCCGTTCATCACGGCGACGGACTCCGGTCCGGTCCACCTCGAATACGACCTGACCCGCGCGAAGTTCGAGTCCCTCACGTCCGACCTCATCGACCGCACGGTCGAGCCGACCGAGCAGGCGCTCGAAGACGCCGGCTACGACAAGGGCGACATCGACGACGTCATCCTCGTCGGCGGTTCCACCCGGATGCCGCAGGTCCTCGACAAGGTCGAAGAGCTGCTCGGCTCCGAGCCGAAGAAGTCCGTCAACCCCGACGAGGCCGTCGCGCTCGGCGCGGCCATCCAGGGCGGCGTTCTCGGCGGCGAGGTCGACGACATCGTCCTCCTCGACGTGACGCCGCTGTCGCTCGGTATCGAGGTCAAAGGCGGCCTCTTCGAGCGCCTCATCGAGAAGAACACGACGATTCCGACCGAGGAGTCGAAGATATTCACCACCGCGGCCGACAACCAGACGACGGTGCAGGTCCGCGTCTTCCAGGGCGAACGCGAGATGGCCGAGGACAACGAACTCCTCGGCGAGTTCACGCTCTCCGGCATCCCGCCGGCCCCCGCGGGCACCCCGCAGATCGAAGTCGGCTTCAACATCGACGAGAACGGCATCGTCAACGTCTCCGCCGAGGACAAAGGCTCCGGAAACGCCGAGTCCATCACCATCGAGGGCGGCGCGGGCCTCTCCGACGACGAGATCGACCGCATGCAGCAGGAGGCCGAACAGCACGCCGAAGAGGACAAAGAGCGCCGCCGCGCCGTCGAGGCCCGCAACGAGGCCGAGGGCGCGGTCCAGCGCGCCGAGACGCTCCTCGAGGAGAACGAAGAGAACGTCGACGACGAACTCCGAACCGACATCGAGGCGGCCATCGAGGACGTCGAAGCGGTCCTCGAAGACGACGACGCCTCCACGGACGAACTCGAAGACGTGACCGAGGACCTCTCGAAGGAACTGCAGGAAATCGGCAAGCGCATGTACCAACAGCAGGCGCAGGCCGGCGGTGCCGGCGGCGCTGGCGCTGGTGCGGGCGCGGCCGGCGGTCCCGGCGGTGCGGACCCCGAGGACTTCGTCGACGCCGACGCGGACTTCGACGAGGACGACGAGGACAACTAACGCTTTCCGACTGACCGACTCTCGGCTCGCCGAGGAACCCGACGCCGGCGGTCGAATCCGGTCGAAACCCCGGGTTTGACGCCGCTCGCGCTCGCCGCGATACGAGAGACGGACTTTTCAAATACCTTCACCGGCTACAAGATATCAACTGATGAGCGAGGACTTCTACGACGTACTCGGGGTCTCGCGGGACGCCTCGAAAGACGACATCAAGAACGCGTACCGCAAGAAGGCCGCGAAGTACCACCCCGACGTTTCCGACGAGGACGACGCCGAGGAGAAGTTCAAGAAGGTCCAGAAGGCGAAGGAGGTGCTCACGGACGACGAGAAGCGGCAGATGTACGACCAACTCGGTCACGAGCGCTTCCAGCAGTCCCAGAAACGCGGCGGCGGCGGTGGCGGCGGCCGCGGACAGGGCAACCCCTTCGGCGGCATGGGCGGCGGCGGTGGCGGCTTCGAGGACATCTTCAACAACCTGTTCAACGGCGGCGCGGGCGGCCAACAGCGTAACCGCCCCCAGCAGGGCCGCGACGTGGCCCAGCGCATCACCATCGACCTCGAAGACGCTTACCACGGCATCGAGCGCGACGTGACGATTCGCCGCCGCGAGGTCTGTCCCGAGTGCGACGGCGAGGGCCACCCCGACGACGCCGACGTGAACACCTGTTCGGAGTGTAACGGCTCGGGCCAGCAGACGACGGTCCAGCAGACGCCCTTCGGCCGCGTCCAGCAGACGACGACCTGCCGCGCCTGCGGCGGCGAGGGCGAGACGTACAGCGAGGACTGTTCGGAGTGTCGCGGCAGCGGGCGCGTCCGCCGCACCCGCGACGTGACTATCACCATTCCCGCCGGCTTCCGCGACGGCCAGCGCCTCCGCTACCGCGGCGAGGGCGAACCCGGCGAGAACGGCGGCCCCAACGGCGACCTGTTCGTCGAGGTCAACGTCCGCGACCACGAGGAGTTCGAGCGCGACGGCGACGACCTCCGCTACACCCATCCCATCTCCTTCCCGCAGGCCGTCTTCGGCGCGACCGTCGAGGTGCCGACGCTCGACGGCGAGGAAGAACTGAAGGTGCCCGCGGGTACCCAAAGCGGGTCGACGTTCACCGTCTCCGACGCGGGGATGCCGCACCTCGACGGTCGGGGTCACGGCGACCTGCACGTCGAGGTCCACGTCGTCACGCCCGAGGACCTCAACAGCGAGCAGCGCGAGGCGCTCAAGGAGTTCGCCGAGGCCGGCGGCGAGGAAGTCAAAGAGGGCCTCTTCCAGAAGTTGAAGAACTCGCTGTAACGGATTTCCGGCACCACCACGTTCTCTTGTCCGGCGGCCGTCAGTTCAGGCGATGTCCTACACGAAAGCGAACTACGAGGACGTAGACGCGGTCGGCGGCGGTCTCCACTTCCTGCGGGACGAACTCGACTGCGTCGAACTCGGCTTCAGCGTGTTGGAGGCGGACCCAGACTGGTCCGGCAAGCCCCACGACCACGCCGAGCAGGGCCACGAGGAAGTGTACTACCTCGTCTCCGGCGAGGCGACGCTCGTCGTCGAGGAAAAAGCACTCGACCTCGAACCGGGCGATGCCGTGCGCGTCGCACCCGAAGACACCCGCGAACTCCGCAACGGTCCCGAGGAGAGCACGTTCGTCATCGCGGGCGCACCCTGACTCGTCGCGCTGGCGTCGCCCGCTCGTACACCCCGTCGCGTTCTCGACCCGCGAGAGCGCCTCGGGGGCTTTTTTCGCCCCGACTCCCTACGACCGGCCATGGACGTTATCGGCGACCTCATGGCCCGCGACCGGCGGAGCGACCGACTCGCCCTCCGGGTCGACGGCCCCGGCCGGACCTACACGTACCACGACCTCATCACGACCTCGTACAAGGCCGGGAACGTCCTCCGCTACCTCGGCGTCCGCAAGGGCGCTCGCGTCGCGGTCGCCCCGGTGTCGCTTCCCGAACCGCTGTTGACGTTCCTCGGGGCGGCCCAACTCGGCGCGGTGACCGCGTTCGACCCGGTGGTCGAGGCGCGTGCGACCGTCGTCCCCGTCGGCCGCGAGGCGGCGTTCGAGGACCTGCCGCCGGGGCAGAAACTCGCCGTGTTCGGCGGCCCGCCGAGTTCGCCCGCGACGACGCACTGGGAACAGGAAGTCTGGAGCGAGAACCCCGCGGTCCACCCGGAGGTCGTCGCGCCCGCCGACCCGGCGCTCGTCGCCGACGACCGCGAGTTCACCCACGGCGACCTGCTCGACGCGGCCCGTGAGGTCGTCGCCGACTTCGACCTCGAAGCGGACGACACGGTCGCGGTCCGGTCGTCGCTCTCCCACCCCGGCACCGTCGTCGCCGGCGTACTCGCCCCGCTTCTCGCGGGCGGCACAATTCGGATTCCCGCAGACGACGAGGCGGTCGAGGCGGCGCTCGCGGTCGGTGTCGGGGTTCCCGAGTCGGTCGCGCTCGCGCCCGACGACGCGCCGGTTCGATGAGTGGGAAAGTACTTAGCCGCGACTGTACTGCGGTCGGGCATGACCGAGACGGCAGTCGTCGAAAGCGAACGCGTCGCGCTTCGTCCCGTCGAACGCGACGACGCCGACCTCCTCCAGCGGTCGACGACCGACCCCGAGATTCGCGTCCCGCTCGGAGCACCGCACCCGCAGAACCGACACCAGGCGGTCGAGTTCGTCGAACAGACCGTCGAAGCCGGCGACGACATCGCGTTCGTCGCCGAGGCGAACGGCGAGGCCATCGGGTTCCTCATGGCCGAGCGGCGGGAGTACGGCCGTCCCGAACTCGTCTACTGGCTCCTCCCGGAGTACCACGGACGAGGATACGGCTCGGAAGCCGTCGGCTGTCTGGTCGATTACGTCTTCGAAACCGTCGAGTGCCACGGCGTGCAGGCCGTCACGTTCGAGTTCAACGAGGCGTCTCGCGGCGTTCTCGACGGACTCGGGTTCGTCCACGAGGGAACGCTTCGGGAGGCGGCGTTCGTCGGCGGGTCGTACGTGGACGTGTTGCGGTTCGGCCTCTTGCGACGCGAGTGGGAAGCAACGCGGTCCGCCTGACCGCGAGCGAGGCGCTTTAAGACGCGTTTTCTATCTTCTCCAGCGACTCGGGGTTCTCGATACTGCTCATGTCGCCGAGGTCTTCGCCCGCGTAAATCGAGGCGATGGCGCGGCGGATGATTTTGCCCGACTGCGTCTTCGGGAACTCGTCGACGAACAGGATTTCGCGCGGGCGGAACGGCTTGCCCAACTCGTCGCCGACGACGCCGCGAAGCGCCTCGCGGAGGTCGTCGCTCTCCTCGACGCCGTCTTCGAGGACGACGTAGGCGACGACGGCGGTCCCGGTGGTGTCGTCGGGGACGCCGACCGCGGCGGCCTGATTCACCGCGTCGTGTTCGATGAGCGCGCCTTCGACCTCGGCGGGGCCGACCTTGCGGCCGGCCACGTTGAGGGCGTCGTCGGCGCGGCCGTGGAGGAACCAGAAGCCGTCTTCGTCTTTCTGCGCCCAGTCGCCGTGATCCCAGAGGTCGTCCCACGACGACCAGTAGGTGTCGAGGTAGCGCTCGTCGCCCTCCCAGAGGCTCTTGGTCATCGACGGGCAGGAGTCGCGGGCGACGAGGAAGCCGCGCTCGTGGGTGTCGGCGATGGACTCGCCCGACGAGTCCACGATGTCGATGTCCATCCCGAGGCCGGGGCCGCCGAGCGAGCAGGGCTTGAGCGGCTGGGTCGGCATCGGCATGAGGAAACAGCCGCAGATTTCGGTGCCGCCGGAGATGTTGATGATGGGGGCGTCGCCGCCGCCGACGTGTTCGTAGAACCACTGCCACGACTCGGGGTCCCACGGCTCGCCGGTCGACCCGAGCAGGCGGAGGCTCGACAGGTCGTGTTTCTCGACTTCCTCGTCGCCGTACTTCCGCAGGGCTCGGATGGCCGTCGGCGAGATGCCGAAGGTGGTGATGCGGTGGCGCTCTATCATGTCCCAGAAGCGGTCCGGGTTCGGGTAGTCGGGCGCGCCCTCGTACATGAAGATGGTGCCGGCGAACGTGTGGTTCCCGATGAGCGTCCACGGGCCCATCATCCAGCCGATGTCGGAGACCCAGAAGAAGCGGTCTTCGGGCTTCTGGTCGAAGCCGAAGTGAATCTCCTTCGCGGTCTGCATCTGGACGCCCGCGTGGGTGTGGACGATGCCTTTCGGCTTGCCGGTCGTCCCCGAGGAGTACAGGAGCATCGACTCCGCGTCCGACGGCAGGCGCTTCGTCTCGTACTCCGGGGCGGCCTCGCCGACGGTGTCGTCCCACCACTCGTCGCGGCCCTCGGTCCACGGCACGTCGGCGTCACTATCCTCGCTTTCGTCCCCGAACCGCCGGTAGACGACGACGTTCTCGACGCAGTCCGCCTCAGCCATCGCCTCGTCGGCGGTCGGTTTCAGTCGGACCTCGGAGCCGCGGCGGTAGAAGCCGTCGGCGGTGAAAAGCACCGAGCACTCGGGGTCTTCGAGGCGGGTCGCGGTGGCGTCGACGCCGAAGCCGGAGAAGATGGGGACGGCTATCGCGCCGACCTTGAAACAGCCGTAGAGGATAGAGATGACCTCGGGGACCATCGGCATGTAGAGGCCGACGGTGTCGCCGGTCTCGACGCCGTACGATTCGAGGACGTTGGCGACGCGGTTGGCCTCGCGGTAGAGGTCGTGGTAGGTCCGCTGGACGGCCTCGCCGTCTTCGCCCTCCCAGATGCAGGCGACGCGGTTCCGGTTCCCGGAGCCGACCGCGGCGTGGCGGTCGAGGGTGTTGTGGGCGACGTTGATTTCGCCGCCGGGGTACCAGTTGGAGAACTGCGGCCCCTCCGAGTCGTCGCGGACCGCGTCGTACTCCTCGTAGAAGTCGATGTCGAGGTAGTCGACGAGTTCGTCCCAGAACCACTCGACGCCCGAGGCACCGACGCCCGGCATCTCGGTCGTCGTCCGCTCGATGAGTTCGTCGTAGTCCTCGATGTCGTGTTCCCGCATGAATCGGGTGACATTGGCGTCCTCGACGAACGCCGGGTCCGGTTCGTGCACCACGGTGTCGGTGTCGGGTACGTCCATGAATCGAGGTACCGCGACCGCGACCATGAATCTTTACTGTTCTTTCGTTGAGTTCGACGGACGCGACGGGAATCGCCGTACCGGCCCGAGGCGTTTTTGTCGGCCGGTGTGCTAGGTGTAGGCATGTACGTCCGAGACGCGAAGAACCGAGACGAGGTCTGGTTGCTCGACTCGCTGGAGGAACTCGGACTCGACGACGGCTCGTTCCGGTCCCGCGATTACGTTATCGCGCTCGACGAGGAGTCCGGCGAGAAGGCCGGATTCGGGCGCATTCGGGTCCACAAGACCGACGAGCCGTTCTGCGAACTCACCTGCGTCGGCGTCTCGGAGCGGTGGCGCGGACAGGGCGTCGGTGCGCACGTCGTCGAGCGACTGGTGGACCGCGCCGCGGCCGAGGCGTTCGACACCGTCTACGGCTTCACCTCGGACCACGGCTACTGCGCGCAGTTCGGGTTCGAGGCGGTCGACGCCGAGGACCTCCCGGAGGGGCCGCGTCAGCGACTCGACCGGGTCAGAGAGGTCGACGGCGACGCCATCGCGCTCCGACTCGACCGCGAGGCGTTCTCGATGCCCGAGCGCCTCCGCGAGCGGTTCAAGGTCGCCGCGCCCGCGAGCGCCGGGGACGCCGAACCGGAACTGACGGCCGAGGATTTCGGCTACGACGAGGAGACGCCGACGAAGTACTCCACGAACCTGCGACGCTGACCCTCCGGCGCTGAGCTGATTCCGACTCAGGTCCGGTCGTCGAGGAAGTCGGTGCTGAAGACGATCCAGGTCAGCACGCTACAGAACAGAATCGGCGGGAGGATGGCGAAGCCCCAGAGCGGTTCGAGTCCCTGCAGGAGGATGAGCACCACGTCGGCCAGTCCGAGCGCGAGGAACGGCGCGGTCGCCAGCGCGGCGCGCTTTCGGTTCTTGCCGCCCGTGTCCTCCGGGAGCGGGCCGGGCGAGGCGTCGCCGGCCGAGGCGTCCGAGGTCGAGGTCGACGAGGGCGCGTCCATGCGGGTCCGTCGGGGCCGGACGAGCAAAAACGGTCCGCCTTCCGGTCGCGGTTCCCCGGCCGATACGACGCCCTCCGCGCACCGAACCACCGCGAGCGCGACTTCACCGAGTCGTGAGCCGCGGCGTTATCGCGCGTCTTCCACGCGCGAGGCGTACTCGACGAGTCCGAACAGCACTCCGAGGAGCGCGGCCGAGAGCACCATCCCGTAGAGGCTGAACGCGAGCGGCGTGGTCGGAAGCGAGAGGAAGCCGAACAGCGATATCTCGGCGGCGACTTGTCCGCCGTTCTCGCCGATAAAGACGCCGAGGATGCCCGAGATGACCACGACGCTCGCGCCGACGATGAACAGGATTCGTCGTCCGCCGGATGTGTCGTTCACGACGCCGCGTTAGGGCCGAACCGTATAGTCGCTTGCGGGACGACGCGATGGGGGCGACACCCAGAAACCCGCCGTGTCCGTCGGCCGACACGACAGTCTCGGAGAGCCGAACGAACTAAGCCACCCCACGCGAATGAGCGCCCAATGCCCGAAGCACTCGTCGAACGCGCCCGCGAAGCGCTCGACAACGCCTACGTTCCCTACTCGGAGTACACCGTCGGAGCGGCGCTCAGGACCGCCGACGGCGAGGTTTACGTCGGCTGTAACATCGAGAACGCGAACTACTCGAACAGCCTCCACGCCGAGGAGGTCGCCATCGCGGAGGCCGTGAAGAACGGCCATACTGAGTTCGACCGCCTCGTCGTCACCTCGGGGGCGCGCGACGGCGTCACCCCCTGCGGGATGTGCCGCCAGACGCTCGCCGAGTTCTGCGACGAGGACCTCCCGGTCGTCTGCGACCTCGGGGGCGACGACGTCGCCGAGTACACGCTCGGTGAACTCCTCCCGAACACCATCTCGCTGGACACGCTCGAAGCCGCCGCGGCGAAGCGCGACGCCGCCGACACCGACGAGTAACGTGTCGCTCGCCGCCGACCGCGGAACCGCCGCCCTCGCGCTCGTCCTGCTCGTCGTGCTTTCGGGGTGTACGTCCCTGTCGCCGTCCCCACCGGTCGTGGACGCCGCCCTCGGGGCCCCCTCGGCCGACGCGAGCGACGGCGACGATGGAGCCGTCTCGGCCGCCATCGGCGGACCCGAGTCGGTGGCGATGCCGGAGACGCGACCTGCCGACAACCCGTGGGGGCACGCGCCCGTCGTCGTCGGCATCGACGCGCCCGCGGACGGCCGCGACTACGTTTCGCTCGTCGAATCGGCGGTCGCCTACTGGCGGGCGAACGCGTCGGCGGTCGCCTACGACCCGGCGTTCGTCGTGGTGCCGAACGCCTCGGAACCGGACGTGACCGTCTCGGTCGTCGAGCGAATCGACGGCTGCGGCGACTACGCCGGCGCGGACGCGGTCGGCTGTGCGCCCCTTCTCGACGGCGACGAGCCCACCGCGCCGACGGGGCCGGTTTCGGTGGTCGTCGCCGCCGGGTACGACGACGAGACGACTCAGACGGTGCTGAGCCACGAGTTCGGCCACCTGCTCGGGCTGACTCACGACGACGCCGACGCGTTCCCCGTGCTGTCCGAGCGCATCCAGACGACGCGACTCCCCGAACCGGACGCCGCCGACCGGGAGACGCCCTTCCGCGAGCGCACCGTCGCGGTCCACGTCGACCTCTCGAACGTCTCGCCCGGCGAGCGGGCGACCTACGAGGCTGAAATCGATCACGCGCTGTCGTACTACGAGGGCGGAGCCGACGGCGTCGCGCCCGCGGACCTCTCGTTCGAACGCGTCTCCGACCCGTCGATGGCGGACGTGACCGTCTCGGTGTCGGCGTTCGGCGACGGCGACTCGGGCGTGCGCTGGCGGCGGACCGGCGTCGACGCAGACGAGGACGAGGCGCTGGAGTGGTACACCGGCGGCGACCTCGTCGTGGACGCCGACCTCGGCCCGTCGCTGGTGGACTGGTACGTCGGCGCGGGGCTCGGCTACCTGCTGGCGGCCGACGAGCGCGCGGACCTCCCGCCGCCGTTCCGCGACGGCGACCTCTCCGACGACCCGGCATGGCGCGGTCTCGCGGGCGAGGCGGCGGCTAACGCGACGACCGACCGCGCGACGGCCACGACCTCGTACGAGAACGCGACGACGCCCGCGGGGGCCTCCTCGGAGAACGCAAGAATTTCCACCGCCCACCCGCGAGTAGAGTCATGAACGATAGTGAGGACCCGAACGACGAGGTCCAGTACCACCTCGAAGTCGGTCCCGAGGACCTCGCCGACGCGGTGTTGCTCCCGGGGAACCCCGAGCGCGTGGACAAGGTGACGGCGCTGTGGGACGACCACGAGGAGAAGGCCTACCACCGCGAGTACCGGACGGCGACGGGCAGTTACGACGGGACGCCGATTTCGGTCACGTCGACGGGTATCGGCAGTCCCTCGGCGGCCATCGCCGTGGAGGAACTCGCTCGCGTCGGCGCGGACACCTTCATCCGCGTCGGCTCCTGCGGCGCGATTCAGCCCGAGATGGACGTGGGCGACCTCGTCATCACCTCGGGCGCGGTCCGACAGGAGGGAACCTCCAAGGAGTACGTCCGCGAGGACTACCCCGCCGTTTCCGACCACGAGGTCGTCTCGGCGCTCGTTGCGGCCGCCGAACGCCTCGGCTACGACTACCACGTCGGCCTCACGATGAGCGCCGACTCCTTCTACGCGGGGCAGGGTCGCCCCGGCTTCGAGGGCTTCCGCGCCGCCGGCTCCGACTCGCTGGTCGAGGAACTCCGCGAGGCGAACGTGAAGAACATCGAGATGGAGGCCGCGGCGCTCCTGACCATCGCCAACGTCTACGGCCTCCGCGCGGGGGCCGTCTGCTCGGTCTACGCGAACCGGGTCACAGGCGAGTTCCGAACCGAAGGCGAGTCGCGCGCGGCGGAGACCGCCAGCCTCGCGGTCCACCTCCTCGCCAAGATGGACGCGGTCAAGCGAGACGCGGGCGTCGACCGCTGGCACGCGGGTCTCAGCCTCGACTAATCCGACAGCCGTCGAACCCGGATTTCGACGCTCTGGGGGCGTGGAGGCCAAAATTACCACAGTCGTGGAGACGGTTTCAAAGCCCCTTTATCGGATGACTGCGCAGACGACGACATGAGCACGCAGGTCGTCGTTCTCGGCTCGGGGTACGCCGGGGCCGGCGCGGTCAAAACCCTCGAAGAAGAGCTCGGTCACGACGCACAACTCACGTGGGTCGCCGAACACGACTACCACCTCGTCCTCCACGAGGTCCACCGCTGTATCCGCGACCCGAGCGTCGAGTCCAGCATCGCCATCCCCGTCGATGACGTCAAGGAGGACTCGAC
Organism: Haloferax marisrubri; assembly: GCF_001469875.2. Taxonomy (GTDB): domain Archaea; phylum Halobacteriota; class Halobacteria; order Halobacteriales; family Haloferacaceae; genus Haloferax; species Haloferax marisrubri. The sequence goes on along the minus strand of NZ_LOPW02000017.1, from coordinate 527,981 downwards.
CGACTTCGTCAAGGGTCGCGCGACCGACGTGGACGTCGACGAGCGCGTCGTCGAACTCGAAGGCGGCGACACCGTCGACTACGACTATCTGCTCGTCGCCATCGGCTCTTCGACCGCCTTCTTCGGCATCGAGGGCCTCGAGGAGTTCGCCCACCAGCTCAAGGGCCTCGACGACGCCCGCGAGATTCACCAGGACATCAAGGAGGCGGCCGCCGACGCCTCCCGCGACGACCCCGCGCAGGTCGTCATCGGCGGTGCGGGCCTCTCCGGCATCCAGACGGCCGCTGAAGTCGCCGAGTACCGCGACACTAACCGCGCGCCCATCGACATCAAACTGGTCGAGGGGATGGACGAAATCTTCCCCGGAAACGACCCCGAACTGCAGGGCGCGCTCCGCCGTCGCGTCGAAGACCTCGACATCGACATTCTCACCGGCGACTTCATCTCGAAGGTCGACGAGGAGACCGTCTTCATCGGCGGCGGCGAGGACGAAGAGCCCGAGGAACTCGACTACGACGTGCTCGTCTGGACCGGCGGCATCACCGGTCAGCCCGAGGCGTCCGACGTGGAACTCGAACAGGACGAGCGCTCCCACCGCTTCTTCGCCGAGGAGGACTTCCAGACCAGCGACGACCGCGTCTTCGCGGTCGGCGACTGCGCCCTCGTCGAGCAGGGTCCCGACAGCGTCGCGCCGCCGACGGCGCAGGCCGCCTGGGACGCCGCGGACGTGGCCGGCGAGAACATCGCCCGCGCCATCGCCGGCAAGCCGCTCAAGCGCTGGACGTTCACCGACAAGGGGACGGTCATCTCCATCGGCCACGACGCCGTCGCTCACGGCGTGAAGTTCCCAGTCGTCGGCGAGTTCCCCGTCAACGTCTTCGGTGGCCCGCTCGCGCGGACGCTGAAGAAGGGTATCGCCGCGAACTGGATTGCGGACGTGACGTCGCCGAAGCGCGCGCTCTCCGCCTGGAACGACCTCTAACACGGACGCCGCGCTCGACCGCCGGGTGACGCGACGCCCGACGCTCGCCGACTCGACTTCGGTTTCTCCGTTCTTCACGCTTCGAGCCGCGCGTCGCGTCGCCACTCGCGGTGTTCGATTCAGTCACTCGCGGCGTTCAGCGCGTCCGCACGCTCGTTTCTCGTGCCGTCCGACCGCCCGCTGGCCGACCGTCCGCCGGCCGAACGCCGGTCCCGCTGGTCAGGCCGTGTGGAGAGTGCCCGGAAAAAGACGAAGAGAGGAGCGTGGTTAGTGCTGGGGTTCGCCGACGGGTGCCTTCATGTCGTCGATGCGGAGGATGAGGATGTTGCTCGTGTCGTCCTTGCCGTCGAGGGTGCCGTCGATGACGAGCTTCGAGAGGGGCGTCGGTCCGACGCGAATCTTGTCGCCCTCGTGGAAGTCGCGGACGGAGCCCTGGACGTGAATCTCGGCGCGGCACAGTTCGGGGTGGTGGACGCTGGAGAGGTCGATTTCGTCCACGTTGACGCCCTCGACTTCCTCGTCGTTGTGGAACAGGGGAACGAACGCGGGCTCGTCCATCTTGTCCACGTCGAGCGCCTCGTAGGCGTTCGCGGTCGGCTTGTAGCCACCCTTCGGGCCGGGTACGCCCTCGACCAGTTGAAGCGCCTTCAGGCTCTGCATCTGGTTTCGGATGGTGCCGGGGTTTCGGTTGACTTCGGTCGCGATATCCTCACCCTTCACGGCGTCCTCGGAGTCCCGATAGAGGTTGATGAGGGCGGTTAAGATAGTTTTCTGACTCGAAGTGAGCTCGATTGATGACATGGAGAGTGGTTCGCTACATACGTCCTTAAATCCGATGGATGACGCCTCGAATCTGCCGTTCGTCTACTTTGTAACCACGACTCACTCATGAATGTTCATTTTGAACCCTAATTCGGCCTCGATGCTGTCGATAGCACTATACGGCTCACGAGAGTTCGGTAGCACATGAACGGGAAACGAGTCCTCGTCACCGGCGGTGCCGGCTTCATCGGCTCGAACCTCGCGAACCATCTCGCGGCGGAAAACGAGGTCGTCGCGGTCGACGACCTCTATCTCGGGACGCCCGAGAACCTCGACGACGCGGTCGAATTCCACGACGCGAGCGTCCTCGACGACGACCTCCCGACTGAGGGCGTGGACGTGGTGTTCCATCTGGCGGCGCTGTCGTCGTACAAGATGCACGAGGAGAACCCGAGGAAAGGCGCGCGGGTCAACGTCGAAGGCTTCGTGAACACGGTCGAACAGGCCCGAAACGACGGCTGTGACACCGTCGTCTACGCCTCCACCTCCTCGATTTACGGCTCCCGGACCGAACCCTCGCCGGAGGACATGCCCGTCGAGGCGCGCACGGGGTACGAGGCGTCGAAACTCGCCCGCGAGCGCTACGCCGAATACTTCCACCACCACTACGACATGCGGACGGCCGGGCTCCGCTTTTTCTCGGTGTATCAGGGCTTCGGCGGCGCGGAAGAACACAAAGGCGAGTTCGCCAACACGGTCGCGCAGTTCGCCGACAAAATCGCGGACGGCGAGTCGCCGGAGCTGTTCGGCGACGGCACCCAGACCCGCGACTTCACCCACGTCGACGACATTGTCCGCGGCATCGAACTCGCCGCCGACCACCGGCTTCAGGGTATCTACAACCTCGGCACCAGCGAGAGCTACTCGTTCAACGAGATGGTCGAGTTGATAAACGAGACGCTCGGAACCGACGTCGACCCGGTCTACATCGAAAACCCCCTCGACGTGTACGTCCACGACACGATGGCCGACTGCACGAAGATTCGCGAAGCGACCGGCTGGGAACCCCAGATCTCCTTCGAAGAGGGCGTCCGGCGCGTCTGCGAACCGTACCTCGACGAGTAGCCTACTGGTTCGGTCTCCCGACGTTCGTCCCCGTCTTCGGCCTCAGGCGGTCACGACGGCCCCGACCGACTCCGCTGTTCGAAGTTCACAGTCACGACGACGTCTCTGCCCGTCGTCTCGCGTATTCGGTCTTCGATTCGCGACGACAACTGCGGGTACTGGCGACCGACCGGGTGTTGGACCGCAACCGTCACCCGCCGGGGTGCGTCGTCGAGTCCGACGGTTCCGAACTCGACGCTGACCGACAGCAGTTCGAGCGCGTCGTACTCCGGGTCGTCGAGAACGGTTTGGACGCTCCCGGTCGCACCGTTCTCGAACGCGATTTGCGAGGTGAGGAGCGACCCCGGGCCGAGCACGGTGAGGCCGAGAAAGACGAGCGCCACCCACGTCGCTCTGGTCCCGAAAAACGAGCGAAGCCGCCGTCTCGTCGACCCCGACGAGTCCCAGTAGCTCGGCCGATAGCCGAGGTACCAGAGCGCGAGCGTCCCCGCGAGGACGATGCTCGCGACGTTGACCGCGAGGAGGGTGAGCGCGCCGACGGCGACCGCCGGAATCGCCCACGCGACGCCGATACCGACGGCCGCGGCGGCGGGGACGGTCGCGGCCGCGACCGCGACGCCGACGATTGAAACGGGGAGTTCGGTCGCCAAGCCGACACCCCCGGCCGCGCCCGCACAGAGTGCGACGACGAGCGTCAACAGCCCCGGCGACGACCGACTCGCTATCTGCTGGACCGTGGTCACGTTCAGCGCCGACGGCACGAACTGCGCCGTCTTGAGCCCCCATCCCAGCGCCGCGGCGGCGACGATGGCAACGGCGAGGCCGGCGACCGTCGAACGAACCCCGTTGGTGAACATCGCGTCCTCTCCGAGGGCCGCGCCGACGCTGGCCATGAGCGCCGCGCCGATTTGCGGGGCGATGACCATCGACCCGACCACGAGAGCGGGCGAGTCGAGCAACAGTCCCGCCGTGGCGACGAGCGCGCTCAACACCGTCATCCCGTAGTACGCCGTCGGCTGGGGGTTGAGGTCGTGCGCCTTCGTCAGAATCTCCTCGTTCGAGACGCGTTCTTCTTCCTCGTCGCCCTCGACGTACCGCTCGACGAGTCGGTCGTAGTGCGGCGTCGTCGCCGACTCGATGTTGCCGATGACGAGGTAGCGCTCCTCGAATCCCGCCTCCGAGAGCGTCTCTCTGATTCTGTCCACCGCCTCCGTCGGCAGCGGGAACTCGACGAGGTACGACCGAGAGTCGGCGTCTGACTCGCCGAGCGGGAGGACGACCGGGTCGACGTCCTCGCTTCGGAGCGCATCGACGACCGCGTCGAGTTCCCCCGCCTCGACGCGAATCTGCAAGTGCCGCATGGCACTCGATACGACACGGTCGCGGAAAAGCGAGATGGCCTTGCACGGGCCGGAGTCCACGTCGCCACACGGCGGCCTCCTCGGAGACGACGGAGCGCATTATCAATAAGGGTGTTTTTCCGATGCCACTAAACACCCCGAACGAGTTGGTCTACTATGGAACGGAACGTCAGGATTCTCGGTGCACCGACGGACTACGGTGCCAATCGACGCGGGGTGGACATGGGTCCCTCCGCGATTCGATACGCCGGACTCGCGGGGGAACTCGAGTCCGCGGGCGTCTCGCCGACTGACGCGGGCGACTTCGCGGTCCCGCACCACGCGACGCGGGACGCGGACGCCGGCGCGGCGAACGCCAAACACGTCCAGGAGGTCGAAGAAGTGACGACGAGCCTCGCCGACGCCGTCTCGACCGCGCTCGCGGAGGGGACGACTCCGCTCGCGCTCGGCGGCGACCACTCAATCGCCATCGGTTCGATGGTGGGAAGCGCCCGCGACGCCGACATCGGCGTCATCTGGTTCGACGCCCACGGCGACTTCAACACGCCGAGCACCTCGCCGTCCGGCAACGTCCACGGCATGCCGCTGGCCGCCGCGCTCGGTGTCGGCGACTTCGAGGGCGTCGAGTGGGCGAACGCCGACGGCCTGAAAGAAGAAAATGTCGCCATCGTCGGGCTCCGCTCCGTCGACGGCGCGGAGGCCGAGGAGATTCGCGACACCGACGTCACGGTCTACACGATGTCGGACATCGACGAGCGAGGCATCACCGACGTGACGAACGACGCCCTCGACGTGGCGACCGACGGCACCGACGGCGTCCACATCAGCCTCGACCTCGACTGGCTCGACCCCCGCGAGGCCCCCGGCGTCGGGACGCCCGTCCGCGGCGGCGTGACCTACCGCGAGGCTCACGCGGCGATGGAACTCGTCGCCCGCTCGGAGGCCATGCGCTCGTTCGAACTCGTGGAGGTCAACCCCATCCTCGACGAGCACAACGAGACCGCGACGCTCGCGACCGAACTCGCCGCAAGCGCCTTCGGCAAGCGTATCCTCTGATGTCGACGCCGAGAGAAGCCCCCGCCCCGCACGACCTGGCCGCCGGCGTCGTCGTCCTACAGGAGAACTCCGTGCTCGCGGTCTACGAGAAGGACCGCTGGGGACTGCCGAAAGGCGGCTCCGAACCCGGGGAGTTCTTCTTCGAGACCGCCGCCCGCGAGGCCGCAGAGGAGACCGGCGTCGAAGTCGAAATCCAGTCGCTCGCCTTCACGAGCGAGATTCGCGCCCCCGACCGCCGCATCTATCTCCAGCGGTTCTACCACGCGACGCCGGTCGCCGACGACCCGACGCCGTCGCCGAGCGACCCCGACGACGAAATCGAGGCGGCGAAGTTCCTCCCGCTCACCGCGCTCGGGTCGACGCTCACCTACCGCCCGCGGGTCGAACCGCTCCGCGACTGGCTCCGGGACCGCAAGCCGCGGCACTACACCTACGACCTGACCAGAGAGCCGTCGGACGTGGAGAAATAGGAGCTACGACGCGCTGTTACTGGTCTTCCTCGCTCTCACGACTCGAACGACGTACCCGATACCCGCACCGACACCGCCGAGCGCGAGCGCGAGCATCGCGCCGGCGACGAGCGGGTACGCGACCCACAGCGGCGACTCCATCGTCGAAACCGGGACGAACAGGTTGACCGCGAACCCGAGACACGGACCGAGCGCGAGGACGAATCCCTCGCCGATTCGCGTGCCGACGGTCTCGCCTCGGGCGACGTGAGACGCGACACCACCGACGACGAGGACCGCGCCCGCATCGACGACGAGCGACTGCACGTGCGTCGGCGGTTCGAGGTTCCACGCCCGAAGCGCCGTCAGGCCGCCGAGGACGACGACGAAGGCGAGCGTCGAGACGCCGACGACTCTCGACCGCGGTCGTACTCTCATGCCGAGACGACCCCTCGGCCGAGGTAAATGCCTTCGGGGAGGGACGGTCGGAGCCGCGGCTCTCCGGTGGGGTCACAAAAAGAAATCCGTCGTCGGGGAGAGCCGACTTACTCGTCGTCCGCGTCGGTTTCCGCGTCCCCTTCCACGTCGTCCAGTTCCTCGTCTTCGGTCGTCATCGCGGCCGGAATCACGTCGACGGAGGCCACGTCGTCGCCCTCGTCGAGGTCCATCACGATGACGCCCATCGTGTTGCGGCCGACCGTCGAGATGTCCTCGACGGGGGTTCGGAGAATCTGGCCCTCGTCGGACATGACGACGAGGTGGTCGCCCTCGCCGACGGTGTTGATGGCGCAGACCGGGCCGTTCCGCTCGTTGGTCTTGATGTCGATGAGCCCCTTGCCGTTTCGGGACTGCTTGCGGTAGGCGTCGAGGTCCGTGCGCTTCCCGTAGCCGTTCTCGGTGACGGTGAGAATCCAACTGTGGTGGTCCTCGTCGATGGCGGCCACGCCGGCGACCACGTCGTCGCCGGTCAGTTTGATGCCGCGGACGCCGCGGGCCGAGCGACCCATCGCGCGCACTTCGTCCTCGTCGAAGCGGATGGACATCCCCTGTTCGGTGCCGATGACGAGGTCGCTTTCGCCGTCGGTGACCTCCACGTCGACGAGTTCGTCGCCCTCGTCGAGTTTGGTGGCGATGATGCCCGTCGAGAGGATGTTCTGGAACCGGTCGGTGCCGGTCCGCTTGATGTAGCCGTTCTGGGTCACCATCGTCAGGTAGCCCTCGATGTCTTCGAGGTCGTCGCAGTTGACGACGGCCGTAATCTCCTCGCCGTCGTCGAAGTCGAGCAGGTTGACCGCCGACTTCCCGCGGGCGGTCCGCGACATCTCGGGCACCTGGTAGGCCTTGAGTTGGTAGACCTGTCCGTGGTTGGTGAAACAGAGCAGGTCGTCGTGGGTGTTCGTGACGAACACCGACGAGACGTTGTCGCCCTCCTTGAGGTCCGTCCCGATGATGCCCTTGCCGCCGCGGTGCTGGGCGCGGAACCGGGAGACCGGCATGCGCTTGATGTAGTCGTCCTCGCTGACGACGACGACCACGTCCTCCTCGGGGATGAGGTCGGCGCGGGTGACCTCGCCGGTGTTGGCGACAAAGGAGGTCCGCCGGTCGTCGGCGTACTCGTCTTTGATGTCGAGCAGTTCGGACTCGATGACGGCGTCGAGTTCCGACTGGTCGCCGAGGATGGTTTCGAGGCGCTCGATGGTCGCCTGTACGTCCTCGTACTCGTCTTCGATTTCGGCCGCCTCCATCGAGGTGAGCGAGCCGAGCTGCATCGAGACGATGTGGTTCGCCTGCTCTTCGGAGAAGTCGAACGTCGGCAGGGGTTCGCCGTCGACTTCGACTTCGACCTCGCCGCGGAGCGCGGCCTTCGCGTCGTCGCGGCTCTCGGAGTTCCGGATGGTCTCGACCACGTCGTCGATGTTGTCGAGGGCCTTCAGGCGGCCTTCGAGGATGTGCGCGCGGTCTTCGGCCTCGGCGAGTTCGTACTCGGAGCGCCGGCGGACCACGTCGCGGCGGTGGTCGAGGTAGTGTTCGAGCGTCTCCTTGAGCGTCAGCACCTGCGGCTGACCGTCGACGAGCGCGAGGTTGATGACGCCGAACGTGGATTCGAGGTGGTTGTCGAGCAGCTGGTTCTTGACGACCTCGGCCATCGCGCCGCGCTTGAGTTCGATGACGACGCGGATGCCGTCGCGGTCGGACTCGTCGCGGATGTCGCGGATGCCCTCTATCTTGCCCTCGTTCACGTCGTCGGCGATGCGCTCGATGAGGCGGGCCTTGTTCTCCTGATACGGGAGTTCGTTGATGACGATGCGGCCTTCCTCCTCGAACACGTCGTAGTCGGCGCGGACGCGGACGCGACCGCGACCCGTCTTGTACGCCTTGTGGACCGCGTTGCGGCCGACGATGTTCGCGCCGGTCGGGAAGTCCGGGCCCTTGATGTGTTCCATCAGGTCCGGGATGGTCGCCTCGGGGTTCTCGATGAGTTCGACCGTGGCGTCGATGACCTCGCCGAGGTTGTGCGGCGGGATGTTCGTGGACATCCCGACCGCGATGCCGGACGACCCGTTGACGAGCAGGTTCGGGAACGACGACGGGAGGACCGTCGGCTCCTCCTTGCGGTCGTCGTAGTTCGATTGGAAGTCGACGGTGTCCTTGTCGATGTCGTCGAGGAGTTCCTCGGCGATGGGGGACATCCGAGCTTCCGTATAGCGCATCGCGGCCGGCGGGTCGCCGTCGACCGAGCCGAAGTTACCCTGGCCGTCGACGAGCGGGTAGCGCATGGAGAAGTCCTGCGCCATGCGCGCGAGGGTGTCGTAGATGGCGGAGTCGCCGTGGGGGTGGTAGTCACCCATCGTCTCGCCCACGATGGACGAGGACTTGCGGTGCGACGAGTTGGAGGTCACGCCGGCCTGGTGCATCGCGTACAGGATGCGCCGGTGAACCGGCTTCAGACCGTCGCGCACGTCGGGCAGCGCCCGACCCGCGATGACCGACATCGCGTAGTCGATGTACGACTGCTCCATCTCGTCTTCGATGCGCGCGTTCTTGACTTCGGCCGCGATACCCGCGCCCGGTTCGAAAGAATCTGGTGCGTCAGAACTCATATTAGATGTCTACCCATTCGGCGTCGTTCGCGTGGTCCTTGATGAACTGCTTTCGCGGCCCGACGGCGTCGCCCATCAGGATGTTGAACATCCGGTCGGCGGCGGCGGCGTCCTCGACGGTGATGCGCTTGAGGACGCGGTTTTCGGGGTTCATCGTCGTGTCCCACAGCTGGTCGGGGTTCATCTCGCCGAGCCCCTTGAACCGCTGGACCTGCGTGGGGTTGCCGTTGCATTTCTCCTCGATGATGCGGTCCCGCTCGGCCTCGTCCATGGCGTCGTAGGTGTTGCCGCGGTAGCGAACGCGGTACAGCGGCGGTTGGGCCGCGTAGACGTAGCCGGCCTCGATGAGGGGGCGCATGTGGCGGTACAGGAGCGTGAGCAGCAGCGTCCGGATGTGCGCGCCGTCGACGTCGGCGTCGGTCATCAGGATGAGCCGCTGGTAGCGCGCCTTCTCGATGTCGAACTCGTCGCCGACGCCGCCGCCGATGGCGGTGATGAGCGCCCGTATCTCGTCGTTTTCGAGGATGCGGTCGAGGCGGTGTTTCTCGACGTTCAGAATCTTCCCCTTGAGGGGTAAAATCGCCTGGAACTTGCGGTCGCGGCCCTGCTTGGCCGAGCCGCCCGCGGAGTCGCCCTCCACGATGAACAGTTCGGACTCGGCGGGGTCGCGGCTCTGACAGTCCGCGAGCTTCCCCGGAAGCGAGGTGGATTCGAGCGCGGACTTGCGGCGGGTGAGCTCCTCGGCCTGTTTCGCGGCCTTGCGGGCGCGGGCGGCCTCGACGGCCTTCGAGATGATGGCCGTCGCCGTGTCCGGGTTCTCCTCGAAGAACGTCCCGAGCTGTTGGTGGGTGACGCTCTCGACGATGCCGCGGACCTCGGAGTTACCGAGCTTCGTCTTCGTCTGGCCCTCGAACTGCGGGTCGGGGTGCTTGACGGAAATGACGGCGGTGAGTCCCTCCCGGACGTCCTCGCCGCGGAGGTTGTCGCCGTCGAGGTCGTCCAGCATGTCGTGGGTGTTCGCGTAGTCGTTGACGACGCGGGTGAGCGCCGTCTTGAACCCGGTCAGATGCGTGCCGCCCTCGCGCGTGTTGATGTTGTTGGCGAAGGCGTGAATCGACCCCTGCAGTTCGTCGGTCGCCTGCATGGCGATTTCGACCTCGATTCCCTCCGACTCGTCGTCGTAGTAGATGATGTTGTCGTGGAGGGCCGTCTTGGTCTCGTTGAGGTACTCGACGAACTCGCGGATGCCGCCCTCGAAGAGGAACGTGCTCGACTCGTCGGTCCGCTCGTCGGCGAGCGAAATCTCGACGCCCGAGTTGAGGAACGCGAGTTCGCGCAGGCGGTTTTCGAGCGTCTTGAAGTCGAACTCGGTCGTCTCGAAGATACCGTCGTCCGGCCAAAACCGGATGGTCGTCCCGGTGTCTTCGCCGGGTTCGAGGTCGCGCACGCGCTCGAACTCGTCGACCTGTGGCTCGCCGAACTCGAAGCGGTGTGTCCACACCGCGCCGTCGCGTTTGACCTCGACTTCGAGTTCGCTCGACAGCGCGTTGACGACGGAGACGCCGACGCCGTGGAGGCCGCCGGAGACCTGGTAGGACTTGTTGTCGAACTTCCCGCCGGCGTGGAGGACGGTCATGATGACTTCCAGCGCGGGTCGGTCGTACTGTTCGTGCGTATCTACCGGAATCCCGCGGCCGTTGTCGGTGACGCTGACGGAGCCGTCCTCGTGGACGGCGACCTCGATGGCGTCGCAGTGCCCAGCAAGCGCCTCGTCGATGGAGTTGTCGACGACTTCGTAGACGAGGTGGTGGAGTCCGCGAGAATCGGTGGACCCGATGTACATCGCCGGACGCTTTCGAACGGCTTCAAGCCCTTCGAGGACCTGAATCTGTCCGGCCCCGTACTCGTTATCCTGTGACATCTGAACTGGCCTAGGATAGCCCGTCCCTTAAAGGCTCGCACGCGCGGGCGCGTACTACTTACTGGAGTCCCGCGTAGCGGTTTTCGCGTCCGGCGATTCGACCGGCTGACGCGCGTTTCGTGGGTGACTCTGTGTAACAGGATTCGTCGTTCCGTTGTGGACAGCCATCGAAGCGCGTCAACGCCGGGATTTCACTTTCACTCCGTTGCCGGTGAGTACTTAACGCGGGACTGGGTAGATGCGCATCAGGAAATGACCTCGTTCCAGTCGACACTCGGTGACGAGCCGGGGATCGCAGAGGAGCTGGCGAAGGGCCAGCGGGAGATCTCCATCGCCGAGTTCTTCGAGAAGAACAAGCACATGTTGGGCTTCGACAGCGGAGCCCGCGGGTTGGTCACCGCCGTCAAGGAGGCGGTGGACAACGCGCTCGACGCCACGGAGGAGGCGGGCATCCAGCCCGACATCTACGTGGAAATCGCCGAGGCGGGCGACTACTACCGCCTCGTCATCGAGGACAACGGGCCGGGCATCACGAAAGAGCAGGTGCCCAAAGTGTTCGGGAAGCTCCTCTACGGCTCTCGCTTCCACGCGCGCGAACAGTCCCGCGGTCAGCAGGGTATCGGTATCTCCGCGGCGGTCCTCTACTCGCAGTTGACGAGCGGGAAGCCCGCCAAGGTGACGAGCCGGACGCAGGGCTCGGAGGACGCCGAGTACTTCGAACTCGTCATCAACACGGACCAGAACGAACCCGAGATTCGCACCGAGAAGACGACCTCGTGGGACCGCCCCCACGGCACGCGCATCGAGTTGGAGATGGAAGCCAACATGCGCGCCCGCCAGCAGCTCCACGACTACATCCTCCACACGGCGGTCGTCAACCCGCACGCCCGCATCGAACTCCGGGAACCCGGCCTCGACGAGCCGATGAAGTTCGAGCGGGCGACCGACCAACTTCCGAAGCAGACGAAGGAGATTCGTCCCCACCCCCACGGCGTCGAACTCGGGACGCTCCTGAAGATGCTCTCGGCGACCGAGTCGTACTCCGTCTCCGGCTTCCTCCAAGAGGAGTTCACCCGCGTCGGCGCGAAGACCTCCGACAAGATTCACGACGCCTTCCGCGACCGGCACTTCGGCCGCGAGATGACGTGGCGGACGCCCGGCGCGACCGAGGCGGACGACCTCGCCGCCGTCGTCGAAGACGCCGTCGCCAACAAGGGCAAGGAGGCGACCGCGGCGTTCGCGGACGAACTGGTGGACATCGTCGTCGGCAAGGACCGCATCGCCCACGGCGAACTCGTCACCATCGTCGAAAACGTCGCCGAGACGGTCGGCGAGGAGACCGACACCTCGTTCGGCGAGACGGTCCGCGAGAACGTCGTCGAGGCGCTGTGGCCCGCCCTCACCGACGACCGCGAGGGCGACGTGTACGCCATCGTCGACGACGTGACCACCACGCAGAAAGACGACGCCGGTAAACTGTCGATGGCGCGCTCTATCGCCACGCAGTTCGCCGAGACGACCGGCCCGGCCGACCGCGCCACCCGCGACGACGTGGCCGAGTTCGTCGCGTGGGCGGCCGACCGAACCAAAGAACGCGAGGACGAGACGTACGGCGAGACGGCACAGGAGAACATCGCCGACGCCGTCTGGTCGCGGATGCGCACCGTCTCCGACGAGGTGCCGAAGGTCCGCGAGGTCGCCGACGACCGCGACGTGGCCCGCGACCTGCTCGACGCGATGCGCGAGACGGACATCCTCGCGCCGCCGACGGACTGCCTCTCTCCCATCTCCGCCGACCTCGTGGAAGCCGGCCTGAAAAAGGAGTTCGACGCCGACTTCTACGCCGCGGCGACCCGCGACGCAGAGGTCCACGGCGGCGACCCGTTCATCGTCGAGGCCGGCATCGCCTACGGCGGCGAACTGAAGTCCGAGGGGAAAATCGACCTGCTCCGCTTCGCCAACCGCGTCCCACTCGTCTACCAGCAGGGGGCGTGTACCATCACCCACGTCGTCAAGGACATCGGCTGGCGGAACTACGGCCTCGACCAACCGGGCGGCAGCGGCATGCCGAACGGTCCCGCGGTCCTCATGGTCCACGTCGCCTCCACGAACGTCCCCTTCACGAGCGAGTCGAAGGACGCGCTCGCGGACGTGCCGGCGATTCAAGACGAGGTCGAACTCGCCATCCGCGAGGCGGCCCGCGAACTCAAGTCCTACCTCTCGAAGCGGCGGTCGCTCCAGAAGCGCCGCAAGAAACAGGACGTGCTCGGGCGCATCCTCCCGCAGATGGCGACGAAGCTCTCGGAGGTCACCGGCCGACCGGAGCCCAACATCGACGGCGCGCTCGGCCGCATCATGAACAACCTGACCGTCGAGCGGGCCGTCGAAGACGGCGAGGTGACGCTCACGGTGAAGAACTACTCCAACACGAACGAGTCGCCGGACATCACGGACATCGTCTCGGCGGAGCCGGCCGGCCTCGACGGCGAGGCGACGGTGGTCGACCTCGACGGGGAGTGGTTCGTCAAGTGGAACCCCGAGGTGTCGTCCGGTGAGACGGCGACGCTCACGTACTCGGTCGCACAGGACGCGTCGTTCGACATCAACGTCGACGGCGTCGAGACGGAGAAACTCACGGTGAACGTATAATGGCATCCGAACGGAAGATATCCGACGAACGTGCCCGCGAGCGTCTCATCGACCTCGCGGCGGAGTTCTACGACCAGTTCGACGCGGGGGAGATTCCGCACATGACGCTCCCGACACGGACGAAAAGCAACATCAAGTACGACGAGGACTCCAACGTCTGGGTGTACGGCGACCGGACCTCAACGCGCTCTGCGAACAGCGTTCGGGGGGCACGAAAGCTCCTGAAGGCCTCCTACACCATCGAGTTCCTCGCGCGACAGTTAGAGGAGGACCGCTCGTCCACCCTGCGTGAGCTGTACTACATCTCCGAGTCGTGGGACAACGAGGAAGCGCACTTCTCCGACCAAGACGAGTCCAACAAGCTCATCGAGGACTTGGAAATCGTCAGCGAGGTCAAGCGCGAGGACTTCCACATGCGCCCCGAAGAGTCCGGCGCGAAACTCATGGGGCCCCTCAAAATCCGCGAGCAGACGAACCGCGGTGACCGCGAGATTCACTGCCAACTGGACGTGGGACAGGGCGGCTACCAGATTCCGAACAACCCGGACACCATCGAGTTCCTCGAACACGACGTCGAGTTCGTCATGTGCGTCGAGACCGGTGGTATGCGCGACCGCCTCGTCGAGAACGGCTTCGACGACGACTACAACGCGCTCGTCGTCCACCTCGGCGGCCAACCGGCGCGCGCCACTCGGCGTATCACGAAGCGCCTGCACGACGAACTCGACCTGCCGGTCGTGGTCTTCACCGACGGCGACCCGTGGTCCTACCGCATCTTCGGCTCCGTCGCCTACGGCTCTATCAAGTCCGCGCACCTCTCGGAGTATCTCGCCACGCCCGAGGCGAAGTTCGTCGGCATCCAGCCGCAGGACATCGTGGACTACGACCTCCCGACCGACCCGCTCGCGGACTCCGACATCAACGCGCTCCAGTCGGAACTGGAGGACCCGCGGTTCATGAGCGACTACTGGACCGAACAGATAGAGCTCCAACTCGACATCGGCAAGAAGGCCGAACAGCAGGCGCTCGCCTCCCGCGGTCTCGACTTCGTGACCGACGAGTACCTGCCGACGCGTCTCGACGAGATGGGCATCATCTAACCCCGTTCACTCCCGGTCGCCGCTTTTCTCCCGCTCCGTTCCGGTCCGATTGAACAGCGCTACGATAGTGTAGCCGCCGTAGAAGCCGAGGGTGTGAATCGCCACCTCGGTCGCGAAGTCCGCGGCGGTTCGAATGGGTTCGAGATGGAGAAACAGCACGTCGGTCGCCACGACGACGAGCGTGACGACGAGACAGATGAGGAGTCGGCGACCGCTGAAAAGCGGGCTCGACCGGAGGGCGTCGCGCATGGCGGTTCGACGGCCGCCCGCTGTATGTGTCTGTTGCCGCGAAGGGTGTTCGGGGACGTCGCGGCTCTCGGAGGACGCTTACGGATACAGTCCGTCGCCGCGGAACCCGTCGAAATAGCGCCTGACGACGCCGTTCAGCGTTCGCGGCTCGCTCGTGGCGAGGTTGTGGCCCGACCCGGAGAACAGCGCGAGCGTCGCGTCCGCGACGCCGTCTTTGAGTTCTCGAACCCGCGGTTCGGGGAAGAGCCGGTCGGACTTCCCGGCGGCGACGAGCGTCGGCGCGTCGATGTCGCCGAGTATCTCCCGGGAGTCGTGTTCGAGACAGGCCGTACAGGAGACGACGGCGTCGGCGGGGACGGCGGGTCGGAGGTCGACGAACCGGCCGGTCGCCTCGATGAGCGCCGGGGCGACAGTCGCTTCGAGGCCCGTCGCCGCCTCTCGCTCCGTGTCGGCGATGACTTCGGCCCAGTTGCCCTTCCCCGCCAGCGAGCGCCAGCGCGTCACGACGTTCTCGCCGTGGCCGCCGAGTCGCGTCCCGGCGGAGACGACCGCCAGCGAGTCCACGTAGTCGCCGTAGTCGGCGGCGAGGTGCTGGGCGACGAGGCCGCCCATCGAGACGCCGATAACGTCGGCCGGCCACAGGTCCTGTTCGTCGATGACGCCGGCGTAGCCCGCGGCCATGTCGCGCGTGGTCGAGCCGACCGGGAGGTGTCGCGGCCGGCCGACAACCCACACGTCGCGGTCGTCGAACTCGCGGAACAGTCCGGCGAGGGCCGCCGCAGTCCCGCGGTTCGGGTCGATGCGCTGGAAGGCGTCGGAGAGGCCGGGAAGCACCACGAGCGGGTCGGCGTCGGCGTCGCCGAAGCGGTAGTAGGGCCGCCGGCCGCCGAGCATGCCGTAGTCGAGGTCCATACGCCAACCGACGGCCCGGCGCGGCAAAATCGTTCTGTCCGTTCGTCAGTCCGTCCGACTGTCCGCCCCGCGGTTCCGCCTCAGACTTGGTCCGGGTCGTCGAGGACGACCGGGATACCGCGGTTCGCCACGTCCACGACGAAGGCGTCGGGGTCGGTTTCGAGAAGCGGGATGGTGTTGTAGTGAATCGGGAGCACGAGGTCCGGGTCGAGCGTCTCCGCGAGGTCGGCGGCCTCGTGGCGGTCCATCACGACAGAGCCGCCGATGTTGGCGAGAAACAGCGAGACTTCGAGGTGCTCGTGACCCGCCAGCACGTCGGAGTCGCCGGGCCAGAAGACGGTCCGGTCGGCGATCGAGATGTGGTAGCCACAGCCGAACCCGCGGGGGTGGACGACGTCGCCGTCGCGGAGGTGCGGGCCGTCGGGGTCGTTGAACGCCGGGAGCGACCACACGTCGACCTCGCCGACGGTGAGGTGGTCCTCCTCGCCGACGCGGACCGTCTCGTAGGGGAGGTCTTCGACCGGCACCACGTCGCGGTCGATGGTCGCGGCGTCGACCCCCTCGAAGGCGACGACGGTCGCGTCGGCGTCGGCGACCTGCTCGATGGCGTCGGAGTCGTAGTGGTGGTTGTGCGTGACCAAAATCAGGTCGCCGTCGCGGGCGTAGTAGTCGTCGAGGACGCCGTAGCGGCCGGGGTCGAAGTAGACGACGAAGCCGTCGGGCGACTCGATTCTGACGGTCGCGTAGCCGAGCCACGACACGTCGAGGCCGTCGTGTTTGATGGTCATACGCGACACCTCGAACCGAGGGGTAAAAAGCGCGGCTCTCGGGGCGAGGCGTCCGGTGCGACGGGCGACGGGGGCGGATGCGCGGGCCCTCGCTCAGACGAGCGTGTCGCGCAGGACGCCGAACACGACGAGGCTCCACAGGGACACGCCGGCCCCGTAGAACAGGTGGGTGAGGCGGAGCGAGGTGTCCGTCTCGACGGTCGACCACAGCCCCGCGTTCGAGACGACCCTGTTCGTCCCGCCCTTCTCGCCCGCGTGTTCGACGTTGCTGGGTCCCATCTGTCCCACGGCACCGCCGCCGAGCACGACGAGGAGCACGCCGACTCCCGTCAACCCGAGCATGTACAGCCCCGAGTGCGTGGCGAAATACACACTTCCGACCGTGAGCAGACCGAGGAGGCCCGTATAGAGGAAGAGCGGCTTCAGGAGGGCGTCAAGATTCACGTGTAGTCACCGTGGGGAAACGTCGAGGCACCGACAGTATATCTCTTTGGGCGTGGCTCGCGGCGAACGTCGCTTACTGCGAGTCGGCCAGTCGCTCGACGCGTTCCAGCGAGTCGGCCGTCTCGGCGGTCTTGTCCTCGCGGACGGTGACGAACCGCGGGAACCGAAGCGCGTAGCCCGAGGAGTACGTCGGCGACGCCTGAATCTCCTCGTAGCCGACCTCGAAGACGACCGACGGGCGGATATCGACCTCCTTGCCCGCCTCCCGTTCGATTTCGGGTTCGAGGAGGTCGGTCAACTCGGCCAACTCCTCGTCGGTGATGCCTGTGGCGACCTTGCCGATGGTCTCGAAGGCGTCGTCGCCGGACTCGGCTTCGACGCGGGCCGAAAGGAGGAACGTCCCGAGGAACTCCGCGCGGCGGCCCTCGCCCCACTCCGCGCCGGTGACGACGAGGTCCAGCGTCTCCACGTCGGGCTTGCGCTTCAGCCAGTTCTTCCCGCGGTCGCCCGGCGAGTACGGCGCGTCGGGGTTCTTCAGCATGATGCCCTCGTGGCCGGCGTCGAGGGCGTCGGCCTCGTAGGCGGCGATTTCGTCGGGGTCGTCCGAGAGGAGGAGGTCCGAGACGGCCGCCGACTCGTCGCCGAGGACCGCGGTCAGTCGGTCGTGGCGGGCGGCAAGCGGGTCGGTCAGGAGGTCGTCGCCGTCGGCGTGCAGGCAGTCGAACGCCCGGAGTTCGACCCGGACCTCCTCGCGCATCCGTCCCACGTCGTGCTTCCGGCGGAAGCGCCGGAGTATCTCCTGAAACGGGAGGGGTTCGCCGTCGTCGTCCATCGCCACGACCTCGCCGTCGAGGATGACGGGTTCGTCGACCGCGTCCGCGACGAACTCGACCACCTCGGGGAGCGCGCCGGTCACGTCCTCCATGTTGCGCGAGAACAGCGAGACCTCGCCGTCGGCGTCGCGGTGGACCTGCACGCGCGCGCCGTCGAACTTGGTCTCGACCGCGGCGGTCTCCCACTCGTCGAGCGCGTCGGCGGCGGTGCCCGCCTGCGCCAGCATCGCCTGTACGGGGCGACCGACTTCGAGGCGAACCCCGTCGAGGCCGGCTTCGCCCTCGTCGCGGGCGAGTTCGGCGACCATGCCGTAGTCGTTCGACACCTGTAGGGCGCGGGCGACGGCGGCGATGGCCTCGTTCCGGCGGTCGCGGGCGGCGTCTTCGGTCTCCGAGTCGGCGTCGTCGTCGCGGATGGCGGCGGCGTCCGCGGGGTCGACCAGGAACGCCTCCGCGACGGCGTCGCGGACGGTCCCCTCGCCGACGCCGATTCGCATCTCCGAGAGGACGAGGCGGGCGAGGAAGCGCGCCTCGTCGGGGTCGGTCCGGTTGAACAGGCCGTAGAGCGTCTTGAGCTTCGTTTCTTCGCTGCCGGAGCCGGAGGCGGCCGCGAGGGCGCGGAGTTCCGAATCGACCTCGGCGACGGTCAGGCCGTCCTGTCCGCCCGAGCCGAAGGCGGCGAGGCCGCGCTGGCCGCCGAAGTCGTAGCTCGCGGCGACCGCACCGATTTCGCCGCGGTCGGCGAGGCGGTCTTCCACGTCGTCGGCCGAGACGTTCGGGCCGGCGGCGCGGGCGATGGCCTCGTGGCAGAGCCGCGGGCCGATGTCGAGCGTGGTCGAGTCCCACGCCGGGAAGACGCGACCTTGGACGAACCGGGCGACCGTCGGGAGGTCGTCGCCGGCGTCAGAAAAGAGGTCTGAGAGGAGCGAGACGACCGCGAGGTCCGCTGGCTCGGCTTCTATCTCGGCGGCGCGGGCGGCGAACTCGGCGAACTGCATCGTCCGTGGGTATCGCCGCGCGGGGCAAAAGCGTCTCGACAGTCGTCGGGGATGTGATTCGCTGCCGAACGACCGCGGTGCCGGGAAGTTGAAGGCGCTTGACGCCGGAACGCCGGGTATGAGCGACGACCTCGCAGAGCGCGTCGAAGACGTGCTCGCGGTCGACGCGGCCGAGTTCGAAGCGCAAGCGAAAGCCGACGCCGAGGTGCTCAAGCGCGAACTGCGCGAGGGGACCTTCGACAACCACCAGTCAATCGTCGGCTTGGAGTACGAGTTCTACGCCGTCTCCGACGGTCGCTGGTCCGCGAGCGAAGACGACGTGCACGCGCTCATGCGGGTCCCGCGCCGACTGCTCGGCCTCATGGGCTTCGAGAAGGAACTCGGGCTCCACAACGCCGAGATGACCACGAGCCCCCAGCCGCTGAACCCCCACGGGCTCCGCGCGCAGGAGTCCGAGGTCCGCGCCCGACTCGACGCCGCGCTCGACTGCGCCGCCGCGGAGGGGATGCGCCTCGTCTCCGACGGGATGTGGAGCATCCCGCCGGCCGGCGAGAGCGCCCGCGAGTACCTGACCGACTCCGTCACCGACGGGGGCGTCCGCCTCGCGACGAACATGAGCAACTCCGTGCGCTACCACGCGATGGCGAACGGGCCGACCGCCCCAGCGTCGTTCACGCTCGACGCACCGCACGTCTCGCTCGAAGCGGACACCGTGATGCCCGAGGCGCTCATCACGTCCATCCAGCCGCACTATCAGGTCCCGCACGCCGACGACCTGCCGTACCACTTCAACTACGCGCTCCGGGTCGCCGGCCCGCTCCTCGCGCTCGGCGTCAACTCGCCGTTCTTCCCCGCCGACCTCTACGACGAGGACGCGACGGCAGACGAGATTCTCGGCGACGGCTGGGACGAAAACCGCATCGCGGTGTTCGAGTCGGTGCTCAACTCCGGCGACCACGAGAAGGTCGCCTTCCCCGGCGACCTCGACACCGTCGAGGACGCGGTCGACCGCGTCGTCGAGGACTCGACGATGGTTCCCATGTCGGTCGAACGCGGCGACCGATTCGACGACGACTTCGCCACGCTCCGCCGGAAGCACGGCACCTACTGGCGGTGGGTGCGCCCGGTGTTCGACGGCGCGTCCCGGTCGTCGGCCAACGCCCGCATCGAGTTCCGCCCCATCGCGGGCCAGCCGACCGTCCGCGACTCGGTGGCGTTCCAAGCGGCCTTCGCGGGCCTCATGGAGCGGCTTCCCCGACTCGACCACCCCGTCATCGACCTCGACTGGGAGACCGCCGAAGAGAACTTCTACACCGCGATGCGCGAGGGCCCCCACGGCGACCTGCGCTGGATAGACGTCGACGGCGACGACGTGGTCGGCGCGAACCTCTACGAGGACCTGCTCGTCCACGCCCGCGACGGGCTCCGGCTCGCCGGCTGTTCCGAGGAGGAGGCCAACTACTACCTCGAACCCCTGCGCAAGCGCGTCGAGACGGGCGTCACGCCGGCCGACTGGAAGCGCGCCCGCGTCCGCGACGCCCTCGACGACGGCGGCGACTTCGGGGCGGCGCTCCGCGAGATGCAACGCGAGTACGTCGAGCGGCAGTCCGACTCGCTGCTCGAAGGCGCGTTCGCCGACTGGTTCTAACTCACCGCTCGCGCCCGTCGCCGACGACGCTCGCGGGCGTCCTCGTCGGCCGCTGACTCCCGCGCGTGCCACTCGTTCTTGTCGGAGGAATAACTATTATCGCGCCCTGCGAACATCGCGCATGGTCTCCCGTCGGACGAAAGCGGTCGCTCAACTCGGTATCGCAGTTCTCACCGCGCTCTGGATGGTGTCGATGCGCCGCCTGCTCCGCTCCAGCGACGACGAGTCGCACGAACCGACGTCGCTGTCGCCGGGTGGTATCGCCGTCGGCGGAGCCTGGGGAATCGGACAGGTGTGGGCGTACGACCGCGATAGCTGGCAGATTCGCACGAATCGGCGTCGCGGGATGGCCGTCAGCCTCGTCGGTATCGCGGTCCAGCGCCGACTGCTCCCCCGCACCGAGTCGTTCCGGTACAGTTTCGGGTTCGGGCGCGTCCTCGGCGTGGTCGTCTACCGGGCGTGGTACGGGCTCTTGCGGCCGCTTCCGGGCGGCGACTGAGTGAGAACTGCGGCCGCGAGGGTTCCGCTGCGGGAGCCCCACCGCGGGAGTCCCACCACGGGGCCTTCTTGCGGAGCCCGGCCAGTCCCGCCGGTCGCGAATCGCGAAAACGGAGAGAAACCGCCGACTGCGGGCGACTTATTCGAGGCCTTCGAAGTTCTGGTGGCGCTGGATGTCGACGCCGTCCTCGGTGACGACGGCGATGTTGATGCCGTTACCCGAGGCGAGGTCGCGCTCGACCGCCGAGCGGATGGCCTTCGTGGCGACCTGCTTCGCCTCGTCGATGCTGAGGCCGTCTTCGAACTCCTGTTCGAGCACACCGAGGGCGTACTGGCTGCCGGAGCCGGTGACGGTGTACTCCTCTTCGAGGATGGAGCCCGCGGGGTCGATGCTGTAGATGTGGGGGCCGGTCTCGTCGACGCCGCCGAGGATGGGCTGGACGACGTAGAACCCGCCCGAGCGGAGGAAGTTGCCGACGAGCGTCGACAGCGCCTGCATGCTCATGTCCTCGCCGCGGCGGGCCTCGTAGAGTCGGACCTCGGCGCGGAGGGAACTGATGAGCGACTGGGCGGCCGAGACGGAGCCGGCGATGGTCAGCGCGCCCGTCGGGTGAATCTCTTCGACCTTCTGGACGTCCTTCGAGGAGACCATGTAGCCCATGCTCGCGCGCATGTCGGTCGCGAGGACGACGCCGTCTTCGGTCTTGATACCGACGGTGGTCGTTCCGGTCTTCGTCTCTTTGTCTCCGAGCGAGTCGGCGCGACGCTCGGCGTGCGGGAACTCGCCGAGTTCGGGGCCGAACACGTTCGAGCGGTCGCCGTTCAGCGAGTCGAGACGGCCGGAGAACTCGTCGTGAGTCGGGGTACGCATTGTCAGCGATTGCACTTCGGCGCTGATAAATGCAACCCTTCACCTCGCCGTTGCCGGTGCCAAAGCGTCAGACGCGCGTCGGCGGCGGCCGCGCGATGCGGTCGCTCGCGGCGAGTTTTGTCGGGAGGAAGGAGTCGCGCGAGTCGCGTTAGCGAGTCGCGGCGCGTTCGTAGGCGGTTCCGGTCGTTTCCACGAGCCGGCGAATCGGGAGGGTCACACCCATCCGGCGAGCGGCGAGCGCGACGGGGAGGAGCGCGATACCCATCGCGACCGATAGCTGGTAGGCGGCGAACAGGACGTACTTCGTTAGGCGGGGAATCATCACCGTGTCCTCAGTCGAGGCTCGCGCGGTGCCGGTATATAAATCTTCTCTCAGACGACCGCACTCCACCTCGACGCTGTCTGCCGATTAAAGCGCACTTGTCTCTACTCCAACTAGACCGACTATTCGACGTGAGTCGCGCGTGACCCGCGGAGCGCTTTTCCATAAGTTATAGCGATAATCGCCGTGGCATGCGCGGCCCGTGCGCGCTCCGGTCGGGCGGCGGGACTGTCGCGGATTCAGACGCGTCGCGGTCGCTGCGCGCGCCGGGCGTGTGAATCCCACGCGCCCCGACGCTCGAACCACAAGACACGAAACCCCACCGGCGCGTAACGTGTGTATGAGCAACTATCTCGTCGCGATGGAGGCGGCCTGGTTGGTCCGGGACGTAGAAGACATCGACGACGCCATCGGCGTCGCGGTCAGCGAGGCCGGCAAGCGACTCAACCAGAAGGACAAGGAGTACGTCGAGGTCGAAGTCGGCGCGACGCCCTGTCCCGCCTGTGGCGAACCGTTCGACTCCGCGTTCATCGCGGCCAACACCGCGCTCGTCGGCCTGCTCCTCGAAATCAAGATTTTCAACGCGGACGGCGAGAAGCACGCCTCCCGCATCGCGAAAAGCGAGGTCGGCGGCGCGCTCCGCGACGTCCCCCTCGACGTCATCGACATCCGCGAGTTCGACTCCGACGAAGAGCAGTAACCCCGCGCCGTCGCGCCCGGCCGCGTCGGGTCGTGCCAAACCGCACCCACCGGTGTAGTTGGGGCGACCGCTCGACCCGAGCGAGCGATTTTCGCGGCACTTGCGAACTCCTGCCCCGATGAGCGACCGGAACACTTTTTCATAACTATGGGTTATTACCCCGGCATGGAACTCCCCACGCCGCAGGACCTCAGGGAACGGCGGAACTCCCTGGAGTTGACGCAGAGCAAACTCGCCGACATGGCCGGGGTCTCACAGCCGCTTATCGCCCGCATCGAGGGCGGCGACGTCGACCCGCGCCTCTCGACGCTCCGGCGCATCGTCGAGGCGCTGGACGAGGCCGAGGGTCGCATCGTGCGCGCGGAAGACATCATGAACACGACCGTCCGAAGCGTCGCCCCCGACAACTCCGTCCGCGAGGCGCGCGACATCATGCTCGACGCCGGCTTCTCACAGTTGCCGGTCATCGAGAACGGCCGCCCGCTCGGCATCATCTCGAACGCCGACATCCGGCACGTTCAGGAGGACGACGTCACCGACCGCCCGGTCAACGAGGTCATGTCCGAGGGCGTCACGACCGTCGAACCCGAGACGACGCTGGACGAAATCGGCGTCTACCTCGACCACAACTCGGCCATCATCGTCGTCGAGGGCGGCGAGACGGTCGGCATCATCACCGAGGCCGACATCGCGGCCCACATCTGAGGTCGAGTCCTGCGACCGGCGACCGGCAACGACAACCGGCGGTCCGCCGTCCGAAACTCCGGCACTCCCACGCGACGGACTCAGCGCCGGCGGACGACGAGCGGCGTCTCGCCCTTCGGTTGGGTCGTCATCTCGGGCGTGATCGCTAACTCTCCGTCGCCGCCCCAGTCGAGGTCGAAGTCGCGGAGGACGGTCGCGAGCACGATTTTCGCCTCCGTGAGCGCGAACGCCCGACCGAGACAACTTCGCGGCCCGGCTCCGAAGGGGAGATAGGCGTAGGCGGGTCGGTCGCGCTCGCGGTCCCACCGCTCGGGCCGGAACGCGAGCGGGTCGTCGTACCACCGCTCGTCGCGGTGGATGCGGATGATAGAGAGGTGGATGTCCGTGCCCGCCGGGATGACCCCGTCGCCGGTCGGAAACGGCTTCGCCGTCTCCCGCGGAAGCGTGTGGACCGGCGGATAGAGCCGAAGCGTCTCCTTGATGACGCGTTCGAGCACCGGAAGTTCCCCGGTCGCGTCGGCGGTCACGGGGCCGTCGCCGACGACGCGGTCGACCTCGGCGGCGGCGCGCTCGCGGGTCTCGGGGTGCGTCGCGAGCAGGTACAGCGCGTACGTGAGCGCGAGCGCGGTCGTCTCGTGGCCGGCGAAAATCATGCCCACGAGTTGGTTCTCCAGCGACTCGACGGTCTCCGGGTAGCCGGAGTCAGTCCCGAGCGCGTCGGCGAGGCGGCGCGTCAGGCTCTCCTCGTCGGCGGTCTCGACCAGTTTTCGGACCTCCTCGCGGAGGACTCGGTCGGCCCGGTCGAACCGGCGTCTGCTCGGCGTCGGCACCCACGAGGGGAGTACCCACGAAGCGGGCGCGAAGCGGCCGTTGAGACCGTCGGCGGCCGAGCGAATCCGCTCGTCGCCGTCGGGGTCGAGTTCCCGGCCGAGGATGGTGGCGAAGATGATGTCCAGGGTGACGGCCTTCATCTCGGATTCGAGCGACAGCGTTCCCGAGTCCGGCCACGTCCGCAGGCGGCGCTCGACCTGTCGGCGCATCACGGACGCGTACTCGTCGACGCGCTCCCAGCGGAAGAAGGGGTCTAGCTCGTCGCGCTGTCGCCGCCACTCCTCTCCTTCGGCGGCGATGACGGCGTCGCCGAAGGCGGCCTCGAACTCGCCGCCTTTGACGATGGAATCGCGGTCGGTCACGAACGCCCGCTCGAAGTGGTCGGGGTGGGCGAGGACGTACAGGTCGTCCATCCCAACCACGTCGAGTCCGACCGCGTCCTCGACGCCGTGGTCCGCGAGGAGGTCGGCGACGAAGCCGAACGGGTCGGCCGCGAAGCCGACGGAGTGTCCCACGAGCGGGAGGCCGCTCGGTGTCGGTGGCGGTGAAGTCACACCTCCACTATGGCGAACATCGATAAAATAGTGCTTCTCATCGAACAGTTCGACTCGGCGAGCTGTCCACGTTCAGAGGTCGAGTCCGCGAATCGAGACGCCCGCGCCCGATTCGACGTGCCCGATGACGCGGCCGTCCGTGGCTTCGACCAGCGCCTCGGCGTTCTCCTCGGGGACGGCGGCGACGAAGCCGGTGCCCATGTTGAACGTCGTGTGCATCTCCTCGTCGGAGACGCCGCCGCGTTCCTGGACGAACTCGAAGACCGGCTGTGGGTCGAAGGCGTCGTCGACGACGTAGCGGAACTCGCCCATGCGTTCGAGGTTGGTCCAGCCGCCGCCGGTGACGTGGGCCGCGGCGTTGGTCTCGGCGGCGCGAAGGTCGTCGAGCAGGTAGGTGTAGAGCCGCGTCGGTTCGAGGAGCGCCTCGCCGACGGTGTCGTAGTCGTCGCCGTCCCAGGCGTCGTCGTAGTCGCCGTCGGCCGTCGCGGCCTTGCGGGCGAGCGTGAGACCGTTCGAGTGGATGCCCGACGACGGGAAGCCGACGAGCGCGTCGCCCGCTTCGGCTTCGCCGGGGAAGATGGCATCTTTCTTCGCCAGTCCGGCGCAGGTGCCCGCGAGGTCGAGACCGTTGATGACCTCGGGCATGACCGCCGTCTCGCCGCCGACGAGTTCGATGTCGGCTTCCTCTGCGCCCGCGGAGAGGCCCCGTCCGACCTGCTCGGCGAACGTCTCGTCGGGGGCGTCGACCGCGAGGTAGTCCACGAACGCGACGGGTCGGACGCCGGCCGCGACGAGGTCGTTGGCGTTCATGGCGATGCAGTCGATGCCGACCGTCGAGTAGTCGCTGAGCGCCTCGGCGACGAGCAGTTTGGTGCCGACGCCGTCGGTGGCGAGTCCGAGGTAGCGGTCGCCGATGTCGAGGAGGCCGGCGTAGTCGCCCGACCCGCCGCCGACCTGCGCGACGAGCGCGGCGGTCGCGGCCTCGCTCGCTTCGATGTCGACGCCCGCGTCGGCGTAGGTCATCCCTTCGGAGTCGTCGTTTGTCATGTTCGTGTACGAGATAGGCCGAAATATAAAATCACAGGGTACGAATCATACACGTTCTCGCATAAGTGGCCGTTCGCCGGCGGTCGGTCGTCGGTCGTGTCGGGGCCGGCCCTCCGGTTACGCGCGTCCTGCCGGTCGCGCGCGCTCTCTGACGACCCCGCTACGACCCTCCTAATCGACGACGCTCCACGCCTATTATATTGAATAATCTATAAGTTTTGCAATATTTGCCAAAAAGCTCCAGAGAGCAGTATAAAATTTCTCGGCGGATTTGGTTGCTTCGTAAAACGTTACGAAAGAAGAATGTTCGCCCTAAGCCGGGTCTGAACAGTCGAAAAAGGAGCGAATTCACGGTAACGCTCGACCCCTTATATGATGGTCCCCGTCGTATGCAGAAGTGACGATGTCCGGAATCCCCTCCACGACCGATTCGATCGCACTCGACTTCGCATCGACCATCGGCCGCCTCGCGTACGCCCCTCTCGAAACCGTCGCGTTCTGGTCGGCAGTCGCGTTGCCCCTCGCGTACCTGCCCGTCCTCAGCGGCGGTCTCACCGCCGGTGAACTCCCCCTCTTCGCCGGCCTCATCGCCTTCCACGCCATGGCGCTCGTCCTCGGGCGCGACCACGGCCAGCAGTAACGCGGTCCCCGACGCGTACGACCAACCCGGATTCGTCTCGGTCCCCCGCTGACGCTTTCCCCTCCCACGGCGCGCGTCTGCCCCTGCCCGACCGCGAACCGTCTGCAAATCAGCCCACCTGACACCAACTCCAACCGGAACACCAACCTCAGCCCAAATCCAACCGGAACACCAACCTCAGCCCAACTCCAACCGGAACACCAACCTCAGCTAACCGCTGCCCACACCCGACACAGCCCAACCCAACCTCGCGTCCCGAACTGCACTCCACGGCCGCAACTACCCCGAATCCCGACCTCGACGGCGACCGGTCCCCGCCGCACTCGTACGGTCCCCTTCTCCCTCCATTCGTCCCTGTCGCGCCCCGAGTACCGTCTGTGTCCCGAGCCCACCGAGTGCTCTCCGGCCCGCGTCTCGACGTTAGCGGTCGCTCGCGACTTCGAGAACGAGACGAACCAGCGATAGCGCGGTTGGGGTCGTCCGAAACCCCGTCGGTCGGGTCAGAACCCGACGAACAGGAACAGGCCGACGGTGAGGAGAATCGACAGGGCGAGCACGCCGGCGAACACCGGCGTGCTCCACGCCTTGACCGTCTTGCCGTCCAGAGAGCCGAACGGGAGCATGTTGAACGCCGCGAGGAAGGCGTTGATGATGAGCCCGCGCGAGCCGACGAGTTGGACCACGTCGGAACCGACGAGGACGCCAACGACGAGTATCGGCGCAAACGCGACGAGGAGCAGCAGGTTCGTCACCGGTCCCGCGAGGGCGATGAGGCCGTGTTCGCGCTCCGTGAGCACGCCGCGGTGGTAGACCGCGCCGGGCGCGGCGAAGATGAACCCGACGAGCGCGCTCATGATGGCGACCGCGAGCATGCCGTAGTCGGCACGGAACTCGGCGACCTGATTGTACCTGACGGCGACCACCTTGTGGGCGACCTCGTGGAGGAGAAAGCCCACGCCGGCCGTCAGGAGGCTCACGACGAGCGCGAGGCCGAACGACCCGCTCGTCAGCAGTTGAAGCGTCCGGTTGCCGCCGCCGGCGAAGAAGATGGCGAAGGCGAGGCCGAGCGCGACCCACGCGACGAGCAGGTCGCGGAGTTCGCGCGACGAAAAGGAGACGTTCACGTCAGGGACCTCCAGATGAGGTCGGCGCTGTTGCGCGCGCCCTCGAACATCAGGTTCGTCACGCCCGCGATGCCGCCGAGGTCGGAGGCGATGACGGGGATGACGTAGGTGACGAAGAGGAAGCTGGCGATGATGCTCCCGATGTTCGTCATGGCGACGACCATGATGAGCTTGAACAGCGGCACGTCGAACATCTGGCCGACGAGTTCGATGATGGGCGTCTCCTCGTCGGAGAGCAGTTCGTTCAGTTTGCCGATGTCGCCGACGTTGACCGGCGTGTGGCGGAGTTCGACGTAACCGGTGAACCAACCGGGCGCGAGAAGCGGGTTGATGGAGGTCATCCACGCGACGAGGCCGCCGACGAGGGCGGAGGTCCACCGCGCGCCGGCGACCTTGGCGAGCGCGGCGGCGAACACGCCGTTGATGAGGAACCACGCGCCGAAGATGGTCAGGAGTCGTTCGTTGCCGACGCCGGCCATCGCGAGGAGGACGAAGAAGGCGACGAACACGGCGGTGACGCCGAATCCGAGCAGTTTGCCCCACGGGAAGCCGTCCTTTTCGGCGACGCCGACGAGCGACTCCATCGGCGGGAGGGTCTCGGGGTGTTCGAGGTAGTTCTCGATGCCCTCGCGGTGGCCCGCGCCGACGATGGCGACGACGTGCCGACCGGACTGCCGGAGCGCGACGAGCTGGTGGGCGATGTAGGCGTCGCGCTCGTCGATGAGCGCCTCAGCGCCGCCGGGGCTGAACCGGCGGAACTCCTCCATCATCGCCGAGACCACGTCGCCGTCTGTCAGTTCGGCCATGTCGAACTCCTCGTAGTCGGCGTCGCCCTCGGCGGGCGCGAACAGGCCGAAGGCGTTCAGGACCGCGCCGGCGGTGACGCCCACGACGACGCCCGCGAGGACGCCGATGACGAGGCTCCCGACGATGGCGGTGCCGAGGCTCCCGAGGATTCCAGAGACGAGACCGGTTCCGAGTCCGAGGCCGAAGCCGGCGACGATACCGATTGCCGCGCCGCCGCCGAGGCCCGCGAGAACCGCGTCGTCGCCGTCGAGAGAGAACGAGGCGATAGTGTAGAGCATGTACGCGGCCGCGGCCCCGAGGACCGCGGCGGTCGCGGTGCGCGTCAACAGGAGGTCGGTGACGCCGACCGCGCCCCCGAACAGGCCGACGAGCGGCCCGAGGAAGACGCCGACGGCGATGCCCAACACCGCGCCGACCCCGCGGGCGTCGGCGACCCCGAACAGGAGGTCGCCGGCCATGCGCATCTTTTCGAGCGTGCCCATCCGCCGCCAGAAGCGCTGGATGGTCACCTGGATGTCGCGGTCGACGAGCGCCACGTCGAGACCTTCCTCTTCGGCGGTCTCGACCGCCGCGAGCATGTCCGCGCCGGGCTTCACGTCGAACTTGTCTCCCATCCGCGACTGGACGTACGAGAGCATCCAGTAGGCGATAAACTGGAAGACGGTGTTGCCGCGAAGCAGGTCGCGCGCTTCGATGTCGTCGGGCGTTCCGCCCTTCATCTGCCGGTAGCGCCCCTCGTCGAGTTCGACCGCGACGACGTCGGGACGCTCCTCCCTGACGGTCTCTTCGACCTCTCTGACGCTGTCGGCCGAGACGTGGGCCGTGCCGACGACGCGGACGTGACCCTCGCCGGGCGACGAATCGTTCATCGCCGGGTTTACCGCCCCACGGTTTTTATCCGTGTCGGCATCTCCCACGAACTATGCAGGATTTCGACGCGCGAACCCCGACGCCCGCCCACGAGACGGCCATCGACTGCCTGCAGGCCGGCGTCGAGGCCGTCCTTCCCGACCGCGTCGTCCGCGAATCCGTGTCGCTCGACGGCGACACCCTGACCGTCGCGGACGAGACCTACGACCTGACCGCCTACGACCGCATCCTCGTCGTCGGCGGGGGCAAAGCCGGCGACGGTGTCGCGGACGCCCTCGAAGCCGTCCTCGGCGACCGAATCGACGACGGCGTCGTGGTGACGCCCGACCCGACGCCGAGCCCCGACGGGCGCATCGAGCGACTCCCCGGCGACCACCCGGTCCCCTCCGCGCGCGGCGTCGAGAGCACCCGGAAACTCGTGGACCTCATCTCCGACCTCGACGACCGGACGCTCGTCCTCGCCGCCATCACCGGCGGCGCGAGTGCGGTTCTCCCGGCCCCCGCCGAGGGCGTCTCGCTCGCCGAGTTGCAGGAGACGACCGATAGACTGCTCGAAAGCGGCGCGGAGATTCACGACCTCAACGCGGTCAGAAAGCACGTCTCGACGCTGAAGGGCGGCGGTCTCGCGCGCCTCGCCGCGCCCGCGACAGTCGTCGGCCTCGTCCTCTCGGACGTGGTCGGAAACGACCTCGGCGTCATCGCCTCCGGCCCGACCGCGCCCGACGAGACGACCTACGACGACGCCCTCGACGTGCTGGACCGCTTCGACCTCGACGTGCCGAAATCGGTCCGCACGCGCCTCGCCCGCGGTTCGGCGGGCGACGTTCCGGAGACGCCGAAGCCCGGCGACCCGGTGTTCGACCGGGTGACGAACCACATCCTCGCGGACACCTTCACCGCGCTCGACGCCGCCCGCGAGGTGGCCGACGAACGCGGCTACGACCCGCTCGTCCTCTCGTCTCGCGTGCGCGGCGAGGCGCGCGAGGCCGCGAAGACCCACGTCGCCGTCGCGGAGGAGTCGCTGGCGACCGGGAACCCGATTGCCGCGCCCGCCGTGGTCCTCTCGGGCGGCGAGTGCACCGTGACGGTCCGCGGCGACGGCGACGGCGGCCCGAACCTCGAATTCTGTCTCGCGGCCGCCGCGGAACTCCCCGACGAGGCCGTCCTCGCCAGCATCGACAGCGACGGGAAAGACGGCGGAACGGAGGTCGCGGGCGCGGTCGTGGACTCGTCGTCGGTCGACGCCGGCGACGCCCACGCCGCGCTGGCGAGAAACGACGCGCTCCCGGTGCTTCGGGAGGCCGACGCGCTCGTCGAGTCCGGCGCGACGGGGACGAACGTCAACGACCTGCGCGTCGTCGTGGTCGGCGAGGGCGTCTGAGCGTCGACAGTTCCGCGCGCGACGGACAACAGGTTTGTATCCTCCGGCGGAGTACCTCACTCCATGGCCGGTTTGTTGCCCTCCACCCCCGACACCTCCGCCGCGGACGAATCCTCCCCGCGGGTCATCGGACTCGACGACGACGAGGCGTCGGACCTCCTGTCGGCGCTCTCCTCGGAGACGGCCCGCCGCGTGCTCGCCGCGCTCCACGAACAGCCGACGAACGCCGCGGACCTCGCCGAGCGCGTCGACACGTCGCTCCAGAACGTCCAGTACCACCTCCGAAAGCTCGACGACGCGGGCCTCGTCGAGGTGGTCGATACCGTCTACTCCGAGAAGGGCCGCGAGATGAAGGTGTACGCGCCCGCCGACAGGCCGCTGGTCGTCGTCGCGGCCGGCGAGGAGACCCGGACGGGCCTCGCGTCCATGCTGTCGAGTCTGCTCGGCGGCGTCGCCGTGTTGGCCCTGCTCTCGGCGTTCGTCCAGTGGGTCGCCACGCGCGGCCTCGGCGTCCTCGGCGGGTCTGGCGGTGCCGCGGAGTCCGCCGACGCCGGGGCGGTCACGACGATGGCCGCGGAGGCCGCGCCCGCGGCGGCACAGAGCATTCCGCCGGGGCTCGCCTTCTTCGCCGGCGGCCTCGTCATCCTGCTCGTCATCGCGGCCGTCCAGTTCGCCAGACGCTGAGGCTCCGCGGGAGCGGACGGCGGCCGCGTCGGCGACTCGTTCTGGGGTAACTATTCGTACTCCGACCAACTACAGCATAGCATGAAACACCGTGCCGTGGTCCGCGGTATCGGGGTCGGCGTCGGCGAGGACGGCTCGAACGTCCCGGCGGTCGTCCTCGAAGCGCGCGACGAGTTCCTGCCCATCGTCATCACGTCGGACCAGGCTCAGGCCATCCAACTCGGTCTCTCCGGCGAGCAGTTCGAACGCCCGCTGACCCACGACCTCCTGGTCGAGATGGTGACGGAGTTCGGCGGGGCCATCGACAGCATCCGCATCGACGACCTCTCGAACGGCACGTTCTTCGCCAAAGTCGACGCCGAGCGGTACCACGACGGCGAGGCGCGGACGTTCGTCTTCGACGCGCGCCCGAGCGACGCCATCGCGCTCGCCATCCGCGTGGACTGCCCGATTCTCGTCTCCGACGAGGTGCTCGACGCCGCCGGGCAGTCGCCCGAGGCGTTCGACGCCGACTTCGACGAGTGAACCGGGGCCGTCGCCGCCGCGCCCCACGATTTCAAGCCCCCTCGGCGTGACCCTGCTCGCATGAGCGAATCCACCGCGACGCTCGACGAGTCGCGAACCGAGATGACCGAGCTCCTCCTGCCGAACGACACCAACAACCTCGGGCGAGCCCTCGGTGGGGCGGTCCTCCATTGGATGGACATCTGCGGGGCCATCGCGGCGATGCGATTCTCGAACCGGCAGTGCGTCACCGCGTCGATGGACCACGTCGACTTCATCAGCCCCATCGACCTCGGCGAAGTCGCCGTCATGGAGGCGTACGTGTTCAACGTCGGCCGGACCAGCGTGGACGTGAAAGTCGACGTGCACGCCGAGAACCCGAAGACCGACGAGCTACGGAAGACGACTACCTCGTTCCTGACGTTCGTCGCCCTCGACGACGACGGGAAGCCGACGCCAGTGCCCCGACTCGTCTGCGAAACGGACGAAGAAGAGGAACTCCGCGCCGAGGCGGTCGCCGCCCGCGCCGACCAGCTCGAATCCGTCATCGAGCGCATGGAGAACTGAGACGACCAGCGCCGAACCCTTTTCCCGGACCGCGACCGACTGACGAGCATGCTCGACGTTCCCGTTCCGGCCCCGCCGTCGCTCCCGACGGTGGACCCGAACCAGTACGACGACGCGCAGGTGGCGGCCGACGCCGACTTCAAGCGCGCCGAGTTGGAGGAGTTCCTCGAAGCCGGCGCGTGGGCCGACGCCTTCGAGGCGTGGGCCGCGGAGACGCCCGTCACCGAGGCGCAGTGGGAAATCGTCCTCGACCTCGACCTCCTTTCCCACTTCGACTTCTTCTGGGACGACTTCGCGGACCGCGTCGGCTACCACGCGCCGGGCATCCCCGAGGACTGGAAGGAGCGCGAACTCCACCCCGAACTCACCTCGTGGGGCGAGGTGTCGTCTATCAACGCCGGCCTCACCGAACTCGGACAGGACGTGTGCGACGTGCTCAAAGACGACTACATCGACTGGGAGTCCGAGTACGAAGCGCCCGACGACCTGCCGGACTTCTGAGGCCGGACTCTCCTCCCTTCGTTGGCTTTCGTCCCGACTCGCTGGCTGGAGTCCTGAACCGAACATTCACAAAATACCGACAATATATTCGTACATTCCCGCGAGAAAGACATATTTATGGAAATATTGTGGTGGAATTTGGGAAAACGGTGATGTTCCAATCGCCGCTCTCATCTCTCGTCGCTATGACGAACATGAAACGCCGCGACGTACTCCGTGGATTCGGTGGCGTCGCCATCGCGGGCGGACTCGCAGGTTGTATGGGCGGTGGCGGGACCGACGACGAGACGGAGACGACCACGACGGCGACTCCGACTCCCACCCCAACACCGACGCCGGAACCCGAGACGGCGATGCTCCGCGTCGCCCACCTCTCGCCTGACGCGCCGAACGTCGACGTGTACGTCGACGGCTCGGCGGCCCTCTCTGACGTGCCGTTCGGCGCGGTCAGCGACTACCTCTCGGTTCCCGTCGGCACCCGGACGGTGAAAGTCACCGCCGCCGGCGACGAGTCCACCGTCGCCTTCGAGGGCGACCTCGACGTCGCCGAGGCGACCTACACCGTCGCCGCGGTCGGCGAACTCACCGAGGAGACGTTCGAACCCCTCGTCCTCGAAGACGACGTGTCGCTCCCCGACGACGACACGGCCCGCGTCCGCGTGGTCCACGCCTCGCCCGATGCCCCCGCCGTCGACGTGACCGCCGGCGACACGGTGCTCTTCGACGGCGTCTCGTTCACCCAGTCCGGCAGCGCCGAGGTGCCGGCCGACACCTACGCGCTTCAGGTCCGGGGCGATACCGAGTCGAACGACGGCGACGCGGTCGCCGAATTCGACGTGGAACTGGCCGGCGGCACCGTCTACACGGTGTTCGCGGCGGGCTACCTGTCACCCGACGACGAGCCGACCGACGTGGCCTTCCGGCCCGTCGCGGCCGTCGACGCCGGGTCCGGCGGCGGCGGACTCGTCGAGCGCGACGTGTCGCTCCGCGCCGCGCACCTCTCGCCTGACGCGCCGAACGTCGACGTGCTCGTCGACGGTGCGGTCGCGCTCTCGGACGTGCCGTTCGGCGCGGTCAGCGACTACCTCGCGCTGACCGCCGGGTCCCACCAGGTGACGATTCGCGCGACCGACGCGCCCGACACGGTCGTCTTCGACGAGACGCTCGACCTCGCGGCCGGCGCGTACACCGCCGCGGCGCTCGGCGAACTCGACTCGGCGGCCGAAAACGGCTTCGCCGTCTCTCTCCTCGAAGACGACCGCTCGGCCCCCGCGGACGACATGGCCCGCGTCCGGGTGCTACACGCCTCGCCGGACGCGCCCGCGGTCGACGTGACCGTCGCGGGCTCTGGGGACGCTCTCGTCGACGGCGCGGCCTTCGGCGATGCCGCGGCCGTCGAGGTCCCCGCCGGGGACTACACGCTCCAGATACGGGGCGATACGGAATCCAACGACGGCGACGTGGTCGCCGAGTTCGACGTCACCGTCGAGAGCGGTCGCGCCTACACCGCCATCGCGCTCGGCTACCTGACGCCCGACGACGAGCCGGCGGACGCCGCGTTCGACCTCAGCGTCGTCGCGGACAACTGACCCGGAGCGAGCCGTCCATCCGCCCTTCGGTCGCCCCCGCTCCGGCACCGCATTCGAGCGACCCACCTCCCGAACGAATGACGCCGACGCGAACCCAACGACGTGACCCGCCTCGCGCCCAGCGACGGCCATGAGCGTCTGGGTCGACGCCGCGCGGTTCTCGCTCGGCGCGAGCGTCGTGTTCCTCGTCGTCATGCTCGGCATCTGGGGGCGCAACTACCTGCTGTTCCGGTCGAAGCACGCGCTCGGCCTCGTCGTCTTCGGCGTCTTTCTGCTCGCACAGAGCCTCTTTGCGCTCTACTACTACCTCGTCGACCCGACGCTGTCGGTCTGGTTCGCCACAGCCGTCCCTGCCGCGGCGTGGCGGGTGCTGATGGGAATCCACGTGCTCCAAGCGGTCGCGCTGGGGGTCCTCCTGTGGATTACGTGGGATTAAACCGATAGCCGCCGTCAGCGCCGACCATGCACCGCCGAGCCCTCCTTTCGAGCGCCGCCGCGCTCTCGCTTGCCGGTCTCTCGGGTTGTCTCGCCGACGCCCGACGAACCACAAGCGGTCGCATCCGCGCCGACACCGGCCACTCGAAGCTCCACCCGGCAGACGAGCAGTACGTGAACGGGTCGTTCCCCGACGACGCCGACTTCCGCGGGTGGCTGTTCGCCGACCCGCCGGACGACCAGACGGACGTGTTCACCGACCGCGCGATGCAGGGTCAGTACTCGAACGACCTGCTGTGGGCCGACGGCGACTCGTTCGTCCTCCTGTTCGAGGTCCGGATGCCCCGCGAGGACGCCGCGTTCTACAACGTCGCGCAGTCGCCGTCGTGGACCGGCTGGCGCGACGCCGAACTCCCGATTCGTCGGTCACCGCCCGCCGACCTCGAACCGTTCGAGGCCGACACGCTCGTCTGCACTCACCTCTCGAAGTTCGACGTTGCGAGAGGGGCCGCACCGACGAACGCCACGCTCCGGATGTTCGAGCGCGGCGACGAGTCCGGAACCACGCACGGGTCGGCTGCCGAGTCAATCGTGGGCACCCACCGCGTCGGTCGCTGGTCGGACCGGTAGCGTCGGCGTCGGTGGTGGCGGTGGCGTCGGGCCGCGAGTCGGCGTCGGAGTAAGCGTTATGTCGCTTCCGAGACTTCGTTCGAACAGCATGCGACGACGACGGACTGTCCCCCGCCCGCCCGCGGTCGGCCAGTCCCGACGCTCGGTCGTCGCCTCGTCGCCCATTATTGCGGGGCAGTAGCCTCGCATCTCACTCATCCTCGACTCCCGCCCGTATCGACTTCCGAGCGACAGCGGTCTCCCGTCCGGTGTGACCACGACCACCGGAACCCAACATGGAGCGACACACGACCCACACCCGACAGGCGTATCGACAGCGACCAGCAGACCACCGACAGCGGAGGGTCTCCCGTGTCTGAGTCCGACCCGGCGGCACGTCCCGCCGACGCGGACCAGACCCGCCGTTTTGATATATATCCACGAGAAGGACGGGGTATGGAAGACATCGCAGACCAGTACACGCCGTCGGACGTGGAGTCCGTCGTCGGCGAGTACTGGGACGAGAACGACGCGTACGAGGCGACGAAGGAGGCACACGCCGACGACCCGTCGTTCTTCTTCGTCGACGGCCCGCCGTACACGTCCGGCCAGATGCACCTCGGCACGGCGTGGAACAAGACGCTGAAGGACGCCGTCATCCGGCACAAGCGCATGACGGGGCATCAGGTCACGGACCGCCCCGGCTACGACATGCACGGCCTCCCCATCGAGGTCAAAGTCGAGGAGGAACTCGGCTTCACCTCGAAGCGCGACATCGAGGAGTTCGGCATGGAGCAGTTCATCCAGAAGTGCAAGGAGTTCGCCGTCCGCAACCGCGAGGCGATGGACGAGGACTTCCAGTCTATCGGCGCGTGGATGGACTGGGACAACCCCTACCAGACGCTGTCTCCGGAGTACATGGAGTCCGCGTGGTGGGCCTTCTCGAAGGTCGCCGAAAACGGGTTGGTCGAACAGGGCAAGCGCAGTGTCAACTACTGCCCGCGCTGTCAGACCGCCATCGCGGCCAACGAGGTCGAGTACGACGAAATCACCTCGCCGTCTATCTACGTCAAGTTCCCGCTGAAGGGCCGCGAGGGCAACCTCGTCATCTGGACGACGACGCCGTGGACCATCCCCGCGAACACGTTCGTCGCCGTCGACGGCGAGATGACGTATCAGGAGGTCCGCGCCGAGAAGGACGGCGAGAGCGAAGTGCTCTACCTCGCCGAACCCTGCGTCGAGGAGGTCCTGAAGAAGGGCCGCTACGAGGACTACGAGGTCCTCTCGGAGGTCTCGGGCGAGGAGATGGTCGGCTGGGAGTACGACCACCCGCTCGACGGCGTCGTCGCCGAGTACGCCGACTTCGAGGGCGCGGGACAGGTGTACACCGCCGACTACGTCGAGGCCGACCGCACGGGCCTCGTCCACTCCGCGCCCGGTCACGGGCAGGAAGACTTCGCCCGCGGGCAGGAACTCGGCTTAGACGTGTTCGTCCCCGTGGACGACAAAGGCGAGTTCACGGAGCAGGGCGGCGACTACGCGGGCACGTTCGTCCGCGACGCCAACCCCGAAGTCATCGAGGACCTCGACGAACTCGGGCACCTGCTCCACGCCGGCGAGCACGACCACCGCTACGGCCACTGTTGGCGCTGTGACACGGACATCATCTTCCTCGCCACCGACCAGTGGTTCATCACGGTCACCGACGTGAAAGAGCAACTCCTCGACAACATCGAGGAGTCCGAGTGGCACCCACAGTGGGCCCGCGACAACCGCTTCCGCGACTTCGTGAGCGACGCGCCCGACTGGAACGTCTCCCGACAGCGCTACTGGGGCATCCCGCTTCCCATCTGGGTTCCGCAGGACGCCGACGCCGAGGGCGCAGAGGAGATGATTGTCGTCGGCACGCGCGAAGAACTCGCCGAGCGCGCCGACCAGGATATCGACCCCGAGACGGTGGACCTCCACCGGCCCTCGGTGGACCCCATCACCATCACCGAAGACGGCGTGACCTACGAGCGCGTCCCCGACGTGTTCGACGTGTGGATCGACTCCTCCGTCGCCACCTGGGGCACGCTCGACTTCCCCGGCGAGACGGACGCCTACGACGAACTGTGGCCCGCCGACCTCATCATCGAGGCGCACGACCAGACCCGCGGCTGGTTCTGGTCGCAACTCGGCATGGGCACCGCCGCGACCGGCGAGTCGCCGTACAAGGAGGTCATCATGCACGGCTTCGCCAACGACAAGGACGGTCGCAAGATGTCCAAGTCCGTCGGCAACATCGTGACGCCCGAGGAGGCCATCGACCGCGCCGGCCGCGACCCGCTTCGCGCCTACCTCCTCAGCCACGACCAGCAGGGCGTGGACCTCTCGTTCGAGTGGGACGGCCTCGCCGACACCCAGTCGACGCTCAACATCTTCTGGAACGTCTTCCGCTTCCCGCTTCCGTACATGGACCTCGACGGCTACGACCCCGCCGAGGCCGACCTCTCGGCGGGCGAACTCACCGTCGTCGACGAGTGGGTGCTCTCGCGGCTCCAGACCGTCGAGGCCGAGATGGCCGACGCGTGGGACGACTACGAGGTCTCCACCGCGCTCAACACGCTTCTGGACTTCATCACGCAGGACGTGTCGCGCTTCTACGTGAAGGCCATCCGCGAGCGCATGTGGGACGAGGAGGACTCGGCGTCGAAGCTCGGCGCGTACGCCACGCTCTCGACGGTGCTCTCGGAGTCCATCCGGCTCATCGCGCCCTACGCGCCCTACATGGCCGAGCGGATGTACCAGCGACTCGACGGCTCGGAGACGTCCGTCCACATGCTGTCGTACCCCGAGGCCGACGAGGAGCGCCGCGACGAGGAACTGGAGGCCAACATGGCCGTCCTCCGCGACGTGGAGGAGGCCGCGGCGCACGCCCGCCAACTCGGCGGCCGCAAGCTCCGCTGGCCCGTCTCGCGCATCGTCGTCGAGTCCGACGACGAGAACGTCGCCGACGCGGTCGAAGCCCTCTCGGACCTCCTCGCGGAGCGCGTGAACACCCGCGACGTGCAGGTCGTCGAGGTCTTCGACGAACTCGTCGAGACCGCAGAGCCGCAGATGAGCGTCATCGGGCCGGAGTTCGGCGCTGACGCCCAGAAAATCATGGAGGCCGTCGAAGGCCTCTCGCGCGCCGAAGTCGAGTCCGGCGTCGAGGTCGACGGCGAGACGTACGACCTCACCGACGAGATGGTCTCGTACCGCGCGGAGCCGCCGGAACACGTCAGCGGTGCCGACTTCGAGGGCGGCACGGTCTACGTCGACACCGAGCTCACCGACGACATCGAGTCCGAGGGCTACGCCCGCGACGTCATCCGCCGCATCCAGGAGATGCGCAAACAGCTCGACCTCGACGTCGAGGCCGAAATCGACGTGTCGCTCGCGGTCGATGACGAGCGCGTCGCCGGCTTCGTCGAGGAGAACCGCGACCTCATCGCCGAGGAGGTCCGCGCCCGCGAGTTCGACCTCGGAAGCGCCGAGGGCGAGACGGTCGAGACGTGGGACGTCGAGGACGTGTCGGTGACCATCGCGGTCACGCAACTCGACTGAGACGGCTCGCGCGCCCCCCCAACTGCTGGTCGGCGCGTCGGTCGGCGTGCCGACCGGTACTCGGCCGCCATCGACCCCCGTGAAATGGGGGGTGACGTGCCCCGATTTTTCGCAGACGACGCCGGCTTCGACTTCCGGCTGACCAACACTTTTGGCCTTATCGAACGTGATGGACGGTGAGTCATGAAGAAACTCATCAACGAACCCGGAGCGGTCGTAGACGAGATGCTCGACGGGATGGTCGCGGCGCACCCCGAACTGCGCCGGCTCGACGGCACGAACGTCCTCGTCCGCGACGACGCGCCGGTCGAGGGGAAGGTCGCGGTCGTCTCCGGCGGCGGGTCGGGTCACGAGCCGACGCACGCGGGCTATCTCGGCGAGGGGATGCTCGACGGCGCGGCGGCCGGTGAGGTGTTCACCTCGCCGACGGCCGACCAGTTGAACGAGATGATTCAGGCGACCGACGCGGGCGAGGGCGTCCTCTGCGTCGTCAAGAACTACGAGGGCGACGTGATGAACTTCGACACCGCCGCCGAGATGGCCGCCATGGAGGGCGTCGAGGTCGAACAGGTCGTCGTCAACGACGACGTGGCCGTCGAGGACTCGCTGTACACGTCGGGCCGGCGCGGCGTCGCGGGCACCATCTTCGTCCACAAGTGCGCCGGCGCGAAGGCCGCCGCGGGCGGCGACCTCGGCGAGGTCACGGCGGTCGCAGAGAAGGTCGTCGACAACGTGCGCACGATGGGGATGGCGCTCACCTCCTGTGTCACCCCGGAGAAGGGCGAACCGACGTTCGACCTCGGCGAGGACGAAATCGAACTCGGCATCGGAATCCACGGCGAGCCGGGCACCGAGCGCGCGGAGGTCATGAGCGCCGACGAGATAACCGAACACCTGACCGAGAACGTCCTCGACGACCTCGAACTCGACGAGGGCGAGGAGGTCGTGACGATGGTCAACGGCATGGGCGGCACGCCGCTGTCCGAGCTGTACATCGTCAACCGCAAGCTCCAGTCCATCCTCGGCGACCGCGGCATCGAGACGTGGGACGCCTGGGTCGGCGACTACATGACCTCGCTCGACATGATGGGCTGTT
Source organism: Haloferax marisrubri (assembly GCF_001469875.2). Classification (GTDB taxonomy): domain Archaea; phylum Halobacteriota; class Halobacteria; order Halobacteriales; family Haloferacaceae; genus Haloferax; species Haloferax marisrubri. The sequence goes on along the minus strand of NZ_LOPW02000017.1, from coordinate 487,680 downwards.
CGGTCTCCGTGCTCCGCGTGGACGACGAACTGAAGGAACTGCTCGGCGCGCCCGCGGAGACGCCCGGACTGACCGTCACCGAGTAAGCGGCGACCCGCGTCGTCGGCCGGCTGAGTCGCGCGGTGACGACCGCCGAAAACCAGCCACGACGACCCCCGACACGTCCGCCGATTTTTCCGGCAGAACAGTCCCGCGGGACAAGGGATTAACGACAGGCCGACGAAGGACAGCCATGGCTGACGCAGAGACACAACGCGAAGCGGTGCTGGACGCGCTCGACAACGTCGCCGAGCGCCTCGCCGAGGAGAAGGAGTATCTCACGGACCTCGACTCCGCCATCGGCGACGCCGACCACGGCGCGAACATGGAGCGCGGCTTCGGCAAGGCCGCCGAGAAGCGCGACGAGTTCGCCGAGATGGAGCCGAACGAGGTCGTCAAGAACGTCGGGACGACGCTCATCTCGAACGTCGGCGGGGCCTCCGGCCCGCTCTACGGCGGCTCTATCATGTTCGCCAGCCAGGAGTTCGAAGACGGCATCACCGCCGAGACCTCGGTGGCGTTCGCCGAGGCGTACCTCGATAAGGTCAAGGACCGCGGCGGCGCGCAGGTCGGCGCGAAGACGATGGTCGACGCGCTCGTCCCCGCCGTCCACACGTACAAGAAGTCCATCGAGCAGGACGACCTCCCGCCGCTCGAAGCCCTCGCCAAGGCCGTCGACGCGGCCGAGCGCGGCGTCGCCTTCACCGTTCCCATCAAGGCGATGAAGGGCCGCGCGTCGTTCCTCGACTGGCGCTCTGTCGGCCATCAGGACCCCGGCGCGACGAGCACGCTGTTCATTCTCGAAGAGCTACTGGAGACCGCCGAGGAGTACCTCGACGGCGAGGTCGACCGCGACGCGCGGGCCGAAGACGCCGTCGGGAGGGACGAATGATTGGCCTCGTCGTCGTCTCGCACAGCGCGAAGGCGGCCGAGGGAATCGCGGAGGTCGCGGCGCAGATGGGCGGCGGCAACGCCCGAATCGTCCCCGCCGGTGGGGACGAAGACGGCATCGGAACCTCGCCGGACCGCATCCGCGACGGCATCGAGGAGGCCGACGACGGCGACGGCGTCGTCGTCCTCGTGGACCTCGGCAGCGCCGTGATGAACGCGGAGCTGGCCATCGAGATGGCGATGGACTCCGAGGCGGTCATCGCGGACGCGCCGGTTCTGGAGGGGACGCTCAACGCGGCCGTCGAGACGACGAGCGCGAAGGCGACGCTCGACTCGGTCGTCGAGCGCGCCGAGGACGCCCGCGACTACCGGAAACTAAACTGAGCCGGCCGGGGACGACCCGGTTTCAGAGCCACCGACCCGACCGGAAAAGAGACCGCCGCGGGACGCGGCGGACCGCCGTTTCGTTTTATTCTTCGTCGCCGGCTTCGGGCGTCGAGAGCACTTCTTCGAGCGCGTCGAGGGCGGCCTCCGCGTCGTCGCCGTCGGCGACGAGGCGAATCTCCTCGCCGTGGCCGACGCCGAGTCCGGTGACGGCGAGCATGCTGGCGGCGGGGACGAGGTCGTCCCCGTCGGCGCGGCCGAGTTGGATGTCGGCGTCGAAGGAGTTCGCGGTCTCGACGAACTGGGAGGCGGGACGAGCGTGCAGGCCGTCTTTCGGGACGACGGCGACGATGCGTTCCATACGTCGGGTATCGACCGCGGAGCGTTATCGCTACCGGTTGCGGAACGCGGCAAAGAAAAAATCGTGAACGACGTGTGCGGGGCCGGGGGCGTCCGGGCGGTTAGAGCCCGAGGTACGCCGCGTTGGGGATGACCCCGAGGAGGAACAGCACGCCGAGGAGGAGCGAGTAGATGGTAATCGACATCGCCGGCGGGTCCACGTGGGTCCCGGAGTGCGCGTAGGCGACGCGCTGGGTGAGTTCACCGAGGAGCGCGCCGACGAGACCGCCGATTGCGCCGGCCACGAGGATGAGCGGTTCGCTGCCGCCGACCATCGGCGCGGCGACCGCCGCGAACGACGAGCCTCCGAGCGTGATGTGGTGGGTGACGGGGAAGTTCTCGACGCCGAGCTGCAGGAACAGCAGGCTCGCCGCGGAGATGCCGTAGCCGAGGAAGAAGCTCCCGGTGACGAGCCACGCCCAGCCGCCGAGGATACCGGCCGCGAGGCCGATTGCGGAGACGTTAGCCCACTTGTACTGCTGGGGGAGCCACGGTTCGACGGCCATCCGACCGCTGCCGTCGCCGCGGAGCGTACCCTTCTCGAACGGCGTCATGTCG
>NZ_LOPW02000017.1:251907-485365 GCF_001469875.2 Haloferax marisrubri | reverse complement strand
CGTACCCTTCTCGAACGGCGTCATGTCGAGGTAGCCGTCACCGGCGGGCGAGCCGATGAGCGGGTAGTCGAACGCAAGCCGGGCGATGAGCGCCGTCGTCATGACCGACAGCGCGACGCCGTCGAGCGGGAGGCCGATGCCGCTGGAGATGCGGGCGATGAGCAGGCCGAGCACGCCGAAGACGCCGCCGATGGCGAGCACGTCGGGCCGGGTCCCGAACGCGTGCAGGATGTTCTTGCCTTCGACGTCGAACTCGGCGTTCTTGCCGGCGTAGGCGCTGGCCGCGACGCCGGCCGCGAACACGATGTGCGGGCCGACGAACGGGCCGAACCCGATGCTACCGGTGATACCCGTACCGAGTTCGCCGGCGGTGACGAGGTCCGCGCCTTCCAACTGTCGGATGACCGTCCCCGCCGTCTCCCCGAGGAGCACGACGAAGCCGGTGAAGACGAACGAGGGGAGCGCCCCGACGGACGCGCCGAACATCCCGCCCGCGAACGCCGCGAGCAGGAGGACGACGAACCGCTCGGCGCTGACGCCGATGACCGGAATCTGGAGTGCGAATGCTTCGAACACGTGTTACTCCTCCCGCGCCCAGTCGAGCGAGCGGTCGACGGCCTCTTTCCAGCGGCCGTAGCGCGCTTCGACGTTCTGTGGGTCTTTCGGAGCGAACTCGCGGTCGACCTGCCAGTTCTCGCGGAGTTCGTCGAGCGTCTCCCAGTAGCCGACGGCGAGGCCGGCGGCGTAGGCCGCGCCCAGCGCGGTCGTCTCGTCGACCTGCGGGCGGACGATTTCCGTGTCGAGGATGTTCGACTGGAGCTGACAGAGGAAGTTGTTCTTGACCGCGCCGCCGTCGACGCGGAGGCTGGAGAGGTCGATGTCGCTGTCGGACTCCATCGCCTCGGCCACGTCGCGCGTCTGGAACGCGATGGATTCGAGCGTCGCGCGGACGATGTGCTCGCGGCGAGTGCCGCGGGTCATGCCGACGATGGTGCCGCGTGCGCGCTGGTCCCAGTGGGGCGCACCGAGGCCCGTGAACGCGGGGACGAAGTAGACGCCGTCGGTGGACTCGACCGACCGAGCGAGCTTCTCGGACTCGGCGGCGTTGTCGATGAGCGTCATGTCTTCGAGCCACTCGATTGCCGCGCCCGTGATGAAGATGGAGCCTTCGAGGGCGTACTGGACCGGCTCACCGGTGCGCTGGAAGCCGACGGTGGTGAGGAGGCCGTGTTCGGACATGACCGCCTCGTCGCCGGTGTTCATCAGCATGAACGAGCCGGTACCGTAGGTGTTCTTGGCGTCGCCGGCGTCGAAACAGGTCTGGCCGAACAGCGCGGCCTGCTGGTCGCCGAGCGCGCCGGCGACGGGGACTTCCGCGCCGAGGAAGCCGTCCGCGTCGGTCTCGCCGTAGTGGTCGTCGTCGGACGACGGGCGGACCTCGGGGAGGAGTTCGCGCGGGACGTTGAACTCCTCGAGGAGTTCGTCGTCCCACTCCATGTCGTGGATGTTGAACAGCATGGTCCGCGACGCGTTCGTCACGTCCGTGATGTGGTTCCCCGTCAGATTGTAGATGAGCCACGTGTCGATGGTACCGAAGGCGAGTTCGCCGTCGGCGGCGCGGTCTCGGATGTCCTCTGGTCGGGAGCGCTGGAGCTTGATGGGGTCGGAGTTGTCCAGCAGCCACTCGGCTTTCGTCGCGGAGAAGTACGCGTCGGGTTCGAGACCCGTCTTGGCGCGCACGTCGTCGGTCTTGCCGTCCGCCTCGAGCGTCTCGATGCGGTCGGTCGTCCGACGGTCCTGCCAGACGATAGCGTTGTGAATCGGCTGTCCGGTCTCACGGTCCCAGATGAGCGTCGTCTCGCGCTGGTTCGTGATGCCGATGGCTTCCAACTGCTCGGCGTCGAGTCCGGCGCTCGAAAGCGCCGCGTCGATGACCTTCTTCGTATTGTCCCAAATCTCGTTTGCGTCGTGTTCGACCCAACCGGGCTCTGGGTAGATCTGTTCGTGCTTTTCGTAGGCGTTGGCGACCACCTTGCCGTCGTGGTCGAACACCATGAACCGCGTGCCTGTGGTACCCTGGTCGATGGCACCGACGTAAGTTTCTCCTGACATTTCTAACCAACCTCGATACGAACTCTCGGTGTGAGAGTCCTACCACTACAAACGTGTACAAATTATATGATAAATGTTTCTTTACTACTGCCTCGTATGTCGCAGCGACGAAAATCGGCTTAGGAGGCTCCTAAACGCCGAATACGGCGTCTATTATTTCATACGGGCACTTTTTCGGCCGTTTTAATCAACGACAGAATCGGTCGAACAGAACCGCCGCCTCGGCCGAACCGCGGCAAAATACGGCGATTAATAGGCAATAATTTCCTAAATCCCACCGTCGAATCGGCGCGCGCGCCGAGCGCGACGCGTTTGAGTAGTCCGGCGCTCGAACGGACTCGTCCGTCAGCCGTGCGCGCGTGTCAGACCAGCGCCTCTTCGAGGAGTTGGAGCGGGTGTTTGATGTCGTACCCAGTGCCGTGTTCCATCTGCATCGAGCAGGTGGGACACTCGGTCATGCCGACGTTCCCTTGGGCGTGCTCCATGTGGTCGAACATGTCCGCGCCGATCTGCATCGACTTGTCGTACTTCTCTTCCTTCCAGCCGTAGGTGCCGGAGATGCCGGAACAGGAGTCGCCCACGTCCTCGATTTCGACGCCGTCGAGTTGGCGGAACAGTTCGACCGCCTGCCGGTCGAGGCCCTGATTGCGGCCGTGGCACGGCGCGTGGTACGCGAACGATTGGTCCTCGACCGAGGCCTCGCGAACCGCGCCTTCGAGGTCCTCGTGGATGCGGAGGTACTCCAGCGCCTCGTAGGTGTGCGCCGAGAGGTCCTCGATGCCGTCGATGTCGAACAGTTCGGGGTACTCCTGGCGGAGCGACATCGAACAGGAGGTACACGACGCGATGATGTCGTAGCCCTCGGGAATGAGTCCCGCGAAGTTCTCGACGTTGATGCCGGCGGCGCGCTTTGCGTCGTCGAGCATGCCGTTCGCGAACATCGGAGTCCCCGAACAGCGCTGTTTGGGGACGACGACCTCGTAGCCGAACGACTCGAAGAGGCGGACCATCGCCTTGCCCACCTCGGGCGTGTTGTAGTTGGAGTAACACCCGTGGAAGTACGCGACGCGCTTTTCCTCGGAGCGGACCTGCGGGCCGCCGCGTTCGTTCCACCACTCGCGGAACGTCTGGGTGGCGAACTCGGGGAAGTCGCGCTCGGCCGTGATGCCGAGCACCTTCTCGTTTATCCGCTGGACGACCGAGTTGCCCATGACGGCGTTCGCCAGCCGCGGGAACATGCTCCCCAACTGGGCGAGCGTGCCGTAGTTGGCGAGGATGCGGTTGCGGATGTACTCCCGCGAGAGCTTGTCCATCTGCTCGTCGACGTACTCGCCGCGGGCCGTGTTGTGCATCTGGCTGAGCGGGACGCCCGAGGGACAGGCGTCGTCACAGCGCATGCAGTTCGAACACGACATGATGGAGTCGTCGACGGCCTCGTCTTCCTTGCGCTTGAGCCGCCATTGCTCGGGTCCCTGGAACTTCGGCCCGGGGAACTCGTCGTCGACTTCCGCGACCGGGCAGGACACGTCGCAGGCGGTGCACTTGTAACAGTTGTCCGCGCCGGGACGGAGGTCCATGTCGGTGCTGTCGGGGAACACCTCGACGGCCTCGAAGTCGTCTGTCTGTGCGTCGGGGGTCAGCGTCGGGTTGCCTGGGGATTCTGCGTCACTCATCTGGTTGCCTCCTCGCCCGCGAGTCGGCCGGCGACGGCACCCGTCGCCAAGGAGACGCCGCTCGCGGATTTCTCGCGCGCCACGTCAGCACCGCCGACGACGCCGCCCGCGGCGCGCAGGTTCTCGAAGTGCGGTTCGCCGTCTTCACCGGTCGGCCGGAGTTCGTCGTCGGGGACGACGCCGAAGCGCGCGAACGCGTGGTCGCCGAACGCCTCGGGTTCGGACCAGTCGTAGCGGTCCTCGGGGTGCGGAACGTGACAGCCGAAGACGGGCTCTGTGACCGATTCTCGGTCGGAGTCGAGGCCCTTGCCGACGAGGCCGCCCGTCGCGAGGACGACCTGGTCGGCCGAGTAGGGCGTCGGTCGGCTCTTCTGGTCGACGACGACGGTCTCGACGCGGCCGTTTTCGGCCTCGAAATCGACCGCCGGGTTGCCCGCGGAGATGCGGACGCCCGCCTCGTCGAGCGCGTCGAACAGGATGTCCTCCAACTTGAGTCCGAGCAGGCTCGGCGGGCCGGTCGGCACCTCGAAGACGGGGACGCCGAGGCGGTCCGAAAGCTCCGCGCGGACGTCCTCGTCGTGGTCGTCGCCGAGCATCGCCGGGAAGCCGACGCGCGATTCGCCGTCTAACTCGTCGGCGACGGTGTCGGCGAGGACGGAGCGGACCGTGCCGCCGTTCACGTCCTCGTCGCGGTCGAGCGCCTTGGCGAACCGGGTCACTTTCGCGTCGGCGCGGAACCGCTTGGGGAACTCGACGGTGACGCCGCGGGCCGAAAACGGCACGCCGGCGGCCGCGAGGTGGTCGGCCGCGACGGGCGCATCGAAGTCCGTGAGGCCCGCGAAGCCGACCAGAAGCATGTCACCGGGCGAACTGGCGAGGCCGGGAGCGACCGACTCGGGGTACCGGGCGGTCGGTTTCACCGCGCCGCCGTGGGTCATCACGAGCGCGTTCGAGTCGGTGTGGCCGCCGCGGTAGGCGTCGCCGACCGCCTCGTCGAAGATGCGGAGGCCGGCGCGAACGCCGTCCTCACCGACGATGCGGTAGGGGTGTCCGTCCGGGAGCGCGTCGAGGCCGGCGTAGGGGTCCGAGAGGGGACCGTCGCCGCCGGCGTAGCCGAGCACGTCCACGAGGCCGCTGGCCTGCCGGAGCGTGCTCTTCTTGTGGGCGAGCAGGCGCACGCGAGCGCCCGTCTCCGCGGCCGAGAGAGCCGCTGTGCAGGCGGCGATGCCGCCGCCGATGACGAGCACGTCGTCAGTTATCGCCATCGGCACCTCCGAGCGGGTCGTCGCCCGCGCGGTCCGCGGCCTGTTTGCGGCCGCCGTCCGCGACCGCGCCGCCGGACGCGACGCCCGAGGCGTCGTCCTCCGAGGCACCGCCGTCGTCGAAGGCGGCGAAGTCGATGTCGGCGTCGGCCGCCGCGGGGTCTTCGTCGCGGTTCATCGTCGCCGCGTGGAGCATGTGCTTCAGCGCGGACTGGGAGAGTTGCGTGCCCCACATGGCGTGGCGCTCGCCCTTCCAGCGCTCCTGATAGAGGTCGTCGAGAGAGGCGCGGACGGTCGTCTCGTCGTACTCGGGCGCGAGTTCGTTCGCCATTCGATGACAGCAAATCGCGCCCTGACAGTTGCCCATCGAGGCGCGCGTCTGGATGCGCACGGAGTTGAGGTCGGTCCCCGCGGTGTCGAGAGAGTCCTGAATCTCGGCGCGGGTGACGGCCTCGCACTCGCAGACGACCGGGTTGGGGTCGACGCTGTTGAGCACCTCGTCGGCGCGCGAGCCGAGTCGCTGGGCCGACCGGCGGCCGATGGGCGACCGCAGGCCGAAGTCGTCCATGTAGTCGCGGAGGACGGTGAAGTCCTCGCTGCCCGGCAGCGGCACGTCGGCGGTGCGGCACTCGGCCTCCACGTCGAGCTTCTCGCAGACGTGGTCCGAAATCTTCTCGGCCATCATCCGGTAGGTGGTGAGCTTGCCGCCGACGATGCTCGTCATGCCGGGGAGGTCGTCGCGGTCGGCGTGGTCGAGCAGGAAGAACTCGCGGGTGATGTCCGTCGGGTCCTCCGTGCCGGTGCCCGGCGGCTCGTACAGCGGGCGGACGCCCCAGAAGGAGCGAATCGTCCGCGCCTCGGCCAGCATGGGCACGAGCTCCGACAGCGTCTCTATCATCAGGTCGACTTCCCAGCCCTCTTCGGGGTAGTCCTCCGGGTCCTCGACTTCCTCGTCTGTCGTCCCGAGGATGCACGTCGTCTCGTGCGGGACGATGATGTCGGCGTCGCCCTTCGGCCGACAGCGGTTGACGACCGTGTCGACCTGCCGGGTGTTCATGATGGTCATGACGCCCTTCGACGGGCGGACTTCCACGTCGACGCCCGCGAGGTCGCCGATTTGCCCGGCCCACGCGCCCGTCGCGTTGACGACGTAGTCGGCGCGGATTTCCTCGACCTCGCCGGGCTCGCCGTGGACGTACGGGCCGGTGCCGGTCTGGTGAGTGACCTCGACGCCGACGACCTCGCCGCCCTCGACGAGCACGTCCGTGACCTCGGAGTGCGTCTCGATGCGCGCGCCGTGCTCGACGGCGCTCGCGGCGTTCGCCACGCAGAGGCGGAACGGGTCGACCGCGCCGTCGGGGACCTTGATGGCGCGCTTGATGTCCTTCGCGAGGTACGGCTCTATCTCGCGCGCTTCCTCGGCGGACAGCACCTCGGCGGGGATGCCGCACTCGCGACAGCCCTCGAGTTTCTTTTCGAAGTACTCGTCGGAGTCCTCGGGTCGCTGGACGAACAGCCCGCCCGTCATCTCGACGCAGTGGCCGGCGATGCGCCGCAGGACGCGGTTCTCTTCGATACACTCCTTGGCGGACGGCTGGTCGGACACCGCGTACCGACCCCCGCTGTGGAGGAGTCCGTGCATCCGCCCCGTCGTCCCGTGTGTGAGGTTCCCCTTCTCGACGAGGGTCACGTCCAGCCCGCGCATCGCGAGGTCGCGCGCGATGCCCGTGCCGGTCGACCCCCCGCCAATGACGAGGACGCTCGGCGATTTTTTCATCTGTCTTTCGTGAGGTAGGACCGACGGCACTTTATTTTACCTTCACTCGTCTCGCACCCCGTTCGTCTCACGAAGCGGACCACTTCGGTCGTGGGACTGCCATCGTAGCGGCCGTAGAATACCGTAGCTCGGCGTTTCTACGCCGAATCGAAACGACGGCGATAATTCAGAATTATTGTTCCTATTAGTTACGTTTGCTCTGAGAACACCGTCGGTCGCGAACCTCTCAACTGCCTTTGAAGCGGTCCGGACGGGCGATTTCCGTGTTTCGTGTTCTCACTTCACAGGGCGAATGACGGTAGTGGTCGATTTTTACGCGTGCGCCGGATACGGTCAAGCCACGGAACTTTCCACGCCATGCGCCTCGAAGACAGAATCACCAGGCGACGCCGGCGCGGCGGGACGAGACGCCGGCTCGTTCGGGACCTGAACGCGCTCGACCCGACGGCCCACCCCGAGGAGCCGACGGGTCGCGGGCCGACGCTCGAACGCATTCTCGACCACCTCGACCCGGTGTTCGACGGCGACCTGCCGCCCGACGCCCACGTCCACGGGCCGAAGGGCGTCGGGAAGTCGGCGGTCGTCGCGACGCTCTTCGAGCACCTCGCCAGCGCCCTTCCCTCCCAGCAGTCGGTCATCCACACCACCACGCGCACCGCTGGGACGCCGACGACCTCTTTCGCCTACGTCGACTCCCGCGACGCCTCGACCGAGTTCGCGCTCCTCCACGCGGCGCTCGACGCGCTCTGCGACGAGCCGGTGCCGTCGCAGGGCGTCGGCGTCGAAGCGCTCCGCGAACGGCTCACAGCGCGGGTCGCCCACGACGAACACGCGGTCGTCGCCGTCGACCACGTCGGCGAGCCGGAGACCTACCCCGCGGCGACGGCGGTCGAGACGCTCTCGTCGGTGTCGCCGCACGTCTCGGTGCTCACCGTCGGCCGCGAACCCCGGAGCGACGCGGGCGAGGGCGGTGCTGCCGACGGCACGACCGACGCGACCGGCGCTACCGACGCGGCGTCCATCGCCGTCCCGGCCTACGAGCGCCACAGCCTCGTGGACATCCTCGTCGCGCGCGCGTCCGACGGCGTCACCCGCAACGCGCTTCCGCACGAGGCGACGCGCGAGGTGGCCGAGTGGGCCGACGGCGACGCCCACGACGCGCTCTCGGCGCTCTACGGGGCGGCCACTCTCGCCGCCGCCGACGGCGCGGACGCCCTCGACACCGAGTACGTCTGCGCCGGCATCGACGCCGTCCCCGACGACGGCTGTTCGCTCGGGCGCGTGTTCGCGCTCCCCGAGAGCCGCCAGCGCGTCCTCCAGTCGTTCGTCGCGCTCGGCGACGAGGAGACGGCCTCCGTCTCGGCGGCGACCGAGAACATCGCCGCGTCGCCGCGGGTGTCGCTGTCGCCCGCGACCATCCGGCGCGTCCTCTACGAGCTTTCGGACCTCGGTATCGTCCGCCGCGTCTCGGACTGCGACTCCACCGACGGGCCGGGGCGACCGGCGACGCGGCCCATCCCGAACTTCTCGACGCTTGCGTTCCGCGGGCTGGACGACGCCGAGCGCTGAGCCGCGGGAGGTGGCGACCCGCGCGACCCGTCAGACCGCGGCGCGCTTCTCCCCGACCGCTGAATCTTTTTCCCCCGTCTCCCAACTCCGGGTATGGTTCCGCCGCTCGTACTCGACATCGACGGGACGCTCACCGACGCGCAGGGCCACCTCGACCCGCGCGCGTTCGAGGTGCTCCCGACGTGGGACGCGCCCGTCATCCTCGCCACCGGGAAGGCGTTTCCTTACCCGGTCTCGCTGTGTCACTACCTCGGCCTCCCGCAGACGGTCATCGCGGAGAACGGTGGGGTCGTCCTCGCCGACGGCGAGGTGACGTTCACCGGCGACCGCGAGGCCGCGCAGGCCGTCGCCGACGAGTTCGTCGCCCGCGGCGGCGACCTCGGGTGGGACGCCGCAGACACCGCGAACCGCTGGCGCGAGACCGAAATCATCGCCCGCCTCGACGCCGACGAGGCGCTCCTCCGCGAGGTCGCAGACGAGTTCGACCTCGAGGTCATCGACACCGGCTTCGCCTATCACATCAAGACGCCGGGAGTGGAGAAGGGCGTCGGCCTCGAACGCGTCTGCGAGACGATGGACTACGACCCCGAGGAGTTCGTCGCCGTCGGCGACAGCGTCAACGACGCCTCGACGTTCCGGGTCGCCGGTCGCTCGTTCGCCGTCGCCAACGCGGACGACGTGGCCAAGGACGCCGCCGACACGGTGCTCGACCAGTCGTACATGGACGGCACGCTGTCGGTGCTCGAATCGCTCCGAGAAGAAGACGCGACGTAACGTCGCCCGCGCGCAGTTCGTCGGCGTCTCAGGCCGGCTCTTCGAAGGGAGCGAAGCGGCCGTTGATGTCCCACTCGTGGATGCAGTAGGGGCTTCCGACCCGTTTCTCGCCGTCCTCTTCGGCGACGACCCACGTCGCGGCGTCGTCGTCCCAGCGTTCCACCCGACCACAGCGCTCGCAGGCGCGTCGCGTCGGCCGTCGAAGTTGGGGTTCCATACGTGTGAGACTGACTGCCGGGCAAAAAAGCCCATCGCCGTCGGCAGTTTCGCGGCCGCACGGCCGACTGTCCCGACCGTCTCGACCCCCGCCGACGAAACGGACTCTCCGAGTCGGTTGTGCACGAGTCGAACACGTGTCTTCCGGAACCGATGGGACTTACGGGAAGAGGCGCGGAGTGGTTCGCATGGGCTTTCACACCTTCGACGCCGACAGGGCGGCGAAACTCGACGACCCCGCGCGATTCCGATTCGTCTCCCGAGAGGAACTGCTCTCGCACCTCGGCGTCGCGCCCGAGCGAGTCGTCGCCGACCTCGGAAGCGGGACCGGCTTTTTCACCGACGAGGTCGCGCCGCACGTCGGCACGCTCTACGCGGTGGACGTACAGGAGGTCATGCACGACTACTACCGCGAGAAGGGCGCGCCCGACAACGTCGAGTTCGTCACGGCCGACGTGGCGTCCCTCCCGCTCGACGACGACCGCCTCGACGCCGCCTTCTCGACGATGACTTACCACGAGTTCGCCACCGACGACGCGCTCGCGGAACTCGCCCGCGTCGTTCGCCCCGGCGGCACCGTGGTCGTGGTCGATTGGTCCACATCCGGGTCGGGCGAGGACGGCCCGCCGCTCGACGAGCGCTTCGGCCTCGGCGACGCCGTCGAGGCGCTCGAAGCGGTCGGCTTCACCGTCACCCACGGCGAGACCCGACGCGAGACGTTCGTCTGCGTCGCTCGGCGCTGACGCGAACGAGTCTGGTGAGGCGAATCGTCCCTCAGAATTGAACAGTACGACGTGCCGCGGTCGATTCGGTTTCTGTTCGAGTGTCCGCTCGGACGCAGAATATTAACATCCTAGAGTAATTTGGTGAATATCAGGACAACGCTTACGGCGAAAACCATGGTACAAATTACCATGGCATTGCATAACTCAGTAATCGACGACTATCATCCGACGGAGGGGTACTACGAGTGTCGCTCCTGTCGCACGCGGACCGTCAGCGCGACGCACCTGTCGGAATGCCCCGACTGCGGCGGGTCGGTGCGGAACATCGCCGTCGCCCGCGAGTGAGGTCCGTCGCCGCCAGCGCGACGCCGTGATGCGTATCGAGTTCGGACAGCCAACCGACTTCCTTCTCACAGGGTCGTCGTGGACCCGCCCCGACGGTCCCGTTCAGGACTCGATGATGCCCGTGTACCGGTCGACGAGGAGGACCACCGCCGCGCCGACGACCGCCGCCACGGCGAACGCGGCGTAGAGTTCGGTCGTCCACGACAGCCCCGCGTCGACGAGTTCCTCGGTGCTCTTTACGACCGGGGCGCGGAGCGCCCCGACGATGAGGCTCACGAGGAACGCGAGCGTCGCCCGTCGGTGGTGTTCGAGCGCCCAGCGGACGACGTGCGCGATGCTGAACAGGCCGACGACCGCCCCGAGCATGAACGTGACGACGATTGTCCCCGGTTCGATGACGACCGACAGCGGCGCGCCGCCGACGACGTCGATGAGGCTGTCGACGAACGTGTTGAGCGTCGCGGTCATGTACTCGTACTGGCCGAGAATCAACAGGAGGAGCGACCCGGAGACGCCGGGGAGAATCATCGCGCTGACGGCGATGCCGCCGGCGACCGCTATCGCGGGAAGCGAGTGTCCGAACGCGCCGCCGCCCCCGCCGGAGGCGATGAAGGCGACGAGGAAGCCGGCGACGGCGGCCGCGATTTGTCGCGGACCGTCGAGCGACACCTGGGAGTACAGGACGACCGCCGACGCGGCGATGAGTCCGAAGAAGAAGCCGTACGTCGGGACCGGGGCCTCGGTGAGCGCGATGTGGAGCACGCGCATCACGGTCACGATGGCGGTGGCGATACCCGCGCCGAGCGCGACCAAGAAGCCGACGTCGATTTCGCGCATCGCCGCGACCGCGTCATCCCGGCGTCCCGGGACGACGACGCCGAGGGCGCGCTTGATTCGGCCGGGCGTGATGGCCGTCACCGCGCCGATGAGCCGTTCGTAGATGCCCGTGATGAGCGCGATGGTGCCCCCCGAGACGCCGGGGACGGCGTCGGCGGCACCCATACAGACGCCTTTCAGGTAGATGAGAAGCCACGAGAAACGGGAAGTCGCCCCGTCTGAGTTCCTCGACATTTCGTTGTCGAATCCTCTGTCGGGGAGGATATCAGTCCACCGCTCTGCGGACCGCAGCGGGAAAAAGTGACACGTCGAAACGGCGGTCGGCGTTCGGGCCGGTTCCGGCCCGGACGAACTTACGCGGCGACCGAGAGCGCGGCGGCGTCGACCGACGCCGAGGTCGAAGCCGACTCGTTCGTCTGCGTCTCGTTCGAATCGGAGTTCTCCGTCAGGTCGAACTCCTGTTCGTTCCGTTCGAGCGTGACCTGCACGGTGCCGTCTTCGGCACCGTTGACGAGGCCTTCCTCGACGGCGACGTCCTGGGACTGGTAGCTGACGATGGTGTTGTTCCCGGCGAACGTGGTCGGGCCGGTGAACGTGTAACCGCCCGTCGCGCGGACGCTGACGTCCGTGTAGCCGTTGTCGGGCCCGTACTCGTCGTAGCCGGTCGTGGAGTACGGGAGCGTCATCGTGAACTCACCGTCGGCGTCGGTCTGCGCCTGCTGCGTGTAGGTGAAGTTCGTGCCCGTGGTCTGGTCACGCATCTGGACGCGCGCGGTCACCGTCGTGTTGGCCGGGGCACCGCTGCCTTCGACCGTCGCACCGGGGACGCGCTCGAACGTCTTGACCCACGACGGGTTGTTGGGGACGAGCGCCTGCGGCTGGATGCCGTAGGTGTTGCCCTCGCTGACGAGGGAGTTCTGGTACGACCCCGAACGGAGCGCCGAGTTGTTCGAGGACTTCACGAGGCGGTAGTGTTCGAGGGCGGCGACGCGCTCCTCGGGGAACGTGCCGATGCCGCCGATCTGCGAGGTCGGGTCGTTCGCGACGTACTCCTCGGCGGCGCTCATGTTGTCGAACACTCTGACCGCCTGCCCGTCAGACGGCGTCACCTGGAACGTGGTTTCGCCGTCGGCGGACGTGCGTTCTTCCCAGTCGACGACGACGGGCGACGCTTCACGGGCGCTCCCGTGGTACGCGTACAGGCGAACCATCAGGCTCTCGTAGTACCGCTGGTCCTTGAGGCTCGACGCGGCGGCGACGGTCGTCTGTCCCTCCTGTTCCTGCAGGCGGTACATCGTGCTGTAGAAGTCGGACGTGGAGACGTTCGACTCGTCGTAGAAGATGGTCGGCGCGCCGAACTTCGAGCTGGTCGAGGCCATCTGCCAGTCGACCATGACGTAGCGGGTCTCGTTACCCTCCTCGCTCATGTCGGCGAGGACGTCAGCGGCCTGTTCCTCGTTCGGGGCGAGCAGGAAGTTCGCGGCCTCGGTCGCGCCCTGCTGGAACGGGTTAGCGTTCGGGACGCGCTCGCCGAGGACGGTTATCCAGTGACCGTAGTCCCACCACGACATGACGCCGTAGGTCCCCTCGGCGTAGTCGAAGTCGTTCGTCCGCTCGTAGGTTCCGTAGTACTCCATCTCGTTGGATGCGCCGCCGAACTGCCCTTCTTCGGGCGTGCTGTTCTGCATCCACTCGAAGCTGTCCTGCCACTGCGTCACCGTCCCCGGACCGGTCTGGGACGTCTGCAGGGCGTTGCTGCTGGTGCCGGCGTTGCCGAGTTGAATCGGCACGACGAGCACCGGCGTGAGGACGAGAAGCAGGGCGATGGCGACGACAGCGACCGTCCCGTACGACACGTCGTCGAGGCGGTCGGTGCCGGCGAGGTCGATGATACCGAGCGAGAGGACCTCGCGGAGGAGGTACGCGTTCATCACCGCGACCACGACCGCGAGGTAGTAGTTGAAGCGGACCTGCGTGAAGGCGGCCGAGGTGATGATGGCCGCCCAGACGAGCACGAACAGGTGTTGACTCTCGTAGTCGGCCTGCAGCACCGCGCCGACGATGAGCGCGGTCGCGATGGCGAGGCTGACGAGCGAGGAGTCGATACCGAGGACGCCGCCGATGCCGGCCGGGATGGCCGGAATCAAGAAGAGGACGCCGAAGGCGGCGAGACTGCCGGCGACGTAGCCGATTTTCCGGGTGTCGCCGTCGCGGACGAGCGGCTTGCCGACGAGCCAGATGGCTCCGACGAGGCCGGTGAAGAACGTGAAGCCGTACTCGGACATGATGCGCTCGGTGGCGGTCATGCCGCTGTTCTGCAGGACGCTCGCGGCGATGAAGGGCTGTGCCTCGCCGATGGTGCGCGTCGCCGCACCGGCGCTGAAGCCGACGGTGCGGAGGAAGTTGACGCTCACCTGGCGGAAGACGTCGGGGAGGACGACGGCCGTGCCGGCGACGGCGACGAGGCCGAACGCGGCGACCGCGACGGGGTAGCCGCGGTCGTCGACGTCGTTAGACTCCCACCAGCGGGCCAGCGCGGCGAGGAACACCGCGCCCGCGCCGATACCGAAGGAGAAGACTGGCTGGAGGAGACTGAAGTTCGTCACGCTGAACGAGAAGTCGGTCACCGGGACGAACATCAGGAGGCCGGTGACGGCCATCGAGACCGCACCGACGAACGCGACGTGTTCCGGGGACTGCCCGACGACGTAGTCGGCGACCATCTGGAGGACCAGATACAGGCCGAAGATGCCGACCAAGAGGACGCCCGGCGGCCACGCCCACATGTAGAGCGCCATGCCCACGCCCGCGAGTGCGGACCAAATGAGCGTGGCGCGGAGGGCGTCGAAGTCGCGGGCGGCGACGAGTTCCCAGACGGGCTTCTCGCGGTTCGCCACCGTGAGAGCGACCATGATGGCGACGACCGCGAACGCCTGGAAGAACGGCTCGGCGATGTTGTGGTCGGCGAAGCCGACGAGGCCGCGTTGGAGGAACGTCCCGGGGAGTAAGGCGAGCACGACGACCCCGAAGATGCCGCCGAGGCGACCGCCGAGGCGGCGACCGATGAGGAACGTCGGGATGGCGACGAGCGCCCCGAAGACCGCCGGGGCGACGAGCAGCGTCTTGGCGACGAGGTCGGCCGAGGGACTGCCGAGGCCGACGACGAGGGCGGCCGTGGCGATAATCTGGTCGTAAATCGTCCCGAACTGACCGACGCTCGTCCCGAACGGGAAGTACGTCCACGGGTCGAACGGCATCGTCGACGGCCAGTTTTGGACGGTGTACGTCACCTCGCGGAGGTGATACCAGGCGTCGTTTCCGGAGAAGAGGACATCACCGTCCCTGACAAAGTTGCTATACGACCGAAGACGGACGGCCAACATGGCGACCAGTATCACGAGGAGGGCGGGGACGTGATACCAGTCTTTGGCGAGGTCGAGGACCGATTTCGAGTCGTGGTCCTCGATTCGCTCTGTGTCTGCGCTCATCGCTTCGATGGACTGGGAAAACGCGCATAAGCCTTATGATACCGCAACTGCAGTTAGCTCGGCCGGCGCGGGGTTCAGCTGAGTAGCGGGCCGGCGACGTTCCGGACGGTCAGGCGGAAGTGCGAGCTGATGACGGTAATCGTGGCGAAGTACACGCACGCGCCGAAGGCGACCACCGCGATGACGGCCGGCCACTCCCTGAGCGACACCACGTTCCGGAGCAGGAGGATGACCCCGCACATCACGGCCCCGCTCGCGAGCTGTTCGAACACCGGCCGCGGGAAGACGTACTCGCCGAACGTCTCGACGGTGTTGTACTCGTACATGAGGAACATGACGAACTCGGACAGGAACGTCGCGGCGACGACGCCCAGCAGTCCGAACCAGTTCGTAAACAGCACCGCCATCGGGACGTTGAGGGCGAACACGAGCGATTGGACGCGGAACACGTCTCTGGGCCTGTTCGTCCCCTCGATGACGGCGATGAGCGGCTGGTTGAACACGTTGATGGCGGTGAACGCCGCGATACCGACGAGCGCGGGCCCGCCCTCGGCGAACGCGCCGCTGAAGAACGTCTGCATGAGCGGGCGCGGCAGGGCGAGCGCGCCGAAGAAGATGGGGATTGCGAACAGCCCGGTGTAGCTGATCGCGTTCGACACGTCTCCGAGGACGTCCTCGCCGAGCGACGACTTGCCGCTCGCCTTCACGTTTATCGACGTGCTGATGCTGCCGGCCACCTGCGTCGCCGGCGTGACGAGTCGGAGCGCCGTCTCGTAGAACCCGACGGCCGCGTCGCCGACTAACCACCCGAGGACGATTACGTCCAACCGGCTGTACGCGTTGCTGACGATGGACGTGCCCACGCTCCAGCGCGCGAACTCGGCGATTCGGTCGATGGCGCGGCGGGACGGAAGCGCCGGTCTGACGCCCGCGCGAATCAGCAGGATGACGACGCAGACGACGGTCGCGAGCGCGATGCCGACGAGCAGGCCGAACGCCTCCATCCCGGCGAACAGCAACGCCAGCTGGAAGACGGTCGTGAGAACGCTCCGGAAGGTGTCTATCCAGAACGACTCGCCGGGGTGGCCGAGTCCCTGATAGAACCGGTTGAGTATCTGGAACAGCCCCTCGGTGGCGAACACCGCGAAGACGGCGGCGGCCACGTCGGCCTGCGTGATGAGGTCCGTGAAGCCGTAGAGGACCCAGATGAGTCCGCCCCCGACGCCGAGGAAGGCGACGTGGAACAGGATTCCGACGCCGAGATACTCGTGGGGCGCTTCGTCGACTTCGCTCACGCGCTTTTTGACCGCCTGTCCGACTCCCGCGGAGATGCGGATGAGTATCAGGCTTATCGTGTACGCGATGTAGTACCGGCCGACGCCCGCGGGACCCAGCACGCGGGCGAACACGAGGATGCTGACGAACCCGAACACGGACATCGTCAGCTTCGCCGTCAGCGACGAGAGCGCCTCGCGGCCGACGTCGAGCTCGGCCGTGTTCACGTCCTTGTCCTTCGACATTACTCGGTCAGAGGTAGCCCAGCGCTTCCAGGTCGTCTTCCGGAAGCTCGTCTTTCTCGACGGGGATGGACGCCACCCGCGACCAGTTTTTCAGCTCGGCGACCAACTCGTCGTCCTCCGCCGGCTCGCCGTCCAGCGTCACGACGCCGTCTTCGGTCGCCATGTGCGACGCGTTCATCGCCGCGTGTTGGCCGTTCGCCGCCGCGAACGCGACCTCACGGTCGAACTCGCCGTCGGCGTACTCCTCGCCGAGGAGGTGAGTCGGAATGTCGACGATACTCGTCACCTCGCCTTCGATGTCGATGTTCCGCGTGGCGACGGGGACCCGGATGATTTCCGGGCACATCGTCGCGTGGTGGCCCCACTCGCCTCGCTCCCCGAGGAGTTCCCCGTGGTCCGCACAGAAGTACACCTGCGTGTCGTCGGAGAGTTCGTCCCACAACCGCGCGAGCCTGTCGTCCGTCTCCTCGACCTCCCCGCGGTAGAGTTCCCGCCCGAGTTCCTCCTCGCGCTCGGTCGCGGTCCCGTTCAACAGCCGGCGGGTGACCTGCTGTGCTTTCGCCCGCGAGACGGGCGCGTCCTCGGGGTTGTACGGGTGGTGCGGCTCCATGAGGTGAATCCAGCCGAACCAGTCGTCGTGCCCCTCGACGGTGTCGAGGAACTCCTCGACGACGCTCCCGGCGTCGCGGTACTCCCGGGTCACTTCCGAGACGGAGCCTTGGACGGATTGGACGCCGTTCCAGACCCGCGAGGCCAGTTTGTACAGCGGGCTCTGCGGCGTCATCCTCGCGGCGACGCGGTCTTTGATTCCCTTTTCGCGCGACGGTTCGCTGAAGTGGTCGAAGCCGTGGTCGTAGCCGTACCGCGACGAGTTGAACCGGTTTGTCGTGATTCCGACGTTGAACTCGCGGTCCAGTTTCGGGACGAACGTCTCGTCCGGTTCGACGCCGACTTCGCCAACGTACGTGCCGCCGAATATCGACTGAAAACTCCCCGGGGTCGCGGTGTTCGTCGCGAAGGCGGCCGGGTGGCTCTCACCGAGGAACTCCCGCGTCGCCTCCATATACTGGTAATGGTCGTACCGGAGCGAATCGACCGTGACGAGGAGGGTGTTCGGCATGGCGCTCATTTGTAACCCAGCGCTCTTAAGCGCTCTTCAACCGCGTCGTCGCTCACCTGCGTCTCAGCGTGTTCAAGCGACGGTTCGTACGTCTCGTCGTCGCTCGCGGAGAGTTTGACCCACGGCACCTGCCGTAGTTCCGGGAGCGGGACGTGTCTGATGTGGCCATAGATGCCCCACTCCCCGAACGCCTCGCCGTGGTCCGCGGTGAGGACGACGGTGTCGGCGTCGAGGTTCTCCAGGAGCGTCTCGACCTCGTCGAGCCCCCATCGGAGGTTGTCGAGGTACGCCTCCCACGCCACGTCGCGGTCCAACTGACCGGTCTGGAGGAGGTCCCACTCCGAGCGGGTCATCTCTCCCTGTTCGCGGCTGTCCACGTTGCTCACGTCGAGGGTCCGATACGGCGTGTGCGGTTGCATGTAGTGGACGATGAGCCGGTCGTAGTCGGTCTCGCGGCCGACGCTAATCGCGCGGTCCGTGACTGACTCGGGTGGCATCCCGCCGAAGCCCTCGTCCCACGCGTACTCCCACACCTCGTCCAGGAGGCCGAAGGCGTCCGGTCCGACCTGGAACTCGTCGCCGAACCGACGCGTGTGCGCGTTCGCGGTCACGTACGCCGTCTCGGCGAGTTCGGCGCTCCGCTCGGGGGTGAAGTTGCGGTGGAGCCACTCCCACGAGGTCGACCCGAGCGAGGTCTCCGGGGGGACGTGACTCGGGAGGAAGTCGTACTCGTCGGCGACGGCCTCCATCGCGTCGACCCGAGCGGTGTCGAGCACGACGAGCGCGTCCCAGTCTCGGTCGTAGATGGACGTTCCGAGTTGGTCCGCCCCGGCGCGGTGGAACCCGCGGCGGAGCGCGCCGGACCAGAAGTCGTACGCCGACGAGGTTATCCCGTCGACCAGGCCGTACTCGCGTACCTTGAACTTCGACTCGTTGAGCCAGTCTGTGAGCGTCATTTGTATCCGAGTGCTTCGAGGCGGTCGGACACCTCGTCGTCGTTCAACTGTTCTTCGGCCGGTTCGAGCGTGGGTTCGTAGCTGCGTTCGTCCGCGCCGCTCGTCTCCACCCACGGCACGTTCTTGACCGCCGGGACGGGGACGTACGGCGGGTGTTCCCAGCACCACCACTCGCCCATGGCGTTAGCGTGGTCGCTGGAGATGACGACCGAATCGGCGTCGAGGTTCTCCAGAAGTAACGCCACGTCGTCTAACACCCATTCGAGGTTGTCGCGGTACGCCTCCCACACCGCGTCGAACTCGACCTCGCCGTCGCGGAGTTTGTGCCAGACGAACTTCTCGTGGTCGTCGGGAGAGCCGATGTCGTCGAAGGTGTGTCCGGTCTCGAACTCGCCCGACCGGAACGGGACGTGGGGTTGCATGTAGTGAACGACGAGTCGGTCGTGGTCGCCCGCTCGACCGGCGGCGATTGCCCGGTCGGTGACTGGACGGGGCGGAATCCCGCCGAAGTCGTCGTCCCAACCGTAGCGCCAGACCTCGTCGAAGCGGGCGAACCGGTCGCCGTCGAGTTCTCGCGAGAAGGGGTTCCCGGTGACGTACGCCGTGTCTCTTACTTCCGCGTCGTACTCGTCGGCGAAGTTCTTCTCCATCCACTCCGACGACATCGACGCCGCGGAGGGGAACGACTCGATGTCACCGAGGAACGGATACGAACCGCCGTCGGCGACTTCGCGCATCAGGTCGACCCGACACGCGTCGAGGAGTATCAGCACGTCCCAGTCGCGCTCGTACACCGGCGTCCCGTAGTTCCAGACGTCGCGGCCGAGTCTGATGAGTGCACCCTGCCAGAACTCGTACGCGGCGATTGCGCTTCCCCTCGAGAGCCCGTACGTCTGTACGTTGTCTCTCGTCTCTCGTATCCAGTCTTGAAGGCTCATTTCGTCACTTGTATCCGAGCGCTTCGAGGCGGTCGGACACCTCGTCGTCGTTCAGCTGTTCTTCGTCCGGTTCGAGCGTCGGCTCGTAGGTGCGCTCGTCCGTGCCCGTCGTCTCCACCCACGGGACGCGCTTGAGCGCCGGCACCGGCGCGTAGTCCGGGTGCCCGTAACACCACCACTCGCCCATGGCGTTGGCGTGGTCGCTGGAGATGACGGCGGTGTCGGCGTCGAGGTTCTCCAAGAGGAGCGCCACGTCGTCTAACACCCATTCGAGATTGTCGCGGTAGGCGTCCCACACCGCGTCGTGAGCGAGGTCGCCGTCGCGGTACCGGTGCCATATCCCGCGCTCTTCGCCCTCGGCCCCGCGTTTCACGCCGAAGTTCTCCTCGGGGTCTCCCCAGTTCACCGACGACGTGTCAGGCATCTCTCGGAACGGGACGTGAGGTTGCATGTAGTGGACGATGAGTCGGTCGTAGTCGCCCTCCCGGCCGGCGGCGATTGCCCGGTCGGTGACGCGACGCGGCGGAATCCCGCCGAAGTCGTCGTCCCAGCCGTAGCGCCAGACTTCGTCGAAACGGGCGAATCGGTCGCCGTCGAGTTCCCGCGAGAAGGGGTTTCCGGAGACGTACGCCGTGTTCGCCACCTCCGAGTCGTACTCGTCGGCGAAGTTCTTCTCCATCCATTCGGACGACATCGACGCCGCGGAGTACACCGACTCCATCGCTTCGAGGAACGGGTAGTCGCCCCCGGCGGCAACGTCGCGCATGAGGTCGTACCGGCACGCGTCGAGGAGTAACAACACGTCCCAGTCGCGTTCGTACACCGGCGTTCCGTAGTTCCAGACGTGCCCGAGACGGCGAAGACCGCCGACCCAAAACTCGTTCGCCGACACGAGCGCCGCCCGGCGGGCACCCATATTCTTCGCCCGCGCACGCGACTCACGGACCCAGTCACCTAGCGTCATCTGTTAGAGGTATCCGAGATGCCGAAGCCGGTCTTCGTACTCCCGTTCGCTCAGTTGGGTGTCCTCGACGGCGATTTCCGGGTCGTACGTCTCCTCGTCGGTCGCCGAAAACTCCACCCACGGGACCCGCTTCATGGCCCGGAGCGGGGCGGTGCTCTGGTGTCCGTAGCACCACCACTCGCCCATGGCGTTGGCGTGGTCGGCGGTGATGACGACCGAGTCGGCGTCGAGGTTCTCTTCGAGTATCTCGACTTCGTCCATCGCCCAGCGGAGGTTGTCGACGTAGGCGTCCCACACGGTGTCGTGGTCGACCTCGCCGTCGCGGAGGCGTCGCCAGAGCGTCTTGAACTCGGAGGGCGTGGGGTTGTCCAAGCCGCGTTTGAAATTGAACCACTCGGGGTGGTCGTCGATGAGCGACCGGAACGGGAGATGCGGCTGCATGTAGTGGACGATGAGCCGGTCGGGGTCGTGTTCTCGCATCACGTCTATCGCGCGGTCGGTCATCGTCCGCGGGGGGACGACGCCGAAGTCGTCGTCCCAGCCGTACTTCCAGACTTCGTCGACGAGGCCCACGCGGTCGGGGTCGGGAATGTCCCGAGAGTGGAGGTTCGCGGTCACGTACGCCGTCTCGGCGAGTTCGTCGCCCCACTCGTCGGGGTCGAACGTCTTCGCAATCCACTCGGGCGATCGAGACGCGACGGAGTCCATGACGTCCCGGTCGGCGTCGAACGAGTCGAGAACGTCGTACTCGCCGCTCCGAGCGACCTCGTCCATGATATCGACGCGACAGGCGTCGAACACGAGCAAGACGTCCCAGTCCCTGTCGAAAACCGGTTCTCCGTAGTTCCAGACGTACCGACCGAAATAGCCGAGCGCCCCCGCCCAGAACTCCTGGGCCGAGGCGGACGCACCGACCGCCACGCCGTCGTGCCTGATTCGGTTTCGGCTCTCAGTTATCCAATCTTGTAGAGTCATCGTTTGGGGACAGCCGCTCTGTCTCCCGCACAGAGCGGCGCATTCTACCGAGTGCAAACTCGCGATGAGGTATGTATCTATCTATCCATCTGTGTATTTTTCCGCGGCCGAGGTCACTCGCGCCTCGGCGGCCGTCTCGGCCACGACTTCGCGCATCCGCCGGTAGAACGTCTCTTTGCTGAACTGCTCGGCGTACGACTGAATCTCGTCGGTCGTCCACGAGACGCCCTCTCGCTCGAAGCGGTCGATGCTCTCTCGAATCGAGGCGGGCGTCGAGTCGTGGAGCATCCCGTTTTCGCCGTCTCGAATCTGGTACTTCGTGTACCCCTCGTTCACGCCGAGGACCGGCGTCCCGCTCGCGAACGCCTCGACGGGGATGAGTCCGAAGTCTTCGTTCATCGCGTTGAACACGACTGCCTTCGCCTCGCCGAGGCGACGGCGTTTTTCCGATTCGGACATGTAGCCGACGAACTCGACGTTGCTCGGGGCGAGTCGTTCGAGTCGCTCGCGCTCGTCGCCCGCGCCGCCGACGACCAGACGGGTGTCGAGGCCCTCGAAGGCCCGACAGATGTCGTCGATTCGCTTCTCGGGGATGAGCCGCGAGTACGTGAGGTAGTAGTCTTCCGTCTCGCGCGGCTCGTACCCCTCGATATCGACCGGCGGATAGACGACGGTCACCTTCTCCTCGGGGACGCCCCAGTACCGGCGGACGCGGCGCGCGACGAGTTCGCTGTTCGCGACGAACTTGTCCGGGAACTTCGTGTTCGGCAGGAACAGCGTCCGCGCCGCGAACGCGTAGAGCCGGGTCGCCAGCGTGTCCGCCCGTCGTTGGAACAGGTCGTACGGCGTCCGCGGCGTGCTGTGGATGTAGTGGACGACCACCTGTTCGTCTTCGGGGACGTACCAGCTGAGTTCGTTTTTCGACAGCACGAGCACGTCGTACTGCGTGAGTTCCGGGAGCCGCTGTGCGGCCCACGCGTAGTAGAGGTCGCGCGCGAAGACGGAGTCGGTGAAGTTCGCGGCGACGGTGTCTTCGAACAGAATCTCGGTCGGAACGTCGTCCGGAAGCAGGTCGCGCTCGCCGAAGCCGCAGTACAGCGGCGCATCGAGCGCCCGCGCCAACTCGTCCGAGACGAGTTCGGCACCTCCCGCTTCGAGGTAGTTCCCGTGGGCGATGGCGATTCGGTGGTCCGAGAGGTCGACGGCGTCCGCTTCCCCGTCGCTCATTCGTACACCTCTCGAAGCTCCTCGTCGACCTCCCAAATCGCGCTCCCCTCCCCGCGGAGCAGTTTCACGCTCGCGAACAGCAGCGACACCTGCGTGTCGAAAAGCGAGTACGCCGGCTGGAGCGAGCCGAGTTTATCCCGAGAGCCGAGCGCGACGAACGCCCCGACTGCGCCGGGGACGACCAGTCCGAGCGGTCCGCCGAGGGCGAACCCGGCGAGCGTCGCGACCGACAGCCCACCGGCGAGCAGCCACGGCGAGACGACCATGAACCACCAGTTGAACGGGAGGACGACCGCGCCGTACAGGCCGAAGCGGCCCAAGGCGTCGCGGTGTTGGGCGAGGAGTCGGATGAGCCCCATCGCGCGCCGGTCCTTCTGGGTCCGGCGCTTGGAGAACTCGGAGTGAGACGCCTCCTTGTAGCGGATGTCCGGGTCGAACACGACGCGCTTGCCGTTTCGGCGGATGAGGAGGGCGAGTTCGGTGTCGTCGGCGATAGAGTCGGGGTCGATGGGGACGATTTCGTCGTTCTCGAACGCCGAAAACGGCCCGTGGAAGATGAGCGTCGAGTCGAGGTGCGATTCGAGGGTCTGGATGCGTCCCTGAATCCCGCGGTAGCCCTCCTCGACGCCGCTCCCGCCGAGCACGTCCGCGTTGCGGCCGGTGACCGCGCCCACGTCGGGGTCGGCCAAGTTCGCCGCGGCGACGCGGAGCGCGTCGGGTGCCACTTTCGAGTCGCAGTCGGTCTTGACGACCATCTCGTGTTCCGCGGCGGCGTAGGCGTCGTTGAGCGCCGGGGCGAGGCCGCGGCGCTCGTCCTCTTCGATGAGGTTCAGCGTCGGCGCGTCGCGCTGGTCGAACCAGCGGCGGATGATGTCTCGCGTCGAGTCGTCGCTCGAATCGACGATGACGACTTCGACCTTCTCCATCGGGTAGTCGAGCGCGAGGACGTCGTCGAGTTTGTTCTCGATAATCCGCTCTTCGTTGTACGTGGGAAGGACGATGCTGACCGTCGGTTCGGCGTCCTGCTTGTTCGCCGGTGACCCCTCTGGCTTGCGTGCGAAGTAGAGTATCCCGTAGATGAGATACGGGATACCGGTGAGCGAAAGGAGTAACAAGGCCCCTTTCGCCAGACGGCGAGCAAGTGCGTTCATACCCCCCGGTTGAACGACTGCACTAAAAATGATACGGGTGCGGTCCGCGGCGTCGGCGCGGAACGCCCGGGGACGCATCCAGAAGTCCTTTTATAGTGCCCGCTGGATGTCCCGCTGATGGACTACGCGGACGTTTGCGTCCTCGTCCCGACCTACAACGAGGCGGAGACTATCTCCGAGGTCGTCGCCAGCTACCGAGACGAGGGATTCCACAACGTCCTCGTCATCGACGGCGACTCCACGGACGGGACGCGGGACCTCGCCGAGGAGGCCGGCGCGCACGTCGTCGTACAGCGCGGGAGCGGGAAGGGACAGGCGGTCAGGGAAGCGGTCGAAGAACACGTCGAGGCGACCTACGTCCTGATGCTCGACGGCGACGGCACCTACGAAGCGAGCGACGCGGCGAAGATGCTCGAACCGCTCACCGAGGGGTACGACCACGTCATCGGCGACCGCTTCGCCGACATGCGACCGGGCGCGATGACGCGGCTGAACAAGGTCGGAAACCGCATCATCAACCGGGCGTTCGCGTTTATCCACGGTCAGGACTTCCGCGACATCCTCAGCGGCTACCGGGCGTTCACCCGCGAGTCGTTCCTCGACATGACGCTCACGTCCGACGGCTTCGGCATCGAGACGGAGATGGCCGTCGAGTGCGCGAAACGCGACATCGAGACGACGGTCGTCCCCACGACCTACTACCCTCGACCGAACGGGTCGGACACGAACCTCAACCCGGTCCGCGACGGCGGTATCATCTTCCTCGAACTGTACCGCCGCGCCAAGACCAACAACCCGCTTTTCTACTTCGGGAGCGTCGGCCTCGCGTCGACCGCGACCGGCCTCGGACTCGCCGGCTACGTCGCCTACGAGTGGTTCGTCCGCTCTATCTCTCACGAGGTCATCGCCGTCGTCTCTGCGGCGGGGGTTCTCTTCGGGGTGCAACTGCTGATGTTCGGCGTGCTCTCGGACCTCATCCTCTCGCTCCACCGCGAGCAGATGAAACGAATCGAAGAACTGGAGTGAGCGTCGGCTCGAACCGGGCCGTTGGAACCGGAGAGACTCGACCGAGACCGCTTTCAGAACGGGACGAGCGCGCGAAGTCGGCCCATCAGGCTCTTGGACGCTTTGGCTCGGAACTCCTCGAACACGGGGTGGAGCGTCTCCAAGAGGTCCCGGCGGGAGTCGAATCGGTCCTTCGGAGCGGCGTCGAGGGCGTCGCTTATCGCGACCGAGTTGCCCGAGGCGTCTATCGGCACGGAAACGTCGTTGAGCGCCCGCGCGATTTCTCTCGCGTCCGCCGGGTAGTCGATGTCTGCGCTATCGACGTCATCGGCGAGCGCGGCGATACCGAATTCGATTGAGTCCGGCTCCGACGTATCATTTTGGGGCGGTCTCGCAGCCATCGAGCGTGTATAGGTTGTCCCCCATGGAAAAACCCCCGACCTCCGGCGGCATCGGCGATGAACGCCGAGAAATCACAACAAACGTGGAGCGTGTGCCTCACCGTTGGGGTTAACCTCGCCCGGTGCCACGTTCGAGCCATGACCGAGTACACGACGGTCTCGATACCGAAGGAGTTGGCCGCTCGCGTCGACGACACGCTCGAAGGAACCACGTTCTCGAGCACGAGCGACCTCGTCCGGTTCCTCCTGCGCAGTATCGTCATCCAACACGAGCGCTCCGGCGGCGACCTCTCGGAGTCGGAGTTCCAGGAGATAGCGGAACAGCTGACCGACCTCGGCTACCTGCGGTAGTCAGCCGAGTTCTTCCTGCGGCGGTTCGGCGTCGAGCACGACGAGTTCCAACTTCCGCCCGGCGCGGTCGAAGGCGGCGAGCGTCCGCCGCTCCCACGGGGGGACGGCGAGGAGCACCACGGCCGCGAGGTCGTCGCGCTCCGTGAGTTCGAACGGTCCCTGCGGGTGGGTGAGAAACCGGGCGCGGCCGCGTCCGGCGGGCGTCCCGAGGTCCATCCCGAAGACGGCGCTCACGGACTGGCCGGCCTCGGCCATGTAGAAGTGGGTGAGCACCGGCGTCTCCGGGTCGAGTCCGAGGTCCTCGTCGAACTCGCCCGCGGGCGTCGGCGCGAGGACGAGATTCATCGATGTCGGCTCGGCGTCCTCGGCCATGTCGAGAAGCAGGTCGACGAGCCCCCGCGTGGCGTGAACCCGCCGCTGGCCCGCCTCGGCGACCTCCTCCTCCTCGTCGGCCGCGCGGTCGGGCGTCGGCTCCGCGCCGGCGGCGTTCTCGTCACCGACGGCAGTCGTCTCGTCGGGCATCAGTTCGAGAGCATCGAGGTGAACGCCCGGAAGTAGGCGCTCGGGAGGTTTCGGCGGGCGTTCCCGAGCGCGGTCCGAAGCTTGTCGCCCGCGTCCGTGGGCACGCCCTCGCCGTGACCGACGAGCAGCCGCTCGGGGTCGTAGCGAGAGAGCACGCGCCGCGGCGGGAACGGCCGGAGCATCGGGTGGACGCCGAGGTGCTCGCCGCGGGCACAGAAGTAGTCGACCGTGCCGACCGTCTCGGGGACGACGAGCAGGTCGTACTCGTCGTGGTAGAAGCCGACCTCCTGCCACGGCGGGACGGAGCGGTCGACGAGACGGAACGCCTCGAAGCCCGAGTCGGCGAGGTCGGCCCCGAAGCGCTCGACCGGCGCGTCGAGTTCGTCGGCGACGTCGGTCATCCACGAGGCGACGTAGACGGGGGCCTCGTGGCGGTTCGCGATGGCCGCCGAGTCGCGCTTGTGTCGGTCGAGACCGACGACGACGCCGGCCACGTCGCCGAACTCGGCGAACAGGTCGTCGACGCCGGGGGCATCGACGGGGTCGAACACCCACACGTCGCCGTCGACTTCGACGGCGTGACTGGCGCGTTGCATGGTCTCGTCGGGGTGTGCGAGCCATCCGACACCGTGGTCCCATCGGTCGATTTCGCGGAGGTCGGACGTGCCGCGACCTTTCATCGGCATGCCAGTATCGTGGGGCGCGCGGCGCATAAGGACTCTCCCCGCGGCCGATGCACCCGGTTCTCGCGTCCCGCGTCGGCGCGGGCCGAGCGGCGGGGACCGCACCGCGAGCGGACCGGTCAGAGGTCGTCCGTGTTGATGTCCACGCCCGGCGGGGAGACGACGAGGAACTTCCGGAAGTGCATCAGCTGACCGTCCATATCCTTGATGTCGCGCGCGAAGCCCGACGCGAGCTTGTTGAGGTCGCCCTCGATGGCGAGAAAGAGGACGTTTCCGCGGGCGACGGACTGGACCCACTCCTCCGGCGGGGTCGACCCGTCGAGGACGCCGAGGACGACGTCACCCTCGGCGTCGTCCTCGTCGAGGTGTTCTTCGGCCGTCTGCAAGTTGAGATTGAAATCGCCCATACCCGCCCGGTTGTCGAGCGACGAGAAAAGGGTTCGGTCGAACCGCGAACGGCCCCACCGGGACGAAACGCGTGCATTGTTATCACGTTTCACGCGACAGTCGCAGTTTGCTCCACGTTTGTCCAGTCGTGGGTGCGCGCACCGGGCGCTAAATTTTGTTTCTAAATTCTATTTAGTTGTATTATGGTTCTGGAGTCATCGAACCCCGAGCCCACATATCAAGTCAACATATGTCATGATATCATATAAGGACGTTTAGGTACAGCGATTACCCCCGAGAGTGGTTGTCACGCAACACCCGGTGAACGTTCGTGATACTGTCGGGGAGAAACGTTTAAATAGGAGTTCGAGCACGTGACTGACACGATGTCTCACAACGACACGGAGGATTCGTCGGGTTCCCCGGCGGGTCGAGTTCTTCCAGGGCACATTAGCCCAACAATCTGAAATCGAAGACGTACGAATCTTCGACACGACACTCCGCGACGGCGAACAGTCACCGCGAACCTCGTTCAGTTACGAGGAAAAGCGCGACATCGCCGAAACCCTCGACGACATGGGTACCCACGTCATCGAGGCCGGGTTCCCGGTGAACTCGGAAGCGGAGTTCGAAGCAGTCGCAGATATCGCTGCTTCGACGGACGCGACGACGTGCGGGTTGGCCCGCGTCGTCGACAAGGATATCGAAGCCGCGCTGGATTCCGGCGTGGACATGGTGCACACGTTCGTGAGCACCAGCGACGTCCAGTTGGCCGACTCGATGCACGCTTCCCGCGAGGAAGCCGTCGAGCGGGCCGTCCGTAGTGTCGAACACGTCCGCGACGCGGGCGTTGAAGTAATGTTCTCACCGATGGACGCCACCCGGACGGACGAGGACTTCCTCATCGAAGTCGTCGAGGCCGTCTCCGAGGCGGGCGTCGATTGGATCAACCTGCCGGACACCTGCGGCGTGGCGACGCCGACTCGCTTCGCCCGCATGGTGGCCACGGTCCGAGAGCACACCGACGCGAGAATCGACGTGCACGCGCACGACGACTTCGGACTGGCGTCGGCGAACGCGATGGCCGGATTCGAGGCCGGCGCCGCACAGGCGCAGGTGTCGGTCAACGGCATCGGCGAACGCGCCGGGAACGCCGCCTACGAGGAGGTCGTCATGGCCGCCGAATCCCTCTACGGCGTCGACACCGGCATCGACACGACGAAGATAACCGAGCTGGCTCGCGTCGTCGAGGCGGCGTCCGACATCCCGGTCCCGGCGAACAAGCCGGTCGTCGGCCGCAACGCCTTCTCTCACGAGAGCGGCATCCACGCCGCCGGCGTCATCGAGAACGCCGACACCTTCGAACCGGGCGTCATGACCCCGGAGATGGTCGGCGCGACCCGCGAGTTCGTACTCGGCAAGCACACGGGGACGCACTCGGTACGCAAGCGCCTCGCAGATATCGGGTTCGAACCCACGGACGCCGAGGTCCGAGAGGTCACCCGCCGCGTCAAAGACCACGGCGCGGAGAAAGAACGCGTCGACGACTCGACGCTCGAGGTGTTCGCCCGCGACGTGGGTATCACCCACGAGGACGACACGGAGGAGGTCCGCGCCTGATGGCGCCGGGCTGTGGCCCTACGGGGCGACCGCCCTGCATGCGTCCGACCTCCCGAGTGGCGTGCAATCGTTGCCCGCCGCGAAAGCATTATTATCGCCGGGACGGACGTGTGGCATACGATGACCTCGCACGACGAACACGCGGTTCGCGCGACCCCGGAAACCGGGGCCAGCGCCGCCGACGTCGCTGCGATTCGGTCGCTCATTATTGTAGGGGCATAGCCCCCTACCACACCATCTCTCCGTCCCGCGGATTCGCACCGTTTTCAGACACGTCCGCAGTCCCCACAATGGCGAACCAGCACCACACGCAGTCACCAGACAACCCGTATCGACGACCGACCACACACCACGGAGCCCACACATGAGCGAACGAACCGCAGCCACGACCGACCCCGAAGCGGCCGACGACTCGACCGAGACGCCGACCGAGGTTACCTCGGGTTCGACGGCCGTCGTCCGCGCCCTCGAAAACGCCGGCGTCGAGACCGCCTTCGGCGTGCAGGGCGGGGCGATAATGCCCATCTACGACGCGCTGTACCACTCTGACATCCGGCACGTGACGATGGCGCACGAGCAGGGCGCGGCGCACGCGGCCGACGCGTACGGCGTCGTTCGCGGCGACCCCGGCGTCTGTCTCGCCACGTCCGGGCCGGGCGCGACCAACCTCGTGACCGGCATCGCCGACGCGAACATGGATTCCGACGCGGTGCTCGCGCTCACGGGGCAGGTCCCGTCCGACATGGTCGGCTCCGACGCGTTCCAGGAGACCGACACCACGGGCGTCACCGCGCCCATCACGAAGCACAACTACTTCGCCTCGTCGCCCGACACCGTCGGCGACACCGTCGGCGAAGCGTTCGCGCTCGCCGCGGAGGGCCGACCCGGCCCGACGCTCGTCGACCTCCCGAAGGACGTCTCGCTCAACGAGACCGACAGCGAACCGGGGCCGGCGCAGCCGCCCGAGACGTGCCGCGCCCGCACCGACCCCGCCGACGAGCAGGTCGAGGCCGCCGCGCGCGCAATCGAGCGCGCGGAGAAGCCCCTCCTGCTGTTCGGCGGCGGCGTCGTCAAGGCCGACGCGACCGAGGTCGCCCGGCAGTTCGCGACCGAGCACCAGATTCCGGTCGTCACCACGATGCCCGGAATCGGCGCGATGCCGGAGGACCACGAACTCTGCCTGTCGTGGGCGGGGATGCACGGCACCGGCTACGCCAACATGGCCATCACGCACACCGACTGCCTCATCGCGGTCGGCACGCGGTTCGACGACCGCCTGACCGGCGGTATCGACACGTTCGCGCCCGAGGCCGAGGTCGTCCACATCGACATCGACCCGGCGGAAATATCGAAGAACGTCCACGCGGACTACCCGGTCGTCGGCGACGCCGGCCGCGCCATCGAGCGCGTCGACGCCGAACTCGACGAGGGCCCCGACGCGCCCGAGTGGGTCGACCAGTGTCTCGCGTGGAAAGACGACTACCCGATGGACTACGCGGCCCCGGACAACGAGCCGCTGAAGCCGCAGTTCGTCGTCGAGGCGCTCGACGAGGCCACGCCCGACGAGACCATCGTCACGAGCGGCGTCGGCCAGCACCAGATGTGGGCCGCCCAGTACTGGACGTTCACAGAACCGCGGCGGTGGGTTTCGTCCCACGGTCTCGGCACGATGGGCTACGGCCTGCCCGCCGCAATCGGCGCGCGGGTCGCGGCCGACGACGACGAAACTGTGGTCTGCGTCGACGGCGACGCCTCGTTCCTGATGACGATTCAGGAACTGTCGGTCGCCGTCCGCGAGAACCTCGACATCACGGTCGCCATCCTGAACAACGAGTACATCGGGATGGTCCGCCAGTGGCAGGACGCCTTCTTCGAGGGCCGACGCATGGCCGCCGGCTACGACTGGTGTCCCCAGTTCGACAAGCTCGCCGAGGCGTTCGGCGCGCGCGGCTGGACCGTCGACTCCTACGAGGAGGTTCCCGGCGCCATCGAGGAAGCGCTCGCGTACGACGGCCCCTCGGTCATCGACTTCCACGTCGACCCGGCGGAGAACGTCTACCCGATGGTCTCCTCGGGCGGCGCGAACGGTAAATTCGCACTCTCGGAGGACCAGTTATGAGCGACAATCGAAAGGGACTGCAAGGCCCCGCGCCCGACGAGCGGCCACACCCCGACGGCCGACGCAACGCGCAGGGCATCCGCATCGACCCCGAAGCGGAATCGGAACACGAACCGCGGCGAACGGTCTTTTCGGCCATCGTCGAGGACGAACCCGGCGTGCTCTCGCGCGTCGCCGGCCTCGCCGCCCGCCGCCAGTTCAACATCGAGAGCCTCACCGTGGGCCCCACGACCGTCGAGGGTCACTCCCGCATCACGATGGTCGTCGAGGAGCCCGAACCGGGCATCGACCAGATAGAAAAACAGCTCGCGAAGCTCAAGCCCGTCATCTCTGTCGGCGAGTTGGACGACGACGCCGTTCGCGCGGAACTCGTCCTCCTGAAAGTCCGCGGCGAGGACCCCGACAAGGTCCACGCCATCACGGAGATGTACGACGGCCGCACCCTCGACGCCGGTCCCGAGACCATCACGGTCCAACTCACCGGCGACGAGCGCAAGATAGACGACGCCGTGGACGCGTTCCGACGGTTCGGCATCATCGAAATCGCCCGGACCGGCCAGACCGCGCTCGCTCACGGCTCGAAGAAGACCGTCCCCGGAGAGGAACCCGGAACCTCCGGCGAACCCACCAAACCCAACACGAACACGCAATGACAGAACTCACCACGGAAGTTTACTACGACGACGACGCCGACCGCTCCCAAATCGACGACAAGACCGTAGCCGTCATCGGCTACGGCAGTCAGGGCCACGCCCACGCGCAGAACCTCGCCGACAGCGGTGTCGACGTGGTCGTCGGTCTCCGCGCCGGCTCCTCGTCCCGCGACGCCGCGGAAGCCGACGGCCTCCGCGTCAAAGAGCCCGCCGAGGCGGCCGCCGAAGGCGACATCGTCTCGATTCTCGTCCCCGACACCGTCCAGCCGGCGGTGTTCGAGGAGATTCGAGACTCCCTCGACGCCGGCGACACGCTCCAGTTCGCCCACGGCTTCAACATCCACTACAACCAGATTCGGCCCCCGGAAGACGTCGACGTGACGATGGTCGCGCCGAAGTCGCCGGGCCACCTCGTCCGCCGTAACTACGAGGCGAACGAGGGGACGCCGGGTCTCATCGCGGTCTACCAGGACGTGACGGGCGACGCCAAGGAAGAGGCGCTGGCCTACGCGCACGGCCTCGGCTGCACCCGCGCGGGCGTCATCGAGACGACGTTCCAAGAGGAGACCGAGACCGACCTGTTCGGCGAGCAGGCCGTCCTCTGCGGCGGCGTCACCTCGCTGGTCAAGCAGGGCTACGAGACGCTCGTCGACGCGGGCTACTCCCCCGAGATGGCGTACTTCGAGTGCCTGAACGAACTGAAGCTCATCGTCGACCTGATGTACGAAGGCGGGCTCGGCGAGATGTGGCACTCCGTCTCTGACACCGCCGAGTTCGGCGGGCTGACCCGCGGCGACCGCGTCGTCGACGAGCACGCCCGCGAGAACATGGAGGAGATTCTGGAGGAGGTCCAAGACGGCACCTTCGCCCGCGAGTGGATTCTGGAGAACCAGGCGGGCCGCCCGTCGTACTCCCAGCTCAAGGACGCAGAGGAGAACCACCACATCGAACAGGTCGGCGCGCCCCTGCGCGACCTGTTCGCGTGGGCCGACGACGAAGAGGAAGCGGACGCGGAGAAAGCCGAAGCACCGGCGGACGACTGAACACGACACCAATGACACGCGACGACACGACCGACCGAATGCGAGACATCAGCCACACGAACCCCTATACGGGCGAGACGTTCACCACGGTCTACGAGCGCGGCCCGGCCGTCACCGACGGCGGTCGGAGCGACGCGACGCCCGCGGCGACGGACTCGACCGAGACGGAGACGATGGGCGACGTGGACCACACGCCCCGCAACGGCGAGGGCGCGAACCAAGTCTGGGAACGCGGCCACGACGACCGCGTCGTACCGGGTGACGAACATGAGTGAGGGAACGCTGTACGACAAGGTCTGGGAGGAACACACGGTCTCGGAGCTTCCGACCGGGCAGACGCAGTTGTTCTGCGGCCTGCACCTCATCCACGAGGTGACGAGCCCGCAGGCGTTCGGCATGCTGCAGGAGCGCGACCTCGAAGTCGCCTACCCCGAGCGCACCCACGCGACGGTCGACCACATCGTTCCGACGTCGGACCAGTCGCGGCCCTTCCGTGACGACGCCGCCGAAGAGATGATGGCCGAACTCGAACAGAACGTCCGCGACGCCGGCATCAACTTCTCGGACCCGACCTCGGGCGAGCAGGGAATCGTCCACGTCATCGGGCCCGAGAAGGGACTCACCCAACCCGGCATGACCATCGTCTGCGGCGACAGCCACACCTCGACCCACGGCGCGTTCGGCGCGCTCGCGTTCGGTATCGGGACGAGCCAGATTCGCGACGTGCTGGCGACCCAGACGGTCGCGATGGAGAAAAAGAAGGTCCGGAAGATCGAGGTCACGGGCGAACTCGGCCCCGGCGTCGAAGCCAAGGACGTCGTCCTCGAGATCATCCGCCGCCTCGGCACGGAGGGCGGCGTCGGCTACGTCTACGAGTACGCCGGCGAGGCCATCGAGAACCTCGACATGGAGGGTCGGATGAGCATCTGTAACATGTCCATCGAGGGCGGCGCTCGCGCGGGCTACGTCAACCCCGACGAGACCACCTTCGAGTGGCTCAAGCAGACCGACTACTTCCAGGAGAACCCCGAGAAGTTCGACGAACTGAAGCCGTACTGGGAGTCCATCCAGTCCGACGACGACGCCGAGTACGACGACGTCGTCACCATCGACGGCTCCGAGCTCGAACCCGTCGTCACGTGGGGGACCACGCCCGGACAGGGCGTCGGCATCACCCAGCCGATTCCGGCCCCGGAAGACCTGCCCGAAGAGAAGCAGGACACCGCCCGGATGGCGCAGGAACACATGGGCGTCACGCCCGGCGAGACGATGGAGGGCTACGAAATCGACGTGGCGTTCCTCGGCTCGTGTACGAACGCTCGCCTGCCCGACCTCCGCCGCGCGGCGGACATCGTGAAGGGCCGACAGGTCGCGGACAGCGTCCGCGCGATGGTCGTCCCCGGCAGTCAGCGCGTCAAGGCCGCCGCAGAGGCGGAGGGCCTCGACGAGGTGTTCAAAGAAGCCGGCTTCGAGTGGCGCGAAGCGGGCTGTTCGATGTGTCTCGGCATGAACGAGGACCAACTGGAGGGCGACGAGGCCTCCGCGTCCTCGTCGAACCGCAACTTCATCGGTCGGCAGGGGTCGAAAGACGGCCGCACCGTCCTGATGAACCCGCGCATGGTGGCCGCGGCGGCCATCACCGGGGAAGTGACTGACGTGCGCGAACTGAAGGAGGTGACCACGGTATGACCGACGAAATCCCCGAAATCGACTCCGCGTCCGGCTCCGGTGTTCCCATCCGCGGCAACGACATCGACACGGACCAGATCATCCCGGCGCGGTTCATGAAGGTCGTCACGTTCGACGGCCTCGGCGAGTTCGCGTTCTTCGACCAGCGGTACGACGAGAACGACGAACCCAAGGACCACCCGATGAACGAGCCGCAGTTCCAGGACGCCTCCATCATGGTCGTCAACGCCAACTTCGGCTGTGGCTCCTCTCGGGAGCACGCCCCGCAGGCGCTCATGCGCTGGGGCATCGACGCCATCGTCGGCGAGTCGTTCGCCGAGATTTTCGCGGGCAACTGCCTCGCGCTCGGCATCCCGACGGTCACCGCGGACCACGAGACGATCACCGAACTGCAGGGCTGGGTCGACGAGCACCCGGACGCAGACATCGACGTGGACGTGGAAAACGAGACGGTCACCTACGGCGACACCACCGTGGACGTGACCGTCGACGACGCACAGCGGAAGGCGCTCACCGAGGGCGTCTGGGACACGACGGCGCTCATGAAGTCGAACGCCGACGCGGTCGCCGAGAAAGCCGCCGCCCTGCCCTACGTCGATGACTGAGGAAATCGTCGTCATCCCCGGCGACGGCATCGGCGCGGAGGTCATCCCGGCGGCGGTTGACGTGCTGAAGGCCGTCGGCGACTTCGAG
This sequence comes from Haloferax marisrubri, assembly GCF_001469875.2. Classification (GTDB taxonomy): domain Archaea; phylum Halobacteriota; class Halobacteria; order Halobacteriales; family Haloferacaceae; genus Haloferax; species Haloferax marisrubri. The sequence goes on along the minus strand of NZ_LOPW02000017.1, from coordinate 450,570 downwards.
TTCGTCGAGGCCGACGCCGGCGACCACGTGAAAGAAGAGACGGGCGAGGCGCTCCCGCAGGAGACGTACGACCTCGCCGCCGAGGCCGACGCGACGCTGTTCGGCGCGGCCGGCGAGACCGCGGCGGACGTCATCCTGCCGCTTCGGACCGCGGTGGACTCCTTTGTCAACGTCCGCCCGGCGAAGGCCTACCCCGGCGTCGACGCGCTCCGCCCGGAGACGGACCTCGTCTTCCTCCGGGAGAACACGGAGGGCGTCTACTCCGGCCACGAGGACCGCCTCTCTGAGGACCTCTCGACGCTCACGCGCGTCGTCACCACCTCGGCGTCCGAGCGACTCGCCGAGTACGCCTGCGACTACGTCGGCGGCGAGGGCGGCAGTTTCCAGGTCGCCCACAAGGCGAACGTGATGCGCGAGACGGACGGTCGCTTCCGCGACGCCGTCGTCTCCGTCGCCGACGAGCGCGGCGTCGAGGCGGAGGAGGTCCTGATGGACGCCTTCGCCACGCGCGTCTGTCTGGACCCCACGCAGTTCGACACCATCGTCTGTCCGAACCTCGCGGGCGACGTGCTCTCGGACCTCGCCGCCGGCCTCGTCGGCGGCCTCGGACTGCTCCCCTCGGCGAACATCGGCCCGGACGCCGCGCTGTTCGAACCGGTTCACGGCTCCGCGCCCGACATCGCCGGCGAGGGAATCGCGAACCCGGCCGCGACGATTCTGTCCGCGGCGATGCTGCTCGACTACCTCGACTACGAGGAGGAGGCCGACCGCGTCCGGTCGGCCGTCGAAGGCGTCCTCGCCGACGGGCCGCGCACGCCCGACCTCGGCGGCGACGCCTCCACGGAGGACGTGACCGCCGCGGTCCTCGACCGACTCTGAGCGTCGGCGACGCACCGAACCGGCGATTCGGCGTTCGTTTCGAACACGCTCGTTTTCGTTTCTGATCGTTTTCTCATCGACGAACACCCTGTTTTCGTTCCTGTGTGGGATTCGGCTGTTTCGAGCAGATACGGGCGGAATCCAACATAAACAATTAACACTACTCCCCGACCTATCTCCCACCTAACGAGGAATCGCCACCGATGTTACCAGCAGAGCGCAAACGCCGCATCGTCGAACTCGTCTCCGACTCGGACGGCCGGTCGGTCGAGTCGCTGTCCGAACATCTCGGGTACTCGAAGGCCACGATACGGCGTGACCTGCGCGAACTCGAAGACCGTGGGCTCATCGAGCGGTCGCACGGCGGGGCCGTCCCCGTGACCTCCGTCGGGCGCGAGCAGACCTACGGCCAGAAGGAAGTACAGAATCTCGAAGGAAAACGCGCAATCGCGGACCGCGCGGTCGAGGAACTGGCCGAGGGGCAGGTCGTGTTCTTCGACGCCGGGACGACCACGATGGAGGTGGCCCGCAAGGTCCCCAAGGACGGGACGATACTCGGCGTCACCAACTCGCCGCGGCTCGCCATCGAACTGAACGAGGAGGACAACGAGGTCAAACTCACGGGCGGGACGCTCCGCCGGCGGACGAAGGCGCTCGTGGGGCCGACCGCGGAGTCGTTCATGGAGCGGACGAACTTCGACCTGCTGTTCCTCGGCACGAACGCGTTAGACGTGGAATCCGGCCTCACGACCCCGAACGAGGACGAGGCGCGGATGAAGGAGCTGATGGTCGAGAAGGCCGCGAAGGTCGTCCTCGTCGCGGACCTCTCGAAGCTCGGCCGACGGAGCTTCGTCCAGTTCGCATCGCTCGAAGAGATTGACCTGTTTATCACCGACGGGACGCTCGACGCCGACTCGCGCGAGGAAATCGAGAGCGCGGGCGTCACCGTCGTCGACGGAGTTGCACGATGATTCTCACAGTCACCCCGAACCCAGCAGTCGACCACACGATTCACTTCGACGAACCGCTTCAGACCGGCGTCGTCCACCGGACCGACGACGCGGTGTTCACCGCCGGCGGCAAGGGCATCAACGTCGCCAAGTACGTCTCGGCGCTCGACGCCGACGTGACCGCCTCGGGCTTTCTCGGCGGCCATTTCGGGAAGTTCGTCCGCGACCGACTCGACGCCGACGGCATCGCCTCGGACTTCGTCACCGTCGACGCCGACACGCGCCTGAACACGACCGTGCTCGCGGAAGACGGCGAGTACAAACTCAATCACAACGGCCCGCAGATTCGTGCAGCCGACGTGGACGAACTCGTCGAGACCGCGCAGGCGAACGAGCCCGACACGCTCCTCGTCGGCGGCAGTCTCCCGCCGGGGATGTCCCTCGCCGACGTCGATAGACTCGCCCGCGCGGGCGACTGGCAGATTGCGGTGGACATGGGCGGCGAGCACCTCGCCGAACTGGAGGCCGACTACTACGTCTGCAAACCCAATCGCTCGGAACTCGCGGCGGCCACGGGTCGAACCGTCGAGACCGAAGCCGACGCCGTCGAGGCCGCCGAGGAACTCCACGCGCGCGGCTTCGAGTACGTGTTAGCGTCGCTGGGCGCGGACGGCGCGCTCCTCGTCACCGACAGCGAGGTCCTCTCCGCGCCCGCGCTCGACGTGGAGGTCGTGGACACGGTCGGCGCGGGCGACGCCGTCATGTCCGGCTTCCTCGCCGCGCGCGAACACGGCCTCTCGGACGCCGACGCGCTCCGAATGGGCGTGCTGACCGCGTCCCGCGTCGTCGGCGTCGCCGGCACCCGCGTCCCGAACCTCGAAGACGTGCTGACGAACGAGACGCACGTCGAGGTGACGACCGTTCGGAGCCGGTGATTCTCAGATGAACGTTTGTTAACGACCGAAACGCTCAGTAACGTTCATATTCGAAAGGGTTTTTGAGCACATTTGCGTACGTTCTTTCGTAGGGGTGGCAACACTATGGCAAACGACGCAGAAGACGCGGTTCGGTCCTACCTCACTTCGGTGAAGGAGGACCTGATGACTGGGGTATCGTTCATGATTCCGTTCGTGACCATCGGCGGAATCTTCCTGGCGCTGGGCTACGCGGTAGCCTCGCTTTCGAACAACGTACAAGACGTATTCAACAGCACGGGGACCGCCGGCTGGTTCCTCGCGCAGATCGGCGTCGCTGGGCTGACGCTGATGGTTCCGGTCCTCGGCGCGTACATCGCGTACGCAATCGCCGACCGACCGGGCCTCGCACCGGGGTTCATCCTGTCGTACATCATCCAGCAGGGCAACGTCCTACAGGCGGCCGGTGACGTCATCGGCCTTCAGGGCGGCTCCGCCGGCGCGGGCTACCTCGGCGCTATCGTCGCCGGGTTCCTCGCCGGCATCGTCGCGCGCTGGTTCAAGCAGCGCGACGTGCCGGAGTTCATCGCGCCGATGATGCCCGTGCTCCTCATCCCGGTGGCGACCACGGCGGTCCTCACGCCCATCATGCTGTTCGTGCTGGGCGTTCCGATTTCCATCGCCAACGCGGGACTCACGAACTTCCTGAGCAACATGCAGGGCGGCGGACAGGCGATTCTCCTCGGGGGCATCCTCGGGGCGATGATGGCGGCCGACATGGGCGGCCCCATCAACAAGGTCGCCTACGTGTTCTCCGTCGGTCTCATCTCCGAGGGCGTTACCGCGCCGATGGCCGCGGTCATGATCGCGGGTATGGTCCCGCCCATCGGCCTCGCGCTGTCGAACTTCATCGCGCCGCAGAAGTACGCGGCCGAGATGTACGAGAACGCCAAGAGCGGCGTTCTCCTCGGCTTCTCGTTCATTACTGAGGGCGCGATTCCGTACGCGGCCGCCGACCCGGCCCGCGTCATCCCCAGCGTCGTCGCCGGCAGCGCCGTCGCCGGCGCGGCCTCGATGGCGCTCGGCGTGAACATGCCGGCTCCGCACGGTGGCATCTTCGTGGTTCCGCTGTCGAACCAGCCGTTCATGTTCATCGCGTGCATCCTGCTGGGCTCCATCGTGACCGCCGTCATCGCGACGGCCATCAAGCCGAACTTCGACGCCAAGGTCGCGGCCCAGAGCTCCGACGACTGACCACACCGAACTAATCTTTCCAGACTCGAACGAAGTACAATACAATGGACGTCACTGACATCAGCACCATCACACCGCTCGAACTGATCTCGCTCGAAGAGCCGCCGGCGACGAAGGAGGGGGCCATCGAGTTCCTCCTCGACCTCGCCGTCGACGCCGGTCGCGTCGACGACCGCGACGCCGCGCTCGACGCCCTCCTCGAACGCGAGGAAGAGGCGACGACCGGCGTCGGCTTCGGCATCGGCATCCCGCACGCGAAGACCGACGCCGTCTCGAAGCCGACGGTCGCCTTCGCGCGCTCGACCGAGGGCATCGACTTCGACGCCATGGACGACAAGCCGGCGAAGCTCCTGTTCATGATTCTCGTCCCCGCGGCGGGCGGCGAGGACCACCTGCAGATTCTGAGCGCCCTCTCGCGGTCGCTCATGCACGAGGACGTACGCGAGAAGCTCCTCGAAGCCGAGAGCAAGCAGACCGTCCAGGACGTGCTCGCCGAGGTGGTCGAGTGATGGAGCGGACCGTCACGGTCGTCCCCGAAGACGGGCTTCACGCCCGTCCGGCCTCGCAGTTCGTCGAGACCGCGAACGAGTTCGACGCCGACATCCAGCTCGGCCGCGCCGACGAGGACGACCTCGTCCCCGCCGCCAGCATGCTCGCCGTCACCGGTCTCGGCGTCGGCCACGACGAGTCCGTGCGCCTCGTCGCCGAGGGCGACGACGCGGAAGCGGCACTCGACGCCCTAGAGGACATCCTTTCGACGCCTGAAGCCAAACAGTAAGCCATGACCGAACGAACCCTCTCCGGCATCGGCGTGACACCGCTTTCGGGCGTCGGCACCGTCGTCTGGTACCGACCGGACGCCGACCTCCCCGAGCCGCCGGCCCCGGAAGACGTGGACGGAGACGCCGAACTGGCGCGCTTCGAGGACGCCCGCGCGGCCGCCGAAGACGAACTCGAAGCCGAGCGCGAGCGGACCGCCGAACGCGTCGGCGAGGAGGAGGCCGCGGTGTTCGACGCGCACGTCCAGTTCCTCAACGACCCGCAGATAACCGACGGCGTCACCGACGCCATCGAGGGCGGGCTCCCGGCCGAACACGCCGTACAGGAGACGTTCTCCGAGTTCGTCGAGCAGTTCGAGAATATGGGCGGTCGCATGGGCGAGCGCGCCGACGACCTCCGCGACGTGCGCGACCGGCTCGTTCGCGTCCTCTCGGACGGCGAGCGCGTCGACCTCTCGTCGCTGCCGGAGGGGAGCGTCGTCGTCGCGGAACGGCTCACGCCGAGCGACACGGCGCAACTCGACCCGGAGCGCGTCGCCGGCTTCGTCACGGTGACGGGCGGCCGCACCTCCCACGCGGCCATCTTCGCGCGCTCGCTCGCCCTGCCGGCCATCGTCGGCGTGGGCGAGGAACTCCAGTCCGTCGAGGACGGCGCAGAAGTCGTCGTCGACGGCGAGTCGGGCGACTTCGTGGTCGACCCGAGCGACGAGCGCAAGGAGGCCGCCGCGGCCGCCGCCGACGTGGACGTCCGACACGAGTCGGTCGAAACCGCGGACGGCGTCGAAATCGAGGTCGCCGCCAACATCGGTACGCTGGCGGACCTCGGGCCGGCCGTCGACCGCGGGGCCGACGGCGTCGGCCTGTTCCGCACCGAGTTCCTCTTCCTCGACCGCGAGTCGCCGCCGGACGAAGACGAGCAGTACGAGGCGTACGTCGAGGCGCTCGAATCGTTCGACGGCGGGCGCGTCGTCGTCCGGACCCTCGACATCGGCGGCGACAAGCCGGTCCCGTACCTCGACCTGCCGGACGAGGAGAACCCGTTCCTCGGCGAGCGCGGCATCCGCCGGTCGCTCGGCCCGGACGCTGACCTCTTCGAGACGCAGGTCCGCGCGCTCCTGCGCGCGGCGGCCAGCGCCGACGGCGCGAACCTGTCGGTGATGCTCCCGCTCGTCTCGACGGTCGAGGAGCTTCGCGCCGGCCGAGAGCGGTTCGAGTCGGTCGCGGCCGACCTCGACGCCGAGGGCGTCGAAAACGAACTGCCCGAGTTCGGCATCATGGTCGAGACGCCCGCCGCGGCGTTCATGGCCGACCAGTTCGCGCCGCACGTCGACTTCTTCAGCATCGGGACGAACGACCTCGCGCAGTACGTGATGGCCGCCGAGCGCGGCAACGAGCGCGTCTCGGACCTCGGCGACTACCGACAGCCGGCGGTCCTCCGCGCCATCGACGCCACCGTCTCGGCGGCCGAGGGCGAGGACTGCTGGGTCGGCATGTGCGGCGAGATGGCCGGCGACCCGGACCTCACCGAACTGCTCGTCGGGCTCGGCCTCGACGAACTGAGCATGAGCGCGGTGACGGTGCCGCAGGTCAAGGCGGCCGTCGCGGAGACCGACACCGCGGACGCCCGCGAACTCGCGGAACGCGTCCTGCAGGCCGACACCAAGGCTGAAGTCGCGGAAATCCTTACACTAGACCAATGAAACTCGTCGCAGTCACATCCTGTCCGACCGGAATCGCACACAGCCAGATGGCGGCCGAGAACCTCCTGCAGGCCGGCGAGCGCCTCGGCCACGACATCGACGTCGAGGTCCAGGGCGCGATGGGCACGCAGGACGAACTGTCCTCGGACGCCATCGCCGAGGCGGACGCGGTCATCATCACCTCGGACACCTCGGTCAGCCGCGACCGCTTCGACGGGAAACTCGTCCTCAAGGGAACCGTCAAAGACGGCGTGAACAACGCCGAGGCCGTCGTGGAGAAGGCCGTCGAACTCGCCGAGGCCGGCAAGACCGGCTCGGTCACGTTCGGAAGCGGCGACGACGGCGAGGACGCCGACGCCGGTGCCGACGACTCGTCCGGCGACGCCGCGGAATCGGACGAACCCGTGCGCCGCGGCGGCGACCCCGAGAAGGGGCTGTTCGCCCGGCTGAAGAAGCTGTTCTCGTAACGCTCGCCGACGTTTTCCGTTTTTCTCCCGTCTCCCAGCGGCGGCGCTCCGTCGGTCGATGAAAATTAACTCGAACGCGAACAAACGAAAACGTGCAGAATCGAAACTCGCTTCCCATACATTATTAGTCTCGCAGTCGTTGACGAAACCGAGGTGAACGCATAATGCCGTTCTACGGCGGGGAGGAACTCGCCACAGTGTACGACGAGGCGCTCGACGAAGGATTCGGCCTCATCGCGAGTAACATCGCGGAGCCGAACATTATGATGGGTCTCATGGAGGGAGCCGACCGGATGGACTCGGACCTCCTGTTGCAGATGAGCGGCGGGGCCTGCCGGTTCGCGGGCGACGGCGACGCCGTCGCGGGCCTGAAGGCCATGGGGAACTACATCGAGACCATCGCCGAGCGGTACGACATCGGCGTCTTCCTCAACATGGACCACCAGACGGACCTCGAGTTCATCGAGCAACAGATCGAACTCGACATCCCGTCGTCCATCATGATCGACGCCTCCCACGAGCCGTTCGACGAGAACGTCGAGACGAGCCGCGAGGTCGTCGAGATGGTGGAAGCCGCGGGCTCCGACGTCCTCATCGAGGCCGAACTCGGCCAGATCAAGGGCGTCGAGGACGAAATCGAGGCCGAAGAGGCGTTCTACACGGACCCCGAACAGGCCGTCGAGTTCGTCGATAAGACGGGCGCGGACCTGCTCGCTATCTCCGTGGGCACGCAGCACGGCGTCGCCAAGGGCAAGGACCTCGAACTCCGCCCGGACCTCGCCCAGGACATCCGGCAGGCCCTGCGCGACCACGGCCTCGACACGCCGCTCGTCCTCCACGGCTCTTCGGGCGTCCAGCCCGACCAACTGCAGGAGATGCTCAAACACGGCATCTGTAAGGTCAACAAGGACACCCGCTACCAGTACGAGTACACCCGCACCGCGTACGACCGATACAACGAGGAACCCAACGCCATCGTCCCGCCGGAGGGCGTCGAGGACGCCCGCGACACGTTCTTCAACGAGACCGACTGGTCGCCGAACAAGGACGTGTTCGACCCCCGCGTCGCCGGTCGCGACATCCGCGAGCGCATCGCCGACGTGCACGCCGACCTGACCGAAGTCTCCGGCAGCGCCGGCCAGTCCCTGTTCAAGTAACGCCGCGCGGGCGGTGACTCGTTCACCGTCGAGCGCTCGCCGCGTCCGCACCGCGGACCGGCACCGGCCGTCGTCTCCACCCGGCACACCGCCGGCTTTTCGTTTCGATACGCGTCCCGCCCAGCGGCCGCGCTCTCGGTGCTCGACGGCAGTCGAACCCGCCGCCCCACGTCGCTTAAGGTGTCACGCGGCGTGGGTGTAGGTATGCCGCAGATTCACCTCGACGACGAGACGGTCGCCCGACTCGACGCGCTCCGCGAGGAAGACGAGGAGTACGACGAACTCATCAACGAGCTGATGAACATCTACGAGGCGAGCGAGCGGACGCTGTTCCACGCCGGCGACGAGTACTGAACCCGAACTCGGCATCGGCGCTCGGGCGTTTAATCGACTGATTCGCGGTGGGTCGTTACAACCCGAGCCACCGCGCGAGCGCTCCCGCGAGGAGCACCACTGCGCCGGCGATAAACGTACCGGGAATCGGAAGCACGAACAGGAGTCCACCGAACGCGAAGACCAGCGTTGACGGTCTCATCTACCGAGGATATCGCGTGCGAGCCTGTTACGAATTGTGGCCCTCGAACAGAATGTCGGCCTCAGCCCCCGAATGAGCGCCGTCGCCACCGCCGGCCGGTTACCCCGCTATTCGAGGTAGCTGACGCGGACCTGATTCCACTTGCCCTTCTTTTCGAGGTGGTCTTGGAGCGCGTCGGCATACTCTTGTGTGAGTCGCTCCGCGTCCTCCAGTTTCTCCTGTTCGCCCTTCTTGCCGCCGCCGCCCATCCCGAGCGCGCCCTTGATGGAGTCGACGATACCGCCGCCGCCGGACGACGAGTCGTCGCCGCCACCGCCCATCGCGCCCATCTGACTGCGGATGTTGTCGAGTTCGGGGATAATCTGCGGGACTTTCTCCGTGTCGGCGACGATGCGCGCCTCCTCGGGGTCGTCCGCGTTCTCGATTTCGAACTCGGTCGCCGTCATGATGAGACCCCACTCCTGACTGTTGAACCGGGAGTTCATCACCTGCTCGTTGAACTCGCGGTCCACCGTCATCCGGTCGCCGACGATGCTGTCGGTCCAATGTGCCATGTGCACACGTCGTCGGCCGGTCGGTATCAGAGTTGCGGGGCCGACCGCCGGCGGCGGCGACCGCTTATCTGTCCACCGGCGAGACGCCGGGGGCAATTGCCTCCCACGCGGGTTTAATGCGGTTGGGTGACGACCCCGAATCATGGAGCGGTACGACCTCCTGTACAGACTGTACGGGAACTTCGACGCGGACGCGGTCCGGGACGCACAGGACTTCGTCGACCTCTTACCGCCGCTCGGTTCGCCGGTGGCGCTGTCGCACTGGCAGGAGGTCGACGACGAACTCACGGCGCGGAAAGACCGCATCCGCCGGGCGCTCTCCGACGGCGACCGCTACGCCGAACTCGCCGCGCGCGCGACGCGAGACCAGGCGTTCACCGCCCTCGACCTCTACACGAAGTACGGGCGGGCGGTGAACGCGCTCGTCCTCGACGTGGACGAGACGCTGCGCTCGGCGGGCCAGACGGACAACGAGATTCCCCGGGAGGTGCTGCACCTCCTCACTCAGTTCCACGAGCGAGGCGTCCCCATCGTCATCTGTACCGGCCAGACCCTAGAGAACGTCAAGGGCTTCGCCATTCAGGGGCTGGGCAACGAACTCGTCCACTCGGGGGACGTGAGCATCGTCTACGAGGCGGGCACCGGCGTCTTCACGCCCGGTCACGGACCCGACACGAAGCGGCTCCTCTACGAGACGCTCGACGACCCGGTGCAGTCGGTCTTCGAGTCGGTTCGCGGGCGCGTCATCAGCGACCTCCCCGACGCGCTCCGTGGTGGCGTTCACCTGCAGGGCAACGAGTTCAACGTCACGCTCAAGCCGAACTTCGAGACCGGGAGCGACGACGCCGAGGAAGTCATCGACGGCGCGCTCGTCTACCTGCTGGACCTCCTCGGCGAGGCGCTCACCGACGACCCCGCCGGCCCCGACTGGGCGCGGGCGTACTTCGCGGCGCGCGACCCGGAGATACGCGACGTGCTCGACGACCGCGACGCGCTTCCCGACTCGGACACGGCGATTCCCGAGGACGTCGAACGGACCCTCGAACGCGTGACGGTCGCGTACTACCACGCCGACGCCGCCGAACTCTCGGCGGTCGACCTGAACAAGGCGGCGGGCGTCCGCGCGGCCCTCGACGTGCTCGGGGTGGACGACCCGTTCGTCCTCGTGATGGGCGATTCGAAGTCCGACCTCGACGTGATGACGTGGGCCGCCGAAAACGAGTGCGGGCTCGCGGCGGCCCCGGAACACTCCTCGCCGGGAGTGCTCGAACACGTCCGCGAGACCGACGAACTGGTGTTTCCCCGAGGCGACGCCGCCTCGGTGCTCCGGACCGCCTACGCCCTCAATCTCCTCGTCGACTGAGGTGGCCGCGCCGGACCGGCGTCTGGTGACTACACCGTGCACATCCCGATGTCGCCACCGTCCGAGCCGTCGCCGGTATCGCCGTCACCGTCACCCGAGCCGTCGCCGGTCGAATCGTCCGATGACGAGCCGGTGTCGTCGGTGGTCGAACCGTCGTTCGTGGAGTCGCCCGTGCTGTCGTCGGTCGAGTCGTCGGACGAGTTCTCCTCGGTCGTGCTGTCGTCAGTCGAATCGTCGGCAGACGAGTCGTCGCTGTCGTTGCTGTCGTTGCTGTTCGACTTCGAACTGCTACGCTTCTTCTTCGAGGACTTCTTCGTCGTCGAGTCGGTGTCGTCGTCGGTGACGGTCTCGACCGTCTCGAACGAGCCGCTCGCGTTCTCGGAGTCGCCGGCAGACGAGTCGGGGTCGGAGGCTCCCGCGTCACCCGAGTTATCGGCGACGACGGGCTCTTCTTCGACTTCGGGTTCGTCGTCCGGCGCGTCGTCAGCGGCGGGGTCGGTCACGTCCGCACCGATACTTCTATCGGCATCGTCGGCGGGGGAGGGCGTCTCGGGCGTGTTCACGCCGCCGGACAGGAGGGCGAACACGACGATGACGAGGACGACGGCACCGACGCCGAGTTGGCCGAGGTTCATCGCGCGGCCTCCCGGGAGTCGGGGTCGGTTCCCTGTGTCGGAACATCGGTGGCAGTCAGAGACATGGTTCGACCTGTTATTTGCGTCCCGAGGGTTTCGTTACGAATCGTCTACCCTCGACGCCGATGCGGCCCGGGTTTCGTCGGACGGAGAGCGAACCCTCGGGACGGACTCGTCCTCCGAAGTCGTCACGGGATACGAAAATTCGGGTTCCTAACCCGTGTTAATCCGCGAATACCGCGTCGTTCCGAGTGTCTATTTTCGACAGACACTCACCGTGAACTGAATGTCCGGAAGTCCTGTCGTTATCGTCCGGCTACGGGCTTCGAACCGGGCTGTCGGGCGTCGTGCCTCGGGACGGTCCGACTCTGTCGTTATCTTCTTGGAGCGCGTACATTCACCAATGACTGCCTCCATCGACAGAATCGTCTCGCGGGTCTCGCGGTGGCCCGGCGTCGAGACCGCACCGCACCGCTTCGGGGGAACGGAGTTCCTCGTCGCCGGGAGAGAAATCGGCCACGTCCACGACGCCGGCGTCGTCGACCTCGCGCTCACGAAGCGCGTCCGCGACGTGCTCCTGACTGACGGCCTCGCGGACCCGCACCACGTGCTTCCCGACTCCGCGTGGGTGACCTACCGCGTCCGAAGCGCCGCCGACGTGCCGGGCGCGATGCGCCTGCTCAGACTCGCGTACCTCTGGCGACTGCTCGCGCTCCGCCGCCGCGGCGTCGACATCGACCCGTCGGCGGACCCCGAAACCGACCTCCGGCGACTCGACTTCCCCGCCGACCTCGACGCGCTCGTCCGAGAGACGTTCCGCGACTCGCTGGACCGACGCGCGCCGGTCTGACCGCGCCCCGCGAGGCCCGACCGGAGACATGTCTCGGTCGGAAAAACTTTACTAACGTCCGAGTAAACCACTCTGCATGGGTAAGAACTACGCGGAGTTACACGATCCGAACGCGGAGTACACGATGCGAGAGCTGTCGGCGGAGACGATGGGCGTGACGGCCAAGCGCGGCGGCGGCCGCGACGTCGAAATCACCGACGTGCAGACGACGATGGTCGACGGCAACTTCCCGTGGACGCTCGTCCGCATCTACACCGACGCGGGCGTCGTCGGCACCGGCGAGGCCTACTGGGGCGCGGGCGTGCCCGAACTCATCGAGCGCATGAAGCCGTTCGTCATCGGCGAGAACCCCCTCGACATCGACCGCCTGTACGAGCATCTCGTCCAGAAGATGTCCGGTGAGGGCTCCGTCGAGGGCGTCACCGTCACCGCCATCGCGGGCATCGAAATCGCGCTGCACGACCTCGCGGGCAAGATTCTCGACATCCCCGCCTATCAGCTTCTCGGCGGGAAGTACCGCGACAAGGTCCGCGTCTACTGCGACTGCCACACCGAAGAGGAGGCCGACCCCGAAGCGTGCGCCGACGAGGCGGAGCGCGTGGTTGACGAACTCGGTTACGACGCGCTGAAGTTCGACCTCGACGTGCCGTCGGGCTTCGAGAAGGACCGCGCGAACCGCCACCTGCGACCCGGCGAGATTCGGCACAAGGCCGAAATCGTCGAGAAGGTGACAGAGCGCGTCAAGGACAAGGCGGACGTGGCGTTCGACTGCCACTGGACGTTCTCGGGCGGGAGCGCAAAGCGCCTCGCGGCCGCGCTCGAAGACTACGACGTGTGGTGGCTCGAAGACCCCGTGCCGCCGGAGAACCTCGACGTGCAGGAGGAGGTCACGAAGTCCACGCTCACGCCCATCACGGTCGGTGAGAACCGCTACCGCGTGACGGAGCTTCGCCGCCTCATCGAGAATCAGGCCGTGGACATCGTCGCGCCCGACATGCCGAAGGTCGGCGGGATGCGCGAGACGCAGAAAATCGCGGACGTGGCGAACCAGTACTACGTGCCGGTCGCGATGCACAACGTCTCGTCGCCGGTCGCGACGATGGCCTCCGCGCACGTCGGCACGGCGATTCCGAACTCGCTGGCGGTCGAGTACCACTCCTACGAGCTGGGCTGGTGGGGCGACCTCGTCGAGGAGACGGTCATCGAGGACGGCTACATCGAGATTCCGGAGAAGCCGGGCCTCGGCGTGACGCTGGACATGGACACCGTCGAAGAGCACATGGTCGACGGCGAGACGCTGTTCGACGAGGAGTGAAACGACTCGTCGAGCCAACAGACGCGTAGCGTCTGTTATGTTCGACGAGGCGTAAGCCGAAGTCGAATCAGTCGAGCTTCGCTCGACACTATTCGACGAGGAGTGAAACGACTCGTCGAGCCAGCAGCACGGAGTGCTGCGCTGTTCGACGAAGCGTAAGCTTCGGCGAGCCGGTGAATCTCTGATTCACCTCGTTCGACGAGGCGGAAGCCGAAGCAGAATCCACCCCCGAACTCACGGACCCGCATTCCGATTTTTCCGAGACTCCACGCGGAGCCGTCGGCTCGCGCTCACTCCTCGCCGACCAGTCGAACGCCGGCCGACGGGCGGCAGGCGAACACGTCGGCGTCGGGGCCGACGCGCTCGGGGGCGGCGTCTCGAATCTCACGCGCCGCCCGGTCGAGTGCGTCGTCATCGACCAGCGCAACCGCGCTCCCGCCGAAACCGCCGCCGGTCATCCGCGCGCCGTAGACGCCCGACGTCTCGGCGGCGAGTTCGACCGCCGCGTCGAGTTCCGGACAGCTCACTTCGTAGTCGTCGCGCAGACTCTCGTGCGCCGCGAGCATCGCGTCGCCAACGCGGTCGAGGTCGCCGGCGACGAGCGCGTCGCGGGCGCGACGGACGCGCTCGTTTTCGGTCACGACGTGTCGAACCCGGCGGCGGTGCATCGGGTCCAGCGCGGCGGCGTGGGCGTCGAGGAGGTCGCGGTCCACGTCGCGCAGGGAGTCGAGATCGCGGTCGGCGACCTCGCGGAGGGAATCGAGCGCCGCCGCGCACTCGCGGACGCGGTCGTTGTAGCCCGACTCCGTCAGTTCGTGGGAGACGCCGGTGTCGATGACGAGGACGCCGACGCCGTCGCCGAGTGGAACCGGCTCGAACTCGCGGCTCCGGCAGTCGAGAAAGAGCGCCGAGTCGGCCTCGCACAACGCCGCCGAAAACTGGTCGAGGATGCCGCACTCGACGCCGACGCCCTCGCGTTCGGCCCGCCAGCACGCCAGCGCGAGGTCGGCGGTGGGGAGGTCACGCCCGGAGACCGCGAGGAGCGCGCGGCCGACAGAGAGTTCGAGCGCGGCCGACGAGGAGAGCCCCGCGCCCGTGGGCACGTCCGAGGCGATGGCGAGGTCCGCGCCGCCGACCGGGCGGTCCTCACGGAGGACGCGAGCGACCGCGGCGACGTAGGCCGCCCAGCCCTCGGGGTCGTCGCCGGGGGCGAGTTCGGCCGTCTCGTCAAAGTCGGCGGCGCGGACGCGGAGTCGGCCGTCGCTTCTCGGGCGGGCCGCGACCGCGACGTGGCGGTCCACGGCCATCGGGAGACAGAGGCCGTCGTTGTAGTCCGTGTGGCCACCGACGAGGTTCACTCGGCCGGGAGCGACGGCGACCGTCGGGGCCGCCCTCGCGGGCGAGTCTGCGGCCGACGCCGAGGTGTCGCCGTCGTCCCGGAGCGACGCGAGTGCGGCCTTCGAGCGCTCGACCGGATTCGAGGCCGTCGCGCCCACGGCGTCGGTATCGTCGTCACCAGTCATTCGTGGTTGTCCCCGTGTTCCTCGTGGCTTGCCGCGGCTTCGTCGTCGTCCGCGACTCGCTCACCGCCGAGTCGCTGGGCTATCTGGCGGCCCAGTTCGCGCGGGTTCGCCTCGGTCACGCGGAGGTCGTCGCCGACCGCGACCCGGCCGGGCGCGAGCACGTCCGCGCAGATGCCGCCGCGGGACTCGCGGAGGGCGTCGCCCACGTCGTCGTCGCCGACGAGGTCCGCGAGGTACGCGCAGGGCGGCCTGAGTTTCGTCCCGCGGAGTTCGGCCCCGCCGAGTTCGAACGTCGCGTCGAGCAGGTCGGCGAGGTCGACGCCGCGGACGACGACGTTCCGGCGGTGTTGGCCGTCAGCGAGGTCGAGGTCGTACTCGCGCGCCGCATCGTCCAGCACCGCGGCGTCGACGAGCGTCACCTGACAGCCGTCGGTCGCCGAGTAGAAGCCGTCGCCGTCGGCGTAGCGGTCGCCTTCGATGCCGCCCGCCGCGACCGCGACGGTCTCGTGGGAGTCCATCGGCTCCCCCTTCGACGGCGCGGTGTACAGCGCTTCGACGCGCCCGCGAACCTCGGAAGTCATACCTCCGGCTACCACTCGGGGACACGAATAGGTTGGGTCGACGACGCGGGGCGGTTCCGGGCGCCCTCGACTCGGCTCAGCAGAGCGGCTTCGGGTCCACGCCGAGTTCGGCGAGGCCGTCGGCGTAGTCGTCGTACGCCAGTTGGACGACGTACTCGGCGACCATCCGGGCGCGCTCCCAGTCCTCGTCGGTCTCGCAGCGGTCGGCCAACAGGTCGAGGCCGGTCGTCAGCGTCTCCTCGGTCTCGGCTTTCAGGTCGCGAAAGAGGTCGGCGCGGGGCTCGTCCGCCTCGTTGACGAAGAAGCCGATGACCTGCGTGTGGGTCCGAATCGAGACGAGTCCGCGGCCGACCATCCCGGCGGCGGCCCGCTCGACCGTGTCCTCGCGCCCGCGGAGGTACGCGTGCATCACGCCGGGTTCATCCGGGAGGTCGACCTCCTCGTCGAGCGCGTCGAGGACGCGGTCGAGGTGTTCGGCCTCTTGGGCCGCGGTGGCCTCGAAGGCGGCTCTCGCTTCCTCGTCGGACTCGTCGGCGGCCCACCCCTCGAACGTCCCGCGGGCCGCGTGCTCGGAGTACGCGGCGGCGCGGAGCACCGCCGGTTCGGAGAGGTCCGCATCGGTCAGCGCCAACAGGAGCTTCGACGAGCCGAGTCGGTCGAGTTGCGTGCGCTTCGCCGTCTCGATTGACTCGCGGAACGAATCGGCGTCCATACCGCCTATCGGCCCGCCAGTCACGTGAACATTCGGTCCGGTCCACGACTGTGGGATTCTCACGGCAATCAGTTCCGGTATCACTCGTGATATTCTGCGGTGAGGGTTGAAATACTGGTGTCTGTTGAGAACGGTATATATGACTGACTCCTCGGGGCAAGTCGACGCCAACGCGCGAGCGCGCGTCGATGGAGACGCGCTGCTCTCGCAGTTGGACATCGACGTGGCGGAAATCGACCGACGGAAATCGTTCGTTCGTCTCTCGGAGGGTGACGAACGTCGCCTGCACGACCTCGAACCGCTCTTGGACGAGTTTGCGGACGAGTTCGCGGCGGAGTTCTACGACCACCTCGGCGAGCACGCGTCGGCGGCGAAGTTCTTCGGTCGCTCGACGAAGAACACGGAGATGCTGCAGGCCGACCAGGCGGCCTACCTCCGCGAACTCGGCCGCGGCGAGTACGGCGAGGACTACTTCGCGAAGCGGGCGCGCATCGGGAAGTTACACGATATGATAGACCTCGGGCCGAAGTTCTACCTCGGGGCGTACTCGGTCTACTACGAGGGTATTCTCGGTGCCGTCGCGGACGAGGTGAAAGCGGAGTTCACCGGCGGCGACACGACGGGGAGCGACGCCGATATCGGTGCCGACGACGACGACGACGGCCTCCTTTCGGGACTGCTCGGTGGCGCGTCCGGCGTCTCCAGCGGTCTCCGCGGTGGCGACGGGCGAGTCGAAGACGCCGTCGACGAGGTCGTCGCGCGTATCCTCCCCGTGTTGAAGCTCCTGTCTCTCGACCAGCAGGTGGCGATGGAGACGTACATCCACTCGTACAGCCGGGCCGCGCGGGAGGCCGCCGAGCGTCGGCGCGCCCTCGCAAACGAGGTCGAAGCCGACGTGAGCGAGCCGGTCGAGTCGCTCCTGCGGACCTCCGAGGAAGTCACCGAGCGGACCGACGACATCGAGACCACGGCGCAGGCGCAGGCCGACGACATGGCGACGGTCGCCGCCGAGGTGTCGGACATGAGCGCGACCGTCGAGGAAATCGCGGCGACCGCGGAGGAGGTCGAGCGGACCAGCGCCGACGCCGCCATGCGCGCCGCCGAGGGCGAGGACGCCGCCGACGAGGCCATCGACGTGATGCGCGACGTGAGCGAGGCCGCGGAGACCGCCTCCGAGGACGTCCAGCAACTGCACGACCAAATCGCGGAGATAGACGAGGTGCTCGACGCCATCAACGACATCGCGGAGCAGACGAACCTGCTCGCGCTCAACGCCTCCATCGAGGCCGCCCGCGCCGGCGACGCGGGCGAGGGGTTCGCCGTCGTCGCCAGCGAGGTCAAGAACCTCGCGGAGGAGTCGCAGGCCCGCGCCGCCGAGGTCGAAGGCACGGTTGACCAAATCCAGACCGAGGCGAAGGAGACCATCGAGAGCCTCTCGCAGACGACCGGGCGACTCTACGACGGCATCGACCGCGGCGAGGACGTGATGGGGAGCCTCTCGGACATCTCGGCGGCGGTCGAACAGGCAACCGTCGGCGTCGGCGAAGTCGCCTCGGCGACCGACGACCAAGCCGAGAGCGCCGAGCAAATCGCCCGCATGGTCGACGACGCGACCGCCCGCGCGACCACCGTGTCGGACCAAATCGGCGACATCGCCGACGCCAACCGCTCGCAGACCGAACAGGTGCTCTCGATTCGTCACGCCGCCGAACGTCTCGGCGGTGGCGGGACGGCCGACGCCACCGGACCGAACACCGCTCGGGAGATGGGGACCGGCACCCAACCTGCTGGCGGCATCGACGGCCCGCCGGCCGGCGTCCTCGACGAGTCCGGCTTCGACCAACCGCCCTCGAACCGCCTGAGCAACGACGGCGGAACGACCGAGTAGCGGACGCTCTCCTCGTTTCGGCCCGCGGAGCGTTCTTCCGCCCGGCGCGCGTATCGTGTGCGTATGACTCCCGAGGAACTGGCGGCCCGACTCGCCCGCGGCGACCCCACGACGGTGCTCGACGTGCGCAACCGCGACGAGTTCGAGACGTGGCGCGTCGATGGCGCGGCCGTGACCGCGACGCAGATTCCGGCGATTCGCTTCACGCAGGCCGAGATTCGCGGGACGGTCGACGAACTCGCGGCCGAGTTCCGAGACGCCCCCTCGCCGGTGGTCGTCGTCTGCGCGGAGGGCCGGTCGAGCGCGCACGTCGCCGACCTGCTTTCCGAGGCCGGCGTCCCCGCCGAGAACCTCGAAACCGGCATGGACGGCTGGGCGCGCGTCTACCGCGCCCGCGAATTCCCCGTCGGGAACGCGGACGCGGACGCGACGGTCCTCCAGTACGACCGCCCCTCAAGCGGCTGTCTCGCCTATCTGGTCGTCGCCGGCGACGAGGCGGTCGTCGTCGACCCCCTTCGGGCGTTCGCGGACCGATACGTCGAAGACGCCCGCGAGCACGGTGCGGAAGTCGTCGCCGCCGTCGACACCCACGTCCACGCCGACCACGTCAGCGGCGTCAGCGCGGTCGCGGAGCGCACCGACGCGAGCGCCGTCCTCCCGGCGGGCGCGACCGACCGCGGCCTCGATTTCGACGCGCGACTCGTCGCTGACGGCGAGACCGTCGGCGTCGGCGACGCGGAACTCGTCGCCGTCCACGCGCCGGGGCACACGACCGAGATGACCGCGTTCCGACTCGGCGACCTGCTTCTCGCCGGCGACAGCCTCTTCCTAGAGAGCGTCGCTCGCCCGGACCTCGAAGACGGCGACGAGGGCGCGCCCGATGCTGCGAGGCGGCTTCACGCGACGCTCACGGAACGCTACGGGGAGTTCGCCGACGACACGCTGGTCGCGCCCGCCCACTACGGCCCCCGGACGGTCCCGGACGAAACCGGCGCGTACGTCGCGGAACTCTGGACGCTCCGGGACCGACTCGGGGCGCTCTCGATGGACGAGGCGGCGTTCGTCTCGTTCGTCTGTTCCGATATGCCGCCGCGGCCGGCCAACTACGAGCGCATCATCGAGACGAACCTCGGGCGCGACTCGCTGTCGGACGAGGAGGCGTTCGAAGTCGAGTTGGGGCCGAACAACTGCGCGGCGACGAGCGAGGCGTGAGACGCGGTCCGCGAGACCCGCGGCCGAGCTATGTCGGGCCGGCGCGTCGGCTCAGCGGCGCGCTGCGGAACTGAGAACGTGGGCCGGCGGCCCGGCCCCGGAGAGTACCCGTCGTCAGTCGTCGTCTGCGGCGGTGCCGGCGGCCGCGGCGTCGCCCTCGATGCTCGGCGGGTAGACGCCGCGGTCGAGTTTGAGGTCGCTCTGCGGGCGGGCCATGCAGGTGAGCGCGAAGCGCTCGGCCTCCTCGTCGGTCAGCCCGCGGGCGGCGGGCTGGGTGACGTCGCCTTCGAGAATCTCGGCGGAGCAAGCGAGGCACATCCCGACGCGGCAGGAGTACTCCTGTGCGATGCCCTCCTCGATGCAGGCCTTGAGGATAGTCTGCTTGTCGGAGACGGTGATGGTCTCGCCCGTGCCGACGAACTCGACGGTGTACTCGGTCATACCGCGGCCTATGAGCGACCGCACCAAAACTGTTTATCAAAGCCGCGGCCCCCCGTCGCCGACCGCGCCGGCCGAGATGAACGGACGATGCGGCGAACGCTCGACTCGCGCCCGTTCGGGCTACTCCTCGGTTTCGGCGTCCGCGTCCGTCTCTTCGTCCGCGGCATCCGCCTCGTCTTCGTCGTCCAGTCGGATGGTGAGCACCGGCACCGGCGAGGTGCGGACGACGCGCTCGGTGACGCTTCCGAGGAGATAGTGGCTCAGCCCCGTGCGCCCGTGGGTACCCATGACGACGAGGTCTATCGCGTGGTCGTCGATGTACTCCCGGATGGAGCGGTAGGCGGTCCCGGTGACGACCTCCGCCTGTACCTCGATACCGGCCTCCTCGGCGGCCTCGCTGACGTGTCGGGTCGCGGCGTCGCCCTCCCGTTCGAGGGCGTCGATGACCACGTCCGCGCCGGCGTCGAGCGAGGTGTAGATGCTGGTGTCGACGACGTACAGCGCGTGAATCCGCGCGTCGTAGGTCTTCGCGAGGTCGAGCGCGTGGTCGATGGCGCGTTCGGCGGCCTTGCTACCGTCGGTCGGGACGAGGATTTCGCTGTACATGACAAATTATACTTAGTTCGGAACGGGGTTAATACTACTCCTCGTTCTCGTCGCCTCGGAACGACAGGACGGCCTCCTCGCAGGCCTGCAGTCCGTCGATTCGCTCGGTCTCGTCGTCGAGTTCGACCGTCTCGACGACCGACCAGCCGGCGTCGTCCTCGTAGGCGATGGCCTTGACCCACCCCTCGGTGGCGACGAGCAGACTTCGGGCGGGACCGTCGTCCTCGACGGCGACGACGAGTTCGAACGCGTCGGCGCGGTTCAGCGAAGTCAGCTCCTGCGGTTCGAGGGGGCGAGCGGGTAGCGACTCGATGAGCGACATATCCGAGTGCTACCGGTCGGCGGGGATGACGCTTTCGAAGGGGCGGGCCGCCGGCCTTCCAAGTCGTAACCTTTCTGCCGTCCGGCGCGCCACGTCATCCCATGATTCCCTCCCGCGTCGGGCGGCGACCCGACCGAACGACGCTCGCCGTCGTCGCGCTCGCCGCCGCGGCGCTCGTCGTCCGCCTCGTCGGCCTCGGCGACCGGCCGCTTCACTGGGACGAGGCCCGCGTCGGCTACTGGAGCCTCCGGTCGCTCGAAACCGGCTTCTTCTCGTACCGCCCCGTCGCCGGCGGCCCGCTCGTCTACCTCCTCTCGCGGCCGTCGCTCGCGCTGTTCGGCGCGACGGACTTCGCGCTCCGCCTCCCCTTCGCGCTGTTCGGCGCGGCCCTCCCGCTCGCCGCGCTCCTCTTCCGCGGCCGCCTCGCCGCCGACGAGACCGTCGGGTTCGCGGCCGTCCTCGCGGCGAACCCGATTCTCCTCTACTACGGCCGGTTCGCCCGCGGCGACGTGCTCGCGGTCGGCTTCTCGCTCGTCGCCTTCGGCTTCGCGCTCTGCCTCGTCGATGGCGCGGGGCGGCGCAACGCCTACGGACTCGCCGCGGCCGTCGCGCTCGCCGTCGCCTCGTCGGGACTCGGTCTCGTCGCGCTCGGCTGTCTCGGCGTCGCCGGGCTCTTGGTGTTCGACCACGCGGCGCTCCTCCCCTCGGCGCGACCGGCCGCGATGCGCCTCGGTGAGTACACCGCCCGACTCCGCGGTGCGGCGACGCCCGCGGCCCGCGCGCTCCTCGTCTTCGTCGCGCTCTACGTCTTCGCGTTCGCCCCGCGGGCGGGCGACACCGACGGTGTGGGGCTCTACACGCCGGGGACGGTTCTCGGCGCAATCGACGCGGCGCTGTTCGACTCGGTCCGTCGGTTCGTCGGCGTCCGCGTCGTCGACCGCTACCCGGAGGGGGCCCACGAGTACCTCCCGTACCTCGGCGACCTCCTCGGAACGCTCGTGCTCGCGGCGCTCCCGGTCGTCCTCCTCGGCGCGGCGGTGTTCCTCGTCGACCGCTACACGGCCGGCGGGCCCCGTCCGGAGGTGTCGGCGGCGGTCTACTGGGCCGGCGCGTCGTTGGTGTTCGTCCCCATGCTGACCGAGGTGTCCGCGCCGTGGCTCGGCGTCTACGTCGTCGTCCCGCTCGCGCTCCCGGCGGGTATCGGTCTCGCGGCGCTCGTCCGCTGGGGTCGGAGCGCGTTCGACACCCGGAACGTGCCCCGCGTCGCGGCCGCGGTCATCGTCCTGCTCGCGCTCGTCGCCCAGACCGGCGCGGTGGCGACGACCGAGGCGTACGGCCCGAGCGACCGCGACACCGAACTCGCGCACTTCGCACAGCCGTCCAGCGAGTTCTCGTCGTTCCGCGACAACCTCTCGGCGTGGGTCGGGCCGACCGACGACGAGGGGCCGGAGGTGCTCTACTACGGGAGTTCGATGTACGTCGCCGACGGCGCGGCCGACTATCCGCCGGTCCCCGAGTCGTGGGGCGAACAGCTCCCGATGGCGTGGTACGTCGAGCGAATCGGTGCCGACTCGACGTCGGCGGCGACGCCTGAGGCGCTCGAAACCCGGTCGTCGGTGCCGCCGGTAGTCATCGCGCCCGCCGACGAGCGCGGGACGGTCGCGCCGCTCCTCGACGGTTACGTCGCACACCAGTACGACACCGGCCTCTGGGGTCGGTCGGTCGTGGTGTTCGTGAAAAACTAAAACTGAGCGTCGTCGACGGACGTCAGTCGGTGACGGTGAGCCGGGTCGCGGGTCGGGTCGGCAGGCCGACGCTCAGCGGAAGCCCATCGCTTCGATCTGTTCTTGGTAGCGGTTCCGGATAGTGACTTCCGTCACCTGCGCCACGTCCGCGACCTCGCGCTGGGTCTTCTTCTCGTTGCAGAGAAGCGACGCGGCGTAGATTGCGGCGGCGGCGAAGCCGGTCGGCGACTTGCCCGACAGCAGGCCCTGCTCGGCGGACACGTCGATGATTTCGGTCGCCTTCGCCTGTACCTCCTCGGAGAGGTCGAGCGCGGAGGCGAACCGCGGGACGAACTGCTTGGGGTCGACGGGCTTGAGTTCGAGACCGAGTTCCTGCGAAATGTAGCGGTACGTGCGACCGATTTCCTTCTGCGGGACGCGCGATACCTCCGCGACCTCGTCGAGCGAGCGCGGGATGCCTTCCTGACGGCAGGCGGCGTACAGCGCCGATGTGGCGACGCCCTCGATGGAGCGCCCGCGAATCAGGTCCTCGTTGAGCGCGCGGCGATAGATGACCGAGGCGACCTCGCGGACCGACCGCGGGACGCCGAGCGCCGACGCCATGCGGTCGATTTCGCTGAGCGCGAACTGCAGGTTGCGCTCGCCGGCGTCCTTCGTCCGAATGCGCTCTTGCCACTTGCGCAGGCGGTGCATCTGCGAGCGTTTCTCGGACGAAAGCGAGCGGCCGTAGGCGTCTTTGTCCTTCCAGTCGATGGTCGTCGTCAGCCCCCGGTCGTGCATCGTCTCCGTGATGGGCGCACCCACGCGCGACTTCGACTGGCGCTCGGAGTGGTTGAACGCCCGCCACTCCGGGCCGCGGTCGATTTGTCGCTCATCGAGGACGAGACCACAGTCGTCACACACCAGCTCCCCCTGGTCTGCGTCCGTGACGATCTGGTCAGAGCCGCACTCCGGACAGTTGACTTGCTCGTCCTCTTGTGCCGTTGCCTCCTCCTCTCGCTGACGCTGCCGGCTCGGACGTTCCATTAAAAGGTTTCTGGTGGAGCGTGAATTTAAACCTTTGTAACAGAAATATGATAAAGGCCGCTGTCTGGCGATTCGACGACTCCGAATTCGGGCGACTGGGACGCACCTACTTATACAGTTCCCTGACTAACGGTGAATCGAATGGTCAGACGTGCTACCACGACACTCGTTGTCGTCGTTCTCGCGGTCCTCGCGGGCTGTCTCGGCGGGGGTGGCGCGGGCGCGCCGACGACGGTCGAATCGACCGTGACGGAGACGGCGTCGCCGACGGCGCAGTCGGGGTCGCCGACGACCGCGGCCGCCGCGGGCGACGTGACAGTCGAGGTGGTCGAGGTGGTCGACGGCGACACAATCAAGGTCGTCATGCCGGACGGCGCGCGCGAGACGGTTCGGCTCCTCGGCGTCGACACCCCGGAGGTCCACGCCGAGAACACGCCCGACGAGTTCGAGGGCGTCCCCGAGACCGAGGCCGGCCGGACCTGCCTCCGCGCGGCCGGCGAGAACGCGAGCGCCTACGCGAAGTCCCGACTCGCCGACCGAACCGTCGAACTCCGCTACGACGAGAAAGCCGGCGAGCGCGGCTACTACGGCCGACTCCTCGCGTACGTCGTCGTCGACGGCGCGGAGTTCAACCACGACCTCATCGCCGAGGGCCACGCCCGGGTCTACGAGAGTTCGTTCGAGGAGCGCGAGCGCTACGAGCGCGCCGAACGCGACGCCAGAGAGCGCGGGGTCGGCCTCTGGTCCTGCGCGACCGAAGGGTCGGCCGCGGGCGGCGCGGACGCGACCACCGACGACGGCCTCTCGGTCTCGGTCGTCGCCGACGCGCCCGGCAACGACAACGACAACCTGAACGAGGAGTACGTCACGCTCCGGAACGACGGCGACGCCGCCATCGACCTCTCGGGGTGGACCGTCTCCGACGCGGCGGGCGCGACCTACACGTTCGCCGAGGGGACCGAACTCGACCCCGGCGCGTCGCTGACGCTCCACACGGGGTCGGGAACCGACACCGACGAGGACGTCTACTGGGGTCGCGGCGGCGCGGTGTGGAACAACGGCGGCGACACGGTCACGATTCGCGACGCCGCGGGGACTGAGGTACTCTCGTACACGTACGAGTAGCGAAATTAACGTCGGAATGAACCTCGGCGTCCGAGTGGACCGCCCGCGCGGTCAGGGGGAATGGGGGTGGAGCGTGTGCCCCCATCGGCAGTACGGTTACCATGGCTATCAGCCCCTAGGCTGTCACGCCGGAACGGCGAAGCCCCGCGCCATCGCCGGATTCCACCCAAATAAATTACTACCGAGCATTTACAAAGATATATACATAACCAAAGGAAATGTGTGTGCAACATGAGCACGCTCGAATCCTCGTCCGTCGAAGCCGCACTCGCCGCCGGTCGTCCCGCCGACCTGACCCCCGTCGTCCTCGACGCCGCTGGGCTGGAGTCGACCGCTCCGTCGCACCTCCGCGACCTGAAGGCCGGACTCGCCGAGGAGGGCTATCTCCCGGCGGAACTCACCGTCGAAGCCCGCTTCTGCGAGGACGACCCGCTCGCGGTGCAGTCGGAGTCCGACCGCCTCCGCGAGTACGTCCGCGCCGCCGCGTTCCTCGGCGTCGGGCGCGTCGCCGTCGACGTCGCGGAGTGCTGTCGCCCCGACGACGCCGAGTCGGCGCTCGCGGCGCTCGGCGAGCGCGCCCGGCGCGAGGGTGTCGCTTTTGAGCTTCGAGGTTCCATCGACGGCTGATGGCAACTAAGGCCGCGCTGGAGGCGCAGTTGGCGGTGGTCGCCGGCTTCGAGAACCCGAAGGTCTCGCTCGAACAGTACCCGACGCCGCCGGACCTCGCCGCGCACCTCGTCCACCTCGCGGACCTCCGCGGCGACATCGAGGACGCGACGGTCCTCGATTTGGGCTCCGGAACCGGCATGCTCGGACTCGGCGCGGCGCTCCGCTCGCCCGCCCGCGTCGTCGGCGTCGAACTCGACGACGACGCGCTCGAAACCGCGACGGACAACGCCCGCCGGGTCGGCGCGAGCGCACCCATCGACTGGATTCGCGCCGACGCCACTCGCCTGCCGCTCTGTCTCCCCGACGACCGGCAGGTCACGGTGCTCATGAACCCGCCGTTCGGCGCGCAGCGGGGCAACGAACACGCCGACCGCGCCTTCCTCGAATCGGTCGCGTCGGTCGCCGACGTGTCCTACTCGGTCCACAACGAGGGGAGCAAGGAGTTCGTCGAGTCGTTCGTCGCCGACGCCGGCGGCGACCTCACGGACGCGTTCCGGGCGACGTTCGACCTCGACCGCCAGTTCGACTTCCACGACGAGGACCGCCGACAGCTCGACGCCGAAGTGTTCCGCATCGAGTGGTGAGGCGGCGGCGGTCGCATCGCCGGTCCATCACTGCGCGAACCGTCCGTAGACACCGCACGAATCGCCCGCCGACCGCGCCCTAATTGTACGTCTCTTGTCGCGCGATGCGGACCTTCGTCCCCCGCGACTCGGCGAAGACGAACGACTTCTCGCGGACGAACCGAATGCCGTCGAGCGTCGTGCTCGCGTTCTTCGTCGGCATCGGCCCCCTGACGGTCCCGCTGTCCGACGACACTTGGATGTCGTAGCCCGTCGCCGTCGGCACGACGGAGATGTTCCGGCGGGAGACGACCGGTTCGGCCCGGACCGGGCCGGTCTCGTAGGCCAGTCGCGCCTCGCCGTCGGCGACGAGGAGCACCCGGTAGGCGGCTCCCGCGCCCGAGACGACGTAGCCGTCGCGGACCGCAGTCACTTGGTCCCGCCAGCCGAGGCCGCCGAGCCTGACCGTCGACTCGCCGTCGAACGCCAGCCGGCTCGTGGAGACGGCCGTCGTCCAGATGCCGCGCCGCTCGCTTCTGACGATGACCCCGGAGGTGTTGGTCGTCGTCGACTCGCCGAACAGTTCGATGTCGAAGACGGCGGTCAGCCCGTTCGGCACGTCCTTGGCGTAGGTCACGTCGTAGTCCCTGACCGAGACGCTCTCGCCCGGCAGGTCGTCGCCGCTCGCGGTGAACGTGTTGTACAGCATCGCCGGTCCCGACAGGGCCGCGACGACGACGAGGAGGACGGCGAGGCCGGCCTGCCAGCGGCGGGCCGAAAACACCGAGTTCTCGGGCGCGTACTCGCGGAGCGGCTTGTCGGACGCCGCGACCGTCAACGCCACGACGAGCGCGAGCGCGACGACGAGCGCGAAGCCGACGGCGCGAAACAGCACGTAGGTCTCGCCGCCGCGGTACCAGTACACCGCCCACAGCGACTCGCTGACGCCGAACAGGAGGACGCCGGCGAAGCTCCGGAGCGCGGGCGGGCTGGACCCCTCGCGCCGGTGGCTGAGCCACACGCCGAGGAGGACGCCGAACAGGAAGCCGATGGCGTGGCCCTGAATGGCGATTTGCGACCACCACGGCGTCGAGAAGATGGGACGGGCCGACGAGACGACTTCGGGCGAGAGCATCGCGTCGTAAAACAGGCTGACGACGCGCCCGGAGACGAACGCTAACACGGTCGTGAGCGGCCGGAAGACGAGCGCGAAGCCGGCGAACGCGAACACCACGCCGGAGAAGCCGACGACCGGGCCGAGCGCGAAGACGGAAGTCAGAAGCCCCACGCCGAAGACGACCGCCGGGAAGACGACGAGCGACCGGACGTAGGGGTTCTCGCGGGCCGACCCGAACGACGTGGACCCGCGGCGCGTCGGGTAGTGGCCCCACGCGTACTCCGCGACGGGGGCGAGGGTGAGCGTGCCGACGAGGTTGCCGATGAGGTGCCCGGCGCTGGAGTGGGCGAACGCGGCGGTCAGCATCCCGGTCGGGTAGAAGTACGACCACGCCCGGAACGGGATGACGATGGGCCGATACCACGACGACCAGCCGTCCTGAACCACGAGGTAGACGAGGAGGACGCCGCCGGCGCTGACGAGCGTTCCGAGCGGGAGGCCGAACAGGAAGCGCCGCCGGAGCGCCGCCGAGAGCCGACTCGGTCTGTCGACGACAGCGAGCGCGACGGCCGCGGCGAGGAGCGCGAGGAGCGCGGCGAGCCGCTGGAACGGTATCCAGCCCGGTATCTCTAGCATTAGCTACGTGTGTCGTACGAATGGGTGATAAAGAAACCCGCGGAGAACTGCTTGAGAGGTGCTAGCGAACGACACGAACTCGACCGCGAGAGGCGGCTCCGAGTCGGGCGGTCGGTCGCGGCGGGCGGCCGCTCAGATTTTCCCTTCGGCGTCGTCCGCCAGCTCTTCCATGCGCTTGCCGACGCGGCCCGCGCTGGAGAACTCGTCGTCGCTCATCGCGGTCGCGAGGGCGTTTCCGAGCACGAACACGGCGTGTTTGTGTTCGCTCTTCGATTTGTGGACGTGGGAGGGCTCGACCGCAAGCTCGTCGTAGGGGTCGAACAGGCTCGAATCGACGTGGTCGCGGGCCGAGAAGTGGTCCTTGATGATAACCATCTGTTCGTGCAGCTCCAGCAGTTCGTCCTTGTGCATGAGCGTTGGTTAGGCGCGAGGGCGGTTTAAGCGTTATTGGGGGATACTGTCACTCGGCTCAGAAGACGTATTCGTCTTCGTGGCCCATCATCCCGTCGTCTTCGTACGCGCGGTCCTCGTCGGACATCGGACCGCTGGTCTTGTACGCGCGGATACCGGTCGACAGCAGGTCCTCGATGGCTTCGTCGCGGTTGACGAACTCGCCCTGTTCGACGAGTTGGACGATCTGCATCTCCAGGTGTTCCGGCACGGTAATCTCTACTTTGGGCATCTGAACGTCCGTCGCTTTGGAAGGGCCGTATATAACTCTACCGGGGGAATAATCGGGTTTTCCGAAGGTCGCCCGGGCGAACGCGAATCTCCCCTTACGTTCGGTTAGTGCGGCCGTCGGGCCGGTCGCCGGCGGGTGTCCGGAGTCGTTAGTGATAGGTGCGTCGGGCCGAAGCTTCGACCATGGCCAACGACGTGACCCACCTCTACGAGGAGTTCGGCGACGACCGACTCCCGCCGGGGCAACGCGAGACCCAGCGGTTCCCCGTGCTCTCCAAGAGCGGCACGCCCTCGTGGGACCCGGAGACGTGGTCGTTCGAGGCGTGGGGCGCGGTCGAGACCGAACTCGACCTCTCGTTCGACGAGTTCCGCGACCTCCCCTCCGAGACGCAGGTACAGGACTTCCATTGCGTCACCGGCTGGAGCAAGTTCGACTGCGAGTTCGAGGGCGTTACGTTCCCGACGCTCGCCGACGCGGTCGGCGTCGACGACGACGCAGTCCACGTGATGTTCCACGCCATGGACGGCTACACGACGAACCTGCCCCTCGACCAGTGCATGCGCGACGAGGTCATGTTCGTCTGGGGCTACGACGGCGAGGACCTGCCCGCCGACCACGGCGGTCCCCTCCGGGTCGTCACCCCGCACAAGTACGCCTACAAGGGCGCGAAGTGGGTCTCGGGCGTCGAGTTCCTCACCGAACCCGAACGCGGTTACTGGGAGAAACGCGGGTACTCGAACACGGCGAACCCGTGGAACGAAGAGCGGTACAGCTAACCTAAGTTTTTGGTCCAGATTTTTGCGTGGTGAGCGTAGCGAACCACGGAAAAAGGTGGGCGAACCCGTGGAACGAAGAGCGGTACAGCTAGGCTGATTTTCCAGCGTTTTCGGCGGTCGCTTCGCGTCCGAGTCACCAGCGTTGTCGTTCGGTGGACAGATGTGCGCGTTCCGCCAGTTTGCCGACCCGGCGCGCGGGACAGAAGGGAGAGTTTCAAGCGTCCCCGGTCCTGACCCACGGTCGATGGAACCGTTGCGGACAGACGAGGTGAGCACTCACCTCGTCAGCAGGTCGGTTCGACTGTCTGCGCCGCCCGTGTCGGCGTCGCTCGCGACGATGCGCCGCCCGCGGGCGCTGTGGACCGCCCCCGACGAGCCAACAGTCGTCGGCGGCGGCGTCGCCGTGGCCGTCGAGGCAGACGGCCCAGAGCGACTCGCGCGCGTCCGCCGGTCGGCCACGGCGCTGTTCGAGGGCGCGGACGTGGACGGCCCCGACGCCGCCCGCCCGCGATTCTTCGGCGGCCTCGCCTTCCACGAGGAGGCGACCGGCCGCGACCCGTGGGCCGACTTCCCGGCCGCGCGCTTCGTCGTCCCCGAAGTGCAGGTCGCCTTCGACGGCGACGACGCGTGGCTCACGGTCACCGCCGTCGGCGCGGACGCCGACCCCGAGAGCGTCGGCGACCGACTCGACGAGGTCCGCGAGACGCTCGAATCGCTCGATGACGCGCCCCCCGAGGGGCCGCCGGGCGTCTCGGACCGCCACCGGACGACCTCGGTGGAGGCGTGGCACGAGAGCGTCGATGCCGCGGTCTCGCGCATCCGCGCCGGCGACCTCCAGAAGGTCGTCCTCGCGCAGGCGCTCGAAGTCGAACTCGACCGCCCCGCCGCCGCGCCCGACCTGCTCGCCCGCCTCGGCCGGACGTACCCCGACTGCCACCGCTTCCTCGTCGAGCCGAACGGCGGGGCGAGTTTCCTCGGCGCGACGCCCGAGCGGCTCGTCTCGCTCCGCGGCCGCGAGGTTGAGACCGGCGCGCTCGCCGGGACGACCGGCCGCGGCGACACCGACGACGAAGACGAGTGGCTGGCGAACGAACTGCTCGGAAGCGAGAAGGACAACCACGAACACGAACTCGTCGCGGAGACGATTCGGGAACAGCTCGCGCCCCTGTCGGCCGAGATTCGCGTCGGCGACCGCGGGATTCGGAAGCTCGCGACCGTCCAGCACCTCTGGACGCCCATCGACGCGACGCTCGAACGCGACGAGCACGTCCTCTCGCTCGTGGACGCGCTCCACCCGACGCCCGCGGTCGGCGGTCTCCCACCGGCGGCCGCCCTCGACGTGATTCGCGACACCGAGCCGTTCGACCGCGGCTGGTACGCCGCGCCGGTCGGCTGGTTCGACGCCGACGGCGACGGCAGTTTCGCGGTCGCGCTCCGCTCGGCAATCGTCGAGGAGACGCTGGCGACGCTCTTTGCGGGCGTCGGCCTCGTCGCCGACTCGGACCCCGACGCCGAGTGGGACGAGGTGCAACTGAAGTACCGCCCCGTCCTCGACGAACTCGAACGCGACGACTGAGTTCGGGACCGACGACCGGCGTCGGAGCCGACGACAGACCTTGATTCGATTCAATCCGACTTGACGACATAGACGAGATGACAGCACCGAACCGAAACGCCCTCTGGGCACGGACCTTCGCCGACGAACTGGCACGCACCGGCATCGACGCGGTGTGCATCGCACCCGGCAGTCGCTCGACGCCCCTCACGGAGGCGTTCGACCGCCACGACGACATCGAGACGTTCTCGCACCTCGACGAGCGCTCGGCGGCCTACTTCGCGCTCGGCCGCGCCCGTCGCACGGGCGAGGTGACGCCCATCGTCTGCACCTCGGGCACCGCCGCGGCCAACTTCCACCCCGCGGTCATCGAGGCGTCGCAGGCCCGCGTGCCGATGCTCGTCCTCACGGCCGACCGCCCGCCGGAACTCCGCGACAGCGGGGCCAACCAGACCGTCGACCAAGAGAAGCTCTACGGCGACGCCGTCCGCTGGTACAAGGACATGCCCGAACCGGAGGCCACAGACAGGAAACTCCGGAGCCTCCGGACGACCGCCGGCCGCGCCGTCTCCGAGGCGACCGGCGTCGACGCCGGCCCCGTTCACCTCAACTTCCCCTTCAGAAAGCCGCTCGAACCGACGTACGTCGAGGACGACGTGCCCGCCGACCTCGACCCCGAGGCGCTCGACGGCCGGAGCGGAAGCCGCCCCTACGTCAAGACGACCGCGGGCGCGCCGGAACTCTCGGACGACCACCTCCGAAAGCTCGCCGACGACCTCGCGGTCGACCGGGGGCTCATCGTCGCCGGCCCCGCCGACCCGCCGGGATTCAACGCCGAGGCCGTCGCCGCGTTCGCCCACGCGACCGGCTTCCCCGTCGTCGCTGACCCGCTTTCGGGGCTCCGCTTCGGCGGCCACACCCGGACGACGACCGTTCTCGGCGGCTACGACGCCTACCTCGACGAGCGCGTCACCGCCGACTGGCCCGACCCGGAGGTCGTCGTCCGCATCGGCGCGTCGCCGACCTCGAAGGCGCTCCGGAAGTACCTCGCGCGCACCGATGCCAGACAGTTCCTCGTCGACCCGACGGGCCGCTGGCGCGAGGCCGAGTTCGGCGCGACCGACCTCGTGGAGGCCGAGCCGTCGGTGCTCGCGTGGCGGCTCTCGCAACTCATCCGCAACCGCCCGGACGAGTCGTGGAACGCGCTGTGGACCGACGCGGAAGAGGCCTACTGGAGCCTCGTTGACGACGAGACCGACGCGTTCGAGGGCCGACTCGCGGCCGACGTGGCCGACCTCGCGCCCGAGCCGTCGACGCTGTTCGTCTCGAACTCCATGCCCGTCCGCGACCTCGACCGCTTCGCGCGCCCCTCGACGAAGTCCCGGACGGTCCTCGGTAACCGCGGCGCGTCCGGCATCGACGGCGTCGTCTCCTCGGCGCTCGGAGCCGGCTCCGCGGCGACCGACCACCTGACGCTCCTGACCGGCGACCTCGCGTACTACCACGACATGAACGGCCTGCTCGCGCTCGGTCGCCTCGGCGTGGACGCGACCATCGTCCTCGTCAACAACGACGGCGGCGGCATCTTCCACATGCTCCCCATCGAGGAGTACGAACCG
Organism: Haloferax marisrubri; assembly: GCF_001469875.2. GTDB lineage: Archaea > Halobacteriota > Halobacteria > Halobacteriales > Haloferacaceae > Haloferax > Haloferax marisrubri. Next base: position 418,420 of record NZ_LOPW02000017.1, on the reverse strand, counting down.
CCCTTTACGGACCAGTTCAAGACGCCCCACGGCCTCGACTTCGAAGCCACGGGCGACCTCTACGACCTCTCGTTCGCGTCGGTCGACCCGGACGACTTCCGCGACGCCTACGCCGAGTCGGTCGCCACCGACGGCACCGACGTCATCGAGGTCCGCACCGACGCCGAATCCTCGCACCGCGTGCGCGAGCGCATCGCCGAGCGCGCCGTCGAGCGACTGACCGACTGACCGACTGACCGACTGACCGAACCAGTCGACCGACTGACTTTTCTCCCGCGCTCCGAATCGTGGCGACATGTCCTCCACGGTTTTCCGCCAGTACCGCGGTAGCGTCTACGCCGTCGCCGGGTTCCTCGGCGTCCTCGTGTTCGCCTACGCGGCCGTCGTCACACACGAACCGCTCGCCGGGGTCTTCGCCGGTGGGACCGTCGTCTTCGGCGTGGTACTCCTCTCGGACCTCGCCGAACGCGGCTATCCTCCGGCGCTCGGCCGTCGCGGAACGCTCGCGCTCGTCGCGGTCGTGGTCGCCCTGCCCGTCCTCTGGTTCGTCGTTCAGCGCCCGCTCATGGGTCTCGGCCTCGCGCCGCTCGTCGCCGTGATTGCGTGGGGACTCGCCCGGTTCAAGGCCGTCGGCTACCCCGAGTCGATGGGTCGCCGCCGGTCGCTCGCCACCGCCTTCGTCGGGACCGGACTCGTCGCGTACGGGTCGCTTGCCGGGGCGACCGCCTTTCTCGTCGGCATCGCAGCCGCGGTACTCGTCGGGCTGGCGTCGTGGCTGACGAGTCCGCGCGGCCCGATTCGGGGCTGACTGGCTGACTGACTAACTGGCTGACTCACTCACTTACCCACTGACTCCACGTCGGCGGCTCGCCCCGAGGCGTCCGACTCCGTCCACCGCCCCACGAGCCGGCCGGCAACCCAGTAACAGCCGGCGTCGAGGACGACCGACAGGCCGCCGATGACGCCCCCGACGACGCTCGCGGCCGCGACGCCGATGAGCGCGATGAACGCCAGCGAGAGGAGTGGCGCGCCGTTCAGAATCGCGCCGACGAGGAGCACCCCGAGGAGAAACGCGCCCCCGATGAGTGCGCCCGCCGCGAACCCGCGGAGGACGAGTCGCCACAGTCCCCGTAGGCCGCTCCGCAGGTCTTCCAGCCCGCCGTCCGCCAGCGCCCACCGGGTCGCGGCCGCGGTGAGGAGCCACAGGTAGGCGAAGACGGCGACGCCCGGAATCGTTCCGAAGCCGGCGAGTTCGCCTTCGAGCGCGCCGCTCGCGTGCGCCGCGAGGAGCCCGACGAGGCTCAGGGCGACGAGATTGAACGTCGAGACGACCCACGCCTCGAAGCGGCCGGCGGCGGCATCAGCCATGGGCCAACACCTCCGCGAGCGCGACGAGGACGAGGAGCGCGGCGGCGGTCGCCCCGTAGCTCTTCGCGAGGAGCGAGCGCCCGGCACCCGCCGGGTGGTCTCGCCGGAGCCGGAGCACGACGAGCGTGCGGACGAACGACCCGAGGACGAACGCGGTCACCACGAGGAGCTTCGCGGTCAGGAGCGTCCCCCAGCGCCCGGACGGTCCGGGCGGGCCGAGCGCGCCGAGGTTGCCGACGCCGGTGACGACCATCGCGCCCATCGTCGCCCAGAAGACCCACTCGTAAGTGGCCGCGAGCGGGGTCGGGTCGCTTCCGGCCGTGCCCTCGCTTCGGGCGTCGCTGAACAGCGCCCACGCGAACGCCGCGCCGCCGAAGACGAGCGACATCCCGACGACGTGGACGAACCTGACGAGGAGGCTGGTCGCGGCCGACATACGCGAGAGTCATTTGCGGACTGACAAATAGCCCCGGGCCGGGGGAGCGGTCAGGTGGCGGCCTGTCTTCCGAACCGCGGCCGCAAGCGAATCTTTTTGCGCCGCCCGCGCCGCCTCTCGGTATGGTCTCGGAGATTTTCGACCCCGACCGCTGGGAGCCCGTCCCGGGGTCCGACGAGTTCGACGACATCACCTACCACCGCGCCGTCGACGTGCCGGCGGTCCGTATCGCGTTCGACCGCCCCGAGGTCCGAAACGCCTTCCGCCCGGGAACCGTGGACGAACTCTACGCCGCGCTCGACGACGCCCGAAAGCGCGCGAACGTGGGGTGCGTCCTGCTCACCGGCAACGGCCCCTCCGAGAAGGACGGCGGCTGGGCGTTCTGCTCCGGCGGCGACCAGTCGGTCCGCGGCGGCTCCGGCTACGAGTACCGCGACGACGACGAGGCCGACGCCTCCGACGACCCGCTCGTCCGCGAGGCGAAGGCCGGTCGCCTGCACATCCTCGAAGTCCAGCGGCTCATCCGCTTCATGCCCAAGCCCGTCGTCGCCGTCGTGCCGGGGTGGGCCGTCGGCGGCGGTCACTCCCTGCACGTCGTCTGCGACATGACGCTCGCGTCCGAGGAGCACGCGAAGTTCCTCCAGACCGACCCCGACGTGGCCTCCTTCGACGGCGGCTTCGGCTCCGCGTACCTCGCCAAACAGGTCGGCCAGAAGAAGGCCCGCGAGGTGTTCTTCATGGGGAAGACCTACTCCGCCGAGGAGGCCGTGGACATGGGCATGGCGAACGAGGCGATTCCCCACGAGGACCTCGAAGACGTGGCGCTGGAGTGGGCCGACGAGATGACGAAGAAGTCGCCGACGGCCATGCGCATGCTCAAGTACGCCTTCAACATGACCGACGACGGCATGGTCGGCCAGCAGGTGTTCGCCGGCGAGGCGACCCGGCTCGCCTACATGACCGAGGAGGCACAGGAGGGCCGCGACGCCTTCCTCGAAAAGCGCGAACCGCGCTTCCGCGACTACCCGTGGCACTACTGAGGGCCTGACGGAACCGACGCTATCGGGCCACAGCCGCGCCACCGGGCCGGAACTCGTTGGGTCGCCAAGGTTTAGGTGCGCCGAAAAATAGGAACGCTCTTATACATTTAGGCAAGCCTAAACCCCATGGACGAGAAATCCACCGGGCAGGAGGGACTCACGCGACGCAACTACATTCGGTACGGCGGCACGGCTCTCGGGGCCGGGATGCTCGCCGGCTGTACGTCGGACTCGTCGGGGAGCGACGAGACGACCGCTGCGCCCGAGACGACGACCGAGGAAGCGACCGAAACGGCGACCGCGACCCAGACCACCGAGGCCGACACCTCGTACTCGGTGACGATGGAGCCGATGGGCGAGGTCACGTTCGACTCGGTACCCGAGTCGTGGGCCGCCTACGACGGCGGCTACGCCGACATGGCCGTCGCGCTCGGCGTCGGCGACGGGCTGACGGGGGTCGGCGGCGCGGGCCGGTACTACACCTACGTCTACGACGAACTCCCCGGCGTGAGCGTCGACCGCGAGCAGGTCGAGGCGTATCCCGAGGTCCGGACGAAAGAGGAGTTCTACGAACTCGACAACGACGTCCACCTCTACGACCCGAACATGCTCATCAACTGGTTCGACTGGGACCAAGCCGACGTGGACGAAATCGCGGAGAACGTCGCCCCGTTCGTCGGCAACCTCGTTTTCCGCCGCTCGGACGGCTGGCACGACTACCGCTACTACACGCTCTACGAGGCGTTCGAGAAGGTCGCGCAGGTGTTCCAGCGCGAGGACCGCTACGAGGCGTTCGAGGCGCTCCACGACGAGTTCATCGCGGAGATACAGTCTCGACTGCCGCCGGCGGACGAGCGCCCGAACGTCTTTCTCACTTACGAGGGGACGACCGAACCCGAGACGTTCTCGCCGTACCGCCTCAACGACAAGGGCACGAGCAAAAAGCAGTGGAACGACCTCGGCGTCACCGACGCGCTCTCGGGGACCGACATCGAGAACCTCAGCACGACCAACCGCGGCGAACTCGACTACGAGAACCTCCTCGAAATCGACCCCGACGTGATTCTCGTCCGCGGCCACGAGCGCAAGACCCCCGAGGAGTTCCGCGACACCGTCCTCGCGTACATGGAAGACCACCCCGTCGGCGGCGAGCTGGCGGCCGTCCAGAACGGCCGGGTCTACCGCGGCGGCTACCTGTTCCAGGGGCCGATTCACAACCTGTTCCTGACCGAGCGCGCCGCGAAACAGATGTACCCCGACGAGTTCGGCGACGTGACGGGCGACGCCGAACTGTTCGACCGCCAGCGCGTCGCGGACATCGTCAACGGGGAGTTCTGAGATGGCAGACGCCGGGCACTCCGAGGAGGCGAACACGACGACGGAGACGGCGACAGGCCCGGAGGCCGCGGCGTTCGACTACGACGTGGCCATCGTCGGCGGCGGGCCGACGGGCTGCTCGGCGGGCCTCTTCACCGGCCGGTACGGCCTCGACACCGTGGTCTTCGACCGCGGCCGGTCGTCGCTCCAGCGCTGTGCCTATCTGGAGAACTACCTCGGCTTCCCCGGCGGCATCGACATCGAGACGTTCTACGGACTCATCCACGACCACGTCGAGGAGGCCGGCTGTGACCTCGTTTCGGACCTCGTCGAGGCGGTCGAACCCGCCGGCGACGACGCGGCTGCGACCGCGAACGCCGCCGGCCCCGGCTTCGCGGTCACGACACAGAGCGGCGAGACCGTCACCGCGAGGCGGGTCGTCGCGGCCGCCCGCTACGGCGGCGACTTCCTCGAACCGCTCGGCGACGACGAGATGTTCGTCACCTACGAGTACGACGGCGAGACGCGGACGAAGTTCGACCGCGACTACGCCGACATCGAGGGGCGCACGCCAATCGACGGGCTGTACGTCGCCGCGCCGGTGAGCGAGGTCAACGTGCAAGCCATCATGTCGGCCGGACAGGGCGCGCGAGTCGGGCGGTCGGTCATCACCGACCACCGTCTCGAACGGGGCTATCCCGAGGACCTCGCGCGCCACTGGGACTGGATACGCCCCGAAGCGGAACTCGCCGACGAGGCGGCCGCCCGCGACGACTGGCGCGAGCGATTCGACAGCCGCGTCCCCGACGACTGCGACCGTTCCGAGGAGCGACTCCGCGAACTCCGCGAGGCCGACGTTGAGCGCCAGCGCGAGATGTACGTCTCCGACGAGACGGTCGAAACTCGGGCCGAGCGAGGCCGCGAGCGACTCGCCGCCCGCCTCGGCTTCGACGCCGGTTCGGACTCCGATTCCGATTCCGACGCCGAATAGCGAGGCCCCGCCCCGGTCGGTCGGCGACGGCGATGACCACGTCGTCGCCGACGCCGGGGAGCGCCGCGCCGAACCGCACCGGACCGCACCGGACCGCACCGGACCGCGCCGAACCGCGCCGCGCGCCGGGCCACCGTGTTCTCCCACCCACCGCCTCGGCGTCGCGCGCTTTCGGATAGGAACTTACTCACTTCTCCGGCACTCGTATGCAGACAATGAGCACGCAGGACATCTCTCGCAGGCGGGCGTGGGTGATGGCGTCGCGGCCGCAGACGCTCCCGGCGGCCGCCGCGCCGGTCGTCGTCGGCACCGCGGTCGCCGTCCACGCCGACCTGTTCGCCCCGCTCCCCGCGCTCGCGGCGCTCGTGGGCGCGCTCCTCATCCAGGTCGGGACCAACTTCGCCAACGACTACTACGACGCGGTGCAGGGCGCGGACACCGAGGCGCGCGAGGGCTTCACCCGCGTCACCGCGGGCGGACTCATCCCCCCGGCCGAGGTCAAGCGGGCGATGTACCTCACCTTCGCCGCCGCCATCGTCCTCGGCACGTATCTCGTCTACGTCGGCGGCGTGCCCATCCTCGTCATCGGCCTGCTCTCTGTCGCCTCGGGCATCGCCTACACCGGCGGCCCGTATCCCCTCGGTTACCACGGCCTCGGCGACCTGTTCGTCTTCGTCTTCTTCGGCCTCGTCGCCGTCGTCGGCACGTTCTACGTGCAGGCCGCGAGCGTCCTCGCCGCCCCGCTCACCGTCGGGATTCCGGAGGGGACCGTCACGGTCGTCGCCGTCCTCGCCAGCCTCCCCATCGCGGCCATCTCCACGAACATCCTCGTCGTGAACAACGTCCGCGACAAGGAGGAAGACGCGACCACGGGCAAGCGAACGCTCGCGGTCCGGTTCGGTTACGGCTTCGCCCGCGCCGAGTACGTCGCCATGCTCGCGCTCGCCTACGCCGTCCCCGTCTATCTGTGGACCCGCGCGGGCTTCGACTGGTTCGTCCTTCTCCCCATGTTCTCGATGCCAGTCGCGGCCCGCATCGCGCGGACCGTCGTGACCGAGACGAAAGGCGAGAAGCTCAACCCCGCGCTCGAAGACACGGGCAAACTCCTCGCGCTCTACGCCGTCCTCTTCTCGGTCGGCCTCGTCCTCGCGTGACGATGCGACTCCGCGAGTTCGCCGTCGACCTCCGAACGCCGCTTTCGACCGCCGCGGGCGATATCGAACGCCGCGAGGGATTCCTCGTCGCGGTCGAGGTCGCGGGCGAAACCGGCGTCGGCGAGGCGACCCCGCTTCCGGGCTGGACCGAGTCGCTCGCCGACTGCCGCGACGTGCTCGCCGGCCTCGCCGAAGACGACGCCACCGGTGATTCCGACCTCGAGTCCGCGCTCGAAGACGGGACGCTCGCGGACGCGCCCGCCGCGAGACACGCCGTCTCGCTCGCGGTCGCCGACGCCCGCGCTCGCGCCGCCGACCGACCGCTCGCCGCGGCCCTAGCCACCGACCCGCACACCTCGCTTCCGGTGAATGCGACCCTCGGCGACGACGACCCAGAGGTGACCGTCGAAGCCGCCGAGACCGCCGTCGAATCGGGGTACGACTGTCTCAAACTGAAGGTCGGCGCGCGGGACCCGACCGAGGACGTGGCGCGCCTGCGGGCGGTCCGCGAGGCGGTCGGCCCCGGTGTGTCGCTCCGGGCCGACGCGAACGCCGCGTGGGACCGCTGGACCGCCGACCGATTCCTGCACTCCGTCGAGGAACTGGGACTCGACCTCGACTACCTCGAACAGCCGCTTCCGGCCGACGAACTCGACGGCCACGCCGTGCTCCGACGGCTCCACGACACGCCCATCGCGCTCGACGAGTCGCTGGCGGCGGTCCCGCCGGGGCGGGCGCTCGCCTCGAACGCGGCGGACGTGCTCGTCTGCAAGCCGATGGCGCTCGGCGGCCCGGACCGCGTCCGCGACCTCGCGACTCGCGCCCGCGACGCCGGCGTGGCGGTCGTCGTCACGACCACCATCGACGCCGTCGTCGCCCGACTCGGCGCGCTCCACGTCGCGGCGTCGCTCCCCGGCGACCGGGCGCACGGACTGGCGACCGCCTCGCTTCTCGACGCCGACCTCGCGGCCGACCCGGCACCCGTACGCGAGGGACGGATGCGCGTCCCCGAAAGTCCGGGCCTCGGCATCGACGTGGACGCGGTGTTTCCCTGACCCGGTCGGCGGCGCGTCAACTCACCACGGTCCAAACGTTTTTCACGATTCTGCACGTCGAACCGGGAGATGACCGAGGTCGAACTCGACTCCGACGCGGTAGGACTCGCGCTCGCCGACGGCGTGGCGACGGTGACGCTGGACGCCCCGGCGGTTCGGAACGCGCTGACGGTCGAAGTCACCGCCGGCGTGCGCGAGGCGCTGGACTCGCTCCCCGACGAGGCGCGCTGTGTCGTCCTCCGCGGGAGCGACGAGGCGGGCGCGTTCTGCGCCGGCGGCGACGTGAACGCCATGTTAGAGCTACAGGCGGACGCGATGACGCTCCCCGAGGCGGTCGACCACGTCGTCCGCGACACCGCCGACTGCGTGCGCCGCGTCTACGAGTGCGACCTGCCGACGGTCGCGGCCATCGACGGCCCGGCCGTGGGCGCGGGCGGCGCGCTCGCCATCGCCTGCGACCTCCAACTCCTCCGCGAAGACGCCTCCATCGGGTTCGGATTCCGCCGGGTCGGCCTCGCGGTCGATTCGGGGCTGTCGTACCTCCTCCCGCGACTCGTCGGGCGTAACGTCGCCATGGAACTCGTCTACACGGGCGAGAAACTCGGCCCCGAGCGGGCGCTGGAACTCGGCGTCGTGAACCGCGTCGCGGGCGAGGACGAGTTCGAATCCGAACTCGCCGCCCTCACGGAGCGCATCGCCGGCGGCCCGACGAAGGCGCTCACCGCCTCCAATCGCCTGCTCCGCCGCCCCGACGACTCTATCGAGGCGGCCATCGAACACGAGGCGTCGGCGCAGGCGGTCATGTTCGAAACCGACGACCACGCCGAGGGCGTGGAGTCGTTCATGAGTCGCCGGGAACCGGCGTTCGAAGGGAAGTAACTGCCTCGGTGGACGACCACCACCGGCCCCGCGTTCGGTGCATACTTGTCGCCGCCCGGCGACGGCGGGAGTATGGTCACCGTCACCGTCTGGAACGAGTATCGACACGAGAAGGAAAACGACGAGGTCGCCGAAATCTACCCCGACGGTATCCACGCGACGATAGCCGAGGGACTCCGCGAGGCCGGCTACGACGTGCAGACCGCCACGCTGGACGAACCCGAACACGGCCTCACCGAGTCGGTCCTCGACGACACCGACGTGCTGGCGTGGTGGGGCCACAAGGCCCACGACGAGGTCGAGGACGACATCGTTGACCGCGTGGTCGACCGCGTCCGCGACGGGATGGGCCTACTCGTGCTCCACTCGGGGCACTACTCCAAGCCGTTCAAGCGCCTGATGGGGACGACCTGCTCGCTGAAGTGGCGCGAGTCGGGCGAAAAAGAGCGCGTCTGGGTCGTCGAACCCGGCCACCCCATCGCCGACGGGCTTCCCGAGTCGTTCGAGGTCCCCCGCGCCGAGATGTACGGCGAGCGGTTCGACATCCCCGCGCCGGACGAACTCGTCTTCACGTCGTGGTTCGAGGGCGGCGAAGTGTTCCGCTCCGGCTGTTGTTACACCCGCGGCAAGGGTCGCGTCTTCTACTTCCGGCCGGGCCACGAGACCTACCCAATCTACGAGCAGGCGGAGGTTCGGACCGTCCTCGACAACGCCGTCGCGTGGGCGGCCCCCGGCGACGGCCCCGACCCGTACTTCGGCAACGCGGACCCAATCGAAGACCTCGACTGAGCCGTCGGAGTTCGACCGCCCAGCGGGACCGTCCGGAGCGCCGACTATGATAAGTGGGTGCAGTCCGGAGAACGTCCATGGCACAACCGACGAGCGGACAGCGGCGACTCATGTTCGCGCTGTTCGCGTTCGCGGCGCTCGTCTTCCTCCTCGGCATCGTCGTCATCGGCTACCTCGCCGGCGCGTTCTGAGCGCGGGGCGACCCCGACTCTTCGCCGGCGCGTCGAATCTCGTCGAGTTCCGTGGAGTCCCGCCGAGTCTCGCGCTCAGCGGGTCGCGTCCTCGGGGTGGTAGGACTTCCCGCGCGAGCCGTCGGCGGTCATCCGGCGGAGCGTCGCGGCGGCGTTGCTCGCGTCGTAGCCGAACAGCACGTCCTTCGCGTACTCGTCTGCGACCTCGATGGCGTGGATGAGGTCGTCGACGTCCACGTTCACGGCGTACAGTTCGAGCGAGAAGTCGGCATCGTACGGCTCCAGAAGCGAGACGAAGCCGCGGGCGATGGTTTCGAGCCAGTAGGTCGTCCCGTAGTTGGTGTCGTACAGTGGGACGACGAACTCGTCGACGTACTCCGAGAGCGCCTCGATGTCGAGGCCGGCGCGGCGGTAGAGATGTCCCGGATAGGGGTCGGGATACAGCGTGAGATACAGGCGGCCGGGGACGCGCTCGGCGGCGTCGGCGACGAAGTCGGTGATGACCTCGGCGCGCCACTCGAACCACGCCTCTTCGTCGTCGGCGTCGCGGCCGCGGTCGTCGGCCCACGCTTCGAACTGCGAGGTACAGCGGTCACACCGGCAGTACTCGTCGCGCGGGAAGCCCACGTCGTCGAGGCGCACGTCGCCGTTGGCCGCGGCGGCGTCTTCGACGATTTCGAGCAGGCCGGCGCGGTACTTCTCGTTCGTCGGGCAGATGTACGCCCAGTCGAAGTACGTGCGGTCCCGCGTCGCGGGGTTCCCCTCGCCGTCGACGGGGACCAACTCGGGGCTCTCGTTGGCGGCGGCGTTGTCGCCGAAACAGGAGATCATGTTGACGGCGTTCGACAGCGGTTCGGCCGCCCGGCCGGTGACGTCCTTGACCTCGTAGAACCCGCGGTCGAACTCCGGCCAGTCGACTTCCTCTTCGTTGCGCGTGACGACCCCGTACATGGCTCGGTCTTCGCGCGGGCGTCGGGTAAGTCGTTCGCTCTCGGGCGTCTGACTCGCTCCTCGGTGCAGTCGCTAAACGGTCGAGAGTGGGGCTGACTCGGTCGCAGGCGACCGAGCGCCGAAAAAATCGGTTACTCTTCGATTTCGACTTCGACGGTCTCTCCGCTACCGGAGAACACGGTGTAGAGAACCGCGACGAGCGCCAGTACCAGGACCAGTTTGGCCTTCTTGGACATACCGAGAACTTCGACCGCACCGCACTAAGTGATTACGACACCGAGACACACGCGACGACTGACCAGAAACTGGATACACGTTTTCTGCTGCCGTTAATTAAGTGACAAAACCCGCAGAAAAGTTATATTATATGGGGGCATTCTGTCAGTCGTTCAGTTCGTTCCCTTCCGCCCGATGCTATTCGATTCCCCGCCTCGCGTTCTCTCCGCCGACGGCGACCGCGCGATTTCCCGCGTCGTCCAGCGGTCGGTCCCGAACGCCGTCGTCGACTCGGCCGCGACGCTCGCCGCCGCCCGCCGCGCCCTCGACGGCGAAGACGCGTACGACTGTCTCGTCCTCGGCGCGGCGTTTCCCGACGGCGACGCCGTCTCGTTGCTCCGCGAACTCCGAGCGGCGGACGACGACCTCCCGGTCGTCTTCCTCGCGTCCGGTGACGCCGACCACTCCGTGACGGAACTGGTCGACTTAGCTATCGACGCCTACCTCGTCCGCGAGGAGTTCCTCGGACGGGCGGAGTCTGACGACGCCGACGACACCGACGACACCGACGACGCTGACGACACCGACGACGCTGACGACACCGACGACGCTGACGACACCGACGACGCTGACGACACCGACGACGCCGAGGCAACCACCGACTCGGCCGATGGACTCGGTTCGCGAGTCCATCGTCTCGCCTGCGAACATCATAGGTCGCGGGTCGACACCGACGCGGTCGAGTTGGGCGAGAGCCCAGTAGACGCGAGGTGGTTCATCGAGGACGCGCTCGACGCGCTCGACGACGTGTTCTACGTCTACGACCGCGAGGGGGAACTCGTCTCGTGGAACGAGCGACTCTCGGAACTCACCGGCCTGTCGGAGGCCGAACTCACCGGCATGTCGGCGGACGCGTTCTTCCACGAGGCCGACCGTCCGGCGGTCGAGCGCGCCGTCGAGGAGGTCATTCGAACGGGGACGACCGTCGTCGAAGCGCGGTTGCCGACCGACGACGGCATGCTGTTGTTCCAACTCACCGGCCGTCGGCTCACGGGGCCGGACGGCGGGGTCGTCGGCTTCTGCGGCGTCGGCCGCGACATCACGACCCGCCGGCAACACGAAGAACAACTCGCACAGCAAAACGAGCGACTGGGCGAGTTCGCGCGGGTCCTCTCCCACGACCTTCGAAACCCGCTTTCGGTCGCAATCGGCTTTCTCGACCTCGAACGACAGGTGAACGACTCCGGGAACCTCGACCGGGTTGCCACCTCGCTGACCCGAATCGACGACATCGTCAACGACGTGTTGACCGCGGCGCGCCGCGGGACGGCGGTCGTCGAGTTCACGCCCGTCTCCGTCGAGGCAATCGCCCACCGCGCGTGGGACACGGTCGAGACGGGCGACGCGACGCTCGTCGTCGAATCGACCGCGACGGTTCACGCCGACCCCGGTCGGCTCCAGCGGCTGTTCGAGAACCTGTTTCGGAACTCGGTCGAACACGGGACCGCGGGCGAGCGGGCCTCGCCGCTGACCGTCCGCGTCACCGCGTCGGCCGCCGACGAGACGCTCGCGGTCGAAGACGACGGTATCGGCATCGACGCCGCCATCGTCACGCGGGTGTTCGAACGCGGCTTCACCACCTCGCCCGAGGGGACGGGCTTCGGCCTCGACATCGTCCGGTCGCTCGCGGAGGCCCACGGCTGGTCGGTCTCCGTCGAGGCGGCGGCGACCGGCGGCGCGCGCTTCGAGTTCGACGGCGTCGAATTCGCCGACGAGGACCACCGCTGTCAGGCGAGCGCCGCGGGAAAAAGGGCGTCGGACGACTCCTAAAGACGGTCAGTTCACGTCGAGGTTGGCCGCGACTTCGTCCTCGCGGACGATGGTCTCGCAGTAGTCACAGCGCACGCCGTCCGAGAGGACCGTAAAGCGGGACTGGATGGGCTCGTCGGCGTTGGAGATGCAGTTTCTGTTCGGACACGAGATGATACTCGCGACGGCGTCGGGGCGGACGACGCGGTTCTTCTCGACCACGTCGTAGTCGCGGACGATGTTGATGCTCGCGGCGGGCGCGATGAGCGACAGCACGTCCACCTCGGACTGGCTCAGTTCGCGGCCTTCGACCTTCACGATGTCTTTGCGGCCGAGGCGGTCGGAGGGGACGTTCATCCCGACCGAGACCGCCTCCCCGCTGGTGCCGTCGATGCCGAGGATGGCGAGGACGTTGAGCGCCTGCCCCGCGGCGACGTGGTCGATGACGGTGCCGTTTCGAATCTTCGAGACGCGGAGTTGGTGGTCGTCTGTCATCGGTCTTGGGAGAGGAGGATGTCCAACAGCGCCATCCGGACCGGGATGCCGTTGTGAGCCTGTTCGAAGTACGTCGCGTGGTCGGTGTCGTCGATGTCCGGCGAAATCTCGTCCACGCGGGGCAGCGGGTGCATGATAGTGAGGTCGTCGGCCGCCGCTTCCAGCGTCTCCGAGTCGATTTGGTACTGTCCCGCGACCTTGCGGTACTCGTTTTCGTCGGGGAAGCGCTCGCGCTGGATGCGCGTCACGTAGAGCACGTCGAGTTCGGGGAGCACCTCGTCGAGTTCGGTGTGTTCTCTGACCTGCGCGCCCGAGGCGTGGAGGTCGTAGCGGACGTTCCGGGGGAGTCGCAGGCTCTCGGGGCTGATGAAGTGCTGGCTGGCGTCGAAGTTCGTCAGCGCCTCGGCCAGCGAGTGCACCGTCCGGCCGTACTTCAGGTCGCCCATGATGCCGATGGTGAGGTCGTCGAGGCCGGCGTTCTCCCGGATGGTGTAGAGGTCGAGGAGGGTCTGGCTCGGGTGCTGGCCCGCGCCGTCGCCCGCGTTGACGAGCGGGACGTCGACGAACTCGGAGGCCATCGTGGCCGCGCCCTCGCTCGGGTGGCGGAGCACGAGCGCGTCCGCGTAGCCCTCGACCACGCGGACGGTGTCGGCGAGCGTCTCGCCCTTCTTGACCGACGACGATTCGACCGGTCCCATATCGACGGTCTGGCCGCCGAGGCGTTTCATCGCGGAGTCGAAGCTCATCCGAGTTCGCGTGCTCGGCTCGAAGAAACAGAGCCCGAGAACCTTCCCGGCGTGTCGTTGCCGGAACGCGGCCGGGTCGTCGTCGATGTCGGCCGCGCGGTCGAGCACCGCCTCGATGTCCTCCCGCGAGAGGTGCGACGCGGAGATGAGGTGGTCCTGACGCATCGATGAATGACGCGACCTACACCGACTTGAATCCCCCGGCATCGGACGCTTCGAGTGATATTCACCACCATGCACAGAATCGGCGATATCGGCGACCGCGGCGGACACAGAAGCGCGGACGAAACGGTCGGAAAACGAGGCGGCGAAGCGACGAGACGGCAGGACGAAACCGCCGAGGCGACGACTGACTCCGACCCTACGGCCAGTTGCCGGCGGAGTCGTAGGAGTCGACGACGCGGCGGATGGCGACGACGTAGGCCGCGGTGCGGAAGTTCGGCAGGTCGTGGGTCTCGTAGGCGTCGACGAGTTCCTCGAAGGCCTCGACGATGACGCGCTCCAGTTCGTCGTTGACGCGGTCTTCGGTCCAGTAGAACCGCTGGCGGTTCTGGACCCACTCGAAGTACGAGACGGTGACGCCGCCGGCGTTGGCGAGGATGTCGGGGAAGACGTGGACCTCGCTCTCGGTGAGCACGTCGTCGGCGTCGGGGGTGAGCGGGCCGTTGGCGGCCTCGACGATGATGTCCGCGTTCACGTCGTGGGCGAGTTCGCCGTCGATGGCGTTCTCCAGCGCGGCGGGGACGAGCAGGTCCACGTCGAGGGTGAGCAGTTCCTCGTTGGTGATGGCCTCCGTTCCCTCGTAGTCGGAGACGGTGCCCGTCTCGTTTTTGAACTGCTTGACCGCGCGGGTGTCGAGGCCGTCGGCGTCGTAGATGCCGCCGGAGGAGTCGGAGACGGCGACGACCGTCGCGCCGAGGTCCTCGATGAGCTTCGCGGCGACGGAGCCCGCGTTCCCGTAGCCTTGGACGGCGACGGTCGCGCCCTCGATGTCGCGGCCGAGGTAGTCGAACGCCTCGCGGGCGGTGAGCATCGTCGAGCGACCGGTCGCCTCGACGCGCCCCTCGCTCCCGCCGTTCGAGAGAGCCTTGCCGGTGATGACGCCCGGCGCGGTGGTGTTTTCGAGGGTCTCGTAGGTGTCCTTAATCCAGTTCATCTCGCGCTGGCCGGTGTTCACGTCGGGCGCGGGGATGTCGCGGTTCTCGCCGATGAAGGGGCGAAGCTCCTTGGCGAACGACCGGGTGATGCGTTCGAGTTCGGACTCGGAGTGCGCCTTGGGGTCGATGACGATGCCGCCCTTGCCGCCGCCGTAGGGGATGTCCACGACGGCGCACTTGTACACCATCCAGCCGGACAGCGCCTTCACCTCGTCTCGGCTGACGTTCGGGTGGTAGCGAATCCCGCCTTTGTACGGGCCGCGGTCGCCGTTGAACTGCGACCGGTAGGCGCGAAACAGTTCGACTTCGCCGTCGTCCATCTCGACGGCGAGGTTCGTTTCGAGGACTCGCTCCGGGTTCTTCAGCCGCTCGATAACGTCGTCGCGCACGTCGAGGTAGGCGGCCGCGTCGTCGATTTGCTCCTGCAGACTCTCGAAGGGATTCGCCTCTTGTGCCATGCCCTAATACGCTCCGGGCATCCGGTTAAGCGTAGCGGGGATTTTAGCATACCACAATATTGAGACACACACCCATTGATAAAATGTGCCACCAATCGAGCATCCGAGCAACGGGAGACCGCGCCGGCTCGGGAGCGCTCAGTACGACTCGCCGGCGCGGTCGAGGATGTTTTCGGCCTGCTTGACGAGCGGGGCGTCTATCATCTCGCCGTCGACGCCGAAGACGCCTCGACCCTCGCCGGCGGCCTCGTCGCGGGCGTTGAGCACTTTCTTCGCCCACGTCACGTCCTCGTCGTCGGGCGAGAACGCCTCGTTGATGACGGGAACCTGCGCGGGATGGATGGCGAGTTTCCCGTCGTAGCCGAGTCGCCGGCCGAACGCGGCGTCCTCGCGGAGTCCCGCCTCGTCCTGATAATCGACGTGGAGTGTGTCGATGGCGTCGACGCCGGCGGCCGCGGCCGCGACGACGACGCGCTCGCGGGCGTACAGCACTTCGGTGCCCTCGTCGGACCGAGTCGCGCCCACGTCGGCGGCGAAGTCCTCCGCGCCGAAGACGACCGCGGCGGTGTCGGGCGCGGCCGCGACTTCGGGGGCGGCGAGGACGCCCGCCGCGCTCTCGACGATAGCGATGACGGGACAGTCAGCGCCGACCTCCCGGGCCGCGCCGGCGACGCTCGTCACGTCGTCGGCGCTCGTGGCCTTCGGGACGACGAGTGCGTCCGGCGGGTGGGCGGCGCAGACGGCGGCGATGTCGTCGCGCCCGGCGTCGCCGGGGTTGACGCGGACCGCGACCTCGGCGTCGGGGTCGAAGTCGGGGGCCGAGAGGACCGCGGCGACGGTCTCCCGAGCCTCGGCTTTCCTGTCGGGCGAGACGGCGTCTTCGAGGTCGAAGACGAGCACGTCCGCGCCCGCGCCGGGGGCTTTCCGCAGTAGCTCGGGTCGGTCGCCGGGGGAGAACAAAACGCTGCGTCGGGGCATAGTGTGTGTATCGAGGGGAGCGGTGAAATATCGACTCGTCGCCGACCCGGCTCAGGGCCAGAGGCCGCGGTGTTCGTGGGCCTCGGAGACGCGTTCGAGCGCGACCATGTAGGCGGCGTCGCGCCACGTCACGTCGTGTTCCTCGACGCGCTCGCGGACGGCGGTCCACGCGCGGAGCATCTCGGTCTCCAGTTCGTCGTGGACGCGTTCGAGCGACCACGAGCGGTGGTTGAGGTCCTGCAGCCACTCGAAGTACGAGACGGTGACGCCGCCGGCGTTGGCGAGGATGTCGGGGACGACCGGAATCTCGCGCGCCTCGAAGATTTCGCCCGCGGCAGAGGTTGTCGGGCCGTTCGCGCCCTCGACGATGAGGTTCGCCTGCACGTCGCGGGCGTTCTCGGCGGTCAGGACGTTGCCGACGGCGGCCGGGATGAGCACGTCCACGTCGAGTTCGAGCAGTTCCTCGTTCGAGAGCTTCCGCGGCGCGTTGTACTTCATGACCGCCTCGGGCTCTTCCTCGTGGGTCGGCACGTCGCGGGTGTCGAGGCCGTCGGGGTCGTAGATAGCCCCGTTCACGTCGGAGACGGCGACGACCGTCGCGCCCTCGTCGTCGAGGAGTCGCGCGGCGGGCGCGCCGACCGAGCCGAACCCCTGTACCGCGACGGTGGTGTCTTCGATGTCCCAGCCGAGGTAGTCGATGGCCTCGCGGGCGATGATGGCGACGGAGCGGCCGGGCGCGGTGTCGCGGCCCTTGCTCCCGCCGACCACCGGCGGCTTGCCCGTCACGACGCCGGGCGTCGTCTCGCCTTCCTGCATCGAGTAGGCGTCCATGAACCACGCCATCGTCTGGGCGTCGGTGCCCATGTCGGGCGCGGGAATGTCCTTCGTGGGGCCGATGAAGGGCCGAAGCTCCTCTGCGAACCGGCGGGTGAGTCGCTCTTTCTCGTC
The DNA here is from genome assembly GCF_001469875.2 of Haloferax marisrubri. Taxonomy (GTDB): domain Archaea; phylum Halobacteriota; class Halobacteria; order Halobacteriales; family Haloferacaceae; genus Haloferax; species Haloferax marisrubri. The sequence goes on along the minus strand of NZ_LOPW02000017.1, from coordinate 401,442 downwards.
GGTCGAGAGGTCCTTGGGGTCGACGACGATGCCGCCTTTGCCGCCGCCGAACGGGAGGTCCATCACGGCGCACTTCCACGTCATCCACATCGAGAGCCCGATGCACTCGGCTTCGGTCACGCCGGGGTGGAACCGGAGGCCGCCCTTGTACGGCCCGCGGACGCTGTCGTGCTGGGCGCGGTAGCCGGTGTAGACCGCGGTCGAGCCGTCGTCGCGTTCGAGGGGCACCGAGACGCGGTGGACCTGATTCGGGTGTCGGAGCCGCTCGATGACGCCGGGGTCGACGTTGAGGTGCGCCGCCGCGCGTTCGAGCTGTCGGCGGGCCGTCTCGAGGGCTGTCTCTTCCGTCGGTTCGTCGTCCGTCGCGGTGGATGGTGCTGCGGATGCCATGATGCGTTCGTGCCGGGCGGATGCCGGCTGAGCCGGGAGACAGACGCGCTGTCCCGCGCCCGCTGCGACCGTCGAATCGGCCGCCATCGGGCGCTTTCGCAATCCTCTATTGTGGATAATTATAATGGTTGTTATCTAGTTTCGCTCGGGGCAATAGTTGTCACACAGTACGGCCGACCGGCACGATTTTATCACGGTCTATCACACGATTCACCATGACCGGTCTGTACTACGAGGAGTTCGAGGTCGGCCGGACCATCGAACACGAAAAGCGCCGCACCGTCTCGGAGTCGGACAACCAGCGCTTCTGCGACATGACGATGAACCAGCAGCCGCTCCACCTCGACGCCGAGTTCGCGGGCGACTCGCAGTTCGGCGAGCGACTGGTCAACGGCCTCTACACGATGAGCCTCGCGGTCGGCCTCTCGGTTCCCGACACGACCGACGGGACCATCGTGGCGAACCTCAGCTACGACGACGTGTCCCACCCGAACCCGGTGTTCCACGGCGACACGCTCCGGGCGCAGACGACCGTCCTCGACAAGCGCGAGACCTCCGACGGCGAGCGCGGCGTGGTGACGATGAAAGTCGAGGTGTTCAACCAGGACGACGACCTCGTCTGCGAGTTCGAGCGGACGGCGCTGTCGCTGAAACGCGAGTTCGCCGACGCCGGCGCCGACGACGCCTGAATCTCCGGACCGTTCCGGACTCCGCGCCCACCCGCACCGTTTTCTCCCCGGCGTCGCTAGGCCGGACATGGATTTCGACGGCCTCTCCGCGCGGACCGCGTCGGTCGCCGCCCGGGTCGCCTCGGTCGCCGCCCGCGCCCCCGAACCCGCGACCATCGCCCGGGTCGGCCTCGGCGCGATGGTGTTCGCCGCGGGCGTCCACAAGCTTCTGGACCCGCTTTCGTGGTCGGCCTACGTCGTCCCGTGGCTCGCGCCGTTTCTCGTCGTCTCGCCGGTGACGTTCATGCTCGCAAACGGCGTCCTCGAAGTCGGCTTCGGGGCGGCCATCGTCGCCGACCGCTACACCGCCCTCGCGAGCGCAGTCGCGGCCGTCTCGCTGTCGGCGACGTGTCTCTATCTCGCGGTCGTCTTCGTCGTAGAAGGCGGCCTGTTCGGCGACGTGCTCGCCCGCGACATCGGGCTGGCGGGCCTCGCGTGGGCCGTGCTGGTCGAGTCGCTTCGGCGGCCTACCCGAACATCGTGACGAGGATGAGCTGGGTGTTCATCAGCCCGGCGACGCCCCACGGGACGGCCACGCCGATTGGAATCGCCCCGCGGTAGCGACTGGGGAGGACGCGCCACGCGACGACCGCGACCGCGAGGACGACGAGTTTCAGCGAGATGAGCGCGCCCACCGGACCGAGCGCGGGGATGAGCGCGAGGACGACGGGGTTCAGTTCGGCCAGCCCCCGGCCGAGGCCGTAGAGCGTCGTCAGCACGTCGAGGACGAACGCCAGCATCGTCACGGTCCAGAGGACGTGCTCGTCGCTCACCGCGTGTGCGAGTACCGCTCGGGGCGTCTCGGGAAGAGGGACTTCGTGGCTCATGGCGGGCTATCGGCAGGCGACGATTCCCGATGTCGCGGCGAGACTGTCGGGGCGCGATGGGCGGAACGGAACGGGTGTCGGCCGACGATGAGGTCCGTAGCACCGCTGCCGTCCTCAGTACGAACCGCTTAGGTCAGTTACTGTGAGATTACCCGCCGGAAAAACGGAGCATTAACCCCCCGATCCGGCTCAGAGCACCGTTCCGTGCTTCTTGTCCGGGAGCGACTTGTCCACGTCGGCGTAGAACTCGAAGCGGGCGACGAGTTCGTCGCGGAGGTTCGACGGCGGCACGATTTCGTCGATGACGACCTCGCTCGCCATCCGGTGGGCGTCGATGTCCTCGCGGTACTCCTCGCGAAGTTCGTCTTCCATCCGCGCCCGCTCTTCGGGGTCGTCGATGTCGGCGAGCTTGTTCGCGTACACCGCGTTGATGGCGGCTTCGGGTCCCATGATGCCGATTTCGCCCGAGGGAAGCGCGATGACGCTCTCCGGGTCGTAGGCCGGGCCGCCCATGGCGTAGATGCCCGCGCCGTAGGCCTTCCGCACGATGACGGTCTGTTTGGGCACCGTCGCCGACGACGTGGCGTAGATGAACTTCTTGCCCTTCTCCAGGATGGCGTCCTTTTCGACCTGCGACCCGGCCATGAAACCGGGCGTGTCACAGAGGTAGAGGAGCGGAATCTCGTAGGCGTCGCAGGTCCAGATGAACTCCGCGGCCTTCTCGGCGGCGTCGGGGAAGATGGCTCCCGACCGCTCCGTGGGCTGGTTGGCGACGATGCCGACCGGCCGGCCGTCGATGCGGGCGAACGCCGTGACGATTTCCTTGCCGTAGTCGGGTTTCAGTTCGAACACGGACTCCGCGTCGACGACGCGCTCGATGAGGTCGTGGGCGTCGTAGGGGCGGTTCGGCGACTCGGGGATGAGTTCGTCGATGCCGTCGGGCGAGTACCGCGGCGGTTTCGACTCGGAGCGCGGCGGCTTCTCGCCGGCCTTGTCGGGGAGGTAGGTGACGAGTTGCGAGACGAGTTCGCGGGCGTGCGCTTCGTCGCGGGCGACGAGGTCGGCGCTCCCGGACTCCTTGGCGTGCATCCGCGCGCCGCCGAGGTCCTGCATGGAAATCTCCTCGCCGGTGACCATCTTCACCATGCGCGGCGAGGCGATGGCCATCGCGGACATCCCCTCGACCATGATGGTGAAGTCGGCGAAGACGGGCGTGTAGGCCGCGCCGGCGATACACGGCCCGTAGAGGACGCATATCTGGGGGACGTATCCCGAGAGCATCGAGTGATTGTAGTAGTATTTCCCGATGCCCTCGCGGTTGGCGAAGAAGCCGGTCTGCTGGTCGATGCGGCCGCCCGAGGAGTCCATCAGGTAGAGCACCGGCTTGCCGGTCTTGAGCGCCCGCTGTTGCATGCGGAGGAACTTCTCGACGCCGCGGCGGGCCATCGACCCGGCCTTGACGGTGAAGTCGTTGGCCATGAAGTGGAGGTCGCGGCCCTCGAACTCGGCGGCGCCCGTGAGGAGGCCGTCGCCCGGCAGGCGGGTGTTCGGGTCCGCCTCGTCGACCTCGGGGGAGTTCTCGTGCCACGAGTCGAAGTTGGCGAACTTGCCGTCTTCGAACTTCAGCCCCTCCGGGAACCAGAGGTCGAGGCGGTCGCGGACGAACAGTTTCCCCGACTCCGGCAGGCGCTGTTTGTACTTCTCGGGGCCGCCGCCGAGAATGTCCGCTATCTCCTCGCGGAGTTTCTCCTCGCGTTCTGTGGGTCCCATGTCGTCGTCCAGCGGGAAGGCGTCCGCGGGCGGTTCGGCGTCCGCGACGGCCTCCTCGCCGTCGCCGACGAAGACGTTCACGTCCGTCCCGAGGTGTCGCGCCAGCGCGCTGGCGATGGCCTCGGCCTCGTCGCCGGTCGCGCCGTCGCCGATTCTGACCTTCATACTCGGTGATGCACCACCGTATTCAAAATGGTTTTCCATGCACGATTTGCCGGTCGGTCAAATGGAGACCGGTGGCAGTCTGGTCGGAGAACGGTCGTTATCGACCGCGGAGTCCGTGGAAAACGAGTGTGCCCGGTCGTTTCGGTTCGCTCGATGCGGTTGGTGGGTTACTGCAGTCGGCACGTCCGACGTGCCCAGCACGTCGGACCCGCGAATAGACGGGTCAGGTGCGCACGCTCAGTCCAGCGCCGCTTCGAGCTTCGCCACGAGGTCGGTGTTGCCGACGTACATCGGGGTCCGCGCGTGGAGGTCGTCTTTGTCCACATCGAGGAGCGACTTCGTGCCGTCGGAGGTCGCGCCGCCGGCCGTCTCGATGACGTAGCCGATGGGGTAGCCCTCGAACTGGACGCGGAGTTTGCCCTCCGGGGCGGACTCCAGCGTGGGGTACGCAAAGATGCCGCCGTAGGTCAGAATCTGGTTCACGTCGCCGATCATCGAGCCACCGTAGCGGAGCTTTCGCGAGGCGTCCTGTTCGACCTCGCGGGCGAACGTCTCGAAGTCGTCGGTCCAGTCGGGGACGCGACCGCCGAAGCCGTAGACCGACCCCTCGTCGGGGAGCGTGACGTCCTCGCGGACGAGTTCGTGGCTCGCGTCGTCGTGGATGACGTACTCGTCGACGGTGCCGTTTCGGGCGACGACCATCGTCATGACGGGGCCGTAGAGGACGTAGCCGGCGGCGACGAGGTCGCGGCCGTGGGCCGGAAGCGGGGCCTCGTACACCGCGAAGATGGTCCCCATCGTGTTGTTCGGCTTCAGGTTCGAGGAGCCGTCGAGCGGGTCGACTGCGACCGACAGCCGGCCGGTGCCCACGTCCACGGACTCGGGGCGCTCCTCGCTGGCGTACTCGCCGACGCCTTCGAGCGCGCCGATGCGTTCGCAGAGGAGGTCGTCGGCGAACACGTCGGCGGCCATCTGCGTCTCGCCGCTCGGGTTCTCGTCCTCGGCGGTGACGCGGCGGCCGGGGAGGCCGGTTCGAATCTCGGGCGCGGTGCTCGCGATGACGTCGACCACGCGGTCGATGGTGCGTACGTCGCGGGCGGTGTCGGCGGTGTTGATGTCGGTCGTCGCCATCAGGCCCACCCCTCGGGGCGGCGGCGAGTCGAGCGCGAATCGTCGGCGAATCGAGAGCTGACCCCGAGCGTCGTCGGGGCGGGAGATTCCGTCTGCGGGGAGTCGGCGGCCGTATCGGAACCGGGCATCATCTGGTTCAAAATGGTGTAACTACCTATATAAAGACTGCGTCTAGAGTGGTTTAGGAGATATTGCCGAATTCAGTCGTTATGAGGTTCGTAACAAAATATTACGGAAAAATAACGCACGAATAGAAATTACTACTCAGATAGTAAAAATTCGGACAGCAGTCAGAACCGGCGCTCACTCCATCGCGTCGCGCGCCTGCGCCTTCCACGCGCTGACGACGGTCGGGTCGATTTGCAGGGCGTCGGCGACGTGTTCCGGGTCGGCGGTGGCGAGTCGTCTGACGGACCGGACGCCCGCCTCGGCGAGCAGTTCGGCGTCGGTCTCGTCGATGTCGGCGAGCGTCGTGAGCGGCTTGGGCTTCGACCGCTCGCGCCACGCCGCCTCGGCCGCGAGCGCGTCTCCCGACCCGTCGGCCGACGTACCCGTCGTCTGCCGCCCGCTCGGTGTCCAATCTCCCGATGCCGCCGGCTCCGAGGACGCGTCCGTGTCGCCGCCCGAACCCGACGGCGTCCAGTCCCCGTCTCGCGCCGGGCCGCTCGTTTCCGCCGCCTCCGCCCGTCCTTCCGGGGTCCAATCGCCGGAGTCGTCGCCGTCGGCCGCGCCGTCGGTCGCGTCCCAGTCGCCCGAACTCGCCGCGACCCACTCGCGCTCGTCGTCGCCCAGTCCGCGGACCTGCGAGGAGCGCCGGTCGAGGTCGTCGCCGGAGTTGAACGACCACGAAAGCGAGTGCCAACGCCGAATCTTCGCCGCCACGCCGGGGTTCGCACCGGCGGCGACGAGGTCGCGGTAGCACACCTCGCCGTCGACGATGGCGTCCACGTCGATGTTCGACTCGGCGAGGGATTCGGCGGTCGCCGGGCCGACGTACTTCAGGTCCTGTAGCTCGGTCGGGACCGCGTCGCTCGCGCGGGCACCTCGCGGTCTGAGTAGATGTGTCAGCGCCTCGTCGGGGTCCGACGGCCCCTCGTCGGCGTCGTTCGCCCGGTTCGCACCCTCGCCGTCGCTCGGGCGCGCGTCCGAGACGGCTTCCCCTCCGTCCCCGCCCGCGTCGTCTTCCTCGTGTCTGCCGGCGTCGTTCACCCCAGTCACCGTTGCATGTCCCCATTCTTGCGCCCGACTTGAGTCTTCCCGTGAAAGTCACGGGTCTGTCACTATTCCGAACGCATCGGCAAGTTTTACCTCCCCACCTCGCGCAGACCCCGACATGTACGATACCGAAGATATCGACACGGTGGGCGTCGTCGGCGCGGGAACGATGGGCAACGGCATCGCGCAGGTGGCCGCGATGGCCGGCTACGACGTGGTCATGCGCGACCTCGAACCCGAGTACGTCGAACGCGGCCTGTCGGCCATCGACGACAGCCTCTCGCGGTTCGTCTCGAAGGAGAAACTGACCGAGGACGAAGCCGATGCGGCGAAGGGGCGCGTTTCGGGGACGACCGAACTCGCGGACCTCGCCGACTGCGACCTCGTGGTCGAGGCGGCCGTCGAGAACATGGACGTCAAGCGCGACATCTTCGCCGACCTCGACGATATCGTCCCGGAGGGCGTCGTGCTGGCGACGAACACCAGCACGCTCTCAATCACGACCATCGCGGCCGCGACGGAGCGACCCGAACTCGTCGTGGGCCTCCACTTCATGAACCCCGTTCCGATTATGAAGGGCGTCGAGGTCGTCCGCGGCGAGAAGACCGACGACGAGGTCGTCGCGTTCGCCCACGACTTCTCCGAGGCCCTCGGCAAGGAGACGTGGGAGTCCGACGACAAGCCCGGCTTCGTCACCAACCGCATCCTCATGCCGTGGCTCAACGAGGGCATCCGCGCCTACGACGAGGGCGTCGCCTCCAAGGAAGACATCGACCGCGGCATGACTCTCGGCACGAACGTCCCGATGGGGCCGCTCACCCTCGCGGACCACATCGGCCTCGACATCTGTCTGGACGCCTCCGAGACGCTGTTCGAGGAACTCGGCGACCGCTACAAGCCGGCGTACCTGCTCAAGCGCAAGGTCGCGGCGGGCGACCTCGGGAAGAAGACGGGCAAGGGCTTCTACGAGTACGACTAACGTCGCTTTCCCGTCGCCGCCGTCTTCGACGCCGACCCCGACCCGCGGCGATAGCGCATCACTCCGGCACCGACGGCCCCCGCGACGAGAAACAGTCCGCCGAGTCCCGCCAGCGCAACGGCCAGTCCCTCGACGGTCTGCGACCCGGCGGCGGCGACGAAGGCGAGGAGCGCGCCGAACAGGAACACGGCGGCGACGAACCCGCCGACGAAGAGGACGAACGACGGTGAGAGGTAGTCGTCTGCGGGCATACACGTTCCTTGGCTGCGGGGAGACGAAACTGTTGCCCCGCGAAGGGGAAGGCTATCAATCCTGAAATCCCGCGCGAACCCTTTTATCCCGTCCCGCGTGAAGGTCTCTCAATGATTACGGTCGAGAACCTCCGGAAGACCTACGGCGACTTCCCCGCCGTCGTGGGAAGCGACTTCTCGGTCGAGTCGGGCGAGGTGTTCGGCATCGTCGGCCCCAACGGCGCGGGGAAGACGACGACGCTGAAGATGCTCGCCGGACTCGTCGAACCGACCGGCGGGTCGGCGTCGGTGCTCGGATACGACCCCGAAGAGCCGGCGATGCGGCGAAAACTCGGCTTTCTCCCCGAGGAGTCGCCGCTGTACGAGGACATGACGGCGCGGTCGTACCTCCGATTCTTCGCCGACCTCTACGACGTGCCCCGCGACGTGGCCGACGAGCGAACCGGCGCGGTGCTCGACCGCCTCGACCTCGAGTACCGCGACCGCCGACTCGGCGACATGTCGAAGGGGATGAAGCGCAAGGTCGCCATCGCCCGGTCGCTCGTCAACGACCCCGACCTGCTCATCTACGACGAACCGGCCAGCGGCCTCGACCCGCTGACGACGAACGTCGTCTTGGAGTTCGTCCGCGAACTCCGCGACGAGGACAAGACCGTCGTCTTCAGCGCGCACAACCTCTTTCACGTCGAGTCCATCTGCGACCGCGTCGTCATCATGAATCGCGGCGAAATCATCGCCCGCGGGACGGTCCCCGAGATTCGCGCGGAACACGGCGAGACCACCTACCGCGTCTTCACGACCGTCCCGCTCGCGGAGACGCTCCCCGCGGACGACGAGGTCGGAGGCGAAGGCGAAGCGCGCCACGTCGCCGTCGTCGACGAGATGGCGGCCGTCGAGTCGCTCCGCGAGCGCGCCGAGGCCGCCGGCGGCCGCGTCGCCGACATCCGAACCGACGAGGCGTCGCTGGAGGACATCTTCCTCCGACTCGCCCGCGAAGCGCCGACGACAAGCGAAGCCGAGGGCGGTCGCGGAGCGGCCGCCGACGAGTCCATCGGCGCTGGCGAGCACGAACAGCGGGTCCCCGGAGGTAACGGGCAGTCGTGACCGACCTCCGAACGCGGCTCGTCGCGCACGCCCGGACCGTCCTCCGAATCGCCCGCTGGGAGGTGTCGCGCTCGGCGGGGACGCTCGACCGCCGAACCGCCGTCATCGGCCTGGTCGCCGTCCTCGTCGCCGGCGGCATCGCGGCCGGGGCGGCGGGCGGCGGCGTCGCGCTCGACCGCGACCTCTACCGCGTCGGCATCGCGGGCGACAGCCCCTACTACGACGCCGTGGACCAGTCATCCACGCTCGACCCGCGGCCCGTCTCCGACCCGAACGTCGAACTCGTCGTCAGCGAGACGCACATCTCGGTCGCCGACACGCAGACCGGCCGGGCCGCCTACAGCGCGTTCCGCGACGCGGTCCAGTCGTACAACGAGAGACAGATGGCCCGCGAGGAGAACCAGTCCGCGGCGTTCCCGGTCGTCGTTGACCTCCAGTACCGCGAGCGCGACGCGCTGGTCCCGGCCGGGAGCCGCGTCGACGGCGGTGCGGGCGGAGGTGGTGGCGGAACCGGAACCGGTAGTGGCGGCGGAGCCGACGCCGGAACCGGTGGCGGAACCGCTGACGACGCGGGCGGAACCTCGGCCGACGGCCCGGACGCGTCCGACGCCGCGGCGGCCGACGACGGCGGCGTCGACGCCCCGTCACTCGGCGGGATGGCGAGCCTCTTCGGCGGCGACACCAGCGGGTCGCCGGCGAGCATCAGTCCGCCGTTCCCGTTCGCCTCGCTCGTCCTCGCCTTCGCCTTCCTCGTGCCGATGAACTTCGTGATTCAGGCCTACGGGTCGAGCGTCCTCAACGAGCGCATCAACCGCCGCGGCGAACTGCTCCTCGTCGCGCCCATCTCGCCGGGCGACATCGTCGCCGGCAAGACGCTGCCGTACCTGCTCGGAACGGTCGCTATCACCGTCGCCATCGCGGCGGCGGTCGGCGGTGGCGTCGTCTCGGTGGCCGCGGTCGTCCCCATCGGCCTCCTGTTTCTCGCCTCGACGTTCGTCGGCGCGATGTTCGCCCGCTCGTTCAAGGAACTCACGTTCGTCACGGTGACGGTGTCGGTGTTCCTGACGACGTACACGTTCGTCCCGGCCATCTTCACGAACGTCACGCCCATCGCGCTCATCTCGCCGTTGACGCTCGTCGTCCGTGACCTCGCGGGCGAGTCGATTCCGCTCGGCGAGTTCCTGTTTTCCGTCGGGCCGATTCTCCTCGCCGCGGGCGTGTTGTTCCTCCTCGGCGTCGGCGTCTACCGCGAGGAGGACATGTTCACCCAGCGGCCGGTCCCGCTGAAGTTCCTCGACGCGCTCGACAGCCGAATCTCGCGGGCGCGCTCCGTGGCGACCCTGTCTGCGCTGTCGATTCCGTTCGTCTTCATCGCCGAACTGCTGGCCATCGCGGTGCTGTTCGTCCTCCCGGTGGACCTGACCGTTCCGATGATTCTCGTCGCGGTCGCGGTCATCGAGGAGTTGGCAAAGAGCCTCCACGTCCTCGCCGCCTTCGAGAAGGCGCGCTTTTCGCGGACGCTCCGGTCGTCGCTCGTCCTCGGCGGACTCTCCGGCCTCGGCTTCTTCGTCGGCGAGAAGTTCACCGCCATCGCCCAACTCGCCGGGTTGCAGTCGCTCACGCTCGGACAGACCGCCTTCGCGCCCTCCGGCGTCGGCATCGCCGACGGCACCGGTGTGAGCGCCCTCGTCGTCCTCGGCCTGTTCCTCGCGCCGCTGGCGCTCCACGCGGTGACCGCCAGCGTGACCGCCTTCGGGGCGAGTCGGGGGCGCTCGGCCTACGGCGTCGCGCTCGTGGGTGCTATCGCGATTCACCTCGTCTACAACCTCCAGGTGGTGAGCGCCCTTGGGTAGCCCGCGACTCGCCATCGCTCGGCGCGAACTCGGGAGCCTCCGCAAGGAGAAGACCATCGTGCTGGCGCTGGCCATCCAGCTGTTCGTCGCGGCGTTCTCGTCGTTCCTCGTCGTCGGCCTCGTCTCGCTGTACGACCCCGGCGCGGCGAGCTATCAGGTCGACGTGGCCGTCACGGGCGACGAGGAGGCCGTCGAGGACCTGCTTCGCGCCGTCGGGACGGAAGACGGGCTCAGCGGGCGACCGTACGCCTCGTCGTCGGCCGCGATGGCGGCGTTCCAAGGGCGGGAGGTCGATGCCGTCTTAGAGGCGTCCACGGGCGAGGACGGCAGGATACGAGTCGCGGCGGTCGCGCCCGACACGGGCGTGGAGACGACGGCGGTGGTGACCCGTCTCCGCGACGCGCTCCGCGAACTGGAGCGCAACGAGCGCGCGGAACGGAGCGCGTTCCTCTCCACGACCCCGCTTTCCCTCCCTCCGGCGGCGGAGTCGAGCCCGTACTTCGGCTTCACCTACACGGTGCTCGTCCCGCTGTTGTTGTTCCTGCCCGTGTTCATCTCGGGGTCGCTGGTGGTCGATTCGCTCACGGAGGAGGTCGCCCGCGGGACGCTCGAACTCCTGCGGGTCGCGCCCGTGAGCTTCGCGGCCGTCGTGGACGGAAAGCTCCTCGCGGCCGGCGGGTTGGCACCGGTACAGGCCATCGCGTGGATGGTCCTCCTCCAACTGAACGGGACGGCCATCGAGAGCGTCCCGTGGCTGTTCGGTATGGTCGCCGGGCTCTCGGCCGTCGTCGTCACCCTCGGCGCGGCGGTGGCGATTACCTCGCCCGACCGCCGGGTCGCACAGCTCCTGTACTCCATCGGCGTGCTCCTCGTCTTCGCGGGCACGTCGCTTCTCCCCCTGAGTCCCGCGAACACGGCCGCGCGGCTGGCGCTCGGGACGGCGGGCATCGGCGCGAAGGCCGCAGTCGCGGGGCTCGTCTTCGTCGGCGTCGTCGCGCTCGTCGGCCTCCGGTTCGTCGTCGACCGGGTGGACCCGAACGAACTCGGCTGAGGCCCGGTCTCTCCGCCCCGCTCGCGATGTTCGCGTCCGGCCTTCTTGCGACACCGCACCGGAAGTCGTACAAGCCCCGAGTCCGAGAGGCGACACATGGCACTCGGAGGCACCGCGAAGAAGCTCCAGAAGGTCGCAGAGATGGCCGAAGACGTGTACAAGAAACTCAACGAACTGCGCGAGCAGGTCGTCGAGGTCCGTGAGACGGTCAACGAGACGAAGTCGCGCGTCGACCGACTCGAAGCCGAGAACGCCGAACAGCGGGCGATTCTCGAAGCCATCGCGGAAGAACAGGGCGTCGACCTCGACGCCGCAATCGCGCAGGCGCACATCTCTGAGGCCGAGGAGGGCTCGGCCGGAGACGAGACCGAGGCGACCGCCGACGCGTCTGACGGCGACGCGACCAACGACGACGCGTAAGCCGACCGACCCCTCCGTCTCTCTCGTTCTCTTTCGACACCGCACTCCCCCCAGACCCTCAACTCGACCCCCAGAGACGCGTCGTTCGAATCGGTCTCACACGAGCCAACTTCCGACGAGGGGTGACAACGGGATGAAAACGTTCAGGGTCAGGGGCAACTTTTGCCCGCGTATGACCACGCACCGCGAACCCTTCGACTCGGTGCTCGACACCGTCGGGGAGACGCCGCTCGTCAGGGTCCACGCGTCGCCCGACGAGGTGCCCGTCTACGCGAAGCTCGAATCGTTCAATCCGGGCGCGAGCGTCAAAGACCGCATCGGGAAGTACATGCTCGAACAGATGCTCGAATCGGGCGAACTCCCCGAGGGCGGTACCATCGTCGAGCCGACCGCCGGCAACACCGGCATCGGGCTGGCCGTCGCGGCCGGACAGCTCGGCATCCGCGCGGTGTTCGTCGTCCCCGAGCGGTTCAGCGTGGAAAAACAGACGCTCATGCGCGCGCTCGGAGCCGACGTGGTGAACACGCCCACCGACGACGGGATGGGCGGCGCTATCGACCGCGCCCACAAGCTCGCCGACGAACTCGACGACGCCGTCGTTCCCCAGCAGTTCTCCAACCCGCTCAACCCCGAGGCGCACTACGAGACGACCGCACCCGAGATTTACGACGCCCTCGACGGCGAGGTCGGCGCGCTCGTCGCCGGCTGTGGCACCGCGGGCACGCTCATGGGGATGGCGCGCTACGGCCGCGAGCACCACGAGGACACGTTCGTCACCGCCGTCGAACCCGAGGGGTCGCTCTACGCCCGACTCCACGGCCGCGACGTGGCCGAGGCGTCGTACAAGACCGAGGGCATCGGCACGCACGACCCCGCGACGAACGAGCTGTTCGACCCCGACTTGGTGGACGAAATCGTCCAAGTCGCCGACCGCGACACCCACGACGAGATGCAGCGCCTCGCCGCGGAAGAAGGCCACCTCGTCGCGTCGAGCGCCGCGGCCAACTCGCTGGCCGCCATCGACGTGGCCGAGCGCGCCGCCGCCGGCGACCTCGACCTCCCGTACGACGCCGTCGTCACCGTCTTCCCCGACTCCTCGGAGCGATACCTCTCGAAGGGCGTCTACGGCGACTTCGAGTCGTGGGAAGGGTGACAAAAGACGGGTCGGACGCGGCCCCCGGCAGAACCTTCGTTCGCGTTCTCAGGCGAGCCGCGAGTGTTCGACTTTGAAGCAGTTGTCCTGGACGAACGAGAGTCCCGCCTCCTCGGCGCGGGCGGCCGCGTCGTCGTCGCGGATGCCGAGTTGGAGCCAGACTGCCTCCACGTCGCCGCGGTCGGCCGCGCGCTCGATTGCGGCGTCGACGATGTCGCCCGCCTCCTCTGACGGTCGGAACACGTCCACGAGGTCGATGTCCTCGTCCACGTCGGCGAGCGAGTCGTACGCCGTCTCGCCGAGGATTTCGTCGTGGAAGGGGTTGACCGGAACGACGCGGTAGCCGTGGCGCTGCATGTACGCCGGGACGTCGTGGGCGGGCTTGCCGGGCGTGGCCGAACAGCCGACGACCGCGATGGTCTCGGCGTCGAACAGCGCGCGGATGTCGTCGTCGCTGGTGATGGGCATACGTACACCGTGGCCGTCTGCGGATAAAAACGTCAGGCGGGTGTGCGGCGCGGCCGCCGTCCCAGTCCGGAAGTCGGGACTACCGTCTCCGCGGTCGTGTCATCGTCTCGGTCCACGTCACCGGGGTTCTCTCTCGCCGTCGTCGTCGGAGCGAGTCGCGCCGGCCTAGTGGTCCGCGATGCGGATGTCCGGCGGCGCGTCCTCGTGGGTCGTGATGATGCCGTCGAAGAGCTGTTTGATGGTGTTCATCGTCCGGTCGTCGTGGGCGTCGGCGTCGATGGTGAACAGACCGAGGCCGCCCACGCTCTGGATGCGGCCGGTGAACACGTGGAGAAATCGGAAGACGGTCTGGAGGTCGGCGTACATCAGGAGCGTCGACAGCGAGTGGAGCATGATGCGGTTCTCCGCGAGTCCGCGGTCCTGGTAGTACTCCTGGAGAATCTCCGAGAGCTTGATTCCGATACCGGTCATGTCGACCGGCGACGACGTGTATCGGATTCGCTCGTCGTCGCGGACCTCGCCGACGCCCTGCTGTTTCGTGACGCAGTCGACGACTGCGACGGGTTTGCCCTCGTAGTCGAGTCGCTTTCCGAAGTCGTTGAGGATGCGGTCCGCGCCGTCTTTGGTCGTGACGATGACGGAGCCTTCGCCGCTTCGGGTCCCCTCCGCGAGGATGTCGAGCGCCAGCGAGCGCTTGCCGGTCAAGGGCGGTCCCACGAGAAGGAGGTTCGTGCCCGGTTCGACCTCGACGTCGAGGTCTGCGCCTAGCTTATACATGCGAGTACCTCGGTTCGATGGCGTCGACTCCGAGGAACGCAGTCGCGTGACGCTTCCGCTCGCCGGGGGTCATCGGATAGTACGACCATGCGGTGAGCCGGTAATATTCTTTTTGATTGGAGAATCGAACACTCCCTGTTCGTCGGCGCGTTCCCCCGAAACTGACCGATTGTTCGTTCGCGTCCATTTATAACAGTCCTCCCGTCGGTGCCGTCGCCCGTCCGACGATGAAGGCGAACGCCGCTAAAAACATCCCGTATTTGAGTCGGCGCTGGGCGGCGGCCGGGTCCGCGAACGACCGAACCGCGGCCGCGAGCATGACGGCGTCGGCCGGGAGGACGACCCCGAGATACGCCAGTCCGAACCCGCCCCAGACGAACGGCACCGCGCTCGCGCCGACGGCGACGACGAGGACCGCGGCCCCGAGCCACAGCGACGCCTCCTCGCCGACGACGATGGGGAGCGTCCGAAGCCCCTCCTCTCTGTCGCCGCCGATGTCTTCTACGTCTTTGACGATTTCGCGGGTCAGCGTCGCCAGCCCGGCGAGCGCGCAGAGGACGACCGCGCCGAGCGGCTCGCCGATGGCCGCGCCGCCGAAGAGGAACGTCGAACCGGTGAGCGCGGCGACGACGACGTTGCCGACGCCGGGGAGTCCCTTGAAGAACTCCGTGTACGCGAGGAGCGCGACGAGGTTGACCACGGCGATGGCGATGGCGACGACCGGAAGGACGAGCGCCGAGGCGACCGCCCCGCCGAACAGCGCGACGCTGAACCACTTGGTCTCTGCCGCGGTTACCGCGCCGCGCGGGATGGGCCGGTCCGGTCGGTTGATGCGGTCGATGTCGCGGTCGAAGTAGTCGTTGATGGCGTTGCCCGCGCCCGTGGCGAACACGGTGGCGAGCATCGCCGCGACGACGACGAGCGCGTCGCCCGGAGTCGCCCCGGCGACGAACGCCCCGGTGAAGGTGAGAACGCCCGCGGCGACGGCGTTTCCCGGTCGGGTGAGTTCGACGAACCCGCGCGCTCGCGTGCCGAGAGACATACCCCGTACTGTTCGGAGGTCGGGTATAAATCGCGCGGAGTCGCCGCCTCGAATCAATCCATTTAAAACAGTCCACAACAGACGAAGTCATGTAGGGCGCTTAGCTCAGTCTGGACAGAGTGCTTGGCTTCGGACCAAGTTGCCGTGGGTTCAAATCCTGCAGCGCCCATCCCGATACTTCTCGATTGGAATTGACCGTACAGGAGAGCAATTGGTCCGAAGCAAACCCCCCTGTCCAGACTGATTTGAACACGTTACGTGACGCGAGTCGCCGTCGTCGTGGCTTCCGCTAGATCCGAACACGGTACTCTACAAGTAGTTATCTCAAGATAAACAGAACCAAAACCACAGATGGTTCGCTACATCTGTGTATTATCGGATTATCTCTGCGTCACGCCCACTCGATAAGGCGGGCTTCCGTCCGAGGGTGTTTGCCCCCACTCCGCTATCGCTCCGTGGGTCCCGCCTCTCCCTCTGGGTCCGGCTCCCGCCGTCCACTCCCGCCGTCTCGGGAGAGTTGAGAGTGTCTGAGTGAATACGTGACTAACACAACTGCGAGTACAATCAGAACATAGTCCCACCGAATGTGATGCTCAAAGCTGTGGGTCCGAACGGCTCGTTCAGCCACGTTCTCTTGGAGTGGGATCATACAACGCCCACCTCGTTTCTCGGCATCGTCTGAACGTAGACCGAGATCAGAAGGATAGCTATCGAGATAACCCCGAGTCTGAACCCCGGTGACGTGAGTCCAGAATGAGGTGACGCCAGCTCACTTGGTGCCTTCTCAAAGGGCATGGCTATACCACCACCTCAAGCAGTCCCTCACAATGTGGACACCGAAGGTCCCCAGACCGCCCATCTCGGTAGTGTTCGAGAATTCGTCTAATGAGTTCAGAATTAGATACCCCAAGTTGTTCCGACTCACGGTTCAGGAACTCACACATAGCATCATCCGTCTTCGTTCCAACCGATATGGAGCC
Source organism: Haloferax marisrubri (assembly GCF_001469875.2). Taxonomy (GTDB): domain Archaea; phylum Halobacteriota; class Halobacteria; order Halobacteriales; family Haloferacaceae; genus Haloferax; species Haloferax marisrubri. The sequence continues at coordinate 385,138 of NZ_LOPW02000017.1, read as the reverse complement.
AAAGCATTGAGACATAGTAGATAAACAAATGTGATTGTTCTATATACAAGTTTGGTTGTATACGGTACGTACTCGACCGTTAGCGACTGTAGCGATGAAACCCTTATTTACTCTGAGAAACGACCGACGGTGAAGAGCGGGATATGGAAAGTACCGGGAAGTAGTCTCCCGTGACCATAACCCTGTCACCCTGAACCCCAGCCACCGTTGCTGTCTAAAGGGATAGGGGGCTCAAGCAAGCTAGCCTAGGCGTGGGTCTCGCTCTCGAAGAGACTGAGTAGTCTCGGAGAGAGTGACTGAGGACACCCGCAAGGAATCCCGAGTATAACGCGGGACGAGAGGACCGACCAACCGGTAAGCGTTTCCGGTCTACCGTACGACCGAGGACAACCGCAAGAAGTACGGTAGAATAGTCTGGTCAATGGAATCCAATTCGAATGAAAGAGAGCAGATATCGAACCGAAAACGGTGAAATCGTAATCGCCTTCGCGAGCGGTACGTATCCGGGTGAACAAGAACGTCGGTTCTGGTTTCGGGGCGAGGTCGGTAACGATGCATTCACCGTACAGGTTAAAGACTTGAAAAGGTTGGTAGCGACGGGCGAGTGGACCGTTCTTGATTAGAGTCCATACAAACTATCCCGATCTAACGCTCGCGAGATAGTCCGACGAGACGTGTCCAGTTCCTTTGCTGCACTCCGTTTCGAGAGTTCGCCTTTCTGAACCATGTCGAGAACAGCAACCACACGGTCGTATTGCGGGCCCTCTATGAGCATCCCATCGTCTTTCTCGAATCCGAGCGGGGCGGGGCCGTGGTGGTACTCAGGGTTTGCCTGACGTGCCGCTATGCCCTCTCTCGTGTTCATCTGCTTTACTCGTGCTTCCCACTCTGCGAACGCTCCGAGCATCTGCATCTGCAGTCGGTACATCGGTTGTTCGTTTCCGTCCCCAAACGAGAGACCGTCTCTGACGAAGTGTATCGTCGCACCCAACCCCATGACGCGAGAGACGGTGCGGTCTAAATCTTGGAGCGACCGAGCGAGACGGCTAATCTCATGAACAACTACCGTTTCCACATCTCCCGCCTCCACGTCGTCCATGAGGCGCTTGTAGCCGTCTCGAGAAGTGTTCGTACCCGTTGCTTTGTCTCGATACACACGAAGCTCTGAGAGGTTCACACCAAGTTCATGCTGAGCGTAGGACGTAGTGGACCCAATTTGGCGGTCAAGGTTTTGATCCGGAGTAGAAACACGGCAATAGCAACCGACCTTCATGCCCACCTCTTAGTGCTTAAAAAGCCTAGCCTTTACGCCCAGACTGTGCGAGAAGGACCGTAACTGCATCCGATCCAGACGGGAAGTCCATACCTGATTTCAACCCATCTACAAGTTTTTAAGACCCTATTCCATTGTCAAACGGTATGGGAAATAGCGATATGGATCTTGAAGCCGAGGAATTGAGGCTTATTGATCTACTGGGTGAACGAACCCGTATCTTCCGTGTTCCGATCTTCCAAAGGGAGTATAAGTGGAAACAGAAGCAACGTTCCGAATTATGGGATGATATTGAAACGATAGGTACTGAGGCAAAGCCTTCTCACTTTGTCGGACAGGTTATTCTTGTAGAAGATGAGAGGAAGTCCGACGAAGACGTAGACACATACAAGATCGTAGATGGCCAACAGCGACTGACTACATTTTCTATATTAGTCTGCGCAATTCGAGATGCTGCAGATCTCCACGATAACAAAAACGTAGAGAGCATACTCACGACACATGATAAGAACGGAGACGAAATACGAACTCTCCACCTCCTTGATGGAGACGAAGAAGCATACCAACATCTCTACGATGGAAGCCCAGAGCTGATTGAAGAGGATCACCGAATCCGTGAAGCGTACGATTTCTTCAAGCAGAAGCTATCTGATCTGGATACCGATGAACAAATAGACCTTCTCAAGAACGTCGTCAACAATGTTGATTTAGTTCGGACTTCGTGTGGTAGTATGACTGCGGCGTACCAAGTGTTTCAAACACAAAACGACCGTGGGCTTGCGTTATCTCCGCTTAATCTCGCTAAAACAAAACTCCTAGAAGAGGCGAGTCTGGTTGGACTGAACGAGGAGTCCGTTAGACGCCGTTGGGAAAACATTTCCACCCGGTTAGAAGAAAACGACCAGGTGAGCAGCGCAGCCCCCCGAAGAGCGTTTACGCACTACTTGATTGTCGACGAAGAATACGACGTTCGGAGTAGAGTGACCACCAAAGACTTCTACCGGACATTCGCGGCTGCTTTGGACAAGCATGAGGGGGCTACAGAGATCCGTCGATTCATCTCAAAGCTTGAGGACTACACAGACAGGTACATAGATATCCACGAAGGAACCGTTCGTAAATATCAGCGTAACAAGAGGAGTTTGATTAACGACCAAATGAGGTTCTTCCAGAGCAAGAATTCTCATGCTCCGGTTGTCCTCTTGTATCTTGTCGAGAACATTGATACAGCGGACGAGATGGAGAATTTACTGCGATTAGCGAACAAGCTGAATGTCCGTCTGAACTTGCAGGATGCTGCGCCAGCTTACCATCGAGACAGCATGTACCAACTTGTAACTAAGCTCATCGATAGTAAGCAGTCCAAGTGGGAGGATGAAGCAGAAGAGCTAATAAAAGAACGTACCGTCAGCGACAAGCAGTTAAAAGAGATATTGAAAGGCCGAGAGCTTCCGAACAGCCGCTTCACCCGTTTCCTGCTCCGTGCTCTGGAGGAAGATTACTATAACGCTGGCTCTCGTGAGACCAGAATTGACCTTGACCAAGTCGATCTTGAGCATATCGCACCGCTTAGCTCTCTTTCATCGGAGAGATATAGCACATGGGCAGCGGTCTTCAATCATAATGAAGAACGCTTTGATCACTACAAATCCAGACTTGGAAACCTTACGCTACTTGCAGACCGGCAGAATTCGAGAGTAAGGAATGGCTCGTATGCTGAGAAGTGCGCTGAGTACGAGCAGTCAGATATTACCATGACTCAGAGAATTCCAGACAATTATCCTTCCTGGGGCTTTGAGACGATAGAAGACCGTACCCGGACGATTGCTCAAGATATCGTGAATTTGTGGGGTGTGTAAGACCTAGTTCAAAAATAGGCTGGAGGTTGTTGTGGGTACCGTCCTATTCAGATATTGTTTAGGTAGCCTCTCCGTTGTTCTACCTTCTGTTCCTCGGTTCTCTGATCGTAGTGCTTTGAGAGAACTTGCTGACCAACGTTCATACGGTCGCTAACAACTTTCTCAGGAACATCACGAGAGAGGAAGTGCGTGATACTCCCTCGCCTCACGTCGTGCGGAGAGACCGATGAAGGGCATTTACTCGCTGCCTTGCGCCGGGTGTTCATCGCTTCACACGATTCAATCTCCCGTCCGTGTGGACACTCTCCCGTGTATTCGCACGGTCTCGTGAGGCGGTAGACGGTTTCCCGTATCGTCGTGCGTGACGCTCTCCCTTGGGCCGTCGTGAATAGCGGATCACGCCCGTACTCGTCCGTTACATCCCTTCGGCGGTGTTCTACCCAATCCGAGAGGACCTCACACGTATCCGGGCGGAGTGCAATCAGTCTCTCTCCGTCTCTCCCGTTCTTCAGGGGAGTATCGTGTTCTGGTCGGTGCTGAAGTTTCAACCGCATCCGAGGTGCGTCATAGTCCTGTATGTCAAGCCCCCGTGCGGCTCCGAGACGCATTCCGGTTCGCCATAGGAGGATCAGTAGCGTGTGATTGAAGGAAGCGTACTCGAAGCGTTCCAAGCGGTTCAATATCTCTGTAGCCGCCTCGCTCGTGAGTATCGTTTCTCGTTGGTTTTCTCCATCGGAGAGCGAGGGCGAGACAACTGACTCACTCAGGTTCGGTCGAACCGCGTCAATTCGCTCGCAGAATCGGATGAACACACGGACCGTATCCATCTGGGTCTTGACGGTCACGTTCGACAAGTCACCGTCTTCTCGCCTCCAGAGACGGTAGTGGTGGAGTTTCCGCCCGGTGAGGTTGTTTAGGTTGTCTATCTCTTCCACCGCCTCACACCACCGGATAAGGTGGTTCAGGCGGTATCTGTGTGCCTTTAGGGTCGCTTCTGAAACTTCCGGTTCTCGCTCCTGAAGATACATCTCGACCGCGGTGGGCGGGTCGATTGGTTCCAAGGTGTGGTGTTCTGGCATTGGTCTTTCCTTGGAAACCAGACGCCAGCGGTACGCTTTTGGAGGCGGTTATCTCCCGTCTGTATGTTTATTTCACGCAGTTGCCGTGGGTTCAAATCCTGCAGCGCCCATGATTCTTCCGCGAACAACGTGAGTGGAGAATCATCCCTTCGCGAAGGATTTGAACTATCGAGCGACTCCGCCGCGAGTGAAGTTCAACATGCTGCAGCGCCCGTGATTCTGCGAGGCATTTCGTGACGAGTTACGTCTGGACGCGACGAATTCGAATCGGGAATCGAACGCAACGGTAACGCTCTTCGAAGCTCCTCGCACGCATCATCCACGCGGGGAGCGTCGTGTACTCGCCGACGGCAACGCATCGCACTACGACCGAGAGAGGCGACGGTCGGGCGTCCGAGCCGACGCCGGTCACGGGGACACGCGTCAGTTAGTTCGACGCGGGCTCGTCGTCGCCGGGTTTGAGGATAATCTTTCCGCGGGCGTGTTTCTCCTCGCTCAGCCGGTGGGCCTCCCGCGCTTCGGAGAGCGGCAACACCGTGTCGAGCGTCACCGAGACGGTGCCGTCTGCGAGTAGCTTGGTGATGTCTTCGAACCACTCACCGTTCCAGCGGACGTTCGTCATGATTGCTTCGACGCCCTGGTCGTCCGCCAGTTCCTGCTGCTCGTCGGTCGGCGGACTCGGAAGCTTGTCGATGATACCGCCTTCTTTCAGGATTTCGAGGGACCGGTCGAAGGTCTCTCCACCGACGCCGTCGATCACTCCGTCGACCGGGTCGAGCACCTCTTCGAAGCGCTGTTCGCGGTAGTTGACGAACTCGTCGACGCCGAGCTCTCGGAGGTACTCTTCGTTCGACCCCGAGGCGGTGCCGATGACGTGGAGGTCTCGCTCCCGTGCGAACTGGACGGCGAAGTGACCCACACCGCCGGCCGCGGCGTGGATGAGAACGCGTTCGCCAGCGTCCACGTCGACCGCCTCCAGCGCCTGCCACGCGGTCAGCGCTGCCATTGGGACGCCGGCCGCTTCCTCGAAGTTGAGCGACGCCGGTTTCCGCACGAGCTCGTCTTCCGGCGCTGTGACGGCCTCTGCGTACGTACCGCCACCGTACTCGAACTCGACGAGACCGTACACCTCGTCGCCGACCTCCAGGTCGCTCACGTCGGAACCGACGGCGTCGACGACGCCGGCGGCGTCCCAGCCGACCGTCCACGGGAGTTCGTCTCGCTCGACGAGGCCTTTCCGCGTCATCCAGTCGACCGGGTTCACGCCGGCGGCGCGTACCCGCACGCGCACTTCGTCGGCGGCCGGTTCCGGCTCGTCTACGTCTTCGTACCGGAGGACATCCGGGCTACCGTACTCGTGAATGCGTACTGCTTTCATGCTGAGTCGTATCTAAATAGAGGCGTAGAGTCTCCCTGAACTCGGCGCTATCTGCAAAGTGCGTTTAAATCGACCGCACGCCGAGCAACGAGAGCAGGGTCGGAGTCCGCCGCTGAAGCGACGGGTCGGTCACGAAAGCGTCGTAAGCGTCGCCGACCGCCAACACCGACTCAGGGCTGGACCTGGTCGAGGGGGCGGATGAGGACTTCGTTGATGTCGACGCGCTGTGGTTGCGTGACGACGAACGTAATCGTTCGGGCGATGTCCTCGGGGGCGAGTGCGTCCATCGTGCCGACGTAGTCCTTGACGTTCTGCTGGACCTCGTCGTCGGGGATGTGTTCGAGCAGTTCGGTGTCGACCGCGCCCGGTTCGATAGTGGCGACGCGGATGCCGGCCTCGGCGACGTCGAGGCGGAGCGAGTCGCCGAACATCTTGACGCCGGCTTTCGCCGCGTTGTAGTGGGAACTGTTCGCCTGGAGGAACCGTCCGACGACCGACGAGAGGTTGACGATGTGGCCGCTCTCCTGTTCCATCATCGTCGGGACGACGGCGTGCGTGAGCTTGATGAGGCCGGTGAGGTTTACGTCGATGGTGGTCTGGAGCGTTTCGCGGTCGGCCTCAGCGATGTGCGCGAGCGGCATGAGACCGGCGTTGTTGACGAGGATGTCGATGCGGCCGTACTCGTCGAGCGTCGCCTCGACGAGGTTGTCGATGTCGTCGTCGTTCGTGACGTCCGTCGGAACGACGAGCGCGTCGCCGTCGGTGTCTTCGATGGTTGCGGCGAGTTCTTCGAGTTCGCCCTCGCGGCGAGCGGCGAGAACGACGCTCGCACCGCGCGATGCGAGCGACTCGGCAGTCGCGCTGCCGATTCCCGAAGAAGCTCCGGTGACGATTGCGACCTGCCCGTCTAATTCTGAACCGAATTCTGTCGTCATCGAATAGAGAGTGGGTCGCCGTCGGCTTCGTAGTTATGCTATCATGAAAGTGCGCTTAAATAGTCCCCCGCCGAGACCGCCGTTCGAACCCCGACCCGGTCCGACCCGAAGCGAGGCGACCGAAGAACCAGCCGGCCCGAGTCGGCGCTACCTGGAGAGGCTTCTCACCTGGGGCTGTGACCCGAGCGCCGAGGTGAGCAGTTGCCGCTCGCCGCGCCGGAGGAGACTCGACATCGAGGGCTGTGAGATGTCCATCTCCTCGGCGAGTTCTTTCGTGCTGACCTGTCGCGGGCTTTCGTAGTAGCCACGGGCAATCGCCAACTGGAGGGCCTCCTGTTGTCGCTCGGTCAGCCCGTACTGGGACGAGCCGTCGTCTTCCGGAGGGTTCTGCGATATCGACACCAGTTCGACCCCGATACCGTACTCCTCGCACCGGGTCCGCATGCCGTTGAACGCGTTGTAGTTCTGGAACAGTTTGGTTTCGTACCAGCCGTCCGGCGTGACCACCGTCGGCTCCATCTGGGTCGCGGTGAACCGCTCCGGCGCGAACGCCTCCGAGACGACGTCCGCCAGCTCGATGGTGAGCTGATAGACCTCCTTGCCGCTCGCACGTCCGAGCGGGGAGGTGTCCACGACCTCGTCGAGCGCGGAGAGGTCCGCCTCGGAGACGTTGTCGTCGGGTTCGAGGTAGACGACGAACACCCGAGAGCCACCCTCGTGACAGAGCCCGTGTACGCACTCCAGTTGCTGCGACGGGAGCGACGCCGCGAGGCTGACGAACGGAAGTGAGGGCGAACGGATGACGAACTCCGCAGTAAGGGTCATGCGTCGAGGGTAGGTCCCATGAGAAGTTAACCCTCTGGTGTCGGGGGGAATCGCCCGGTATCGCGCGCATCGCTCGCCTTCCGGCCGGTCGTCGGAGCCGCCGCGCCGACGCTCGGCTTTCCGTCTAAACCCGGCCGCCGACTCGTCTTCGGAACCCAAACTCACGCCGCGTCGAAAGCCCGATTCTCCTAGGCACAACCGAGTTAGGTACGGCTCCCCTCATATCTACCCCCATGGACCGGACCGAATACGCGATACTCACGGTCATCGCACTCGCGACGGTCGGACTCGGCGTATTCACGACCACACAACCGCTCGGGACGTTCTTCGTCGAGAGCGCCCGGGAGGCGCTTTCCACCACCGCGGCCATGGCGTGGGTGACGTGGTGGGCGCTCGTCGTCGGCTTCGCCATCGCCGGCGGCGTGGAGGCGTGGACCTCGGGCGAGGAGGTCTCGGAGCTACTGGAGGGCCACGGCCCGCGCGAAATCGGCTACGGCTCGCTGTTCGGTTTCGTCTCCTCGTCGTGTTCCTACAGCGCCATCGCCACCGCGAAGAACCTGTTCAAGAAGGGCGGGTCGGCGGCGGCGACCCTCGGGGCGTTCATGTTCGCCTCGACCAACCTCGTCATCGAAATCGGCGCGGTCATCTGGATTCTGCTCGGCTGGCAGTTCCTCGTGGCCGACATCCTCGGCGGGTTCATCCTCATCGGGCTGATGGCGTTCGGCTTCGTCTACCTCGTTCCTGACGAGGTGGTCGAACAGGCCCGACAGAACGTCCAAGACGAGGGCACCGAGACCGTCCGCGACCCCGTCTGCGGGATGGAAGTGAACCCCGAGGAGACGGAGTACTCCGTCGAACACGACGGGCGGACGTTCTACTTCTGTTCGAAGTCGTGTAAGGAGAGCTTCGACCCCGAGGAGGCCAACACGACGGTTCGCGAGCAGGCCACGTCGCTGTCGGGGTGGAAGGCGCTCGCCGACAAGCAATGGAAGGAGTGGGGGATGCTGTGGGACGAAATCGCCATCGGGTTCGTCTTCGCCGGCCTCATCGCCGGGTTCATCCCCGAGTCGGTGTGGACCTCGGTGTTCTCGGGGCCGACGTTCGGGCTGCCGGTGTACGTCTTTTGGACCGCGGTCCTCGGGGCCGTCATCGGCGTCGCCACCTTCGTCTGCTCGGTCGGGAACGTCCCGTTCGGAGCGGTCCTGTTCTCGAACGGCCTGCCGTTCGGGAGCGTCCTGAGCTACATCTACGCGGACCTCATCGTCCCGCCCATCATGAACGCCTACCGAGAGTACTACGGGACGACGTTCGCGGCCGTCCTCTCGGGGATGATATTCGTCGCGGCGGTCCTGACGGGCGTCATCATCCACTTCGTCTTCCTCGGCGTGGGGCTCATCCCGGCGCCCGAGAGCGTCCAAATCGCCGAGGTGAGCATCGAGGCGGACTACAAGCTCGTGTTGAACGTGTTCGCCACCGGCCTGTTCGGCGTCCTCTACTGGCTCCACCGCTCGGAGTCAGTCGGCGACGACGGCCATGGCGGTCACGGCGAGGCGGCACAGGCCGGCGACTAAGCCGGTGACTCGACGCGCGACTCGCAAAAAACGAAGGCGGGTCACCCCGGAACCGCCGAACCCCCGGCTTACGCCTCGAGGTGCTCGATACCCTGCTTCGAGACGTTCGCCCGGGTGACGTAGTCGTCCATCCACTCGGGGGCGTCATCGTCTTTCTCCTCGGTCCACGCCCACCCCTCGTAGATGTGGACGCGGTCGGTCCCGCGCTCGCGGAGCCTGAGCGTCGCCTTCCCGTCGATGTCGTCGAGGCTCGGGGCGGGGTGGAGCCGTCGGGCGGCCTTCAGCGCCGCCTGTCGGGGATACGTTCCGCTGAACACGCTTGTCTCCTCGCCGTCTTCGACGAGAACGAAGTTTCGCTTGCCGTCTTCTCGTACCATGCCTATCTGTACCACGCACTCCGAATTAGTAGTTAGTGTCGCCGCGGGGGTGCGGCGCGCCTTCGAACGAGGTCGGCGGCACCGATTCCGGCCGCGGTCACAACAGCGCGTCGAGTCGGTCCCGATGGAAGTCGAGCGCGGCCGCCCCGGTTCGCTCGGGGTAGCCGGGACGGGTGACTTCTCCCGCCGAATCGACCGCCGAGTGGGCGACGGCGGCGACCCGATAGGCGCGCGGCACCGCCGGGAGCGGCCGGACCGACTCGTAGCCCGCGCGGAACGCCCGGCGGAACGGCGCGCCGTCTTCGACGTACCAGTCGGCGACGAGGTGTTCGACCTTGGCGACGGCGAGCCCCGGCGCGGCGGCCATCGGCTGTCCCCAGTCGAGCACGGCGGTCACGCGGCCGTCGGCGACGAGCGCGTTCCCCGGTCTGAAATCCCACGGGTAGAGGCGGGACGGCGGGTTCGCGGGGAGCGACGCGGCCGCGACGGCGTCCGCCAACCGCTCTCGAAGCCCGTCGAACGCGGCCGGAAGCGCGGTGATTCCCTCGCGGACGTAGGCGGAGAACCACGTCTCCCAGTCGCTGCCGTCGGCGCTCGCGGCGTCGAACCCGCGGTCGGTCGCCGTTTCCGATTCGAACGCGACCCCTCCAGCGGCCGGTTCGCCCCCGTCGGCTCGCTGTCCGCCGCGAGCGGAGCGCACGAGCCGACCGTAGCCGTCGAAGGTGAACTGTTCGTGGAGCTGGCCGAGACCGACGCCGAACGACCGGGCGACGCGTCGCCGGGTCGCCGAATCGAGCGAGACGAACCGCTCGTGGAGTTCGTCGCCGGCGGCGCGCTCGACGACGACGTATCCGAACCCGTCGAGCGCGCCCGACGCGAGAACGCGGGGGACCGGAATCGTCGTGCGCTCTCGGACCGCCCGCGAGAGGTCGGCTTCGAGGGCCAGCGCCGCGGCGTCGGTCGCCGTCTGGACGACGACTTCCCCGCCGTCGGCGAACGTCGCCACCGCGGTCCGCTTGTGGTTCCCGTTCGGCACGCGGGCCGTCGCCGCGACGCGTCGCTCGGGAAACTCGCGGGCGAGTACGGTTGCGACGGGGTCCATGGAGCCACTCTAGGGGCGACGCCAACAAAGGTCCAGCGGACGGTTCCCGCATGGCCGACCGCGGGGGACCGTCACGGGCCGCCGTCCAGAATCGCAGAAAACTCGGTGAGCGACCGGAGGACGTACGCCGGGGCGTGCGAGGTCGGGTCCAGGTCGCCTTCAGTACCCGTTTCGACCGGGCACCACGCGGCGTCGAGGCCGGCGCGGTGGGCTCCGTCAACGTCGAACTCCAGCGAGTCACCGACGTGGAGGCTCGCGTTCGCCTCGGCGTCGAGGTCGGCGAGCGCCCGGTCGAACGGGTCGGGATGGGGTTTTCGCCGCGGCATATCGCCCGCGAAGACGACCGCGTCGAACGCGTCGGCGATGCCGAGCGCGTCGAGTTTGATAGACTGCCGCCGCTCGGGACCGTTGGTGACGAGGCCGACCGACGCGTGGTCGCGGGCGGCGGCGAGCGCGGCCTCGGCACCGGGGCGGAACGAGACCGCCGAGTGGTCGATCGTCTCGACGAACCCGCGGGCCAGCGCCCGAACGTCGACCCCCTCGCGGTCGTGTTTCGCCGCGACGCGCTCGAAGCCGTCGGCGAGGTAGCCCTCGTGGTCGTCGTGGTCCGGCGGGCCGTCGAGTGCAGTCCAGAGGTCCGACGGCTCGCCGAAGCGGTCGAGACCGGCGGCGTCGAACGCGCCGGCGTAGATGTTCTCGCCGCTCTGGTCGTTCGTACAGAGCGTGTTGTCGAGGTCGAAGAGAATCGCGTCGAACGGTGCCACGCTCACTCTTGGCGCGGCGGCGGTAAAACCTCGTCCACGAGCGACGCCGTCCGCGGCGGCGGCCGGACGCCGCGAGCCACGGGCAGTCTCAGACCCGACTCAGAAGCCCTTGCCGAGCAGTTCGCGGGCGATGATGTTCTTCTGAATCTCCGTGGTTCCCTCGTAAATCTGCGTGATTTTCGCGTCGCGGTAGAGCCGCTCGACGTCGTGGTCGTTGACGAAGCCGGCCCCGCCGTGAATCTGGACGGCCTCGTCGGCCACGTCGGTGGCGACGTTCGAGGCGAACTCCTTGGCCATCGACGCGAGCGCGGTCAGTTGGTCCTCGTCGTTGTCGACGCTCCACGCAGACTTGTAGGTCAACTGCCGGGCGGCCTCGGTCGCGGTGTGCATCTCCGCGAGCTTGTGCTGAATCGCCTGGAAGTCGCCGATGGAGCGGCCGAACTGCTCGCGCTCTTTGGCGTAGTCGAGCGCCCGCTCGCAGGCACCCTTGGCGATGCCGACCGCCTGCGCGGCCACCGCGGTCCGCGTCTCGTCGAAAAACTGCATGAGCTGGAGGAAGCCCATTCCCTCGGTGCCGACGAGGTTCTCCTCGGGCACGCGCACGTCGTCGAAGACGAGTTCGGCCGTGTCGCTGGCGCGGATGCCCATCTTTCCGGTTATCTTGTCCGCGGAGAACCCGTCGCGGTCGGCCTCGACGATAATCTGCGAGAAGCCCGCGTAGCGGTCGTCCGCGTCGGGGTCGGTCTGGCACATGACGACGAAGTAGTCGCCGACGCTCCCGTTCGTTATCCACATCTTGGTGCCGTTTATCACCCACTCGTCGCCGTCCTTCTCGGCGCGGGTGCGCACGGAGGTCACGTCGGACCCCGCCTGCGGCTCGCTGATGGCCGCGCCCATGACGGATTCTCCCTCCGTAATCGGCGGCAGGAAGCGCTCTTTCTGGTCGTCGGTGCCGAAACTGATGATGGCCTCCGCGCCGAAGCCGGCGCTCGTGATGCAGAGCCCGATGCCGGGGTCGACCGCGAACAGCTCCTCGGTGACGAGCGCGTTCTCCAGCGACGAGTAGCCGACGCCGCCGTACTCGACGGGGAAGTGCGCCCCCGTCAGCCCCATCTCCGACGCCTTGCGGACGACCTCAGCGGGATACTTCTCGGCCTCGTCGTACTCGCCCGCGACCGGTGCGACCTCGTTTTCGGCGAACCGTCGGACCTCCTCGCGGATGGCCCGCTGTTCGTCCGAGAGCGAATAGTCCATGATTGTTAGTCACATACATGGTCGATAACAGTTGTGACACCGAGAAAAACGTGCGGCGAGTTGATTCGGGAGTCGGGGCGTCAGTCGGTCGAACGGGGTGGGTCAGTCAGCCAACCGGGTCGGCTCAGTCCGCGGCCTCGACGGCGGCGAGCGGGAGGTCGATGACGAAGACGCTCCCCCGCGGTTCGTTGTCCTCGATGTGGACGGTGCCGCCGAAGTTCGAGACGATGGTCTCGACGAGGTAGAGGCCCGTTCCGGTGCCGGGGCTTTCGAGCCCCTTCGCGCCCTTCCCGAAGACGACCGACTTCTGTTCGTCGGAGATGCCGGGCCCGTCGTCGGCGATGCGGACGGTGACGCCCTCGTCGTCCGCGGTGCCCGAGACGACGATGGCCGGGCGGTCGCGGTCGCTGTGGACGACCGCGTTCTTCAGGACGTTCACGAACACCGAGTCGAGCAGGTCGTTGGCGAACACCGTCGCCGACGGGAGGCCGCCGACCGTGAACGCCGCGTTCGGATAGCCCTCGCGCACGTCTTCGACGGACTCGCGGAGCACATCGCCGACGTCGAGGGCGCGACGACGCTCGTCGTCGTTCGTCGCGCGCATCAGTTGCCCGAGCACGTCGGTGAGGTCCACGGTGTTGAGCGCCCGCCGGAGCGCCGTCTCCAACTGCGCCCGCGCCTCGTCGGACAGCGGTTCGTGGTCGAGGACGATGTCGATGTACGCCGTCACGAGTTGCATGTCGTTTCGGATGTCGTGGCGGACGATGCGGTTGAGCACCTCCAGTTCGTCGTTCCGCGACTCCAAGGCGAGTTCGTAGTGCTTCCGCGGCGTCACGTCTCGGACCGAAATCACCCAGCCGAGCGGGTCGCCGGCCTGGTCGAGCGGGATGCGCGTCAACTCGACGTAGCGTTCGTCCTCGACCAGTACGTCGCACGACGAGCGCCCGTCGCCGAAGTCGTCGTAGTTCGGGAGAGCCTCACTCGCCGGTCGACCGAGGAGCGGGTCGCCGGTGCCCAACAGCGGGCGAACGTGGTCGTTGACGTGGACGACGACCTCGTCGGCGTCGAGGACGACGAGCCCGTCGGCCGAGTGCGCGCCGGCGGTCGCGTAGGCGAGCGGGAGGATGTCGAGGAGCTTGTAGCGGTAGACGGCGATGCCGAACGTCACCGAGGGGACCGCGAGCGACGCGGGGATGAGGTTGACGCCGCCGGCGAGCGGCGGCGTGCCGGTGAGTTCGAGCGCGGCGACGACCGACGGCACGAGCATCCCGACGATGAGGAGCGTCGCCTGCGTCCGGTAGGGTCGATCGAGTTCGAGGGCGTACTGGCCGATGATGCCGAGTCCGAGAAACAGCAGGACGAAGCCGTAGACGAGGCCGAACACGCTCATCGGGCCATCGGCGACGGAGAGCACCGTCACGCCGTCGACGGTCGACAGCTCCCAGCCGGTGTAGCCCAACTCCAGCGGGTTGGTGAAAAGGACGACGAGGAACACCGCGGGGACGACGTACAGCGACGCGACGACGTGTCTGTCGAGCAGTTCCCGGCGGTCGGTGTACGCGAGGGCGAAGACAAAGAACGTCGGCGCGGCCGCCATCGCCCCGACGTGGAGGAGCTTGTACGCGAGCAGTTTCGCGCCGGGGTCGACGAGGAACAGCTTGACCGCGGTCGTTGCGGTCCAGAAGGCGACGGCGGCCGTCAGCACGGCGAACGAGACGACGGTCGGGTTCCGCCCGCGGCGGCGGACGAACTGGACCGCGTACGCCGAGAGGACCCCGGCGACCACCGCCGCGAAGACCATCGGGTAGGCGTAGGCGGTGTACTGCCAGTTCATCGAACACCTCGCTTGTCCGTCACGTCTCGTGGAATCCTCTCGGGGACGAAATCTCGACGGTCGTGCCCGGCGTCGTCGAACACGGGCGGAGGTACTCCGGCATCCGATAAAGAACTTCTCAGGGTCGAACCGCCGGACCGTGCGCCCGACCCATCAGTACTTTGTCAGGCGTGCAGTTCTTCGTCGACGAGGTCGACCGCCCGCGAAATCGCCCCGACGGAGGTGAGGTGACCGGCCCCGACGGTTGCTTTCATCGCTTTCGCGGCCTTCCCGCGGAAGATGCTCGGGCCGACCTGCGCGACCGCGCCGTCGCCGACGGAGACGATCCAGCCGGGGACTTCGAACCGGTAGGGGTCGACCCGGGGCGCGAAGTCGTTCTCGCCGGCGGTCGCCTCGAACTCGACCTGCGCCGCGATGTTGCCGGCGACGGTCTTCGCCTCGCGGAGGGCCGCGGAGGCGCTCGCCGGCACGGGTTCGCCGTCGGCGTCGACGGCGCGGGCCGCGTCGCCGACGACGAACGTCCGGCGGTCGAGTCGGAGGTCCGCCCTGACGGAGGGTCGCTCGCCGCCCATCGCGTCGTCGCCGGCGATGCCGCCCGTCCAGACGAGCAGGTCGTAGTCGATGTCGCCGGTGTCGGTCGCGACGGTCGCGTCCGTCACCGACTCGACGGTCGTCTCGGTCCGAATCTCGACGCCCCTGTCGAGGAGTTCGTCGCGGACCGCCCGCTGGAACGACTCGTCGAACGACGGCGCGACGGCGTCCAGTTGCTCGACGAGGACGATATCGGCGTGCGCGCCCTCCTCGTCGCGGAGCGCGGCGAGTTCGCCCGCGACCTGCACGCCCGACAGCCCCGCGCCGCCGACGACGACGGTGCCGCCCTCGTCGCAGTCGTCGAAAAAGCGCTTGCGGATGGTCTCCGCGTCGGCGACGCGCTTCAGCGGGACCGAGTGGGATTCGAGGCCGGGGATGCCGTAGTAGGCGGTCTCAGCGCCCAGACAGACCGCGCAGTAGTCGTAGTCGAGGGCGTCGCCCTCGGCGAGTTCGACGGTCCGCGCGTCGCGGTCCACCGCCGTCACGCGGTCGACGACGACCTCGGCGCGGTCGAGCGCCTCGTCGAGGGGGACCTGAATCGCGTCTGCGACTGCCGGCCGCCGAATCGCGCGGTGGACCTCGTGTTGGACGAGGTGGTGCGCGGAGTCGTTCACCACGGTCAGGTCGGCGTCGGCGGGGAGTCGGCGTTCGAGGTCGCGGGCGAGCGTGAGGCCCGCGTACCCGGCGCCGAGAACCAGGACACGCATGGCTGTCTCGTAGGGCGCGAGAGAAAAGAGGATGACGGCGGTCGCGGTGCGCGGCGGGCGGCCGGGCGTTCAGAACAGCGCTTCGGACTCGTCGAGCACTTCGGCGGGGCCGCCGACGCCCCACACGTCGGTCTCGACGCCGCAGTCGGCGACGACCTCCTCGACGCGGTCGACGTACTCCTCGGTCGTGTTGATGTAGACGCTCGCGCCGGTGTCGGTCGAGAAGTAGACCGGCACGTCCTCCTCGTTCCGGAGTTTGCGGACGGCGTTGAACACGGCGATGGTGCGCGGTTGCCAGTAGACCCAGCCGGCGGGGCCGGTCATCGTCGTCGCCGCGAGCGACAGCGAGTCGTGTTCGGCGAGTTCGAAGGCGGCGTCGAAGTCGCCGTCGTACAGCGCGTCGCGCATGTCGTCTATCTGGGCGTGGATGTGCGCCATCCGCGCTTGGAACATGTGGCTGTCGGCGGCCTCGGCGTGGGCCTGCTCGGTCTCCTTGTAGGCGGGGACGTGCGCGGCGACGATTCGCAGGTCGTCTTCGAGGCCGGTCTCGATGCGCTCGGAGCGGCAGTCGGTGTCGTTCATGCCCGAGTAGAGGTGCGAGAACGCGCCCGTAACGGCGCGAGCGGCGGACGCCGACCCGCGGCGGGCGATGGTCGAGACTTCGGGGCGCGTCATGTCGAGGTCGGCCGCCTCGGCGAGTGCCATCGCGGCGGCGGCGAACCCGGATGCCGACGACCCGAACCCGATGTTCGAGGGGAAGGAGTTCTCGCTCTCCAGTCGAACCCGGTGGTCGAAGTCGGCCAACTCGCGGACCCGGTCGACGACGGCTTGGATGCGCTCCGCGCCGCGGCCCTCGACTTCCTCGCCGCCGATGACGTAGACGTCCTCGTCGGCGTCGGGGAGGAACTCGACCGTCGTCTGCGTGTGGCTCGGTGCCGTGCAGACGCTGATGCTGTCGTGGTACGGCATTCGGCGCTCCGTGTCTCGCATCCCGTGATACTTCACGAGGCCCTGAATCGGGTGGGCCTTGGCGGTGGCCTTCATGTTCGAACGCCCGTTGGACTCGGGGTTAAACGTCCCGATAGGTGCCGGGTCCGGCGGGTAACGGGTACAGTCGGTCGGAAATCGAGTGCGCGCCGGCAGGACGGCCGGCGCGGGTCGGTCGCAACGGTGCGCAGGAAGGACGCACGTTCTCCCTTTCCAGCGGGAGGTGGTCGAGTTCGATACAGTCGGTCGCTCGGTCGGTTACTTGGGTAGTCGTATCGTGTTGGCCGTCTCGTGGTTGAGTCGCTGGATTCGCTTCACTTGGTTGGCTGGGTTGGTTGAGTTCGGTGCGGGTGGTTCGTTACGATGCGGATGGTTCGTTGCTGTTCGGTCGGTTCGCTGCTGTTCAGTTGGTTCGTTACGGTTCGGTTGGTTGGGTTGGTGGAGTTCGGTGCGGATGGTTCGTTACGGTTCGTCGTCGTGCGATTGATTCTGCCCGGCTACTCTGTGGACTCGGATTCGTGTCCTCGCTCCCAGACGTTCGTGACGCTCTCGCCTGTGGGTGGTGTGTGGCTGACGTCTCGCATCGTCTTGGGGCGGTCACTTGTGTTGCTCATGTGTTGCCTTGGTAGTTGCTACCACGTTTCGTGGATAAAGATTTCGGCGATGTTATATTACGACTTATTAGCATACTAGGGCGTATGAGGGGCGAGTCGAACCGGACCCGAACGCGCGTGGAACGAACGCCGGATGGGCGGCGACTGGTCGTCTCCCGGCGGATTTCGGCTCCCGCGGTGGCGGCGTGGGACGTGTTGGTGTCGGTCGCCGACTGGCCCGACTGGGGGCCGAGCGTGTCGGGCGTCCGCGGCGTCGACGGACGAATCGAGGCGGGAAGTCACGGCGAGGTCCGCGTCGCCGGCGTCTGGGTTCCGTTCAGCATCGAGACGTGCGACGACGAGGCCCACCGGTGGACGTGGCGTGTAGCCGGCGTCCCGGCGACGGGACACCAAGTGGAACCGGTCGGCCCCGACCGGTGTGCGGTGTCGTTCGAAATCCCGGTGCTCGCGGGGCCGTACGCCGCGGTCTGCGCGGTCGCACTCCGTCGAATCGAGCGACTCGCGGAGCGGCGGGCTCGCGGGTGAGACAGAATGAGTCAGTGACCCCGAGCGCCGCTCAGAACGGGCCGAACAGGACGAGCGCGGCGACGATCGCCACCACGACGACGGCCGCGACGAGGAGCGCGAGCGCGCGACCGGAACCCGCGCCCGACGCGGCGTCCGCCTCGGCCGCGGCGCGGGCCTCTTCGGCGTCTATCTCGTCGAGAATCTCCTCGAACTCCGGTTCGTGCGGCTCGTGGTACTCGTCGATGATGTCCTCGTCGAGGTCGGCGTCTTCGAGCGCCTCCACGAGGTCGGGAAGCGCCACGAGGTCGATGGGACGCTCGACTTCGTCCGGGTCGACGAGGAGGTCGCGGTCGCCGTCCTCGTCGGGTTCGTCGAGTTGGTCGTCGGCCGCGAACGCGAGGGCGAGCGTCTCCATGGCCTGCTCCTCGTCGCCGGTCGTCAGGAGCGTTCCGTCGATGCCGCGGTCGTCGCAGCGCTCGGCGAACGCCTCGACGCTCCGGGCGTCGAACGCGGCTTCCACGTCTATCCAGACGACCTCGGTCGGTTGTGACTCTCCTTCGGGGGCCGCAAAGAGGAACGTCCGCCCGTCGCGGACGCTCCGTTTCGTTCGCTCTCCGTGGGTCGCGCGGACCCGCTCGACGACGGTTGCCGCGTCATCAGTATCGAGAAACGAAAGCACGCTCGACAACGACACGTCGCTCATTGGTTCGAACGACTCTGTATCCCGCGATAAACCTTCGCTCCCCATTATCAATCTTCGATAACGGGCGGGCCGCCGGAGCGGTTTCGTCGGAACGGGCTAGTCCGGGCGGACGAGTTCGAACCGGTCGTCGGTCGTCGCGTACTCGCTGCCGGCGAGGCGGCCGACCGCGTCGAGCTTCCGCGTGTCGAGTTTGCCGTCGGTCAGCACCTCGTCGGCGACGTGCGCGTGGACGACCTCGCCGAGGACGAGCGTCGAGGAGCCGACTTCCATGCTGTCGTAGAGGGTGCACTCGAAGGCGACTTTGGCGTCGGCGACGCGGGGGGCGTCGACCCGGACGGACTCGGCCTTCTCGATGCCGGCGTGTTCGAACTCGTCCACGCCCGGTGAGACCGTCGCGGCGGTCTCGTTCATCGCTTCCACGAGGTCGCGGGTGACGACGTTGACGACGAACTCGCCGCGCGAGATGGCGTTTCGCGGCGTGTCCTTCAGCGACGGGCCGCGACCGACCGGCGCGAAGACGAGCACCGGCGGGTCGACGCTGGCGACGGTGGAGAAACTGTACGGCGCGAGGTTGTCGGCGTCGTCGCCGCGGGTGCTCACCCACGCGATGGGGCGCGGGACGACGGCTCCCGAAAGCAGGCGGTACGGGGAGCCGAAGGCGTCGGGCGCGCCGTCCATCAGCGACCCCCCGCGGCGGGCGGTCGGGGTCGGCTACTCGGCGGGCGACGAGAGCGTGTGGAATCCGGTATTGCGTCGGTCACGAATGAGTGTGTGGTGGGTTCGGAGGCCGATGAATCTGTGGGGCGGTGACGCCTCGGGGCTCCGTCCGGGGTCGTGTCGTGAGCCGCCTCGGCGGTTAGAACAGCGTCAGGCCGATGGCGTAGGACCACGTCGTCCCGCTGAGCGCGAGGAAGACGAGCGCGCCGCCGAGCATGACGACGTTCTTCAGGAAGCCGGTCATCTCGGACTCCTGTTGGTCCTCGGGGACCGCCCAGAAGTTGTGGAACACCGGCGTCCCGACGACGAGGAAGACGGCGACGGCCCCGGCGGCGAGCGCGGGGAAGACGCCGAGCGCGATTCCGAGGCCGCCGAAGACGAGCATCCCGCCGGAGACGACGACGCCGAGGCGGGGTGCCGGCAGGCCCTTCATCTCCGCGTAGCCGGTCATGTGGTCGAGGTTCAGGAAGTGGTTGAGTCCCATGAACGCGAGCACCGCGCCGAAGAGGACGCGCGCGAGGAGGAACGCGATGTCCGCGCCGGGAGCGGCGAACTGGAGCGCGACGCTCATCTCGGCACCTCCGTCGCGGTGGTTGTCGTGTGGCGGTCCGTCGTCGGGGGTACTACTATCATTGCGTTACCTGGTACGAGACCGAACCGATATATATGTTTGCTGACATACATGTAACCGGGTAACCACACGGGTATCCGGTTACGCCAGCGTTACTCGCGGGTGAAATCCGCGAGAGAGCACGGGCATCGATGCCGGGTCTTACAGACTTTGGGCGAGTGAGAGCCTGTGTGTTTCATTCTCTGGCGATATATGGTACGTATATGGTAGTATTGTTCGACCCTCGAAAGATATACCCCGCTTGGCATTGCATACCAGTATGGGACGTGTCAATCATGATGAAAACAACCAGCGGAGAGTCTCGTTTATGACCGAGACGTGGGATTCCGCGGGGTATATTGCGAGTTCTCGGTACCGACTGGCCGTGTGTCGGTACCTCTCGGAGCACGGTTCGGGACTCCCCTCCCGAATCGCCGCGGAGACCGACCTTGCACAGCCGCATGTGTCTCGGGCGCTCTCCGAACTGCGGGAGCGGGGCATCGTCGAACTGTTGGTACCGGAGTCACAGCAGAAGGGGCGACTCTACGGGCTGACGGACCTCGGCGAACTCGCCTACGAACGGGTCGCACTCGACCAGGAAGCGGACGTGACCGTCGTCGACGACGGTGAGTTCCCCGCACCAGAACTATCCTCGGAGTTGCAGGACGCCTACGGGGACGCACTCCGTGCAATCGCGTGGTGTGAGCCGGTTCGGACCCAGATTCGCTTCTTCGAGCAGTCGCTTCTCGACCGCTACGACGAAAACACCGTCAAGACGCTCGTCGCGACGCTCACGAACGAGGAGGCCATCGACCAACCGCTCGAAGACCTCCCTATCGGCGGGCCGGAACTCGTCGCGTTCGCCATCGACGACGCGCTCATCGTCAGGGTACCTATCGACGACGGCGTGAAACTGCTCGTCTCGCTCGACGCGGCCATCGACGTGACGCTCAGCGAACTCCGCGATTCCTGCCGGCAGATGACGGCCGCAGTCCTCGACTCCTGAATCCGGGACTTTTCTCCTGCTCGGCGACGTAGCTCGGTTCGTGCCACAGCGACGCGTATCTCCCGTCATCGGCGTCGACGGCTGTCGGTCCGGGTGGGTGTGCGCCGTCGCCGCCGCGGACGGCCTCTCAGTACGGGTCGTTCCCGACTTCGACGCCGTCTGGGAACTCGCCCGCGAGCGAGACGCCGCGCGGGTGCTCGTCGATATCCCCGTCGGTCTGCCCGACTCCGCCCGGCGCGCGTGCGACCGCGAAGCCCGCGAACTGCTCGGCTCCCGCGCCGCCACCGTCTTCTTCGCCCCCGTCCGCGCCGTCCTCGACGCAGACTCCCACGAGGCGGCCAGCGCGGCGAACCGCGAGCGGACCGGGGCGGGACTCTCGATTCAGGCGTGGCACCTCGTGCCCAAAATCCGCGAGGTCGATGCCGTCCTCCGGGAGACGCCGCGCGCCCGAGAGCGAGTGTTCGAATCCCATCCCGAACTCGCCTTCGCCGCGTTCGCCGGGGAACCGCTCTCGGAATCGAAATCGACGCCCGAGGGCCGCACCCGCCGCCTCGACGTGCTGAGGACGGCGTTCGATGGAGGCGAGGCGAGGGTCGGTGACGGCGACGACGGTTCAGAAGCCGATTCGACCGGCTCGCGGGACCTCGACGCCGAGCGCGCCTACCGCGAGACGCTGGACCGGACGCTCCGACGCGACGTGGCCCGCGACGACGTGCTCGACGCGCTCGTCCTCGCCGCCGCGGCCCGACGGCCTCTCGGGACGCTCCCGAGCACCCCGCCGGTGGACGCCGCCGGACTGGAGATGGCGATTCGCGTCCCGACGAGCGCTCTCGGGGGCGAATTTTTAGTTTGACAATCCTGCACAACTATTCGAGATATCTTGAAACACACTAGTATATAGTCAACAATAGTGTGTGGTATCGTCCGAGGAGAAGATATTTATGCACGGTGTTCAATCGGATAGATGGCGCGACCACTGTCGCCACCACAGAATACCCAGCCCAGCCCAATGCGTGATTCAGTGCCAGCACGCAGTCGGTCGCGCCTCCCGCTGCCTCTACTCGGGTTCGACGGCCCCGCCCCGGGCTCGAACCCGACCGTTTCAACGCCCTGAGCGCCCGCCGCGGTCGGCGCGTCGCCCTGTTCTCGCCTGATTTCGAGCCCCGAGTCTGCGGCCCGAAGCTACATCTACGACCCATCCTAACCCCGCGTATGTACACCGGCAGGACGGACCAGCCCTGCTGTCTCTGCGACGACCCGAAGACGGTCGCCCGAATCGCGGTCCCGCCGCGGGCGGTGACGCTCATGGAGAACGCCGCCCCCATCGCGTGGCGCGACATCGTCGGCGACGTGACGCTCCAGTTCTGCGAGAGCGACTGGGAACTCGTCACCGAGTTGGTCTTGGACCTCGGCATGCACCCCCTCTCTCGGTGTAACGTCGCCCGCGCGGACTTCAGCATCCGCGAGGACTTCGAGGCGCTCCTGAACAGCACCCGCGACGAACCCGACCAGACCGAACAGGAAGACCGCATGCTCGCCGAGGCCCGCGCCGTCATCGACGACGCCGACGACCCGATGGTCGAGGAACGCGACCTCGTGGAGGCCCACGTCGTGGTCCGCGCGATGGCCGAACTCGGCGTCGACCGGACCGCGTGAGTCGCCTCCGCTGAGGCCGCCGGAACCGACGACACGAACCTTCTCGCCCGGCTGACTGTCTCGAACGGGGCGAATATCGTATTTCCCCGCAGAGAACGTATCAGCGACCAGTTGGGTCGGTCCGTCGCCGCCCCCGCGCCGATATCCGCGGACCCGGACGCCGTCGGTGCCGCTCGCCGGGACCTCACGATGAAGAGTTACACCGCTATCTTGGTCGCCGTACTGCTCGTCCTCGCCGCGCTCCCGGTTTCGGTCGCCGGCCAGCAAGCCGAGCCGAACCACGTCCCCGTGTTCCGCGCCTACGTGGTCGACCCGGTGGTCGAACCCGGCGTCGAGACGACGGTGCGAGTGGTGTTCGCCAACGACCCGGTGGACACCGAAGACGTAGCGAAGCCCGCGGAGAACGTCCGCGTCAGGCTCTCCCCGCGAAACACGCCCTTCACCGTCAGGACCGGCGACCTGTTCGTCGGCACGATGAACGACAGCGACACCCGCGAGGTCGCCTTCCGGGTCGAGGCCCCCGAGAACGTCGCCGCGGGCGAGTACAACCTCCGCCTCGACGTGTTCTACGAGTTCGACAACGCCCACCGCCGCGTCTACCGCCTCGACGTGCCCGTCCGAATCGAAGAGCGCGTGCGGTTCGCCGTCGTCGGCGCGGACTCGTCGGTCCCCGTCGGCGGCAGCGGCGCGGTCGCGCTGACCCTGCGGAACACGGGGGAACTCGACGCGCGCAACGCCGTCGTCGCGGTGACCGCCCAGTCGGTCGACGTGAGCTTCGACGGCGCGCAGACCGCGAGCAGTTTCGCCGCCGACTGGCCCGCCGGCGAGAACCGGACCTTCGTCTACGACGCCACGCTCGACTCCGAGGCGTCCGTCCGCGGCTACGTCCTCGGCGTCGCCGTCGCCTACGAGGACCCCGACGGCGCGCGCCGACAGTACCCCGACCTCGCCGCCGGGTTCATCCCCTCGCCCAAGCAGTCCTTTTCCGTCGCGGACGTGACGAGCACGCTCCGCGTCGGCGACGAGGGCCGAATCGAGGGCGTCGTCGTCAACGACGGGTCGGCCCTCGCGCGCAACGCGGTCGTGACGCTCTCGCTCCCCGAGGGGAGCGCGACGGCGACCGAGACCGAGTACGCCCTCGGCGACCTCGAACCCGGCGAGCGCGTCCCGTTCTCGTTCGACGTGGGAATCTCGGACGACGCGGACGCCGGCCCCCGGCAGTTCACCGCGACCGTCGCCTACCGCGACGCCGAGGGTGACCGGCGCACCGGCGACGACATCGACCTCCGGGTCGCCGTCGCCGCCGCGACTCCCGAGTTCGGCGTGACCGTCGACGAGGGCACCGTCGCGCCGGGCCGGAACGGGCAACTCCGCGTGACGGTCGTCAACGACCGCGACGAGACGCTCACCGACATCTCCGCGAAGATATACCTCGAAGACCCCCTCTCGTCTACCGACTCCGAGGCGTTCGTGGACGAACTCGCGCCCGGCGAGTCGGCGACGCTCGTGTTCGACGTGTCGGCCGCCCGCGGCGCGCTGGAGAAGGACTACCCGGTCGAACTCGACTTCCGCTACGACGACGGGGCGGGCGAGACGACCATCTCCGACGCCTACCGCGTGCCCGTCCGCGTCGAGGCCCCCGAAAACGGCGGCGGCCTCCCGTTCGGTCTCTCGGCC
The DNA here is from genome assembly GCF_001469875.2 of Haloferax marisrubri. GTDB lineage: Archaea > Halobacteriota > Halobacteria > Halobacteriales > Haloferacaceae > Haloferax > Haloferax marisrubri. Next base: position 361,112 of record NZ_LOPW02000017.1, on the reverse strand, counting down.
CCGCTCGTCGGCGCGGCGGTCCTCCTCGCGGCGGTCGGCGGCGCGGGCTTCCTCGTCGTCCGCCGGCGGGGGCGGCGCTGAGCCGTGGCCCGACTGGAGTTCCAGCGGTTCGTCGACTGGGTCGACCACCGCATCGTCAACCGCTCGCGGCGCGTCATCCTCGTCTTCCTCGTCCTCACGCTGGTGTTCGGGGCGGGGCTGAGCGCCGTCTCGACCGAGGCCGGGACCGAGCAGTTCGCCGAGGAAGTGCCCGCCGAGGAGGCGTTCGCGCGCGTCTCCGAGGAGTTCTCGCCGCGGTTCGAGGCCGGGACCGGAAGCACGCAACTCATCCAGCGCGCCCCGAACGTCCTGACGAAGCGCGAACTCCTGCGGATGCTGGAGGCCCAAAAGCGCCTCTCGGACCGTGACGACCTCCGCGTCATCGGCACCGCCAGCGCCGCCACCGTGGTCGCGGAGACGCTCGACCCGGACGCCGACGACCTCGACGCACAGATTGCGGCGCTCGAACGCGCGACCGACACCGAGGTCGCCGCCGCGGTCCGCGAGAACGCCGACAACGAGCGCTTCACCGGCCTCCTCGCCGACGACTTCAACCCGACCGCGGCGAGCGCCTCGGCGACGATTGCGGTCGTCACGCACTCGGTTCCGCTGGCCGACGAGGCCGGGGCGGGACAGGGCGGCGAGAGCCCGCTCACCCCGATTCAGCGGACCGCCACGCGGGTCGTCGCCACCGTCGGCGGCGACATCTCCGTCTTCGGGTCGGGCGTCATCGCCGACGAGTTCGGGACGGTCATCGCCGACTCGCTCGTCCTCGTCGTGCCCGCGGCCGTCGTCTTCATCCTCGTCTTCCTCGTCGTCGCCTACCGCGACCTCGTGGACCTGCTGTTGGGGACCGCCGCGCTCGGGATGGCCCTTGTCTGGACGTTCGGCTTCCTCGGCCTCGCGGGCATCCCGTTCAACCAGATTATGATAGCCGTGCCGCCGCTGCTCCTCGCGGTCGGCATCGACTTCGGCATCCACGCGGTCAACCGCTACCGCGAGGACCGCGCCGACGGGTTGGCCGTCGGCGAGGCGATGCGACAGGCGACGGACCAGCTCCTCGTGGCGTTCTTCATCGTCACCGCGACCACCGTCATCGGCTTCCTCTCGAACCTCGTGAGCAACCTCACGCCGATTCGTGACTTCGGCGTCGTCGCGGCCATCGGCATCGTCTTCACCTTCCTCGTGTTCGGCGTGTTCCTCCCGGCGACGAAAGTCGAGGTGGACAGGCTCCGCGAGCGCTACCCGATTCCGACGTTCAGCCAGTCGCCGCTCGGCCGCGAGGGGAGTTCGCCCGGGACGGCCCTCCGAGTCGGCGTCGCGCCCGCCCTCCGCGCCCCCGCCGTCGTCCTCGTCGTCGCGCTCGTCCTCTCGGGGTCGGCGATGTGGTACGCCACCGGCGTGGACACCGAGTTCGGACAGGAGGACTTCCTGCCGCCCGCGGAGGCCCCGGCGTACCTGAAATCCCTCCCAGAGCCCTTCGCGCCGGGCGACTACAGCGTCGTCGCCGACATCGAGTTCCTCGAAGAGCGCTTTTCGTCCTCCCAAAGCGGGGTCGTGACGGTGTATCTGGAGGGCCGACCCACGGACGACGCCTACCTCGAAACGCTCGACCGGGTCGCACAGGACCCGCCGGACACCTTCATCGTCGAGGACCGCCGCGCCGACTCGACGAGCGTCCTCACGGTCATCGACGACGAGGCCAGAGAGAACCCCGAGTTCGCCGCGCTCGTCGCGCGCCACGACCGGGACGGCGACGGCGTCCCCGACCGGAACCTCGCCGAGGTGTACGACGCGCTGTTCGCCACCGACTCGGCCGCCCGCGCCGGCGAGTACCTCGCCGACGACTACCGGAGTTCGCGCGTGGACTACCGCGTGCGGGCCGACGCGGACGACGACGCGGTCGTCGCCGACGCCCGCGAGGTCGCCGCGCGCTTCCGCGGCCCGAGCACCGCCACCGGCGCGGTCGTCGTCTTCTCGGCCATCTCGGACCTCATCCTCGACTCCGCGGTGCAGAGCCTCGCCATCTCGATGGCCGGCACCGGCGCGTTCCTCGTGTTCGTCTACTGGTGGCTCGAACGCCGCCCGTCGCTCGCGCTCGCCAACCTCGTGCCCATCCTCGTCGCGGTCACGTTCGTCGCCGGGACGATGCGACTCGCCGGCATCTCCTTCAACGCCTTCACCGCGACGGTGCTCGCGCTGACTATCGGCCTCGGCGTGGACTACTCGGTCCACGTCGTCCACCGCTTCGTGGACGAGCGCGCCGACCACGACCTCGAAACCGCGCTCGACCGGACGGTCCGCGGCACCGGCGGCGCGCTCGCGGGCAGCATGCTCACGACCGTCTTCGGCCTCGGCGTGCTCGTCCTCGCGGTGCTCTCGGTCCTCGGCCAGTTCGGCCTGCTCACCGCCGCGAGCATCGTCTACTCGTTCCTCGCGTCGATGCTGGTGTTGCCCTCGGCGCTGGTCCTCTGGGACCGGTTCAGCGGCAACGACCCGCTCGTTCCCCTCGGCGGCGTCGAACGCGACTCCGGCGCAGCGGCGACCGCCGACTGAGGGTCGCGTCGACGCTCACGCCCCGCTCGTATTCCCGCTCCTGCTCGTATTCCCGTTCCTGCTCACATCCCGGTTCCCACGCCGAACAGCCGCGTCGACCCCCACGAGAGGACGACGATGCCGACGATGAACACCGCGAGCGCGGCCATCATCGGAAACGGGTCGAGCGACGGCCCGCCGAGGAACGGCCCGCGGACGATGAGAAACGAGGTGCCCATCGAGAGGCCGAGTCCGACGCTCGTGACGAGCGTGAAAAACAGTTTTGCGACGCCGATTCCCCGCGTGTCGTTCCGGAAGCGCATGGGGACAGGTTCCCCGAACCCCGCTTGAACGATTTGGCCGTCTCGTTGATGTTATCGGCCGGCTGTCGGGTTCCCGTCAGCGCTCGACCCGGAAGCCGGTCTCGCCGTCCGGCTCCTCGTAGGTGACTTCCACGTCCTCGACGGTCGCCATCGGACTCCCCTCGTGGCACCACTCGACCATCGCCTCCACGTCGTCGCGGGGGCCCTCGAAGACGGCCTCGACGCGGCCGTCGGAGAGGTTCTTCACCCAGCCGTCGACGCCGCGGTCGCGGGCGGTGTCGCGGGTCGTCGCCCGGTAGTAGACGCCCTGTACGTGTCCCGAGACGTAGACGTGCGCGCGGGTTCGACCGTGCTCGCTCATGGCCCCCGATTCGTCGCCCGTCGCCAAAGGCGTGCTGCCTCGGGCGGCCGGTTCGGTGTCTCCGCCGGCGGCCCGGTCGCCGTCGCTCTATCCCCCGCCGCGACCGCCGTGACCGCCCCGTGCGCCCGCCTCGCACGCATCCAGCGAACCGTCAGCATCTAAGTACGACCCCCACAACGCTGGACTATGGAACTCTTCGGCACCGCCGGTATCCGCGGGAGCGCGACGGAGCGAGTCACGCCGGAACTCGCCCTCAGCGTCGGCCGCGCCGCCGGCCTCGCCGCGCTCGAATCGGACGCGCCCGCCGAGTTCGTCGTCGGCCGCGACGGACGAACGACCGGGCAGGGCCTCGCCGCCGCCGTCGAGGCCGGACTGCTCTCCGCCGGCGCGGACGTGACCCGCGTGGGCGTCGTCCCGACCCCGGCGCTCGCGTTCGCCTCGCGGGGTCGCCGCGGCGTCATGCTCACCGCCTCGCACAACCCCCCGACGGACAACGGCATCAAGATGTTCGTCGACGGGCAGGAGTACGACCGCGACCTCGAACGCGACATCGAGACGCGGGTCGAGGCGAACGCGTCCCCGGCCGACTGGGACGACTGGGGCGCGACGGGGACGAGCGGCGTCCTCGACGCCTACCGAAGCGCTATCGTCGAGTTCGCCAGCCGGCACGGGGCGGACCTCGACGGCCTCAACGTCGCCGTCGACTGCGGCAACGGGATGTCTGCGCTCGGCACGCCGCAGGTCCTCCGCGACCTCGGCGCGCGCGTCGTCACGCTCAACGGGCAGATAGACGGCCACTTCCCCGGCCGCGAGTCGAAGCCGACGCCCGAGACGCTCGCTGACCTCATCGCGTTCGTCGCCGACGGCGACTTCGACTTCGGCATCGGCCACGACGGCGACGCCGACCGCATCGTCATCATCGACGGGAACGGCGAGGTCGTCCACGAGGACACCGTCATCGCCATCGTCGCCGAGCATTACGTCCGCGTCGCCGACGCCGACGACCCCGTCGTCGTCACGACGCCGAACGCCTCAGGCCGCATCGACGAGCGGGTCCGCGAGGCCGGCGGTCGCGTCGAGCGCGTCCGACTCGGCGCGCTCCACGAGGGCATCGCCAGCGCCCGCGCCGGCGGCGGCGACGTGGTGTTCGCGGCCGAGCCGTGGAAGCACATCCACCCGTCGCTCGGCGGCTGGATAGACGGCGTCGCCTCGGCGGCGCTCATCGCCCGCCTCGCCGCCGAGTCCGGCATGGCCGGCCTGCGCGAACCGGTCACGGAGCGCCCGTACCGCAAAGTGAGCGTCCCCTGCCCCGACGAGAAGAAGCGGGCGGCGATGGCGGCGCTCGAAACCTCGCTCCCCGAGGCGATGGCCCCCGAGTCGGTCGATACCGAGTACGGCGTCCGACTGGAGTTCGCCGACGCGTCGTGGACGCTGGTTCGCCCGTCGGGCACCGAACCCTACATCCGCGTGTACGCGGAGGCCGACGACGTTGACGCGCTCGTCGACGAGGTGACGGCGGTCGTCGAAGCCGAAATCGAGGACGCCTGAGCGGACACGAGGCGGTTTCGCCCCGGCGGACGCGACTCGGCGCGGCGCGAACTCGACGCCCGCGGACGTGAACCGCGGACCCGTTCTCGGCGGTTTGCAAACATGGTGATGCGACGCTGTTGAAACCGCGAAACGACACCTTTATGCAATTTTCGCGGCCCCTGTCTCAATAGGAGTTCATAGATATGGACAGACGTTCTTTTGTCAAAGCGGCAGGGGTTGCGGGCATCGCGGGCCTCGCAGGTTGTACGGGCGGACCGTCCGAGGGGAGCCAAGAGACGACGGCGACGACGACCGAGTCGTCCGGCGGCGAGGAAACCACGGCGGCCGAGCAGACGACCGAGGAGTCCGGTCCGTCGGCCTACGTCGGCATGGTTTACGCGCTCGGCGGTCTCGGTGACAAGTCGTTCAACGACGCCGCGAAGCGCGGCATTGAGGAGGCGACCTCGGAGTTCGGCGTCGAGTACGACGAGGCGCAGCCCTCGGCGGCCGAGGAGTTCCCGCAGTTCCAGCGCCGGTTCGCGCAGTCGTCGAACCCGGACTACGACCTCGTGTCGTGTATCGGCTACGCGCAGAAGTCCGCGCTCGCCGAGACGGCACCGAACTTCCCGGAGCAGAACTTCATGATCGTCGACGACACCGTCGACGAGGACAACGTGGCGAGCTATCTGTTCCGCGAGGAGCAGGGCTCGTTCCAGGTCGGCTACCTCGCCGGTCTCCTCACCACGCAGGAGTTCTCGGCTGGCTCCGGTTCGACGACGCCCGACTCGAAGAACGTCGGCTTCGTCGGCGGCGTCGACGCCCCGCTCATCCGGAAGTTCCAGGCCGGCTTCGAGGCCGGTGTGGCGCACGCGGACGAGGAAATCACGGTCGACGCGGCCTACGCCGGGTCGTTCTCCGACTCCGCGAAGGGGAAGGAAATCGCCACGTCGATGTACGACAACGGCGCGGACATCGTCTACCACGCGGCGGGCGGCACGGGCCTCGGCGTCTTCCAGGCGGCGAAAGAGCAGGGTAAGTTCGCCATCGGCGTCGACTCCGACCAGTCGCAGACCGAACCGAACTACTCCGACGTCATCCTCGCGTCGATGGTCAAGCGCGTCGAGTCGGCGGTGTACACCTCCGTCGAGAACGTCGTCAACGACGAGTTCAACGGCGGCACCACGACGACGCTCGGCCTCGAAGAGGACGGCGTCGCCGCCGTCTACGGCGCGGAACTCGGCTCCGAAATCCCGCAGGACGTGAAGGACTCGCTCTCGGAGTCCCGCGAGGCCATCATCGCCGGCGACATCGAGATTCCGACGACGACCGAGTAATCCCGCGACCCGACACTCGCATTTCTTTCGACGCCGCGTCCCGAGCGACGGCATCCGGAATGATGGGGCCAATATTGCCGGTTCCGCACCGCGGACAGCCGAACATGCCCGTGGGTTGAACAGTTCGAATCCACCGAGAATCGCCGCGACGCTCCGTGTGGACCACTCCCGCGCCGACTCGAATCCCACGAGTTTAAGCGAACCCCCCCGAAAAAAGGCTCAAGATGAGCACCGCTGTTCATCTCGACGAAATCACAAAACGGTTCCCCGGCGTCGTGGCGAACGACGACGTGGACCTGACCGTCGAGCGCGGCACGGTGCACGCACTTCTGGGAGAAAACGGGGCCGGAAAGACGACGTTGATGAACATCCTCTACGGGCTCTACGAACCCACGGAGGGGACCGTCCACGTGGACGGGGAACCGCGGGACTTCGACTCGCCCGCGGACGCTATCGACGCCGGAATCGGTATGATTCACCAGCACTTCATGCTGGTCGACCCCATGACGGTCGCCGAGAACATCGTCCTCGGCAACGAACCGCGCAAGTGGTTCGGCACGACCGTCGACCGGGAGCGCGCGCGCCAAGAGGTCATCGACCTCTCGAACCGATACGGATTCGACGTGAACCCCGACGACGCCATCGAGGACGTGAGCGTCGGCGTTCAACAGCGCGTCGAGATTCTGAAAGCACTCTACCGCGGGGCCGACATCCTCATTCTGGACGAGCCCACCGCGGTCCTCACCCCGCAGGAGGTCGAAGAGCTGTTCCGCGTCTTCGAGGAGCTGACCGCACAGGGCAAGACGATTATCTTCATCAGCCACAAGCTCGGGGAGGCCATGCACGCCGCCGACGACATCACCGTCCTCCGAAACGGGAAGAACGTCGGCACCGTGAAGGCCGACGAGACGTCCAACGAGGAACTCGCCGAACTGATGGTCGGCCGCGAGGTCCTCCTCGAACCGAAGGCCGAACCGCAGGAACCGGGCGACGAGGTGCTCTCGGTGCAGCACCTCTCGGCCAAGGACAACCGCGGCATCCCCGCGGTCTCCGACGTGTCGTTCGACATCCGCGAGGGCGAGGTGTTCGGCATCGCCGGCGTCGACGGCAACGGCCAGTCGCAGTTGGTCGAGGCCATCACCGGCCTGCGGACGCCGACCGAGGGATCGATTTCCTACAAGGGCGGAGACATCACCGACGCCTCCCGCCGCTCCCGCATCGCCGACGGGATGGCGTACATCCCCGAAGACCGCCACGAGCGCGGGCTCGTGATGGACTTCGACCTCGTCCAAAACGGCATCCTCGGGAGCCAGCACAGCCCGACGTTCGCCGCCGACGGCCGGATAAACTGGTCCGACGCGCGCGACCACGCGGAGCGAATCATCGACGAATACGACGTTCGACCGCCACACGCCGACGCCGACGCGGAGTCCTTCTCCGGCGGCAACCAACAGAAGTTCATCGTCGGCCGCGAGTTCGAACGCGAACCGGACCTCGTCGTCGCCACCCACCCGACCCGCGGCGTGGACATCGGCGCGATGGAGTTCATTCACGAGCGGCTGTTGACCCTCCGAGCGGAGGGGAAGGCGGTCCTCCTCGTCTCCTCGAAACTCGACGAGGTGCAGGGCCTCTCGGACCGTCTCGGCGTCATGCACGACGGCGAACTCATGGACATCGTAGACCCACGCAACACCACCGAAGAAGAGATCGGCCTGCTCATGGCCGGCGAACGCCCCAACGCCGCCGAGACCGACGCGGAACCGCCGGTGGGTGACGCCCAATGAGCGCGGCCGAGAACGCGAAGGCCGTCCTCCGGCGGCTGACGGCCGCCTCCGCGACGGAGCGCATCCTTATCAGTTTCGCCGCGCTCATCATGGCCGTGCTCGTCGGCGCGGTCATCATCCTCGTCTCCGGCCGCATCACGACGTGCCAGACCGCGGCGACGACGCTGTTCGGCACCGGCTTCTGTTACGACCCCGTCGAAGTGTACCTCGTGCTGTTCAACGGGGCGCTCGGCGAGCCGTTCCTCCTGAACGACCCCGCGCTGTTCAACCCCGACTGGAACCCGCTGAACTTCGGGTTCGCGCTCACGCTCAAGGAGACGACGCTCCTCATCTTCACCGGCCTCTCGGTCGCCGTCTCCTTCCGCGCGGGCCTGTTCAACATCGGGACGCAGGGACAGCTCGTCCTCGGCGGCCTCGCGACGGCGCTGTTTTCGTTCTTCGTCGCGCCGCTGCTCCCGTCGGGACTCGTCGGCGGCCTCATCCTGATTCCGCTCGCCGTCGTCATCGGCGCGCTCGTCGGCGGCCTCTACGGCGCGATTCCCGGCGCGCTCAAGGCCTACGCCGACGCCAACGAGGTCATCACGACCATCATGCTGAACTTCATCGCGGCGCAGATCGCGTTCGTCCTCGTCAGCGAGTTCTTCGGGAACCCCGACTCGCAGGTCGTCGAGACGACGCCGATTCCCGACTGGGCGACGCTCCTCCCGGTGGCGTTCCCGCAGGGCGGCGACTTCTCGATTCTCGCGCTCGCGTTCGGCCTCGCGCTCGTCGTCGCCGTCTGGTTCCTGCTCGAACAGACCTCGTTCGGGTACGACCTCCGGACGAGCGGCGAACAGCCCGAGGCCGCCGAGTACGGCGGCGTCGACGCCAAGCGCACGACCGTCACGAGCATGTTCCTCTCCGGCGCGCTCGGCGGCATGGGCGGCGCTATCTGGGTGCTCATGGTCATGGGCAAGTGGCAGGCCGGCGTCCCCGCGCTCGGGTTCGACGGCATCACCGTCTCCATCCTCGCGGGGAACAACCCGTTCGGGGTCGTCCCGGCGGCGCTCCTGTTCGGGACGCTCAAATCCGGCTCGCTCGCGGTCCAGTTCGGGACCGGCGTCCCGAAACAGCTCGTCGGCGTCCTCCGCGGCCTCATCATCCTGTTCGTCGCGATGCCCGAGTTCTTCCGCATGCTCGGCTCCACCATCGACCTCGAACCGGACCGCGAGACCGTGGCCACGGACGGCGGCCGCCTCGGAGGTGACGACGAATGAGTACGACCACTATCGACCGGCTCCGCGACACCGAACTGTCTTACAGAGCGACCCTCGCCGGCGGGGCGCTGAGCGTCTTCCTGCTCATCGCGCTCCTCGGTCTCGCGTTCCCGAGCAGCATCTGGGGCAACTTCCTCGCCATCCTCACGAGTCGGAGCACGCTCTCGTCGGCGCTCCGGCTCTCGGTGCCCATCACCTTCGCCGCGCTCGGCGGTATCTTCTCCGAGAAGGCCGGCGTGGTGAACATCGGACTGGAAGGCCTCCTCATCATCTCGGCGTTCACCGCGGTCATCACGACGGCCGTCGTCGGCCCCGAGATGACCGTCGTCGGTCTCCCGGCCATCTGGATCGGCTTCTTCGCCGGCATCCTCTCGTCGGTGCTGTTCTCGGCGCTGTTCGCCGTGGTCTGCATCCGCTTCAAGGCCGACCAAATCATCGCCGGCCTCGCCGTCTGGCTCATCGCGCTCGGCCTCGCGCCGTTCGCGGCGACCGTCTACTACGGCGGCGTCAACACCGACAACCTCGGGACGACCCTCGGGACGTGGACGATTCCCGTCCTCTCGGACATCCCGTTTTTCGGCGCGTTCTTCGACGCCGACCCCGCGGTGTACATGATGCTCGTCGCGGTCCCGGCGTCGTGGTACGTCCTGAACCGCACGGCGTTCGGCCGCCACGTCCGCGCGTCCGGTGAGAACCCCAAGGCGCTCGACACCGTCGGCGTCGACGTGAGCCGCGTCCGCTACGCGGGCGTGCTCCTCTCGGGCTTCCTCGCCGGCATCGGCGGCTCCGCGCTGTCGCTCGGTCTCGGCCAGTTCGTCGGGAACAACCAGACGATGGTCAACGGGAAGGGCTTTATCGCCATCGTGGCGTACCTCTTCGGGAACTACAACCCCATCGGCGCGTTCGGCGCGTCGTTCCTCTTTGCGGGGCTGGAGGCCGCCCAGATTCGCCTCCAGCAGGTGCCCGGCTACGCCATCCCCGACTCGCTCATCCAGACGATTCCGTACGTGACGGTTCTCGTCATCCTCGCGCTCGTCGGCCGCACCCGCATCCCGGAGGCGGCGGGCGAGCACTACGACACCGGCGACGACAACCGCTGAGCGGCCCGGAACCCTCGCGTTTCCGTTCTCTCTTTCCTGTTTCTCCGTTTTCGCCCGTTCGAGCGCCGCGTCTCGGTGGGGTCGGCCCCCGTCGGACTCGGCTCGCGCGGTCGGTGCGGGAGTAAAGAGTTTTCAGCCCGCGATATGGAGGTGATACCATGTCCACAGACGAGAACGACACCGCCGAGGAGTCCTCGGCGAGCCCACGGACCCAGTCCGTGGACGTGGTGGTCGTCGGCGCGGGAACCTCCGGCTGTTACGCCGCCGCCACCATCGCGAACGCGGGCTACGACGTGACCATCGTCGAGCGAAAGCCCGCGGAGGAAGCGGGGCACATCGCCTGCGGGGACGCCCTGAAAGGTGCTGACGCCTTCCCCGAGGCGATTCCGAAGTCGAAAATCGAGCCCGCGTTCACCAACACCGAGGTCGACCACGGCCGCTTCGAGATTCCGCAGGAGGACACCGTCCTCGACATCCCGGTCCCCGGCGAACTCGCCGTCATCGACCGCTGGGAGTACGGCCGTCTCATCATCGAAGGCGCGGAGGAGGCCGGCGCCGAACTCCACTACGACACGGTCGTCCAAGACGTGAAACAGGACGACGACGGCACCGTCACCGGCATCGTCGGCAAGCACGACGGCGAGGTCGTCGAGTACGACGCCGACATCGTCATCGACGGCGCTGGCTCGCTGTCGCTCCTGCAGGACAAGGTGGACTTCTCCGACGCCACCTTCGACACGAACGTCTCCTACCAGCACTTCTCGTCGGCGTACCGCGAGGTCGTCGAGGTTCCCGAACCCGTCGAGTGGTCGGACGCGCTCGTGTTCAAGCCGGCCGACATCGCCGCGGGCTACGTCTGGTACTTCCCGCGGACGGAGACGACCATCAACGCCGGCCTCGGCTTCCAGATGACCGAAGATCCGATGAAACTCGTCGACGACCTGAAGCAGGACCTCCGCGAGCGCCCCGAGTTCGAGGGCGCGGAGGTCATCGACAAACTCGGTGCCGCCCTCCCGACCCGCCGACCCTACGACTCGGCGACCGCGCCGGGGTACATGGCCGTCGGCGACGCCGCGGCCCACGTCAACCCGACGACCGGCGGCGGCATCGCCGGCGCGGCCTACGCCGGCAAGTACGCCGGCGAGCAGGCCGCTATCGCGCTCGAAGCGGGCGACGTGGGCGAGGAGATGCTCTGGCGCTACAACCAGCGCGTCATGGACCACTTCGGCGGCCGCTACGCCAGCCTCGACGTGTACAACATCCTCTCGACCGCCGTCGACGTGGACGACCTGATGGGTCTCATCGCCTCCCTCCCCGGCGAGAAGCTCGCAGAAGCGCTCTACTCCGGGACGACCTCGTTCGGTCCCGTCCTCCTCGCGCAGACCGCGGCGTCGAGCTACGGTCACTGGAACCAGATTTACGAGTTCTTCAAAATCAAGCGCCTCGCCGACGAACTGCTGGCCCACTACGGCCGCTATCCGAGTCGGCCGAGCGCCCTCGAAGGGTGGAAAGTCGAGCGGGACCGCATCATGGACGACATCTACGAACTCACGGGCGCGGACCCGAAGTACTGACCCCGGACTCCTCCGCGAACGAGACGTTTCGGAACTCGAACCGGGCACCGCCCTTTTCGCCGGTCGTCGCCGTCACCTCCCAGCCGTGGGCGTCGGCGACGCCGGCGACGATGGCGAGGCCGAGACCGGTCCCACGCGGGTCGGTCGTGTAGCCCGACTCGAAGATGCGCTCTTGTTCTTCCGGCGGGATGCCGGGGCCGTCGTCCTCGACGAAGAAGCCGCCCTCCAGCGGGCCGACGCGGACGTTGACGCCGGGCGACCCGCCGTCGGTGGCGTCGGGAACCGGTCGTCTGACCCCCGGATTCGGTGCCTCGTCGGGCGACGGTCGGCTCCCTGCCGAACTGTGCTCGACGGCGTCGTCGGACGAAATCCGACTGCCCGTGGAACCGTGTTCCACGGCGTCGTCGGACGCGTTCCGGCGGCTCGTCGAGCCGTGTTCGACCGAGTTCCGAAAGAGGTTCTCGAAGACCGCGGTGAGCCGCCCTCTGTCGGCGAGCAACTTCGCGTCGGCCTCGACGGTGAGCCCCGAGGCCCCGAGGCTGGTGTTCGTCACCGCGTCGGCGGCCACGGTGGCGAGGCTGACGGGCTCGACCTCGCCGACCGACTCGCCGGCTCGGGCGAGCTGTAACACGTCCTGGATGAGCGCCTCCATCCGGTCGTGGGCGTCGGCGACCGTCGAGAGGTGTTCGGTTCCGTGGCCCTCGCGGGCGAGTTCGAGCCGCATCTGGGCGACGTTCAGCGGGTTTCTGAGGTCGTGGGTAACGACCGACGCGAACTGGTCGAGCCGGTCGTTGCGGCGGCGCAGGTCCGACTCGCGGGCGTCGCGGTGGGTCGACCACCGAAACGCGCCGACCGCGAGCGCGACCGACCCGACGAGGAGCGTCCCGTCTTCGAAGACGAGCGTGAACGCCTCGGGTTGGGTGACGACCTCGTCGACCGCGTCGGTGACGGCGTAGACGGTGAACAGCGCGGTTCCGGCGTACAGCGGCCGCCAGACCGCCTGCGTGTCGCGGACGCTGCCGATGACGAACGCGCCGGCGACGGGAATCGGAATCAAGAGGAGTTCGACGGCGAACCGGAGCCAGCGCGTCTCGGGGCTGTCGGGGAAGGCGACGACTTGGACGACCGCGACGCCGACGGCGAGGCCGACGACTGCGAGACCCGGACGTAGGTCGGCGTCTTCGGTCGATTCGTCTCCGAGGAGCCCCATCGCTGGCGGCTATGCACGGGGGGGACAAATAACCGCTGGCGGTTCGTCGCGGACGCTTCGGCCGAGCGCGCGCCGGTTCCGTCGGGTCGCGGCGGGCGGAGGTCGCTCGAACGACGCTCTCGGCGCGTCTCAGGCTCGTCTTCGTCGGCTCAGGGTCGGTCGGCCGCGATTCGTTCGACGCTTCCGGCGAGCACGTCGACGGCGATGCGGATGGTCGCTTCGTCCACGTCGAACGTCCGGGTGTGGTGGCCGCCGGGGTGGTCGGTGCCGACGCCGACGTAGGCCGCGAGGCCGCCGTGGTCCTGCACGCGCTGCATGAGGTAGGTCGCGTCCTCGCTCCCGCCGAGGTCGTCGCGGTCGAGGATGGAGTCGACGCCCTCGACGCCCTCGCTCACGCCGCCGACGATGGCCGCGAGCGCGTCGTCGCTCCGGGCGCTCGGCGCCTTCCCTTCGACCCCGATTTCGACCTCGCAGTCGTGCATCGCGGCGGCCGACTCGATGACGGTGTGGGCGCGGTCTTCCATGTACTCCATGAGTTCGGTCGTCGCGCCGCGGACCTCGCCCTCGATGAACGCCTCCTCGGCGACGATGTTCGTGGCGGTGCCGCCGCCCATCAGACCGACGTTGACGCGGGTCGCGCCGTCGGAGTGCCGGGAGATGCCGTAGAGGTTCTGGACGGCCGCCGCGGCCGCGAGGTTCGCGTTCTTTCCCTCCTCCGGCTTCGCGCCCGCGTGGGCCGGCGCGCCGGTGAACTCGGCGCGGAAGTGCGACACCGCGAGGAAGCCGTCGATACCGCAGACGACCTCGCCGGTCGGGTGGTCGAGGCCGACGTGGAGCGCGAGCAGGTAGTCCACGTCGTCGAGGTGGCCGCCCTCGGCGACGGCCTTGCCGCCGGCGACGAGTTCCTCGCTCGGCTGGAAGAACACCTTGAACGTCCCCTCGAAGTCGGAGTCGAGGACGGCGTCGAGGACGCCGAGCCCGATTGTCGCGTGGGCGTCGTGGCCGCAGGCGTGCATGAAGCCCTCGTTCTCGGAGCGGAAGCCCTCGGCAGTCGGGAGGTGGTCGCCGTCCTCGGACTCGGTGATGGGGAGCCCGTCGATATCGACGCGGAGGCCGACGGTCGGGCCTTCGCCGCGTTCGACGACCGCGACCGCGCCGGTGTAGCCGCCGGCGAGGCGGTCGAGGACGTCCTCGCGCGCGCCGGCCTCGCGGGCACGCTCGACCCATGCGTCGATTTCGGCGTCGTCGGGGACGGCCATGCGCTCGTCGGCGTCGAGTATCTCCGGGCCGACGTAGAGCGCGTCGAGGTCGCGCGTCTCCAGTTCGTCGACGAGGCGGGCGGTGGTGTAGAACTCGCGCCACGCCGGTTCGGGGTGGCGGTGCAGGTCGCGGCGAAGCGAGACGAGGTCGTCCATCGTCGCTCGGTGGCTCATGTCTGGACTCTTTTGCCCCGGCGATGATAAACGCTCCCGACGTTTCGTGGCCGAGAAACGCAAGTTTGGAAGAAATAGTTGGAGGAAATTCGTGCCTATTATATACCCCAGTCAATCTCTGACAAACGATGCCAGAAGAACCGGACATCGAGCTCAGTTTCCGCGGCGGGCGCCTCGTGAGCGCCCTGCCCATCGCCCTGTTCATCGCGTGGGCGATTTTCCAGAGCGGTATCCTCGGTATCGGCGATACGACCGGCCTCGTCGCGGGGATGCTGACAGGACTCATCGCGGGACTGCTGTTCGTCCGGGGAGACTGGAAGGACTACGCGGACGTCATCTTCGCCGGCATGACCCGTCGGGTCGCCGCGACGGCGGTCGTCGCGTGGCTCTGGGCGGGCATGTTCGCAGAGACCATTCAGGTCGGTGGCTTCGTGGACGGCCTCGTCTGGGCGGCCACGGTCCTGAACGTCGGTCCGGGGCTGTTCCCGGCGGTGACGTTCCTGCTCGCGGCGCTGTTGGCGACCGGTATCGGCACCGGCTACGGCACCGCAATCGCCTTCACGAGTCTCGTCTTCCCGGCGGGACTGCTCCTCGGCGCGAACCCCGTGTTGCTGTTCGGCGCGATTCTCTCCGGCGCGGTGTTCGGGGACAACCTCGCGCCCGTCAGCGACACCACCATCGTCTCCGCGGTCACGCAGGACGCCGACATCGGCGGTGTCGTCGCGTCCCGCGTGAAGTACGCCGTCGTCGCGGCGGCGCTCGCAATCGCGGCGTACCTCGTCGCCGGCTTCGGTATCCCCGGCGTCTGGGGCGGTATGCCGCACATCGACGTGGCCGGTGAGGTTTCGGCGTCGGTGTCGCCGTGGGGGCTCGTCCACCTGCTCGACATCGCCCTCGTCATCGTCCTCGCCGTCCGCGGCCGACACATCATCGAGGCCGTCTCGTGGGGGCTGCTCCTCGCGGCGGCGTTCAACGTCGCGCTCGGCGCGGCGAACCTCGTGGACGTTTCGGCCGGGAGCATGCTCCTGTTCAGCGCGCCGCAGAACGGCCTGACGCAGGCGGTCGAGGCGCTCCCGCTCGTCGGGGCCGTCGTCGAGACGGTCCCCGCGGGACAGGTCGGCGTCGGCGGGAGCGTCTACTCCGGCGCGGCCGGCTTCTTCCCGCTTATCGTCCTGACGCTCTTGCTCGTCGCGGGCGCGGAAATCATGCGCGCCGGCGGCGGCTTCGACGCGATTCAGGAGCTCGTCATCGACCGCGTCGCCACGACGGTCCGCCGCGCGGAGACCACGATGGTCGTCGGGACGGCGCTCGTCAACGCGACGGTCACCATCAACACGGCGGCCGAAATCGCCATCGCGCCCTACATCGCCACCCTCGGCAAGCGCTTCAACATCAACGGCTACCGCCGCGCCAACATCCTCGACGCCAACACCTCGGCGCTCGGGTACATCTTCCCCTGGGGCGGCGGCCTGCTGGCCGGCTACGGGGCCATGCAGGGCCTCGTCGGCGGCGAGGCGACGCCGTGGTTCACGGCCGAGATGCTCGTGAACCCCGCGTCGGTCTTCCCCTACGTGTTCCACGGTTGGTTCCTCGTGGCGGTGTTCCTGTTCGCCGCGTGGACCGGCTACGGCCGCGAGTACGTCTCTGACCGCACGAGTGAGGAGGTGAGCCGCGTATGAGCCGCCTCGGCAAGCTCTTGGCCGGCTGGACGTTCCGCACCGCGACACCGACGTTCGAACCCGGCGAGGTCATCACGGCCTACGTCAGCGAGCGCAACGGCGACGGGCTCACCGTCCGCATCGGCGACTCGGTCATCCGGGTCGAAGACGGCGAGGACGCGGCCGTCGAGGACAAGATTCGGCTTGAGGTCACGTCGTTCGACGCGGCCAACCACGTCGGTACCGGTGACGTGGTCGAGGTGCTCGGACCGGACGTCTGAGCGGCCGAAAAACCGGGGCGAAAAAGCGCAGCCCGCGTCTCTTTTTGCGTTCCGTCGCCGCCGTCAGCGACGGTGACCGAGCGGTTTCTTCTGTTCGACTTCGATTTCGAGGTGGACGCTGTCGGGGAACTCCTTGAGGCCGACCTCGCGGGCGATTTGGTCCGCGCCGTGGATTTCGAGCCGACGGGTGTACACGGGGTAGGACCACGACGAGAACTGATCGCCGGGCTGGAGCGTCCGGTACTGCGGGACGCTCACCTGTTTCGGCTGGTCGGAGTGAGGGCCGCGGCACTCCGCGCCCTTCCGCTCGATGAACTGCTTGAGGTCGTCGACCACTCGGTCGAGGACCGCCTTATCACCGCTTTGAAAGGTGAGTTTCGTGACGAAGGCCATAGCTGGGTACTACTGCTTGTTGCACGCTCCGACGGTAAAAGCGCATCTACACGAACCGGGACTGCTGGGCTCCACACACCGAATCCCGAGTAAAAAACCGTGCGAACGCGCTACAGCCTCCGATACCCTCTTAAAGGGTGGCACGTTTATTTCGGGTAATGGCAGTCGAAGCGGTCAGCGCTGGAGCCATTCTCTTCCGCGACACCCGCGGCCGGAGGGAGTACTTACTCCTGAAGAGCCGTCCCGGGGACTGGGAGTTCCCGAAAGGCGGGGTCGAAGGGGACGAGGAGCTTCAGCAAACGGCAATCAGGGAGGTCAAAGAGGAGGCTGGAATCCAAGATTTCCGCCTCATCGACGGCTTCCGCGAGGACTACAGCTACGTCTTCGAGGCGAACGGTACGACGATTCACAAGACGGTCCACCTCTTTATCGCACGCTCGTTCGAGGCGTCCGCGGAGCTCTCGACGGAGCACCGCGACCTCCAGTGGCGCGACTACGAGCAGGCCATCAACACCATCACGCAGGACGGCCCCCGCGAGATATTCGAGCGCGCCCACGAGTTCCTCGACGAACTCGCCGAGCGGAACGAGGGCGAACACAAGTACCTGAAGTAGCGTCGGTCGGTTCGGCCGACGCCCGAGACGCGACGCCCGCGAGCGACAGCGCCGCGAGTCGGCGCGGGGGGCGCAGGCGGCGCGGACGGCAACACCCGCGGCGTCGGCTGCGTCGTCGTCGGGCCGCGCGCCGAAGCCGCCCGACCGAAACGCCTTCGGCTCCCCGCCGCAACTCCCGGTCGTGAGCGACGCCGCCGACCGCGACCCCGAGTTCGCCTTCGAGCTACGGGTCTGCCGCTGGGCCGAACTGGCGTGGCACCCCGACGGCCCGCGCCCCGCGTTCGTCGCCCGACAGCTCGGCACCCGAGAGCGCCGCTGGGACACCGTCGTCGTCGAGGTCGCCCCCGAGGCGTTCGCCGCCCGGCGCGCCCTCTCGACCGACGGCTTCGACTCGGACCTCCTGCGCGTCGTCCGCCACGCGCCCGCCGAGTGGGCGTGGTACAGAGACGCCATCCCCGAACCCGACTTCCCGTGGCGACACGTCGTGCCGGCGGTCCACCGCGCCGCGGGACTCGGGCTCGTCGAGAAGCGCCGCGGCTCGCGGAACCGCGTCGAGTACCGCCGGACCGCGCCGTACCCCGACTGGGTCGAGCGCGTCGTCGCCATCGAGAACAAGCCGAACCTCGACGCCAGCGCCGCCCGCGCGCTCGCCGACCAACTCGAACACGACGTGTCGCGGGCGCTCGCCGACGAGGTCTGGGTCGCCACCGAGGTGACGGGGCGACGGGTCGAACCCGCCCTGCTTGAGGACCTCCCGGTGGAAGTCGGCATCCTCGGCATCGACGGCGACTCGGCGGAGGTGCTGTGGCACCCGAGTTCGCTCTCGCCCGACCCGGCGGACGCCCGGCGGCGACTCGTCCTCGCCGAGCGCGCCTACGACCGCGGCTGGCGGAACTACGTGGACACGATGCGACCGGACTGCCGGCACTTCGAACTCGACCGGCGCGGCCGGGCGCTCGTCCCGCGGTGCGCCGCGAAAGACTGTTATCAGAGCCAGCGCGAGTGCGCCCACTCGTGTCCGTCGTTCGAGCCGGAGCCCCCGTCGTGGCGGATGAAGGGCTGGCCAATCGAGGGCGGCCCCGGGAAGGGCGTGCGACGGGTTCTGGAGGCGCGGCGCGAGCGCGCCAGAGACCGCGCCGAACGCGGTAGTGAGAACGCCTAAATCCGAGCCTCTCTGACCGAGCGATATGGAACGATTCCAGAACACGAGCCTGCCGGACTGGGACTGGTGGGGAAAGCTCTGGCCGACGCCGGGCGAGACGCTTCGGGAACTCGGGCTGTCGTCGGGCGATACCGTCGCCGAAATCGGCTGTGGAAACGGCTACTTCGCGCTCCCCGCGGCGCGAATCGTCGCGCCGGCCCCGGTGTACGCGGTCGACCTCGACGACGGACTGGTCGCGGAACTCGAACACCTCGCCGACCAGCAGCGCATCGACAACGTGGTGACGGTCCGCGGCGACGCCCGCGAGCTATCGACGCACCTCTCGGACCCCGTCGACGTGGCGCTCTTCGCGAACGCGTTCCACGGGGTCGACGACCGCGACGAGTTCCTGACGGAAGTCGCGTCGGTCCTCGCCGACGACGGCCGGTTCGTCGTCGTCAACTGGCGACCGCTCTCCCGGTCGGAGACGACAATCGCCGGCGAGCCCCGCGGCCCCCCGACCGACCTGCGTCTCGGTCCCGAGGAGACAGCGGAGATAGTCGAGGATGCGACCGACCTCGCGGTGACGGCGGAAATCGACATCCCGCCGTACCACTACGCGCTGGTGTTCGAGCGGCGAGCGTAGCGACCGCGGAAACGGGGATTAGACGACTTCCACGTCGACCTCGTCGCGCTCGACGGCGAGGCGGAACGTGGGGACGGTCCGGTAGACGACCTCGATGACGCCCTTCCGGCGGAGGCTCTGGAGGGCGCGGCGCACGTCGTCCACGTCGGGGTCGATGTCGAACTCGTCTCGGAGCTTGTTGAGGACGCTGACGACGCTCTCGGAGCGCTCGTCGGGGCCGGCGACGACCTCGAAGACGCGGGCTTCGAGCGAGGGGACGCGGATGACGCTCGGGACGGACTCGGCCTCGTCGTCGCCCTCGACGCCGGGTTCGACGCCGACGAGTTCGGCCGCCTCGGCCGTCGCGCGGATGAGGCTGTTGTCGTCGCGGTAGTAGTAGTCTTTCAGCTCGGATTCGAGGTAGCGGTGGACTTCGCTCCCGCTTTCGAGGTCCCAGCGGTTCTGTAACTCCTTGTTCTTCGTCGGCTGGAGCCGGACGATGTCGGCGAGGCGTTCTTTCGCCTCGTCGGAGAGCGTCATATCGGTGGATTCGACGGAGGGGGTATAACGTTGTTCTGGATTCTTCAGCGCGACCGCCGAACGTTAATTATTATCCCTGTCCCTTGCGTCGGCTCGACTATGAGCTGGGACACCCTCCGACTCGACTGGGACGGCGACGTGGCGACCATCACCATCGACCGCCCCGAGCAGATGAACGCGCTCAACGCGGACACGCTCGACGCGCTCGAAGACGCCCTCGACGAGGCCGAAGACGGCGGCGCGCGGGTGGTCGTCCTCACCGGCGCGGGCGAGAAGGCGTTCATCGCGGGCGCGGATATCAGCTACATGAAGGACATCGGGTCGCCCGCCGCGCAGGCGTACGCCGAGCAGGGCCACCGCATCGCGACGCGCTTGGAGGAGTTCCCCGCGCCGACCGTCGCGGCCATCAACGGCTACGCCTTCGGCGGCGGCATGGAGTTCGCGCTGGCGTGCGACCTCCGGGTCGCCTCCGAGCGCGCGCTCCTCGGGCAGACCGAAATCGACCTCGGCATCATGCCCGGCTGGGGCGGGAGCGTCCGCCTGCCGGCGCTCGTCGGCGACGAGGTCGCGCGGCGGCTCATCTTCTTCGGCGAGCGCATCGACGCCAGCGACGCCCACGAGTACGGCATCGTCGGCGAAGTCGTCGCCCACGACCAACTCGAATCGCACGTCGAGGAACTCGCCGCGGAACTCGCGTCGAAGCCGCGGCACGCCCTCGCGGGCGCGAAGGCCGCCATCAACATGTCCCACGACGCGCCGCGAGACGCCGCGCTCGACTTCGAGGCCCGCGTCTGGAGCGGCCTGTTCGGCACCCACGACCAGCGCGAGGGGATGGAGGCGTTCCTCGACAAGCGCGACCCAGACTTCGAATAGGAAAACGAGCGGGAGAATCCTTTTCGACGGCGTTATCGGCAACTCAGCCTCGCTATCTCCCCAATATAGTCGTGCTAGCACGGCTCCTACAACTGCTAATACGCTCTATGTATAATGAATAATCGTGCAAGAATCCATCACGCTCGGTCGCGTCGAATCCCTCCTCGAAGACCTCTCGTACCCGGTCTCGCGCCGGGACGCCGCGACTTCCCTCGACGGTGTGACGGTGCTCATGGCCGACGGGAACGCCGACCTCGGTGAGTTAGTCCGGAACTGCCTCACGAGCGAGTTCACCGACGCGAAGGACCTGTACTACGAACTGAACAACGCGATGCCCATCGAGGCGCTCGGCGAACCGGGGCAGTCCGACGGCGACGCCTGAGTCGCCCGCTCGGCACCGGCTTTTTTCAGCGCTCACCCCCGCGAGCGCGTCGCAATCCTGACGCTTAAGTCCTTCAAGCGGTAGGACGTACTATCATGGAGTTTTGCGACGACTGCGGGTCCCTGATGACGCCGCAAGACGGCGTTTGGGTCTGTCCGAACGGCCACGAGAAAGCGCGCGACAGCGAAAAGGAGAAGTCGATGGTCACGACCGAGGGCCAGGAGTCCAGCGAGGTCGTCGACATGTCCGACGTGGACAACGCCGACATCGGCCCGACGACGAAGACCATCTGTCCGAAGTGCGGCCACGACGTGGCGCGCTACGAGATGAAGCAGATTCGCTCGGCCGACGAGTCCGAGACGCGTTTCTTCACCTGCGTCGAGTGCGACCACAAGTGGCGCGAAGACGACCACTAAGCGACTCGCCTTTTTCAGCCCTCCGTCCGTAACGCGGGGTATGTCCGACGCGCTCGCCCCGCCGACGCTCCCGCCGCTCGACGGGTGGGTCCGCGTCAGCGACGCGACGGACCGCCCGTTCGAACTCGGTCCCGTCAGCGTCGTCGCCCGGACCGTCGTCTACGAAGACGCCGCCATCCGCGAGCGCGTCCCGGCGACCGCCGACGGCCCGTGGCGCTTTCTGTTCGCCAGCCGCCTCGAAATTCGGCCGCACACGCCGCCGTCGAAGGCGCTGACGAAACTCGTCGGCAAACGCGCGAGCGCCGGCTTCCGGTCGCGCCTCGAAGCCCGCGGCTTCTCCGACGTTCGGCGCGTCGAGTCGCGGACGCTCCGGGTGCGAGTCGGCGGCGGTGGCGACGAGACTGATTCCGCCGACGGCGAGCCCGATTCCAGCGGCGCGGAGACCGAAGCCGAGGCCGACGTGGTTCGCTACGCCGCGACCGTCGAACTCGCCGGGGTCGAACTCGCGGCCGACGCCTACCTCGCGGTGACGCCGGTCGACGGTGAGTTCCTCCTGACCGGCGGCGCGTACCCCCGCGAGGTCCGCGGCGGCGACGCGGAGACGGCGGCGGGGCTCCGCGAGGCAATCGACCCGGAGCGGTTCAGAGAAGAGTTGTTTCGCGTGATTCGCCGCGTCGGGTGAGACGACGCGAACGGGTCGAAGAGCGTGGCCCGACTGCGTCGGACTCGCTCACTCGTTGCGGGCGAAGACGAGGTAGCCGGTGTGGCCGACGCCGGCGGTCGAGGGGCGCGACCCGCGGTCGTTGAAGTCCATATGTCGCTGAATAGTCTCGAACGTCTCCACGTCCGAGAGGCCAACCTCTCTTGCGGCTTCGACGGCCGCGCGCGTGCCCTCCACGAACGGGGAGTAGACGGCGACGTAGCCGCCGGTCACGAGCAGGTCGGGCGCGTGGCGGACGACCTCGGGCGCGTTCTCGGTGTCGAGCGTCAGCACGTCGAACTTCGAGTCCGCGAGGTCGTCGACCTCGTCGGTGATGTCGCCGGTGCGAACGTCGACGCGCTGTTCGACGCCGGCGAGTCGCATGTTCTCGCGGGCGACGTCGGCGAACTCGGCGTCGCGTTCGAACGTCGTCACGTCGACGCCGAGGCGACCAAGGTACGCCGAGAGGACGCCCGTGCCGGTGCCCGCGTCGAGGACGCGCTCGCCGGCCGCGACGCCGGTGTGGCCGACGATGAGGCCGATATCGCGCGGCATCATCGGCGCGCCGGTGCGCTCGAAGTGGTTGAAGAGGTCCGGGCCGCGCGGCTCGCGGACGAGGAACTCCTCGCCGATGTGGGTTTCGAGCGTCTGACCGGCTTCCACGTCCTCGGGGACGGTGAGCATCCCGAGGTCGGTGTGGAGTTCGTCGCCGGGCGCTCGGAGGTACTCCCGGTCCCCGTGGACGAGGAGTATCACTCCAGTCGCGCGATGGCCGCGGCGAGGTCGCCGTCTTCGGCCTCCAGCGCTTCGCGGGCCTCGTCCTCGGGGACGCCGGCGCGCTGGGCCACGATGGCCACGTCGTCGGCCGGGATGGCGTCGGCGGCCTCGGTGGACTCGTCGCCGCCGTCGTCACCGGCACCGAGTTCGCGCGTCTCGGGCTCGCCGACGATTTGGTAGGTCTCCTGGCCCTGCGCGTCCATGCGCGTGACCTGGGCGTCGCTGAAGACGAGTTCCTCGTCGGCCGTCTTGATGACGACCTCCTCGGCCTCGAGCTCCGTCACGTCGATGCCCATCTGCTTCATCATCTGCTTCATCTTTCGCGGGTTCATCCCGCCGCCTCCAAACATACCCGAAGGGTCGGGGTCGGCGCTCAAAAGCGTGGCGAACGTCGGTGCGCGGCGGCCGGCGCGCGCGCCGACTTCGAGCGCCTATTCGACCCGCGTGCTGACCGCGAGGCCGCTTCCAACCGGGAGGACGATGGTCTCGTACCGCGGGTCGGCCCGCACCGCGTCGAGGAACGCCGCGATGCCGCGGGTGTCGGCGTCGGCCCCGTCGAGGGCCTCGGCCCGCCCTTCGCTCCAGTCGGTGAGCGCGCCGAAGTCGACCGGGCCGCGCATCACGTTGTCGGCGACGACGACCCCGCCTTCGGCGACGCGGTCAGAGACGAGGTCGAACGCCTCGGCGTAGCGGTGTTTCTGGTGGTCCAGAAGGACGAGGTCGAACTCGCCGTCGACGCCCTCGAACAGGTCGAGCGCGTCGCCTTCGAGGAAGGTCGTCCGGTCGGCGAGGCCGGCGCGGTCGAGAAAGTCCCGCGCCATGTCGAGTTCGTGGGCGTCGTGTTCGGTCAGGTAGAGTTCGGCGTCGTCGGCCATGCCCTCGGCGAACCACGTCGCGGAGTAGCCGAACCCGGAGCCGAACTCGAACAGCCGCGTCGCGTCCGTGAGATGCGCGAGGACGCGGAGGACGCCGCCCGCCTCGGGACCGATGATGGGAAAGCCGTGCTCGTCGGCGTAGGCGGCCATCTCGGACTGCACCGCGTCGTGTTCGGGCGCGGTCGCCGCGAGGAACCGCCGCGTCTCGTCGGTCAGGATGTCCATGGCGAAGCAGGGCGCGCGAGCGACATAAAATCGGTCGCCGCGGCCGCGTTCGCGGGTTCGCTCGCCACGCTCGCGGTCGTCGTCACAGTCGGAGATGGCGACCGATATCCGCCGACCCGCGTACGCTTAAGTAGGGACAAACCACATCTTCGACCATGTTTGATCCCGACGAGCTCGAAGAGATTCGGGAGGCGAAAGCCGAGTGGGAAGAGGAGACGCTGGGGCCGACGCTCGACCGCTTCGGGGAGCGCAAAGAGGAGTTCACGACCGACACGGGCGGCAACGTCGTCGAGCGACTCTACACTCCCGACGACGCCGACGTTGACTACGACGAGGACGTTGGCTTCCCGGGCGAGAAACCGTACACGCGCGGCGTCTACCCGACGATGCACCGCGGGCGGCTCTGGACGATGCGGCAGTACGCGGGCTTCGGGACGGCCGCCGAGACGAACGAACGGTTCCGCTACCTCATCGACAACGGCTCGTCGGGGCTGTCGCTCGCGTTCGACCTGCCGACGCAGATGGGCTACGACTCCGACGCGATGATGGCCGCCGGCGAGGTCGGGAAGTCGGGCGTCGCCATCGACAGCCTCCACGACATGGAGACGGTGTTCGACGGCATCGACCTCGGCGAGGTCTCCACGTCGATGACCATCAACGCCCCGGCGGCCGTGCTGCTGGCGATGTACGTCGCCCTCGGCGACAAGCAGGGCGTCCCCCGCGAGGAGCTTCGCGGCACCATCCAGAACGACATCATGAAGGAGTACATCGCGCGGAACCTCTACATCTTCCCGCCGGAGCCGTCGATGCGGCTCATCACGGACATCTTCGAGTTCTGCGCGGCGGAGACGCCGAAGTTCAACACCATCTCTATCTCCGGCTACCACATCCGCGAGGCCGGTTCGACCGCCGCCCAAGAGGTCGCGTTCACCCTCGGCAACGGCATCCAGTACGTGCAGGCCGCGGTCGACGCCGGCCTCGACGTGGACGACTTCGCCCCCCAGTTGTCCTTCTTCTTCAACGCCCACAACAACATCCTCGAAGAGGTGGCGAAGTTCCGCGCCGCCCGGCGGATGTGGGCGAAAATCATGGAAGAACGCTTCGGCGCGGAGAACCCGAAGTCGATGCAGTTGAAGTTCCACACCCAGACCGGCGGGTCGACGCTCACCGCCCAGCAGGTCGAGAACAACGTCGTTCGGGTCGCCTATCAGGCGCTGGCGGCCGTCCTCGGCGGCACGCAGTCGCTCCACACCAACGGGAAGGACGAGGCGTTGTCGCTGCCGACCGAGAAATCGGTCCGCACGGCGCTTCGCACCCAGCAGATTCTCGCCCACGAGTCGGGAGCGGCGGACACTATCGACCCGCTGGCGGGCAGTTACTACGTCGAGTCGCTGACCGACGACATCGAAGACGAGGCGTTCGACCTGCTCGACGAGGTGGACGACCGCGGCGGCATGCTCGACGCCGTGAAAAACCAGTGGGTCCAGCGGGAGATTCAGGACGTGGCCTACGAGCGCCAACGCGAGATAGAAGAGGGCGAGCGCGTCATCGTCGGCGTCAACGAGTATCAGGTGGACGAGGAGCCGACCGTCGAAGTGCAGGAGGTCTCCGAGGAAGAAGAGCAAAAACAGGTCGAGTCGCTCGAAGCCCGGAAGGACGACCGCGACGAGGAGGCCGTCGAGGCCGCCTTGGAAGACATCCGCGCCGCCGCGAACGGCGACGAGAACCTCCTCCCGCTCATCGTCACGGCGGTCAAGGCCTACGCGACGGTCGGCGAGATATGCGGCGTCCTCCGCGAGGAGTTCGGCGAGTACGAACCCGGCATGGCCTGAGCCGGCCCCGCGAGTCGGGGCGACCAGCGCCGGCGGTCGCGTTCCGTCTCCGCTCAGTCCGACCGCCCAGCTCGTCTCGGCCCGTGCCAACTAGTCACTAGGATTATACTTTCGCCCGGCTAACGAGTTTTATTATCACCCCCCGAGTGGAGACAATCGAGGCTTATGATGCCGCTTATCGCATTCTAAACCCGTCACACGCCCGGCCGCCGTCTGTCGGCGCGAGGTTCGCGCCACCAGTCGCTCGACGTTCGAGCGGCGGCCGTCGCGTTGCGGGGCTCTTCGACCGGAGAGCCCCCGGTATCGCATCCGATTGTCCACCTCACCAGACGAATGTCACGAAGACGCTCCAGAGACAGTCGTACCGTCTCCGACTATCGCCCCTCGCATCACCGCCCCGCGCCCTCGCTGGCGACGCAGGCCGTCCTGCTCGCCTCGATGGCCGCGGTCGTCGCGGTCGTCACCTACCCCGTGGCGTCGCTCGCGGTCGCCGTCACCGTCGCCGCCATCGTCGCCGTCGCCCGCGCCGTCGTCACCCGGGCCGACCGCTCGATGCTGACGGTTGACGTGCCCGGCGTCCCCGTCGAGGTCACGGTCGCCCGGACCACCCGCGACTGAGGCCCGACCCGACGCCGTGAATCCCACACCGCACCCATTCCCACGCCCGCTCACGACTCCCGCGCGCCTCCCACGCCGCACGTCTTTCACGGTTTGCTCGCCCCTCGCGTCCCGCTCTTGACGCGCGCTTCCGCGCTCATTTTCGTTCCCCGTTCCCGACTCGTTTCACGGCTGTCCCGTCACTCACCGACTCCGACGAACCGGCCCCGAAGCACCCGAGCGACCGCCACGACGAGCATCGCTTGGAGATAGCCGAAGACGGCGAGCGCCGGGTAGAACGTCGCCGTCTCGCGGACGCCGAACTCGTTGGCCGCGAGCGTGTCGAAGAAGAAAGCGGCCACGAGCGCGGGGTAATCGACGACCCAGATTTCTATCGGCACCACGCCGAAGAAGCCGACTGCCCACACGGCCGCGAGTCCGGCGAAGACAGCGACCGTGGCTCGGGTTGTGGCGAGTCGGACGAACCCGCGTGCGAGCCGCCGCGGGTCGCGGACGACGCGCCGGGACGTCGGCGTCACCGTCGGCTCACGCCACGTCGGCGTTCGACTCGGACGCGGGTTCCGCGTCGGTGTCGGAGCCGCCGACGAGTGTGACGGCGGTCCCGTAGGCCAGAATCTCGGCCGCGCCCTGGGCCACCTCGGCGGTCACGTACCGGACGCCGACGACGGCGTCGGCACCCATCGCCTCCGCCTCGGCCACCATCCGCTCTGTCGCCTCGTCTCTCGCCTCGGCCATCAGCCCGGTGTAGGACTTGAGCTCGCCGCCGACGATGTTTCGGAGGCCCTGCGTGATGTCGCGGCCGACGTTTCGGGCGCGAATCGTGTTCCCGCGGACGGCACCCAGCGTCTCCTCGATGTCGCGGCCGACGACCGACTCCGTTGTGGTTACTATCATGACATGACTATCGAACCGTCTGGGTTTATCCGTTGCGCCCGACGAACTGGAGGCATGCATTTCGACCACGTCGGAATCGCCACCCCCGACGCCGCCGGGCTGGCCGCGCTGTTCGCGGAGCTGTTCGACGCGCCCGTGGCTCACGAGGAGACGTTCGACGGCATGTCGGTCGTCTTCCTCGAACTCGAAAACGGCTACTTCGAACTGCTCGAACCCCACGAGGAGGGTGCCATCTCGAAGTTCCTCGACAAGCGCGGCGGCGGCATCCACCACGTCGCCATCGAGACCGACGACATCGAGGGCGCGCTCCGGACCGCCGAGGCCGCCGGTATCGACCGCATCGACGAGGAACCGCGCCCCGGTGCGTGGGGCCACGAGGTCGCCTTTCTCCATCCTAAATCCACGGGCGGCGTCCTCGTCGAGTTCGTCTCGCACTAAGCGATGACGGGAGACTCCCCCGACGACACGGCCGACGACGACGCGCTCGCGGACGAGACACCCGACGACACAGCCGCAGGTGACGGTTCGACCGGCGACGATGGCGACGCCGCCGCGAACGACACCGACGCCGGAGGCCGCGGGTTCGCCGGGCCGATGCGCGACTGGCTCTCCCACCGGGTCGCCGCGACGCCCGACCGCCGGGCGCTCATCCACGCCGCGACCGGCGACTCGTGGACCTTCCGCGAACTCGACGCGCTCGTGGACGAGACGGCCGGGCAACTCGCCGCGCTCGGCGTCGAGGCCGGCGACCACCTCGGCGTCGTCTTGGACCCCGGCATCGACTACGTCCGACTCATCCACGCCGCGACGCGGCTCGGGGCGGTGCTCGTCCCGCTCAGCGACCGGCTCACCCCCGACGAGGTCGGCCGCAACGTCGAACTCGCGGACGTGACGACGCTCGTCTGCGGCGAGTCCACCGAATCGACGGCGGTCGAGGCCACGACCGACGTGCCCGTCGTCTCCGTGGACGACCCGCGCTGGGAGGGCGTCATCAACCTCTCGTCCATCGCGCCGAAGCGGGTCGAGCCCGCGGGCTGGTCGCTCTCGGAGACGATGCTCCTGCTTTTCACCTCGGGGACGACCGGGACGCCGAAGGCCGTGAAACTCACCATGGGTAACCTGCTCGCCAACGCCGTCGCCGGGGCGTTCCGACTCGGCATCTCGCCGGGCGACCGATGGCTCGTCACGCTCTCGTTGCACCACATGGGCGGCATCGGCCCGATTCTCCGCGGCCCGCTGTACGGGACGACAATCGTCCTCCGCGAGGGGTTCGACGCCGGCGGCGCGGCCGACGACATCGGCAAGTACGACGTGACGGGCGTCTCGCTCGTGCCGACGATGCTCAAGCGGATGCTCGACAGCAGGGGGACGCTCTCGGACTCGCTCCGCGTGGTGCTCCTCGGCGGCGCGCCCGCGCCCGACGAACTCGTCGAGCGCTGTCGGAACTACTCGGTGCCGGTCTACCCGACCTACGGCATGACCGAGACGGCCTCGCAGGTCGCCACCGCGACCCCCGACGAGGCGTTCGCCGACCTGGGGACCGTCGGGCGACCGCTGTTTTTCACAGACCTCTGGGTCGTCGACGAGGACGGCACCGCCGTCGAACCCGGCACGCCGGGCGAACTCGTCGTCGCGGGACCGACCGTCTCGCCCGGCTACTACCGGAACCCCGAGGCGACCGCGGACGCCTTCACCGACGCCGGCCTCCGGACCGGCGACATCGGCTACCGCGGCGACGACGGCCTCCTGTACGTCTTGAACCGGAAGGACGACCGCATCATCACCGGCGGCGAGAACGTCGACCCCGGCGAGGTCGCTGCGGTCCTGCGGGACCACCCCGACGTGGACGACGCCGTCGTGCTGGGCGTCCCCGACTCCGAGTGGGGCGAGCGCGTCGCCGCGCTCATTGTCCCCGCCGACCCGGAGAGCCCCCCGGACGACGAGGACCTCGACGCCTTCTGCCGCGAGCGGCTCGCCGGGTTCAAATGCCCGCGACTGGTCGAGACCGCGGACGAACTCCCGCGGACCGTCTCGGGGACCATCGACCGCGAGGCGGTCCGCGAGCGACTGGTCGCGGCCAAGCCCGTCGCGGAGGCCGAACCGGAGCGCGCGGCCGATTACGACGACGGCGATGACGGCGACGACGACGAGACCGACGACGACGAGACCGACGACTCCGAGGCCGAATCCGGCGAGACGACGCCCGCGAGCGACGCCGACGAGGCCGCCATCGACGACGCCGAGGGCGACGCGACCGTCGCGGACGCGGAACGCGACGGAGACGACGGCGACGAGACGATAGCCGACGAAGACGAACGCAGCGACGCCGAGCGCGTGGAGGGAGACACGGGCGACAGCGGTGGCGGCGACGAACTCGTTCCCGACCGCGACGAGGAGTGAACGCGCCCGCGGGTGAAACCAAACCCACAGCCCGCGTCTCGCCGAGTCGTGTCCAAACAATCATTATGTTTTACCGCAAGAGGACAGTATGGTAGGTGCTACCAACCAGACGCTTCGGCCGTTCCTGTGGCGCGCGGGTAAGCTCTTTCCGGACCGCGAAATCGTCTCTCGGACCGCCGAAGGGCTGGAACGCTACACGTACGCGGAGTACGAGGGGCGCGTGGCACAGCTCGCGGGGGCGCTTTCGGACGCCGGCATCGGCGACGGCGACCGGGTGGCGACGTTCTGCTGGAACCACAACCGGCACTTCGAGACGTACTTCGGCGTGCCCTCGATGGGCGCGCAGTTGCACACCATCAACCCGCTTCTGCCCGACCACCACATCCAGTACATCGTCGAGAACGCGGAAGACCGCATCATCTTCGTGGACCCGTCGCTCGCGCCGAAACTCGCCGGCGCGGTCGACGAGGACGCCTTCGCCTCCGTCGAGCAGTTCGTCGTGATGGCCTCCGAGGTGCCGGACGACGTGGGGCTGTCCCCGGTGACGGACTACGAGTCGTTCGTCGCCGACTACCCCGACGAGTACGACTGGCCGGACCTCCCGGAGGACCAGCCGGCGGGGATGTGCTACACCTCGGGGACGACCGGCGAGCCGAAGGGCGTCGAGTACTCCCAGCAGATGCTGTGGGCGCACACGATGGCGACGCTCCCCAAGTCCGGCCTCGACATCGGCGCGGAGGACGTCATCATGCCGGTCGTGCCGATGTTCCACGTCAACGCGTGGGGCCTGCCGTTTTCGACGACCGCGGCGGGCGCGAAACACGTCTATCCCGGCCCGTCGCCGACGCCCGAGGACCTCGCGAAACTCATCGAGGAGGAGGGCGTGACGATGACCGCGGGCGTGCCCACGGTGTGGCTCGGCCTGCTCGACTACCTCGACGAGCACGACGCGGACATCTCGTCGCTCGAACGCATCATCATCGGCGGGTCGGCCGCGCCCAAGTCGGTCATCCGCCGGTTCGACGAGGAACACGACGTGGACGTGCTCCACGCGTGGGGCATGACGGAGATGTCGCCGGTCGGCACCGTCGCCCACCTCAAGCCGGGGATGGAGGACCTCCCCGCCGAAGAGCAGTACGAAAAGCGCGCCAAGCAGGGCCTGCTCGCGCCGGGACTGGAGATGCGCGTCGTCGACGACGACGGGAACGAGGTCCCGTGGAACGGCGAGGACTTCGGGGAACTGTGGGTGCGCGGGCCGTGGGTGACGACCGAGTACTTCGAGCGCCCCGACGCGAACGAGGAGGACTACGAGGGCAACTGGCTGAAGACCGGCGACGTGGTCACGGTGGACGCAGACGGCTACGTCCAAATCGTCGACCGGGCGAAAGACGTCATCAAATCCGGCGGCGAGTGGATTTCGTCGCTCGAACTGGAAAACAGCATCATGGCCCACGACGACGTGGCCGAGGCGACCGTCATCGGCGTCCCCCACGAGCGCTGGCAGGAGCGCCCCGTGGCGTTCATCGTCCCGAAGGGCGGCGTCGACGAGGACGCGCTCAAAACCGAACTCGTCGCGCTCGTCGAAGACGAGTTCCCGAAGTGGTGGGCTCCCGACGAGGTCGTCTTCATCGAGGAGGTGCCGAAGACCGCGACCGGCAAGTTCGACAAGAAGGTGCTCCGCGATCAGTACGACGACTCGTCGCTCATCGAGGGCAAAACGCCCGACGAGGAGGCCCCGTCGGACGAGTGAGTGCCGGGTCGGTCGTGGATTCTAACGAAGAACTAGTTTGAAGTTTATACTGGTTCCATACACTATTTTTACTGTACAATCCTATGGCGTGGTATGGAACTTCTCGACGACTCCATCGTGCCCGAACACGCCCGCGACCTCAAGCAGGAGGCTCGGGAGTTCGCCGAAGAGCACATCGAACCGGTCGCGGAGGAATACTACGAGTCCGGCGAGTATCCCCACGAGGTCCTCCAGGCGGGGATGGACGCGGGGCTCGTCGCGCAGGACATCTCCGAGGAGTACGGCGGGAAGGGCTTCGACCTCCAGCAGATTCTCGCCATCTCCGAGGAGTTCTACCGCGCCGACGCCGGCATCGCGCTGACGCTCCAACTCGCCTCGTTCGGGTGCGAGATTATGGAGGACTACGGCAGCGAAGAACAGAAGGAGAAGTGGCTCCGACCGGTCGCCGAAAACGACCAGATTTCGGGGCTCGCGGTCTCCGAACCGCAGACCGGTTCCGACATGGCCGGCATGGAGACGACCGCGGAGAAGACCGACGACGGCTACGTCCTCAACGGCGAGAAGTACTGGGTCGGTAACGCCGTCGAGGCCGACTGGCTGACGGTGTACGCCAAGACCGCCGACACCGACGACCGCTACTCGAACTACTCGATGTTCATCGTGCCGACGGACACGCCCGGCTACGAGGCCGAGCACATCCCCGAGAAGATGGGCATGCGCGCGTCCAAGCAGGGCCACATCGTCTTCGACGACTGCGAGGTGCCCGAGGAGAACCTCATCGGCACCGAGGGCGGCGGCTTCTACATGCTCGCGGACTTCTTCAACCACGGCCGCATCATCGTCGGCGGCCACAGCCTCGGCCTCGCCGCCGCCGCCATCGAGGAGGCCTGGGAGTTCGTCCACGACCGACAGGCGTTCGGCCGCAACGTCTCGGAGTTCCAGGCGGTCCAGCACATCCTCGCCGACATGCGCATGGAGTTCGAGGCGGCCCGCGCGCTCAACTGGCGTGCCGCGGAAAAGGTCGAAAACAACGAGGACGCCGGCTTCTGGGCGGCCGCCGCCAAGACGAAATCGACCGAGACGGCGGTCGACGTGGCCGAACGCGGCATGCAACTTCACGGCGGCCGGTCGGTCCTCAACGAGTACAAGATTTCGCGGGTCTACCGCGACGTGCGCATCCCGGTCATCTACGAGGGCGCGAACGAGATTCAGCGCAACCTCATCTACCGGCAGGGCGCGCTGTAAGGCGGCCCCGTCGCGGCCCACAGAACTGACAACTCGTTTTCCGGTTTGGCATCGCTTGACCGGAACGCAGTTACTATTTGAACGTCGTACCTTGACTCAGCATCAATGGTACGCACGAGTGTTATCGGCTGTGGAAACATGGGGAGCGCCCTTCTCACCGGTCTCTGGAAGGCGGGCGGCCACTCCGTCATCGCCTGCGACCTCGACCCCGACGCCCTCGCCGCGGTCGCCGACTACTGCGACGAGACGACTGACGACGTGTCGCGCGCGGCCGACGCCGACGTGGTGTTCGTCGCGGTCAAGCCCGACATCGTCGAGGCCGTCCTCTCGGAACTCGACCTGTCTCCCGACCAGACGCTCGTCACTATCGCCGCGGGCGTCCCGACCTCGTTCGTCGAGGCGCGCACCGACGCCCGCGTCGTCCGCATCATGCCGAACCTCGCCGCCGAGACCCGCGACATGGCCGCGGCGGCGACCGGCGACCTGACCGACGAGGTCCGCGAGCTCCTCTCGGACGTGGGAGAGTTCGTCGAGGTTGAAGAATCGCAGATGGACATCGCAACCGCGGTCAACGGCAGCGGCCCGGCCTTCGTCTTCTATCTCATCGAGGCCGTCACGCAGGCCGGCGTCGCGGGCGGACTCTCCGAGGAAGACGCCGAAATCCTCGCTGCCCAGACGTTCAAGGGCGCGGCCGAGACCGTCGTGCAGGACGACCGCACCGCCGACGAACTCATCGACGCGGTCTGCTCGCCGAACGGGACGACCATCGAGGGAATGGAGGTCCTCTGGGACAGCACCGCCGACGAGGCCGTCACCGAGGCCGTCGTCGCGGCCGAGCGCCGGTCGAAGGAGCTCGCGGAGGACTTCGCCGATGAGTGAACTGAGCGAGACGAGCGAGGCGACCGGGACGGCCGAAGTCCCCGACCCCGACCCCGACGCGGTCGCCGCCGCCCGCGACGACGCCGCCGAGGCGGACCGCGTCATCGTCAAGGCCGGCACCAACTCGCTGACCGACGACGACTCCAACCTCGACGACGACAAACTCGACAAGCTCGTCGACGACATCGAATCGCTCCTCTCGCGCGGCAAGGAGGTGCTTCTCGTCTCCTCGGGCGCGGTCGGTGCCGGCATCGGTCGCCTCGACCACCCCACGGCGGACCGCGACACCCTCGAAGCGTCGCAGGCGCTGTCGACGGTCGGCCAGAGCCTGCTCATGCACCGCTACACCGAGAGCTTCGAGCGCTACGACCGGAAGGTCGCCCAGATACTCATCACCCAGCACGACCTGGAGAATCCCGAACGGTTCACCAACTTCCGGAACACGGTCGAGACGCTTCTGGAGTGGGGCGTCGTGCCCATCATCAACGAGAACGACGCGGTCGCCACGGAGGAACTCCAAATCGGCGACAACGACATGATTTCGTCCAACATCGCGGTCGGCATCGGCGTCGACCTGCTCGTGACGCTCACCGACGTGGGCGGCGTCTACACCGGGAACCCGAAGGAGGACCCCGACGCCGAGCGCATCGAGGTCGTCGGCGACAACTACAGCGACGTGGAGGACATCGTCACCGCGAGTTCGACCGGCGGCTTCGGCGGCATCCAGACGAAGGTCCGCGGCGCGCGCGACGCCGCCGAGTACGGCATCCCCGCCGTCATCGCGCAGTCGACCGAACCCGACGTACTGGCGAAGATAGCCGAGCGCGAATCGGTGGGAACAATGTTCCTCCCCCTCGATGGTGAACTCGATGACTGAGCGAGACACGACCGCGCAGGTCGAACAGGCACAGTCGGCGGCGCTTCGCCTCGCCAACGTCGAGGAGGCCGACCGCGACGCCGCGCTCGGAGCCATCGCGGACGCCATCCGCGACAACAGCGAGGCGATTCTCGCGGCCAACCGCGAGGACGTCGAGGAGGCCGAGGCGATGCTCGCGGAGGGCGAGTACACGCAGGCGCTCGTGGACCGCCTCAAACTCGACGAGGCGAAACTCGACGACATCGCCGGGATGGTCGAGTCCGTCGCCGAACAGGACGACCCGCTCGGCGAGACGCTGGAGGCGAGAGAACTGGACGAGGACCTCGAACTCTACAAGCTCTCTGTCCCCATCGGCGTCGTCGCGACCATCTTCGAGTCGCGGCCCGACGCGCTCGTCCAAATCGCCGCGCTGGCGCTGAAGTCCGGCAACGCCGTCATCCTCAAGGGCGGCAGCGAGGCGAGCGAGTCGAACCGCGTGCTGTACGAGATGATTCTGTCCGCCACCGAGGAGCTCCCCGACGGCTGGGCGACGCTCATCGAGGCTCACGAGGAGGTCGACCGCCTGCTCGAACTCGACGACATGGTGGACCTCGTGATGCCCCGCGGCTCCTCGGAGTTCGTCAGCTACATCCAGGACAACACCCAGATTCCCGTCCTCGGCCACACGGAAGGCATCTGCCACGTCTACGTCGACGAGGCGGCCGACCTCGACATGGCCGCGGACATCGCCCTCGACGCGAAGGTGCAGTACCCCGCGGTCTGCAACGCCGTCGAGACGCTCTTAGTCGACGAGTCCGTCGCGGCCGACTTCCTGCCGGCGGTCGTCGAGCGCTACCGCGACGAGGGCGTCGTCCTCCGGGGCGACGAGGCGACCCGCGAGCACGTCGATATCGACCCCACGACCGACGACGACTGGGACACCGAGTACGGCGACCTCGAACTCTCCGTCAAGGTCGTCTCGGACCTGTACGACGCGGTGGACCACATCAACGCCCACGGGTCGAAGCACACCGAATCCATCGTCACCGACGACGCCGAGCGCGCCGAGACGTTCATGACCGGCGTCGACGCCGCCAGCGTCTTCCACAACGCCTCGACCCGGTTCGCCGACGGCTACCGCTACGGCCTCGGTGCCGAGGTGGGCATCTCGACGGGCAAGATTCACGCCCGCGGCCCGGTCGGCCTCGAAGGCCTGACGACCTACAAGTACTACCTCGAAGGCGACGGCCAGTTGGTCGCCACCTACGCCGGCGAGGACGCCGTCCCCTTCACCCACGAGGCGCTCGACGCCGAGTGGAACCCCGGCCACCGAAGCCGACGGGACTGAGCGCGCTGGGCGCCTTTCGGTCGTCGCTCCGCGTTTCGAGTTCCCGCGGCAAATAGAACTATATCCCTGACAGTCGCCTCTCCGGTAGAGTCGTTCTCGGCCGCGACTCGGTGACTCAATGGATTTAGACGAATTCGTCAGCGCGCACGCACCGTCCGAAGGCGGCGACTCCTTCGAACTCGAAAACTCGAAGCTCCTCGACGTGGCCCTCGACGGGAACGTCATGGCCAAAGCCGGGTCGATGGTCGGCTACACCGGCGACATCTCCTTCGAGCGCAAGTCCGCCGGCGGCCTGAAGGGGATGCTCAAGAAGAAGGCCACGGGCGAGGGCGACGTCATGATGCAGGCGACCGGCACCGGCCACCTCTACCTCGCAGACCAGGGCAAGGAGGTCCAGATTCTCGAACTCGACGCGGGCGAGGAATTGAGCGTCAACGGCAACGACGTGCTCGCGTTCGAATCGAGCGTGAACTGGGACATCAAGATGCTGACGAGCATCGCCGGCACCTCCTCGGGCGGCCTGTTCAACGTCTTCCTCGAAGGCCCCGGCCACGTCGCCGTCACGACCCACGGCGAACCCATCGTCCTCCAGACGCCGGCCAAGACCGACCCCAACGCGACCGTCGCGTGGAGCGGGAACGTCTCGCCGTCCTCGAACCGCGACATCAACATCAAGGGCCTGCTCGGCCGCTCGTCGGGCGAGTCCTACCAGCTCGAATTCGCGGGCGAGGGCGGCTTCGTCATCGTCCAACCGTTCGAGGAAGTCGGTCCCGGCGAGTAGTCGGCCGTCCCGGCTCGATTCCCGTTTTCGCGGCGTCGGACCCGTTCACATTGCTTCAGTCGCGACTCCGTGCGGGCCGAAACGACGCGTATCTCTAGTGCCCGACGGAGATATATTGACTGCCTGAACGGTTATGTCCGCTCCGTCCTAATCCCGGCGTATGGCTGACATCAGCGTCCACCTGGTCGACCGCGGTCGCGTTCTCACGGACATGGGGTACGTCCTCGACGGCTACACCATGGGGAGCGCGTCGAACCGGAGCCCGGACCACGAAACGGCCGAGTTCGTGGTCTGGAACGCCGTCATCGACGGCCCCGACCGGACGGTGCTGTGGGACACCGGCGCGAATCCCGCGGCGGGCGACGGCTACTGGCCCGCCCCGCTGTACGAGGCGTTCGAGTACGTCGACGCCGCGGAGCACACGCTCGAAGGCGACCTCGACGCGGTCGGCTACGACATCGCCGACATCGACGCGGTGGTGATGAGCCACCTGCACCTCGACCACGCCGGCGGTCTCGCGGAGTTCGCGGGCACTGACATCCCGATTTACGTCCACGAGGAGGAACTGAAGTTCGCGTACTACTCGGCGAAGACGACCGAGGGCTCCATCGCGTACCTCGCGTCGGACTTCGACCACGACCTGAACTGGAACGTCGTCCACGGCGACGAACACACGCTGTTCGACGGCTTCCGACTCATTCACCTGCCGGGCCACACCCCTGGCGTGCTGGGCGCGCACATCGAGACGCCCGACGGCGACGTGCTCGTCGCGGGCGACGAGTGCTACGTCGAGGGCAACTACGCCGACGAGATACCGCTCGGTCCCGGCCTGCTCTGGAGCGAGCGCGACTGGTTCGAGAGCCTCCAGAAAGTGAAGGAACTCGAACGCCGGACCGGCGGCGACGTGCTGTTCGGCCACGACCTCGACCGGTTCGAGTCGTTCGGCGACGGCTGGAACGTCTGAGTCGGGCGGACGGCGCGCTCGTCGGGCGCTGATTTTCCGGACGCACCTCAAACGGGCGACAGCCACCGCTCTCGTCGCGTCGGAAAAACGGTGAAAAGGGAACCGCAGGGATGGTGGGGTGGGATGGGGTGGGGTTGGTGGGGGGATTGGATGGCTGGTGGAGACGACGCCCCGGCCTAAATCATGAGTTGCACGTCGGCGTCGGCCATGTGCTGGAGGGCCGTCGCCGCGCCGACGCCGGTGGTGACGCCGTCGTAGAACTCGGCTTCGTCGTAGCCCATCAGTTCGATGGTCATCTGGCAGGCCTGGAGGTCCACGCCCATGTCGAGGGAGGTCTCGATGAGTTCCTCGACGGTCGCGGTCCCGTTTTCCTGAATCTTCTTTTCCATCATGCTCGTGGCGACGTTGTCCATGAACGGCAACGCGGCCACGGCGTTCGGCATCGGCATGCTCGGGTTGCCGACCGCGCTGAGCTTCAGGTTCTTCGACTTCTTCTCGTGGAGGATGTCGAGTCCCCAGAACGTGTGGAAGACCACGACGTCCCAGCCGAAGGCGGCCGCCGTGCTGGCGAGGATGAGCGGCGGGTACGCCATGTCGAGGGTGCCTTTGGTCGCGATGATGGTCATCGACTTCTGTCCGTCGTCGTCGGTCGCCTCCCGGAGGTCGGAGACCTCTTCCTGCAGGGCTTGGACCTGCGCTCTGAGGTCTTCGACGGAGGCGGCTCCCGCGTCGACGGGCGCGTCGGCGTCCGAGCTCATTCCTTCTGGATGAAGTGGCGGAAGACCGCGTCGCCGTCTTCCTCGGCCTCTTCCTGTTCGAGCATGGAGACGCCGTCGGTGGAGTCGGCCCAGCCCTTCAGGTCGCTCATACTGCCGGAGTCGGTCGCGACGACCTGCAGAATCCCGCCGCTTTCGAGGTCGTCGACCGCGCCGCGGGTCTTGACGACGGGCATCGGGCAGGACAGTCCTTTCACGTCGAGGGTCTCGGTGGGTTCGTATGTACTCATTTTCGAAGTCACCTGTGTTGGGTGTATTCCACAATATAGTGGTGCTTCGTAAAAGTGTGTCGGTTCTTGGGCAGACTACACAATACCTATGTTCAGAGACGATATGTGCGGTAATCGGCCATATAAGTCCATATAGAGCCATTATACGCCCGCGTGAGTGCGAAATCGCACTAGAATCCGCCAACACCCCTCGATTGAGTATTGCACGGATTCCAAACTACCATCCGAAAGCTTAAGTCGAACCACCCGATAGTGGGTGATGCATACATGACCGTTCCAGACCTGCCGGAACTCGAAGTCGACGTGCCAGTCATCGAACCCGAGACGCTCAAATCTCGCATCGACGAGGGCGAGTCGCTCACCATCCTCGACAACCGCGTGCCGTCGGAACACGAGGACTGGCGCATCGACGGCGAGAACGTTTCGCACGTCAACATCCCTTACTTCGAGTTCCTCGACGAGGAGCTCGACGAGTCGCTGTTCGAGGACCTGCCCGAGGACGAGGAGTTCGTCGTCCTCTGTGCGAAGGGCCACTCCTCGGAGTACGTCGCCGGGCTCCTGATTCAGGAGGGCTACGACGCCGTGGCGCTCGAACGCGGCATGAACGGCTGGGCGAGCATCTACGAGTACACCGAACTGGAGACCGACGGCGACGCGCTCGTCGCGCAGTATCAGCGCCCCTCCAGCGGCTGTCTGGCGTACCTCGTCGTCGACGGCGACGAGGCCGCCGTCGTCGACCCGCTTCGCTACTTCGCCGACGAGTACGTCGCCGACGCGAAAGCGCTCGGCGCGGAACTGAAGTACGCCATCGACACGCACATCCACGCCGACCACATCAGCGGGGTCCGCACGCTGGTCGAAGACCACGGCGTCACGGGCGTCATCCCCGAGGACGCCGAAGCCCGCGGCGTCGACTACGACACGCCCTACGAGACCATCGCGGACGGCGAGACGCTCACCGTCGGCGACACCGATATCGAGGCCATCCACACGCCCGGCCACACGACCGGCATGACGACCTACAAGGTCGACAACGTGCTGTTCACGGGTGACGGCCTGTTCATCGAGTCGGTCGCCCGCCCCGACCTCGAAGACGGCGACGAGGGCGCGCCCGACGCGGCCGGAATGCTCTACGACTCCCTGCAGGAGCGCGTCCTCTCGCACGACGACGACGCCATCGTGGCCTCCGCGCACTTCAGCGACGCGGCAATCCCCGCCGACGACGGCAGTTACACCGCCACGCTCGGGGAACTGAAGGACACGATGGACGCACTTTCGATGCCCAAAGACGAGTTCGTGGAGTTCATCCTCTCGGACATGCCGCCGCGGCCAGCCAACTACATCGACATCATCGAGACGAACCTCGGCGTGCAGGAGTCGGACGACGACCGCGCCTTCGAGCTCGAACTCGGGCCGAACAACTGCGCGGCCAGCAACGAAGCCCTGACGAACTAAATGTCTGGTCTGACGCCGCTCCTCGTCGAGGGGCTCTTCCCGAACGGTATCGCGCACTACGCGCTCGGCGGCCTCCTCATCGGACTCGGGACCGCCGTCATCTACCTCGGGACGGGCATCATCGCCGGCGCGAGCACCTTCCTCGAATCGACGCTGTCGTACGTCTCCGACCTCCCGCGGTTCAACAAGGCGAAGTACGTCGCCTCGCGGGACTGGCGGGTCGTGTTCACCCTGAGCATCGTCGCCGGGGCCGCGCTCTACACCGTCCTGTTCGGCGACGGCTGGTGGGTCTCCGACGTGCAACCGTGGCGCTTCGCCGTCGGCGGCGTGCTCGTCGGCGTCGGCACCCGCATCGGGAAGGGCTGTACGTCCGGCCACGGGGTCTGCGGCGTCGGCTCGCGCTCGCGGACCTCGCTCGTCAACGTCGCCACGTTCATGCTCGTCGCCATCGGGGTCGCACAGCTCCTGAGCGCGCTGGGGGTGTCGCCGTGAGCGACGAACGCGGACTCGGGTTCATGCTGGTCGTCATCGCGGGCGGCCTGATATTCGGGTTCGGCCTCGCCGTCAGCAACATGGCCCGACCGGAGGTCGTCATCGACTTCCTCCAGTTCGACGACTTCGGCCTCGTCTTCGTGATGGGCGGGGCCGCCGTCGTCACCGGAACCGTCTTCGCGCTCGCCGAGGCGTTCGGCGACCGCGCGCCCCTCACCGGGCGCGACTACGGCCGCCGCCTGAAGTCGTTCGACAAGAACGTCGTCGTCGGCGGGGTCGTCTTCGGCGCCGGCTGGGGTATCTCCGGCATCTGTCCCGGCGCGGCCTACGCCAGCCTCGGCGTCGGCAACTACCCCATCCTCATCGCTATCGGCGGGATGTTCGTCGGTGCGTACCTGCAGGGGCTCTGGCGCGCCCGCCGCGCCGAGAGCGCCGCGACCGGCACCTCCGCCGACTGAGCCCCCCGCCGAATCGGATTTCGTTCTTTCCTGCTTCGTCTCTCGACCGCAGAGCGACGGCGACGGAGCGCCCGTCGCCCCGCTCT
This sequence comes from Haloferax marisrubri, assembly GCF_001469875.2. Classification (GTDB taxonomy): domain Archaea; phylum Halobacteriota; class Halobacteria; order Halobacteriales; family Haloferacaceae; genus Haloferax; species Haloferax marisrubri. Next base: position 320,069 of record NZ_LOPW02000017.1, on the reverse strand, counting down.
GGAGGACTGTCGAATCGGCCGATGACTCACGCGCGCTGTCGAGCGCCGGTGCCCGTTTCCGCCGAGAGCGGGTCGTTCGGCGGTCGCCGTAGATCCCCGCGAACGCCGTTGTGAGCGACTCTCGACCGCGATTCCTCTGGGGTGTTGTGCTCCGATATAGTATTGCACAATAAGCAAACACCTATTTTGTCATAGATAGCGGAGAAATATGTTCGTAATGTCGTGTGATACAAAATATGGTCCGACTGAGTGGTATTTCTATGGTCTTTCTATAACTTATGTATATGCAATCGCGATATGGTCTTGCACAGTATTCCCAAAAGCGTTATATCCTCACTCCGGTTAGCCAGCCATGTACAAGAAAGTATGATGCGTGCAATACACTCTGAGCGCCCCGAGGGGTGCTGGTAAGATGTTCGGAATCGAGACGTTGAGCGGGAACGCACAGGCCGCCGCGCTCGTCGGCGTCGTTCTCGTCGAGGCGATGGTGCTGTACGTCGGCTACGGCGCGCTGACCGCCGCGCTCGGACCGACCGTTCGCAAGGCCATCGGTGGTGAGTGAGCGTGTTCGAGCTATTCGGCATGTCGGCCGGGATGCTGGCGCTCTTCGTCGCGTTCGGCGTCCTCATCGGCGTTCTGTTCGGCTTCTTCGGCATGGGTGGGTCGTTCCTCGTGACGCCCGCGCTCCTCGTCATGGGCTATCCCTCGCGCGTGGCCGTCGGCTCCGGCCTCGCGTTCGTCTTCGGGACCTCCGTCATTGCGACGCTGAAGCACCGCGACCTCGGGCAGGTCGACTACAAACTCGGTATCTCGATGATTATCGGGACCACGGTCGGCCTCGAAGTCGGGAAGGAAATCGTCCTCTACCTCGAAGAACTCGGGCTCGCCGGTAACATCATCAGCGTCACGTACGTGCTCTTGCTCGGCGGAATCGGGCTGTTCGTCACCTACGAGGCGCTGAAGGGCGGCGACGGCGGCGGCGTCAGCCACGACGTAGACGGCGACGCCGACATCGACGCCGACGACATCCCCGAGCTGGCGAAGAAGATTCAGAGCTACTCGCTCCCGCCGATGATAACGCTTCGCGGCGGCGTCAAGGTCTCGCTGTGGATGATTCTCCTGGTCGCGTTCGCCACGGGGCTCCTCTCGGGCTTCCTCGGCGTCGGCGGCGGCTTCATCCGCATGCCCGCGCTGTTCTACCTCATCGGTGTCCCGGTGCCCATCGCGGTCGGGACCGACCTGTTCGAAATCATGTTCTCGGGCGGTATCGGCTCGTTCCTCTACGCGCAGTCCGGCGGCGTCGACCTCTCTATCGTCGCGCCGCTCCTCGCCGGCTCGGCGCTCGGCGCGCGCGTCGGCTCCGCCGCGACCTCCATCGTCAACGAGGACGAAATCAAGATTTACTTCGGCCTGATGCTGCTCCTCGGCGCGCTCGCGGTCGCCGTGCGGCAGGCCGGGAACTACCTCGGCATGGGCGTCCTCGACTACGTCAGTCTCGCGCTCATCCTCGGGTCGGCGCTCATGGTCTCCGGCGCGGTGCTCTACAGCGCCGTCAAGTCCATGCGCGCGCCCTCCGCCGCCGGGAGTTCGACCGCCGACTGACGGCGACGACTCGCACGCGAACCGCACTCGCATCGAACGCGAATCCGCGACACCGGGCCGCCGTTTCTCCCCTGGTGTTGTGCAAACTATACAAACCCTTTTGAGGGCTGACCACGTAGCCCGAACCGATAATGGCTAGCTCGATGGTCGAATACCTGCAATCGGACATGGAGTGCGAGGGGCTCCTCGAGTGTCTCCACGGACTGAAGCAACTCGACCGGCGGTGTTTCGAGGTGCTCGTCGAGACCGACGAACATCTGACCGTCGACGAGGTCGCCGAAGCGGTCGAACGGGAGCGCTCGACCGCCTACCGCTCCATCCAGCGCCTGCTGCAGGCGGGCCTCATCCAGAAGGAACAGGTGAACTACGAACACGGCGGCTACTACCACGTCTACCACCCGACCGACCCCAACGAGGTCGCAGACGACATGCAGCGCATGCTCAACGACTGGTACGCCCAGATGGGCACGCTCATCCAGGAGTTCCGCGACAAGTACGACGAGAAAATCGTCCCCGCGGAGTGAATTCTCTCGGCCGACGAGCGGCCGCCGCCCTCGGTTGGTCCGGGTCCCAAATCGATTAGGTTCCGTATTCAACGGCACAGGGTCCATAGCTATTGCCACGACCCCCGTATGTCGAAGAGTAAAAGCAGTCCCCGAAACAACGAGTTCGTCGAAGAGTGCACGTCGTGTGAGTCGCGGACGCCGCACGACGTCTCCATCGAAATCAAGACCGAGAGCCGGAAACGCGAGAACCGCGAATTCTCTCGTGAGCCCTACCGTGTCACGCGCTGTACCCGCTGTGGGAACACGCAGTCCCAGCGCATGAACGACGCGTGAGCGAGACCGCCGCCGGCCGGCACCCGACCACACTCGACTGCGTCCGAGTCCGAACGACCACGCCCGCGACACCGACGTAGCCACGGTCCGAGCCATGACACAGACCCACCCCTCCGACACCCCGACCGTCCTCCTCGTCGACGACGAGGCCGCCCTCGCCGATAGCCTCGCGTTGTGGCTCGAACGCCGCTACCACGTCCGAGTCGCCTACTCCGGGCGCGAGGCCCTCCAGGCGTTCGACGACGACGTCGACCTCGTCTTCCTCGACCGCAACCTCCCCGGTCTCTCCGGCGAGTCCGTCCTCGAAGAACTCCACCGCCGGGTCGACCCGGCGTCGTTCGGTGTCGTCATGCTCAGCGCCACGCCCGGCGACGAACTCGCCGACCTCCCCGCTGACGACGTGCTCACGAAACCAGTCACCAAACGCGACGTCTTCGACGCCGCCGCTCGACTCGTCGGCGACGCGCCCGAAGCAAACCTCGATTAATCTCCTCTCGGCCGCCCGTAACCGCCCGCCTCAGTCGTCCGCCGGCGCGGGATTCAACTCGTCGAAGTACGTCTCGATGAGCTTTCGCTCCGCCGTCCGGAGGTGTTCGTGGAGCGTCGGCGGTGAGATGCCGAGCGAGTCGGCGACCTCCTCGGCCGTGCTTCCGCGGGGCCACTCGAAGTAGCCGGAGACGAGCGACGTTTCGAGGACCGTCCGCTGCCGGTCGGTCAACTTCGAATCGAGCGCCCGCCGGAAGGAGTCGGGCGACTGGACGGACCGTTCGACCTCGCGCTTGGCGACGACGGAGACGCCGGTGGCGGCAGTCGTCACCGCCTCGACGAGCGCGCCGTGGTCGGCGTCGGCCGCGACGTGGAGCGCGAGACTGCCGCTCCCCTCGGAGAGCGTCAACCGCTCCACGCTCGCGCCGTGGTCGATGGCGGTCGAAAGCACCGCCTCGGCGTCGGTTCGGAGTTCGACGACGGATTCCTCGTCGCCCTCGGAGACGACGCGGGCCTGCGAGACGTCGTCGGAGTCGATTGCGGCCGCGACCACGTCGCTCCCCGACGCGTCGGCGACGCTGACGAAACAGGTGAGTTCGTCGCCGGCGCGGGTGACACCGTCGAGCGAGAGCCGGCAGTCGAGCGTCGCCGAGAGCCGGGCGAGTACGCCGGCGTCGCAGCCGACCTGAAACTCCAGTTCGACGACGCTGTCGCCGTTGAGCAGTTGTTTGCTCTGGGTCGCGTTGATGCCGTTGCCGACGGTCGCGCCGAGGTCGGAAAACAGCCCCACGGACTCGTCGTCGAAGCCGTCGGTCTCGTCGTAGACGACGAGCGCGCCGTACATCGTATCGCGGTAGTCGATGGCGACACAGAGCGCCGAGACCGTGTCGAGGGCGTCGGCGTCGTCGCCGAACACGGCCGCGCGGTGCGCCTCGGAGATGTCCTCGAAGACGAAGCCGTCTTCGACCATCCCGTCGATGTCGAACGCTTCGTCGACGAAGTCGAGGTCGACACTCGCGGGGTCGAGGCCGTGGCCCGCCGCCGCGGTACACCGGAGCGTGCCGGCGGCGGTTCGCCTGAGGACGACGGCGGCCTCGTGGGCGCTCGCGACCGTGTCGCAGACGGTCTGTTCGATTTCGTCGCGGGTCCGCGCGTCGATGAGCGCCCGGTCGATGTCGCGGAGGAGTTCGTTGGTCCGGTTCAGGCGGTCGAGTTGCGCCTCGCGGTTTCGAATCGCCGCCTCGTGTTCGGCCCGCACCGCCTCCAGTCGGCTCCGGAGGTCGGCCAGCGCCTCCGGTTCGCGGAGTTCCTCTACGTCGCGGCTGTCGAGCGCCGCCTCGGTGGATTCGAGCGCGAAGTACTCGCGGACCTCGGACTCGAACCCCGAGCGCACGAGCAGTTCCTCGACCGTCTCTTTGACCTCCGCCTCCGAGACGGGCTTGACGAGGTAGGCGTCGAACGGCATGTCGACGATGTCGGTGTCGGGTTCGACCGCGGTCATCATCGCCACGCGGCAGTCGAGGCCGCGCTCGCGAATCTCGTCGAGCACGTCGTCGCCCGTGACGTTCGGCATCCGGCGGTCGAGGAGGACGACGTCGACGTCGTCGTCGAGTCGGTGGAGAGCTTCTTCACCGCCGTAGGCGGTCTCGACGGCGAACCGCTCGCCGTCAAGCCAGTACCGGCAGGTGTCTGCGAGGTCCTCGTCGTCGTCGACCACGAGGACGACCTGCTCGGCGGCCCGCTGTTCGGGGCTCTCGCGCGCCGAGCGTTCGGTGACCATCGTATCGAACACACAGTAACGGCGGACAGTAATATATCTGCCCATCGAAACAGGTGGAATTTAGGCGGTTCAGTGACCCGATTCGGCCGTCTCTGACGGTCGGGTCACCGCCGACCGACCGCGGGGAGAACACGGACGGAACGCGGGCAGAACGCGAACGGAGCGCGGGCAGAACTCGAACGGAGCGCGGGCGGAACCCGGACCGCACTCACGCCCGCGGGAGCGTGATGACGAACGTGGCTCCGCCGCGGTCGTTGTCCTCGATTTCGACCGTCCCGCCGTAGCTCTCGACGATTTCGCGGACTAGAAACAGACCGAAGCCGTTGCCCGGGTTCGACAGGTCCTCGATGCGCTGGTCGACGATGCGGTGTTTCTCCTCGTCGGGAACGCCCGGCCCGTTGTCGGAGACGCGGAGTTCGACCACGTCGTCGCCGGCGGCCACCTCGACTTCGACCGTCGGGTTCGGCTTGTCGTTGTGCTGGACGGCGTTCTTCAGCAGGTGTTCGACGACCTCGTCCAGCAGGTCGTCGGCGACGACCGAGATGTCCGGCAGTCTCCCGACGGCGACGCTCGCGGCGTCGGACTCCCGGCGGAGCGAGTCCACGCCGTGGTCGACCGCCTCGTCGATTCGCCGCGGGCGGAACTCGTGGGACTCGCGCTCGACGATGACTTTCATGAACGTCCGCATCGTCCCGACGAGTTCGGTCATCTCGCGGACGCGTCCCTGTATCGTTTCGAGGTGGGTCAGCCCCGCGTCGTCCACGAAGTCCTCGACGATGTCCGCCCGCGCGCCGACCACGTTCAGCCCGTTGAGGAGGTTGTGGCGGATGATGCGGTTCACGAACTCCAGTCGCTCCTGTTCGCGGCGCAACTCCCGCTCTCGCTCCTTGCGGGCGGTGATGTCGTGGCCTTCGAGGACCAGAAGCGACACCGTGCCGTCGCCGTCGCGGACCGGGGTGACGGAGAAGTCGATGACGACCGGCCGGTCGGTGTTCTCCCGTTCGATTTCGACCTCGTAGCGGACGAACTCCCCCTCGGCCGCGCGGCCGAGAGCGGCCCGGAGGTCGGCGATGCGCTCGTCGTCGCCGCGCCACCACGGCGTCTCCCACGCTCGCATCCCCACCACGTCGTCGCGGTCGGCGTCGACGAGGTCGAGCGCGGCGTCGTTCACCCGGAGGACCGTGCCGTCTGGCTCGACCAGTCCGATGTACTGGAAGGTGCTGTTGAACACCGCGTCGAGCTGTTGCTCGCGGCGCTTCCGTTCGGTCATGTCGCGGGTCACCTTGGCGAAGCCGATGACCTCGCCGGCGTCGTCGGTCAGGGCGGTGATGGTGACCGACGCCCAGAATCGGGTGCCGTCGGCCCGGACGCGCCACCCCTCGTTTTCGACCCGCCCCTCGGTCCGCGCTCGGCCGAGGAGACGCTCGGGCAGGCCGTCTTCGGCGTCCTCGTCGGTGTAGAACGTCTCGATGTGCTTCCCGAGTATCTCCTCCGCGTCGTAGCCCTTGATGGCCGCCGCGCCGCGGTTCCAACTCTCGACGCGCCCCGAGGCGTCGAGGCGGAACAGCGCGTACTCCTCGATGTCCTCGACGATGCGCGAAAACGCCTGCTCGCGGCGTTCGAGTTCGCGCTCGCGCTCCCGTCGGACGTGGGTGTCGATGCCGTGCGCGACGGCGTGGCCGAGGTTCGAAATCGGCTCGTCGAGCTCCGCGGTGAACGCCCGCTCGTGTTCGGCGTACATCGTGAGCACGCCGTAGCGCGTGTCGTCGTAGACGAGCGGCACCGACGCCGCCGAGCGGTAGCCGCGTTCGAGCGCCGGCTCGCGGAACGGCCCGAACGCTGGCTCGTCGGCGATGCTGTGGGTCGCCTGCACCGCGTTCGACCGGACCGCGCGGCCGACGGGGCCGTTGCCCTCGGGACGCGCCGCCGACACCGACACGTCTATCTCGTCGAGGTAGCCGTCCTCGTCGCCGGCCCACGTGGTCGGCTCCACGTCACCCGTCGTCTCGTCGACGACGCCGACCCACGCGAACCGGAGTTCGTCGGTCTGGACGAGTCGCTCGCAGACCTGTCGTTCGATGTCCGCGCGCCCGGCGGCGTCGACGATGGTCTCGTTCACGTCCGCGATGACCTCGTTGAACGTCGCGAGGATGTCCAGCCGCTGGCGCAGTTCGCGCTCGGTCGCCGACGGGTCGTCGGCCGACTGCGGAGACCCGTCAGTCATCCGACCTGCCCCCCCGTGAATCGTCGTCCCGCCGTGCGTGCATACCCCGACTCTAACCCCCACCGACTTGTGCGTTTCTCGGTCGGCCCGAGTCGTCCCTAACCACGTAGGGCCGTGAATTACTACTGACCGTTCCATTCGATTATATGGCCACAGTGACCTGCCCGGGTCACTCGTCGTGCCCGCACGCCCCCACGGCGGAATACGACAACCCCCCCCTCACTCCGCCTAGGGGACGTGTCCCTGCCCAAACCCCAACTCCCTTTCCGCGAAATCGACCGACGAGCCGCGGGTGTTTCGTTCGTGTTCCTGACGCATACATTCATTTCTAGCCGAGGCAGATACAAGACCAAAAGGACGCTTCACCGCGCCATTTACGCCCGATGAGCACATACGTGCAACCTATGAAGAAAAACGAACTCATCCACGTGCACACACTCCTCGTGGAGATCGCCAGCGACTACCGCGACCGCGGCGTGCTCACGAGCGCCGACCTCGAACCGTACCACCAACTGGGAATCGGCCCGATGGCCCTCCGGGACTGCCGTGCCGACCACGAGCGCGCCGTCCGAACGCTCATGACCGTGCTCGCGGTCTGCGCGGCGCGCGACCTCGACCGCGACGCGGACGCGGTGCCCGGCCGACACCTGCTTCGGACCGACGAGGCGGCCGACACCGACGCCGACCAGCGCGTTACGTCACACTGATCTTTTCTTTGCAGACCACCCCTCGAACAGCGGCGGCACCGGCCGACGGGTGGACCTAAGAGCGCCCGGTGAGACGCCCCCGGTATGCGACTCGAAGACTACTGGGGCGTCGGTCCGAAAACCTCGGACCGACTGGAATCGGCTCTCGGCAGGGAGGGGGCGGTCGCCGCCATCGAGTCGGCCGACGTGCGGGCGCTCGTCGACGCCGGCGTCACCCGCGGGCGGGCGGTTCGCATCCTTCGCCGCGCCGACGGGCAGGCCGGTATCGACGCGCTGGCGACCCGCGACGCCCGGAACGTGTACGACGACCTGCTGTCGCTGGCGAGCGACCGCGCGCTGACCGAACACGCCGCCGACCGCATCCGCGTCCTGACGCCGCTTCCGACCGTCGAGTCCCGGCGCGACCGCCTCGACCGCATCCTCTCGGCGCGGGAGGCGTGGGCCGACCTCGACGACGACGCCCGCGACGCCGTCGAGGAGGCGTTCCGCGAGTACGACGAGGCCGGCGAGACCGAGCGCGCCGCGGTCCGCGCCGCGCTCGAACTCAGGGAGGCCGGACTCCGCGGCGAGCCGTTCGACGCGCTGGAGGAGGCAGACCCGGACGCCCTCCGCGACGCGCTCGGCGCGCTCGGCTACGTCGATAAGGACGGCTCGGTCGCCGCGGGTGCCGACGACCGCCTCGACAGCCTGCGGAGCCGGCTCGACACCGCGAAGGAACTCCAATCCGGCTCGTTCGACGTGCTCGAAACCATCCAGTCGCGGGGCGTCCGCTCGTTGGACGACTTCCGCGCCGCGTTCGTCCAGTACGTCGCTCAGGAGACCGCCCTCTCGCGCGGCGAGGTCGAGGCGGTCGCCGCCGAGGACGCCCGCGACGCGACCGACTTCGTGAGCGCGTCGCTCCGGGCGCTCGTCGAGGACCTCGAAGCCGACGCCGACGCCCGCGAGGAGACCGTCGCCGAGGAGCTACGCGACCGCATCTGGGCCGCCCGCGACGACGTGGACCTCGCGGTCGAGGCCGTCGACGAGGTCGCGCTGTCGCTGTCGCTCGCGCGGTTCGCCGACGAGTACGACCTGACGCCGCCGGACATCGCCGAGACGGGGCTCGCGGTCTGCGGCGCGCGCAACCTCTTCATCGACGACCCACAACCCGTCTCCTACGCCGTCGGCGACCACGAACTCGCGTGCGCGTCGGGGCCGACGCCGCCGGTCGGCGACCGCGTGTCGGTCCTCACCGGGGCAAACAGCGGCGGGAAGACGACCCTGCTGGAGACGCTCTCGCAGGTCGCCATCCTCGCGTCGATGGGGCTTCCGGTCCCCGCCGAGTCGGCGGTCGTCGGCCGGTTCGACTCCGTCGTGTTCCACCGCCGGCACGCGAGCTTCAACGCGGGCGTCCTCGAATCGACGCTCAAGTCAATCGTCCCGCCGCTGTCGGGCGACGGGCGGACGCTGATGCTCGTCGACGAGTTCGAGGCCATCACCGAACCGGGCCGCGCGGCCGACCTGCTCAACGGCCTCGTGAACCTCACCGTCGAGCGCGACGCCTTCGGCGTCTACGTCACGCACCTCGCGGACGAACTGAGCCCGCTCCCGCCGGAGGCGCGCATCGACGGCATCTTCGCCGAGGGCCTGACCGACGAGTTGGAACTGCGCGTGGACTACCAGCCGCGGTTCGGGACGGTCGGCAAGTCCACGCCGGAGTTCATCGTCTCGCGGCTGGTGGCGAACGCCCGCGACCGCGCCGAGCGCGCCGGCTTCGAGGCGCTGGCGGCGGCTGTGGGCGAAGAAGCGGTACAAAAGACGCTGTCCGACGCCGAGTTCGTCGGCTGAGCCGACGCGGCGGCGAGGAGGGGCTATCGGCGGCGTGCGTTCTCATCGGGTGCGCGGCGACCGCGTCGGCCTCGGCGACTCAGCACATCTCGTCGAGCGAGATGAACGCGTCGGCGTCGGCTGTCAACCACGCCTCCATCTGGTCGCAGCAACTGTCGCGCCGGGGGTAGACGGTCACTTGGTCGGGGCCCCCTCGATAGGTGACGACGACACTATGGAGAAGGCAATCCCCGGTGGTATCCGCGCCGGTGCGGTCAACAGTCCCTGCAACCGAATCCTGAGAGGCGGGCAATTCGGACATTCGCCGTCACGTATACAAACGCGACCGTGATTACATAACCTTCACTAAGTGTGGTAGTGATTGACAATACCCGTTGGTTACAAAACGTTGCACCAAGTGGGAGTACGGAGTGATACATAGCCGCGGTTCCCCCCGAGTGAGTGTGGATTCCACAGTTCCGCGGGGGTTACCGCCCCGTCGGGCGACTTCTGCCGGCGGAGACGGGTTGAAGTGCCCGGGACCGCCATCTGGGTGTCGATGGTCGATCCCACGTCCGATTTGGAAGAGAACGTAGACCCAGAAGACGCCCCGACCTGCGCGACGTGCGGGGAGCCGATTGCGAACAATCCGACGCACCGCGTCGTCACGTGGGTCGAAGACGGTGCCGTACAGGCCCGGCACTTCTGCGACGACGACTGCCGGGACGCGTGGGACGACGAGCGGTAGCTCCTTTCTGACGGTCGCCCGCGGGGCGGACACCTCGCGCGACTACTCGACCGACGACCAGAACTGGTCGAGACCGAAGCCGAGCATGTCCGGACTGACGGGTCTGAACTCCTCGCGCTCCTGTGCCGGCAGGTAGTCGCGGACGCCGTTCCACGAGTCGCGGGCGTACCGGGCGTCCACGAAGACGCGGACGCCGACCTCGTCGGTGCCGCGGATGACGCGGCCGATTGCCTGTCGCGCCTTTCGCACCGCGGGCACCGTGAGTGCGGTCTCGAACCCGTTTCCGAACTCGCGGTCGTAGGCCGTCTTCACCGCGCGGGTCCGCGGCGACGACGTGTTGATGAGCGGGACGCCGCAGACGACGGCGGCCGAGAGCTTGTCGCCGCTGTAATCGACGCCCTCGGTGAGCGTGCCGCGGAGGCTCGTCACGAGCACTTTCCCCTCGCCGCCGAAGAAGTCGCGCTTGAGCCGCTCCGTGGCCCCGTCGTCGGACGACTCGTCGAGGAGGACGGGCTTGCCCACACGGGCTTCGAGCGCGCCCGCCATCCACTCGGCCTCGGCGTAGTTCGGCATCCCGACGAGGACGTTGCCCGGCGACCGCTCGCACACCTCGACGGCGGCGTCGGTGTACGCGAGCCGCGTCTCGTTTTCCTCGCCGGGCGGCCCGCGGTTGCTGTGGGTGAACTTCGGCACGTCGACGGCGAAGCTCGCGCGGTTCGACTCGGGGAAGCCGAGGCCGAACGTCCGCTCTGCCACCGGGCGACCGTCGTCGGCGAGGGCGTCGAGGCCGGTCACGCGCCGGAACACGTCGATGGGTTCGAGCGTCGCGCTCATGAGGACGCCGCCGCCGAAGTCGCCGAGGCGCTCGGCGATGGCCTCGCCGGGGACGCAGTTGTGGACCGACAGCCGGGCGTTGTAGGCGCGCCGCCACGACTCCGGCGGCTCCATCTCGTCCCACGTCCGTTCGAGTTCGATTTCGCGGAAGTGCTTCTCGTGGTCCGCGTAAGCCCACGTCGCCAGCGCCCGGCCCGCCGCGGGGGCGGCCCGGCGCTTGTCGTCTTCCTCCACCGAGTCGAGGATGCGGGCGACCGCCGAGCCGGTCGCCTCGGCGCGGACCCACGTCCCCTCGTCGTGGCCGTTGTCGTCCGCCCACTCGGTGAGTTCGTCGACGCCGGGCTCCTCGGGGTCGCGCAGGGGGAGTTCCTCGTCGTCGAGTTCGGTGAGGTCGGCGCGCCAGCCGACGTACTCGCGGTCGAGGTGCGCGGTCACGCGGCGGTCGAGTTCCTCGCGGAGGTCGCGGATGAAGTCCCGGGTCTCCTCCAGTTCGCGGAGCGTCACGTCGGCCTCCTGTAGCTCTCCGCGGACGAGTTCGGCGTCGACGGTGGACTTGCCGGCGTCGTCGAACTTCACGGGCTGGATGACGCGCGTGAACTCGCTTTCGGCGTCGCGGAGCGTCCGGTCGCCGACACCGACGGAGACGAGGTCGCGGACGCGGGGTTCGAGCATGTGCGCCTCGTCGCAGATGACGAACGTCGAGTCGTCGACGAGCGCGCCGGTGAACGTGCCGACGGTCGTCGGGTCGAACGCGTGGTAGTAGTTGCCGACGACGACCTCGACGTGGGGCAACAGCGCGCCCATCACGGAGTGGGGACACGACCCCGCGCCAGCGGCCAGCGAGACGAGGTCCTCGGTCGCGATGAGCCCTTTGTCGTCGAAGTCGAAGGGGACGGCCTCGATTGGGTCGCCGTCTTCGGGGAGGTCCGCGAGGAAGTTCGCGTAAAAGGGGCAGTACTCCACGTCCTCGTACTCCGGCATCGACTTCGGGTACGGCGTCGGGTCGCCCGCGGTTTCGAGGTAGTTCGGGCCCGCGGTCGTCGAACCGGTGTCGAGGAGGCCGGTCTGTTGCTCGCGGGCGTCCTTGGCGAGGGCCTCGGCGCTGGTCCGGCCGCCGTCACCGACGAGCCCGCGGGTCCGGTCGCGGAGGCCCTCACAGCGGTCGTAGACGGTCGAGTCGTCGATGCCGCCACAGCCCTCGCGGCTGTAGGGACACACGTCGGACTTGCCGACGAGCGTGAGCCCCGAGACGGGTTTCCAGTCGGTCGGGAGGTTCTCGTTGATGGTTCGGAGGTCGGCCTCGAACTGCCGGAGCTGTTGCTTGACGCTCGTGAGGACGAAGACGCGCTCGTAGTCGGAGTCGGGGTCGCGGACGAGTTCGATGCCGGCGGTGAGCGCGAGCATCGTCTTGCCGGTCCCGCACGCGCCCTCCACGACGGCGAAGCCGTCGTCTCGGGCGGTCTGTATCGCGGTCTCGATTCCGTCGGCCTGCTCCGGGTACGCCTCCGGGTGGCCGAACACCTCCTGCCAGGTCACGCTCTGTGGTCCAGTTGCGACGGCCATAGGGGTGTCGGTGACTGGCCGCGTTCCCGTACTTGAACGTTCGCGCGAACGTGAGCGCCGGGGCCGTCGGCGCTATTCGAGGAAGGAGGCGATGGCCTCGGTGAAGGCCTCGCGGTCGCCGCCGTCGCCGCCGACGCAGACGACGAACGGCGCGCCCGCGGCGGCGTACACCTTCATCTCGCGGCCCTTCTCGGAGTAGCGGGTGCCGGCGACGTGGACGAGGTCGGCGTCGATGAGGTTCCCGAGGTGGTGGCGGGCGTTCTGGACGGAGGTCTCGACCCGCGCCGAGAGTTCGGTCGCCGTCGCCGGCGAGTCCTGTAGACACGAGAGCAGGTCGCGGGCGGTGTCACAAGAGAGGCTTCCGAGGAGTTGCTCCGTCTCGTCGTCGTCGAGCCAATGGACCCGCGGGGCGGTCTCGTCGCTCGTATCGACGGTTCCGTCGGACGGCAGCAACCCTGACATACAATCGACATTTCGGGGCGGGAAGTAAACCGTTTCGGGAGTCAGGCGCTCGACGGGTCGGTCCGATCGACGCCCGGCAGTCGATTCACCGCGTAGAGGACCGCAAGCGCGGCGACGAACACCGCGAGTCCCCCGGCGAGCGTTCTGAAGACCGCCTCGAAGGCGTAGTTCGCCTCCGTCAGGAAGCCGACCGCGCCGCTCCCGTTGGCCTCCAAGAGGAGCGCCGCGCCGCTGAACACGGCGTAGGCGCTCCCGCGGGCGTCGCTGGGGAGCGACGAGAGCATGAACGTGTCCAGCGCGGGAAACAGGCTGTGGATGACGTAGCCGAGCACCGCGACGACGACGGCGACGGCGACGAAGCCCTGCGCGTACGTCAGCGCGACGAGCGCGCCGATAAAGGCGACGAGCAGGCCGAAGATGTATGGGACGTGCGGGAGGTTGTCCGCGAGGCGGCCCGACAGCGAGAACGCGGGGACGCCGGCCGCGAAGACGATGGTGAGCATCGTGCTCGCGGTGGCGGCGTCGAACGCCTTCGCCTGCGTCATGTACGACACGAGGAAGTTGAACAGGCCCTGCCAGACGAACCCCGCGGGCGCGATGAGGAGGATGCCCGTGAGGATGAGTTTCCAGTGGCCGAGCGCGGCGGAGAAGTCGCGGTCAGCGCCCGTGCCGGCCCCCGCGCTCCCGTCTCGGGAGACGGCGTAGAGGAGGAGCGTCACGAGCGCGCCGGCGGCCGCCAGCACCCAGAACGTCTCGCGCCACGAGTACGACGCGAGGATGAAGACGACGACGGGCGCGGCGACGACGGCGGCGACCTGACTGGCCGCGCCGTGGATGCCGACCATGCGGCCGACGCGCTCGGGGAACAGTTCGCCGACGAGCGGGGTCGCGGAGACGAAGTACGCGCCCGAGGCGAGGCCGAGACCGAACGCGCCGATTTGGAGCGTCAGCACCGACGTCGCGCTCGCGGTGAACGCCGCGGCGACGACGAGCAGCGTGCCCGAGCCGAGGACGACCTTCGACCGCGAGACGCGCGTGAGGAGGTAGCCGACGGGGATGCGCGGGATGGCGGTCCCGAGCCAGACGAGGCTCGTCACGACGCCGATGGTGGCCGGGCCGACCGAGAACTGCGTCTGGAGCGTCTCGACGAGCGGCGGGAACGCGACGCGGCCGAAGTTGACGAGGAAGACGAGTCCGCAGAGAGTTCCGAAGAGGCGGCGAGTCACTACCTCGGATTCAGTCGCCGCCGTGTCAAACGTTGCGAATCCGACCCGCGACCACATGTGTTAACGCGGCCCCGGGCCAACGGGGGCGTATGATTACGAGTCGACGCATGGCCGCGGTCGACCTGAACGCCGAGGCGCTCGGCGTGCCGCGGAAACAGCTCATGGAGTCGAGCGGGAACGCCGTCGCGCGGGCCTGCCGCGACCTCGCGGAGCCCGGCGCGTCGGTCGCAATCGTCGCCGGGCGCGGCAACAACGGCGGCGACGCGCTCGTCGCCGCGCGGTTCCTGAAGGCGTACGACGTGACCGTCCACCTGCTCGGTCGCCCCGAGACGATTTCGACCGACATCGCCCGCGAGAACTGGGACGCGCTCGTCGCGGGCGAGGCCGACCGGCGGACCGTCACCGACTCGGCCGCCTTCGACCTCGGCGACCCGGACCTCGTCGTGGACGCGATGCTCGGCACCGGCGTCACCGGCGCGCTCCGCGAACCCGAGGCGACGGCCGCAAGCGCCATCAACGAGTCGTCTGCGGCCGTCCTCGCGGTGGACGTGCCCTCCGGCGTCGATGCCGACACCGGCGACGCGGCGGGACTCGCGGTCGACGCCGACCGGGTCGTCACCTTCCACGACGACAAGCCCGGTCTCGGCGACCTCGACTGCGAGGTCGTCGTCGCCGACATCGGAATCCCCGAGGCGGCCGAGTTGTTCACCGGTCCCGGCGACCTGCTCGCGCTCGACCGCGACGCCCAGAGCCACAAGGGTGACCACGGCGACGTGCTCGTCGTCGGCGGCGGTCCGTACACCGGCGCGCCCGCGCTCGCCGCGCAGTCGGCCCTCAGAGCCGGCGCGGACCTCGCCCGCATCGCCTGCCCCGAGGCCGTCTCCCGCGAGGTGCAGGGCTACTCGGAGAACCTCATCGTCCGCGGCTTCTCGGGCGACCGACTCACGCCCGAACACGTGCCCAGCCTCCTCGATTTCGCCGACGACCGCGACGCGGTCGTCTTCGGCCCCGGCCTCGGCGACGCCGACGAGTCCCTCGACGCGGTCCGCGAGTTCCTCGCCGCCTACGACGGGACCGCCGTCGTGGACGCCGACGCGCTACAGGTCGTCCCCGAGGTGGACACCGAGGCGACCCTCATCTGTACGCCCCATCAGGGCGAGTTGGCGAAGATGGGCGGCGAGACCGACGCCGACTGGGAGACCCGAAGCGACCTCGTCCGCGAGTTCGCCGCCGACCTCGGGCACACGCTCCTCGTGAAGGGCGCGTACGACGTGGTCTCCGACGGCGACGCGGTCCGCGTCAACCGGACCGGGAACCCCGGCATGACCGTCGGCGGCACCGGCGACGTGCTGGCGGGCGCGACCGGCGCGCTCGCGGCCGTCTTGCCCCCGCTCGACGCCGCCGCCGTCGCGGCCTACGCGAACGGCCGCGCGGGCGACCTCGCCGCCGAGGCGTTCGGCGGCGGCCTCGTCGCCACCGACTTGCTCGAACGACTGCCCGCGGCTCTGCGAGGTGACGACGAATGAGCGACGAACGCGACCGCGGTGAGTCAGCCGACGGCGATGACAGCGACCTGACCCACGTCGACGAGGAGGGCAACGTCCAGATGGTCGATGTGGGCGCGAAACCCGACAGTCGTCGCCGGGCGGTCGCCCGCGGGACCATCCACCTCAGCGCCTCGACGGTCCGGGCCATCCGCGACGACGAAATCGGGAAGGGCGACGTGTTGGCGACCGCCCGAATCGGCGCGATTCAGGCCGTCAAACACACGTGGGAGACGATTCCGATGTGCCACCAGATTCCCATCACGAACGTCGACACCGAGTTCGAGGTGGCAGACGAGTCGGTCACGCTGTCCGTGACGGTCGGGACGACCGGGAAGACGGGCTGTGAGATGGAGGCGTTAGAGGGCGTGACGACCGGCCTCAACGTCGTCTGGGACATGGTGAAGGCCGCGGAGAAAGACGACGACGGCCAGTATCCGGGGACGCGTATCTCCGACGTGGAGGTCGTCACGAAGGAAAAAGAGACGCTCGACTGAGTCGGGTCCGGTCGCGTCTCGGTGGACCCGGCGTGCGTGACGCGAGTCAGGCCGAGTCGGCCGGCACGGAGAGGTCGGACGCCTTCGCCCGGGCCTTCTCCACGATGGCGGGGCGAGCCTCGAACTCGATGTGGACCTGTTCGCCCTCGTACTCCTCGGTCTCGACGTGGGCGTGGTCGTAGAGCCACGAGACGAGGCTCATCGTGTCGTCTGCCATCGGCAACAGGAGGCGCTCGTGCTTCCACGCGGGCAGTTCGTCCTCGACGCGGGCGGCCAGTTCCTCGACGTTCTCGCCGGTCAGCCCCGAGACGGCGACGGGGTTCGGCGCGAGCGCCGACAGCGCCGCGCGCTTTTCTTCGAGTTCCTCGGCCGCGACCTTGTCCACCTTGTTGAACACGGTCACGATGGGCGCTTCGTTGCGCTCGTAGAGCGTGTCGTGGCTGGTGACGAGTTTCTCGCGCATCTCCTCGATGGGCTCGGAGGCGTCCACGACGAGCAACACGAGGTCGGCCCGGTAGACCGAATCGAGCGTGGACTTGAACGACTCGACGAGCCAGTGGGGGAGGTCAGAGACGAACCCGACCGTGTCGGTGAGAAGCACGTCTCGCTTGCCCGTCTCGGCGCGGCGCGTGGTCGTCCCGAGGGTCGTAAACAGCTTGTCTTGGGACTCGGCGGTCGGGTCGAGGTCCGGGTGGAGGTCGTCGTTCTGGCCGACTTCGAGGTCGGCGGCGAGCCGCTGCATCAGCGTCGACTTCCCGGCGTTCGTGTAGCCCGCGAGGGCCACGAGGTCGAAGCCGGACTCGCGGCGCTGTTCGCGCCGGGTCTCCTCTTTGTCCGCGATGGCGTCCAGTTCGTTCTTGATGCGCGAAATCTGGGCCTTGATGTCCTGTTCGCGGCTCTCGTCGTACTCGCCGAGGCCCATGAAGCCGGGGCGCTCGTCGCGCTTCGCCAGCGACGCCTTCGCCTCGGCGCGCGGCAGTTCGTAGCGTAGCTCGGCGAGTTCGACCTGCAACTGCGCCTTGCGGGTGTTCGCCCGCTGGCCGAAGATTTCGAGGATGAGCGTGAAGCGGTCGATGACCTCCACGTCGTCCGGGAGCTTCTGGGCGATGTTGTACGTCTGGTAGGGGCCCAGCCGGTTGTCGAACACGACGGCGGCGGCGTCCTCGCGCACGACAAGCGACGCTAACTCGCCGACTTTCCCTTCGCCGAAGTGGAACGCGGCGTCCTCCTCGCGGGTCTGGGTGAGTTCGCCGACCACTTCGTAGCCCGCGGCGCGGGCGAGGTCGGAAATCTCCGTGAGGTCGGCGTCTCCGCGGTCGACGCGCTTCGCGACGACGACGCGACTCATCGCCGCACCTCGATTGTGGGGTACGTAGCCTGCACTGTGTCAGTCGGTACTAGCCGCCGGAGGCACTTAAGCCCCGCTCGGCCGGGGTCACGCGTCGAGATGGCGTCCCGTCACCTCCCGTTCCATGGCCGCGTTTGGACGCCGGGACTCTTGTAGGTTGCCCGGGCGCGACCTGACAGTTCGGTGACGACGACAGTCTCCCCACAAATCACTTATACCGACGGGCGGGATGTTCGCCGTATGGACCCCTTACAACTGAGCATCGACCCGCAGCAGCTCGGCATCGAGTTCGGGAGCGGGGCCGTCATCGGCGGCATCATCGGCTTCGCGGCCAAGAAAATCGCGAAACTCATCGCCGTCATCGTCGGCCTCGAACTCGCCGTGTTCAAGTTCCTCGAATCGCGGGGCATCATCACCGTCGACTGGGAGCGTCTCACCGGCGGCCTCGTGAGCGCCACGCAGGACGCCGCGACCGGCGCGCCGCCGGACTGGATTTCGACGGTTCTCTCGACGCTGTCTATCTCCGCCGGCTTCTCCGGCGGCTTCCTCGTCGGCTTCAAGAAGGGATAACCGCGCGACTGCGTGCCGACCGCCTCAGAGTTCGTCTTCGTCCTTGACGATGCGCGTCTCGGCCGTGCCGCTCGTGATGTTGTTCACCTTGTCGTAGAAGTCGTTTTGCATCCCCGCGGGGAACGTGATGACGCCGACCCACGAGCCGTCGCTCTGCCACTCCTCGCGTTCGAGGTCGCCGTAGCTCCGAATCTGCGCCTGCCCGCTCCCGGCGTACTCGGCCGGGAGTTGGACGGCGACGGTGACCTCGGCGAACTTGATGGGCAACACGGGTCGGAGCGCGTCGAGCGCGTCGTCGACCTGCGACTCGACGGGTTCCATCGGGTCGATTTTGAAGCCGGCCTCTTCGAGCGCGCGCTCGATTCGCTCCGGCGGGTGCGGCGAGTCGTTCATCTGCGGGTTGACCGCGTTGCGGGCGATGCGGTTGATGAGCGACTTGCGCTTTTGTTCTTGCATCTCGCGGCGCTGTTCGGCCGTAATCTGAATCTCCCCTTTCTTGACGACCTCGGGGATTATCTCCATCGGGTCGGTCGTTCCGAAGACCTTCTCGAGGTCGTTCTCGGCGGGGCGGTCGCCGCGGGAGGCGTCCTCGAACACGTCCTCGGCGGCGATGACCTCCTCGAGGTCACCGTCGAACTCACCGCGCTTTATCGAAAGCGCCGCGTCGGGGTCGATGAGCACCTCGAACCGCGCGCCGTGAGATTCCAGGCGGGCCGTGACTGCCTCGTCGAGTGAAATCATAGGTTCCGATACTCTCTCCGTGGTAAAAAGCCCTCGCCGACCGACTCCCCGACAGCGTCTCGCGAAATTCGCCGCGACCTCGTTCGGAGCAATCGTTATGCTCGCCCGCACCCCACGTCTCCGTATGAGTTCGCAGGCGTCGGAGAAGTCCCTCGAAGAACGGCTCGACCTGTTCATGCGGCGGAACTTCCCCCAAATCGAGATGCACGGCGGCGACGCGGGTATCGAGGCCATCGACAAGGAGACCGGCGAGGTGTGGATTTCCCTCACCGGCGCGTGTTCAGGATGCGGCATCTCGCCGATGACGATTCAGGCGCTGAAGTCGCGCATGGTCGCCGAGTTCGAGGAGATAGACGCGGTTCACGCCTCGACCGGCGGCTTCTACGACGACGACTCGGGCGCGGGGCTCGAACCCGACGTGTCCGACGCGCCCTTCTGAGCCGTCTTCTGACATCGCTTTTCGACCGACTCATCCCCACGAGCGCCGCCGCCGCGAGCGCGCGCCGCACCGTCGCTCGCCGTGAGAGAAAAACGGAGAATAGGACCGAGCGGAGCGGACGCCGGCTTACGCGGCGGCGTCGATGATGTCGACGAGGTCCTCTTTGCTCTGGACGCCGATGACCTCTTTGACCTGCTCGCCGCCGGCGTAGAACTGCAGGGTCGGGACGCTGCGAATCCCCTGCTCGCGGGCCAGCTCTTGGAGTTCGTCAATATCGACCTTGGCGACGACGGCGTCGGTCTCCTCGGCGATTTCCTCCACGGTGGGTTCGAGCATCTTACAGGGGCCGCACCACTCGGCGTGGTAGTCCACGAGGACGACCGCGTTGTCGGCGATGAGTTCGTCGAGGTGGTCCGAACTCTCGACGTGGACGGGCGCATCGGTTGTCTTCGGAGTGCTCATACCACCACGTATCGGCGCGACACTCTTACCCATTGCGCCTGTTTGCGTGTCGGTGCACGACCGCGAAACTCCGCGTTCGCGGCGAAAACGGCCGGATTCGGGAGTCGAGGCTCAGCAGTCGTACGTAAGGAGCACCCCGTCGTCGACCCGCTCCACGTCGCGGAGCGACAGTCTGGGGAAGTCGGTGACGAAGCCCTCGCCGTCGGCGAGCGTCGGCGCGTCGCGGCCGCCGATGACCATCGAGCCGACGTAGAGGGTGAGTTCGTCGACGAGGCCGGCCTCGAACAGCGAGAAGATGAGTTCCCCACCGCCCTCCACCATGAGCCGGTCGATGCCACGGGTTTCGAGCGCATCGAAGGCGTCGGGGAGCGACACCCGCTCCGCGCCCGCGACGACGAGTTCCGCGCCGGCGGATTCGAGCGCCTCGCGGCGGTCGGCCGGCGCGGCCTCGGAGACGAGCACGTACGTCGTCGCTACGTCGTCCAGAATCCGGGCGTCGGTCGGGGTCCGGGCGCGCGAGTCGGCGACGACGCGGGCGGGGTGCGACGGGTCGCCCCGGTTCTCGCGGGCCGCGACGAGGTCCGGGGCGTCGAGCGTGAGGTGCGGGTCGTCGGCGAGGACGGTCCCGACCCCGACGGCGACGGCGTCGGCGGCCGCGCGAATCTCGTCCACGCGGGCGAAGTCGTCGTCGCCGCTTATCATCACCTGCTCGCGGCGGCGAGACGAGAACTTGCCGTCGAGGCTCGCGGCGGCGTTGACGTGGACGTGCATACTCGCGGGTCGTCGCCGCGGCGAAAACGCCTTTCGGTGAGGTGTCGTCACAGTATTGCCGGACAGGAATTAAATAGGCCTCTGTGGTACATTGTGTCATCTATGACTGCCAAGGTCCTGATGCTGGGGTGGGGGTTTCCGCCGAACGTCAGCGGCGGGCTCGACACGCACGTCGGCGAGATGTTCGAGCGACTCGAAGACCGCGAGGACGTTGACATCGAACTCGTGCTCCCCGCGGAGTACGCGCCGGACCGCGAGGGAATCGTGGGTGTCCCGACGGGCGAGGGTGACATCATCACCCGAATCGGTCGGCTGGGACAGACGTTCGCGGAGCGCGCCGCCGACGCCGACATCGTCCACACGCACGACTGGTTCGGCTACGGACCGGGGTCGCGCGCGAAGTCGAACAACGAGGACGTGGAGTGGGTGACGACGTTCCACTCGCTTTCGTCTGACCGCAACATCGACCCGCCGCAGCGGGAAGTCGAGACCGAGCGCCGCATCGCCGAGCGCTGTGACCACCTGCTCGCGGTGAGCGAACTCCTCGCCGACAAGGTCAAACGGGAGTACGGCGGCGACTGCCACGTCATCTACAACGGCTTTTCCGAGTGCGAGACGACGGGTCGCGACCTCAAGGAGGAACTCGGCATCGACGGGAAGATGCTGTTCTTCGTCGGCCGCCACACCGACCAGAAGGGCATCTCGCATCTCGTCTACGCGATGGAGAAACTCGCCCGCGACGACGTGACGCTCGTCATGGGCGGGTCGGGCCACCTCACCGCCCAACTCAAGCGCTTCGCCGAACTGCTCGGCGTCGAAGACCGCATCAAGTGGGCCGGCTACGTCCCCGAGGAGGCGCTCGGCGACTACTACGCCTCCGCGGACCTGTTCGTCTCGCCGTCGCTGTCCGAGCCGTTCGGCATCACCATCGTCGAGGCGCTCTCGACGGGCACCCGCGTCGTCGCCACCGAGAGCGGCGCGGCGGAGGTCCTCCCCGACGACTGCGTCATCGAGGTCGAACCCGACTCGCGCTCCATCGCCGACGGCATCGAGTACGGCCTCTCGTTGGAGGGAGAACCCGAGTACGAACCGTACACGTGGGACCGGGTCGTCGACGAGACGGTGGACTACTACCACAGCATCCTCGACGGGGACGCCGACGTCTCTGCCGGTCCGGAAAACGAAGTCGAAGCCGGGGACGCGGACGCCGCCGAGTCGGACGCGAACTGAACGG
This sequence comes from Haloferax marisrubri, assembly GCF_001469875.2. Taxonomy (GTDB): domain Archaea; phylum Halobacteriota; class Halobacteria; order Halobacteriales; family Haloferacaceae; genus Haloferax; species Haloferax marisrubri. The sequence continues at coordinate 298,186 of NZ_LOPW02000017.1, read as the reverse complement.
AACTACGCGGGCGGCATCGAAGCGAAAAGTCGGCACTCGGCGGTCGGCACTCGCGGGCGGCCCGCGCTCAGCGGAGAAGGCGCACGTCGGTCACCGGTTCGGGGTGGCGAATCCGGTAGCCACCGCGGGTCGGAACCATCCCTTCTCGCGGCATCGTGCCACGGGCGGACTGATACGGCGAGTCGTCGGTCTGGACCGACTGGTACGGCGAGTCGTACGCCGACTGGTAGGGGCTGTCCGACGACTGATACGCGCTGTCGGCCGCCGCCTCGGCGTCGAAGCCCTCCGGCGGCAGGTAGATTCGCTCGCCGGACGCGGAGCGGACGACGACCGCGGTGTCCTTGTCGCCTTCCATCACGATGGTCGTCCAGCCGTCCTCGATAGTCACGGAGAAGGAGACCTCCTCGTCGGCGTCGCCGGCGTCCGGGGCCTCGTCGTTCGACATACGAGTCCAACTGGCACGCGAGCACTTAGTGATTCGCCCGCGGCCGGTCGCCCGCCCGGCCGCCCGGCAACACTTTTTATCCGACGGGGGCGAATCCCGACTCGATGGAACTCGACCAGCATGCCGAGGAGCTTGCCTCCGCCCTCGGTGTCGACAAAGAGGAGGTCAAATCCGACCTGCAGAACCTGCTGCAGTACAGCGTCCCGATCGACGAGGCGAAACAGAGCGTCCGCCGCAAACACGGCGGCGGAAGCTCCGGCGGGAGCGACGGCGCGCCCTCGACGAAGCGAATCGCCGACATCGACCCCGACGGCGGCAACGTCTCCGTGACGGTCCGCGTGCTCACCGTGGGGACTCGTTCTATCGTCTATCAGGGCGACGAACAGACCATCCGCGAGGGAGAACTCGCAGACGAGTCCGGCGTCATCTCCTACACCGCGTGGCAGGATTTCGGCTTCGAACCGGGCGACTCCGTCGTCATCGGCAACGCCGGCGTCCGCGAGTGGGACGGCAAGCCCGAACTGAACATCGGCGCGTCCTCGACGGTCGGCGTGGAGTCCGAAACGGTCGAGACGCCCTACGACGACCGCATCGGCGGCGAGGCCGACCTCATCGACCTCCAGGCCGGCGACCGCGGCCGAACCGTCGAGGTCCGCGTCCTCGAAGTCGATTCGCGAACCATCGACGGCCGCAACGGCGAGACGACAATCCTCTCGGGCGTCGTCGCCGACGAGACCGGCCGGCTCCCCTTCACCGACTGGGCACCGCGCCCCGACGTGAAAGAGGGCGCGAGCCTGCGTCTCTCAGACGTGTACGTCCGCGAGTTCCGCGGCGTGCCGCAGGTGAATCTCTCGGAGTTCACGACGCTCGAGGTCCTCGACGACCCCGTTTCTGTGACCGACTCCGCGCCCCGCCTGAAAATCGGCGAGGCCGTCGATGCCGGCGGGATGTTCGACGTGGAAGTGCTCGGGAACGTCCTCGAAGTGCGCGACGGCTCCGGGCTCATCGAACGCTGTCCCGACTGTAGCCGCGTCGTCCAGAACGGCCAGTGCCGACAGCACGGCGAGGTCGACGGCGAGGACGACATGCGCGTGAAGGCGATTCTCGACGACGGCACCGGCACGGTGACCGCCATCCTCGACCGCGACCTCACCGAGGAAATCTACGGCGGGACGATGGCCGACGCGATGGAGGCCGCCCGCGAGGCGATGGACAAAGAGGTCGTCGCCGACGACATCGCCGACACGCTCGTCGGCCGCGAGTACCGCGTCCGCGGGAACCTCTCGGTGGACGAGTACGGCGCGAACCTCGAAGCCGACGAGTTCGAGGAGACTGACGACGACCCAGCCGAACGCGCGGCCGCCCTCCTCACGGAGGTGCGCGCATGAGCGCCTCGCCGGTCGTCGGCACGCGGGAAATCGCCTACCGCGTCTTCGCCGCCGAGTTCGACGACGCCTCGCTGTCGTACTCCGAGAGCGACGAGGAGCGCGCGCCCAACTACGTGGTCACGCCCACCGGGGCGCGACTCAACCGGACGTTCGTCGCGGGCGTGCTCACCGAGGTCGAACACGTCAACGACGAGGTGCTCCGCGGGCGCATCGCGGACCCGACGGGCGCGTTCGTCACCTACGCCGGGCAGTACCAGCCGGAACCGATGGCCTACCTCGACGGCGCGACGCCCCCGGCGTTCGTCTCGCTCGCGGGCAAGGCCCGGACGTACGAACCGGACGACGCCGACGTGGTCTACTCCTCGGTCCGCCCCGAGAGCGTCAACACCGTCGACGCCGACGTGCGCGACCGCTGGATCGTCTCGGCCGCCGAGGCGACGCTCCGCCGCATCGCGGTGTTCGACGAGGCGCTGTCGATGTCCTACCGCGGCGACGACCTGACTCACGCGCTCGAAGCCCGCGGCGTGGACTCGACGCTCGCGGCGGGCGTCCCCCGCGCCATCGACCACTACGGGACGACCCGAACCTACCTCGAAGCCCTGCGCGAAGTCGCCGTGCAGGCGCTCGAACTCGTCGCGGGCGACCGCGACCAGGTGGACAGCCTCGACGTCGCCCCCGGTGACGGCGGCGACGCGGTCCTCGGCCCACTCCCCGAACTCGACCTCGAACCGGCCGAGAGCGTCGATATCGAGGTCAGCGAGACGGACGCTGACGACGGCGACGACCTCGTCGAACCGGAGGCTGAGGCGGCCGAGGCGGAGGCCGAATCGGACGCTTTCGAGACCGAATCCGATTCCGAACCGGCCGCAACGCCCGACGCGGAACCCGATTCCGAGTCGGAGGCTGCATCCGAGCCCGAGCCCGAACCCGAACCAGTCGCCGCCGAAACGACGGCCGCGACCGAGAGCCAGCCGGAGGCGTCCGAGCCGGAACCGGCGTCTGAGCCATCCACGACGGCCGACGCCGAATCCGAACCCGTGGCGGAACCCGAGCCTGACGCAGAGCCGGAACCCGCCGCGGAACCCGACCTCACGTCTGAACCCGAACCGGCGTCCGACTCGTTCGACACCGACTCGGAGCCCGACTTCGATACCGGTGCCGACGACGGCGCGCTCGGTGACTTCGCAGACGACACCACCGACGCGGATACGGCCGACACCGACACCTTCGGCGGCTCCGACGACGGCACGCTCGGCGACTTCGAGGACGGTTTCGACGACACCGAACCCGAGGCTGACGCGTCGGCCGCCGGCGTCGACGAGGCGGCGACCGACGCGGGAACCGACTCGACCGACTCCGCGTCCACCGACCCCGACGACTCGGTCGATCCCGACGGGATGTACGAACTCGACGAGGACGAGCGGGCCGAAATCGAGTCCGAGTTCGGCACGGAGTTCACCTCCGGCGCGGACGTCGACCCCGCCGGCGAGGCGGACATCGACGTGCCCGACGCGGACGACCTCACCGAGCAACTCGAAGACGACCCCGCCGACACCGACCCGGAGGCCGAGCTGGAACCGGAGCCCGCGACCGACGCCGCCGTGGAATCCGAGCCTGAACCCGAACCCGAGCCGACGCCCGACGGTGACGACGAGACCGAGGCCGACGCCGGCGAGTCCGCCGAGGACATCGACCTCGAATCGGTCGTCGTGGACGCCATGGACGACCTCGACGGGGGCGACGGCGCGACCCGCGACGAGGTTGTCGCCGCCGTCGTCGACGAGTACGGCGCGGACCCCGGCGCGGTCGAAGACGCCATCCAAGAGGCGCTTCTCGGCGGTCGGTGCTACGAGCCGCAGGACGGCGTGCTGAAGGCCATCTGAGGCCGTGCCCGGACCGCTCGTCGAACCGATTCCTGGCCATCCCGCGGCGGTAGCGCGGACGAACAGACGCGGGTTTCCCGAGCGTTCGCTCGTCGTCGCCGACTACCACGCCGGCATCGAGGCCGGCCTGCGGTACGAACGCGGGGTGGAACTCCCGTCGAAGGCCGCGGTCCGCCGCGAGCGCCTGCTGTCGCTTCTCGACCGGACCGACGCCGACCGACTGGTCGTCCTCGGCGACCTCGGCCACCGCATCGGCGACCCAAAAGGCGACGAAGCCGACGAACTGCGCGACCTCGCGGCCGCGGTGGCCGACCGCGCCGAACTGACGGTCGTGCCCGGAAACCACGACGGCGGCCTCGCGGACTTCTTCGGCGATGACGTGGAGGTGACCGACCCCGCGGGCGTCCGCCTCGGCGACGTGGGGTTCTGCCACGGCCACACGTGGCCCTCGCGGGAGGTGCTCGCCGCCGACGTGGTCTGTTCGGCCCACGAACATCCGGCGGTCAGGCTGGAAGACGAGGTCGGCGGCGCGCGGAAAGAACGCGTCTGGCTTCGCGGCCCCCTCGCTCCCGAGGTGTTCGCGGAGCACTACGAGGTCGACCCCGCCGAAATCGCGCGAGACGACGCCGAACTCGTGGTGTTTCCGGCCTTCAACGACACCTCGGGCGGGACGTGGGTCAACGTCCCCGGACAGGGCTTTCTCTCGCCGTTCCTGCCCGACGGCCTCGCGGACGGCGAGGCCTACCTGCTCGACGGCACGCGGCTGGGCGACTATCGGAACGTCTGAGCAGCGAGGCCGTCGCGGTGGTCGCGGTCGGCAGAACCCACGCCCCGCCTACGCGAAGACGAACGTGAGCGTACCGAGCACGAACACGGAGACGCCCGTCACGCGGGCGAGTCGCTGCCAGCCGGTCCACTCGCGGAAGAACTCCGGCACGCCCTGTTCTCGCTCTCGAACGGCGTAGGCGACGAACCAGAGCGTCGAGAGCACCAACACCGCGGCGAAGCCCAGTTGCCACGCCGCGAGGTCGCCCCGTTGGTTGCCGAGGACCATGAAGAGGTTTCCAGCGGTAAAGCCCGCCTGCGACAGCCAGAACGACCGTTCGGGCGTCACGTCACCACCGAGTACAGTTGGAGGGCGACGCCGAACGTGTAGAGCGCCGCGCCGACGATGACGAGATAGACGAGCGGGCCCCAGTCTGACGGGACTTGAGCGCGTTCGGGGTCACGGAGGGCGACGACCGACGCGTAGCCGACCGCGAGCACGCTCGCGGCCGCCGCCGCGGTGTTGATACCTACGCCTCCCGCCGAAACGTCGAGCGCGACGTCGACGGCGGCACAGAGCCCGAAGACGACGAACGCGGACCAGTAGACTCGTTTCGGGGACACGCCCGAAATTGATTCGTGGGCGACATGAATCTCCCGGTCGGGACCGCCCCGAGCGGTGCGCTTAATCGCCTCGAACCGTAATCTGGGGCGATGCCAGACGGCGAGGCCGCCGCCGGAATGGACGCCTTCGCGACGCTCTCGTCGCCCGTTCGAAACGCGCTCTCGGAGCGCGGCTTCACGACGCCCACCGAGCCACAGCGCCGGGCGATTCCCCCGCTTTCCGACGGGAAACACGGCCTCATCATCGCGCCCACGGGCACCGGCAAGACGGAGACGGCGATGCTGCCGGTCTTTTCGGCCATCGCCGACGCCGAGGACCGGTTCGGGATTTCGGCGCTCTACATCACCCCGCTTCGGGCGCTGAACCGCGACATGCGTCAGCGGCTCGACTGGTGGGGCGAACACCTCGACATCGACATCGACGTTCGCCACGGCGACACCACGCAGTACCAGCGCCAGAAGCAGGCGAACGACCCGCCGGACGTGCTGGTGACGACGCCCGAGACGCTGCAGGCGATGCTCACGGGGAAGAAGCTCAGGACGGCGCTGTCGGACGTGCACCACGTCGTCGTCGACGAGGTCCACGAACTCGCGTCGGCCAAGCGCGGCGCGCAGTTGACAATCGGACTGGAGCGCCTCCGCGAGTTGGCCGGGTCGTTCCAGCGAATCGGTCTCTCGGCGACGGTCGGGTCGCCCGACGAGGTCGGGAAGTTCCTGACCGGCGACCGCCCGTTCGAGGTCATCGAGGTCGACGTGGACAACCGCGTCGAGTTCGAGGTGGTCCGCCCCGAGGTGACGAACGAGGACGAGGCGCTGGCCGGCAAACTCGCTACCGACCCCGAGATAGCGAGCCACGTCCGGACGATTCGAGACATCGTCCGCGACCACGAGTCGGTGCTCGTCTTCGTCAACACCAGACAGACCGCGGAGGCGCTCGGCTCGCGGTTCAAAGCGCTCGGCGACCCCATCGAGGTCCACCACGGCTCGCTGTCGAAGGACGTGCGAATCGACGTGGAAGACCGCTTCAAGGCCGGCGAGTTGGACGCGCTCATCTGCACGTCGTCGATGGAACTCGGCATCGACGTGGGCCGGGTGGACCACGTCGTCCAGTACAACAGCCCCCGAGAGGTGTCGCGGCTCCTCCAGCGGGTCGGCCGCGCGGGCCACCGCTTGGGCGTCGTCTCCCGCGGGACCGTCGTCACCGACCACCCCGACGACACGCTCGAAGCGCTCGCCATCGCCCGGCGGGCCGTCTCCGGCGAGGTCGAACCCGCTCGCGTCCACCACGGGAGTCTCGACACCGTCGCCAACCAAATCGTCGGCGTCGTCATGGACTACGGCGACGTGTCGGCCCGCCGCGCCTACGAGATTATCACGCGGGCGTACCCCTTCCGCGACCTCGACGAGGACGACTTCCGCGCCGTCGTCCGCGAACTGTCGGGGAACCACCTCCTCTGGCTCGACGAGGACAAGGACCTTCTCGAGAAGTCCGGCGGCACGTGGCAGTACTTCTACGCCAACCTCTCGATGATACCCGACGAGGAGACCTACGACGTTCACGACATCTCCTCGCGCCGGCAGATCGGGACGCTCGACGAGAAGTTCGTCCTCAACTTCGCCGCGCCGGGCGCGACGTTCATCCAGCGCGGCGAGATGTGGCGCGTCAACGACGTGGACGACGAGGAGGCGCGGGTGAACGTCTCGCCCATCGAGGACCCCGGCGGCGAGGTGCCGTCGTGGGTCGGCTCGGAGATTCCGGTGCCCGCGCCGGTCGCCGGCGAGGTGGGCGAACTCCGCGACGTGGCCGCGCCGCAGTTCGAGTCCGGGGCCGACCGCGAGGCCGTCGCCCGCGACATCGCCATGCGCTATCCGACCGACGAGGCCACGGTTCGGTCGGCGCTCGGCCCCATCGAAAGACAGGTCGAGGCCGACGCGCCGATTCCGACCGCGAACAGGCTCGTCCTCGAAGGCTCGCCCCGGAAGGTGACGCTGAACTCGCCGTACGGCCACCGGGTGAACGAGACGCTCGGGCGACTCCTGTCGGCGCTCATCGGCCAGCGGACCGGTTCCTCGGTCGGCATGGAGGTCGACCCTTACCGCATCGAGTTCGACGTGCCGGGGAAGGTCCGCCCGACGACGTTCGCCGAGGTGCTCCGCGAGACCGACCCCGACCACGTCGAGGCCCTGCTCGAACTCGCGCTCAAGCGGTCGGACTCGCTGAAGTTCACGCTCGCGCAGGTGGCCGCGAAGTTCGGCGCGCTCAAGCGCTATCAGGGGAAGGGCCGCTTCGGCGGCGACCGCCTCCTCGCCGCGCTGGAAGACACGCCCGTCTACGACGAGGCCGTCCGCGAGGTGTTCCACACCGACCTCGCCGTCGAGGAGACGGTCGAACTGCTCCGCCGCGTCCGCGACGGCGACGTGGAACTCGCCGTCGCCCGCGAACCGACCGCCATCGGCACCGGCGGCCGCGGGTCGGGAACCGACCTGCTCGTCCCCGAGAACGCCGACGCGAGCGTCATCGAGACGGTCCGCGACCGGATTCAGAACGACCGCGTGCTGTTGGCGTGTCTCCACTGTAAGGACTGGACTCGGAAGACGAAGGTCAAGCGCGTCCGCGAGCCCGTGACGTGCCCCGAGTGCGGCGCGACCCGCGTCGCCGCGCTCAACCCGTGGGACGACGAGACGGTGAAAGCCGTCCGCGCACCGGAGAAAGACGACGAACAGGAGCGACTGACGAAGCGAGCCTACCGCTCGGCGAGTCTGGTGCAGGCCCACGGCAAGCGGGCGGTCGTCGCGCTCGCGGCCCGCGGCGTCGGCCCGCACAACGCCGCGCGCATCATCAACAAGCTCCGCGAGGACGAAGACGACTTCTACCGCGACATCCTCGAACGGGAGCGCGAGTACGCCCGGACGCAGTCGTTCTGGGACTGACGGGGCCGACTCCGGGTTCGACGCTTACTCCTCGATGGCCCACTCGTCGAGAATCTCGGTCGTCGCGGCCGCCAGCGCCTCGAAGTCCTGCATCGAGATGCCGTCGGTCGTGACGAAGACGCCGAAGTCCTCGACGGTGATGCGGACGAGGTAGCCGTTTTCGAACACGCGAATCGTGTACTCGTAGTCGCCGAGTTCGGACCCGCGGTAGGCGTCCTGTGTCATCTTGAAGTCGTGCCACTCGTTGCCGATAAAGGAGTTCAGGTCGGCCTCCTGTTCGAGGTCCTCGCGGAGGTACACCTGCACGTAGTCGAAGCGGTTGAAGTACGTGAGCGAGCGGAGGCTGTCGCCGACGGCCGTGCGGCAGACGGTGACGAGCTTTTCCTCTGCTTCCTCGGGGAGGAGATTGGACATCGCTTCAGCCTGTGCGAGCGAGTGCCAAATAGGCGGCGGCTTCGGCAGTAGACGGGTGCGGGCTGAGACGCGGCGGTCGCCCGCGACGCTGCTACTCGGACGCGTAGGCGTCCCGATAGTCGCGCTCGCGCCCGCTGGGACCTCCGTGTCGAGACGTACGACACCGAGGCGGAACTCCACAAACGCGTCCGACTGTTCGTCGCGGACGTGATGAACCGCGAGCGACACGGCGACTTGGACCGGCTGGACTGACGCTCTCCCATCTCTGTTAATTGCCACCGTATGGCACATTAAATATAATTTACACGAGGGCGACGAACGACTCGTCATGCCCGACGACGCTCTCGGACTGGCGATGTTGGACCGGGTTCGCGGCTGTCTGCGCGCCCCGTGCGTCTACCGCGCCGGCGACGACGCCGGAGCCGCCGCGGGCGACGCGCACATCTACGAGAACTATCTCGTCCCGTCCGAGCGGTGGCCCGCCGCGAAGCGCGAGTTCGTCGATTCGCTTCGGACGCCCGTCCTCGACGTGGGGTGCGGCGCGGGTCAGCACGCCCTCGCCGTGCAGGCGCGCGGCGAGGTCGTCGCCTTCGACGTGAGTCCGAACGCGGTGCGCGCGGCCCGCGAGCGCGGCGTCGAGGCGGCGGTCGTCGGCGACATGTTCGACCCACCGGTCGAAGCGAGTCGAGCGGGGTCGTCGGCAGGCGGGTTCGAGACGGTCCTCGCCAACGGGACGCAGGTCGGCCTCGCGGGGTCGCCGGCTCGACTCGCCGACCTGCTCGCGTCGTTCGCCGACCTCGTTTCGGCGACCGGCGAGGTCGTCGTGGACTCCTACGACCCGACGCGCATCGACCCCGGACAGTTCTTCGGCTACCAGTCGGACCCGCGGGAAGGCGTCGCTCGGCGGACGTTCCGCGTCGAATACGGCGACCTGCGCGGCCCGACGCTCGACTTCGTTCTCGTCTCGCCCGCCCGACTCCGGGCGGTCGCGGCCGACGCGGGCCTCGACGTGCGCGAGGTGACCGTCCCGAACGCCGAGTCGAGCTACTACCGAGCGCGACTGGCGTGAGCCGGGTCGGTCGCGGCGGCGCTTCGGGAGCGGGGTCGTCGCCGGCCGTCTCTCCCCACGCGCTCGACGGCCTACTCCCAGCGGTTGGTCGCCTCGTTGCGTCGCGGGAGGAACGGGAGGAGCAGCGCGACGGCGAAGACGATGCCCGCGATGGCGAGGTACTCGGGCGACCCGAGGACGACCGCGACGAGCGAGAACACCGAGGCCTCGCCGTCGGCGACGGCCGAGACCGCGTTCGGGTCGTTGTTCAGCAACACGAGAAACATGAACATCGCCTCGGCGAACGCGACCCGGAGGCCGGCCTTCGTCACCCACCACGTCGCGGACAGCGGGCCGCCGGTGAGCGCGTCCCACTCCCGTCGGACCTTCCGACGCCACGCCGCGTTCACGACACGCCTCTGTTGCGAGTGAACATAGAACACAGTACGCGGCGAAACGAGATAATCTCGCAGGTGAGCGGGAACGGGCGTTCCTCGGCGGTCGCCGTCCGTCAGACCTGCGTCGGCGAGACCGATTCCAGCGCCGCGTCGAAGTGCGCGCGGGTGATGCGCACCTCGTCGGCGTGCTCGTTCGCCTCGGTGCCATCGTAGGCGTCGGCCACGTCCTGAATCGCCCGGAGCGCGGCCTCGCGGCAGACCGCGGCCACGTCGGCCCCGGTGTAGCCGTCCATGTGTGCGGCCACGTCGCCGAGGTCCACGTCGGTTCCGAGCGGCTTGTTTCGGACGTGCACGTCGAGGATGGCGCGGCGCGCCTCGATGTCGGGGGCGGGAACTTCGACGTGGGTCTCCAGCCGACCGGGGCGGAGGAGCGCGGGGTCGAGCGCGTCCCGGCGGTTCGTCGCCGCGAGGACGACGAGGTTCGGGTTGTCGGCGGCGTTGTCCATCTCCGTCAGGAGTTGCGAGACGACGCGTTCGGTGACGCCCGAGTCCGACCCGGCGCTGTCGCGGTCGGTGGCGATGGCGTCTATCTCGTCGAAGAAGACGATGCTCGGGGCGGCCTGTCGGGCGCGGTCGAACACCTCACGGACGGACTTCTCGGACTCGCCGACGTAGCGGTCCAGCAGTTCGGGGCCGGCGACGTGGATGAAGTTGACGCCGCTTTCGGCCGCGATGGCGCGGGCGAGCATCGTCTTGCCGGTCCCCGGCGGGCCGTGGAGGAGCACGCCGGTCGGCGGGTCGGTCGACGACGCCTCGAACAGCGGCGCGTAGGTCAGCGGCCACGTCACCGCGCGTTCGAGCGTCCGTTTCACGTCGTCGAGACCGCCGACGCCCTCGAAGCCCTCGGTCGGCTGTTCGGCGACGTACTCGCGCATCGCCGAGGGCTCGACCGTCGCCATCGCCGACTCGAAGTCGGCGCGCGTGACGGTCATGTCCGCGACGGCGACGCTCCCGTCTCCGCCCTCGCTTCCGCTTCCACTTCCGCCCTCGCGGCGGACGCGCCGGAGTGCGGTCATCGCGGCCTCCTTGGCCAGCGATTCGAGGTCGGCCCCGACGAAGCCGTGGGTTCGGGAGGCCAGTCGGTCGATGTCCACGTCCTCGGCGAGGGGCATCCGCCGGGTGTGCACGTCGAGAATCTCGCGGCGGCCCGTCTCGTTCGGGACGCCGATTTCGATTTCGCGGTCGAAGCGGCCGCCGCGGCGGAGCGCCGGGTCGAGGCTGTCGACGCGGTTCGTCGCGCCGATGACGACCACGTCGCCGCGGGCGTCGAGTCCGTCCATGAGCGACAGCAGTTGGCCGACGACGCGGTTTTCGAGGTCGCCGCCGTCGTCGCGCTTCGACGCGATGGAGTCGATTTCGTCGAAGAAGATGATGGCCGGCGCGTTCTCGCGGGCCGACTGGAACACCTCGCGCAGTTTCTCCTCGGACTCGCCTTTGTACTTCGACAGCACCTCCGGTCCCGAAATCGTGGTGAAACTCGCGTCGACCTCGTTGGCGACGGCCTTCGCTATCAGGGTCTTCCCCGTTCCCGGCGGGCCGTGGAGGAGCACGCCCTTCGGCGGTTCGATGCCGAGGTGGGCGAACACCTCGGGTTCGGACAGCGGGAGCTCTATCATCTCGCGGACGAGGTCGAGTTCGTCGTCGAGGCCGCCGATGTCCTCGTAGGTGACGCCGGTCGCCCGGCCGTGGCTCCCGCCGTCGCCGTCGTCGCCGGTCATGCTCTTGACGGCGTCGCGGACGGTCTCGCTCGCGCCCTTCGAACTGTTCGCCGTCACGGAGACGGTCGTCGCGTCGGTGACGCGGACGACGCCCTCCGGTTTGGTCTCGCTGACGACGAGGGCGGCCCCGCCGAGTCGCTCGACGCGGACGCGGTCGCCCTCGCGGAGCGGGCGGTTCCGAAGCTCCGCCTTCACGACCTCCTCGATGGTCTCGCGGTCCACGCTGGTCCGCTCGAAGGCGCTGGGTCCGGCGAGCGTCACCGACCGCGCGTCCTCGACGGCTATCTTCCTGACGCGGACGCTGTCGCCGATTTTCACGCCGGCGTTGGCCCGCGTGTCGGCGTCGACGAGTATCTCTCCTGCTTTCGCGCCGGGGCGGGCGGGCCACATCTTGGCGACCGTCTCTCGGGAGCCCTCGATGACGACCGTCTCGCCGCTGAGCACGCCGAGTTCCCGGCGGGCGGCCTCGGGGAGGCGGGCGATGCCGCGGCCCGCGTCGCGTTTCTCCGCGGCGCGGACGACGAGCGTCACCCCATCTTCTGACATACCCTCCGGTTCGGCCGCTCGACCCTTGAGGGTTCGCCCGGAGTAACCGTTTTCCGGGACGGCGCGGTAACAGTACGCATGGTTACCACGACGGAGAAAGACGGTGCGACGTGGTACCGGTGCGAAGAGTGTGGGATGCTGTTCGACGTGGAGTCGGACGCCGAGGCCCACGAGGAGAACTGCGACACGGACAGCCCGTCGTACTTGCAGTAGCGGCGCGCGCGACGACGGCGACGACGGCTACGCCGGGTCGTGTTCGTCCGCGAGTCGCTCGGCGTGGTCCAGCGAGGTCGCGCGTTCCCAGCGGACGCGCTCCGCGTCGCCGTAGGCGAGCGCCTCCTTCAGTTCGTCGCGGAGGACGCCGACGCCGCGACCGACGAGGTCGCCGTCCGCGTCGCCGAGTTCGTAGTAGCCGTAGGCTTCCGGAGCCTTTCCGATGGTCCGCTTTTCCAGCGGCTCCCAGCGCTTCCGGAGCATCACTCGGCGACGAACTCGTAGGAGTCTTCGCCCCAGTCGTCCTCGACGAAGACGAACACGCGACCGCGGGCGACCTCCGGGTCGGCCTCGACTTCGAAGCGGTGGCCGGGCACCCGGCGGACGAGGACGCCGGGGAACAGTTCCTCTTCTTCGCCCTCGCCGAGGATGACGCGACCGACGCCGCTCGATTCGAGCACGTCGTCGTGGCTCTTGAGGTCGTTGACGTACATCATGACGCCCTCGGTCTCGGTGGGGTCGGTGACGAGGACGTGGACCTCCTTGCCGGGGGCGGTGCCGAGCGTGCCCGTGACGGCTTCGGGGACGCCCCGGTAGACCGTGGTTCGGTTGTCGATGTACTCCACTTCGACGCCGTAGTCGTGGAGTTCGACGCCGAGTGTGCTCGGGGCGATGTCGCTGCGGGCGCTCATACCACACCGTTGCTTCGGGGACGGCAAAAACGTCGCGTCTCGGGACGGCTCGCTCCCGGCGTCTCGCCGCCGCGCCGGTCCCCGAACCTACGGGCGAAAACGGCACGGACCGCCACACATAACACGATGTGCCGACCTCCGGCAAGTATGCACGGCCGAGCCACCGCCCTCGGGGCGGGCACCGTCTTGAACGCCCTGGCGACGGCGACCGGCTCCGCGTTCGCCATCGACGCGGAGACCACCGCGTCGGTCGAACTGGACGACTCCGGCGAGGTCCGCGGCAGCATCGCGGAGGCCCCCGACGCCGACACGCGACTCATCGAGCGCTGCGTCGAACTCGCCGTCGAGGCGTTCGGCGACGGCGAGGGCGGCACCGTCGAGACCGAAAGCGACCTGCCGATGGCCGCCGGCCTCAAGAGTTCGAGCGCCGCCGCCAACGCGACGGTGTTGGCGACGCTCTCCGCGCTCGGCCGCTCGGTCGGCCCCGGTCCGGACGCCGACATCTCCCGGCTCGACGCCTGCCGGATGGGCGTCCGCGCCGCCCGCGAGGTCGGCGTCACCGCCACCGGCGCGTTCGACGACGCCTCGGCCTCTATGGTCGGCGGCGTCGTCGTCACCGACAACACCGAGGACGACCTCATCGTCCGCGACGAGGTCGACTGGGACGTGCTCGTGTGGACGCCCCCGGAGCGCGCCTACAGCGCCGACGCCGACGTGACCCGCTGTGAGAACGTCGCCCCGATGGCCGACCTCGTCGCCGACCTCGCGCTCGAAGGCCGCTACGCCGAGGCGATGACCGTCAACGGCCTCGCCTTCTCGGCCGCGCTCGACTTCCCGACCGACCCCGCCGTCGAGGCGATGCCCATCGCCGACGGCGTCTCGCTGTCCGGGACCGGCCCGAGCGTCGTCGCCGTCGGCGACCGCGCCGACCTCGAACGCGTCAAGGAACTGTGGGACGCCCGCGAGGGGGAGACCCGACTGACGACCACCCGAACCGACGGAGCACGAATCCAATGACAGACGACACCGTAGACGCCGCCGCAGAATCGTTTCAGGACATGTCCCTCGACGAACTCCGCGAGGAGATAGAGGATATCGACCGCGGCATCGTCGAACTCATCGCCCGCCGGACCTACGTCGCCGACACGGTGGCGAAGGTCAAAGCCGAGAAGGACCTGCCGACGACCGACGAGTCCCAAGAAGAGCGCGTGATGGAGCGCGCCGGGAAGAACGCGGCCCACTTCGAGGTCGACTCCAACCTCGTGAAAGCGATTTTCCGACTGCTCATCGAGATGAACAAGGCCGAACAGCGGCAGAATCGGTAGGCTGGCGTATTTCGACCGGTAGGCTGCGTTTTTTGGGGAGCTAGAGCCGCTCGAACCGTAACTCACACCGAAGCGCAGAACGGTTTTGCCGCGGTCTCACCGACGAACGAGACCGCACTCTCGGCAAACTCGATGAGATAACCGACTCGCCGTGGCGGACTCCATCGGACCGCGGCGAACCGAAACCGCACCAGAACGCTCATCGAATCTCCCGTCCCATCTCACGCATGTCCCTCCCCGGCGAAGCCGAGACGTACGTATCGAGTGTCTTCATCGAAGCGAACTTCGATGCCGTGTGGGAGCGCATCTCCGACCCTAGTGTCTTCCCCGAGATGTACCCCGCGTGGACGACCGACGTACAGCCGATAGACGAAGCGACGTACCGAGGCACGGGACCGGACGGCGACGAGTTCGTCATCCGCCCGAGGCTGAACCGCGAGTTCGGCGTCGCGGACTTCGATGTCGAGGCGGACGGAACCGTAGAACGGTCGCGCTCGCGCTTGTTCGACGTGGGCGACACCGCCTGCGAACTCGTTCACTTGGCGACTCGTTGGGAGGGGATTGACGACGAATCCTGGGAGCGGCACAAGCAGGGAACCGACGCGGACCTCGAACGGATGAAGCGACTCGTCGAGTCCGAGTCTTCGAACTGAACGCTATCCTCAGCCGGACTTACTGCTGTCTTCGTGGGATGCACTCCGCGCCACGCAACACGGTCGGATACTCTTTGGTCGTGTCGTCGTATCCACGGCGTTCACGTCGGAATTAACACCACCGCTCCGGGGATGCTGACGCCGTGGCAGGAGGTCGGTTTGGCGTTCCTTTTGGGACCGTCGTCGCGCTCGCCGCCGTCGGTGGCGTCGTCACCGGTGCCAACCTGACCCACCTCGACACGGACAGCACGCGGCGTTCGAAGTTCGACTAATCCCATTCGGAGACCCGCCGCCGCGTCACTCCTGGATGACCATCACTTTCACGCGATGGACCGCGTCGAAGTCCCGGAGCCGGTAGGTCAGTTCCCGGACGCGTGCCGCGGGGCCGCGGCAGAACAGCGATTCGAGACACCACTCGCCTTGGTGGGTGTGGCTCGTGTTGAGGATGACGTCCTGAAACTCGTGTTGCGTCCCGTGAAGCTCGCGAATCACGTCGTGGTGGCGGTAGTCGAAGCCGACGAGCGCGACGACTTCGCCGGACACGTCTTCGAGTCGGGCGTGGGACTCGATGAACTCCTGCATGGCCTCTCGGACCGCCCGCGACCGGTTCTCGATGCCCTCCTCGCGCCACGCCCGGTCGAACTCCTCGACCAGTTCGTCGGGGATGTTGAAACTCGTCCGCATCGTGTGCCAACTGGCGCGCACAGCTACAAGAGTCCCCGTTATGACGATACCCTCGATTCGGTATTAACAACCGCTATACCTCTCGTTTTCTACGGATACGGTAGTACATGGCCTCGAACGAACTGCTCGGACTCGTCGCCGGCGCGGTGGCCCTCGGTGCCATCCACGGCGTCGAACCGGGTCACGGCTGGCCCGTCGCGGCCTCGTACGCCCTCGACCAAGCGAACAAGTGGGTGTACGGGTTCACGGCGAGTTTCATCCTCGGGGTCGGCCACCTCGTCAGCAGTATCGCGATGGTGGGCGTGTTCTTCTACGCGAAGGCGTACTTCGACCTCACACAGGTCAACGAGCCGATTACGATACTCGGCGGCGTCCAAATCGGCGGCCCGGTCAGTCTCCTAGCCGGCGTCTTACTCATCGCGCTCGGTGTCCGCGAGTACTACCACGGCCACGCTCACGGTCCTCACGGGCACGACGACGGCCACGGGAGTCACAGTCACGGCGATGGCCACGACCACGAACACTCACACGACGACGGCAGCCATAGCCACTCACACGACCACGACGGTCACACCCACGACGGCGGCGGGTTGGGCTCTCGTCTGAAGGGATTTGTCCCCTTCGTCGGCGGACACTCACACGACGACGGCGGCCTCGACGACGCCGCGGACCGCGGACTCCTCAGTATCGCGTGGTTCGCGTTTGTCCTCGGGTTCGCCCACGAAGAGGAGTTCGAGATTATCGCGCTCTGCGCGGGGTCGAACTACTGCCTCGAACTGATGAGCGCCTACGCCGTCACCGTCATCGTCGGCATCGTCGGACTGACGATGTTGCTGATTGCGGGCTACGAGCAGTACGAAGACGAAGTCGAGAAGTACACGCCGTATCTCCCGACGTTCTCCGCGGCCGTGTTGGTCCTGATGGGCCTCGGCTTCATCACAGGGGTGTTCTAATCGGCCTCGGACCGCCGGCACCCGACTCGGGCCGGTCCACTCCGCGTTCGGGCCTCGGCGATAGAGCTATCACCCGGCGACGCATCGGAGCGGCCACGAGGTGATGTCTATTAACCACCACAATCGGAATCTTCGTCCGCGGACTCGTTCTCGGCGTCTCGATAGCCGCGCCGGTCGGTCCAATCGGTGTACTGTGCATCCAGCGAACGCTTTCTAAGGGTCGCCGTTCGGGCTTCGTCAGCGGACTCGGAGCGGCGTCTGCGGACGCGGTCTACGGGGCCATCGCGGGGTTCGGTCTCGCCGCGCTCTCGTCGGTCCTGCTCGGACACCGCAACGCAATCGCTCTCGCGGGCGGCGCAATCCTCCTGTACATCGGCGTCCAGTCGATTCGGGGCGACCCGGCGTCCGTCGAGTCGGCACCGGCGACCGAGCAGTCGGCCGTCGCACCGCTCGACTCGAACGCCCGGAGCCTCGCGGCCGACTTCGGGTCGACGTTCCTCCTGACGCTGACGAACCCGGTGACGATACTGGCGTTCGTCGGCATCTTCGCCGGCTTGGGCGTCGGCGTCTCCGGCGACTACCTCGCGGCGGCGGTCCTCGTCGCGGGCGTCTTCGCCGGGTCGGCGCTCTGGTGGTTCGTCCTGAGCGCCGCCGTGGACCGCGTCCGAGAGCGCGTCACCCCGGCCGTGCTCCGCCGGGTGAACCAACTCGCCGGCGTCGTCATCGTCGGGTTCGGCGCCGCGGCGCTCTGGAGCGGCCTGTAGCGCGCCGCCCGGCACTTCCGCACCCCGTCGGTCCGGTCCGCTCGAACGCTTCGTTCGCCGTCATCTCCATATCGCTTGCGACCGTAGGTGTGCGTGGCATGCCCACGCACAAAGCGGAGACGACGTGGACCGGTGGCAAAGACGGGAGCGGCGAGTTCTCGACAGAGAGCGGGACCGTCGAGGGGACGTTCACGTTCCCGACGCGGTTCGAGGACGAACTCGGGTCGAACCCCGAGGAACTCATCGGCGCGGCCCACTCAGGCTGTTTCTCGATGCAGTTGACCGCGTTCCTCGAAGGCGAGGGCTACGCGCCGACGAGCCTCCACACCGCGGCCGACGTGCACCTCGACCCGGCCGACGGCGGCGGCTTCGAAATCTCGCGCATCGACCTGACGCTCGACGCCGACGTGCCCGACATCGACGAGGAGACGTTCGCCGAACTCGCCCAGCGCGCCAAGGAGAACTGCCCGGTGTCGAAGGCGCTCGCCGGGCCGGAAATCACGCTGACCGCGACGCTCGCCTGACCGCGCGCGTCTGGCGTCGCGTCCGGCATTTCGCCGGGCGTCGCGCCCCGACCGAGTCGGCCGCGACATCCTCCTTCAGCGGTTCGACTCGAACCAGTCTTCGGCGAAATCGACCAGCGCGGGCTGGTCGAGGAGCGTCGCCGTCGCGGCCGCGACCGACCCCTCGGTCGCGCCGACGGTCGCCTCGAACGCCTCGCCGACTTCCTCGAAGTCGTCGGTCTCGACCGCCATGTCCTCGTACTCGACGACGACGCGGTCGCCGTCTCGGAGCAGCGGCGCGCGCTCGGTCGTCCGCGTCTTTTCGAAGTCCGCGCGGTGCTCGGCGAGGTGGAGTGAGGTGTTGTTCCCGTGGCCGACGCCGAGCAGGAGCACGTCGCCGCCGCGGTCGTACACCCGCGCCAGCGGCGACCCGTCGCCGAGGCCGTAATCGAGTTCGTGACCGGCGACGATTTCCTCGGCGGCCGCGCCCCACGCCGCGAAGGAGACCGTCGGATGCTCGCTGCGGACGACGCCGGGGTAGTTGCGGAAGCACTCGGGCACCGCGCCCATCCCGCGGGTCGGCGTCACGTCGGGGCGGAACGGCGGCATCGACTCGCCGATGATATCGACCCAGTCGTCGGGGACCGGCGGGTTCTCCCACGCAGATGGTTCGGTGTACTGGCCCGTGTGGGTCGGGATGACTAGCGTCCCGTCGTCGGTCAGGACCGTTTGGAGGGCGTCCACGACCGCCTGCGGGCCGCCGGCGACCCACCCGAGCGAACTGAGCGACGAGTGGACGAGGAGGGTGTCGCCGGCCGCGACGCCGAGCGCGCGGAGGTCCGCGGCGAGCGAATCAACGGTGCCGGGTTCGTCCACGCGCTCGATTGCGTCTGCTTCGGACATACGCGTCCGTCGGTCGGGCCGGGATTCAACCTTTGGTGTCGGCCGACCGAAAGGACCACCTTCGCCCCCGGCGACGCGTTCGGTATGTCACGCGTCTCCGCCCGCGACGCCCTCCGCTACGCGACCGAAGACGACGCTGTCGCGCTGTTCGCCGTCATCGTCGGCGGTTGGGTGTTGCTGACTATCGGCACGTTCGCCCTCGCTGGCTACGGGTTCGGACTGATGTTCGCGCTCGGAATCGTCGCCTCACTCGCCGGGGCGCTCGCGGTGTTCGCCGGCGTCGTCGGCCTCGCGTACAAACTGCTGGTGGACAGCCGACGGGCGGCGGCAGAGTAGGCCCAAAATCGAGGCCTCAGAAGAACTGCTCGAAGAGCCGTCCGAGGAGAAGGATGACGAGCGGGAGGGTGAACAGCACCGCGATGGTGATGAGGAAGACGATGACGCTTCCCGACTCGGCACCCGCGGCCTGTAGAAACGCGTTCATCGGTTTCGTCGGCGCTTCAGGCCCCTCGGATATACGCTTTGTTGCCCCTTCCCGCTTCGCTCACTCCAGATACGTCTCGGCGAGCGCGTCCAGCGCCTCGTGGCGGTGGGTCGTGTGCGGCGCGGTCAGCGGCGAGACCGACACGCGACCCTCGACGACGGCCCGGCGGTCGGTGCCGTCGGGGTCCGGGATGTCGCCGGTTCGCATCCGCTCCCAGACGCGGTCGTGGAGCTTCACGGTCCCGTTTTCGAACTCGGCGGTCATGTCGTACAGCTCCGAGGGAACCGTCACCTGCATGTCCGCCGGACCCCCGTCGGGGCCGGACATGGGCGCGTTGACGTTGAGGTAGTCGCACTGCTCGAAGACGCCGGCGGGTTCGGCGTGTTTGACGAGGTACGAGGCCGCGTGGGTCGCCTCGCGGAAGTCCCGCGGGCCGGTCGCCTTCTCGTGCCACGGCAGGTCGCCGCCGGCGGGGACGTACAGCGAGAGGGCGATGGCGGGCACGTCGAAGAACGCGGCCTCGACGGCGGCGCTGACGGTCCCCGACCGGCCGAGGACGTACGCGCCGATGTTGGCTCCCTTGTTGATGCCGGAGACGACCATGTCCACGTCGGGACACAGCGCCTCCAAGCCGGCGACCGTGCAGTCGGCGGGCGTCCCCTCCAGCGCGTAGCCGAGTTCGTGCTCGGTGACGACCGCGTCGGTGGACATCTTCCGGCCGACCGCGCTCTGGTCCGTCGCGGGCGCGACCGCCGTCACGTCGGCGAACTCCGAGAGGGCGTCGTAGAGCGCGCGGAAGCCAACGCTCTCGATGCCGTCGTCGTTGGTGAGGAGGATGCTGGGTTCGCTCATGGTCCGACTGGGGACGGAGCGCGCAAAAAGCCACCCGTCGGACGCAACGTGTCCCGAGAAACGGCGGCGGCCGACGCGGTCCGCTCAGGCGACGCGGTCCACGAGCGTCTCGTCGTCGACGACGAGGTTGTACGCCTCTTCGTCGTCGTTCCAGAGCGCGAGGACGTTCTCGAAGACGAGCACGTCGCCGTAGTCGGCGTCGGCCACATCGGCGTTCAGCACGGTCTCACGGGTTCGGACGGCGTAGTGGTCGACCGCCTCGCTCCCGTCGCCGATTTTGAACACCTGGTTGTTCCCCTCCGAGAGGTCGTGGCTCAGTTTGACCGCCAGCAGGTCGATGCGGTTCGTGACGTGGCGCTCCATCTCGGCCATCTTGGCGAACCGCGCGGGGTTCCCGCGTACGTCGAGGCGGCGCTCGCCGTCGGTGCGGAGGACGCTGTAGGAGTACTGCACGTCCACGTTGACGAAGGTGCCCTCGTCCTCGTCGCCGTCGCGGCCCTCGTCGAGGCGGCGCTGGAACCCCGGCACGTCGAGGTCGGGCTTCACGTCGAACGACCACCCCCGGTCCGAGGGCGCGTAGCCGTCCCAGAGGCGGAGCGTCGGCGAGTACACCGTCACGTCGCCGTCGGCCGGCGCGACCTCGCGTTCGACCTCGCGGAGGCCGATGCTGGTGTTCCGGTCGGCGGGCGCGATGGCGACGATTGTGCCGTCGTCCGCGAGGGCGTCGAGGTACTTCTCGACGACCGCGACGGGGTCGTCGAGTTCGCTCAGGACGCTGGCGAAGAGGACGACGTCGTACTCGCCGTCGGGGTCGAACGCCTCGGCGGTCTCGCGGTGGACAGTCGTCCGGAAGTTCCGGCGGGTCTCACCGAGCATCCGGTCGAGCACGTCGGCGGAGGCGCTCGGTTCGACCGCGTGGTAGTCCACGACGGAATCGTCGGGGAGGTAGTCGTGGAGGCCGAGCGCGGGGCCGCCCGTCCCGGCACCCACGTCGAGCACGCGGGGGTTTCGCGGGAGCAGGCTCCGTTCGGCGAGGTCAGAGAGGACGTAGCCGACGGCCGCGTAGTAGTCCGGGAGGTGGTATATCCCGTAGCCGAGCGCGGCGTCCTCGTCGTACTCGACGGGGTTGCCTCGGTAGTAGTCCTCCTTGAGTTGGCGGACGCGTTCCCGGAGGCGGTCGCCGGACTCGCCGACGTGCCAGTTCGCGCCGTAGCGCCCGATGAGCAGGTCTTCGAGGGCGAAGGAGTAGTCGTCGGGGAAGGCCGCGGGCGACCAGTTCTGGAACGGCGCGGGGTCGTCGTTCGCGGGGACGAACGTGCCGTCGTCGCGCTCGAACAGGCCGAGGTCGTGGGCCTCCTCGCGGAGCGTCTGTTTCACCACGGCGGGGTGCGGCGCGCCCTCGATGTACTCGGCTATCTCGTCGGGGTCGATGGGGCGGACGTTTCTGAGGTACTTCGCGTTGTCGCGGACGGCGTCTCTGTCTATCATCGGTGGGCTGTGGAGCGAGTCGCCGTCGCCCGCGCGGCGGGAATCGGGCCCGCGGCGGGGCGTCGGCGTCGGTGTCTCCCTTCACTCGTCACTCGATAGGGTCGTGCTTGTCGGTCTGGTCGCGGTCGTCGTCGCTCGGGGCCGAGTCGCCGGGCACGTCGTCGCCGCGAGAGACGCGCCGGTAGAGGTCGGCGAACGCCTCGTCGTCGGCCGCCGCGAGGTCGCGGGCCGCGTCGGCGACGCGGTCGGCCCCGTCGCCGAACGACGATTGGATGTCCGCGTACACGCGCGGGGTACCGCCGGAGACGGAGGCGACCAGTTCGTCGAGCGCGGCCGAAATCGGCGTGGCGAACTCCTCGCGCACGTCGTCGGCGGCGAGGCCGAACGAGAGGACGGCGGCGTGGGCGGCCGCCTGCACCGTCTCCATCGCCGCGTCGTGTTCCTCGGGCGTCGTCTCGAAGACGCGGTTGCCGGCCGCGTCGAGGTCGGCGAGCAGGGCGTCGGTGTAGGTGCCCGGTTCGTCGGCGACGGCGGCGACGTTACCGGGGGCGTTGTGCGGGGCGAAAAGCGGATGCAGGCTGAGGCGCTCGCGGTCGGGGAGGTGGTCGCGCATCGCCGCCACCGGAGATCCCATCGCGCCGGTCACGTCGCACATCGCGGCGTCCGCGCGGTGGGCGTTGTCGGCGACGGCGTCGGCCGCGAGCCGCATCGGGACCGCGAGACAGACCACGTCGAATCGCTCGTCGCCGTCCAGCGGGACCGCCCGCCCGCCCAGCGCGTCCGCTGCGGCGACCGCGCTCTCGGGGTCCGCGTCGGCGAACACGAGGTCGGCGTCGACGGTGCGGCCGAACCAGCGTCCCATTGCGCCCGCGCCGACGATGAGCACGTCCATCGGTACGGGTGTGGAGGTGCGGCGGGCAAAAGGGAATCGGTGGCGGCGGGTGTGGCGAGACGGCCGCCCGCGCCCGACCCGCAAACCACGTTCAACCGACTCCCGGTGTACGAACCATCAAGTGGTCGATGGCCGATAGGAAACTATGGCATTCGATGATGTGGATTTCGAGGGTCGGACGGCCTTCATCACGGGAACCAGTCGCGGTATCGGGAAGGCCATCGCCCTCGACTTGGCCGACCGGGGCGCGAACGTCGTCTCGACGGGCAAGACCGTCGACGGGCGCGAGGACCTCCCCGGGACCATCGTCGAGACGACGGAGGAGATACGCGAGCGCGGCGGCAACTCCATCTGGTGTCAACTCGACGTGCGCGACGACGACTCGGTGCAGACGGCCATCGACGAGACGGTCGACGCCTTCGGCGGCATCGACTTCGTCGTCAACAACGCGGGCGCGATTCACATCGCCGGTTTCGAGGACACGCCGCCGAAGCGGTTCGACCTCCTCATGGACGTGAACGCCCGCGGGGCGTACGCGACCACGCACGCCGCACTCCCGCACCTTCGCGAGAGCGACCACGCCCACGTCGTCACCTTCTCACCACCGATGCCCGCCCGGCCCGCGCCGGGCAAGGTCGCCTACGCGCTCTCGAAGTACGGCATGACGTTCATCGCGCAGTCGCTCGCGGGCGAACTCGACGCCGACGACATCGGCGTGAACGCGCTGTGGCCGGTCGCCGCCATCGAGTCCGAGGCGACGCGACACTTCGGGATGGGCACGCCCGAGGACTGGCGCACCCCGCAGATAATGTGCGACGCCGTCGCCGAACTGTTCTCGCGCGACCCGACCGACTGCACCGGCAACGCGTTCTACGACGAGGAACTGCTGTCCGAAGCGGGCGTCGACGACCTCTCGTCGTACGCCGTCGTCGAGGGCAGCGAACCGGGGCCGATGTCGGCCCAACTGTTCGACCCGGACTACGAGCGCTGACCGCCGGTTATCGGCGCTGAGACTCGGAGGCGGACGTTTATATCGAGTGAACTAGAAACCACGCGAGATGAGTTCACGCATCGTCGCAGCCAGAGAGACGTTCTTCTCGACGCGACGGTTTTTCGAATCGGCAATTAGACTTATCTACTGGTGGGGAATCGCCTAGTCCATGGAGTTCCCTCGCCTCCCGACACGAGACACGAGCGGTCAGAAGGTCGTCCTTCCCGACGACTTAGAGGGTGAACAGACGCTCGTGCTCATCAGTTTCGACCGCCGCCAGCAGTCGCTGGTCGGGTCGTGGCGCGGGTACGCGAAGGAGTTGTGCGAGACGTACGGGCACTTCGAGTACTACGAACTGCTCGTCCTCGGCGGGCGGAGCGGGATGATGCCGCCGATGTCCGGCGGCGGGATGTCGCCCGGTGCCGCCCGGAGCCGTCCCCACGACAACGCGCTCATCGCGCGGGTGGACAAGACCGCGCTCCAGCGCCGCCTCGGACTGCTCGGCGAGGGCAACATCTACGCGCTTCTCATCGAAGACGGGACCGTCGTCCGGCAGGCGGCGGGCGTACTCACGCCCGAGACGGGCGACGCGCTGGAAGACCTGCTGAAACAGTGGCGCGAGGCCAACTCCGGCTGGACCGACGCGCCCGCCGCTTGCGGCTCGACCGGCGACAACGCCCTCGACAGCTGATTTTCTCCGTCGACACCGATTCGGATTCGGATTCGGCGTTCGTTCCGATTCCGCGCGCTCGCGCCGGCTACTCGACGACGAGTTCGACCGGGTAGTCCGTCAGGTTCTCGTAGCCGTCCTCGGTGACGACGACGAGGTCCTCGATTCTGACGCCGCCGATGTCGGGGTCGTACAGCCCCGGCTCGATGGTGATGACGTGACCGGGTCGAAGCTCCTCGCCGCTCGGGCTCAGCGACGGGAGTTCGTGCACGTCGAGGCCGACGCCGTGGCCCGTGCTGTGGATGAAGCCGGTCTCCGCCGAGGGGTCCGCGCGGAGCGTGCTCTCGCCGGCCGCCTCGTACACGTCGCAGACGGCGTCGTGGACGTCGGCTCCGGTCGCGCCCGGTTCGACGGCGTCGAGGGCGGCCTCGAACGCCTCCTCGGTGAGGTCGAACCACTCCCGGATTTCGGGCGATGGCTCGCCTTTCACGAACGTCCGGGTCATGTCGCCGTTGTACTTCGTCTCCTTGTCGCGCGGGAAGATGTCGATGATGACGGCCTCGTCGGCCCGGAGCGGGCCGCTCCCGCGGTCGTGCGGGTCGGCGGCGTCGGCCCCGCATGCGACGATGGTCTCGTCGAGGGCGCAACCGTGTCGCAGGAGCGTCACCTCGATTTCCTCCTTGACGCGCTCGCTCGTCAGCGGCTCGCCTTCGTACGTGAGCGTGCCGTCGTCGGCCACGTCGGCGTCGCGGATGAGGCCTTCGGCGGCGCGCATCGCGGCCTCGTTGGCGTCCTGTGCGGCGTGGACGTGCTCGACCTCCTCGTCGGTCTTCACCGCGCGGATGTTCGTGAGCACGTCGTCGGTCTCGGCCTCGACCGCGACACCCTCGTCGCGCAGGGCGTCGGCGGTGCCGAGCGGGAAGTCCGCGGGGACCGCGAGCGAGCCGACGTCGTGGTCGGCGAGGAACGCCGCGACCGTCTTCGCCTTTCCGACGACTGCGCCGTGTTCGGCGTGTTTGTCGCGGTAGTCGTAGTCGGAGAGCCGCGAGACGGTGTCGGCGCGGCTCTCTTTCTTCGCGCGGCCGAACTCCAGCGTCGAGACGAGGAGGTGGATGCCCGCCGGCGTGTAGAGCGTCACGTACGGGTCCGGCGCGTCGAACCCAGAGAGATACAGCTGGTTGGAGTCGCTCCCGTCGGCCGAGATGAGATAGCCGTCGAACTCGTCGCCGAGGAACTCGGCCAGCGGTGAGAAATCGGGTTCCATACTCCGGGGTTCGCCCGGCCGGTAGTAAAGCTCTCGCGTCGCGGTCGGCGGGTTCCGGTATCGGCCCCGCGACGCGCCTCTTCGGGCGGGAGACGTGTCGCGAGTTCGCCGCCGGAACGCGCCGCGAGCGGCCGCAGAGAGCCGCGCGAGTCGGCGTCGCGTTCGCCCGGACCGACCGCGGCGTCCATCCCGAAGACAGTACGCTCGCTCACGGTATATGTTTGTTGGCGGACACGAAACCGAGCGACCGCGCCGCCGTCACCGTCCGGGAGAACGTCGCCGCGTCCGGTACCCTGATACCGGACCCTGCCGACCCCTCGCGTATGGACGCGCACGTCTCCCCGTCTCGGGTCGCCGGACGAACCCGAGCGCCGCCGTCGAAGAGTTACACCCACAGAGCCGTCCTCGCCGCGGGCTACAGCGACGAAGCGGTCGTCCGCGACGCGCTCGTCAGCGCCGACACGAAGGCGACCATGCGCGCGGTCGAGGCCTTCGGCGGGTCGGTCGACCGCGACGGCCAGACGGTCGAAGTCACCGGCTTCGGCGGCCGTCCGGGCACGCCCGACGACGTGGTCAACTGCGAGAACTCGGGGACGACGATGCGCCTCGTCACCGGCTGTGCGGCCCTCGGCGAGGGCCTGACGGTCCTCACGGGCGACGCCTCGCTCCGCTCGCGGCCCCACGGCCCGCTTCTCGACGCCGTCTTCGACCTCGACGGCCGCGCCGAGAGCACGCGCCGAAACGGGCAGGCCCCGCTCGTCGTCGGCGACGGCATGACCGGCGGCACCGTCGAGATTCCCGGCGACGTGTCCTCGCAGTTCATCACCGCGCTCCTCATGGCCGGTGCGGTCACAGAGGAGGGCATCGACGTGGAACTCACGACCGAACTCAAGTCCTCGCCGTACGTCGATATCACGCTCGAACTCCTCGCCGACTTCGGCGTGGAAGCGACCCGGACCGACGACGGCTTTTCGGTCCCCGGCGGCCAGTCGTACGCCCCCGAGGGCGGCGCGTACAGCGTCCCCGGCGACTTCTCGTCTATCTCGTACCTGCTCGCGGCCGGCGCGGTCGCGGGCGCGGAGGGCGAGGACGTCGTCATCGAGGGCGCGCGACCGTCCGCACAGGGCGACAGCGCCATCGTCGATATCGTCCGCGACATGGGCGCGACGGTCGAGTGGGACGAAGCGGCGGGCGAACTGACCGTCTCCGCGGCCGACCTCACCGGCACGACCGTGGACGTGGGCGATACGCCCGACCTGCTCCCGACCATCGCGGTCCTCGGCGCTATCGCCGACGGCGACACGGTCATCGAGAACTGCGAGCACGTCCGATTCAAGGAGACCGACCGCGTGAGCGCGATGGCGGAGGAACTCGCGGAGATGGGCGCGAACGTCACCGAACAACAGGACCGCCTCACGATTCACGGCGGCGAGACCGACCTCGTCGGCGCGGCGGTCGACGGCCGCGGCGACCACCGCATCGTCATGTCGCTCGCGGTCGCCGGCCTCGTCGCGGACGGCGAGACGACGATTGCGGGCAGCGAGCACGTGGACGTGTCGTTCCCGAACTTCTTCGAGGCGATGCGCGACCTCGGAGCCGACATGACCGAGCACTGAGGGCGCGACCCGACAACGACCCGTCCGGACGGAACCTTTTTCGCCCGCCCGGACGCCGACGGTGGTATGTTCGACGCCGACGCGCAGGCGCTCCGCGAGCGACAGTCGGACGGTGACTACCTCCTGCCGGCCTACGACGACTGGTGTTTCTCGCGGATTCCGGGGACCGTCGCCGACCTGCTCGGCGCGGATGTCGGGCCGCGACTCCCCGCGTCGGCGACCGAGGGCTACGACGACGTGTCGCAGGTGGTCGTCTTTCTCGTCGACGGCTTCGGCCTCGCCCAGTGGGACGGCGAGCGCGACCGGATTCCCTTCCTCCGCGAGTTCGAGCGCGCGGGTCGCGTCACGCCGCTCACCTCCGTCTCCCCCTCGGAGACGGCCGCCGCGATGAACACGTTCCACTCGGGGGCGTTGCCGTCGGAGCACGGCGTCGTCGGCTGGAACGTCTACGACCCCGACGCCGACGAGATGTTCGAGGCGTTGCCCTTCCTCCGGAAGGACGGCACCGAACCGGAGCGACTCGACCGCGGCGACGTGGCCGACTGCGAGAGCGTCTACCCCGACCTCGCCGACGCGGGCGTCGAGGCGCACCACGTGACGCCGTTCCCGTCCGAGGGGACGGTCCCGCACACCTACGACCCGGAGGACCTCTCGACCTTTTCGGACGCCTTCGCCGAGGCCGCCGACTCGGCCGCGGACCCGTCGTACGTCTTCGCGTACCTCCCGCAGACAGACGCCGTGGCGCACGGCGAGGGCGTCGATTCAGCGGCGTACCGCGAGACGGCCGCCGAGACGTTCGCCCGCGTGGAAGACGCGATAGCGACGCTCGCCGAAACGACCGACGACGAAGACGCGGGCGAGACGCTCGTCTGCGTCACCGCCGACCACGGCCTCGTCGACACCGACCCCGAGCGCAACCCCGACCTCTCGGAACCGCCGTTCGACCTCGTCTCGGACCTGCGGACGCTCACGGACGGGACGCCAGTTCGGTTCTCGGGAAGCCCGCGGAACGTCCACCTCCACCTGCGGGACGAGCGAATCGACCCCGTCTACGACCTGCTCACGACCGAGTTGGACGCGCGGGTGTTCCGGAAGCGCGAGGTGTTAGAGCGGGGGCTGTTCGGTCCCGAGCCCTCGCCGACGTTCGAGCGACGCCTCGGCGACCTCGTGGTCGTCCACCGCGACCTCGGCGTCTGGTACGGCGACGAGGAACCGGGGAACCTCGGTTTCGTCGCCATGCACGGCGGCCTCCACCCCGACGAGATGCTGATTCCGTTCGCCACGGCGACGCTGGACTCACTCCGCTGAGTCGGAGTCGGGGTCGGGGCCGCGACCCGTCACGCCCGTCTCCTTTACGATGGCATCGACCCACCAGAGTTTGAGGGCCATCACGCCGAGCGTGCCGAGGAGCGTGCCGACCGGCCTGCGCCGTATCGCCGAGACGAAGGCGTAGAGCGTGACCGGGACGTTGAGGACATTGAGCACGTTCGGGTAGTCGAGGCCCATCGTCCCGCGCTCGGCGTCGAGCCACTCGCGCTCGGCGAGGACGATTCGACTGAGGTAGGTGTCCGTGCGCGCGGGCCGCGGGAACAACACCGGATTGACCGCGGTGAACGCGAGGGCGGCGAGAAAGAGTCGGCGGTCCCGTCGGTAGACGGCGTACATCAACACCGGGTAGACGAGGATGCGCGTGCCGACGCTCCACGGGTTGGCGTGGCGCTCCCAGAAGGTCGCTTCGAGGCGGTCGCGGAGGCCGGACGCGGACGCGGCGGCGGAGGGGTCGGGGTTGGGGCCGGGGTCGGAGGTGGGCGGCGATTCCATACGGCGGATTCGTCGGCATCGACTATGAACGTGGGGTCGCCGAACCCCCGCCCACGATTGCACCTTTCTACAAACACTAAATGGGCGGCCACCCGAGGGGCGGGTAATGAATGGCAACGAATTCGGTCGTCTCTTTCAGATGACCACCTACGGCGAGAGCCACGGCGACGCGATGGGCGTCACGGTGTCCGGCTGTCCCGCCGGCGTGGAGCTGTCGGTCGAGGACGTACAGCACGAACTGGACCGACGGAAGCCGGGCCAGTCGATGATTACGACGAGTCGCGGCGAACCGGACGCCGTCGTCGTCAACTCCGGCGTGCAGGACGGCTACACGACGGGCACGCCCATCGGGATGGTCGTCCAGAACAAGGACGCCCGTTCGGGCAAGTACGAGCCCTACGTGACCGCGCCGCGGCCCTCCCACGGCGACTTCACGTACTCGGCGAAGTTCGGCACGCGCAACTGGGGCGGCGGCGGTCGCTCCTCGGCGCGCGAGACGGTGAACTGGGTCGCCGCCGGCGCGGTGGCGAAGCAGGTCATCGAGCAGAGCGACTACGACATCGAAATCAAGGCGCACGTGAACCAAATCGGCGACGTGGAAGCGCCGGAGGTCTCCTTCGACGACCTGCGCGAGCACACGGAGGAAAACGACGTGCGGTGTGCGCACCCCGAGACGGCGGCGGAGATGCAGGAACTCATCGAGGAGTACCAGAAGGAAGGCGACTCCATCGGCGGCTCGATTTACTTCGAGGCGCAGGGCGTCCCGCGCGGCCTCGGCGCGCCGCGGTTCGACTCCTTCTCGGCGCGGCTCGGACAGGCGCTCATGTCGGTGCCGGCGGCGACGGCCTTCGAGTTCGGCCTCGGCCGCGAGGCCCGCGAGTGGACCGGCCACGACCGCAACGAGAACTGGGAGTTCGACGAGGAGGGCGACCCCCGCCCCGTCGGCAACAAACACGGCGGCATCCAGGGCGGCATCACGACCGGCGAACCGGTGTACGGCGAACTGACGCTCCACGCGCCCACGTCCATCCCGAAGAAACAGCGGACCGTCGACTGGGAGACCGGCGAGGAAAAGGAGATTCAGGTCGTCGGTCGGCACGACCCCGTGCTCCCGCCCCGCGGCGTCCCGGTCGTCGAGGCGATGCTCTACGTGACCGTCCTCGACTTCATGCTCCTCGGCGGACGCATCAACCCCGACCGGCTCGACGGGCAGGCCGGCGAGTACGACACCCCGTACCACCCGTCGAGTCCCGACAACGAGTAGCGAATCCGATTCCGAGTTATCGTTCACTCTATTCCGTGGGCGTGATAGCCCGTTCGTCCACTTTCGATGGTGGGAGGGTGAGTCAGTTTAACAATATTAAGTCCTTCATTATCTTTCCTTGTTAATCCATAGCAAAGTCTTTAATCGGACCCTCCCCAACTTTTCAGGTAGCGCCCCAGCGGGGCCGTGAGCTCAACATATGACTGACCACGAACTTATCTGGCGTATCGCAGGGGGTTCCGGTGACGGTATCGCCTCGACGAGCCAGAACTTCGCCAAAGCCCTGATGCGAGCGGGGCTACACGTTTTCACGCATCGACACTATCCATCGCGCATCCGCGGTGGCCACACGTACACGGAAGTGCGCGTCAGCGCCGACCCCGTCAAGTCTCGCGGCGACGGGTACAACTTCCTCCTCGCCCTCGGTGACTCCTTCGCCCGGAACCCGAGCGAGGGTGCCTACTACGGCAACGAGGAGATCAAGCCGCTCTCGGAGAACCTCGACGAACTCAACGAAGGCGGCGTCATCGTCTACGACTCCGGTCTGCTCGACGCCTCCGAAATCGAGGACTTCGACGAGCGCGTCGAGGAGAACGACTGGCACGTCTACGACATCGACCTGCGCACCATCGCCCGCGAACACGGTCGCGAGGTCATGCGCAACACCGCCGGTGTCGCCGTCACGTGCGCCATCGCCGACATCGAACCCGACGTCATCAAGAGCCTGATGTCGGACGCGATGCCGGACAAGATTCTCGAACCGAACCTGACCGTCTTCGACGACGCCTACGAGATGGTCCAAGAGGAGTACGACGTCGAGGCTCCCGACGTGTCCGCGCCGACCGGCGAACACGACGAAGAGCAGGTGCTTCTCTCCGGCTCCGACGCCATCGCGTACGGTGCCATCGACGAAGGCTGCCGCTTCATCGCGGGCTACCCGATGACCCCGTGGACGGAAGTCTTCACCATCATGACCCAGAACCTCCCCGAACTCGGCGGCATCTCCGAGCAGGTGGAGGACGAAATCGCCGCCGCCGCGCTGGCAATCGGTGCCTCCCACGCGGGCGTCAAGGCGATGTCCGGGTCCTCCGGTGGCGGCTTCTCGCTCATGTCCGAGCCGCTCGGTCTCGCGGAGATCACCGAGACGCCGCTCGTCCTCGTCGAGGCCATGCGCGCCGGTCCCTCGACGGGTATGCCGACGAAGCCCGAGCAGTCCGACCTCGAGCACGTCCTGTACACCTCGCAGGGCGACTCCCACCGCATCGTCTTCGCGCCCGGTAACGCCGCCGAGGCGTACTACCAGACGCGCAAGGCGTTCCAGATCGCCTACGAGTACCAGATTCCGTCCATCGTCCTCTACGACCAGAAGCTCGGCGGCGAACTCACGAACGTCCCGGCGTCGGTCTTCGACGAGGAGCCGAACGCCGACCTCGGCTCGGTCCTGACGGAAGCGGAACTCGAAGACGCGCCGCACGACGACTCCGGCAAGTACCAGCGCTTCCAGCACGACACCGAAAACGGCGTCTCGCCGCGTTCGCTGCCGGGCCAGAAGGGCGGTCGTTACCTCGCCACGGGTAACGAGCACATGCCCGCGGGTCACATCTCGGAGTCCCCCGAGAACCGCGTCGCGCAGATGAACCGCCGCATGCAGAAGGTCGACAACATCCGTGCCGAACTCGACGCCGACGGCGAGTTCAACACGGTCCACGGCGACGAGGACGCCGACCTCGGCCTCATCACCTTCGGCAGCCAGCAGGGCACCGTCGAAGAGGCCGCAGACGTTCTCAACGAGAAGGGCCACTCGGTCAAGGTCCTCGGCGTCTCCGAGATGATGCCGTTCCCGAAACAGCAGGTCGCGGACTTCCTCGACAGCGTCGACGAGGCGCTCGTCGTCGAGATGACGGCCTCCGCCCAGTTCCGCGGACTCATCTCCAAGGAACTCGGTGGTTACGGCGACCAGATGTCGAGTCTCCTCAAGTACAACGGCAACCCGTTCGAGCCCGCCGACATCGTCGAGGGCTTCGAGACGGCGCTCCTCGAAGGCGAGGAGCTCCCAGACAACCGCACGAAGTTCGTCCCCAAGGTGGGTGAATAAATCATGAGTGCATTCAGCGCAATCGGTGAAGAAACGGAGCAGGACCAAAACGAGTTCACCCCCGGACTCGAACCCCAGCCGACGTGGTGTCCGGGCTGTGGTGACTTCGGTGTCCTCAAGGCGCTCAAAGGCGCGGCGGCCGAACTCGGCCTCTCGCCCGACGAGATGATGGTGACGACCGGTATCGGCTGTTCCGGCAAGCTCAACAGCTACTTCAACAGCTACGGCTTCCACACCATCCACGGCCGCTCGCTGCCCATCGCCCGCGCCGCGAAGTTGGCGAACCCCGGCCTGACCGTGGTCGCCGCCGGCGGTGACGGTGACGGCTACGGCATCGGTGGCAACCACTTCATGCACACCGCTCGTGAGAACCACGACATCACCTACATCGTGTTCAACAACGAGATCTTCGGCCTCACGAAGGGCCAGACCTCGCCCACGTCGCCGATGGGTCACAAGTCGAAGACCCAGCCCCACGGCTCGGCCAAGACGCCGCTCCGCCCGCTCTCGATGTCCCTGAACGCCGGGGCGTCGTACGTCGCGCGGACGGCCGCCGTCAACCCGAACCAGGCGAAGGACATCATCGTGGAAGCCATCCAGCACGACGGCTTCTCCCACGTTGACTTCCTCACGCAGTGTCCGACGTGGAACAAGGACGCCCGTCAGTACGTCCCGTACATCGACATCAACGACTCCGACGACTACGAGTTCGACAACACGGACCGCTCGGAAGCCTCCGAGATGATGTTCGAGACGGAGAACGCCCTCCACGAGGGCACCGTCCTCACCGGCCGGTACTACGTCGACGAAGACCGCCCGTCCTACCAGCAGGAGAAACAGCGCATCGGCGAGATGCCCGAAGAGCCGCTCGCGGAGCGCTACTTCGACGACTCTTACGAGTGGGAGCGGACGTTCGATAACTTCCTCGACAAGCACAAGTAACGCCGACGACGCCGCAGTCGGCGCTCGGTTTTCGGCCGGCGGCCGCGCCGGTTCGATGTGACCGAGAACCCTTTTCGGATTCGCAAGATATTTTTCTCCCGTGCAAAAACCAACGGGCATGGAAACCACGTCCACGGAGGGACGCATCCTCGCCGTCTTGGAGCAAGACGCGAAAGCGTCGTACGCCCAGATTGCAGACCGGGCGGGCGTGTCGAAGCCGACGGTCCGAAAGTACATCCGCAAACTCGAAGACGACGGCGTCATCATCGGCTACTCCGCCGACATCGACCCGAAGAAACTCGCCGGGCAGTCCATCGCCATGGTCGGCATCGACGCGACCAGCGAGCGCTACGTCGAAGTCACGCGCATCCTCAAGGAACTCGACTCGGTCGAGGCGCTCTACACGTCCTCCGGCGACCACATGCTGATGGCCGAGGTCCGCGCCGTCGACGGCGACTCCCTCGGCGACGTCATCTCCGACGAGATTCTGTCTATCGACGGCGTCACGGCCGCGCACCCCTCGTTCCTGCAGGAGCGACTGAAGTAACGCGACCGACGACGACCGACGACGACCGACGACGACCGATTGCGACCGGCTCGCCGCGTCCTTCCGCTCTCGTTTCACTTTCGCCGCGCTATCTGAAGCTTCAGGTACGTCGCGCCCGTCCGTTCGACCATGGCGGAGGAGACGTTGCCGGGTACGACCGCCGACGACGGCCCCGACAGCATCGTCCTTCACGTCGATATGGACTGTTTTTACGCCGCCTGCGAGCGCCTGCGCGAGCCCGAACTCGAAGGCGAGCCGGTGGTCGTCGGCATGGGCTACGAACCCGGCGAGGGCCACGGCGCGGTCGCCACGGCGAGCTACGAGGCCCGCGAGTTCGGCGTCGAGAGCGCCCAGCCGATTTCGACCGCGCTCGAACGCCTCCCGCGAATCGAGGACCTTGGCCCCGACGACGACCCCGCGGCCGCGGGCCGCTACCGCACCGTCGACCTCGAGTTCTACAAGGAGGTCGCCGCCGACGTGAAGGCGATTCTCCACGACTGCGCCGACGTGGTCCGCGAGGTGAGCATCGACGAGGCCTATCTCGACGTGACCGACCGGACCGCGTGGGACCTCGCGGCCTCCGGCGACCGGACGCTGGCGGAGGGCTTCGCCCGCTACGTGAAACAGCGCATCGCCCGCGAGGTCGGCGTCGCGGCCTCCATCGGCGTCGCGCCGAACATGTCGACCGCGAAAATCGCCTCCGACTTCGACAAGCCCGACGGGCTGGTCGTCGTCCGCCCCGGCGAGGTGCGGTCGTTCCTCGCGCCCATCCCGGTCGAGGAGGTCCACGGCGTCGGCCCCGTGACGGCCCGAAAGCTCGGCTCGCTCGGCATCGACACGGCGGGCGACCTCGCCGAGGCCGACGCCTCGGTCCTCGAAGCCGAGTTCGGCTCGCGCGGCCGCGAACTCCACGAGCGGGCCCGCGGTTACGACGACCGGACGGTCACGCCGACGGGCCGGCCCAAGAGCCTCTCGCGAGAGTCGGCGTTCACCGAACCGACCGACGACATCGAGGACAAGCGGGAGGTCGTCCGCGCGCTCGCGGCCGACGTGGCCGACCGCGCGAACTCTCGCGGGGCGATGTACCGGACCATCGGTATCAAGGTGGTCGTCCCGCCGTTCGACATCAACACGCGGGCGACGTCGCTTTCCGGGCCCGTGGACGACCCGGAACTCGTCGAGTCGGTCGCGCTCGACTTACTCGACGCCGAGTTCGAAGAGACGACCGTCCGAAAGCTCGGGGTCCGCGTCTCGAAGCTCTCCTTCGCGGACGCCGACCAGTCGAGTCTCGACGGCTGGGAGTCGGCCGGGGCTGGCGGCGACGACGACAACCCCGATGGCCGCGTCAGCGACGACCGAGCCGACGACGCCAGCGACGACGAGCCCCCAAAGGCCGGGGGTGGAGACCGCTCGCACGAGGGGCAGTCGTCGCTCGTCGAGTTCGACTGAGTCCCCGGGACCGACGGGGCGAGGGGGAGGAACTATGGCGTCCGAGGGAGTCCACCAAATCGGATGACGGATTCGGACACGGAAACCATCTCGGTCGCCGAGATCAGCGACGGTCCAGGGGGAGAGGGAACCGAAGAACCGGGGACGACGGTCGACCTACCGGTGGTCGATATCCTCACCGGCCGGGGGTTCGTCACGGGCAAGTCCGGGTCGGGCAAGTCGAACACGGCGTCGGTCATCATCGAGAACCTGCTGTCGGCGAACTTCCCGGTGCTCATCGTCGACACGGACGGCGAGTACTACGGCCTCAAACAGGAGTTCGAACTGCTCCACGCCGGGGCCGACGACGAGTGCGACATTCAGGTGAGCCCCGAGCACGCGGAGCGACTCGCCACGCTCGCGCTCGAACAGAACGTTCCCATCATCCTCGACGTGTCCGGCTACCTCGACGACGCGGCCTCCGACGAACTGGTGACGGAGGTCGCAAAACACCTCTTTGCGAAGGAAAAGAAGCTCAAGAAGCCGTTTTTGATGCTCATCGAGGAGTGCCACGAGTACATCCCCGAGAAGGGCGGGATGGACGAGGCGGGCAAGATGCTCATCAAAATCGGGAAGCGCGGCCGCAAACACGGCCTCGGCGTCGTCGGCATCTCCCAGCGCCCCGCCGACGTGAAAAAGGACTTCATCACCCAGTGCGACTGGCTCGTCTGGCACCGCCTCACGTGGCGCAACGACACCAAGGTCGTCGGGCGAATCCTCGGCTCGGAGTACGCCGACGCTATCGAGGACATGGGCAACGGCGAGGGCTTCCTCGTCACCGACTGGTCCGAGTCGATTCGGCGCGTGCAGTTCCACAAGAAACAGACGTTCGACGCGGGCGCGACTCCGGGGCTCGACGACTTCGAGCGTCCGGACCTGAAGTCCGTCGACGGCGACCTCGTCTCGGACCTCAAGGAGATTTCCGACGAGAAGGCCAGACAGGAGAGCCGCATCGCCGACCTCAGACAGGAGATAGACAAGAAGGACGCGCGGATTCGACAGCTCGAACGCGAGTTGGAGGAGGCGCGTGACCTCTCTCGGATGGCCGACCAGTTCGCGCAGGCGATGTTCCAGAAGGCCGAAGCGCCCTACCGCGGCGGCGACGGCCGTAACCTCAACCGCCCCACGGAAAAGCAGGCCGCGCTCGGCGAGTACAACGAGGCCACCGACGGCGACGTGGCGGACGCGGCCGCCGACGCCGATGCCGAGTCTACTGGCGGCGACGATGGGGCCGGAGACGCGCCGGACGCGCTGTCTCGACGGCCGCTCGAAGCGCCCTCCGGGCCGCCGTGGCCGACCCACGGCCTGCTCTCCGAGGGCGGCGAGGCGACGGCCGACGGCACGGGCGGGCCGAGAGGCGCGGGCACGGAGAGCGAGGCGGCCCCGCCGGCCGACGACGAGTCGTGGCTGGCGGACGCCGAGATGGGCGACTTCGAGCCGGCCGAACTCCACCCCGCGCCGGGCGCGGAGAACCGCCGCGACGTGGTCGACCGCATGACCGCAATCGTGGGCGCGCTGGGCGACGTGCACCACGGGATGCTCGCACACTACCGCGAGCGCGGCGTCTCCGGCCCGCTCGCCGCCCACGTCGCCGCCGGCGAGACGGGCGACCAGCACCTCGCCTACGGGCGGAACCGGTCGCTCCGCCGCGCGGGCTTCATCCGCCACGCCGGCCGCGGGAAGTACGAGTACGCGCTGCCGGACCTCGTGAGCGACGAGTACGCGGACCTCTTGGACGAGGACGAACTCCGGGAGACGGTCGCGGCTATCGAGGCGTCGTTCGTCGAAGAAGAAGCCGACGGCGAGTAGACGCGAGACGCGACGCGGGCCGTCGGCCGGAGTCTGAGTGGTTTTTCGACGCGCTTACAGCCCGGAGACGAGGTCTTCGAGCGCCGCGCGCGGGTCGTCGGCCTTGGCGACGCCGGAGGCGAGCAGGATACCGGACGCGCCGAGTTCCTCGGCGGTCACCACGTCGTCGCCGGTCGAGATGCCCGCGCCGCAGTAGACGTCCACGTCGTCGTCCACGTTGGCCGCGGCGTCGACGGCGTCGGTGACGATGCCGGGGTCGGCGGTCGCGACGGAGACGTCGCCGCCGATGAGCTCCGGCGGCTCGACGGCGACCGAGTCGGGGCCGAGCGCGGAGACCGCGCCGATTTGGGCGGGGTTGTTGGCGCAGACGCAGGTTTCGAGGCCCGCTCGCTCGGCGGCCTGTACGGAGCCGTCGATGTCGGCGAGCTTCAGGCGCTTTTCGGAGTGGTTGATGAGCGTGCCGACCGCGCCGGCCTCGGCGACGGCCTCGGCGAGGGTGCTGCCGGTGTGGCTGCCGTGGCCGTTCGGGTCGACGTGCTGGGCCCACGTCTCGACGCCGGTGTCGGCGACGCGGGAGATGTCGGCCGCCTGGGGGGAGACGGCGATGCGGACGCCGGACTCCTCGGCCACGTCGCGCGCGGCGGTGGCGACTTCGATCGGGTCACACGGGTACGCCTTGAGGTTGACTAGGATGAACACAGTCGAAGTCGGGTCCGGCGAGACTAATAAATTGGTTTTCGGGGCCGCGATTGCCACGAGACGGCGTCTCGCGGGCGGAAAATCGTGATAAACGGAACGGCGGTGTCGGGCGCGCGGTTCCCGCGACGGGTCGTCGGAATCGGCGTCGTTGGCGTCGTCGTCGGCGTCGGCGTCGGCGTCGGTCGCGGGGGACGGGCCGCGTCAGTCCTTGCGCTTGACGACGTCGCCGAGGGTGGTCGTCGTGGAGCCGCCGCCGGACCACTCGGAGTCGTCGTCGCTCTCGCCTTCGACCAGCGAGATGTCGAGTTTGCGCTCGATTTTCTTCCGGACGGAGTCCGGCGGCATGATGTCGCCGCGTTCGAGCTTGCGGATGAGGCTCGCCTTCTCGTTGAGCGACTGGGCGAGCTCTTCTTGGCTCATTCCGCGGGACTCCCGCGCCTGCCGGATGCGGTCGTCGTAGTCGGTCGCGATTTCGTCCATGTCGTCGAACATGTCGCGGCGGCGGCGCTTCGACGACGAGGAAGAAGACGACCCCGAGGAGCGAGAGGAGTTCGAGCCCGACGAGGAGGACGTGGAGTACTTCGTGCTCGCGCTGGAAGTCGACTCGGTGCGGACCTCCGTGCCGAACTCGGCGCAGTCGTCACACAGCTGCAGTTCTGCGCCTTCGACCTTCACAGTCTTCAGAGAGGCTTGGTCGGAGCCGCACATCTCGCACTGAGGCATACACTCACGTACCCGCCCGCCGCGTATAAAAGGCACGCCACCGGCCACCGAATCGCCCGGGACGCGACGAGGTCGCTACCGACTCCCGTCCGCCAGCGGGAGCGTCAGTTGGACGGTGCTCCACCCGTCGCGTCGGTCGTAATCGACTCGCCCGCCCGCGGACTCGACCACCCACTTGACGACCCACAGCCCCAGCCCGGAGCCGTGGCTGAGTTGCGTGATGTCCTCGTCGCCGAAGACGGCCGCCCACTCGATTTCTGGGATGCCGTCGCCGTCGTCGCTGACGCGGAGCGTCGCGTCGTTCTCGCACCGCTTCGCCTCGATGCGGACCGTCACGTCCTCGGGCGTGTGTTCGAGCGCGTTCTCCACGACGTTGGCGAACGCCTGCGCGAGTTTCGGCCCGACAGACACCGGGAGCGACGACGGGAGGTTGAGGTCGAACGTCGCCGCGGGGAACCGGGTGCGCCGCGGTTCGACGACGGCGCGGACCGTCTCGGTCGCATCGACCACCTCGTCGGGCCGCTGGTCGTCGAGGACGGCGGCCGCGGTTCGGGCCTTCTCGCTGACCCGCAGGAGTTTCTCGGTGTGCACGGCGATGCGCCCGGCCGCGTGGTCGACGCTCGGGTCGGCCGTCGCCTCGCGTATCTCCTCGGCCATGCCGAGGACGACGTTCATCTCGTTTCGGAGGTTGTGCCGGAGGACGCGCTGGAGCACTTGCAGGTGTTCTCTGGCTCTGCGCTGGCCGGTGATGTCGGAGTAGATGGAAAAGCCGTACTGCTTCCCGTCGCCGCGGCTGTAGGGGATGCCGCGATAGAGGAACTCGCGTCTGCCCCACGCGGTCTGCCGGGTGACGATGGCGTGGTTGGCCTTCCCGTCGGCGGTCCGCTGGTCGAAATCGACCGC
Organism: Haloferax marisrubri; assembly: GCF_001469875.2. GTDB lineage: Archaea > Halobacteriota > Halobacteria > Halobacteriales > Haloferacaceae > Haloferax > Haloferax marisrubri. Next base: position 258,728 of record NZ_LOPW02000017.1, on the reverse strand, counting down.
CTCGTCGTCAGCGCCCGGCGGGACGATGAAGTCGTTGAGCGACTCGCCGCGGACCTCGGCCGCGTCGTAGCCGAAGATGGCCTCGAACCCCGGATTCACCGCCCTGACGACCGGCTCGATACCGACGATTTCGAACTCGATGACCGCGTCGTCGATGAGGTCGAACAGGTGGTCGAAACGGTCCCGCTCGGTGTGCAGTCGCGCGGCCGCCGGCTCCGACGGTTCGCGGCAGACCGCCCCGGCGACCCGCCCCGCGCCGGTGTCGTCGCTGTCGGTGTCTCTCTCGGTGTCGTCGTCGCGTCCGGGATACGGGGTGAACTCGACGAGAACGTCGTCGCCTCCTATCGCCGCCCTGCCATCGACGCCCGAGAGCCGACAGCGACACTGATGGCTCTCCCACCCGTCAACCGCTCGCGTGGCGTCGAGCGCGGCGCGGACGTCCGGCCAGTCCTCGGCGACGACGAAGTCAGAGAGCGGACGCCCACGGAGCGTCGCGGCGTCCGCGCCGAGGTGCGCCGCGAACCCGTCGCTCGCGCGGGCCACGGCCCCCGCCGCGTCGAGGACGAACATCACTCGACGAGCGTCGCGTACGGCGGTCGGTCCCGGGTTCGGAGTCGGCGGGTCGCCTCGGAGACGCCGGCCGGTGCGGTCGTGAGTTCGACGCGCTGTGCCGCGCCGTCGCGGGACGCCCTGAGGACGTAGTCCGCCGCGCCCGTGTAGAACGCGCCGAACTGCGCTTCGACGGACGACCCGTCGACGACGTTGAGGACGGTGTCGTCGTCGCCGAGGACGCCGTCGTCGTTCGCGTAGCGGGCCTCCCGTGCGGCCGACTCGCCCATGACGGCGATTTCGCCCGCGATGTTGCCGATGACGAACAGTCGGTCGGAGCGCCGCTCGGCGGTCGTCCGGTTGACCGCGTCCAAGGGTCTGCGGTCGAGGTCGAACACGTTGTACTCCGTCCGCCACTCGCCGAACGCGTCGAGGACGAACAGCCGGTCGCCGTCAAGCGCGTCCGCGAACGAGAGGCCGACCGCGTCGAGAGCGGCGGCGAGCGTCCGTCGGTCAAGCGAGGGCGGCGGCGTAATCGACACGGCGTACCCCGCGTCGAGCGCCGCGGCGGCCAGTTGCGCGACGAGCCCGTCGACCGCCACCTCCCCGTCGTGTTGGACGACGGCGCGACTGCCGACGGCGAACCCGCCGCCGCAGAGGTCGTCGAGTCCGTCGACGCCAGTCGGGATTCGCTCCGTGTCCGCGATTCGCTCGGACCGCGACTGCGACGCGGAGTCGAGCGCGCCGCTGATTTCTCGGAGCATCGTCGTCTGCTCCGCGCGCGCCCCGCGAATCGTCTCCACGTCGTCTTCGATGTGGTCTGCGCCCTCGGCGACGCGCTCGATGCGCGCCGCGACCGCCTCGGTCGTCTTGGCCTGCTGGTCGGTCGCTTCGGAGACTGACTTCGTCCCGTTCGCCGTCTCCTCGACGGCCTCGGTGACGGCGTCGAGGCTCTGCATGGTCTCTTCGACCTGCTCGGTCCCGCGGTCGATCTCCGAAACGACGGCTTCGAGGTGGTCGACCGTCTCGTCGGTCTCCTCGCGGACCGTCCCGAGCACGGCGTCGATTTCGTCCGCCTGCGACTGCGCCTCCTCGGCGAGCGTCTTCACCTCGTCGGCGACGACAGCGAAGCCGTCGCCCTCCTCGCCCGCGCGGGCGGCCTCGATGGAGGCGTTGAGCGCGAGCAGGTTCGTCTGCGCGGCGATGTCGTCGATGCCGGCCAGCGCGTCGGCGACGCTGTCGACGCGCGCGCGGAACGCCTCGACTTCGTCGGCCACGGCGGTGCTGACGGCGCGAACGTCCTCCATCACCTCGATGGCCTCGCGCGCCGACGACCGGCCCTCGGCGGCCCGTTCGGCGGCCCGCTCCGACCGGTCGCTGACCTCGGTCGCGGTCGCCGCTATCTCCTCGACGGTCGCCGAGAGGTCCGACACGTCGTCGACGGCCGCCGCCGCGTCGTCGGCCTGCGTCTCGGTCCGGCGGGATATCCCGTCGAGTTGACCGTCGACGGTGCTCGAAATCTCGCGCACCACGTCCAGCGCGCCCTTCGCGTTGGCGACCATCGCGTCGTCGCCCGCGGCGTCGGTCCTCCCGGGGCGTTTCGGCTCGGGTCCCGCGTTGAGGCCGCCGTCTTCCGAGCGCGTCACGGCCGGACACGCTCCAGATTCAAAACTGAACATAACCGAAGCCGACGCTGGAATCGTGGCCTATTCAGGCGTTGTATGGTGTAATTCAGAATCATTTGAAGATGGTAACTGGTGATAATCTCAATCATATAAATCTGGTTCACCGGGCAAGATCCACACTCGGTACTGGGGGGTGAGTACTTGCGTGCGAGTGAACACGGACCCCCGAAACGAATCGAAAGAGAGTGTAGACGCGACCGGTTCGGGGGGTCGGCCGGGTCGGTTCTGGTTGTCGAGTCGGGCGACGCCGGTCAGGTCAGGTCAGGTCAGGTCAGGTCAGGTCAGGTCAGGTCAGGTCGCTCCACGCGCCCCAGAAACGCTGGACCGCGGTGAGGTGGCCGACGACGGCGAAGAACACGAGGAGCCAGCCGACGAGCGTGAACCCGCCGAGCGTGCCGGTGTAGACGGCGGACGCGAGGCCGACGAGTCCCATGAGCGCCAGTCGGTCGGCGCGCCCGACGAGGCCGCCGTAGGCGCGCCCGAGGCCGACCGCCTGAATCTGCGTGCCGAGGTAGGAGGTCATGAGGACGCCCGTGACCGCGGCGAGGCCCAGCGCGAACGAGTCGATACCGGCGGCGAGACCGACGATGACGACGATGTCGGCGTAGCGGTCGAGCACGTGGTCCAGCAGGTCGCCGGCCTTCGAGGAGACGCCCTGCTCGCGGGCGAGCGCGCCGTCCACGAGGTCGAGCCAGCCGTTACAGAAGACGAACACCGCGCCGAGGCCGTACCAAAGCGGGTCGGCGAGGCCGAAGGCGACGCCGGCGGCGACGGCGAACCCGAAGGCGACGACGCTCACGCCGTTCGGCGAGAGGCCGGCGGCGTCGGCGACCGAGACGAACGGGGCGAGCAACTTGTCGGCGGTGTCGCGGTACTGGTCGAGCGTCATAGGTAGTCGATGAAGTCGACGGTCCCCGCCGAGGGTTCGCGCTCGCCCGCGACGACCGCCGCGATGTCGTCGGCGACGGCGTCGGGGTCGCGCTCTGTCGTGTCGATTTCGTACACCGACTCCTCGCCGTGGAACTCGACGGCCTCGCCGAGAATCACGTCCAGCGCCTCGGACTCGCGGTTCTCGCGCGCCTTCGTCTCGGCTTCGCCGCGGTCGAGGAGGCGCTGTTCGAGGATGTCGGGGCGACAGCGAAGCACGACCACGCGGTCGGCTTCGAAGTGGTGTGCGAGGTGGCTCTCGACGATACCGTCCCAGTCGCCGAGTTCGTCGCGGGCGGCGTCGAGGTCCACGACGAGCGTGTCACGCTCCTCGTCGCGCTCGGTCCAGAGGTCCTCGTCTTTCACGAGTCGGTTGAGGTGGACCACGTCGAGGTCGAGGTCGTCGGCGACGCGCTCGGTGGCGGTGGTCTTGCCGGTGCCGGGCGTGCCGGTGACGACGACTCTCACGCCGGCGGCACCTCCGAGACGATGCGGTTGAGCACGTCCACGGCGCGCTTGGTCTGTGCTTCAGTGCCGCAGGAGACGCGGATGCACTCCGGCAGGCCGAAACTCCCGCAGTCGCGGACGATGACGCCCTCGCGCTGGGCGGCCTCGGTGACGGCGGTGGCGTCGCCGACCTCCACGAGGACGAAGTTGCCCTCGCTTTCCCACGTCGGCGCGTCGAGGTGTTCGCGGAGGTACTCGCGGGACCACCGGGCCGACTCGACGGATTTCTCGACGTGTTCCTCGTCGTCGAGCGCGGCGAGCGCGGCGCGGCAGGCGACCTCGCTGGCGGCGAACGGCGTGTTCACGCGGGCGTAGGCGTCGGCCCACGCCTCGGGCACACAAGCGTAGCCGATGCGGAGGCCGGCCAGCCCGTAGGCCTTCGAGAACGTCCGCAGGACCGCGATGTTGTCGTATTCCGAGAGCAGGTCGATGGCCGACGGTTCCTCGGCGAACTCGCCGTAGGCCTCGTCGACGACGAGGAGCGTGTGGTCTTCGACCGACTCGGCGAGTTCGACGAGTTCGTCCCGCGGGAGCACGGACCCCGTCGGGTTGTGCGGCGTCGTGAGATAGACCATGCGTTCGCCGTCGTAGGCGTCGAGGACGAGGTCGGCGGTCTGTTCGAAGTCGTCGCCCTTCGACACCTCGTACTGGACGGCGTCGCCGTGGTGGTACCGGGCGCTCATCGAGTAGTACGAAAAGCCGGGTGCGGGTTCGAGAATCCGGTCGTCCGGTTCGAGCATCGCGCGGGTCAGGTAGTCGATAGAGCCGTCCGCGCCGGGCGACACCCACACCTGTTCGGCTTCGAGGCCCCACTTGTCGGCGAGGCGCTCGGTCAGGTCCGTGTGGGCCGTCTTCGGGTAGACGCTCACGGTCGGCGCGGCGTCTTCGATGGCGGCGACCGCCTTCGGACTCGGGCCGTGGGGGTTCTCGTTCGAGGAGAGTTTCGTCAGGTCTTCGGGGTCCATCCCGAGTTCGCGGGCGACCTCCTCTGTCCCGCGGCCGGGTACGTAGGGAGCGTGCGCGGAGAGGTCCCGTGGTTGCATGGTCGGAAAATGCGGGTCGCGGTTCTTAAGCGTGCGTACTCCGGGTCGGACGAGGCGGGGTGCGGGAGGCGGCTCCGACGGGCGCTACCCGAGTTCGGCCCGAAGCGACTCGGCGAGTCGAAGCGAGAGCGCCGCGATGGTGAGCGTCGGGTTCATCGCGCCCCCCGTCGGGAAGACGCTCGACCCGGAAATCCAGAGGTTGTCGAGGTCGTGGGCGCGGCACTCGGCGTCCACGACGCTCGACTCGGGGTCGTCGCCCATCCGCGTCGTCCCCATGTGGTGGTACGCGGGGCCGGTCTCGTCGGGGCCGACGGTCCAGCGGTCCTCGACGCCGAGTTCGTCCAGCACGCGCGCCTGAATCTCGTTGGCCCGCGAGAGCGCGGCCTCCGTCTGTTCGTCGACGGACCAGTGTATCTCGGGGACGGGGTCGCCGAGGTCGTCGGTCGTCTCCCGGTCGAGGCCGACGTAGTTGTCCTCGCGGGGGAGCTGTTCGACCAGCGCGCCCATGGACACGTGCGTGCCGTAGCTCTCGTCCAACTGGTCGAGCAGGTCGTCGCCCCACGTGTCGGCGTGGAGGGCGTCGATGACCGGCGACGGGCCGGCGTAGTTGAGAAACTCCAGTTTGAGGCCGTTGACCGGGTCGGCCTCGTCGTAGAACTGGTGGCACTCGCTGGTGTTGAAGCCGACGTGGTTCTGTCGCGTGGGACGGTCGAGCCGACCGCCCGCCCCGGCGAACAGGTGGTCCATGAAGTACCGACCGACGACTCCCGAGGAGTTGGCGAGGCCGTCGGGGTAGCGGTCGGAGTCGGACAGCAACAGCAGTCTGACGTTCTCGACGCCGCCGCAGGCGAGGACGAACTGGGTCGCCTCCTGCCTGTGGGTCTCGCCGTCGGGCGTCGTGTACGCCGCGGCGACGACGCGCTCGCCCGCCTCGTCGTGTTCGAGCCGTCGGACTCGCGCCCGGTCGATGACCCGCGCGCCCGCGGCTTCGGCCTTTTCGACGTGGGACTCGGCGGTGTACTTCGCGCCGGAGGGACAGACCGGCTTGCACGTTCCGTAGCCGACGCAGGGCGACCGGTCGTCGTACGGTTCGGAGTTGCGGGCGTTGCCCACGGAGTGCATGTCGATGCCGAGGCGCTCGCAGGCCTCGGCGAAGATGGAGTCCGAGTGCGACGGCCGGAAGGCGGGAAGCGGGTAGGGCTCGTCCCGCGGCGGCGCGTAGGGGTTGTCGGCCGCGCCCGCGACGCCAAACTCGCGTTCCGCGGCGGCGTAGTACGGCTGGAGGTCGTCGTAACCGATTGGCCAGTCGGCCCCGACGCCGTGTCTGGAGTCGAGTTCGAAGTCGCGCTCGTGGAGGCGCATCACCATCCCCTGCCAGTGGAGCGTCGACCCGCCGACGCCCTTCACGCGGGCGGCGTTCAGCGGGTAGAACGACTCGCCCGAGGAGGAAAACGCGTCCCGCGGGCCGCCCATCTCCCACGGGCCGCCGAGGCCGGGGCGGATATGCTGTTCTAGTTGCTCCCGCCTGTCGCCGTCGAACCGCGGCCCGGCTTCGAGGACGACGACCGTCGCCCCCGACTCGGCGAGTCGATGGGCGACGAGGCCGCCGGCGGGCCCGGCACCGACGATGCACACGTCGGCGTCGTCGACGGGGGTCCTATCCATCGCGCTCACCGCCGGAGTCGGTCGTCTCGGGTCCGTCCATCGTCGCCCGTCGGTAGCTCTCGGCCCCGCCGGGGTGGCCGATAGGGTTCTCGATGCCGGCGAGGCGGCCGCCGGTCGGCGAGGCGTAGAAGGCGTAGAGCAGTTCGTTCACGACGTGAAACCGGAGGCGCTCGGAGAGCGTCCCGTCCGGAACCGGGTCGGCCGCGTCGACGCCGAGTTCGCGGAGCAGGCGGTCGCGGTCGTCCGCAGGCAGGTCGGCGAAGGCCGCGCCCTCCCAGTCGCGGGCCACGTCGTCCAACTCGGTCGCGGCGTCGACCATCGCGGCCCGCCGCGAGTCGTCTCTCGCGCGCCCGACGACGTACGTCTCGACGAACTCCGAGACGCCCTCGGCCGCGCTCGGGTAGACCACCTCGCCCGCGGCGACCATCGTCTCGCGCACCGCGGC
>NZ_LOPW02000017.1:195961-251840 GCF_001469875.2 Haloferax marisrubri | reverse complement strand
CTCCGTCCTCACTAGGCGACTCGCCTGCCCCGCCGGTCGAATCGGCGGTCGGCGGGTCGAACTGCGTCAGCGACACGGCCCCGCCGGTGACGCCGAGACCGGCGAGCACGGCCAGCGCGTCCCGTCGCGTCAGTCGCATTCGGCGGGAATTAGGCCAGCCTAATTATAGGGTTTGTCCTCTCACCCCGCGCGGTCGAGGACGACGGCGACGACGCCGAACGTGACGACCGCCGGGACGACCGCGACGAACATGTCGAACCGCGCGCCGAGGTTGTACGCGAGGACGAGCGCCTGCACGTACGCGAGGAACGTCGCCAGTATCGAGTCGAAGACGGGCGGGACGCTGGTTCCGCTTCCCACTACCCCGGCGAACCGGGTGACGAGGAGCGCGCCGAGGCCGATGACCGGGACGAGAAGCACGCCGAGCGGGGCGGCGACGAAAGAGTCGGGGTCGCCGCCGACGCCGAAGTGAATCGCGACCGAGGAGGGAAGTTGGGGGAGGGCCGCGACGCCCGCGACGGCGCTGAGTGCGAGTATCGCGACGCCGACGAGTGTCAATCGAGGGACACGCATACGGCCGGGTTGTGACTCGGCGATGAAAAAACGGGGTGTCAGTCGCGCTCAGTCCTGTCGCACGTCGTGTTCGAGGACGCCGACGCCCTCGACTTCGACCGCGACGTGGTCGCCGTCTTCCAGCGGGCCGACGCCCTCGGGCGTCCCGGTCGAGATGACGTCGCCGGCTTCGAGCGTCATGTAGGTCGTGATTTCGGCGACGAGGTCGGGAATCGAGAAGATGAGGTGTTCGATGCTGGAGTCCTGTCGCGTCTCGCCGTTCACGCGAAGCGAGATGCTCGCGTCGTCGTGGAGGTGGTCGGGGTCGGCGAGGACCGGGCCGAGCGGGGCGGAGCCGTCGAACGCCTTCCCGCGGACCCAGTTCGTCTCGACGTCCTGGTCGTCGCGGTTGGACACGTCGTTCATGACGGTGTAGCCCGCGATGACCTCCTCGGCGTCCTCGGGCGCGACGTTCCGGCACTGCTCGCCGATGACGACCGCGAGTTCGGCCTCGTGTTCGACGTTCTCCTTGCCCGCGGGGAGCGTCACGGTGTCGCCGTGGCCGGCGACCGCGTTCGGCGGCTTGAGGAACAAAAGCGGCCGGTCGGGGACCTCCTCGTCGCGTTCCTCGGCGTGCTTGGCGTAGTTGCGGCCGATGCAGACGATTTTCGACGGCTCGCACGGGGGGAGCACGTCGACCTCGTCGAGGTCGTAGCGCTCGCCGCCGAAGGAGACCGAATCGCCGTGCCACTCGCCGGTTCGAACCGCGCCCGCGGGGTCGCGGAATCGGACGTGATGCATGCCCCACGCGTCGGCGGGCGGCGTGATAGGCTTTTACATCGCGCGGGTCGCCCGGTGACGTGGGACATTCTTGCACGATTCTCATCGTTTTTGTGGCCGTGGGATGACGGACGTGTATCGGCCGTCCCGGACAGTTCGTTCGAGTGGACTCGGGCGGCCGATTCTGCTGTCGAATTCGAGACGAGAGCGGCGGGGCCGTCCCGCCGAACGACACCGAGAACACACCGATGAGTGACACCGCCGAAAAGCGGTCACACCGCCCCCTGCGAATAGCTTTTTGTGTATTTCGCCTGTAACAACCGAGTGCTATGGAACTCACCTGGCACGGTCACTCGACGTGGTACGTCACGGTCGGAGACACCTCGCTTCTCATCGACCCGTTCTTCGACAACCCCGCCACGTCTCTCGACCCGAGCGACGTGGAGACCCCCGACTACGTCCTGCTCACTCACGGGCACGCGGACCACATCGCCCACGCAGGCGAGTTCGACGGCGCGACGGTCGTCGGCACGCCCGAACTCACCGGCTACGTCGAAGCCGAGATGGGCGTCGACGAGACCATCGGCATGAACATCGGCGGGACGGTCGAACTCGGCGACGCGTTCGTCACGATGGTTCGCGCCGACCACACCAACGGTATCAACACCGGCTACGAGCACGAGGCCGGTATGCCCGGCGGCTACATGATTAGCGACACGCTGCCGACACAGGAGTCCGACGCCGACTCCACGACGTTCTACCACGCCGGCGACACGGGCCTCATGACCGACATGCGCGAGATTTTCGGCGCGTACTTCGAACCCGACGCGGCCGCGCTCCCGGTCGGCGACCACTACACGATGGGGCCGTGGCAGGGCGCTATCGCCGCCGACTGGCTCGGCGTCGACCACGTGTTCCCGATGCACTACAACACGTTCCCGGCCATCGAAATCGACGTGCGCGACTTCGAGCGCGAGGTCAAAGCCGCCGGCAGTCAGGCCGAGGTCCACGCCCTCGACGGCGACGAGTCGTTCACCCTCGAATAGCCCTTCGCCTCGCTCGGCGACGCCCCGTTTCGGGTCGTCGCTTGTGCACACCGTTGTCCTATTGAGGAACTTTTAGGGTCGGTCGCTCCGTTCCTCGGAATGAATGTCCGACATCCAGACCTCTACTGTCAGCGAGGACGGTTTCGCATGCACGAGTCAGGTCGGCGACTTCGACCTCCAGATCGACGCCACCGACGAGACGGGTCCGAACCCGAACGCCGCGCTCGTCGCGACGTACGCCTCCTGTTTCCTCCCCGCCTTCCGCGTCGGCGGTCAGAAGACGGGCTTCGACGACCTCGGTAAGGTCCAGATCGACGCCGACGCCGACCTCGACGACGGCGACGACCTCACGAGCATCAACTTCGACGTCTACGTGGAGTCCGACCTCTCGGACGACGAGTTCGCCGAAATCACGGAACTCGCCGAGGACATCTGCCACGTCCACGACGCGCTCCGCGACGAGCTGCAGGCCGACGTGACCGTCGTCGGCGACGCGTTCTAAGCGTCGCTCGCCGCTCGCGCCGACACGCACTCGCATTCTTTTCGCAGAAATCGAAGCCGCCAGCGACGGGTGTCGCGGCGGACTCGGAGACGCCCCGCCGGGTCAGTAGCGGCGCTTCTTATAGCTTCGAAGACTCATAGCCTCGCCTTCCACGATGATAACCTCGCGGTCTTGGGGGTCCGATTCGACGACGTCGTCGACCTGTTCGCGGAAGTACGGGCTGTTCGGCTCTTCCATACCACTCCCTTCGTCCCCCCTAATAAAAATCTTTGTCAGACATTTTCACACGCGATATCGTGTGAGCGGCTCGGCGAATCAGTCGTCCGCGGCCGCTGCGGCCGGTCCGTGGCTGATTTCGGTGCCGAGCACGTCGAGGAACGCCGCCAGCCACTCGGGGTGGTCCGGCCACGCCTGCCCGGTGACGAGGTTGCCGTCGACGGTCACCTCGTCGACCCACGAGCAACCCGCGCGCTCGACTTCCGCACGGACGGCGGGGTAAGCGGTCATCTCGTAGCCGTCGAGGACGCCCGCGGCGGCGAGAATCTGCGGGCCGTGGCAGATTGCGGCGACCGGCTTCCCCTCGTCGAAGAAGTGCCGGACGGCGTCCAGCACCTCGTCGTAGCCGCGGAGATACTCCGGCGCGCGGCCGCCGGGGACGACGAGCGCGTCGTAGTCCGCGGGGTCGATATCGGCGAACGTCGCGTTCAGCGCGAAGTCGTGACCGCGGGTCTCCAGATACGTCTGGTCGCCGCGGAAGTCGTGGACGGCGGTCTTACACCGGTCGCCGTCCTCCTTTTCGGGACACACCGCGTGGACCTCGTGACCCACCATCTGCAGCGCCTGGAACGGTACCATAATCTCGTAGTCCTCGACGAAGTCGCCGGCGAGGAGCAGAATCTTCTTTCCGGACATGGGCATCACCCGGTCGGTAGTTGTCGCGTCAGAACGATAATGATTGTGCAGGTGGGGATGGCGACGGGACAGAAGTCGAGTTTCGACCGCTCTCGCGGCCGAACCGAGCTACTCCGACACGATGCGCCCGATGTCGCCGAGGCCGTCGAGGACGTAGTCGGGTTCGTACTCGCTCGCCGCGAGAGCCGCGTCGTCGGTCACGCCGGTTCGGACGAGCGCGGTCCCCATGCCCGCGTCGAGGCCGAACGCGATGTCGGTGTCGAGACGGTCGCCGACGATGAGCACCTCCTCGGGCGGCAGGCCCAACTTGTCGAGGACGTACTCTTGGGCGACCTTCGAGGGCTTGCCGAGAATCGCGTCGGGGTCGCGCTCGGCGACGCCCGCGACGGCGTTGATAATCGCGCCCGACCCGGGGATGTCGCCGTCCGCGGTCGGGATGATGACGTCGGGGTCGGTGCCGTAGAAGGCGGCCCCAGAGCGGAGCGCGCGGTTGGCGTCGCGGAGGTCGTCGTAGTGGAACTCGCGGTCGATGGCGACGACGACGACTTCGGGGTCGTCGCCGGGGCCGACGAGTTCGAGGCCGGCGTCGCGGAGTTGGTCGCGGAAGCCCGCCTCGCCGACGCAGAACGTCCGCGCGCCGGGATGTCGGTCGGCGAGGTACGCCGTGGTGGTCGTGCCGGAGGTGACGACCTCGTCGGCGGTCGCGTCGATGCCGGCCCCGCGGAGCCGCGCCTCGTAGGCGACGGGGGCCTTCGTCGGGTTGTTCGAGACGAACAGTCGGTCGAGCCCGGCGGCGTCGACGGCGGCGAGCCCGTCGAGCGCGCCCGGAATCGCTTCGTCACCGCGGACCACGGTCCCGTCGACGTCGAGAACGACACCTCGGTAGTTCATCGTCCTCGGTAGGGTGCCGGGGCTGTTGAACGTTCGCCCGAGAGAACCATTATGTTCATTGGTGACATACGTTGTCGTATGGGTGTCTCTTCGAAGCGGTTGGTCGGGTGGCTTCGCGGGCCGGCGACCGGCAACAGCGCCATGGGCGTCTACGGACTCGTGACGGCGATGGTCGCGCTGTTTTTGACCTACTCCATCGTGGCCACGTTCTCCGTCGTCGTCCCGCTGTTGTCGACGACGGCTATCGTCCTCACAGCGCTCGTCGTGTGGGTGCTGACGTGGGCGGTCCTCGACGTGGTCGCCAGCCGGACGATTCGCGATTCGTCGGCCTGAGTCGCCGACGACTCTGACGGCGTGACGCGCTCGCGTCGGCGGTGAGCGCGCCGCGAGCGTCGCGTGCGTCGGTTCCGAGGTTGCGGCGGGACCGTCACAGAACCAAAGACCAATATGCGCGTCGCCCTACTCGTCTACCGTGACGAACACGCAGCTGACACTCGTCCAAATCGACAACTACGGGCCGTGGACGGTCACTCCGGACCCGCGGCGGGAGATGGACCTCCAGACGCTCCAGTCGCGGCTCTTCGCCGACTTGGCCCAGTTCGTCGGCTCTCGCGACGGGTACGCGTTTTTCACCCGGTTCGACAACATGGTCGCGGTCACGAACGGACTCGACCGCGATGACCACGAACTGCTGCAGGAGTCTATCGGGAACCGCTATCCCGTAACGCTCAGTCTCGGTATCGGTGCCGACCGGTCGCCCGCGGTCGCGCTCGAACGCGCCACCGACCGCATCCAGCGCGCCGGAAGCGCGCAGGACGGCGACCGCCGCGAGGTGCTCTCCGGGGAGACCCTCGCGGACGCCGACCGCTCGGACACCGACCTCCAAATCGCGCACTTCGACGTGAACGACGCGACGGGCAAGTACACCGACCGCCTCAACGAGTTCGACACGTTCATCCACATCGAACAGGGCTACGCGTCGCTCATGCGCCACCTGCGCGAGGAACACGGCGCGCTGTCGTTCTTCGTCGGCGGCGACAACATCATCTCGGTCACGCCCGACCTCACCGAAGACCAGTACCGCGCCGCCATCGACCACGTCGAGGCCGAGGCGGACGTCGAACTGAAAGTCGGCGTCGGCACGGCGTCGAACGCCCACGAGGCCGGCTTCGCGGCCAAGCACGCGCTCGAAGACTGCCGCCACCGCGGCACGATCGTCGAGTTCGCCGACGCCGCCGTCGAGACCGCAGACGACTGAACGATGGAGGGTCGCGCGGTCTACTTCGTGGCCCCCGAACGCGTCGAGGTCCGTGACCGCGACGTGCCCGCTCCCGGCCCCGGCGAGGTCCGCGTCCGCACCCTGACCTCCGCCGTGAGTTCCGGCACCGAGCGGCTCGTCTACCGGGGCGAGGCCCCGACCGACCTCGCCGCAGACGAGTCTATCGCGGCGCTCGAGGGCGACCTCTCGTTTCCGCTCCGCTACGGCTACGCCGCCGTCGGCGAAATCGAGGCCGTCGGCGACGACGTGCCCGACTCGCGGCTCGGAAGCCGCGTCTTCGCGTTCAACCCCCACGAGAGCCGCTTTCTCGCGTCCCCCTCGGAACTCATCTCCGTCCCCGACGACGTGACCGACGAGCGCGCCGCGCTCCTGCCGACGATGGAGACCGCGCTCAACTTCGTGATGGACGGTCGGCCGCTCATCGGCGAGCACGTCGTCGTCTTCGGGCAGGGGGTCGTCGGTCTCGTGACGACCGCGCTCCTCGCGCAGTTCCCGCTCGGGAGCCTGACCGCGGTCGACTGCGTGGCCGAGCGCCGCGCCATCGCCGAGGCGCTCGGTGCCGACGAGGCCGTCCACCCCGAGTCGCTGGACGCGCCCGCCGACGGGGCCGATCTGACGCTCGAACTCTCGGGCGACCCCGACGCGCTCGACGACGCGCTGTCGGTGACGCGGTACGACGGCCGGGTCGTCGTCGGGTCGTGGTACGGCACCAAGCCCGCCACCCTCGACCTCGGCGGGCGGTTCCACCGCTCGCGCATCAGCGTCGAGAGCAGTCAGGTCAGCACCATCGACCCCGACCTCCGGGGACGTTGGGACGCCGACCGCCGCTTTTCCTTGGCGTGGGACCACCTCGAAGACCTCCCGCTGGACCCGCTCGTGACCCACCGAATCGGCGTCGAGTCCGCCGCGCGTGCCTACCGACTCCTCGAAGACGCCCCCGACGAGGCTGTCCAAATCCTCTTTACCTACCGGAACGCTTGACAGTTCATGTACCGCGTCTCGGTTCGCAGGGACCTCATCGCCCAGCACTACCTGACGGTTCCGAACCCCGGACCGGAAGGTGAGCTTCACTCCCACGCGTTCACCGTCGAGGTCGAACTCTCGGGCCCGGAACTCGACGAGTACGGCTATCTCGTCGATATCGACGACGTGAAGGCCGCGCTGGACGCGACGCTGGCCCGCTACCGCGACGAGACGATGAACGAACTCGTGGAGTTCGCCGGCGAGAACCCGAGCGTCGAGCGGTTCGCCCGCGAGGTGTGCGAGCGGTTCGTCGAGGCGGCGTCTCTCGACGCGCCCCAGCACGTCTCGGTCCGCGTCTGGGAGGACGACGTGGCGAGCGCGACCTACGAGACCCCGCTCTGACGTGCGGGTCGGCCTCGTCGTCTACGGCCCGCTCGACGCCCGTTCGGGCGGCTATCGCTACGACTCCGAACTCGTCCGCGGGCTCCGCGCCGCCGGCGACGACGTGACCGTCGTCTCGCTCCCCGAGCGGCCGTACCGAAAGCGCCTCCGGGACAACGTCACCGCCGTCCGTCGCCTCCGCGGCCTCGACGTGGACGTGCTCCTACAGGACGAACTGTGCCATCCCTCGCTCGTCGGCGCGAACGCCGCGCTCGACGGCGACGTTCCGGTCGTCTCTGTCGTCCACCACCTCAACTCGCTGGAGCGGTTCCGCCGGTGGCGACGACACGCCAGACGCGCCGTCGAGAGTCGGTATCTCCGCTCCGCGGACGCCTTCGTGTTCAACAGCGAGACGACGAGGGAGACGGTCGCGGCCGTCACCGACCCCGAGCCGAGCGTCGTAGCGCACCCCGCCGGCGACCGCTTTTCGTCGTTCGGCGCGCCCCTCGGCGACGACGAGATACGGGCGCGCGCCGCCGACGGGCCGCTCCGGGTCGTCACGGTCTGTAACCTCGAACCGCGGAAGAACGTCGACGGCCTGCTCCGCGGCCTCTCCCGCGTCCGCGGCGACTGGGAGTTGACAGTCGCCGGCGCGGCGGTCGACGCCGACTACTCCGACTCCCTCTCCGACCTCGCCGTCGACCGCGGCATCGACGACCGCGTGACCTTCGCGGGCCGGCTTTCGGACGCCGACCTCGCCGCGACGCTCCGGGAGTCCCACCTGTTCGCGCTCCCCTCGCACTACGAGGGGTTCGGCATCGCCGCGGTCGAGGCGATGGGGTTCGGCCTCCCGGCGCTCGTCTCGTCGGCCGGCGGCGCGAGCGAACTCGTCACGCACCGCGAGGACGGCTTCCTCGTCGACCCGACGGATTCGGCCGAAATCACCGACGCGGTGGCCCCGCTGTGTCGGAACCGTCGGCGGTTACAGTCGCTCTCGCTTTCGGCCCGTGACCGCTTTCTCGCGCATCCGACGTGGGACGAGACGGCGGCGACGGTTCGCTCGTTCCTGCTCGACCTCGTCGGCGACGCCGACACCGACGCGGCCGCGACTCCGCCCGGACCGCCGAACCGGCGTTAATCGCCGCGGGCGGGAGAGGGACTGCCACCGCCACCCTCACCGACCTCGACGGTTTCGCCGACCTGCGTGTAGACGAGGAGGAGTCCGACCGAGCCCAGCGCGGTCGCGGCCACGAAGGGGACGGCGAAGCCGAACCCGACGAGGATGCCGGAAAACAGCGTTCCGAAGGCGACGCCGAGGCCGAATCCCATCGTGAGAATCGAGAGCGTTGAGCCCGATTGCCCGGCCTTGGCGAGGTCGCCGGCGAGGGCGAGCGAGGGCGCGAAGACGGCGGCGACCGCGACGCCCTGCAGGAACCGCGCGAGAATCATCACGAGCGGCGACTGGACGAACCCCTGTGCGAGCGTCGTCGGGAGCAGGAGGACGAACCCGCCGACGAGGAAGGGCCGCCGCCCGTAGCGGTCGCTCAGCCGACCGATGGGGTACTGGAAGACGACGTTGGCGAGGACGGTCGCGCCGAACTGCACCGAAAACAGGAACGTCCCCTGGTCGAGTCGCTCGTTGATGACGTTGGCGAGCGGGGCGTACATGGCGATGCTCAGCGCCATGACGACGGTGGCGACGCCGAGGGCGAACACGGGGTCGAGCCCGGAACCGTCGGGATTCCGCACCGAAAGCGAGATGTCGTCGGCCGCCTCGCTGTCGGTCCGTTCTGGGTCCTCGATGAGGAGCGCGATGAGGACGAAACTGACCGCCGCGCCGACGACGGCGACGAGGAACGCGGCGTCGAAGCCGGATATCTCGACGCCGGCGACCGAGTAGGGCCCGGCGGTGACGACCGCGCCCGCGACGAGCGGGCCGGTCCCGAACCCGAGCAGTCGGAAGGTGTTGAACAGGCCGAAGTTGCCGCCGCGTTCGTCCTCGCCGGAGAGTTCGTTCACCAGCGCCACCGTGACGGGGATGGTGAACGCCGCGCCGATGCCCTGCAACGCGCGCATGACGAGTATCGAGCCGTAGTCCGCGAACACGAGGTAGCCGGCGCTCCCGACGGCGACGAGCGCGAGGCCGGTCAGGAGAAAGACCCGTCGACGACCCGTGCGGTCCGACAGCGACCCCGTGAACGGCTGGCTGAAACTGTTGAGAAAGCCGAACAGCGAGAGCACGACGCCGATGAGGAGCTCAGTCGAGAGGGGTAATCGGACGGGGCCGAGGGGAAGCGTCGTGCCGACGAACGACGGCATCGACACCAGTTGGCTCCCGATGTACAGGGGGAGAACGACGACCAGAAACGAGTTGGCGAGGGCGTCGACCATCCGAGCCAGCGCGAGCGCGAGAATCCGCGTGTCGACGTTCGGACGCATCGTCGCCCGCTACGGACCTCCGGCGTATCAAGCTACGCGCCCCAGCGGGCCTCGCCGCGAGTCGCGTGGGGCTGTTTCGAGCGGCCGCGTGCCGCCGACCTCAGTCGCGGTCGACCCGGACCCATTCTTGGAGCGTGAAGCCCTCGTAGTCGGTCTCCGAGTCGAGTTCCCACTCGTCGTCGTCCCACTCGGGGTAGTACGTGTCGCCCTCGTACTCGCCGGGGACGCGGCTCAGCACCATCCGGTCGAGATGCGGCTGGAACAGCCCGTAGATGGCGGCGCCGCCGATGACGTAGGCCGTCTCCGCGCCCAGCGACTCCGCGATATCGACCGCGTCCTCGACGCTCGCCGCGCGGTGGGCGGTGTTGACCGAAAACGACCGCTCGCTCCGGCTCATGACGATTTGGGCGCTCCCCGGCAGGTCGTCGAGCATCGACTCGAACGTCGTCCGGCCGAGCACCACCGGGTCGCCGGCGATGCGGGCGCGGTACTGCTCTTTGTCGGCGGGGATGCTCGGCCACGGGAGTTCGCCGTCGCGGCCGATGACGCGGTTCTCGGCGAGCGCGGCGACAGAGACGAGTTCCATCACTCTCACGTCGGGCGCGCGAGAGAAAATCGTTGTGCAGCGGCGGCGTCGCCGAGGCAGTCGAGGCCGCGACGCGAACGGGGCGGGGTGGGCCGAGGCGGGCCGGGGCGACGCTCAGCCGCTTCGGTCGACGATTCGCCGACAGTCCTCGATGAACCGCAGGAGGTCCGTCCCGGCGTCGGTCCCGATGCTGATGATGATTCGCTCGGCTTCGGAGAAGGGGAACTGCAGGACGAACGCGTTCTCGTAGTAGTGGACGACGGCGCGGCGCTCGCCGATGGGGTGGGTGTCGATGCCGGGGGTCGAAAACGGCGTCTCGACCCGCAGGTCGGAGATGACCGCTGTCAGGGTTCCGTCCGTGTACCGCTCCGAGAGGTCGTCGCGGAGGTACTCCAGTTCGAAGCCGTCGTCGTCGGCGATGACGACCGTTCGGAGCCCGTCGCCGATTCGCCTGCTCAGGTACTCGGCGAGTCGCCGGGCTGTGTCCCGTACCATACCGCGCTGTCGCTCCAAGCGCCTATAGTTCATTGGTATCTTTGTGGTATTTTCTCGGTTCGAAGCCAATTGTTTTCAGACGAGCGACAACAACTGCGGGGTATGGAGAAGCAACCGCGGGACCTCCGGCGCGACGGCGTATTGGTTCTCCTCGGGTTCGCGGGAATGGCCGCGCTCCGGGTGTTCGCCCCCACGGACTCGGTCACGGGCGTTGCCGAGATATTTCGGGGCGCCCTCTTCGGGGGGTCCGTTTCGGTGATGGCCGCGGGCGTCCTCCGCGTGCCGGACGAGCAGGCAGTTCGGCTGACGGCCGCGGTGGCCGCGGGGTTCGCGCTGGGAGCACTCTCGCTGTTGTAGCATCGGTTCGGCGCGGTACACGGCCGTATAGCCCGCCTAAAATGAGTCTCGGTGAACTCCGCCGCTCACTTAACCAACGACCGAACGTCGTCGACCTCACGCA
This sequence comes from Haloferax marisrubri, assembly GCF_001469875.2. Taxonomy (GTDB): domain Archaea; phylum Halobacteriota; class Halobacteria; order Halobacteriales; family Haloferacaceae; genus Haloferax; species Haloferax marisrubri. The sequence continues at coordinate 240,554 of NZ_LOPW02000017.1, read as the reverse complement.
AGTCGGCGTCGAAGAACTCGACGTTTCGTCGTTGCTTTTCTTCGGACCAATCCCACCACGCGATTTCTTGAAGCGCCTCGATTGTCTCCCGGTCGAACCGGTACTTCTTGTGTCTCGCCGGGACGCCGGCCACGAGTGAGTACGGTTCGACGTCGTCCACGACGACCGAGTTCGCCGCGATTACCGCCCCGTCGCCGATTGTGACGTCTCCGAGTATCTTCGAATCCGAACTTATCCACACGTCGTTTCCGATGTCGATCGGTCCCTTCGAGATGTGCGGTAGGTCAGCGCCGATTTCGCTGTAGAAACTGCTCTGGATTCCGGCTTTGTACGTCGGATGGTCGACGGTTCGTATCCGCGACCGCGGCGCGATGGCGCAGTACTTTCCGATTGAAACGTCGCCGAGAACGAGGTTCTCCCCGTTCAGATTCGTGTTCCTCCCGATTTCGACGCTCCCGTCGATTTCGACGTTCGAGGAGACGGAGACGTTCGGCCCGATATCGACGGTGCCCGTAATCTGCGTCTTCCGCCCGATGTCGGCGGAACTGTCGATTGTGACTACGGAGTCCGAAACGCGGTTTACGAGGCGATTGAGGAACGGCGTGTGGCCGAATAAATTCGTGTAAGACTCGTACACGACTGTCTTAATATCGTCATCCATTCGGCTTCGCTGTCGGCTTGGCGCGTGGGTATGATACGTGTTTTGATACCTGACATCCAGCTAACGGCACGGCGTCGCTCGCGGAGAACGCACCTCCTGTGTGGGTTAGCACCCACGCGAGAGCGTCGCCACTCCGGATGAAACCCTGCGTTAGAATTAAGATTAGCGTGGGGCCGGAGAGATTGTGAACCTCGGTCGCTCACTACGTTCGCTCTCTGGTTCAAATCCCTCCTCTGTTCATATTACATCCGCTCACGAGAGGCGAGCACACGAGGTGCTCGCCGTGTGGTTCGCGGAAGAAAGTATGGGGCCGGAGGGGAGCAAGAAATCGGCAGACAGCGGCAGGGTGGCCCGTGAAACCATCGAACTCGCGCACCCCCTCAGTCATGGTTCTGAATATCGAGAGACGCGCTCAGTTCACGACGCCGCTGGCGGAACCGCTCGTGCTCGTCCGCCTTATCGTAGTACCGGCGAATCGTCGACGGCGTCGCGTTCACACGCTCAGCCACCAGTTCGATAGGCACGCCACGGTCGAGCTGCCACGTAATCGAGCCAGTCCGTATCGCGTGTAGTGCTCTCGAAGACGGGCACTTACTGCTCTCACTCCGAGACGTGAACGAACACGAGTGACGCTCCCGACCGTGCGGGCACTCCATGTAGAGACACGGTTGCGTCCCCTGGTACGACCACGACCGGAGCGTCGTCCGAGACGGACGCCCCTGCCGAGCCGCGAACAGCGGTTCACGTCCGTACTCGTCGCGCTTGTCCGACCGCTCACGAGCGACGTACACGTCGAGCGCATCGACCACCGGTTCCGGGACACCGACGACACGCTCGCCGTCCTCCTTGTTCTTCAACGGCGTGCCCGTCTCCGGTTGGTGTCGGAACTCCAGCGAGCGTTCCTCCCGGTCGAAGTCGCCCAGGTCGAGCGCACGCAGGCCGCCCATCCGCGCGCCGGTGTGCCACGTCACTTCGAGCAACGCGTGCCACGCGGTTCCGAACAGACGACGCGAATCCCGATACATCGACAGCAGGTCGAGAGCGTCCTCAGCAGCCAGCTTCTTGTCGCTGGTCTGCTGGTCCTTCGACAGCTTCGGCACCTCGATTTTGTCCAGCAGGTCCGGGTCGACGGCCTCGATGCGCTGGCAGTACTTTACCAGTTGCCGCAGTGCGACAATCGAGCCCTTGACCGTCGATGGAGACACGCCCTGTCCCTCACGGTGTGCTTGGTACTCGTCGACGAGCCAGCCGTTCAGGTCAGCCATCGATTCGACGTTCTCTGATTCGCACCAGTGAACGAACGCGTTCAGCCGATTCCGGTACGACCGAATCGTCGCTTTCGCCTGTGTCTGCGCCCGTCGAGCAAGGAACCGCTCACGCGCTTCACGCGGTGAGAGGTCCCGCAGTTCGTCGCTCATCACAGCACCTCCCGCGTCACCCGCCGGGTGTTCACCTCGGCGTCGAGGAAGTCGGCCAGTCTCTCCGCGTCGATCTCCTCCGGCGTCACGAAGATGATCGACTCGTCGAAACCGAAGGTCGCGCTTCGACCATCGGCGAGAGCTTCCCGCTGTTCCTCGGACAGCTGAAGCACGGTGAGTTCCTTACTCATCGTGCCGCACCTCCGGTTCAGCTACACTCCGGTCGCTACGCTTACGGTGGTTGCTTTCGTAGTTGCTCATGGCTTTCGCGTCGGATTCTTGGCGTGGGCCACACCGGTCGGGAAAGCAACCTAGACACGTTCCCTCCCGGCCGGGGACCTTCAACCGAGAGAGACGTTGGTGGGTAGACGTATAAACCCCAAATCCACTCCCCGGAGTGAAAGTGAAGGTTTGAGCGAAAGTGAAACTCGGACGTGCCGCCGAGGTCGATTCTGCCGGGATTCGTAGGGGTTCAAGGCCCCTCGGATTGTTGTTGAACATGCTTCCGTAGCCTGATTACGGGAGCCACCGCGGGCCAGTGTTGTCGCACTGGGTCCGCTTTGATTCTGGATGGACCCGACACAGTCAGGTCCGCGTGTAGCTTCCGTATACGCTGAGTCTTCACCGACGTAACATTAAACTTTGCATACGCAATGTTTTTCAGATTTTGTAGCACAGTATCGACTCTTCATATAGGGGTTCTAAGCACTCCCTCTATAGGAAATCCTATATGCGTCAACGGGCGGACTGGATGGTTCCTATCGACGACGCGATTCTCGAATACGTCCGTGACGCAGGTGAAGTCCCACCTGCAGTAATCGGCCGAAACATCGGTTCTCACAGGAACTACGTCGGTGTACGCTGTCGAGAACTGACGAAGTACGAACTCCTTTCCCGTGAGGAGGATGGCTACTATTCTCTGACCTCTCTTGGTAGTCGCTATCTCAACGAAGAACTAGACGCTGGCGAGCTCGACGAAGACGAGTGAGCACCCACCACCCTGACCCGTAAAGGGGGCGGGTGGATGGGTGGCGAAACCGGTGGTTTCGCTGGTGATGCGTCCCGTCCTGCTTGTGCATTCACCTCTCCGAATAAGGATTCTTATCAGCATCATCGGCAGCACAGACATTTTTGAGAGACCGATGGCGAATACCTCAGAATGTGACACGAACCGCGTGACACAGACAGAGGGTGAGTCTCTCAGGAGTTCCCCTCCAGTTGATTGCGACGGAATACACGAGTACTACATCTATCTGAGTGGTTGACAAGGCATTTATCCTGTTAACCTCTGTCCGGATGTATGCCTGAATTGAACTCGGATTTTCTCACTTCTGAATCAGTTGCAAAGCCTCTCAAATTCGGTGCTGGGCTTGGTTTGCTCGTCACATTGCTCGCACGTTGGTTAGTGGCGTTCGACGCAATGACAGTCGCAGTTCTCTGTCTCGTTAGTGGGGCGGTTCTTGGAGTTTGGGGAGAAGATTGGTGGCCGGACGTTGGGTGGACGCTTGTGGGGACAGGACTCGTCGTATTAGTCGTTCTTCCTCCGCTTTCAGGGCTCTGAGCAATCAGAATTCAGACGAACTGTATCAATCGACTTGATTGCGAGATTAGCGCTCTGTATTCAGCACGACTTCAATATAATATCACAAATTGGGGAGTTAGACACAGCTGTTTCAGACTATTTCGCGGGGTGCCGCATGCACTCTCTGTCTTCGTCGTAGTAGTCATCTACCAGCAGTACATTGTCCGCACTCTCCGGGTCCGTGATACCGTGCTCCCCGACGAAGTGACGTGCGTGCATCGTCCCGTCGTCGTGGTACGCGAAGTTACACTTCGAGCACCGCCACATCTCTCCACGTCCGAGACTGTGCTGTAGTCTCGTCTCGTCGAGGATGCGCTGTACCGGGAGTTTCAGCGGGGCCATATCGACGCCGCCGCCGTTCGGCGCGTGCTCCTCGCCGTCGCGGTCGACGATGGCCTCTAGGTGCCACTTGGAATCGAGCGACGCCCGGCGGAACGATTCCGGTTCGGAGTCGTCCTCGCCGTTCATCACCGATTCGACGAACTCGGCGTGCTTCGGGTCTATCATGTTCCGACCGAGCATTTCGGCTACCGTTGGTGCATCGTCACAGTACTTCAACTCCGTTTCGACGCGCTTCCGTATTCGAGTCTTCGTGGTTGACTCTCCGACGCTTGCCGCCGCGGTCGCGGTCGGCCAGCGTTCGGCCAGCGTCAGCTCGCGCTCAGTCTCGTCCGACTCCCCTTCGGCGTCGAGGGCGTCGCTCAGGTCGTCGTCGGAGACGGGCGCGTCGAGCCGCGACTGGTCTATCGCCCATCCAGAACCACAGCACTCGCAGACGACATCAGGGCCACGGCCGTCGTCCCACACGACCGCGTCGCCGTGCGCGTCGGTCTGGTTCGACTCGTCGGACTCAGCCCGCTGTTCGCAGGCGTCCGCGGCAATCGCTTCGGTGAGCACCTTCGAGCGTGAGGTGCGACGGCGCGCCGCCGACCAGTAAATCGAGCCCCACGCGAGGTACTCGATTGGCTTCTCTAGGAGTTCTTCGGTGTATCCGCCCATGTACGCCGCGAGGTACGAACCCATGTTCTCCACGCTCGCGTTCAGGGAGATACAGCCGTTCGACTCCTCTACGTAGTCGGTTATCGTATCGTAGTCGTGTGCCGACCGACCGGCGTACTCGCACACTTCGACGTGTTTGTCGATGACCCGCTCGAACTCGGTGCCGACGCTGTGCAGGTCGTCGTCGAGTCCCAGCGGTTCCGTATCGAAGTAGACGCCCACGTGGAGATGCGTGTAGCACGCGTTCATCCCGCTCCCGTCGCCGCCCATTCCGTGCGGCTCTGCCTGTAGCCAGTAGCCCCACTGGTCGGCGTCGAGCCCGAGATGATACTCCATCGTGTTGCGGAGTGTGTCGCGTACGCCGTCGTACGAGAACGAGTCGTGTACGGCGTCAGCATGTTCTACCGGCGGTACCCGAGTCCCGTCAGGAACCGACGACGCGGTGAGGGTGAGCATCGCGGTCGCGGGCGAGTCCCACGCCGCGATTGATTCACCGCCACTCGGTCGGTCGCCGCCGGCCATCTGCCGCTGGAGCGCCATCGCCCGTGCGTACTGTTTCTTCGAGTACTCTTCTCCCCACGCATCTACCAGCGGTATCTCAAACTCGTCGCCCTGCTCGTTGGCGAATCGGGCGCGGAGTCCGTCGTACCGTGCGTGCGCGGTGAGGAAGGCACTCAGAGCGTCCGCCCACGTCGAGGCTTCACGTTTCGCTAGCTCCGTCACTTGGAACGCGTTTTCGGTGGGCTGTTCTGGTTCGACCCACTGGTCTCGCCAGTCCGCTTCCGTAACGATGCGTCTCAGCTTGCGCCCGTGTGTTTCGCACAGGGGCGTCTCGGCCAGTTCCGGGTACTTCTGTGCGAACTCTAGAACTCGCTCGTGTACGAGTTCGTCGGGTTCGCTAGAGTCCCGTGAACGCTCGCGTTGAGCCTCTACAGAGTTAGTCTCCTTGGAGGGCCAAGGCTCAGCCCCCGGTTGAGTCCCTTCGACTCCTCCGGTGGGCTGGTCGCCATCGCTACTCACGCTCCCCGTCGTCCGCGACTTCGTAATCGCTCAGACGCCGCTGGGGCTTTTCACGTCCCTCGGGGTCGGGGACCCCTCGGTGCGGCCCGGCTTCCGGGTCGAGGGGCGAGCCCTCGCTTCCGGCGGGCTCCTCCCTCCCGCGCCTCGGGGCGCTCGGCGCGGGCAGGACGGTCGTCGCCTCTCCGGACCTTGCGGTGGAATCCCGGGCGGCCAAATGCGCCCACAACAAGGATGTGACTCGGTGGTCCTTGATTTCATCCTCCGCAGCAGGGACCCGCGCGCAGTCACGGCATTGACGCAGTTTCGCGGCGCGCTCTCCGTGATCGACGAGGCACCACTTGTGGCAGGGCCCACAGCGGTACTCGACGAGTCGCCACGCGTTCTCTGGTGCAGGTGGGTCGCGCGAGGGACTATCTTGAACGTCAGTCTTCGCTTCGTAGGGAGGTTCAGGGTCCGTCCAGTAGTTCTTGTATCGACCACCGGACCGAGTCGCTTCGACTGGGAGCCTGCTGAACGCGACCTTCCGGCCGTGCTCAGTCGGCTTCGCTGAGAACTCGTGAGCCCGTTTCTTCGCAAGATCCGACTCGTCGACTTCGGCGTCGTACCAGAGGTCGCCGTCCCCGTCGTCGACGGCGCTGTGGCTCTTCTCTGGTGGAGAATCGCTCACAGAGAACGCACCTCCGGGGTTCCGCTAAACCGGCGGTACAGCGCCTCTGCTACTAAATAAAACCCTACGAAAGGATTAAGTTTGGAGTGGGGCCGGAGGGATTTGAACCCCCGATCGACTGATATCTCCGGTGGGCACCTCGGAACTCCAGAGGGTCGTCAACACGACCGATGATCAGTCGGCCGCTCAGTATATCAGCTGGAGTGTCGTCCCGGGCGCCAAGCCTCTGGAGTCAGTCGCCATGCCGGGCTTGGCCACAGCCCCGATTCGCTCTGTCTGCACTCTGTCGTATGGCGATTTTTCTTAAAGGGGTTTCGATTCTACTCGTCGCGGTCGTCGTCGGCCCAGTCGCACTCTTGGCACTTGTAGGCCGTCACGAACTCCGTCACGCTCGGCATGTAGCCCACCTGAATGACGTTCTCGCCGCACTCCGGGCAGTCGAAGTCGGCGTCCTGAATCGGCTCGGCGTCCATCGGCCGCTCGCCCTCGACGAGTTCGGCGAGCGTCTCGGGCGTGACCATCCGTCCTTGTACGACGCGGTTGCTCATACCCGTGCAACCGTCCCGAAGTAAGTAAGCCCTCCGCCAGCGGTCGGCGTCAGCCGCGGTTTCGACGCACTCGGCGTCCGCGAGGTCACGCCGCGGGCGGGTTCAGGGCGTCGCCACCGTCACGGTCCGAGTGCGCGGGCCGTCGCACTCCACGAGGAGGACGGACTGCCACCGCCCGAGGTCGAGGGAGCCGTCTGCGACGGGTATCGAGACGCCGTTGCCGACGAGGAGCGCTCGGAGATGTGAATCGGCGTTGCCGTCGAGTTCGTCGTGGTCCCAGCCGTCGTCGGGGACCGCCTCGGCGAGCATCGACTCGATATCACCGAGAAGCCGCGATTCGGCCTCGTTGACGCAGACGCCGGTCGTCGTGTGTTTCGAAAAGACCGTACAGACGCCGTCGTACTCCCGCGGAAGGGCCGCCTCGACCTCGTCCGTCACGTCGATGACCTGAAGCCGGCGCTCGGTTCGAACGTCGAAGGTCCGTCGCATGCCACGTGGTTCGTCGGCCGGGAGAAAAAGTCGCCCGGCGGGTTACAGCCAGGGCGCACGAGACTCTTCTTCGCCGGGGTAGCCGTACCCCGGTTCGGAGCCGTCGTCGTCGGTCTCGCCCGCGCTGTCGTCGACCAGCGCGTCGTAGTCATCAGACTGGTCGCCGCTGTCACCGCCGTCGGCGACTGCCCCGTTGGCGTTCGGCGTGGCCGACTCGGGGGAAGCGGCGTCGGCGACGAACTCGTCGAGGTCCGCGCCGTCGGAGCCGGGGTCGAACGCGAACAGCGCGGTGACGCCGAGGACGCCGAGGGCGACGGGGGCCTGCGTCGGCATCAGCCCGAGCACGTCGAGCGCCAGCATGCCGAGGGCGACCGAGCTACCGAAGCGGAAGAGGTCGATGTCGACGTTGCCGCGAAGCCGCGGGGCGAACAGCGCGACGGCCCCGGCGAAGCCGACGCCCGTGCCGGCCGCCGCGCCGGCGCTGAGGAGGCGCATCGGGTCGGGGTTGACGATGAGTTCGAACCCGGCGGGGTTGAAGCTCGCGACGAGGCCGAGGCCGATGATGATGCTCGGCGACGGGAGGTACTCGCCGACCTTCGAGGAGGCCGTCTTCGCCGCCACGGCGAGGATGACGAGGCCGGCGAAGCGGTGGAACACCTCGAAGTTCAGGAGCGTCTCGATGGTCTCCGCGACGGCGGCCTCGGCGACCGCGACCGGGATGAGCAGCGCGCCGAGCAGGAGGATGGACGTGAGCTGTTCGCGGCGCGTGCCGTCCATCTCGGCGAGGATGACCGCGACCGTTGCCGACCCGCCGAAGATGAGCAGGCCGGTCTGGAGGATGCCCGCGACCGAGGGGTCCCCGGCGGCGGTCGTCAGCGCCCCCGCGATGATGAGGGCGGGGAAGATGCCGTCGACGAGGGGCAGCCCCATGACGGTTGCGAGCAGACGGGTGGCACCCCCCACCTGTTGCTCGAGGCGAAGGGCGACTGGGTGGCGTGAGACACTCATTCGATGTTACTGGCCGTCACCATGGCCCAAGCGGCGATAGGGACGTAATTCGGACAGAGGGGTGCGGACGCTCCGCACGCGAAGTCCATTTCGTCCGATATTGAACTCCCGTTTAAATGTCTGCCACATCGCTGTAAAGAGAATGCCGGAGTCGGAGGTCGTTTGACCGGCAATGCGCGATGCGGCGGGACACGTGGAGTCCATACGAGATTACAATAGGACAGGAGTATTAAACGTTGTGTGGGATACGCCCGCACGGGACACGAGTATCTCTGCCGCCAATATAAAAAGCGCTGACGATTCGTCGGCTATAATCTGAAATCTCGAAGATATTGTGATACACATTCGTGAATATGGTGATTATTCACGATGGTCTTGTGATTCGGTACACCGTGACGAGGGGATGAACGTCCCGGAGCGGTCGGGGTCGGCGGCGTCCGTCGCTCGCGGGCGTCGTCACGTGCTTCGGTGGTCGTCTTGGTCGATCGACGATGCAGAGAATACTCACGCACATGTACATATGGCCGGACTGGTTTGCGATACATCGACACGCCCGTGCTATCTCGCAACCCTTTTGTCGTCGCCGCAACCACGCTTGATATGGCGAACGACGTTCCTGACCGAGAACCCTTCACCGAGAAGCTACGGGTACCCGAATCCCTCACATTCGACGACGTGCTGCTCCGCCCGATGGAGAGCCGGGTCGAACCCGACGACGCCGACGTGTCGACGCGCGTCTCAAAGAACGTCGAACTCAACATTCCCATCCTTTCGGCGGCGATGGACACCGTCACCGAAAGCGGGATGGCTATCGGGATGGCCCGCGAGGGCGGTCTCGGCGTGCTCCACCGCAACATGAACGCCGAGCAGATGGTCCGCGAAATCGAACGCGTCAAGCGCGCCGACGAACTCGTCATCCGCCGCGAAGACGTCGTCACGGCCAACCCCGGCCAGACCATCAGCGAGGTCGACGAGATGATGGAGCGCGCCGGCGTCTCCGGCGCGCCCGTCGTCGACGACGACGACGTGGTCCTCGGCATCATCTCCGGCACGGACATCCGCCCGTACCTCGAAGTCGGCGAGTCCGACAAGGTCAGCGAGGCCATGACCGACGAGGTCATCACGGCCGAGCGCGACGTGACCGCCCGCGACGCGCTCGAACTCATGTACGACCACAAGATAGAGCGCGTCCCCATCATCGACGACGAGAGCCACCTCGTCGGCCTCGTGACGATGCAGGGTATTCTCCAGCGCCGCGAGTACGAGAACGCCGCCCGCGACGACGACGGTCGCCTCGTCTGTGGCGTCGCCGTCGGCCCGTTCGACGACGAGCGCGCGCAGATGGCCGACGACGCCGGCGTCGACGTCATCTTCATCGACTGCGCCCACGCGCACAACCTCAACGTCATCGACACCGCCCGCGACATCAAGGAGTCCGTCGAGGCGGACGTCGTCGTCGGGAACGTCGGTACGCGCGAGGCCGCGGCCGAACTCGTCGACTTCGCGGACGGCATCAAGGTCGGCATCGGCCCCGGTTCCATCTGTACGACCCGCGTCGTCTCCGGCTCCGGCATGCCCCAGATTTCGGCCGTCGCCGAGGTCGCCGACGTCGCCGCCGACTACGACATCCCCGTCATCGCCGACGGCGGTATCCGCTACTCCGGCGACGCCATCAAGGCGGTCGCCGCCGGAGCCGACGCCGTCATGCTCGGCTCCTACTTCGCCGGCACCGACGAGGCCCCCGGCCGCGTCATCACGATGAACGGCAAGAAGTACAAGCAGTACCGCGGCATGGGCTCCGTCGGCGCGATGCAGTCCGGCGGTGCCGACCGTTACCTCAAGGAGGACAACGAAGACGAGGAGTACGTCCCCGAGGGCGTCGAGGCCGCGACGCCGTACAAGGGCTCGCTCGCGTCCGAACTCCACCAGCTCGTCGGCGGCATGCAGTCCGGCATGGGTTACGTCGGTGCCGAGACCATCCCCGAGGTCAAAGAGCGCGCCCGCTTCGTTCGCGTCTCCTCTGCGGGCCAGACCGAGGGCCACCCCCACGACGTGATGATTACCGACGAAGCGCCGAACTACAGCCCGAGCGAGTAACGCGCGCTTCCGTTTTCCAGTCTCTGTCGGTTCTCTCGGCTCTCCGGGTTCTTTGGTCTCTCTCGTTTCTTCGGTCCCTCTCGTTTCTCTCGCCGCTCTCGATTTCGTCGCGCGCTCGCCGCTCACGCCGAATCCGCGGTTTGGCGGCTCATTACCTGGGTCGCACGCGGGACGAGGACATGCGATAATTAATACGGATGTATATCGTGCATCTACAAGCGATGGATACCGCGGAGCTACGTACCGCACTTCGGAACGCTGGGTTGTCACAGTATCAGGCGGAGGCTTACGTCGCGCTTCTACAGCTCGGAGCGGCGAGTGCGACCGAACTCGCCGACGCCTGTGCCGTCCCAACCGCCCGTATCTACGATGTTCTCCGCGACCTCGAAGCGAAGGGTTACATCGAGACCTACGAGCAGGACAGTCTCCACGCGAGAGCGTGCGACCCGCGGTCCGTGATGGAGGACCTCAAGAGCCGCGCCGTCCAACTCGACGAGGCGGCGGAAGAAATCGAGACGCGCTGGCAACAGCCCGCGGTCGACCGGCACATGCTGAGCATCGTCAAGCGCTTCGAGACGGTGTTCAAGCGGGCCGAAGAGATGATTCGGGAGGCGGACGGCGAGGTGCAACTATCCGTCACCCCCGAGCAGTTCGACGAGCTCAAACCGGCGCTCTCGGAGGCGTACGAGAACGGCGCGCTGGTGAAGGTCGTGTTGCACCCCGAGCGGACCGACGAAATCGACCCGTTCGCCGAGCGGGAGTATCGAGGGGTCGCCACCGAGGTCAGACACCGCACTCTCCCGACCCCGTTCGTCGCCATCGTCGACCGGACGGGCGCGTGCTTCGCGCCGCACGACAACTCGATGAACCAGTACGGCGTCCTCGTCGACGACTACACCCTGGCGTACGTCTTCCATTGGTACTTCCAGACGGCGCTGTGGGAGGTCTGGGAGGTCGTCTACGACGCACAGACTGACGAGCCGCCGCTCGTGTACTCAGACATCAGACACTTCGTACAGGACACGGAGCCGCTCATCCGCGACGGAAAGCGCATCGTCGCCCACATCAAGGGGTACGAGACCGACGAGCGCGACCCGGTCGAGTTCACCGGCGAAGTGACGGACCTGTACTACACGGCGGTGTCCGCACCGACGGACGCGCTATCGTTTTCGGAACTCGCGGGGCAGGTCAGTCTGACCGTCGAGACCGACGACGGGACGTACACCGTCGGCGGGTGGGGCGCGGTCTTAGAGGACATCGAGGCGAACCGCATCACCGTCGAAGAGATATCAGAGACATCTGACAGGTAGAATCTGTTCGATTCGCCGGAATGTATAACAACTCCGGGGGGCAATTAGTGCGCACAAGCGCAGTTTCGGACGGCGTTAGACAAGAGGTATTTTGATATACCACTACACGACATTGAGTTTCGTGAGCGTCTCCGGAACACCACTACAATACCAATGAGCGCAGAACAGCCACTGGTGCTCATCGTTGAAGATGAGCCTGACCTCGCCGATCTGTACGCAACCTGGCTTAGGAACGACTACAGCGTTCGTGTCGCCTACGGCGGCCGAGAGGCGCTCGACAAGCTCGACGACGAGGTTGACGTTGTTCTCCTCGACCGTCGAATGCCCGACCTCTCGGGCGACGAGGCGCTCTCGGAGATACGGGACCGTGGCTTCGAGTGCCGCGTCGCGATGGTGACCGCAGTCGAGCCCGATTTCGACATCATCGCCATGGGTTTCGACGACTACCTCGTCAAGCCCGTCTCTCGTGAAGCGCTGACTGACACCGTCTCTAACCTCATCTTGCGAAACGCTTACGACGTGGGTATTCAAGACCTGTTTTCCCTCGCGTCGAAGAAGGCGCTCCTAGAGTCCGAAAAGGACGAAGCGGCGCTCGAAGAAAACGAAGAGTACCAACGGCTCACCGCCCGGCTGACCGAACTCCGGCGCGAACTCGACGAGACGCTCGGCCAACTCGACGAGACCGAAGGTATCTCCGCGGTCTACCGCGACATCGGCGGCGGGGCCGACGTCGACAACTCCTGACCGGCGCGGTCGTTCCGGCCGCCGACTGCGCTCTCCCGTTTCTCTCGTCTATAGCGCTGTGCGCTCCGCAAACGATTAGTTGCGACTCCCGTTCACTTAATTAAGTTATTTTCATATCAGATATACACGAAAAATTATATTTCGTGCTCGCTCCTTGGAGTAAGTGCACATGTCCGACGACAGCAATCAGATGGTCGCGTACCTTCGTCAGAACCCCCGCATGATGGGCGTCCTGTTCACGCTCACGCTCCTGCTCTCACAGGCCGGAAGCGTGGCGGCCGGAAACACGGGAGTCATCTACGGTCCGTAATCACGAGAGGAATTCGCAGTCCCAGTAGACCGTATCGTCGTAGACGACAGGAATCTGTTCTAGTGAGAGGAACTCTCGAAGCTCTGCCTCTGTGAGCCTGATATTAGAGAGCCCATGCGACGAGAGGTAATACTCGTTTGTCCCGGGTAACGCAGGGATGATAAGCGAACCGGGACCGCATCGTGAGGTCGGATACGAGTTGTACGAGAGACTGTACTCGTCGTCCGATAGCTGTGAGACTTCACAGAGCACCGCGACTCCGCTCTCAGTTTGAACGACTGAAAGTCCTCCGTCCCCGACGACACCGTACTGGTGTGCGATGTCGCTGTCGGTCCGAACGACGTCGAGCGACGCCTGAAGCGGGAACCCGCCGTTAAGCAGCCGAGCCAACGTGCGTCCCACGCCGACCGCCTGACTGTTGATGACCTCGCTGAACGTGACGATGCCGCCGATAGCGCCGGCCTCGACGAGCGCGAGTCCTTGGTCGTACGACTGGCACGCGTTGAGGAAGAACGCGCCCGTCCCGACGCGGTCGAGCGTCTCGGCGTCGACCCGACCGTCGTGGCACTGGAACCCCTCGTCGTCGATGTGGCCGATGTAGTGGAGGAAGTCGGTCGGCTCGGCGAGTAGCTCCCGAAGCTCCGCTCGGCTGAGGTCGTAGTGCGCGTCCACGTCGAACGACAGCCCGTCGCGCGAGCCGTACACCTCGTCGACGATGTCCGTCTCGGCGAGCATCTCGGGGTCGTTACAGACGACCGTGATGCCGATATCTCCCTGCGTCGGCTTGCGCTGGAGGCGGTTCCGGTAGGCGGCGGGCGTGGTCTTGCTCGCGCCGACCGGCGTCCCGTCGCTGATCCACGCCTGCTCGACCGAGTCGGTCGAACTGGGCTTGACGTACGTCTCGCTCGGCGTCGCCGCGCCCGCGCTCCTGACGATGTCGTCGCGGAGGAAGTCGTCTACGACGGCCGCCTGCACCTCCGAGTGGGGAACCTCGGTCCCCGAAGGCGTCCGGACGACCGCGAGGTCGTTCGTGACGAAGGGGAGCAACTCGACGTTGTCGATCTGCGGGGCGATGTGCGTCGTCAGCTTCCACTCCGGAACGAGGTCGGCGATGTGCTCGTAGGGAATCTCGAAGTACGCCGAGAGCTGTTCGCCGAGCGACGCGTCGTACAGTCGCTCGACGTCGATATCGGTCCGTGATTCGACGGTCTGGCGCTCGTGGAGCGGCACGTCGTAGATTCCCTCCGTTCGAACGACGCAGTCGAGGAAGAACGTCCGCTTGAGCGCGCGCGCGACCGACTCCTCGAAGCCGTGGGGGCCGTCGAAATCGTGGACGAACCCCTCGTCGGTGACGAGTCGGGGAGTGTCACCGGGGACGAGTCTCGCGCCGAGATAGTACGCCAGCGGCGTCGCCACGAAGATGTGACTCAGCGTCGGCGGGAGCTCGATTCGGACGCCGGTGTCGGGGACGTGAAGTCCCTCGGGGATGTCGAGTTCGTCGCCCAGTTCGAGAAGCGGCGGGTGTCCCCGGAGCGTCGGATACGACCGCTCGACGCTCGTGGTCTTGAGCGAGGAGCTGAACGCCGAGACGGCCTGCATCACGTCCAGCGGGTCGTCGGTCGTCGTCACCGTCGTCGCGGGGCTCTCGTGCGACGACCGCGCGCCGACGTACACCGTCCGCGGCTCCTCGAACGAGAGCACGGTTTCGAGCGGTTCCGCGTCGACCGTCAGCGGCCCCTCGACTCGGAGGTACGTCTTGACCGCGCCGAAGAGTTCGATGCTGTACGTCCCCGCGCCGAGTTCCTCGTGTCCCTGTTGGTCGACCTGCGCGAGCATCGACCCCGATTCGTCGCGGACGCAGACGACCGTGTTCGCCGCCAATCCGATGCGGTCGGTCTCGATGCGGACCGCGGCGTCCGTCGGGAGGGAGAACCGACGACGGTCGGTCGGCTCCGGCGCGACTGGCGACGGCGTTCGAAGCATGAACTGGTGGCGTTCGACGTTGTCCCGAACGACCAACCCCGTGCCTTCTGAAGGGAGCGAAAAGCCGACTTCCAGCGTGGAAGACGCGTCAGCCCGCTTGCCCTGCCCGGACGATTCCATTGTGTCTATGTGACACGATTAGGGTAAAAAACGTATTGGTCGTGAGAAGTTCACGATTCCAACGGGAACCAGCCGGACGAGACGTCTTTCTGTCGGAGGTGCCAGCGCTGACGCGCCTCCGCGCCCTCGACGTCGAGTTCGACGACGGCGTCGAACAGCGGTTCGAGCATCCGGTTGAGTTCGTCCTCGCGGTCGCCCGGGGACCAGACGTGGACCATCCCGTTCCGCGCACGGACGTGGGTGGTCATGACGTGGAGGAACCGAAACACGTGGTCCCGCTCGTACCGCGAGAGGAGCGACGGCAGACAGTCGAACGCGACGCGGAGTTCCGCCGGAGAGAGTCCTCCGGCGAGGCTGTCGAATTCGGTTACGTCGTTGGCGAGTTCCGCGCCGAGTTGGCCGAGGCCGCCGCCCACTCGGCGCTCGCAGGTGTCTATCGCGCTCGGCACGGCGGCGGGCGGTGTCGGCGAGGCCGCGGCGCTCCGTTCGAGCGTGGAGTACCGAACCACGCGCGTCCACTCCTTGGAGCGCTTGATGTCGGCGTCGAGACGGTCGTCAAGCGGCGTCGAGTCGTTGAGGACCAGAAGGCGGCGTCGCGGCTCGTCGGGAGCGCCGAGCATCTGCTTGGACGCGCGCGAGTAGAGTTCCGTCGGAACCGACCCGACGACGAGGAGCGCGCTCCCTCGTCGTTTGAGGTCGTCCAGCCCGAGTTGGAACGTAGACGTGTCCTCCGTCACGGCGATGTCCGTGTCACCTCCCGAAACCATTCGTGTTGCACGAGGAAACCATATTTAATAATACTTTGCGTGTTGGTCTCCCGAAATGTGCCAACAGATGTCATCATCGATTATGCAGTCGGATGGTGACGTTGCCGGCCGCTTTGACCGCTTGAATCGGCGGATTCGACTACTCTCCCGCCCGGACCGTTAGCACGGGAACCGGCGCGCTCCGGACGACGCGCTCGGTGACGCTCCCGAGGAGCACGCGCTCGACGCCCGTCCGGCCGTGGGTCGCCATTGCGATGACCTCGACGCCGTGTTCGGTTGCGTAGTCGAGAATGGTTTCGTGCGGCGCGCCCCGACGCACGGCTCCGACCGTCTCGATGCCTCGGCTCTCGCCGCGCTCGACGACCTCCTCGACGACGCGTGTACCCTCCCGTTCGAGCGTTTCGAGGACCGTCCCGCCGACGATACCCGCGTTGTCCCGCGTCGTGTTCACGACGAACAACACGTGTACCGTCGCGTCGCACCGCTCCGCGAGGTCGAACACGTGCGGCATCGCCTGTTCTGCCGCCGGACTCCCGTCGACCGGGAGCAGGATTTCGTCGTACATCGCTGGATGTACGCGCCCGAACTGTGTGAATGCTTCGCATACTCATGATGGTCGCTCGTTCGGGAAAAAGCGGGTTACGGGTGTGTCCGGTCGGCTCAGTCGCTGACGTACGCCTCGATGCGGTCCATCGCCTCGCGGAGTTCGCGCATCCCCGTCGCGTAGGAGACTCGGAGGTGGCCCGAGCCGCCCTCACCGAAGACGCTTCCGGGGACGAGCGCGACGTTCTGTTCTTCGAGGAGGCCCTCGGCGAACGCCTCGTCGTCGCCGTCGGGAGCCTCCGGGAAGACGTAGAACGCCCCCTTGGCCTCGAAGCAGTCGAGTCCCATCTCCTCGAAGCGGGCGAGGACGAACCGCCGTCGGCGGTCGTACTCGCGGCGCATCTCCTCGACCGAGTCGTCGCACGACCGCAGGGCTTCGAGCGCCGCGTACTGCGCCGTCGTGGGCGCCGAAAGCATCGCGTACTGGTGGACCTTGTTCATCGCGTCGATGGCTCCCGGCGGTCCCATGGCGTAGCCGAGGCGCAGGCCGGTCATGGCGTAGGCCTTCGAGAAGCCGTTGAACACGATGGTCCGCTCGCGCATGCCGGGGTGGGTGGCGATGGAGGCGTGGTCGTCCTCGTACCGGAGGTCCGAGTAGATTTCGTCGGAGAGCACCACGAGGTCGTGGTCCCTGACGAACGAGGCCACGTCGGCGAGTTCGTCGTCGGTCATCACCGCGCCGGTCGGGTTGTTCGGGTAGCAGAGCACCAACACGTCGGCCTCGTCGGCCCCGGCGGCTTCGAGCGCCTCGGGCGTGAGTTTGAACTCGTCTTCGGCGCGGGTCGGCACCGGGAGCGGTTCGCCGCCGGCGAAGATGGCCCCCGGCGTGTACGAGATGTACGACGGCTGGGGAATCGCCACCACGTCGCCGGGGTTGACGAACGCCCGGAACGCGAGGTCGACGGCCTCGCTCGCGCCCGTCGTGACGATAATCTCGTCTTCGGGGTCGTACTCCTGCCCGTAGCGGGTGACGCGCTCCGAGATTGCCTCGCGGAGTTCGCGCATCCCGCGGTTCGACGTGTAGGAGGTCTTGCCGCGTTCGAGCGAGTCGATGGCGGCGGTCCGGGCGGCCCACGGCGCGGAGAAGTCGGGTTCGCCGACGCCGAGGGAGATGACGTCGTCGACCTCCTCGGCGAGTTCGAAGAACTTCCGAATCCCCGACGGCGGCACCTGTTTGACGCGGTCCGAAAGCTGGTCGCCGAGCGTCATGGCGACACGGAGAGCCGGTCGTCGTCGTCGCCGTCACCGAGTTCGATGCCCTCCTCCTTGTAGGAGTCCATCACGAAGTGCGTGACCGTCTTCGTGACCTCAGGGATGGGGGCGATGCGCTCGGAGACGAAGTTCGAGACGGCGTGCATCGACGCGCCCTCGACCTCGATGAAGAAGTCGTAGTCGCCGGAGACGAGTCGCAGTGTGGCGACCTCGGGGAACCGCGCGATGCGGCGGGCGATCTCCTCGTAGCCCGTCTCGCGGTCGAGTTCGACGTCGACTTCGACCTGCGCCCGGACGTGCTCCTCGTCGACGTTGTTCCAGTCGACGACCGCCTGGTAGCCGCGGATGACCCCGTCGTCTTCGAGTTCCTCGAGCGCTGCTGCCACTGCTTCGGCGTCTGCGCCCAGTTGGCGGGCGATGTCATCTACGCTCTCGCGAGCGTCGTGACGCAGCAAGTCGAGCAGTGACTGCTTGTCCATGGGCACTCCGTTGCAGGCATCCGTAAAATGGTTTGCCCAACCGGGCGGAATTGTCGCGTCACACGGTAGCAATAGTCATGGCCGGCGGCGGCCCGCGCCCGGCGGAACACTATTCCACCGCCGGCGGGAACCTGTCCGCTATGGACACCGAGTTTGATTGGCTCACCCTCGACGACGACGAAGAGGTCCTCTGGGCCGACACCCCGCATCCCTACAGCCTCGTGCCCTCCTTCATCGTCGGCGTCCCGCTCTCGTTCGTTCTCGTCGGCATTCCGCTCCTCGTCGGGTCGTACCTCTCGCACAAGAACACGAACTACGTCGTCACCTCCGACGCGCTCTACCGGAAGACGGGCGTCCTCTCCCGGAGCGTCCAGCGCATCGAGTTCGACAAGGTACAGGACACCTCCTACAGCCAGACGTTCCTCGGCGCGCAGTTCGGCTACGGCTCCGTCAACATCAGCACCGCCGGAGGGAGCGGCATCGAGATGAGCTTCCAGAACGTCGCCGAACCGCAGTCGCTCCAGACGCTCGTCAACGAGCGAATCAAGCGCCGCTCCGGGCCGGAGACCGACGCGGAGGGGAAGGCCGCCGTCCTCGACGACATCCTGACCGAACTCCGCGCGATTCGACAGGCCGTCGAAGGCGGGGAAGGCGTCGTCGCGGACGACGACGCGCCTGACGGGAACGGAACCGAGTCCGCCCCCGACGCGTCGGCCGACGCGCTCGAACCGAGCGACTTCGAGTTCGACGCGACGACAGACGAGCGATGACGGCCGACTCAGCGACCGACTCGGAGGCCGTCGCGGCCATCGACGACTGGCTGGCCCGCGGCGACGACGAGACCGTCCGCTGGGAGGGTCGGCCGCGGATACAGACCGTCATCCCCGCGGCCGTCGTCGGGCTCTCCGTCGTCGTCGTTGCGGCCGTCGCGGCCGCCGCGAACGGTGTGCCCGAACTCGCGGTCGTCGGCCTCGTTGGCTTCTTCCTCCCGGCGTGGTCGTACCTCCGGGTCACCAACACGCGCTTCGTCGTCACCGACCGGGCGCTCTACCGGAAGACGGGCGTCCTCTCTCGGACGGTCCAGCGCGTCTCGCTCGACCGCGTCCAGAACAGCGCGCTCTCGCAGGGCGTTGCGGGGTCGCTGTTCGGCTACGGGACCGTCTCGGTCGAGGCCGCGGGCGGCGGCGCAATCCGCTTCGAGGACGTTGACGACCCTGGTGCCGTGCGCGACCGAATCGAGGGGCACGACGGCCGCGACGAACTCCCCGGGTCGGTCGAACAGTGGGTCGCCGTCCGCGACGAGGTGCGGGCGCTCAGAGCGGCGGTAGAGCGGTGAGAAAACGGTAGTGTTCGGTTCGCGGCGCGGGTTCGCGTCGCGTCAGTCGTCGTCCGACGCCGGAGCGGCGGGACCGGGCTGTGCCGTGCTGTTCCCCGAGAAGCCGACGCCAGCGAGGACGAAGGCGAACAGCACGAGCGGCGAGAGGTAGCCGAACATGTAGTACGGAGCGTACTGGAGGGTCGAGACGCCGAGGACGCCGGCCATGTACGCGCCGCCGGCGTGCCACGGGAGGAGCGCGCCGGTCGGCGTCCCGGCGGACTCGATGGCCTGCGAGAGGTCCGAACTGTCGAGGCCGAACTCGTCGTAGGTGTCGCGGAGCGTCATGCCGGGGACGACGATACTCATGTACTGCTGGGCGGTGAGCGCGTTGGTCAGCATCGCCGAGATGCCGGTGGAAGCGACGAGTAGGCGCGGGCTCCGCATGCCGCGCTGGAGTCGGTGAGCGAGGACGGCGAGCACACCCGTCTGTTCGAGCAGGCCGCCGAGCGTCAGCGCCGCGACGACGACGGCGATGGTCCACGCGGAACCGGAGACGCCGCCAGACGCGAGCAGGCTGTTGACGAGTTCGGACCCGGTCTCCGGGCCGGTGCCGCTCATGAACGTCTGCCACGCCGTGACGAACGACGCTCCCTGCACGAGGATGCTCGTGAACGCGCCGGCGAACGCGCCGGCGAGGAGGACGGTCAGCGCGGGGTAGCCCGCCGCGGCGAGGCCGAAGGTGACCGCGAGCGGCAGGAACGCGAGGAGCGTGATGTCGTACGAGGAGGCGAGCGCGGTCTGAATCTCGGTGATTTGGCCGGCGGGAATCGTCCCGGTGATACCGAGGCTGAGGACGACGAAGCCGACGAGCGAGAGGCCGAACGCGACGGCCGTCCCGCTCTGCATCGCGCGGATGTGGTCGTAGAGGTCGGTGTTCGTGACGGCGGCCGCGAGGTTCGTCGTGTCCGACAGCGGCGACTGCTTGTCACCCGCGTACGCGCCGGTGAGAATCGCGCCGGCGGTCATCGGTTCGGGGACGCCGAGGCCCGAGCCGATGCCGATGAAGGCGACGCCGAGGGTGCCGACCGCGGTCCACGACGAACCGATGGCGAAGGTGGCGATACCGACGAGGAGGGCGGTCGCCGGCAGGAACACCTGCGGCGACAGCAGGTCGAGGCCGTAGTACATCAGCGCCGGAATCGTCCCCGCGGCGACCCACGTCGAGACGACGCCGTAGATGGTAAACAGGATGAGAATCGCCTGTAGTCCCATCGCGAGACTGCGTTCGATGCCCTCGTAGAGGTCCTCCCAGGTGTAGCCCCAGACGAACCGGCCGAGGAGGCCGACCAGCGCGATACTCCAGATGAGGGGGATGTGTGGGTCGAGTCCCAGCCACGCCGACCCGACTCCGAGGAAGGCGACGAGTCCGAGCACCGGAACGAGCGCCTGTTTCAGCGTCGGGCGCTGGTCCGGGGCGATGTCGTCGTACGACCGCGGTGTGTACCTATCAGTTCCCATCGTAGCTCGACAAATAACTTTAGAGCATAAAATTGTGTCGTGTTATAATTCAAGAGCATTGTTATGCAATGACGTACTTTTATCTGACAGACTAATGTCCCACAGTAATCCATTTGCCGAATCGCCCCCGCGAGCGCCTCGAACGTTCACGTATTCCGATAGGTCGATATTTCGGAACGTGTCAATTAATAGGGAAACAGCCATACCGAAGGCGCGCCACGGGTCGGGCATGGTCCTCGACGAGTTCTTCTTGTTTCCCCTCGGGCTGGTCGCCCTCCTCGGGGCGGTCCCCCTCGTCATCCTCTATCTGCTGCGGCCGGAGCCGGTCCGCCGCACCCTCCCGACCTTCCGGTTCCTCGCGGACTCGGCGGGACGAAACGCCTCGAACCCCATCTTCGACCGCCTGCTCCGGAGCCTGCTGCTCCTCATCCAACTGCTCGCGCTCGTCGCGCTCGTCGGCTCGCTGGCGACGCCGTACGTGCTGGTTC
Source organism: Haloferax marisrubri (assembly GCF_001469875.2). Taxonomy (GTDB): domain Archaea; phylum Halobacteriota; class Halobacteria; order Halobacteriales; family Haloferacaceae; genus Haloferax; species Haloferax marisrubri. The sequence goes on along the minus strand of NZ_LOPW02000017.1, from coordinate 219,213 downwards.
CCGAGTCGGAGACGGTCCAAGAGACCGTCCTCGTCGTGGACACGAGCGCGAGCATGGGCGTCCGCGACGGCGGGGGGACCCGATTCGACAGCGCCCTCGCGGCGGCACGAGACGAGGTCTCCGGCACGACGTCGGTCGTCGCGGCGGGCGCGAACGCGAACGTGGTGCTCCGCCGGGGGAGCGCGACCGACGCCCGCGCCGCCCTCGACGGCCTGCGAGCGAGCGCGGCCCCCGGCGACCTGCGCTCCGCGATTACCGCCGCCGCCTCCATCGCCGGCGAGGACGCCCGCGTCGTCGTTCTGAGCGACTTCGCGGACGACTCGCCGTGGAGCGACGCGGTCCGCGAGGCCCGCGCCCGCGGCCTCGTGGTCGAACTCCAGCAGTTCGCGGGCGGCGGACAAGGCAACGTCGGCATCGTCGACCGGCGCTTCTCCGGCGCGAACGTCACCGTGACGGTGAAGAACTACGGCGACTCGGCGGCGACGCGGACGCTCTCGCTCGCCGGAGCCACCCGAGAGGTTCGCATGGACCCCGGCGACGTGGCGACCGCGACGCTCCCCGTTCCCGCGGGCGGCGGGCGCGCCGAACTCTCGCCGGGCGACGCCTTCCCGACCGACGACGCGCTGTACGTCGCGGCCCCCGAGGACGCCTCGGTGGACGTGCTCGTCCTCACGAACGACGAGAACCGCTACCTGACGGCCGCGCTGTCGGTCATTCCCGAGGTGTCGCTGACCGTGGACAACCCGCCGACGGCCGTCTCGACGAACTACGACGTGATTATCTACAGCAACGTCAACCCCGGTCGCCTGCTCTCGGGCAACGTCGAGGCCGGCCGCGAGGTCGTCGCCGACGGCGGCGGCGTGGCGATTCAGGCCCAAGAGGAGTCGCCGAGCTACGGCGACCTCCAGCTCGTCTCGCAGGCGAGCATCGAGACGAACCCGACCATCGGGACCGTCGAGAGCCACGAGATAACCCGCGACATCACCTTCCCGCCGCCGACCGAGTACGTCGCGGGCGACCTCCGCGCGGGCCAGTCGCTCGTGACCACGACCGGCGGCACCTCGCTCGTCGCCGTCGAGCGCCGCGGGGCCGGCCGCGTCCTCTACTACGGCTTCATGGAGGACAGCTCGGCGTTCAAGTACAACTACCAGTACCCCGTGTTCTGGAAGCGCTCGGTGTTCTACCTCGCCGGGCGCTCGACGCTCTCCGAGCTGAACCGGGCGACCGGCGGGTCGCTCGCGGCGGGCGCGAACCAGACCGTCGAGACGCCCGGCGGCGAGGCGACCGGCCCCGAGGTCCGCCTCGCCGACGCCGGCTTCTACCGCGTCGGCGACGAGCGGTTCGCGGCGTCGCTCCTCAGCGAGGCCGAGTCAGACGTGGTCGCCGCGCCGCTGGACGGCGAGTCGGCCCCCTCGGACTACCCGACTCGGGTCGAAGAGCGCGACGTGCCGGACCCGCTCACCGAGTGGGCCGCGTTAGTCGCGCTCGCGGCGACGATGCTCGAATTGGCCTACCTGCGCCGGCGGGGTGACCTCTGATGGCGGCGCTCGGCTCGGCGTCCGCCGCGCTGACAGCGCTCGACGCCGTCGCCGCCACGACTCCCGCCGCCGCGACGACGCCCCTCGCGTGGACGGTCGAGGCCGCCGGGCGGACGCTCGGCATCCAGCGCCCGCTGTTCCTCGTCGCGCTCCCCGTGGCCGCGCTCCTCGCGTGGGCGCTCATCTTCCGCGGGGCCGACGGGACGGCTGGCAGGCGCTCCCGCAGGCTCCTGTTCGCGTCCCGGTTCCTCGTCGTCGTCCTCTTGGTCGTCGCGGCCGCGGGGCCGTACACCGTCACGACGCGGATGACCGACGGCGACCCGCAGGTGACGCTCCTCGTCGACGACTCCGACAGCGCGGCCGTCACCGAGGACGTGGCGTCGCAACTCGCGGCGGACATCGAAGCCGAGGGCGTCCCCGTCACGACTTCGACCGTCGCCCGCGGCGAGGAGTCGCCTATCGGAGACGCCGTCGCGGCTAACCTCAGGCCGGACGGGACGGTCGTCCTCGTCTCCGACGGGCGGGTCACCTCGGGGCGGAGTCTCGCCTCCGCGACGACGCTCGCCCGCGACCTCAACGCGACCGTGAGCGCGGTCGCGCCCGAACCGACCGACACCGAACACTACGTCACCGTCAGCGGCCCGTCGAAGACCAGCGTCGGCGTCGAAAACGCCTTCCTCGCGCAAGTCGACGGGGTCGTCCCCGACGACGTCGAACGCGCGACCGTCGAACTCGTCGTGGAGGTCGACGGCGAGGCGGTCGCCCGCGAGACGGTCAACACCAGCGGGGCCGTCGAGTTCTCCCAGACGTTCGAGACCACCGGCACCCACCGCGTCACCGCCCGCATCGAGAGCGACGACCGCTTCCAGACGAACGACGTGTTCCGCAAGACGGTCCGCGTGGTCGAGCCGCCGCGGGTGCTGTACGTCTCCCGCGGCGACTACCCGTTCCGCGACTACCTCTCGCAGCTGTACGACGTGGAGACCGCCGAGGCCGTCCCCGCGGACCTCTCGTCGTACCACGCCGTCGTCCTACAGGACATCCGCGCCGAGGACGTGGGCAACACCGATGCGCTCCAGCGGTTCGTCATCGACGGCGGCGGCCTGCTGACCGTCGGCGGGCGCAACTCGTTCGAAAACGGCGGCTACGACGGGTCGAGCCTCGCGTCGATGCTCCCGGTCACGACCGGCGAGGGCACGTCCCAGCAGACGAACCTCGTCTTCGCCATCGACGTGTCCGGGAGCGCGGAAAGCGGCATGCGCGTCCAGAAGTCGGTCGCGCTCGACGCGCTCGACCAACTCGGCGACGAGAATCAGGTCGGCATCGTCGGCTTCAACTACCGCGCCTACGAGGTCTCGCCGCTCCGCCCGCTCGGGCCGAACCGCGAGTCGACCGCCGACCTCATCCGCCGCCTCCAGTCCGGCGGCGCGACCGACATCGCCGTCGGCCTCGAAGGCGCGGCCCAGCAACTCGGCGACAGGCGCGGGACGATTATCCTCATCAGCGACGGTCACGACCGGTTCCAGGACGCCGCGACGGTCGCGGACCAACTCGGCCGCGACGGCGTCCGCGTCATCACCATCGGGACCGGCCCGAGCCCGAACGAGCAGACTCTCAGGACCATCGCGCGGGCGTCCGGCGGGAACTACCTCAGGGCCGACGAGACCGACCGGCTCCGCATCCTCTTCGGCGGGTCGAACCGCCAGTACGCCGGCGACGGCCTCACGGTCGTCGACCAGAACGACTTCGTCACCGCCGGCGTCGAACTGACCGCGAACCCCGGCAGCGTCAACGACGTGTCTGTCAGGAGCGGCGCGAACTTCCTCGTCGCGGCCGACGACGGCACCCCCGCGGTGGCGTCGTGGCGCTACGGCCTCGGCCGCGTCGCCACCATCACGACGTACGCGGGCGACGGCACGCTCGACGGCCTGCTCCAGAGCCCCGACTCGCTCCTGCTCACGAAGTCCACGAACTACGTCATCGGCGACCCCGAGCGGAAGGCGTCCGGCGTCGCCGAGGTGTCGGACACCCGTCTCGACCAGCCGACGACCGTCGTCTACCGCGGCGGCGAGCGGCCGCGGGGCGTCGAAGGACTGTCCTTCTCGGCGGTCAGCCCCGGCGTCTACGAGGCGACGGTCGTCCCTACTGAGACGGGCTATCGGGACGTGCTCGACACCGCCTTCGCGGTGAACTACCCCGTCGAGTACGCCGGGTTCGGCCGCTCGGCCGCGCTCGAAGCCGCCGTCTCCGACAGCGGCGGGACGATGTACGACCCCGAGGACGCGGCCGAAATCGCCGCCTCCGCCCGCGACAGCGCCGCCGGCGTCCAACCCGTCCGCGACGACTGGGCGGCCGCGTTCGTCGCCGCCGCGTTCCTCCTCTACCTCGCTGAGGTGCTCGTCCGGCGTCTTCAAGTGTATCGGGGTCGAACGCAAAGTGAAGGTGGTTTGATATGAGTGCCCTGGGTCGGTCCCTGAACCTCGGTCTCGTCCTCGTCGTCGTCCTCCTCACCGCCGGAACCGTCGGCGCGACGATGTTCTACCAGTACTCGGTCGACTCGCTCGACCAGCAAAACGAGCAGTTGCGCGAGCGAAACGAGGCGCTCGAACAGGACCTTTCAGAAACCAGACAAAATCTGTCGGCGACGCAGGCGGAGCTACAGGAGTTGAACAGCAGCCTCGAACGCACCCGCGGCGACGTCTCGCAGGTCTCGAACAACCTCGAAGACACGGAGTCACAGCTCGAATCGACCCAAAACGAGCTGTCGTCGGCGCGGAGCGAGCTCCAAGAGACGGAAAGCAGCCTCCGAGACGCCCGGAGCCGAATCAACGAACTCACGGCGACGCTCGACACCCTCGAAGAACAGCGCAACCGACTCGAAAACCAGATAGACGGCCTCGAAGCGGAAAACGAGGAACTCGAGGAGACGAACGCCGAACTGGAGACCGAGATAGAGACGCTCCAGTCCGACATCGCCGACCTCGAAGACCAGGTCGACGACCTCGAAGCCGACCTCCGGCGGGCCTGTTCCGAGTTCGAAGACGGCAACGAACCGGCGGTGTGCAGCGGTGTCTGAATCGCCCCCGCCCGAACCGGGCACCGACGACGACGCACCTGACGCATCCGACGCGACCGGCGCAACTGACGCGACCGCCTCGGCCGCCGACTCGGACGCGGGGGCCACCCGTCGCGAGGAGATGGCCGACGCCGTCACCGAAGTCCGCCGGGAAGCCGTGAAGGCGGCCGTCGTCTCCAGCGTCGTCGATGCCGCGGTCGCGACGCTGTTGGCGAACATCGCGTTCCGGGTCGTCGAGTTACCCATCCAGTCGGCGGTGTCGCTCGGCTTCCTCCCGAGGGTCGACCCGGCCGTCTCGGTCCACGTCGCCGTCCCAATCGCCCTCGCGGTGGGCGTCCTCGTCGGCGTCGCGGAGTACCTCATCCTGATGCGGGTGCCGCCGGTCGAGCAGTTCGAGGCGGTGAACCCCTCGGTCGCCGAGGCGCTTCGGACCGCCCGCGACCTCGTCGCCGACGAGGGGAACCCGAACCGCGACTCGCGCATGTCGGTCGCGCTCTACGACGACGTGCTGTCCCGCCTGCGGGAGTCGTCGTCGGTGGAACTCCTGCCGACCCGCCGCATCGTCGGCGCGCTGGTCGTCGCCCTGCTCCTCTCGGCGGGGAGCATCCAAGTCGCCGTCTCGGACATCCAGTTCGAGGGGCTCGCCGGCGACGGCGGCCCGGCGGGCGACAGCCTCGACCAACCCGACGAGGAGACGGGGCTCCAGAACGGGAGTTCCATCCTCGGCGACCCCGAGGACGTGGCCGCCGGTTCGGAGCAGTTGAACGCCACCGTCGCCGGCACCGGCGGGAGCGGTGACGGACCGGAGTCGTCGGCCGCGGCCTACGACTCGACCGGCTACGGCGGCGACAGCGCCGTCGAGAGCCAGCGCGCCGGCTACCTCGCCGACGACACGCTCGAAGAGGCCGACCTGATTCGCGACTACACCCTGAAGATACGAGAGAACGACGATGAGTGACAAACGAGACTGGCTCGGCGACGACGGACAGCAGACCGCGCCCGAAGGCGATATCGCGGTCGAGACAGACGACGACCTCGACCTCAGCATCGAGGACCTCCAAGCGAGCGTCGCGGCGGTCAGAGACGAGGTCGGAAAGCGCATTATCGGCCAACACGACGTGGTCGAGCGACTGCTCGTCTGCGTCCTCTGCGACGGCAACGCGCTGCTCGAATCGAACCCCGGACTGGGGAAGACGACGCTCGTGCGCGCCCTCTCGGACGCGACGGACCTGCAGTTCTCGCGGGTGCAGAACACGCCCGACCTGATGCCCTCGGACATCACGGGCACCGAAATCATCCGCGAGACGCCGGAGGGCCGGGACTTCGTGTTCGAGCGCGGCCCCATCTTCGCCAACGTCGTCCTCGCCGACGAGATAAACCGGGCGACGCCGAAGACGCAGGCCGCGCTCCTCGAAGCCATGCAGGAAAAGCAGGTGACCGCCGCGGGCGAGACCTACGAGCTTCCGGACCCCTTCTTCGTCCTCGCGACGCAGAACCCCATCGACCAGGGCGGCACCTACCCGCTCCCGGAGGCGCAGACCGACCGCTTCCTGATGAAGATTCTCGTCGACTACCCCGAGTTCGACGAGGAGCGGACCATCGTCAAGCAGTACGCCGAGGGCGCGGCGTCGCCCGAAGTCGAGCGCGTCCTGCCGCGGACGCACCTACTCGCCGCACAGCAACTCGTGCGGCAGGTCCCCATCTCCGACGACATCCGCGACCGGACCATCGAACTGGTCCGCAGGACCCGCGAAGACGAGCAGGTCGAGTTCGGCGCGAGTCCCCGCGCGAGCATGGCGCTCGTCCTCGCCGCGAAGGCGCGGGCGTTCGTCCACGGGCGCACCCACGTCTCGTGGGAGGACGTGGTCGAGATGGCCCCGCCGGTTATCAGACACCGCATCATCCTCGACTTCCGGGCGGAGCGCGAGGGGCTCGACCCCGACGACGTGATTGCGCGGCTGTTGAACGAGTGACGGACCGATGATAGACCCCGGCTTCCTCGACGAACTCGACCGGTTCGACACCTCGCTGAAGCGCGTCTCGACCGCCCGACAGCAGGGCGACCAGGAGTCGCCGGACGTGGGCGAGGGGCTCACCTTCAGCGACCACCGCCGGTACGCCGCCGGCGACGACCCGCGGCTCATCGACTGGAAGGTGTACGCCCGGACCGAGGAGCTGTTCATCAAGCGGTTCGAGGCCGAGCGGAACCTGACGGTCCACGTCCTCCTCGACGCCTCGGCCTCGATGGACTTCGGCGAGGGCGACGCGAACAAGTTCGAGTACGGCGCGAAGCTCGGCCTCGGTTTCTGCCACCTCACGGCCGAGGAGAACAACGACTTCCGGTTTACGCTCCTCGGGGACCTGCCCGACCGCATCGACACCGACGCGTCGAGTCGCGGCGAGGTGCTCCGACTCGTCGAGCGGCTCAACGAGACGACGCCCGGCGGCGACGGCGACATCACGGCTGCGCTCTCGACCTACGCCGAGAGCATCCACTCGCGGTCGCTCGTGGTCGTCGTGAGCGACCTGCTTTTCGACCCCGACGACGTGGCCGCCGGCCTCGCCGCGCTCGCGCGGAACGACGTGCTCGTCGCGCAGGTGCTCACCCCGGAGGAACTCGGTCCCGAGGCGACGGGCGACGCCATCTTCGAGGACCCCGAGTCCGAGGCGACGCGCCGGACCTACTTCGGCGGGTCGGCGGCGCGACAGTACACCGACCGGCTCCAGAGCCACCTCGCGGCGGTCGACGAGCGGTGTCAGGCGCTCGGCATCGAGCGCGAACTCGTCGACACCGGCGAGGACTTCTTCGACACGTTCGCCGACCTCTGGCTCGGCGCGCGGCTCAGGGGCGAGCGCCCCGGTCGCGGCTAACTCGCGTTCCGAACCAACATCGCCGCGGACCGCGGGCTTTTCACGAATCACCGCTCAGTAGTCGGTGTGACGGAGACACAGGAGCGCCGCGTGGTCGGCCTCGTCGCGGGTTCGCACGTCGTCAACCACGCCTACCTCGTCGCGCTCGCGCCCGTCATCGGCCTCGTCGCCGACGACTTCGGCGTGAGTATCGCCGCCGTCGGCCTCGCCATTGGCGTCCAAGGCGGCGTCGTGACGCTCCTGCAACTCCCCTTCGGCTACCTCTCCGACGCGCGGAGTCGGACGCTCGTCCTCGCCATCTCGCTCGTCGCCGGCGCGGCTGGCATCGTCGCCACCGCGCTCGCGCCCTCGTACCTGTGGCTTCTCGCCTCGCAGACGCTCCTCGGCGTCGGCATCGCGGGCCACCACCCCGCGCACTACCCCCTGTTGGCGACCGCTTCCTCGGAGACGAACCGCGGGCGGGCGTACTCGCTGCACGCCCTCGGTGGCTCGCTCGGCTTCGCCGTCTCGTACGCCATCGCCGCCGGCGTCGGCGCGCTCGGCTTCGGCTGGCGCTGGACCGTCGCGGGCATCGCCGTCTTCGGCGCGGCGTTCACGCTCGTCGCGCTCCCGGTCGCCCGCGGGTTCCCCGAGCGAATCCGGAAGCCGGCCGCGGAGGACCGCCCGACTGCTCGCCCCACGCTCGCGGGGATTCGGCGGGGCGCGTCGGAACTCCTCTCGTCGGCGGGGCTGATGGGGCTCGCGCTCCTCTCGTTTCTCACCTCGGCGGCCGCGTGGTGCATCCGGACGTACTCGCCGCAACTGCTCACCGCCGGCTACGGTCTCGCGTCGGGCACGGCGAACCTCCTCGTCTCGGGGATGCTCGTCGTCGGCGCGGGGACGATTCTCGTCGGCGGCGCGCTCACCGACCGCGTCGGTCCCGGAACCGTCGCCCTCGTCGGCTACGCCGCGCTCGCCGGACTGGCGGCGCTCTTAGCCAGCGGGTCGCTCCCGCTCGCGCTCGTCGTGTTGATTCTCCCCTTCAGCGGGACCATCAGCGTCTCCCGGCCCGCGCGCTCGACGCTCGCGGACCGCCTCTCCGAGCGCGCCGACCTCGGGAAGAACTTCGCCGTCGTCACCATCGGCATCTCCCTCGGCGGGGCCGTCGCGCCCCCGGCGTTCGGGGCGCTCATCGACCTCGCCGGCGTGCGCGTCACCTTCGGCGTCGTCGCCGTCCTCGGCCTGCTCTCGTTCGGGCTGACCCGGTGGCTCCTCCGGCGGGTCGACGGGTCGGCCCGGCGGCCGCAGGCGGCCCCGAGCGACTGACGGCGGCGCGGTCGTGGAGCGACCGGGAGATGCTACCACTTCTCTTTCGATTCCCTTCTCCGGCGACGTTCGTGATACCAAGAATCCATAACTAAGCCGCTATCCGTCGTCTCTCCGAACGGTGGTGGAAATGGCAGCAACATCTGAGAAAGAACAGCAGCACCGAGACTCGTTCATGCGCGTCGCGGACGAACTGTGGAACAAGCGCGAGTACGAGGTCATCAGAGAGGAGTACGACCCGCTGGTCGAGGTACACGCCTTTTCGGACCCCGAGGGCATCATCGGAACCGACGCGGTCGAAGAGTGGGCGCGGCGGTACCACGACGCCTTCTCGGACTTCCACGTGGAACTGTTCGACGTGGCAGCGCGAGACGACAGCGTGTACGCCCGGTATCACCTGACCGGCACCCACGACGGGACGCTCCGAAGCGCTCGCGGCGACATCCCGGCGACCCACCGCAAGATGGACACCTGGGGTATCGTACAGGCCCGCTACGAGGGCGGCCTGTGCGTCGAAGAGTGGAACAGCACCGACATCATGACCATGCTGTCGCAACTCGGCGTCGCTCCCGAGTGAACCGACCGAGTCGCGAAAAACAACCGTTTTTGGCCGCCTATCCGGACCACTCGCCGCGAACGTCGTCGGCGACCGCATCGCGCCACATGCCGAACCCCTGTTGACAGATGGGGCTCTCTTCGAGGTGTTCCATGAACCCCTCTCCTTCGCTCTCCAGTTCGTCGAGGCAGAACGGACACCGAGTCGGGTCGTCCCACGTGTGCGCGATGACCGAGGGTTGTACTTCCTGGGACATACCCACCAATACGCGATAATACTTGATAAAAATTTGGTCGTTGGAGATATCTAATACCACTTGTCTATCTAAACGAGGATATTGTACTTGATTCTAAATCAAGTCACATCCTGCCGTCACCGTGTTATCGCGGCTCGCTCGCGTCGGCGTGCGGCCGAATCGTAACCCTATACACGACTCGGGGCCGCGTTCTATCCGTGAACTACATCTCGTGGGCGGTCGTCGCGCTCGGGGCCTACTCGCTCGTCGCGCCGCTGATGAAAGTGGCGACGACCGGGCAGGGCAAAATCCCGAGCGACGTGGCCGCGCTGGTCGCTAACGGCGTCCTCGTCGTGGCGACGGCCGGCGTCATCGTCGTCTCCGGCCAGACCGTCACGGACTCGGTCATCAGCCCGAAACTCCCCTACGTTCTCGCCGCCGGTGCCTGCCTCGCGGTCGGCATCCTCGCGTACTACCGGGCGCTCGCGCTCGGTCCTGTCTCCGTCGTCGCGCCCATCTTCGGGATGTTCCTCGCGGTCTCGTCTATCGTCGGCATCGTCGCGCTCGGCGAACCGCTGACGGTGCGCAAGGTCGCCGGCATCGGCCTCGCGGTCCTCGCAATCGCCCTCGTCTCCATCGACTGAGCGGTCGTCTCGGAGCCGCCGACACCAACGTGGCACTGCCGCGGGCCAACCGCTTTTCATGCTCGCGGGCCAACGTGGCGACATGGTACTCCTGGAATCCGACTCCGAACTCGAACGCGGCGACGCCGCCCCCGACTTCGAACTCCCCGGCACCGACGGCGAGACGTACACCCTCTCGTCGTTCGACGACTCCGACGCCCTCCTCGTCGTCTTCACCTGCAACCACTGCCCGTACGCGAAGGCCAAGTTCGAGGAACTGAACCACCTCGCCAGCGCCTACGACGACCTCGCGGTCGTCGGCATCAACCCCAACGACGCCGAGGACCGCCCCGAGGACTCCTTCGAACGAATGCAGGAACTCGTCGAGGACGGCACGATTGGGTACACCGCCTACCTCCGCGACGAGTCGCAGGACGTCGCCGCCGAGTACGGCGCGGTCTGCACGCCCGACCCGTTCCTCTTCGAGAACACCGGCGACGGCTTCGAACTCGCGTTCCACTCCCGCATCGACGACGCGATGAGCCCCGACGACGAGGTGTCCGACTACGAGATGCGGACGGCCGTCGAGGCGCTCCTCGCCGGCGACGACATCCCCGTCGAGGAGTACCCCTCGCAGGGCTGTTCCATCAAGTGGAAAGACCAGTAAAATAGCGCAATCGGAAGCGATTCGACCGGCTCGCGGGCGGCCCTACTCGTCGCCCAGGAGGGCGTCGCGGGCGTTCTCCACCGCGGCTTCTTTCTTCGCCGGGTAGGCCTCGACTTTCGCGCGGAGGGTGAGCCCCCCGCCGCGACGGGCCTCGCCCTTGAACGCGGCCTGTTTGTCCAGTCGCAGGAAGAACTCCGTGTTGTCCGTGACGCGCTGGTCGAGTTCGTCGAGGAGCGTCTCGAAGTCGGGGAGGTCGCGAATCTTGGCGAGGACGTGCCGCACGTCGTTGGCGCGCTCGACGCGCGCGGAGAAGACGATGATGCGGTCGCCGTGGTGGCCGGTGCTCTCGACGCGATCGACGTCGAACTCGTCGGGGAGGAACGTCCGAAGCGCCTCCTCGACCCGTTTTTCGTCTTCCGTCTCGTAGCAGAACGTCCGGAGGTCGATGTAGTGGAAGGGAACGCGTGGCATAGTGGGTCAGGGAGGCGTCGGTCGGTCGTCAGTCGATTACTCTTCGTCGGCTTCGTCTTCGTCGTCGCCGTCGGCGGCTTCGAGCTGGTCCTGCGCGATGCCGACTTCCTGGCCCTCGTCGAAACTGATGGTGTAGGTCGGCTCGCCGAACATGCTCTCGATGACCTGCGTGACCGTGCCGGTCTCGCCGTCGTACTCGCTGTGCTTGTCGTGCAGAACGACCTTGTCGTCTTTCTCGAAGCTCATACGCACAGGTTCCGCGTCACCGGATAAAAGAGCGATGATTGGCCGCGAAGTCGTCGCCTCCGCCTCGCGACGACGCGTGTCGAAGCCGATTTGTGGAGTCGCGCCGAACCGTGAGCTATGCCGAGTCGCCCGCTCGCACATCGACCGCCGGACGCGCGCCGATGACGGTCGACGACCTGTGGTTCCTCGCCGACGAGGCGCGACAGCGCGCCGAGCAGGCCTACCATCGCCTGCGCCGGAGCCACGCCGACGCCGACTACCTCGAACCGGTCCACACCCGCCGCGTCTCCCGCCCGCGGTTTCGGACGCTCGCCTCCCGAGTGAAGTCCACGGGGACGCCCTACGGCGTCCACACCGTCGTCCGCCGCCGCGACGACGAGATACTGCTCGTCCGCCACGAGGGGGTCGACCTCTGGGTCCTCCCCGGCGGCGGCGTCGACGACGGAGATGAGGGGTTCACCGAGGCCGCCCGGCGCGAACTCGCCGAGGAGGCCGGCATCACCGCCGACTACGGCGGCCTCGCGATGGCCACCCGAATCGATATCCGCTGCGACGGCCACCAGACGTGGGGCGTGATGCCCGTCTACCGCGCCCGCGCCGACGGGGCCGCGGAACTCAGCGTGAACGACCCCGACGAGGAAATCTCGGCCGCGCGATGGTTCCGCGTCTCGGAGCTTCCGGCGGACACCCGCGACCGCGACGACCTGTTGTCGTGGTACGACCACGTCGCCGGCGACTGAGCGGACCGCCGGCTCAGTCGGTCGGTCTCTCTGCTTCTGGGGGTTCGCCCGCTCGGTCCTCGTCGCCCTCAACGTGTTGGCCCCAGAACCCGGGGTACTTCTCCACCCAGAGGTCGCCGAGGACGACCGTCTGGCACGCCAGTCGGAGTCCCGAGTCGGGGTCGTGCGGCGGGAACCGGAGCCGGCGGCGCTCCTTTTTCGTCCGGTAGGTCACGGGGCCGCGGACCCGGACGGCGCAGGTACCGCACGAGCCGCCGCCGCGGCAGTTGAACCACGACGAGTGACCGTTGTGCGGGGGTTCGCCGGCCGCTCGGAGCACGTCGCGGAGCACGTCGCCGCGGTCGCACTCGATTTCCCGGCCGCGGAAATGGACGGTTGGCACGTGTTGGGTGACGCTACACGGGGCTTAAGCGGTGTCGTTCGCAGGACGACGGAAACGGAACCACCCGCGGTCGCCGCGCCGCCGGCCGCCACAGTTCCCGAATCGAACCACGAAAAGCGGCAAGCGCGTCCGAAACCCGGCGATTCGCCTCGGAGAATCTAAGTTCGTCCGTCCCCGACCCCGACCATGCGCAACACACGACGCGCGTATCTCGCCGCAACGGCGGGTGCGCTGACGCTGGGCACCGCCGGGTGCCTCGGCGGTGGAAGCGGCGGTTCCGGCGACGGCGCTGTCGCCGCCATCGGTTGCGAGGTCCCGGAGCGCGACACGGTCAGCTCTCTCCCCACGCCCGTCATCGGGTCCGAGGACGCGAGCGTCGTCGTCGACGTCTGGGAGGACTTCGCCTGTCCCCACTGCGCGACGTTCGCGGTCGACGTCGCTCCGCAACTCCGGTCCGAGTACGTCTCGGAGGGCATCGTCCGCTACCGCCACCACGACTTCCCGATTCCGGTCGACGACTGGTGGTCGTGGAAGGGGGCCTCGGCGGCCCGCGCCGTCCAGGACGAGGCCGACGACGAGACCTTCTTCGACTTCGCTCACACGCTCTACGAGAACCAATCGGAGTTCGGCGGCGGCGACGCCGAGGGCTCGCTGTCGACGCTCCAGTCGCTCGCGAACGACGCCGACCTCGACGGCTGTTCGGTCGCCGCGGCCGCCTCGCGCGAGCGCTACCGCCCGCTCATCGAGGCCGAGCGGACCGAGGCCGTCGACGAGCGCGGCTTCCAAGGGACGCCGACGGTTCTCGTCGACGGCGAACAGGTCGCCCCGCGGTGGTCCGACCTCCAGAGCGCCGTCGAGGACGCCCGGTAATCGGATTCGACGCCCACACCTCTCGCGCGGGATTCGTGCACGACACCAGCGATGCTTTAGGGCGAGATTCACTAGCCACGAGTATGGACACGACGCGACCGCGCTCCCGACTCCGGCGAGGTGACGACCGGTGAGACGACGCGCCCTCCTCTCTCTTCTCGCGGGCGCGGGCGCCGCCGGTCTCGCTGGTTGTCTCGGCGACGGTGCGGCCCCCGCGGAGGCGACTGAGACGACCGCGGACGACAGCGCCGGGACCGCCTCAGCGGCCGCGTCGCCCGAATCCGGCGACCTCCCGCTCGTCGTCGACACTATCGACGCGCAGGGGTCGGCGGCCGGCGAGGCGCAAATCCCCGCGGCGGGGACGCCGACCGTCCTCGACCTCTTCGCGACGTGGTGTGCGCCCTGCGTCGCCCAGATGGAGTCGCTTCGGATGCTCCACGAGGAGTTCGGCGACGACGTGGCGTTCGTCTCGGTGACGAACGAGCGCCTCGGCGGCGGCCTCACGATGGACGACATCCGCGCGTGGTGGGCCGAACACGACGGGAACTGGACGGTCGGCCACGACCCCGACAGTAACCTGATGCGCGCGGTCCGCGCGAACGGCCTCCCGTACCTCGTCGTCTTCGACGCCGACGGGTCGATAACGTGGACCCACCGCGGCCTCGCCAGCGAGGAGAACCTCCGCGCCGCCGTCGAGGACGTCGCCTGATGCCCGGGTTCGGTCTCGGTCCCGTGCTGGGACTCGACCCCGCGTTCGCCGGCACGCTCGCGTTCGCCGTCAGCGCGGGCGTCGCCACCTTCTTCGCGCCCTGCGCCTACCCGCTTCTCCCGGGCTACGTCGGCTACTACCTCTCCCGCGAGGAGGCCGATCTCGGCGGCGCGGTCGTCCGCGGGTCAGTCGCGTCGCTCGCCGCGCTGGTCGTCCTCGGCGCTATCGGGAGCGCGCTCGCGGTCGTCGGCGGCCGCATCGCCTCGCACCTCGCGCTCCTCGAACCGCTCGTCGGCGCGGCGCTCGTCGGCTTCGGCGTCCTCATGTTCACCGGGCGCGCGCCGAGCCTCCACGTCGTCCTCCCGGAGTACCGGTCGTCCGTGACCGGTTTCGCCGTCTTCGGCGGGGTGTACGGCCTCGCCGCCGCCGGCTGTGTCGTCCCGATTTTCCTCGGCGTGGTCACCCAGTCGCTCGCGCTCCCGACCGCGCAGGCGGTCGTCTCGCTCGGGGCCTACGCCGCGGCCGCGGCACTCCCGCTCGCTCTCGTGACCGTCGCGGCCGCGCTCGGCGGCGACCGAATCCGGTCGCTGTCGGGCTACGTTGGCTCGGTCCAGAAAGCCGCCGCGGTCGTGATGGTGCTGGCCGGCCTCTGGCAGATTTGGCTGGCGCTGTCGTTCTTGGGGCACGTCTGAGGGTGCAGGAAGGCGCGAGCAGCGGCCGACTCAGCCGTCCAATCCCGGAGCCTCGCCGGTCGGCGTCGGCAACGACCGAATCTCTCGCGGCGGCACGAGGAAGTTGCCGCGGCGCTTGACGAAGATGTACTCTAAAATCCCGTTGTTGACGCGCTGGCGGACGGTCGGCACGTCGGTCAGGTCGGTTCCGTTCATCGCCTCGCGGACCTCCTCGAACGCCGAGATGCCGCGCTGGAGCGACGGGAAGTGCAGGCTCGCCACGCCGTCGTCGGCCGACTCGAAGTGCCTGCGGAGGAGTCTGACGTTTCCCTCCTCGTCGCGGTTGGCGCGGGCGGCCTTCTGGGCGTGGCCGACGTGCCCGAACTCGAAGGCGTCGTCGCGGAGGCGGTCGAGCATCGCGTCGATACCGCTGTCGTCGCCGAGGTTGTCGCCGACGCCGTCGACGAGGTCCTGCTCGGCGTGAGCGGGCGAAAACAGTTTCATGACCCGATGGTAGCGGTCTTCCTCGTCGTACCAGTCCGAGAGGCGCTGGCGGACGTTCGCCACGTGCTTCGTGGTCGCGCCCGCGAACGGCCCCTCGTCGATGGTGACGTACTCCTCCGTGGCCTGATTCTTCGCGAAGCCGGCTTTGAACCCCATGAACAGCGGCGACGCCTCGGGGACGGGGTTCCCGTCGGGGATGCCGTTCAGGTCGGACTGGTGTTCCGCCGGGAGTCCGGCCCCAACGAACCCCGTCCGCCGGGAATCTACTGAGAAGACGCCCGAGAGGTCGGCTTCGACGGCGACGCCGTTGGCCTCGTCCGCCTCACCGAGAAGCGCCTGCTCGGCTTCGAGAACCGCGTCGGCGCGGTCGGACGCGAGGTGGACGAGCGCGTCCTGTCGGTCGAACTCGGGCGTCTCGAAGGGCGACAGCACCCGCGGTTCGGGCAGGTCCACGCTGTCGGGAAGCGGGTCGTCGAAGCGGTCGAAGTACCGGGGGGAGTAGGCGACCGACCAGATGACGCCCTCGTGGCTCCGCTCGTAGGCGCGGTCGAGGACGCGGAAGGCGTTCTCGACGGTCTCGCGGTCGGCCTCGTCGGGCGGCTCCTCACCGTCGAGGTCGAGATAGAGGAGCACTTGATGGCGGGGAATCTCGACGTTGCCGTGGTCGTCTTCCCGGCAGAACTCGTTCCACGCGTGCTGCCGACTCGGGAGCGTCTCGAACGCGTCGGTCCCCGCCGGGACGGGGTCGTCCGGTGCCCTGTCGAGGCAGGCGGAGAGCGCCGCCGCGCCGCCGGCGGCGACCGCGGCCTTCAGGAACTCCCGGCGGGACGGAGACCCGTCGAACATACGCCCGGCTAGGGACCTCGCGGGGAAGTCCGTTCTGGTGTGTGCGTCGAAGATTTCGCGTCGGTCGTGCGGGACGAGAACACGCGCGCTGGCGTTCGAAACGCACACCAAACGGCATTTGAGTACCGGGCCGCTAGCGAGGGTAATGAAACGACGCACGTATCTCCGCGCCGCCGGGGCGGGCACGGCCGTCGGTCTCGCTGGCTGTCTCGGCGGCGGCGACGCCAATCCGAACGTGTCGCTGTCGCGGCCCGACCGCGAGAACGACGTGTCCAGCGAGGACCTCCCCTACCCGGCGTGGGGCCAGCAGGTCCCCGACGTGACGCTCTCGGACCCCATCGCGGGAAGCGAGGTGTCGGTCCGCGACATCGACGGGCCGCACTTCCACACGTACTTTTTCACCAACTGCATGACCGTCTGTCCGGTCCTCATCAGCGCGCTCCGCGAGGTCCAGATTCACTCGGTCAGCGAGGGCTACGCCGACGAGGTGTCGTTCTACCCCATCACGTTCGACCCCGCCCGCGACGACGCCGACGCCTTCCGCGCGGAGGCCGACCAGATGAACGTCGACATGGACGCGGGGAACTGGCACTTCCTCCGCCCCGCCGACGAGGCCGAGGCGAAGTCGGTCGTCGAAGACCAGTTCGGCGTCTTCTTCCAGAAGAACGAGCCGAACGACGAGGGCAACTACATGTTCACTCACCTCGGCCTCGTCTCGCTCGTCAACGGCGACGGCTACGTCGAGCGGACCTACCGCGGCAACCAACCGGACGAACAGACGCTCATCGACGACCTCACCGCGCTCCGGGAGGCATGACGAGTCGGCGTCGCTTCCTCGCGGCGAGCGGGACCGTCGCGGCCGCGGGTCTCTCCGGCTGTCTCGCCGAACTCGGTCGGCTCTACACCTCGAACGAGCCGCCGGTCGTCTCGAACCGCCCCGACGAGGTGTACGTCCCGACCCACACCGAGGGGATGCGCATGGTCGGGAGCGCGGACGCCGGCGACCTCCGGGTGGGCGTCTTCTACAGCTATCCCCACCGGTTCTGGGTCATGTCCGACGAGGGCGACGGCTTCGGCACGTCGAAACTGTCTGTCGAGGCCGGCGACGACGTGCATCTCATGGCCGCCGTCTGGGACGCCGAGACGGGCGTCGTCGTCCCCGACACCGGCCTCTCGCTCGAAATCGCCCGCGACGGCGACCTCGTGAGCGAGGAGGTCGTCTACGCGATGCTCTCCCAGCGGATGGGCTTTCACTACGGCTCGAACTTCGGCCTCGACGGCGACGGGACCTACGAGGTGACGGTGGACGTGGGCGCGCCCTCCCTGCACCTGTTCGGCGACCTCGCCGGCCGGTTCGACTCCCCCGCGACCGCGACGCTCGACTTCGAGTACAGTAGCCGCGACCGCGACGACATCCCGTACACGATGCTCGACGACCAGCAGGGCGACCCCGGCGCGGTCAAGCCGATGGCGATGGACGCAATCCCGCTCGGCCGCGCGCCCGAGACGCTTCCGGGGACGGCGCTCGGGGAGGCGACGACGGGGAGCCTCCGACTCGTCGGCACCGTCCTCGACGCCGACCGCTTCGGTGACGACCCGTACCTCGCCGTCTCCCCGCAGACGCCCTACAACCGCCTTCTCGTCCCGCGACTGGGACTCACCGCGACCGTCGCGTCCGGCGGGGCGACCCGCTTCGACGGCCGACTCGAACCCGGCCTCGACGCCGACCTCGGCTTCCACTACGGCGCGTCGGTTCCGGGGCTCGCCGGCGACGACGCGACCGCGGACCTCACGGTTGACGTGCCGCCGCAGGTCGCCCGCCACGAGGGCTACGAGACGGCCTTCCTCGAATTCGACCCCGTTCGTCTCGGGTAACGGCAACCGAATCGAACAAGGACAGGGCTATTTTCGTCCGGGGCGACCGACCCCGTATGGACTCGACGCGCCGCGAACGCGCGACGCTCGCCCTCGCCGTCTGGGGCGTCCTCGTCTCGCAGGTCCTCCTCTACCCCGGCGTCTCCGACCTCGTGACCGCCCTCGGCGGTGGGCAGGGAGAGTACGACCTCTCGGCGGGGATGCTGTTCCTCGTCGCCGAGTTCGCCTCGTTCGTCGCCTTCTCCAGCGTCTGGGGCGCGCTCTCGGACACGCTCGGCCGACGGACGTGGCTCATCGTCGCGGGCGCGCTCGGGGGCGCGGCCAGCTACGTCGCGCTCCTCGCGCTCGCCACGCTCCCGTGGCTCGACGCGACCTTCGGCGCGGTCCTCGCCGTCCGCTTCGTCGGCGGCGCGATGACTATCGGCGCGTTCTCGCTGTCGATTACGATGCTCGCGGACCTCTCGGGGGGCAACGGTCGGAACATGGGCGCGGCGGGCATCGCCATCGGCCTCGGCGCGGCGCTCGGCTCGGTCGTCGGCGGCCAACTCACCACCATCGACCCGCTCGCGCCGCTGTACGCGTCGGCCGCGTCACTCACCGCCGTCGCCCTCCTCGTCACGACCGTCACCGACAGGACGCCCGATTCGACCCGCGTCGGCGTCGGCGTCGTCCTCAAGAAACTGGCCGCCCGCCCGGCGTTCGCGGTCCCGTACGCCTTCGGCTTCATCGACCGCATGACCGCCGGCTTCTTCGCCCTCGTCGGGGTGTACTACTTCCGCGAGGCGTTCGGCGTGAACGCCGCTGTCGCCGGCGGGGTGCTCGCGCTCTTTTTCGTCCCCTTCGCCCTCCTGCAGTACCCCCTCGGCTCGCTGTCCGACCGCGTCGGCCGGTTCGTCCCCGTCGTCGCGGGGTCGATGCTCTACGGCGTCGCAATCGTCGCCGTCGGCGTCGCCCCGGCCTTCGAACTCGCGGCCGCCCTGATGGTCGTCGTCGGCGTCTTCGGCGCGCTCGTCGCGCCCGCGACGATGGCGCTCGTCACCGACCTCGCCGAGTCGGGCGAACGCGGGGCGGCCCTCGGCGGCTTCAACGTCTTCGGGAGCCTCGGCTTCCTCGCCGGCTTCCTCATCGGGGGCGTCGTCGCCGACGCGGTCGGCTACCTCCCGTCGTTCCTCGTCGTCGGCTTCGCCGAGGTCGCCATTGCCGTCGTCGCGCTCCGGGCGGTGAAGCGACTCGACGGCATTAACGCGACTCAGACGCCGTCGAGCGCCGACTGAAGTTCGGCGTTCACGACGAGCCACATCCCGCGGAGACAGACGACGACCGCGAGGCCGACGCCCGCGAGGACGAACGCCAAGAACAGGCCGACGAAGACGCCGCCGCCCCGCGGGTCGGGGACGGTCGCCGCGAACTCGCCGAGTTGGACCGCGAACGCGACGATACCGGCGACGAGGAACGCGAGCAGCAGTTCGAGGAGTCGCCAGAACGTCTCGATTCGCAGGCCGCCGCGGCCGGTGAGGAGGAGGGCGATTCGCCGCGACGCGGCCAGAAGCGAGACGGCCGTGAGCAAAAGCGTCGCGGCGGCCGCGAGCCCGAAGCCGACATCGGCGAGCGGGAGCGACGACGCGAGCGGCGAGACGAGCGTCAGCGCGACGCCGAGGAGGACGGCGGCCGCGAGAAACGACTCGACGCCGAGAATCGCCGTCTCCGGCTCGTCGCGGGCGATTCGAGCGAGTGTCCCGTGCACGGCCGACTCTCTCGGCGGGCGCTCAAGGCTGTTTCCCTTAGCCTTAGTCGTGTCCGGAGACGCGGACCGGCTGGTAGGGTTCTTCGAGGTAGTCGATGTCGGAGTCCGAGAGCTTGATGTCGAGGGCCTCGACCGCGTCTTCGAGGTGTTCGATACTGCTGGTGCCGACGATGGGCGCGTCAACCCAGTCCTTGTGGAGCACCCACGAGAGCGCGAGTTGCGCCATCTTGACGCCCTTCTCGTCGGCGAGTTCCTCGACGCGCTCGTTCACCTCGCGGCCGCCGCCCTCGAAGTACGGGTGGCCCTTGGCGTGTTCGTCGGTCCGGCCGCGGGTCGTCGCCTCGAACTCCTCGTGGGGGCGGGTGAGGTAGCCGCGGGCGAGCGGCGACCACGGCATGACGCCGACGCCCTGCTTCTCGCAGAGGGGGAGCATCTCGCGCTCCTCCTCGCGGTAGAGCAGGTTGTAGTGGTTCTGCATCGTGGCGAAGCGGTCCAGTCCGAGCGAGTCGGCGGTGTACTGCGCCTCGGCGAACTGGTGGGCCCACATCGACGACGCGCCGACGTAGCGCGTCTTGCCGCGGCGGACCGCGTCGTCGAGCGCGCGCATCGTCGTCTCGATGGGCGTGTCGTAATCGTAGCGGTGAATCTGCAGCAGGTCGAGGCTGTCCATCCCGAGGCGGGAAAGCGAGTTGTCGAGTTCCTGCTCGATGGCCTTCCGCGAGAGACCGCCGGAGTTCGGGTCGTCCTCGTCCATCTGGAAGTACACCTTCGAGGCGACGACGGCCTCGTCGCGGCGGCCCTCCAGCGCCTTCCCGAGGACGCGCTCGGACTCGCCGTTCGAGTACATGTTCGCGGTGTCGAAGAAGTTGATACCGAGTTCGATGGCGCGGTCGACCAGTTCGAGGCCCGCCTCCTCCTCTAAGACCCACTCGCGCCACTCCGGCGTGCCGAAGCTCATACAGCCGAGACAGATGCGGGAGACCTCCATGCCGGTGTCTCCGAGCGTCGTGTACTCCATGTGCGAACATCCCCGCGAGTCGGCAAAAAGATGGACCAAGCGGTAGCCGCGGCGGGTGACCAGCCGACCGTCTGGGGAGGTCCGCGGAATCGCCCGGCCGGTCAGCGAGCCGAGACAGTCGGCCCAAACGGCCGTTTCTCGGCGTTTGAAACCGTCTCTCTCGGTTTATGCCCTCTGGAGTCGTATCATTAATCCGAGGCGTAGCCTCGGTGATTCCGATGTTCACAACCAAACAACTGGTCGCGGTCCTCCTGAGTCTCCTCGTGGTGGGGTCGCTCGCGGGCGTCGCGGCCGCACAACAAGGGCCGGCGGCCGGCGGTGCCGTCGTCGTCGACGAGGGTGAGATCTTCGACGGCGACCTCGACGCGGTCGGCGGCACGGTCGTCATCGCCGGGACGGTAACCGGCGACGTGTCGGCGACGGCCGGGACCGTCCTCCTGACTGAGACCGGAACCGTCGACGGGAACCTCGACGCGGTCGCGGGCTCCGCGACCCTCGAAGGCACCGTCGGCGGCGACGTGAGCCTCGCTGGCGGCGCGGTGTTCGTCCGCGACACCGCCGACATCGGCGGGTCGTTAGACGCCGCCGGCGGCACCGTCCGACTCGACGGCGCGGTCGCCGGAACCGTCCGCGTCGGGGCCGACGAACTCGCTGTCGGCCCGACCGCTCGGGTCGGCGGCTCGCTCGAATACGACGCGGCGACCGCGACCGTCGACTCCGCGGCCGTCGTCGACGGCGGCGTGCGGCAGGTGGACGACCTCGTGGTCGCCACCCCCGTCGTCGCCGGGACGCCGTTCCAGTTCGGCCAGTTCGAAGGCCCGGTCATCCCCGGCTGGGTGGTCTCGGGCTACTGGCTGCTCGCCAACTTCGTCCTCGGCGCGATTATCGTCCTCGTCGCTCCCGACTTCGCCCGCCGCGTGACGGGCCTCGGGACGAAGAAAGCCGTTCGCAGCGGCGGTGTCGGTCTCCTCGCCATCGTCGCGATACCCATCGTCCTGCTGCTCCTGCTGTTGACCATCGTGGGCATCCCGCTCTCGCTGGCCGGCGGGGTCGGCTTCCTGCTCGCCCTCTGGGTCGCGGGCATCTACGGCGCGCTCGTCCTCGGGACGTGGCTCCTGTCGCTCGCGGACTACGACAACCGCTGGGCCGCGCTGTTCGCCGGCCTGTTCGTCCTCGCCGTGCTCGACTTCGTCCCCCTCGGGGGCGTCCTCGAGTTCGTCGTCCTCCTCGTCGGGCTCGGCGCGTTCGCGCTGGCGCTCCGCGGGGAGTCCGGCGACGACGGCGACGAGAGCGTGAGCGCGCCCGACGAAGGGCCACAAGAGGGCTCGCCGATGGCCTGACGGCGCGGCGCTCTCGCACAAACCGGACGAACAATTATTATGGTCTGTTCTGTCTGTCGAGCCATGGCAGTCGAGTACGAGGCCGAGTCGGAATCGTTCGAGTGGGACATCCCCGAGGACTACAACATCCCCGCGGTCATCGAATCGCACGCCGACGCCTTCGGCGACCGCGTCGCCCTGAAGTTCCGCGACGCCGACGGCGGCCGCGCGGAGCGGACCTACGGCGACCTCCGCGACGACATGAACCGCTTCGCCAACGCGCTCGAATCCATGGGCGTCGGGAAAGGCGACCGGCTCATCCACCTGCTTCCCCGCGACCGCGACGTGTTCGCCGTCCAACTCGGCGCGCTCAAACGCGGCGCGCTGCTCGTCCCCAGTTCGTCGATGCTCAAGCCCAAGGACATCGCGTTCCGCGCGAACGACTGTGAGGCGACGACCGCCGTCGTCCACGAGTCGCTCGTCGGCATGGTCGACGAGGTGCGCGACGAGACGCCGCTTTCGAACTTCGTCGTCCTCGGCGGCGACGCCGACGGCTGGACCTCGTTTTCGGACCTCGTCGCCGACGAGTCCACCGCGCACGACGGCCCCGACCTCCGGGCCGAAGACCCGATGTCCATCAACTACACGTCGGGGACGACCGGCCAGCCCAAGCCGGTCCGCCACCGCCACCGCTGGATGCGGTGTTTCGAACTCGTCAACGCTCCCTACTGGTGGGGCGTCACGGCCGACGACGACCTCTCGGACGAACTGCTCTGGGCGACGACCGGCACCGGCTGGGCCAAGTGGTTCTGGAGCCCCGTCGGCGTCGGCCTGACGACCGGCGCGACCCAGTTCGTCTACCGCGGTGACTTCGAACCGGACGCGTTCCTCGACATCATGGAAGAGGAGGGCGTTACCCGCCTCTGTGCCGTCCCGACCCAGTACCGGATGTTCGCCCAGCGCGACCTCGGCTCGTACGACCTCCG
>NZ_LOPW02000017.1:194040-195907 GCF_001469875.2 Haloferax marisrubri | reverse complement strand
TGAAAGAGGCGCTGTCGGCGGGCGAACCGCTCAACCGCGAGCCGATAGAGGCGTTCCGCGAGGCGTTCGGCGTCATCCCGCGGGACGGCTACGGTCAGACCGAGACGGTCGCGCTCCTCACGAACTACCCCGGCATCGACGTGAAACCCGGCAGCATGGGCAAGCCGACGCCCGGCCTCGGCACGACCATCATCGACGAGAACGAGGAGGAGGTCGGCGTCGACGAAATCGGCGAAATCGCCGTCCCGGTCGGCTGTCCCGGCATCTTCGACGGCTACTACGAGAAGCCGAACCTCGACGAGAAGACGTTCTCGGGCGACTACTACCGCACCGGCGACCTCGCCTCCCGCGACGAGGACGGCTACTTCTTCTTCGAGGGCCGCGCCGACGACATCATCATCTCGGCGGGCTACCGTATCGGCCCCTTCGAGGTCGAAGACGCGCTCGTCTCCCACGAGGCGGTCGCCGAGGCCGCCGCGGTCGCCAGCCCCCACGAGGAACGCGGCAGCATCGTCAAGGCGTTCGTCGTCCTCACCGACGGCTACGAGGGCTCTGACGACCTCGTTGACGAACTCCAGTCGTTCATGAAAGCGCAGACGGCCCCGTACAAGTATCCGCGCGAAATCGAGTTCGTCGCGGAACTACCGAAGACCTCCTCGGGGAAGATTCGCCGCATCGAACTGCGGTCACAAGAGCAGGACTGACGCGTCTCCCGGGGAACCCATTTCCCCTTTGTCACCTTTCTTTAGGCGTCGTCGCTTGGTGACGCTCATGTACATCGCGGACCAGACGTGGCCCGAACTCGGCGACTACGTGGCCGAATCGTCGCTCGCGGTCGTGCCCCTCGGCTCGACGGAACAGCACGGCCCGCACCTCCCGCTCGCGACCGACCACCTCATCGCGGAGGCGTTGGCCCGCGAGGCGGCCGACCGGACCGGTTATCTCTGCACGCCGACCGTCAACGTCGGCGTCAGTCCCCACCACCGCCAGTTCCACGGGACGATGTGGGTGGACGCGCCGCAGTTCCGCGACTACGTGGAGTCGATGACGCGCAACCTCGCGTACCACGGCATCGACCGGGTCGTGTTCGTCAACGCCCACGGCGGCAACGTCCAGCACCTCCGGGAGGTCGGTCGCCGCCTCCGCGACGACGGCACCATGTACGCCATCGAGTGGATGTGGGACGAGTCGATTCCGGACCTCGTGACCGACCTGTTCGACCACCCCGGCCCCCACGGCGGGCCGAAGGAGACCTCGATGATTCTGCACATCGCCCGCGACCTCGTCCGCGAGGGCGAACTCGACTCGGCCCGGGACGGCGGCGTCGTGGACCTGAGCGACGACCACCTCCGCGAACGCGGCGCGCGGACGTTCTACGACGCCATCGAGAACTCCGAAAACGGCGTCTTCGGCGACCAGACCGACGCGTCGCCCGAGGCCGGCGAGGAACTGTTCGAGGCCGCGACCGACCAGCTCGTTCACCTGCTGTCGTGGCTCGACGACCAGCCGATTGAGGACTTGCTCGCTCCCGCGCACGTCGACCCGCAACCGGGCTCGCGTCGCTGACCCATCGGCTGGCCGACACGCTCTTTTCTCCGCCGCCGAAGGGACGCCTATGACCGTCTGGGTCCTCGGCGACCAACTCGACCCGTCGGCCGCGCCGCTCCAGTCCGACGACCGCGTGCTGATGATAGAGGCGCACGCCTTCGGCGACCGACTGCCGTACCACCCCCAGAAGCTCGCGCTCGTCTTGTCGGCGATGCGGCACTTCCGCGACGACCTCCGCGAGCGCGGCTACGAGGTGACGTACGTCGAAGCCGAGACGTTCGGCGAGGGACTCGACCGCTACTTCGACGCCGCGCCCGGC
>NZ_LOPW02000017.1:0-193967 GCF_001469875.2 Haloferax marisrubri | reverse complement strand
GGACCCGCCGAGCCACGGGGCGGGCGAGCGGCTTCGGGAACTCGTCGCCGCCCGCGGCGGGTCGCTCACGCTCGTCGAGAACGACCTGTTTCTCACGACGCCCGCCGACTTCGACGAGTGGGCCGGCGACGCCGACACCTACAGACAGGAACACTGGTACCGGCACGCCCGCCGGGAGACGGGCGTCCTGATGGACGGCGACGACCCCGTCGGCGGCGAGTGGAACTACGACGACCAGAACCGCGAGACGCCGCCGGAGGGGTGGACGCCGCCCGAGGCACCGCGGTTCGACCCGGATGAGACGACCCGCGAGGTCATCGAGTTCGTCCGCGAGCGCTACCCCGACGCGTGGGGGTCGCTCGAACCGTTCGTCTGGCCGGTGACCCGCGAGGAGGCGAGACAGGCGCTGTCGCACTTCGTCGAGGTCCGCCTCCCGGAGTTCGGCCCGTATCAAGACGCGATGGTCGACGGCGAGTGGGCGCTCTGTCACTCCCTGCTGTCGGCGGCCATCAACCTCGGCCTGCTCCACCCGCGCGAGGCGGTCGAGGCGGTCGAGGAGGCCTACGAGGCGGGCGACGCCCCGCTCAACAGCGCCGAGGGGTTCGTCCGACAGGTCCTCGGCTGGCGGGAGTTCGTGCGGCACGTCTACCGGCGGTCGATGCCCGAGTTGGCCGCGGCGAACCAACTCGACCAGACCGAACCGCTTCCGGAGGCGTACTGGACCGGCGAGACGGACATACGCTGTCTCTCGGAGGCCGTGGGCCACGTCCGCGACCGCGGCTAC
The DNA here is from genome assembly GCF_001469875.2 of Haloferax marisrubri. Taxonomy (GTDB): domain Archaea; phylum Halobacteriota; class Halobacteria; order Halobacteriales; family Haloferacaceae; genus Haloferax; species Haloferax marisrubri. The sequence continues at coordinate 193,183 of NZ_LOPW02000017.1, read as the reverse complement.
GCCCACCACATCGAGCGCCTGATGGTGCTTTCGAACTTCGCGCTCGTCTACGGGGTCGAACCGGCGGAACTCGACCGCTGGTTCCACCTCGGTTTCGTCGACGCGTTCCACTGGGTGACGACCCCGAACGTGGTCGCCATGGGGTCGTTCGCCACCGACGTGCTCTCGTCGAAGCCCTACGCCTCGTCGGGGAACTACGTGAACAAGATGTCAGACTACTGCTCGTCGTGTCCCTACGCGGTGTCGAAGACGACCGGCGAGAACGCCTGCCCGTTCAACGCGCTCTACTGGGACTTCCTGAAGGAAAACGAAGAACGCCTCCGGGGGACGGGGCGAATGGGGCTCATGTACTCCCACGTCGACCGGAAGGACGACGAGGAGTGGGACGCCATCCGGGCGCGGGCCGACGAGATTCGGCGGATGGGCCGGGCGGGGACGCTCTGAGGTGAGTGACCGGAGCGACTGCGAGCGCCGCGGCTGGTGGGGTGAAAATGCAGAACGCTGTTTGCTATCGAGTCATCGCCGGCCGGAACGCGTCGGACTCAGAGTCGTGTGACGTTCGTCGCCCGCGGGCCTTTGTCGGCCTCCTCGATGTCGAACTCCACTTCCTGACCCTCCTCGAGGTCGGGACCCTCGATGTCCTCCATGTGGAAGAACACGTCGTCGTCGTGGTCTTCGGTCTCGATGAAGCCGTAGCCCCCGGAGGACTTGAAGAATGCAACCTTACCTTTCGCCATTGCGTGTCGAAACTCGCCGGTCGGCGGCATAAGGATTGCGCCGATTGCTACCAATGACCGTGGTACTGTTTACTATCCTTCGAGTCAGTCGTCGCGCGGCTCTCGGCCGAGCGTGTGGAACTCCTCGTTCGGGCGCATGTCGGCGAACATCGCCATGCGGTTGCTGAGGTTGAAGAAGGCGGTGACCGCGCCGATGTCCCATATCGCTTCCTCGGAGAAACCGGCGTCGCGGAGTCGCTGCAGGTCGTCCTCGCCGACCTCGACGGGCGACTCGGTGAGTTTGACCGCCACGTCCAGCATCGTCTTGTGTTTCTCGGGGATGTCGGCGGTGCGGTAGTTGGCGACCAGTTGGTCCGCGAGCAGCGGGTCTTTCGCGTAGATGCGGACCAGCGCGCCGTGGGCGACGTTGCAGTAGTAACAGTGGTTGACGCCGGAGACGGCCACGATTATCATCTCCACCTCGTGGCGTTCGAGGTCGGTGTCCTCGACGAGGGCGTCGTGGTACTCGAAAAAGGGGCGGAAGTGCGAGGGTTTGTACGCGAAGGCGGCGAAGACGTTCGGCGTGAAGCCGGCGCGCTCGGTCTCGTCGTCGATGCGCTCGCGGAGGTCCGCCGGGAGGTCGTCGCGGTCGGGCACCGGGAACCGGCGCATAGCGTCGTCGTCCATGCGTCTCCGGTCTCTCGGATAGACCTTAACGATTCCTCAGATTCGAGGGGGCGATTTCCGTCCCGACTTCGGGGGCGCTCAGAGCGCGACCGAGAGGTACGCCGCCGCGGCCACCGCGAACACGCCGACGGCGAACAGGCCGTAGTTGGCGACGGTGTTGTCCGCGGTCCACAGCGAGAGCGTGAACTTCCGGGACGAAAGCGGCCACAGGGGGCGGATGCCGGCCGGCGTGAGCACGTCGGCCAAGAGGTGCGCGAGGATGGTGAGCGCGCCCACGGCGAAGCCGAACGCGCCGAGCGCCGTCGCCGCGGCCTCGGGTTGGCCCGCGTTGCTGGCGAGGAGGTACGCGCCGCCGCCGCCGACGCCGCCGACGAGGGCGGCAAAGAGGACGGTGTGGGTCGGCCCGCGGTGGGAGATACCGGGGACGCGCATGTCGTAGTCGGGGAGCATCGCCAGCCAGCACATCGCCGCGCCGGCGACGAAGGCGAGTTCGGGACGGCCGGCCTGCACGAGCGCGAAGCCGAGCGGGGCGAACACGAGGAGCGAGACGCCCCAGTGACCGAATCGGTACATCTGGTGTGCCCTCGCGCCCGCGGCGAACAAAACCTTTCGGCCTCCGCGACCGTCAGGGGAGCAATCGTTATCCCCGGTGGCCGCGATTTCCGCGGCATGAGCCAACACCTCTCGTCGTTCCTCTCGGGCCTGTCGGCGCTTGAGGTGACGGCCCTCGTCTTACTCATCTCCGTCGGCGGCGCGTTCGTCATGGAGATGGTGGTCATCCGCCTCCTGTTTCAGTACACCAGCCGAACCGAGACCTCGCTCGACAACATCGTCGTCCAAGAGCTTCGATGGCCCATCGTCGTTACTGTCTCGTTGACCGGCATCTTCCTGTTTTCCAGAGCCCCGGCGGTCGCCGAGGCGCTCGTCGTCGACGCGGCGACGCTCAACGACTTCTTCGGCCTGCCGTCGCTGTCGGTCGGTATCGTCGTCTGGGCGTGGGCGCTCAACCGCCTCGTCAACCGCCTCGTCGACGCGGTCAAGGACAAGGGAAGCCGCTACGACTTCGCGCCCGTCTTCTCGAACGTCTGGACCATCGTCGTCTCGGTCGGCACTATCGGTGCGTTGCTGTACATCTGGGGCATCGAAATCACGCCGCTTTTCGCCGGCGCGGGCATCGCCGGCATCGCCGTCGGTTTCGCCGCCAAGGACACCGTCGCCAACTTCTTCGGCGGCATCGCGCTGTACTTCGACGACACCTACAAAATCGGCGACTACGTCGTCCTCGACTCCGGCGAGGCCGGCACCGTCGTCAAGGTCGGCATCCGCTCGACCACGCTTCTCACCCGCGACGAACTGCTCGTGACGGTGCCGAACTCGGTGCTCAACGCCGCCAAAATCATCAACGAGTCCGCGCCGAACCGACGCCGTCGGCTGAAGGTCCCGGTCGGCGTCGCCTACGGCACCGACGTGGACGAACTCGAAGAACTCCTGACCGAACTCGCCCTCGACGAGCCGTTGGTCCTCGACAGTCCCCGCCCGCGGCCGCGGTTCCGTCGGTTCGGCCCCGACGCGCTGGAGTACGAACTCGTCTGTTGGGTCAACAGCCCGCTCAAGCGCGGGAAGGCGACGCACAACCTCAACCGCGAGATATACAAGCGCCTGAACGACGCCGGCATCGGGATACCGTTCCCCCAGCGGGACGTGCATGTCCACTCGGCGGACGCCGAGGCGACCCGACAGTCGCCCGCGACCGGGCTCTCGAACGGCGGCGTCCGGCACCCCGCTCGCGCCCGAGAGGCGACCGGCGAGGGGATGGCCGACCAAGTCGCGGACGCGGAAACGGAGATTGACGGAGACGACAGCGCCTACGACGAGTGAGCGCCCGGAGTCCCCCGCCGTGGACGCTCCGAGGCGACCTCGCCGGGAACGTTAACCGCGGCGCGGCCGTGGCTCGGATATGCTCCAACTCGGTCCCGTGGACGGGCTCATCGAGACGTTCGGTCCCTTCGCGATTCCGGTCTTGCTGTTCGCCGCCGGGTTCGTCGGCTACCTCGTGCTCGTCGCGCTCGGGCGGACCGGACGCGACGAGCGGTGAGCCTGTTCCTCGACGACGAGACTACTCCTCGACGACGATAGCGCCCGTCATGCCCGCGGCCCCGTGGGGCACGCAGTAGTACGCGTGCTCGCCGGCCGTCTCGAAAGTGTGGAGGAGGACTGGCCAGAGTAGACCTGCCTGATTATCGCAGCGATCCCGATTTCACGCGGGACAAAAAGATTGCGCGGCGCTCGCTTCAGTCGGCCGTCGCCGACTCGTCGCCGCGGAAGCGGTCCAGCGCCGATTCGAAGTCGCTGTCGTCTTCGACGGTGTCTTCCCACTCTTCGAGGCCGCGCTCGGCGCGGGTCCCCGCGATGGTGTTGTCGAAGAAGAAGGCGATGAGACCGCCGACCGCCATGCCGGTCGAACCGATGACGAAGACGGTGTCGGCGACGAGTTGGGTTCCGAGGACGGGGCCGACGAGCGCGACCTGTCGCATCCCCTCGCGGAACGCCGCCGCGCTCCCGACGTTACCCATGTAGGCGGGAACGGCGAGACCGGCGAACATGGCGACGCCGACGATGAACACGTTCCGGGAGGAGTCGAGGTCGACGTACTTCAGGTTCGAGAGGCCGACGGCGACGATTTGGCCGAACATGGCGACGTAGAGGCCGCCGACGATGGGGTCGGGAATCGTCGCGATGAGCTGGCCGAAGTAGCCGACGAAGCCCATGATGAGCATCACGACGGCACCGACCTGTACGACGTAGCGGGAGGCCACGCCCGTGAGGCCGATAGCGCCGATGTTCTCGGAGTAGGAGGTCGAGCCGCTACCGCCCATGACGGCCGAGAAGACGTTCATCAGGCCCTCCATGCCGATGCCGTGGTTGATGCGGCGCTCGGAGGGCGCGCCGACGCCCGAGAGCCGGGCGACGGCGTGGTAGTCTCCGAAGGACTCGACCATCGAGGCCGCGACGCCCGCGAGCATCCCGATGATAAAGGAGGTCGTGAACTGCGGGATGCCGAAGGCGACCGAGCCCACGACGGGGAGCGCGACGGTCGTCGTCCCCGCGCCGCCCGCGAAGCCCCACTGCAGGGGGTAGATGGGCATGAGCGCCGGAGCCTCGATGACCGTCTGGAGGTTCACGTAGCCCGCCGCGCCGGGGGCGATGACGCCCGCGACCGAGAGGCCGGCGGCGACGACGTACGAGACGATGACGCCGAGCAGCACCGGGAACAGTTTGAACGCCGGGTGCGCGGTGTCGAGGTACTGCGAGAACAGGACGATGAGCGCGAGCGTCAGGCCGAGGAGCCACCAGTTGTTGGTCGCCGACGCGACCTGTGGGGCGTTGAAAAGCGACAGCCCGATGAGCGCGATGGTCGGCGCGATGACGACCGGCGAGATGAACTTCCGAAGGCGTCCGAGCAGGCCGAAGTAGCCGACGAACACCTCGACGACGGCCGCGACGATAATCGCGCCCTGCAGTTGCAGAAGCGCGCTCTGCCATGCGATGCCCGACTGGTCGGCCGCCGTCGCCACGCCGATGACGGCGAGCGCCGGCGCGAGCATCGAGAAGGGCGCGCCCTGCACGATGGGGTAGCGGTTCCCAAACGTCGTCTGCATCAGCGTCGCGATGCCGGAGACGACGAAGAACGTCCCGACGAACCGCGGAATCACGTCGGCGGGCATGCCGAGGGCTCCGGCGAGGATGAGGGGGACGGCGATGTTCGCGCCCACCATGGTGAGGTAGTGTTGGGCGCCGAGAAGGAGAGCGGTCGAAAGAGGTGGTTTGTCGTCGATACCGTACTGCACGAACGAGGAGGGAGAGGAGTCGTCCGTCACGACCATCCCCCCGTATGTGGTGGTTCGCTCCCGAGCATGGTTGTCCGAGGATTTTGTTCAGACTATATATGTCCTGCTTTTCGCGCGCGTTCGGGGAGCAACGACTTTGTTTCACCGGTTTCATTCGTGACGTGTGACCGACCGACACGACCGTTCGGAGGCGGGGAACCGCGACCGGTGGCTGTTCGGCTGGGCGCTGGGCTACGCCGCGGTGGGCGCGTCGTCGCTCGTCGTTCCGCTGTACGCCATCGAACTGGGGGCGAGCGCGCTGTTCGTCGGCCTCATCGCCGCGACCGCCGCCTTCGCCGGCGCGCCGGGCGCGGTGCTCTGGGGCCGGCTGGCGGCCCGCGCGAAGCGCAGGCGACCCTTCATCCTCGTCGCGCTCGTGGCGACCGCGGGCGCGCTCTCTCTCACGGCCGCCGTGTCGTCGCCCGCGGCGGTCCTCGTCGCCAACGCCCTGCTGTGGTTCGTCGTCGCGGCGGCCGCGCCGGTGTTGAACCTCATCGTCGTCGAGGGCGTTCCCTCGAAGGAGTGGGACCGCCGCTTCGGCGTCCTCAACCACTATCAGGGGTACGGCTGGCTCGGCGGCCTCGTCGTCGGCGCGATTTGGTCGGCGGCGGCTCCGCGGCTGTTCGGCCTCGACGCGCTCGCGGTCCAGCGACGGTTCCTCGTCGCGGCCGCGGTCGCCGCCGCGCTCGGGGCCGTCCTCGTCCGCGTCTGGTACCCCGAGCGCTCGACGGTGTCGGCGCGGCGGTTCGCTCGCGTCTCGGCCGGCATCCGCCGGCAGAGCGGCCTCGTCGGCCGCTCGGTCCGCGCCGTTCCGTACGGTCCCTCGCGGCTCTACTGGGCGCTCCAGAGCCTCGACCTCGACGACCTCCGGGCGCGGATGAACCCCGAACTCCTCCGCTACCTCGCGGCCGCGACGCTGTTTTTCGTCGGCTTTTCGGTCTTCTTCGGGCCGTTGCCCGCGTACCTCGTCGACTCCGGGCGGACCGCCGACGAGGTGTTCGCGCTGTTCGTCCTGTCGAGTCTCGGGTCGTCGGTGAGCTACGCGAAGGTCGGCGCGTTCGCGGCGCGACACGACCCCCGTCGCCTGCAGGCCGGCGCGCTGGCGACCCGCGGCCTCGCCTTCCCGGCGGTCGCCGTCGTCGGCACGCAGTTGGCCGCGTTCGCCGCGCTCGTCACGCTCGGCGCGACGTTCCTCGTCATCGGCGTCACGTGGGCGGTCATCGCGGTGACGGCGACGGGGCTGGTGACGCGGCTCGCGCCCGACCGGATTCGCGGGGAGGCGCTCGGGGCGTACACGGCGCTTTCGAGCCTCGGCGGCGGGGTCGGTTCGGCGCTCGGCGGCCTCGTCGCCGACGCCGCCGGCTACGTCGCGGCGTTCGGCCTCGCGGGCGTCGTCGTGGGCTGTGCGCTCGTCGTCGTGTTGCTCACCGGCGGGCGGGGCGTCGCGGCGGGAAAGCAGTCGCTCGCCGATTAGGTTCTCGAAAACCAAAGCGGGGCCGGTCGTGTGAACTGCCTTACTCGATGGCGTGCACCGGCGAAATCCAGACGACGAGGTCGCCGTCGCGTTTGATGACGCCCTCGATGGAGTCGTCTTTTTCGAGCGGCGGGTCCTCTACGTCGTCCATCGAGACGCGGACGACCTGGTACACCTCGTCGACGAGCCAGCCGGTCGCCGCCTCGTCTTCGAACTTGTTGGGGTCGAAGATGACGATGCGCTTCGACTCGCCCTCCTCGTCGATGCTGAGAAGCGACTTCGGGTTGATGATGGACGTGGTCCGCCCGCGGAGGTCCATCACGCCCTCGACGTAGTCCGGCGCGTTCGGCACCGCCGTGAGTTGGCCCTTGTCGACGATTTCGCTCACGTACTCGATGTCGACGCAGTACGTCTCGGGGCCGAGTTGGAATTCCAGCACCTGTACTTCTTCGGCGGAGTCCTCCGCGTCGGTCTCGTCCGCGCTCATCTCGGTCGTGATTGCATCTTGTCGCATGGTCATCCCCGGCGGCGACATCCGCCGCCACCTGTCTGCTTCAGAGTGGTGAGATTCAGCGTATAAAGATACGTACCCGATTATCAGCCGTGATTATCCTCGCCGAGTGTTTATATACCCGATTTCCGAACCACGGAGGTAGATGAGCGGTCAACGAAACGGCACACTAACGAAGCCACCGAGCCCTCGGCGGGGGGCCCGCTCGGCGACTCAGCGCGCCCGTCGTCCCGGCACCGGCGGGTGGGGGCGATGAGTTCGGTCGCCGACGCGGGACCGACGCGAGCGGTCGTCGTCGACGACTCGCGGTTCATGCGGACGCTGATTCGCACGCTCCTCGAAGACGCGGACGTCGAGGTCGTCGCCGAGGCGGCCGACGGCCGCGAGGCGATTTCGGTGGTCGAGGCGAACCGACCCGACGTGGTGACGATGGACATCGAGATGCCCGAGATGAACGGGCTCGACGCGGTCGAGGCCATCATGGAGGAGTGTCCGACGCCCGTCCTCATGCTCTCGGCGCACGCCGAGGAGGACGCCGACGTGACGTTCGAGGCGCTCGACAGGGGGGCGGTCGACTTCGTGACGAAACCGGGCGGCGAAGTCACCTCCGAGATGCCCCGCGTCAAGCGGGAACTGGTCGAGAAGATTCAGTCCGCCGCGGCGGTCGACCTCTCGGCGACGCGCCGGGGCTCCCGCCCGCCGAAGACGGAGCGGAAGTCGGCGGCGACCACGGGGTCGGCACCGTCGACATCGGGGACGACCGGGTCGCTCCCGACCGAGGGCTCGACGCTGATTATCGGCGCGTCCACGGGCGGGCCGAACGTCGTCGAGCGGTTGCTCGCTGCGCTCCCCGAGGAGGCCGGTCTCCGCGTGCTGGTCGTCCAGCACATGCCGGCCGGCTTCACGAAGCGCTTCGCGGCGCGGCTCGACGGTCGGTGTGACTACGAAGTCAAAGAGGCGGCCGACGGCGAGCGAATCGGCCCCGGGCAGATTCGCATCGCACCCGGCGGTTCGCACCTCCTCGTGACCGGCGACCGCGCCGGACGCCTCCGGCTCGAACTCTCCGACGACGAGCCGCTCCACGGCGTCAAACCGGCTATCGACCTCACGATGGCGTCGGCCGCGGAGACGGTCGACGCGCCGCTGGCCGGCGTCCTGCTCACGGGCATGGGCCGCGACGGCGTCGAGGGGATGACCCGAATCAAGCGGGCGGGCGGCCACACGGTCGCACAAGACGAAGCGACCTCCGCGATCTTCGGAATGCCGAAGCGGGCCATCGAGGCCGGCTGTGTCGACACCGTCTCGGCCGACGGGCGAATCGCAGACGAAGCACTCAGCGGGCTCACTACCTGACCATGGACGAAGAACTCTACCAAGCATTCATCACCGAGAGCGAAGAGAGCATCACGCAGTTGAACAACTCGCTGTTGTCGCTGGAGTCGAACCCGGACGACACCGAGGCCATCGACGACATCTTCCGGCAGGCCCACACGCTGAAGGGGAACTTCGGCGCGATGGGCTTCGACAACGCCGCGACCGTCGCCCACGCCGTCGAGGACCTCCTCGACGAGATTCGCCACGAGCGACTCGACGTGACGGCGGAACGGATGGACCTCGTCTTCGACGGGATGGACCTCATCGTGGAAATCCTCCACGACATCGAGGAGAACGGCGAGTCCACCATCGACCCGACCGACACGGTCGAGGAGATTCGCGCCGCCGTCGAGGACGGAGGTGACACGGGAAACTCGAACCCGGCGGCGCCTGACGAGGCCGACCGCGAGTCGGTCGACCTCGACTCTCTCGCCGCCGACTGCGTCGACACGGACGCCCTCGACGCGACCACGCTCACTCACGCCCACGTCGAACTCGACGCGGGACAGATGAAGGGCGTCGACGCCGGTATCTTCCTCAGTAGCATCCCCGAGGACCTCGACGTGGTCGGGGCGAACCCGAACCGCGACGCCATCGAAGACGGCGAGTTCGGCGACGGCTTCGACCTGTTCGTCGCCGAGCTCGACGCCGCCGTCGTCGAGAGCGAACTCGACGGCCTCTGGAAGGTCTCGACGGTCGAGACGACCGACGTGTCCGACGCGCTCGCCGCCGAAGGCGAAACCGCGGACGCCGGCGATGAGCCGGCCTCCGACTCCGACGCGGACGCCGAAGGAGACACCCCGGCGTCGGACGAGACCGACCCGAGTGCCGACGCTGACGGTCCCGACGACATCGGCGCGGACGCAACCGCCGACGAGGTAGGGGGCGACGACGGCAGCGAGGACGACGCCGACGGAGCCGAACCGACCGACGGCGACGACGAATCGGCCGACGACAAACAGTCGTCGGACTCCGGCGCGGAGAAGAAAAAGGAGGCGCGCTCCATCTCGGCGGTCAAGTCCGTCCGCGTGGACGTCGACCAACTCGACGAACTCCACGAACTCGTCGAGCAGTTGGTGACGAGTCGCATCAAGCTCAGAAACGCCATCGACGTGGGCCAGACGACCGCGCTCGACACGCTCGACGAACTGGACAAGATCTCGTCGAACCTCCAGAACACCGTGATGGACATGCGGCTCATCCCGCTGAAGAAGGTGTTCGACAAGTTCCCCCGACTGGTGCGCGACCTCGCTCGCGAACAGGACAAGCGCGTCTCGTTCAAGGTCGAGGGCGCGGACATCGAACTCGACCGCACCATCCTCGACGAGATTTCCGACCCGCTGATGCACGTCCTCCGGAACGCCGTCGACCACGGCATCGAAGACCCCGACGTTCGCGAGGCGAACGGCAAGTCCCGAACAGGGACAATCAGACTCTCCGCGCGCCGTCAACACGACACCGTCATCGTGACCGTCGAGGACGACGGCGGCGGTATCAACGCCGACGCCGTCCGCGAGAAGGCCGTCGACAAGGGCGTGGCGACCCGCGAGGAGGTGAACCAGATGCCCGACAGCGAGGTGTACGACTACATCTTCCACCCCGGCTTCTCGACCAACGACGAAATCACCGACGTGTCCGGCCGCGGCGTCGGCATGGACGTGGTGAAGACGACCGTCGAATCGCTCGACGGGTCGGTGTCGGTCGAGAGCGAACCCGGCGAGGGAAGCACGTTCAACATCCGCCTGCCGGTGTCGGTCGCCATCATCAAGGTGCTGTTCGTGCAGGTCGAAGACCGCGAGTTCGGCGTCCCCATCAAGTACATCGACGAGATTAGCCGCCGCGACCGCGTCCAGACGGTCAACGGCGCGGAGGTCATCGTCCACGAGGAGACCATCTTCCCGCTGATTCGGCTCCGCGAGGCGCTCGAAATCGACTCGCCGGAACCCGACGACGGCATGGTGGTCCGCATCCGCCCCGACGACAGGCAGGTCGCGCTCCACTGCGACGGCGTGACGAAACAGGAGGAAGTCGTCGTGACTCCCCTGCAGGGGCCGCTGTCGGGCGTCGGCGGACTGTCGGGAACGGCCGTCATCGGCGACGGGAACGTCATCCCGATTCTGGACATCTCGACGCTCGAACTCCCGGCTGATGGCGAGCAAGCGATGCGCGAGTTCGACCCGAGCCAACTCCCAGACACCGCCGAGGAGGCGGCCGACTGATGCCCTCGTCCGCGACCGACGACCCGGCGTTCGGCCGGCTCTTGGACTACATCGAAGACGCCCTGCAGTTCCAGACGAGTTCGTACAACGACGCCTATCTCGACCGCCGAGTCTCCGCGCGGATGCGGCGGCGACGCGTCGACGACTACGGCTCGTACCACGACCTCCTCACCGACGACGAAGAAGAACAGCAGGCGCTCCTCGACGCGCTGTCGGTCAACGTGACGAGCTTCTTCCGGAACCCCGAGGTGTGGGAGGCGCTCCGCGAGGTGCTCCGCGACCTGAGTTCGCGGGGGAGCCGCCACGACCCCATCAAGATATGGAGCGCGGCCTGCTCGGACGGCCGCGAGGCCTACTCGCTGGCGATGCTCGCCCACGACGACGACCGCGTCGACGAGCGACGCATCGAAATCGTCGGCACGGACATCAAACGCGAGATTCTCCGCGCCGCCAGAGCGGGCGAGTACCGCGCCTCCGAGACGAACGACGTGGCCGAGCAGCTCGACCCCATCGGCCGCTGGGAGCGCTTCGTCGACCGCGACGACGACACCTTCCAGGTGAAAGACGCCGTCACCGACATGGTCCGCTTCGAGCGGCGCGACCTCATCCGCGAGGAGCCGCCGGGGACGTTCGACCTCGTCGTCTGCCGGAACCTGTTCATCTACATCAACGCCGAGTCGAAGCGCGCCGTCTTCGAGACGCTCGGCTCCGCGCTGAAGCCGGACGGCTATCTCACCATCGGCATGACAGAGACCATCCCGCCGACGTGTAGACAGCAGTTCGACCCCGTCGAGAAACGACTCCGCATCTACCGCGCGAGCGACACCGCGGTCGGGAGGTGAGCGATGAAACCCGGTGAGCAAAAGCTCGGAGACACCCGCGGTCGGTTCCTCCAGGTCGTCAAGAACGGCCGGGAGATACACGACGTGGACTGGACGAGCGGTCGAATCCTGCTTTCGAACAGGCGACTCATCCTCGCGGGCACGGGCGGCAAGCGGACGATTCAGCTCTCGAAGATACAGGAGTTCGGCGGCCGGTACGACGTGAACCAGCGCATCGCGACCGTCTCCGACTACTTCAGCGTCCACATCCCGTCGGGCGTCGTCCTGCTCGCGCCCGTCGACTACGACGAGTTCGAGACGGACTTCTTCGGGGCGCTCCTCAACACCGAGCAGTTCCTCGCGCGACACCCCGCGGTCGCCGGCGGCGTCGTCCAGAACACCGAGTGGGAGAAGTCCCGGCTCAAAGTCGAAGACGAGGCCGTGAGCATGGCGACCGTCGGCGGCAAGTTCGTCGAGATACGGCTCGACGACATCGGCGACGTGAAGACCGGCGAGCGGACCATCGTCGACAAACACCGGAGCGTCATCGAGGTCGAACACTCCGATGACGAGGGGACGAGCCTCCAGACGTACATCTCCAGCTCCGACCGCGCCGTCAGTTTCCTCTATACGCTCCTCCGCGAGGGCGAGGAGCTTTCGGAGACCTCTATCGAACTGAGCGAGACGGACAAACAGGTCCTCACGGCGCTGTACTCCGGTGTCTCACCGTTCGATATTCCGAACTTCCTCGGCCTCGACGTGGACGAGGTCGAGGAACTCTTTCAGCGACTCATCGACCACAACGTCGTCGAGGAGATTCGCGTGCGCCACGAGGTGCAACTCAACGCCCGCGGCCGCAGTATCGCGTCGGACGCAATCAACGAACAGTAGTCGGCACTCGGATTTTTGCGGGGCAGTCACCGGACGGAGAGCGACGCGTCGCGCTCGTCAGTCGTCGGTCGCGCGCCGAGAGGCCCGTTCGAGCGCGATTCCGCCGTAGACGCCTCCCAACCAGAGCCCGGCCAAGAGAACGATGCCCCGCACGCGCTCTCCGGGTTCGAAGCCCAGACCGTGAATCGAAAGAATCGGTAACAGAGCGCTCAGGACGCCGATTATAGTGTACCAGAAGTGGTCGTTCGGCCCGGACCACCGCCAGCGGTACGCGGGAAAGGCAACGAATCCGAAGCCCGCAATTGTGTACGTGAGAAGGAAGACGACGCCGACCAACGCGTCGCCGTGTCGGAAGCCGAAGGAGTAGCTGACCGCGCTTCCGATTCCCAGTCCGACGAGCGCCGAGGTCCGCGTCCGCATGGTGGCCGATTAGTTGCCCAGTTGATAGTTCTTCGCAACCATCGGACGGAACCGCTCCCGCTAAAAAAACAGTTTCAGACGTTCACGTCTTCGATTTCCTCGTTGACGACGAACCGCCCTTGCGGCGTCAGCGAGGTCGGAAGCTCGTCGTCGCCGATGAGTTCCTCCTCGTGGAGTTTCTCCAGTTCCGCTTCGAGGACCTCCTCTTCGACGCCGAGGAGTTCGCTGAAGTCGACCTCGGCGGCCATCTCGCCGGCGGAGTACAGTCCGACGAGGACTTCGAGACCCTGTTCCGTGACCTCGACGTTGCGGACGCCGGACTTTATCCAGTGGTAGACGAGTCTGAGGTAGCGCCCGAGGATGTTCATCTTCCGCCGCGAGTCGAGCGTTATCTCGGAGGTGACCGTCTGGCCCTGCTTGACGTGCTGGACCGAAAGCACCAGTCGCTTTTCGCCGTCGACGGTCCGTTCGAGCACCTCGAAGAAGATGACGCTCGCGAGGTCGATGTGGAACGGGTCGCCGTTCTCCGTGAGCGGGCCGTCGTCGTCGGGGAACGTGACGGCCTCGTAGTCGAGATGCAGGCCGGACGGCTGTCGCTCCGTGTCGAGGACGCGCCCGCCGATGCGGGCCGGGTGAGTGACCTGCGCGCGCGAGCCGTTGAGCGCCGCGCGGAACAGCAACAGCGAGAACTTCTCGATGGTCTCGCGGTCGCCGCCGATGACGGTCGTCCGGCGCTGGCGGCCGATGATATAGCCGACCATCACCGTGTAGTCGAAGAACTCCTCGACCTCCGGGGGGACCTGCCCGACGGCGATATCGAAGATGGAGGTGATGGGGATGACGGTCTTGGCCTTCGAGGTGGCGAGGATGAGCCGCCGCTGGCTCATCAGGACGCGGCCCTTGACGGGCTCGAACGAGGCGTTGCCGCCGGCGACGAAGTTGGCGACGAAGTCGACGACGATTGATTCGCCGTCGCTGGTCCGCTTTTCCGTCTGTTTCTTCGAGCGCGCCCGCTCTTGTTCCTCGCGTTCGTCCGACGGCTCGGACTTCTTCCGGCGGTACGCCTGCAGGAGGTCGCTTTTCGCCACGTCGCCCCCTTCGGGCGCGCGGGAGCGGGCCTCCTGTGCGGTCTGTTCGCCTGCCGCGTCTGGCATCGAATCTCGGGTCTGTGGTCCGTCTTCAGTCATATACTAATCAGCGCTCCTGCGAGCGACGAGGTGGCGACCGCCATCAGGGAGCCCACCCAGACGAGCATCACGAAATGGAGGTACGCGTTCGCCTTGTGCCCGCCGTCGACCATCCGAATCATGAGCGACGACAGGAGGGCGTTAAACAGGATGATGAGCGTCAGCATGTACTCGATGAAGGGCACGTCGTAGACGCCGGCGTAGATGAGCGTCCCGAACTGGAGGCTGTCGAGGTTCATCTGCGTCGAGAACGACGCGAGAATCTCGACGACTTCCAGCCCGATGAAGAACGCGAACGACGCGGAGGCCGTGATGCCGTAGAGGACGCCGATGAGCGTGACGGTCGACTGCTTCCGCTGGCGGCGGAGCTTGATAATCTCGTTCATGTTGCGGCTGATGAGTTCGCCGAGGAGCTTCGGCTTGCCACCCATCGACCGCCCGACGTTGTACATCTCGGAGAACTTCTGGACGAGGTAGGAGTTCGTCTCCGCGGTGAAGAAGAACCACGAGCGGTCGGGGTCGAGCCGCATCCGAAGCCGCGTGTACAGCCGCGATATCTCCCGCGAGAGGACGCCGAAGTCCTTCGTCTTGAGCGTCTCCAAGACGGCCGTCGTCGTGCTCTGTTTCGCCGTCTCGGAGGCCCCGAGCGCGCGGATGAAGCCGGGGTACTCCTCGTCGCGCTCGCCGATGCGTTTCTCGTGGCGGCGCGCGACGATGCCGGGGACCGCGAGCGGCGTCAGCGGCGTCGAGATGAGGAGCGGAATCGGGAGTTCCATCATGATGGGACGGACCACCTCGCCGACGGCGGTCAGGTTGAACGTGCCCAACGCGAGCACGAGCACCATCGTGATAGAGAGGCCGACCGCCCCGTACAGCGTGATGTCTATCTGCCGGTTCGCCTTGGTTCGGTACTCGCGCTGGTGGAACCACAGCGGGTCGTACGGCGACATCGTCCGGATGACGAAGTAGAACCCCAACTGCACGAAGACGAAGAGCACGATGACCGCGCCGATGGTCATCGTCGCGTCGGTCCCCGTCAGGATGGGGAGCACGATGGCGTTGATGATGGCGAAGGTCATCGACAGAATCATCGAGAGGTAGAGGTCCTTCATGACCTCCAGGTTCCCGAGGGCGCTCTCGTAGACGGTGATGTACTTCTGAATCATCGCGTTCTGCTCGCCCAGGAGGAAGTCGTCGATGCTCTGGCCGGCGTTGATGGAGTACGCGAGCCTGTCGAGGAAGTCGGCGAGCGGCTTCGACGGGACCTCCCGCGCCCGGCGCTGACAGGCGTCGTCGAGCGACTGGTTCCACGCGTCGACCAGTTGGACGATGCGGTTCATCTCCGTCGCCAACTCGCCGTACTCCTCCTCGCGCGCGAGCGTGCGGAACACGGCGACGCGGTCGATGTTCGTCGTCGAGAGCACGGTCATGTGCGTGATGAGGAGGTGGAGTTGGTTCTCCAGGCTGCGGCGCGTCTGCTCGACGAGGAGCCGGGGGTAGAGGACGGCCCCGCCCAACAGCAACACGCCGAGGAGGAACACGGGGATGCGGACGAGGAGGGGAAGCGGGAGCGCGATGGCTCCGGCCACAGAGAGGATGAAGAACACGACGGCGGGGCCGAGCACCGCGAGCAGGTACCGCGGAAGCGCCATCGGCATCTTCTCGTACGACTCGATGATGTCGCTGATGAAGTCCCGAACCTGCACCGCCTGCATCGACGCGCTCTGTTCCCCTGCCATCTCGCTACACCCTCGCCATGTCGAACGGCAGTCCCTCGACGCCGTCGCGCTGGTAGTCCTCGATGAGTTCGTTCACTTCGTGGTAGCCGAGGACGTTCTCCTGAATCGCCCGGCGGACGAGTTCGGCGCGGAACTGGATGTCGTCGTATATCTTCCGGGTGTCGTCGTAGCCGAGAAGCGTCGCGACCTTCTGTTCCATGATGAAGGAGTTGTTCATCCCCTGGAAGATAATCTCGTCTTGGACGGGGTCCCAGTAGAACGCCTCGCGGGTGACGACGCCGCCCATCTCCTTCGAGTAGCCCTCGATTTCCTGGACGCTCGTCACCCGGCGGAGGATGTCGTTGCCCCGGCGGACGCGGTTCTGGAACAGCGCGATGTCGCAGTTGTCCATGAACGTCTCGGGGACGTTGATTGGGTCGCCGGTGAAACGCTGAATCATCGAGACGATGTCGGACGCGTGGAACGTGAGCATCACCGGGTGACCGGTCTGGGCCGCCTGGAACGCCATGCGCCCCTCCTCACCACGGACCTCCCCGACGATGATGTAGTCGGGGCGGGAACGGAGCGCGGCCGCGACGAGGTCGAACATGTCGACTTCGGAGTCGGAGCCGCGGCCCTCACGGGTGAGAAGTTGCTGCCACGTGTCGTGCGGCGGGAGCACCTCTGCGGTGTCCTCCGCCGTGTAAATCTTCGAGTCCTGCGGGATGAACGAGAGGATGGCGTTGAGCGTCGTCGTCTTGCCCGACGCCGTCTCGCCGACCACGAAGATGGTGCGTTCGTTCTCCAGCGCAATCCAGAGGTACGCGGCCAACTCGGGCGAGAGCGTCCCCCACTTTGCGATTTGGAACACCGAAAGCGGCACGTCGTCGCCCTGACGGATGGTGAGCGACGACCCCTTCAGCGACACGTCGTCGGAGTAGATGATGTTGATACGCGAGCCGTCGGGGAGCGTTGAGTCCACGATGGGGTGGGCGTCGGAGACGGGGTCGCCGATGCGCTCACCCATGTTGCGGAGCCAGTTGTCGAACTGCTCTTTGCTGTCGAACTCGACGCTCGTCTCCAGCAGGCCGAACGTGCCGTGGTCGACGTCGACCTGACTGGGACCGATGACGTGAATGTCCTCGTTCTCCGGGTCGCGCATGATGGGTTCGAGCGGCCCGAGGCCGACGATGTCGCGGACGAGCCGGTACTGTATCTTGTCGTAGGTCGTCTGCGAGACCTCGATGCCGGCCACGTCGAGTCGCTTGGCCACGGAGCCGAGCGGCCCACGGTCGTCGCCCTCGATGTGGACGATTTCGGAGAGCAACTCCTCGATGCGCTCTTCGTAGTCGGCGCTTTCTTCGGGCGCCGGCTTCGAGACGCTGCGTTCGAGGAGTTTGTCCTTGACCCGGCCGAACACCTCGAGTTCGTCGTCGTCCATCTCGGGTTCGATGGTGTAGTACTTCGTCGTCTCGCCGAAGTTGCCGTATATCTGGCAGAACACGGGGCCGCCCAGCGGGTAGATGATGTTCGGACGCCGGGACTCGTAGTCGCCCGGCTCGTCGACGAGCATCGGGAACTCGCCGGTGATCTGACGGAACCGCTTGAGGTGGTCCCGCAGGTGCGGCCACTGCATCGCGAGGCGCTTGAGGTCGTCCGACAGTCTGGCGGAGCCGTGTTCGGTCGCCATCTACGCCACGCTCCTCGACTCGATGACGAGTCCGATACCCGACCGGACGGAGAAGCCGACGCGGTCGCCGACCTGCTGGCCCATCCCCGCGAAACGCTTCACGAAGATGTTCCGGCGAACGTCGTTTCCGACCTCCACCATCTCCAGTTCGAAGTAGACGTCGGCGATAGAGCGGAACGGACCGATGGAGCCCTCGTCGACCGACGACGGGTCGACGGTGATGATGATGGTCTTGCCCTTCGTCGTCAGCTCGCGGAAAAACGAGATAATTTCGAGGGCGGCCTGCCGCTCGTCGTTCTGCCGGACCAGCGCCTCGAACTGCGGGTCGTTGCGCAGGATGGCGTCGAACGTGTCGATGATGATGACGTCGGCGTCCCAGAGCGTCTCGGCGTCCATCAGCCGCCGGAGGAGCTGTTTGCGCTCCTTCTGACTGCTGCCGCCGGAGAGCGCGCCGCTGCTGTCGATTTCGGCCTGTAAGAACAGGATTCGCTCGTCGAGCAGATGCTTGACGATGTCGTACGAAAGCGAGTGCATCTGGTCGAGGAAGCCGCGGACGCCCAACTCGGTCGAGACGAGCGTCACCACCGTTTCCTCGTCGCAGAAGCCGTAGCTGAATCGCTGCGACAGCACGCTTTTGCCGGCGCCGTAGTCCCCTTCGATGAGGACGATTGCACCCTTGGGGATGCCGCCGCCGAGTTCCTTTTCGAGACGGTCGTGCCCGGATAGCCCGAGAGAGAATTGACTGCTCATGATACGCGGAATTCGAACACCTCTTCGTCACCGTCGACGACGACGGTCATCCGGTAGTCGCCCGAGCTCAACGCGATGTCCGTCACCGTGAGTTCGATGACGTTGCTCGGCCGCCACTCGGTGCCGTCGACGACGTTCACCGTGACGTTGGTCTGATACTGTCCGCCGACGATGATATCGAAGCCGCCGCTGGTCGCCGGGAGCGTCCTGAGGCCGGTGTTCTTGACGTACACCGAGAGGTTGTCGTTCGCGCCGTCGTAGACGCCCGCCTGCGGGTCGCTTATGACTTCGATGTCGGTTCTGATCTCTGTACTCACGTCGCCGCCGCGCTCGTCGAGCGAACTGCTGATGCCGGTCACGGTGTCGATGAGGACGCCCGAGACGCCGGCGGCGACGACGATGCTGGCGATGAATAGGATGAGGCTCGGAACGGAGATGTCGGCCATCTAGCTCACCGCCCCCGTGGCGGCGACGCCGCTCCCGGTGACGACCTTCACGCGCTCGGGCGTGGGGTCGGCATCGACGACGAGCGAGAGGTTCTCGCCGGCGTACCAGAGGTCCGTCCCGGTGTCGCCGTCGACACTCGCGTTGGCCGCCGGTACGTCGACGTAGACGTTATCGACGAGCAAGGTCGTCTCGCTCACCGAGAGCGTCTCCGAGCCGGCGTTCGTCAGGTTCACGGTGAGGCTCTCGTTGCCCGCGTCGTAGGTCGCGTTCGTGACGGCGATGTCCGTGTTCGTCCGTTCGAGCGCCCGCTCCGCGTCGGCGTCCTGCGCTTCGAGGACGTTCTCCGACGCGTTGGACGTCGCTGTGTACAGCGTCCCCGTGGCGACGAGGACGCCGAGGAAGATAATCGCGGTCGAGCCGCTAACACCGAATCCCATCGAATCTCCCCCCGTAGGCGACCAACTCGTCGTACAGTTGTCCCCGCGGAACGTCCTCCGCGAGGCGGCAGACGTACGCGAGACTCGTCTGGTGGTCGTCGATGCGGAGTTCGTGGTCGTCGGCGTCTTCGACCGACGGCGCTATCTGCCCGACGTGGGCGTTCAGTTCGCTCTCGACGGCGCGCGATATCCAGTCCTGCTCCCGATACTGGCGAAGCGCGCGCGACGCGCCGAGCGCGCCGCCGACCGTGACGAGGTGTTCGGCCCATTCGAGGACGAGCACCTCGGAGACGTAGTTCGACGGGAGACCCGTCAGATAGGCGTCTGACTCCTCGACCGCCGGGGACGGGTCGGGTTCGGCGGCCGAATCGTCCTCGTCGGCCGCGTCGTCGGACAACTCGTCTTTGGCCATCGCCGCGGTGGCGTACTCGGCCTCCAGTTCGTCGAGCGTCTTGCGAACGTCGCCGTCGGCGTCTTCGACCGCTGGCTCCGGTTCGGGCTCGGGTTCGGGTTCGGACGCTTCGTCGGCCGGGTCGGCGTCGAGCGCCTCCTCGACCGGGAAGTCGTCTTCGTCCTCGTCGGCCTCGACCTCGGGTTCGACCGACTCCGCGTCGTCGAACGTCGCTTCTTCTTCGTCTTCCAGGTCGGCAGCGGCGGCGAGGTCGTCGGCCTCGTCGGCCTCCTCTTCCGCTTCTTCGTCCCAGCCGCCGCCCTCCTCGTACTGTTCTTTGAGGTCGTCGAAGCTCGCGCCGCCCGCGCCGCCCGAGTCGTCGGCCTCGTCGGTCTCGTCGTCGTCATCGAGCACGTCCGCGGGGCTCTCGCGTTCCGCTTCAACGAGTTCGTCCTCCGCGGCGAGTTCCGCTTCCTTCGCGCCCTCCTCGGCGTCAAGTTCGCCGAAGTCGTCGTCGAAGAACGACTCCGCGTCGGCGTTCGCCACCTCCGGGTCGAGGTGCTCTTCGTCTTCGGCTTCCGCCTCGAAGAGACCGAACGACCCGCCACCGCCGTCGAGGCCACCCATCTCGCGGGCGTCGTCGACGAACGGGTTGATGCCGCGGGTGACCATCTCGTAGATGTCGAGCAGTTTGCGAATCGTGTCGTCGAGCTCTTCGACGGTCTCACCGATCTGTTTGTTCTCTTCGCGGACGGTGTTCATCCCCGACGAGATGGCGCTTACTTCGTTCTCGAGTTCGCCGATGCGATCTTCGAGCTCTGCGAGTTCCTCGCTGTTGTCGTCGCCGAATCCGCCGAATTCGTCGTCGTCGCCGAATCCGTCGTCGAGGTCGTCGCCGAAGTCACCAAACTCGTCGGAGAGGTCGTCTATCCCCTCCTCGAATCCAAGTCCATCGTCTGATGACATGTGTTGTCCTTCCGTGTCCGTTTCGTCCCCGGCGTCGGCCGTGTCTTCGTCGTTCTGCCACTCCATCATGCTCGCGGCGAGCACCTCCGCACCGTCTGCGAGGCGATTCGTTCGAGCGACGGCCTGTCACCCGTCCGAGCGGCGGACCGGCCGGGGCGGTCCGACGGACTCGGGGGAGCAGGTAACATTGGTGCAAGGTACGTAAGTCGGTACAAGAAAGTTCCCGTCCCGTTATCAGACCCGATATTTGTGCGCCCCGGTATTTCCGCTCGGTGGACGTGTAATAAAAGTCAGACGACGCCGTAGCGGCGGTAAGAAGAATTATCCGGCGTCGGCACGGATGTTCGCCCGACAGCCAACACACGTTTCAACACAACCATGACAGAACTAGTCAAGACCGGTGTCGAAGGGCTCGATTCCATCCTGAACGGCGGTATCGTCAAGAACGCCGCGGTGCTCATCAGCGGCAACCCGGGGACAGGGAAGAGTATCCTCGGACTCCAGTACCTCTACAACGGCGTCGACCAGTTCGACGAAGGCGGCCTGTATCTCACCTTCGAAGAGACCGAAGACGACATCCGCGAGGCGGCCGAGTCCATCGGCTTCGACCGCTGGCACGAGTACGTCGAGTCCGGTGACATCAAGGTCTACGACAAGCGGACGCTCCTCCGCGACGGTGACTTCTCGACGACGCTCGACCGCATCCTCGGCGACCTGCAGGACACCAACTACGACCGACTCGTCCTCGACTCGCTGACGATGTTCCAGCTGTTTTTCGACGACGAGAAAGAACAGCGCCAGTACCTGCTGAAGTTCATCGACATCCTGAAGGACAGCGGCCTCACCTCGCTTCTGACCACCGAGCAGTCGGCCATCTTCCCCGAGACCGACATCGGCCTCGAGAACTTCCTGACCGACGGGAACATCTACCTCATCCAGAGCCCCGCGGGCGCGACGAGCAACCGCTACATCTGGGTAGCGAAGATGCGCAAGCAGAGCATCAAGAACTCGATGTTCCCGCTGGAGATCGCACAGGGCGGCATCAAGATATACGAGCAGGCGGCCGGGTTCTCCATGGTCGGCGAATCCCCGCCGTGGTTCGGCGAAGAGACCGAGTAACGCGCCGGATTCGTCGGCGAGCGGCCCCGGTCTCGGCGGCTCTTTTTCTGTCTTCACCGAATCGACTGTTCCGACGTTCCCGAACGCGGAGCGCGCGCCGTGCTCGTCAAGTCAGTTCGGTTGTGTTCGCTCCGGGTCGTGTCGCTGTCGGACGGTCCAGTTCGGTTCGTTTCACCTCCCGGCCGTCTCGACGCGACTCGCGGTGGTCACCGCCGAGCGAACGTGTTGTCCGAGACTCCCAGCGAGCGAGCGCGTCGTTCCGGTCCAGTTAGTTGTCTCTCTGAGTTGTGTATCACGAGCACATGACAGCGCCGCCGCTCGGCGGTCGAGGTCGCTAAAATGAAAGGAAAGCTGCGAAGTCGGGTTACAGTTCGACCGGTTCGCCCTGCGTCTTGCCCGCGAGCTGCTGGGGCATCGTCAGGATGACCTGCGTCGTCCCGCCCGTGCGGGAGGTGATTTCGAGGGTGACCTGCTCGCCCGTTTCGAGGCCAGAACCTTCGATCGCATCCGTGTTGACTTCGACCTCGTAGCGGTCGTTCATGCTGTTAAGCACGCCGAAGGAACCATCGTCATCGGTTACCTTCGAGAGGTTGAACTCCGTTGCAGTCGCCGTTGCAGACGTACTGTTCGTAAGCGTGACGACGTTGTCGCTGCTGAGGTACTTAATCGACGTTTCGTTCATGTCCACAGCGTCCGATCCAGCCGCAAGACGGACAGTAAGCGTCATGTTGTCGATGTGGTCACCGTCGCCGACCGTCCCGTGGGTGTTGAGGACTTCGACGCGGTTGGTGACCTTGTTCACGGACTGCTCACCGGCGTCCTCGGCAGTCGCCTGCAGGAAGCCGGCCGTGTTCACGAGGACGCCCGCCGCGATTGCGGCGACCAGAACCATCGCGATGAAGACGATGAGCGTGCCGATACCGACCTGACCGCGGTCGTCGTCAGTAATGTTGTTGAACATATGAACCTCCTTAGAGCGCGATGGGGTCGTTGTTATCTTTGCCCGCGAGCTGCTGGGGCATCGTCAGGATGACCTGCGTCGTACCACCGTTGCGGCTGGTGATGTCGAGCTTGACCGTCTGGCCCGTCGCCGTACCGTTGGCGGAGGAGCCTTCGACCGTCGAGGTGTTGATGACGATCTCAGCGCGGTCGGACTGCTCGTTGAGGACCTCGAACGAACCGTCGCTGTCCTCGAGGACGCCCGCGGTGAAGTTGTTGCCAGTCGTCAGGTTAGCGGGGTCCGCCTGATCGTTGGCGGCGTTGGTGTCGTTGTAGGTGAGCGTCCGCGCGGTGGTCTCACTCAGGTACTTGACCGTCGTATCTTCGAGAGAGACACTTCCGGAGCCGGCCGCGAGACGAACGGTCAGGAAGATCTGGTCGACGGTACGCTCCTCACCGGACTGGTTGACCAGTCCGTGGGCGTTGACGACGTCGACACGGTTAGTGACCTTGTTCACGGATTGCTGTCCGGCGTCCTCGGCAGTGGCCTGTAAGAAGCCAGCCGTATTCACGAGGACGCCCGCCGCGATTGCGGCGACCAGAACCATCGCAATGAAGACGATGAGGGTCCCGATACCGACCTGACCCCGGTCTTCTTTGATGTTTTCGAACATGGGTTGTCGTGGGTTTGGTCCCACACTCAGCGGGGAGCGGGGAACCGTCACTCGTCAACTGGGACAGGTGCTACATAACGCTACGGCCCTCACTATCAAGACTGATATCGCACGGCCGATGCGTCGATAAGTAAAATACTTCGCACGCTCACGCGAGACGCTAGTGGTACTTACCTCAGAAAACGTAAGAAAAGAGTCCGGAGCCGGAGCGGTTCAGTCCTGCGTAATCTTCCGCCACACGTCGTCGAGTTTGTTCTTCACCTCCGGGCGCTCGGTCACGCTGACCGTGTAGTCGTCGCCTTCGAACCGGACGACGATTTCGTCGACTTCGCGGCGGTAGACGTTCGTTCGTCGGTGCTCGTCGGAGAGAACCCGGTCGTGCAGTTCGAGGAGGCCCGCGGCCGTCAGTTCCTCGATTCGGCGATAACAGGTCGCGATGGGAATATCCAACATCTCGCTGAACTCCTGTGCCGAGTGGGGTTCGTCCGCGGCACGGAGGATGTCTGGGTTGTATTCGTTCCCCAGTGCCGAGAGGGTCCTGTCAGACTCCATAGATGGAGATTTATCAGGACGCGCGGCTTGTCAATGTGTTGGTTGTCCATCTGCCACGTTCTCAGTCATAGTAGTGAGTCCCCCACGCACGGTGACGATGGGATTATATGCCACGGCACCGAGCATCCGCCGATGGACGACGAGGACGAACGTCCTCCCAATCACCCGCGGGAACAGGGTGTCGTCGGGGCGGAGGACCTGGATATCAGCCGCGACGAGCACGTCGCGGCGCTCGACACGGGCCGGTACGTCATCTCGACGGGAGACAACAGGCCGCCAACGCCGGTCGATGACGCCGCCGACGACGAGCGTCAAGCGTCCGACGCGGCGGCCGCCACACCGCCCGGTTCCGAGGACGAAACCGAGGACGGCGAGCGCGGCGAAGACGCGCCGACTCCCGAACTCGTCCTCCCGAAAGACCCGAAAAAGCGGGCCGTCCTCGCCCGCCGCCTGCTCGCCGAACGCGTCGGGGCGGTCCGCGCGGACCACGCGCTCGTCACCACCGCGCTCGTCGACGGCGAGGTCACCCGCCACGAGACCGTTTCCGACGACGTGACCGAGGTCGTCAACTCGTTTCTCTCGTGGTACGCCGACGCCGTCGGCAGCGCCGACACGCCGCGCGACGAGGTGCTCGGTATCCTGCTTTTAGCTTCGGAGGTGCAGGTCACCTATCCCGCCCGAGCCGTCGAGGCGCTCGCGACTGCACACGGACTCGGACGCGACGACAGCATCGGCGACCTTCTCGACGCCGTCGAAGACACCGGCGCTTCGTTCCCGCCGCGCCGACGCTGATGCGGCCGATGACGCGCCGGTGACGGGTTCCGGTTCGAGCGGCGGAACGCTCGAATCCTCAGCCGATACGGTGTGACGCGGGCGAACCGCGCTCTCGATGCCGTATCAGCCTTGATAATGGGGAGGAAGGGTTTATGGTGTGATTTTCGGAAATCTGGAGGTATGGCAAGCAAGGTACTGGTCGTGGACGACTCTGCGTTCATGCGGAACCTCCTCAAACAGCTCCTCGAGGGTGAACACGAAGTCGTCGGCGAGGCCGAAAACGGGGTCGAAGCGGTGGAACTCTACCGCGAACTCGAACCCGATGTCGTCACGATGGACGTCGTGATGCCGATTCGAAACGGCATCGAAGCGACGTCCGAAATCAAGTCACTCGACGCCGGCGCATCGGTCATCATGTGCACGTCGGTCGGACAGGAAGAAAAGATGCGCGAGGCGGTCGAGGCGGGGGCGGACGGCTACATCACGAAGCCGTTCCAGAAGCCGAACGTGCTCCAGGCAATCGCCGACGTGATTCAGGCTGAGGCATGAATCTCGACGTCCGGTCGCTTCGCACGTTCAGTCGGCTCGCCCACTCGGGCGCGGAGAAAGCCGCGGGCTCTCTGACCACGCTCGCCGGTATCGACACGTACGTCAACGTCACCAAGGTGGAACTCGGAACGAAGTCAGACGTCGAAAACGAGTTCGCCGAGCGCGACCTCGTGAGCGTCCACATCGGCTTTTCGGGCGGGCTGGACGGCCACACCGTGTTGGCGTTCTCACCCGAGTCCGCAGAGCGGTTGGTCGACGCGCTGATGCCGGGCATCGACGCCACCGACGCCGAGGGAGAACTCGCCGAGAGTAGCCTGAAGGAGGTCGCGAACATCATGCTCGGCGGCTTCATCGACGGTTGGGCCGACTACCTCGACACCACCGTCGATATCACGACGCCGACCTACGTCGACGACGAGAACGACGGCCCGCTCGACCACGTCGACGCCGAGGGCTTCGAGAACGGCGGCGACGACGAGCACGTGCTCGTCTTCCGCAACCAGTTGGAGGCCGCGGACAACGCCATCGAGTTCGACCTGTACATGGTGCCGACCGCCTCGTCCATCGAGACCATCGTCGAGGCGAGCGGCGAGGACGGCGCGCTCCCTGTCGAGTCGTTCGCCGCCTTCTCCGAGATGATAAACGACGGCGCGAATCAGGCCTCGGAGGACATCACGGCGATGACGGGTATCGACACGACCGTCGAGGTGAGTCGGCTGAGCTTCGTCCCCATCGAGGGGGTGCCGATGTCGCTGACCGACGCGGTTCGCCGCGGCGTCGTCTTGGAGTTCAGCGGGACGCCGAGCGGCTACATCGCCATCCTCTTCGACGAGCCGTCGGCCGAGAACATCGCGAGTAGCCTCCTCCCGGGTATGGAGGGCGACGAAGCGATGCGCCAGAGCGCGATTCAGGAAATCGGGAACATCACGACCTCCGGCTTCCTCGACGGCTGGGCCAACGCGCTCGAAACGACCATCGACATCTCGCCGCCGAAGCACGTCCACGATATCGGGTCGGCCATCATCGACCCGCTCGCGACCGATCTCGCGCAGTCTCAGGAGTACGCGTTCCTCATCGACTCGACCATTCGGACGGACGACGACGAGTTCACCTGCGATATCTACGCGCTGCCCGACGAGACGGAGCTGCGCAAGGCGCTCAAGCAACTCTCGCCCGCCGCGTGAACCCTCCGTAGAGGCACCTCAGCAATGCAAGTATACACCACGGACACGCCCGCGGCCCGCTCCGGTCGAATCAAGGTCGGAATCGCCGACTACGCCGTCTCCGGCGACGAGAGCACGCTGACGACGAGCGGTCTCGGCTCCTGTATCGGCGTCGCGTTGTACGACCCCGAGACCGGCGTCTCCGGTCTCGCACACGCGATGCTCCCGGAGGCGGACGACGGCGGCGAGCCGGCGAAGTTCGTCGACACCGGCATCGAGCTCCTGCTCTCGGAGATGCGAGCCGCCGGGGCGGACATCGACCGCGTCGTCGCGAAAATCGCCGGGGGAAGCACGATGTTCGACTTCACTTCGGCCGACGGCGACGGCAGTATCGGCGACAGAAACGTCGCCGCGACGCGAACGACGCTGGACGGGTTCGGTAT
The DNA here is from genome assembly GCF_001469875.2 of Haloferax marisrubri. Classification (GTDB taxonomy): domain Archaea; phylum Halobacteriota; class Halobacteria; order Halobacteriales; family Haloferacaceae; genus Haloferax; species Haloferax marisrubri. Next base: position 166,384 of record NZ_LOPW02000017.1, on the reverse strand, counting down.
CGACGTCGTCGCCGAGGACGTCGGCGGTTCCCACGGCCGCTCGTTGGAGCTCGACAGCGAGACCGGCGACCTCCGCGTTCGGAGCGCAAAAAGCGGCAATCACGTCCTCTAGCGCTGTTTTTCCGCCGAATTTCGACGAGACTCTCGCCCGGAGTGAACACGTCGAGCGCCGACCGAGTCCGCCGAGCCGAGCCGCCAACGATACTGCCCTCGACGTCTCGGTGTTCGACCGGAGATATCAGTTCTGATAGCGCCTCGAATAGATTTATGTCGCCCCCTTCGAATGCTTTCACCGACACGGTGCGATATCGCGTGTGACACCACGGACAGCGCTCTGCGCTCTCCGCCGCCCTGAGTCGGGGGACTTGGGGGGAATCGTGCCGTCCTGAACGAGGTGACCCATGTACTTGGACCCGGACGAATACGACCCAGACGAACTTCGACGTATCGCGCGTGACGCCCCACGACCCAGACGGAACGGCGACGGCCGATTCGATGACGGTAGATTCGATGACGGTAGATTCGATGACAGCCGCTTCGACGACGGCCGGTTCGACGACCGGAGCCCCTTCCGGTTCGACAACCCGCTTTTCGACCGGAGCCGACAGGAGGCGTCCGAGGCGCTCCGGTCGAGCCAGCTCGAACACCTGCTCGTCCACCAGTCTCGCGGCGAGGAAGACGGCGTCGAAAAGCCGTACCTCCGCTCGCTTCCGGACAAGTACGGCGCGGAGCGCGTCGTCTTCGACTGGCTCGAGTTTCTCGTCCTCAAAGGCGGGTTCAAGCGGGCGATGGACGCCCTCCGGTACTACCAGACGGTCGACTGGGTCACGCCCGACGTCGAGGAGACGCTCCGGGACTACCTCCTCGGCTTCTCCGCCGACGTCGACGAACCGACCGACCTCGACGTCGACGACCACCTGCTGAGCCTGGTCTACGTCGCCCGTCTCTCCTCGATGGTGTGACGCCGACCGCCGGGTCTCGAACACGGTCTCTCCTTCCGACAACCGAGTGTATACCATGACTGCGCGCATCACCCGCCCGCCGAGTCCGAATCGAGTTGATACCGCATGACGAACGACAGAGCCGCCGCTAACGGCGCCGACGCGACGAACGAAGCCGGCGAGAGCGGCGCGCCGACGGCCGTCGGCGTCAAGTTCGGGAGCGCCCGGACCGCGCTCGTCTTCGACGACGGCGACGCCGCGACGACGGTTCGGCTCCCTTCGTGCCTCGTCGGCGATGACGACGAAGACGAGGGCGCGCTCGCCGGCGACGGGAGCGGCCGCCACGGCGGGGAGGCGCTCCGACAGCCCTCCGAACGAGGGGAGTTCATGCTCCGCTCGGGCGTCCCCGCGACCGCCCGCGACGCCGAGCGCTTCGAGCGGTTCGTCCGCGAACTCTGCGAGCGACACGACCTCCCCGCGGAGAGCGCCGTCGTCTACGCGATGCCGACCGTCGACGACGAGGTCGGTCTCGCCAACTTCGGCACCGCGGTCGGCGAGTGCGGCATCGGCGAGGCGCTCGCGCGGGGCGTCCCCGAATCGCTGTGCGCGTCGATTCCGGCGCTCGGCGACGGCATGGAGGCGCTCGACGAGGTGTTCGTCGCTGTCAACCTCGGCGCGACGAACCTCGAAGCGTGCGCGTACCGACGCGGAGAGCGGTTGCTCCCGTTCGTCTCCGCGGAGGCGTCCGGCGACCGCGTCGACCGGCGCATCGCCGAGGCGGTCGAAGCCGAGACCGACGGGCGAGTGGCTATCGACCCCGCCACCGCCCGCGAGTACAAGGAGACCCGCGCCGACTTCGACGGCTTCGAGCCCTTTACCGACGCGGTCGAACGCGAGGCCGAGGGCGCACACGAGTTCACCGTCGAGCGGGGCGTGATGGAGCCGCTGGACGACTACCTCGACAGCGCGGTCGCCGAACTCGGCGACTTCTTCTCGCGGCTGGCGAACTCGCACATGAAGACTTACCAGCTCGCTCGCGCCCGCCCGCTCGTCGTCACCGGCGGGATGGCGTGCATCCCCGGTCTAGTCGAGGAGTTCGAAGCGCGTCTCGCCGCGGAACTCGACCGCCCGGTGAACGTGGTCGTCCCCGACGACCCGGTTGTCGCCCCGGCCGAGGGCGCACACAGGCTCGCGGTACGCCTCCGGGACGCGGCCTGAACACGCTCGGCTCTCGGGTCGTCTCGTTTTCCTGCGTTCGGACGCGGTTCGGTCGGTACCGAGTTATTCTCCCAGCAATTAGTCCGTCTCCGACTCGCTCGTCACCGTTCCGCCGTCGCTGATGGACGCCGCTCGGTCGGCGCTCCGGAGTCCGACGATTGCGACGGTCCCTCTGGGCTCGTTCTCCGTGAACCGGAGCCGACCGTTCGAGCGGTCGATTATCCACTGAACCAACCAGAGTCCGAGGCCGCTGATGTGCTGGAGCGGCGTCTCCGTCCCGGATTCGAGGACGGAGAGCTCGGCGTCGGGGACGCCCGGCCCGTTGTCGGCGATTCGAATCTCCACGTAGTCGGCCGACATCGCGCTCCGCTCGACCGTGACGCCGACCTCCGGAATGACGCGGTCGTTGTGTTCGAGCGCGTTGTCGATGAGGTGCTTGATGGCCGACTCGATGAGGTCGTCCGCCGAGACCCACATCTCGTCGGGGAAGTTCCGGTGGATGATGACTTCGGGGTAGTCGGACTCGATGTCGTCTAACTGCGCCTCGATGCGCTCGACCACCTCGACGGGTTCGAGCCCGGACGACCCGCGGGTGAGCGTCGTGTCGATGTGCCGGGTCTGCTCGCCGAGTTCGACGAGCGACGACGCCTTCCGCTTTATCGTCCGGGCGTGGTCCTTCGACTCGGCGGGGATGCGTTCGTCGAGGAGGAGGTCGGCGTGGCCGAGGATGACGTTCATGTCGTTTCTGAGGTCGTGCCGGAGGACGCGGTTCAACACCCGGAGACGCTGTTCGTAGCGATGGCGGCTCGTCACGTCCCGGGAGTTCAACACGACGCCGTCGACGGCGGGGTCGTCGAGGAGGTCGACGCCGACCGTCTCGAACCGCCGCCACGTACCGTTCTTGTGGCGGATTCTGAACTCCTCGCGCACGGGCGAGTCGCCGGTGATGACCGCGTTGAGGGAGTCGGCGACCCGGTCTCTGTCCTCGGGGTGGACGAGGTCGAGCACCGACTCCCCGACGAGCGCGTCGGTCTGATAGCCGAGCACCTCGGTCATCGAGGGGCTGGTGTAGGTCCGCTCGCCGTCCTCGTCGAGGACGGTGATGACGTCCCGCGAGTTCTCGATGAGCGCGCGGAACTCCTCTTCGGTGCGGCGGCGCTCGGTCACGTCGTAGAACACGAGCAGGCGCGCGCGGTCGCGAGTCCGGTCGCCGAGCGATTCGGACCGGACCTCGAAGTAGCGACACGTGCCGCCGTCTTCGACGACGGCTTCGGCTCTGTCTCGACCGTCCAGCACCGACCGAACCTCGGACGGAACGCGGACGCTTTCGAGGACGGACTCGCCGATGCACTCGGAAACAGGGCGCTCCAACAGCTCCGAGGCGGCACCGTTCGACTCGACGATTCGGTCCTGCCCGTCGAGGACGACGACGGCGTCACGCATCTCGGAGAGAATCGCGTCGCGGGCGATGGGCGTGATATCGAACAGTTGGTGTCTGAACAGCGCCCAGAGCACGACGACCGAACTGACCCCGAGGGAGACGGGAACCGGGTTGACGCGGATTGGGAAGAAGAACTCGCCGACGAGCGCGCCGATGGGAATCAGTCCGGCGACGACGAGGAATCCGGCCTGTCGCCGGTGGATGTTCGAACTCTTGAGATACGTCTTCCCGACGACGGTCACGCCGACGAGGGCGACGCCGGCCCCGTAAACAACGTGGGCGAGGAGGAGGAGTTCGGGGCCGAGTGGGCCGAGGAGACCCGGGCCAGGGATACCGAGTCGGTCCGTCTGCGCGGCCGTCCAGAGGTTGAGCGGCGACCCAAGCAGGCCGTGAGAGTGGTTCGTCAGGGCGAGGGCGATTGCGACGCCCGGCTCGATAGAGAGGAAGCCGAGCATCTGTGTGGTGAGAAGTTGGTCTTCGCCGGCGTAGACGAGCGCGAAGACGAGCCAGATGGTGGGGAGGATGGCCGCGCCGGCCCACGAGAGATGTGCGTAGAACAGTTCGGCGCCCGGCGTCGTCGCGAGGAAGACGAACCCGTACGCGGTGGCCCAGATACTGCCGGAGAGCGTCAAAATCGCGAACGGGAGGCGGACGCGCCGCGAGTAGAGCCGAAACCGACCGAGAACGACGAGCGTCACGACTCCAGCGAGGATACCCGCGGCGAACAGCGCGTACGCGTACGGGAACTGCCCAACGCCGGTCATGTAGTGGTCGTGATTCGCATCTGTGACTCTCTTGGAACTGTTCTTTCCGATGAGTGTCACATCGGAGCGATATCAAACGTGTAGGCGGTTCGGAACTTAAGCAGTTCGTCCTATCTATCAAGTCTGATATCGAACTTGCCAGAGACATAAATACCCCACACGATTGAGCGACGAACCCGAACCGACCGTTCTCTACTCACGTAGTACTTCGAGTTATCAGTTATAACACTACAAACCCGCATCGTGGCCCGCGCGATCCGAAGACATGTCAACTCGCGGACTGCCGCCCGAACGCTTAATTCGGACGGACGCACACGCAGGGATAGATGCCGCGCGAGTCACGTCATCCCAACGTCGCCGACGACCAGACCGGCCCCGGACTCAGACGGGAGGCCGGCGACCGGTCGTTCGACTGGGTCGACGCGCCGACAAATCGGACGTGGAGCGACGTGGCTCACGAGCGCCTCCTCGCGACGACCGCCGTGGTCACGTCGGACGGCGAGCCGTTCCTCGACGAGATTCCCCGGACCCCGCGGGCCGAGCGCGTGCTCCTCGACTGGTGTGTCCACCTCGTCGAACGGCTCGGCGGTCGCGGCGCGCTGGAGATGGCGTCGTACTACCGCGATATCGGCTGGATAGGCGACGAGCCGCACGACACGATTCGCGAGCGCGTCGTCTCCTTTACCGTCCCCTCGGACTTCGAGGACGCGCCGACAGAAGAAGACCACGTCCGCAGTTTCTCCTACGTCGCCCGACTGTCGGCGATGGCCGAGTCGGAGTGAGTCGTCGCCGAACTCGACGGCCGCTCAGAGGCCGAGTTCGCGGCCGATGATGAGGTGTTGAATCTCGCTCGTCCCCTCGCCGATTTCCATGAGCTTCGCGTCGCGGTAGAACCGCTGGGGGGCGAAATCGGTCGTGTACCCGTAGCCGCCGAGCACCTGCACCGCGTCCTCGGCGACCTCGCGGGCGGCCTCCGAGGCGTCGAGTTTCGCCAGCGCGGACTCCCGGCTGACTCGCTCGCCGGCGTCGTACCGCGTCGCCGCCTTGTGGGTGAGTAGTCGCGCGCGCTCGGTCTTGCGGTGCATCGAGACGAGCTTGTCGCGGATGGCGTCGAACTTCGAAATCGGCCGGTCGAACTGCTCGCGCTCTTGGGCGTACGATTTCGCGTGGCCGTACGCGCCCTCGGCGAGCCCGACCGAGAGCGCCGCGATGGAGATGCGGCCGCCGTCGAGCGTCTTCATGGTCTGCTTCCAGCCCTCGCCCTCCTCGCCGAGGAGTCGGTCCTCCGGGACCCAGCAGTCGTCGAAGGAGAGCTCGCAGGTCGGCGAGCAGTTGAGGCCCATCTTGTCCCACTCGGTCGTCACCTCGAAGCCGTCGTCGTTCTCGGGGTCGACGATGAACGTCGAGATGCCGTCGTAGCCCGCGCCGGGGTCCGTGACGGCCTTCACGAGGACCGAGCCGGCGACGCTCGCGTTCGTGATGAACTGCTTCGTTCCGTTGATGACGTAGCCGTCGCCGTCCCGCTCTGCGACCGTGTCCATGTCGCTGGCGTCGCTCCCGGAACCGGGCTCGGTCAGCGCCCAGCCGCCGAGGTACTCGCCGGTCGCCAGCGGCGTGAGCCAGCGCTCCTTCTGCTCGTCGGTGCCGAACAGCTCGATGGGCTTCGACGCGAGGCTGACGTGGGCGGCGTACGACAGGCCGATACCGCCCGAGACGCGACCGAGCTCCTCCACGACGAGGGCGTACATCAACTGGTCGCCGCCGAGGCCGCCGTACGCCTCGTCGATGGGGACGCCCATCACGTCCAGTTCGGCCAACTGGTCGAATATCTCCGCGGGGAACCGGTGTTCGTCCTCGATGTCCTGCGCGATGGGCGCGATTTCTTCCTCGCAGAACTCGCGGACGGTGTCGCGAATCATCCGGTGTTCGGCCGGGATGTCGAAGTCCATGCGACCAACTATCGCCGTGTCGGACATAAACTAATCGAACGACCATGAAGAATCGAACTACCGTTGGCGGCGCGGCCGACCGCTTTCGGGCCGACTGCCCCGGCCGTCCGCTCCCATCGCGTGGGAATAGGCGTCCGGGTCTTTTTGCGCCGCGGTCCGACGTTCTCGTATGTACTCTCGCATCCTCTTTCCGACCGACGGCAGCGACTGTGCGGACGCCGCCTTGGACCACGCCATCGAACACGCCCGCACCTACGACGCGACGCTCGTGGGGCTCTACGTCGCGGACGTGCGCGAGGTCGGCTACGCCGCGCCCGCGCTCTCGCTCGAACGGGTCCGCGAGGCGCTCCTCGAAAGCGGCGAGCAGGTGTTAGGCCGCGTCGCCGAGAGGGCCCGCGAGGCCGGCGTCGAAGTCGAGACCGCGGTCACAGAGGGAACCCCCGCGAGCGAGATTATCCGCCACGCCGACGAGCGGGACATCGACCTCGTCGTGATGGGAACTCACGGTCGAAGTGGCATCGACCGCTATCTCATCGGCAGCGTCGCCGAGCGCGTCGTCCGCGGCTCCGACGCGCCCGTGTTGACCGTCCGACAGGAATCGTCGTAGGCCCACGAGGTTAAGCCGCCCCTCGTCTTACGGGGGTGCATGGACCTCCGTCGGCTCGTCCGCGGCCGCCTCGGGTGGCCGCGTCTGGAGACGGTCGCCCGCGAACTCGCCCGGCGATACGACCGCGACACCCTCCACATCCGATTTCTCGAGGCGGACAACTGGCTTTCGACCCCGATGGTCGTCGACGACGAGTGGTTCGTGAAAGTCATCTCCAAACAGAACTCGCTCGTCCACGCCGTGTTCACGACCGGGCGGAACCTCGGCGCGTTCTCCAGCGGGACGGAGGGCTTTTTCGGACATTTCGGGACGCCGCTGGAGATGGCCGAACACGAACTCGAAGCGACGAAACGACTCCGCGACATCGGCCTGCAAGCGCCCGCGCCGGTCGAGGCGTTCGAGGTGGACGGCCTCGGCGTGCTCGTCCTCGAATACCTGCCGAACTTCCACACGCTCGACACCGCCCCGCGGGAGGAAGTCGAACGGCTCGCGCCCGAGTTGTTCGCGGCGCTCGCGGAGATGCACGACAACCACCTCGCCCACGGCGACCTCAGGGCCGAGAACGTCCTCGTCCGGGAGGACGGCATCTACTTCATCGACGCGACGAACGTCAACGACGAGGGGATGCGCGACGCCCGCGCGTACGACCTCGCCTGCGGACTGGCCGCGCTCGAACCGCTCGTCGGCCCCAAGCAGGCCGTCGCCGCGGCGCTCGACTCCTACGAGGTCGAGGCGCTCTTGGACGCCGTCGACTTCCTCGACTTCGTCAACATCCGACCCGACCACGACTTCGACGCCGCGTCGCTCAAAGGCGAGATAGAAAAGCACGCGGCGTAGCCGTCTCCGGTTTTCTGTGTCTCTACGACCGCCGACTCACTCGCAGGGGAGCGTCCCGTCGTAGCTCGCGTCGCCGACCACGACCACTCCGCACATCGCCGTCGAGCCGTGGATGCCGCAGTCGTACTGGTAGACGCCGGGGTCGTCGAAGCGGTAGGTGACCCGCCCGTCGCGGCCGACCGTCTCGGACTGAAACGACCAGTCGGTCGCCGCGTCGTCGAAGGTCGCCGCGCGGACGTTGTGTTGAAGCGCTTCCCCGTTTTCCCACGTGACCGTCGTCCCCGACTCGACCGAGAGCCGCATCGGTGAGAAGGCGACGCCCTCCATGACGACGAGCGAGCCGGACGCATCGCCCGACGCCGGTTCGGTCGTCGAATCCGGTGGTTCGCTCGTCGGCGTCGGCGACGCTGTCGGTGTCGGTGTCGGTGTCGGTGTTGGTGTAGAGGTTGCCGTTGAACTCGGAGACGACGCCGTCGTCTCGGTTGGAGCCGACTCCGTCTCCTCGCTCGGCATCTCCGTCTGGTCGCCACCCGTACAGCCGGCGAGCAGTCCGAGTCCGGCGGTCACAGCGGCGAGGGCTCGTCGTCTCGTGAGTCGCATACCGGTGGTCGGGCCACCCGAAGAATAAGCGATGTCCCAAATTCCGCCCGATTGGAGCCCTCTCTCGCCGAGAACGGCGGGGGGTCGCGGGCGGACCGCAGTTCAGGGAGCGTCGGCCGCGGGTCGCGCCCGCGGCTCGCGAGTTACTCGCCCTCGACGCCCTCGTAGTCCGCGCCGCCCATGTAGAGCCGCGAGACTTCGGGGTCGTCGAGGAGGCCGTCGGCGTGGCCCTCGTAGGCGACGGTCCCCTGGTCGAGGACGTAGCCGCGGTCGGAGATGCCGAGCCCCTCGCGGGCGTTCTGTTCGACCATCAGGACCGCCGTTCCGAGTTCGTTCACCTTCTTCACGTCCTCGAACACCGACTTGACGATGTTGGGCGCGAGGCCCGCCGAGGGCTCGTCGATGAGGAGCACTTCGGGCTCCATCACGAGCGCGCGGGCGAACGCGAGCACCTGCCGCTGGCCGCCCGAGAGCGTCCGCGCCTTCGCCGAGCGCTTCTCGTCGAGAATCGAGAACTGGTCGTACAGCTCGTCGATTCGGGCCTGCAGGCCATCCGAGCGGGCGACGCCGCCCATCTTGAGGTTCTCGTCGATGGTGAGAGAGGAAAAGACGTTGTCCACCTGCGGGACGTAGCCCATCCCGACGCGGACGAGGTCCTCCGGCTCCTCGCCGGTGATGTCTCGCCCGCCCAGTTCGACCGAGCCGGTCCACGGCTTGAGGAGGCCGAACACCGTCTTGAGGACGGTCGACTTCCCCGCGCCGTTCGGGCCGATGATGCAGACGATTTCGTCCGATTTGAGGTGGAGCGTCAGGTCGCTGAGGACCTGCACCTCGCCGTAGCCGCTGTCGACGCCCGAGACGTCGAGTGCGCGGTTGCTCATGGGCCGGCCCCCCCGAGGTACGCCTCGATGACGCGGTCGTCAGAGCGGACTTCGTCCGGCGAGCCCTCCATGAGCACCTTCCCTTGGTCGAGAACGATGATGGGGTCTGCGAGGTCCATGATAAACGGCATGTCGTGTTCGATGATGAGGAAGGTCTGGCCCTCCTCGTTGAGTTCGCGGATGAACCGCTTGATGTCGTTTGCGAGCGTCGGGTTGACGCCGGCGACCGGCTCGTCCAAAAGCAGGATGTCGGGGTCCGTCGTGAACGCCCGCGCAAGCTCGACGAGCTTCATCTGCCCGCCGGAGAGGTCGGTCGATGGCTGGTCGATGAGGTGCCCGATTTCGAACCGTTCGAGCAACTCGCGCGTCTGTTCGATGTTCGCCCGCTCCTCTTCGGTCACGTCGGAGCCGGAGAAGAAAAGCGAGAAGATGGACTCGCCTTTCTGCGGGCCGGGACCGACGAGCATCGCCTCGCGGACGGACATCCCCTCCAGCCGACGGGGCGTCTGGAAGGTCCGAACGAGTCCCTTTCGGGCGCGCTCGTGCGGTTCGAGGTCGGTCACTTCCTCCCCGTTGACGGTGACGTGGCCGGCGTCGTTCTCGTAGAAGCCGGAGATGAGGTTGAACAGCGTGGACTTCCCCGCGCCGTTCGGCCCGATCATTCCGGTGATGGTCCCGCGGTCGACCTCGATGGAGACGCCGTCGGTGGCGACGAGGCCGCCGAACGCCTTCTCCAAGTCGGTCGTCTTCAGGACGACGTCGTTTTTGTCGAGGCGCGCACCCTCGTACGCGTCGTCGTTCATCGGTCGTCACCCCCGTTCGAGGAGGTACCGCCGTCCGGGACGGCACCCGACGGTGACGCGCCGCCGGTACTGCTCTCGTCGCGCGCCGCCGGCCAGATGAGTTCGTCCTTCGGCGGAAGGAGTCCGTCCTGCCGGAAGCGCATGATGAGGATGATGAGCCCGCCGACGAACAGCAGTCGGAGCGGGGCCAAGTCGATGCCGAGCGTCTGGATGAACCCGATGTCGTTGAGGAAGCGAGTCCCCTCGCGGATGGCGATGACGACGGCCGCGCCGACGACCGCCCCGCGGTTCGACCCGGTCCCGCCGAGGATGACGGCGATCCAGATGTAGAACGTCGTCAGGGGGACGAGGTCGGAGGGGTCGATGTAGAGGTTCAAGTGCGCGTAGAACGCCCCGGCGATGGCCATGATGACCGAGCCGATGACGAACGCCTGCATCTTGAACAGGTAGGTGTTTTTACCGAGCGCTTTCGCGAGGTCCTCGTCGGACCGGATGGTCCGGAGGACGCGCCCCCACGGCGACCGGTGGACGCGCCGGAGGAACAGGTAGACGACCGCGATGAGGAAGACCACGATTGCGGCCGTCGTCGCGGCGTCTGTCAGCGGGAGCCACGACATGAGGTTCGGGATGCCGCTGATACCGCTCGACCCGGCGGTCCACCGCCGCTCGTTGAGGATGATGGCGCGGATGACTTCGGCCAGTCCGAGGCTGGCGATGGCGAGGTAGTCCTCGCGCAGGCGGAGCGTCGGGATACCGATGAGCACCGCGATGAACGCGCTCACGACGATTGCCGCGAGGAACCCGAACACCGGGTGGAGTCCGAGTCCGAGCGGGGAGTTCGGTGCGGTCAACAGCGCGGCGCAGTAGGCGCCGATGCCCCAGAACGCGGCGACGGAGAAGTTGATGAGCCCGGCGTAGCCCCACTGGACGTTGAGTCCGAGCGAGAGCAGGGCGTACATCCCGACGAGCGCGATTTGGAACAGGAGGAACCGCGGTCCGATGACGCCGGTGAGGACGCCGACGACGAGCAACACGGTGATGAGTCCGAGCACCGCGAAGATGCGCCGCTCGGTCGCGTCGCGGACGAGCGTCTCGCTCACCCACGAGGACACGGCGCTCATCCGCTATCACCCGCGATTCCGCTCGGGCGAACGAGCAGGATGGCGACCATGATGACGAACGCGACGGCCGCGGCGTACCGCGAGCCGACCGGGCTGATGCCCCACTGATAGAACAGCGGAACCAGTTCGTGGACCATCCCGATGACGAAGCCGCCGAGCATCGCGCCGTAGACGGAGCCGATGCCGCCGAGGATGACCGCGGCGAAGACGATGAGCAGGATGTCGAAGCCCATGCGCGGGCGGACGAGTTCCTCCAGTCCGAGGAAGACGCCGCCGGCCGCGGCGAGCGCGCCGCCGATGAGCCACATGGCGAGGATGACCTCGCTGGTCCGAATCCCGCTGACCCGCGCGAGGTCCGCGTTGTCGGCGGTCGCGCGCATCTTGCGGCCGAGCGTCGTCCGCGTCAGCGTCAGGTGCAGCGCGGTCACGAGCACGATGGTGAGCGTCACGACGACGAGGTTGCGCGGGGTGACCGCAATACCGAGCGTCTCGCGGACCCACGGAATCGGCCCCTGCCTGGGGACGCCGTAGCGCTCGGCCTCGGTCCCGAACGACAGGAAGACGAGCGCGCGATAGACCAGCGCGACCCCGATACTGGAGATGAGCAGGCCGATGGAGTCGGACCCCTTCACCGGTTGGTAGATGACGCGGTCGGTGATGACGGAGATGACCGCCGCCGCCCCCATGCCGAACGCGAGGGCGAGGAAGAACCAAAGCGGCAGGCCGAACACGCCCGCGTCGCCCAGCATCGGTCGGAGGAAGCCGACCGAGAACAGCGCGGAGAACGCCCCCACGGTCATGAGGTCGCCGTGGGCGAAGTTCGCGAAGTCCGCGATGCTGTAGACGAGCGACAGCCCGATGGCCGCGAGGACGATGATGCTCGAAAACACCACGCCGTTCGCGACGTACTGGAAGGGGCTGATTTGGAGCGGTATCACGGCTCCGGGGCCCTCCCGAGGGTCGTTCGGCGTCCGTTCCGTACGTGCATGGTTAGCTCGTGATGTAGTCGCCGAAGACGTATTCGTGGTCCTCGACGCTGTAAATCTGGTAGTAGCCCGGCGGGTCGCCGTTCTCGTCGAGGTCGACAGGCCCGCTGACGCCCTGATAGTTGATGTCGCTCGGCGAGCCGCCGTCGCGGAGGACGGCCGCGGCCTCCTCGAAGTTGAAGACCTCCTCGCCCTCGGGGCGGGTCACGTCGCGGACGACGGACGCGAGCGCCTCGCCGGAGAACTCGTCGGCCGCTTCGATGGCGAGCGCCGCGACGGTCACGGCGTCGTAGGCGTACGCCGACCAGACTGTCGGCGTCGCGTCGTAGTTCTCCTCGAACGCGGAGACGAAGTTCTGGTAGTTCTCCTGGTCCTGCGGGGCGCTCTCGGTGATGCCCTTCATGCCGTCCATGCTGCCCGCGGGGGTGTTCTCGATGATGGAGTCGGCGACGGTGGACTCCGCGCCGTAGTAGTCGACGGCCGTGTTGTAGCCTTGGTCGAACCCCTCGTTGACCATGACGGTGTACTCGTTGGCGTACGTGATGAACACCCACGCGGAGGCGTCCGTCGAGGCCATCTCCGTGAGGATGCCGCTGTACGACGACTGCCCCTGGTCGTGGGGCTCGTTGTAGGCGACGGTGCCCCCGAGTTCGGACTCGAACGTCTCGGCGAACACGTCGGAGAGGCCAGTCCCGTAGTCGTTGTTAATCCACGTGACGGCGACGGTGTCGTGGCCGTCGTCGCTGACGAGGCTGGCGAGCGCCTGCCCCTTTGCGGCCCCGGAGGGACTCATGCGGAGCAGGTCCGGCCGCGACGTGAGTTCGGGGCTCGTGCTGTTCTGGCTGATTTGGACGACGCCGGCGTCGTTGGTGACGCTGTCGTGGATGGCGATGGAGACGCCCGAGCCGACGGAGCCGATGAGAAGCGGGACGCCGTCTTGGTTGACGAGCTTCTGCGCGCCGTTGACCCCGCCCTGGTTCGTACTCTCGTCGTCCTCGACGGAGATGTTCAGGGACGCGCCCTCGGAGCCGATGCCTGCCTCGTTGATGGCGGCGAGCGCGAGTTCGCGGCCGCGGGTGTTGCGCTCGCCGTACGGGGCGAGCGACCCGGTGAGAGAGTCGACCATGCCGATGGTGTACGACGAGTCGCCGCCACCGCTTTCCTCGGTAGTCGTGGTGGTCTCTTCGCCGCCGCCACCGCCACCGCCGCTTTCTTCGGTGGTCGTTGTCGTAGTTTCCTCTTCGCCCTCGAGACAGCCGGCGGTCGCTCCCACGAGCGAGAGTCCCGACAGTTTCAGTAGCGTTCTGCGGTCCATGTCGTGCGGTGACATAACAAGCAATGCTCTCCAATTATCCTAAATATACCTGTAACCGTCCATGGTCGGGACCCCGAAATCCGGCGGACGAAACGAGCATCCACGGATTATTTCACCAATATTTTTCAGAATGATTTGGTAGGGTCTCTCTTTAGGGTACGTGTCTCACAATAGCGGGACATGATACCCCCCATCGCGAACAACTTCGTGGCGGGTGAGACGGCCGACGGGGCGGTCTCGCACGTCGAGTCGCTGAACCGCGACGGTATCGCGGGGATACTGAACCTCCTCGGCGAGCACTACTCCGACCGGGCGGACGCCGACGCCGACGCCGACGCGTACGTCGACCTCGTCCGCCAACTGGGCGCGACGAACCTCGACGGGTGCGTCTCGGTGAAGCCCTCGCAGATCGGCCTCGACATCGGCGACCACGCGTTCCGGGAGAACCTCGACCGCATCGTCGACGCCGCGGACGCCGAGGACGTGTTCGTCTGGGTCGACATGGAAGACCACGAGACGACCGACGTGACCCTCGACGCCGTCGACGACTTGGGTCACCGGACGGGCGGGAACGTCGGCGTCTGCGTGCAGGCGAACTTGAAACGCACGCGCGAGGACCTCGAACGCCTCGCCGAGGTGCCCGGGAAGGTCCGCCTCGTCAAGGGCGCGTACAACGAGCCGGCGTCCATCGCGTACAAGGAGAAATCGAAGGTCGACGAGGTGTACGAGGACCTCCTCGAATACATGTTCACCGAGTTCGACGACGGCGTCGCGGTCGGCAGCCACGACCCGCACATGATTGCGCACGCCCGCCACCTCCACGAGCAGTACGGGACGCCCTACGAGGTACAGATGCTCATGGGCGTGCGCGAGGACGGCCAGCGCGACCTCGCGGACGCCGACATCGAGATGTGGCAGTACGTTCCCTACGGCGACAAGTGGTTCTCTTACTTCTACCGGCGCGTCCGCGAGCAGAAGTCGAACGCGCTGTTCGCGCTCCGCGCCGTCGCCGGCATCTGAGCCGGGGATACCTACTCGTCCCGCGCTACTGCGGGTCGAGCAGTTTCGATTCCGCTTTGCGAAGGTGTTCGAGCAGCGTCGTCTTCGAGATGTCCATCTCGGCGGCGAGTTCGCGGGTCGACACCTCACGGGGCCAGCGGTAGTATCCTTCTTCGCGGGCGAGTTCGAACGCTTGCCGCTGGCTCCGGGTGAGCGTGTCGAGTCGTCGACTGCGCTCCGGTTCCGCGCCCTCGGACGTGGAGATGGAGGCGACGCGAATCTCGGCCCCGGTCTCGTCCATGACGGTCTCGATGCGGGGCTGTATCTCTTCGCGCGCGCCGGCGAACCAGACTTCCCACCGCTCTCGGCCGTTTTCTATCTGTGTCGGGGCGCTGTGGACGAAGCCCTCCTTGAGTAGCTCCGGACACATCATGTCGCTCGGGTCGTACTCCAAGAAGAACTCGCGGGCGACCGGGCCGGGCGCGACGTGCTTCCCGCGGGAGTCGAACCGCTCTTGCAGTTCCAACACCTCGCCCGTGAGATTCGAGTCGGCGATGACGTCGAGGAGCGTCTCGACCTCGTCGAGCGACTCACCGTAGGCGGTGAACAGTCCGTTGGACCGCTCGACGCCCGCGGTGGGGGCGTCGTAGATGGCGTGTGCGAGGATGCCGCCGTCGTACTCGCTCGTCGATTCGATCGCCCAGCAGTTCGGATGCCATAGGTCGAGCGTGAGGCGCGTACCTTCACCTGACGTGCGCTCGCTCATACACCGGGTAACACGTCATTACGTAAGATGTTGTCTGTGGTCACGCGGGGTCGCGGTGACGCGCCGGTTCGGACGCGGCCCTTCCATGGGAGGGTCCGGGGTTATTAATCCTAGTTGTGACTCTAGAGTCATATGGCGCAGGACGAATATCGGCACTATATCGACGGCGAGTGGACGGACGGAACCGGCGACGAGACGTTCGAGAGCACGAACCCCGCCACGGGCGAGTCGCTGGGGACGTTCCGACGCGGCACGCCCGAGGACATCGACGCCGCGGCCGCCGCGGCCGACGAGGCGTACGAGGAGTGGCGCGAACTCTCGCACATCGACCGCGCGGAGTACCTCTGGGACATCTACCACGAACTGCGCGACCGCACCGAGGAACTCGCGGAGGTCGTCACCAAGGAGTGCGGCAAGGAGATTTCCGAGGGCCGCGCCGACGTCATCGAGGCGTACCACATGGTCGAGTGGGCCGCGGGCGACGCCCGCCACCCCAAAGGCGACGTGATTCCCTCCGAGATTCCCGCCAAGGACGCCTACATGCGCCGCAAGCCCCGCGGCGTCGTCGGCTGTATCACCCCGTGGAACTTCCCGGTCGCCATCCCCTTCTGGCACATGGCCGTCGCGCTCGTCGAGGGCAACACCGTCGTTTGGAAGCCCGCCGAGCAGACGCCGTGGTGCGGCCAGATTATCGCCGAGATGTTCGAGGACGCCGGCATTCCGGACGGCGTGTTCAACATGGTACAGGGCTTCGGCGACGCCGGCGCGAGCATCGTCGACGACGACCGCGTCGACTCCGTGCTGTTCACGGGGTCCGCCGAGGTCGGCCACGAGGTCGCGAGCAAGGTGGCCCAACAGCCCGGCAAGCTCGCCGCGTGTGAGATGGGCGGCAAGAACAACATCGTCATCACCGAGAAGGCGGACCTCGACATCGCGGTCCACTCCGCGACGATGTCGTCGTTCAAGACCACCGGCCAGCGCTGTGTCTCCTCCGAGCGCATCGTCGTCCACGAGGACGTGTACGACGAGTTCAAGGAACGCTTCGTCGAGAACGCGAAGAGCGTCTCCGTGGGCGACCCGCTCCGCGAGGACACCTTCATGGGTCCCCTCATCGAGGAGGGCCACAAGGAGAAGGTCACGAAGTACAACGAACTCGCGGAGAAGGAGGGCGTGAACGTCCTCGTCGACCGCACCGAACTCGACGACGACGAGATTCCCGAGGGCCACGAGGCGGGGCACTGGGTCGGGCCGTTCGTCTACGAGGCTGACCCCCACGACGACCTCCGCTGTACCCACGAGGAGGTCTTCGGTCCCCACGTCGCCCTGCTGAAGTACTCCGGCGACATCGAGGACGCCGTCGAGATTCAGAACGACACCGACTACGGACTGGCCGGTGCCGTCATCTCCGAGGACTACCGCCAGATAAACTACTTCCGCGACCACGCCGAGGTCGGCCTCGCCTACGGCAACCTCCCGTGTATCGGCGCGGAGGTCCACCTCCCGTTCGGCGGCGTGAAGAAGTCCGGCAACGGCTACCCCTCGGCCCGCGAAATCATCGAGGCCGTCACCGAGCGCACCGCGTGGACGCTCAACAACTCCAAGGAGATTCGGATGGCACAGGGCCTCTCCGCGGACATCAAGACCAAAGAAGACGAGTAAGGTCAGACACCGTACGGCCACGCCCCGTCCACTTTTTCCGTCCGTCGTTTCAGTATTCGTCCGCCGACTCCGCGTTCTCGTGAGCCCCGGCCACGACGTAGACGCCGGGCATGGCGGTCTCCTCGACGGTCAGCGTCACTTCCTCGTCCTCCTCGGCCGGGCGGTCGGCGACGACGGTCACCGCCTCGATGGGGTCGCGGCGGACGAACGCCCAGATGAGGTCGAGAATCGAGGGATGACCGCCCTTCCGGACGACGAGCACGTGCCGCGAGTCGGCCAACTCCCGGAGTTCGGGCGACAGGTCCTCTTCGTCGAGTTCGTCCGGGGGAATGGCGTGCAGTACGTCGCCGCGAATCGTCTCGGTCATGGTGTCACCACGCGCCCCGGCGGAAAGAAGCGTACGCTCTCGGACTGTCGTGTGGTCGGGCGATCGCCGCCGAGGCGCGACGGGGCTGTCGCTCTGTGCGAAATAGTCGTCAAAAGGCGGAGGCGAATTCGCCTCCCGCCGAATCTCGTGTCACCAGTTGGCGAAGTGAGACGAGGGGAGTGTGCCCCCACCGGGCTTGGGGGCGGGAAACGACGTGGCCACGTCGTTTCGGATGCCGCAACGGACCCCGAAACGTTGCGGCGGGTGCGGCGGATGTGGAGTCGCCGACGACTGGCGAGAAAAGCGCCTATTGCGTCGGCGACTTTCGCTAAGGAGCCGCGATGTATAAACCCACCGCAACACCCGTTCCCACGCGCCGTGAGCGCACGGTTCCCGCGGGTCGCCGGTCCGAGTCGTTGCCCCGGGCTCGCCGGGTGGTGACGCTCGTCGACGCCTCAGGCGGTCGCTTCGAACTCGCGTCGGAGCGCCGCTTCGAGGTTGTCGAGTTCGCGGTCGAGATTGCGCTCGAAGAACGTCTCGACGCCGGGCAGTCGCCCGTCGACGGTGAACTCGTTGATGAGTCGGCTGCCGCCGTCGTGTTCCTCGATGGTGTGCTCGCCCGTCACCCGCATCACTCGCGACTTGCCGACGAATTTGACGTGCGTCGGCTCGTCGACTTCGATGTCCTCGGTCTCGACGGTCACCGTCGAGCGGACGAGTGGAATCGGCAGTTCGAGATACCACGTCGCGCGGCGGCCGTCGTCGGCCACGTCGAAGCGGTCGACGACGCTGATAGCCCCCGCTCGCTTGGCCGGGTCGGCGATGAACTCCCAGACGCGCTCGCCAGGAGCGTCGAACTCGAACGTTCGTTTCACGCGGACGGTCATGGGATACCATCACGCCTCCACAGTAAAAAGCCGTGGAATCGCCTCAGCTTCGGGTGACGCGCCACGTCGTCGAGCGGGCGCGTCCCCACTTCTCGATTTCGACGTCCTCGGACTTCTCGGCCAGCCGCGGCAGGCGGGACCCGACCTGCTTCGCGGTGAGACCGATGGCTTCGGCGATGTTCTTCGCCCGGAAGTAGCCCTCCCCGCGGCTAACGCTGTCGCGGAGATAGGCGAGAATGCGTTGTTCCTCGTCGGTGTACTCAGTCATCCTCGGACCGTCTAGGGAATGGGCGTTATTAACGGTTACTCGTGTTCCTCAACGTTGATACTCAAGTTACTGGAACAGATGCGCGCCGCAGACTGCCAGCGAGGCCGCGATAATCGCGACCATGAACCCGAGCGCCTTCGTCAACTGGTCCGGTCCGGCGACCATCAGCCCTGCCCCGACGAGCGTGAGCACGCCGAACAACGCCGCAAAGCCGATGGACTTGTCGGATTGCACCGTCTTGGTTTCCATGTTTCCGACCTTCGCGGGTGCGCACTTAGTTCATTCGACACCGCCTGTCGTGGGGCGACGTGACGGGGGGTGATACGTGCGGTTCGGTCCCACGACCCACCCTCGCACTCGGCCGTTCGACATATGTACCACCAGTCTCGTGTGTCCACAACGATGGGACTGACATCCGCGCTGTTCGGCGGAAAACTCCGCATCGCACTCGTCGCGCTGGTGCTCGTCGCGGCCGGCGTCGGCGGTGCGTACGCGACCGGCGTCATCGGCGCGCCGAGCGTCGACCGGGTCGACAACCGGTTCGCCGGGGTCAACGAGACGGCGACAGTCATCGAGACCGACCTGTACGTCTCGAACCCCAACCCGCTGTCCGCGAACCTCTCGGGCCTCGAAGTCGATTACGGCGTCGAGATGAACGGGCTTCTGATGGCGACCGGCGAGAAGGAGGGCGTCGCTATCGGGCAGGGGACCTCGGCGGTTCCGCTCCGGACGACGCTCGAAAACGAGCGCATCCCCGAGTGGTGGGTCTCGCACATCCAGAACGGCGAGCACACCGACCTCGTCGTGGACGCCAACGTCTCCTCCGAGACGCTCGGCCGGACGTTCCAGGCCCCCGAGATAACCCGGAGCATCGACACCGACCTGCTGTCGGCGTTCAACTCCACCGAGACTCGGGAGATAAACGCGAACTCGCCGCTCGTGTCCGACCCCGTGTTGTACGTCAACGAGACGAGCGCCGAGTGGGGCGAGTCCACGAGCGAGCGCACGGCGCTCGAACTCACGTTCGTCGTCCACAACCCCAAGCCGTACCCGGTCGCGGTCTCCGAACTCGGCTACGACATCTCCATGAACGACGTGGACGTGGGCGAGGGGACGACGAACTCCGAGTACGTCATTCCCCCGCAGTCGACGGAGACCATCGAGGCGACGACCTACATCCAAAACGACAAACTCGACGAGTGGTGGGTCTCGCACCTCGAACGCGACCAGACGACTGACCTCCGCATCGACTTCTACGCGAACCTCGACGCCGGCGGCACGACCCTCCGCGTCCCGCTCGACCCGCTGACCTACGAGAAGACGTTCGAGACGGACATCTTCGGGAACAAGGCGGCGTCCGGCGGAAACGAGACGGCGGACGAAACGGCGACGGCGACCGAGACGACCACGGCGACCGAGACGGCCGCGGAAACTGCGACCACCACCTCGACCGCGACCGCAACCGAGACTGCGACAGACACCGCAACGACGGAGACGACGTCGAGCGAGACGACCGCGACGACCACGGCGACCGCCACAACGACGACGTCGTCAGACGGCGGGACCACGACGACCGACGACGGCCTCCTGTAGCGGTCGGACCCCGCATCGACCCGCGCGACATTCGTCGAACCGCCGTTCGACCGCCCCGATTCGCCGAAAAATCCTCGGAGATTCCTGACTCAGCCGATAACCCTTTACCGTCGGCCGCGATAATCGATGATATGACACGGAGTACCCACGCTCCTGATCGAGTTCTTCTCCCGTAATGAGAACCCTGTGTCCGTCGAGAGCGACGACGAAACCATCGTCGTCTCCTTTGGCGACCAGTCCTGTGAACTGTCCCGAGATGCCGCCGCCGACCTGCAGGAGGCCATCGGCTCGGCGCTGACCGAGAAACGAGAGTTCTTCCGCACGGCCGGCGAGTACCGCCGGGACGGCAGCTACGTCGTCTCCCGCCGCGGCGCGGACTCGACCGGCAACGCGAAGGTGTTCACCAGTTTCGACGAACTGCGCCGCCTGTACGACCGCCTGCCCGAGCGCTTTACCGCCGAGGACATCGGTCGCACCGGCATCACCGGGTCGCGCCGCCACATGGTACTGCGACACTTCGGCGAGCACCCCGGGTTCGACTGCCGTATCGCCAGTCGGAACCCGCTGACGGGCGAAAAAGAGTCGTCCGAGACCGAGAACAGCGAGGCGATGGAAGTCATCGCCGACTGAGCGCGACGGTACGACGGCGTGCCGCCGCCCCGTCCCCCGCGGTTTCGCGTCGGTTCCTCAGTCTATCGTGACGTGGTCCGATTCCTCGTTGAGCGCGAGGTTCGACGCGATTTCGGCGTTCCGCATCGCGTACTGCGCGGTCTGCTGGAGGCTCACCAGCACCTCGCGAATCTGGAGGAGCTTCTGGTTTTCCATCTCCGGGAGGTCGTTGAGGATGTCGCGCTCGCGGTCGCTTATCTCGCGGAACAGCTCTCGGCACTCGATGGTGAGGTCGTAGTCGCGCTCGACGACGGCCCGCACCGCGGTCGTCGTGATCTCGTCGACGTGGTCCGTGAACTCGCGGATGCGCCGCATCGTCGACTGGTCGACGTCGATGGTGTGGCCCTCGGCGTCCATGACGATGTTGGCGATGTCCTCGGCGTTGTCTGCGGTCAGTTCGAGGTTCTTCGCCACCGACCGGTAGCCGATGAGCGGGAAGCCGGAGTCGAGGCCGACGGCCCGCGCGAGGTTGGGGTTCTGGTAGGACGTGAAGATGAGCCGAAGCAGGAGGACGAAAATCTTGTTCGCCTGTCGCTCGCGATTGAGCGCCCGCTGGGCGAGGTCGGGGTTGCCGTGGGCGAGCGCCTTGACGGCCTCGCCGCGCATCGTGCTCCCCGTGTTTTCGAGGCGTTCGAGCAGGTTGTCGAGGGTGAAGTCCTCCGCGTCGACCGAACAGCGAATCGCGATTCGCTCGGGCGTCTCCTCGATGACGCCGAGGCCCATGAGCTGGGTCTCGGCCTTGTAGACGGCGTTGATGTGGTCCGAGTCGAGCGCGCCCTCGCTTTTCTCGATGTGGATGACGCGCCGCCCGAGGACGTACTGCGCCACGATGGCGCGTTCGAGCGCCTCCGCGTTCAGACTGTCAGCGCGAATCGTCGCCTTCGAATCTTCGGTGTTGACCGATTCGGGGAGAACGGTCAGCGTTCCCTTCCCGCTCGTCCGAATGGTCACTTCGTCGCCCTTCTCGACGTTGTGTTCCTTGGCCCACTCCGCTGGAAGCGTCATCGCCAGCGTGGAGGGACCGAGACGCTGGACTTTCCGGGTTTCCATGCCAGTCAGAACCCATCCAATGACCTTAAATCTCACTATATTACACCCTCTGTGAATAATGGGTAGTGGTTCCCATTGCACACGATTCCAAATATTAAATCATCCATGTCGAGCGGGCGAGACGGGGAGAGAGAACCGTCCCGTAGACCGGCGTATTAACCCTGAATTTCCCCGGAACGTCGTCGATACGGACAGATTATAATTATCCAGACAGTTCATAACTTTACTGCTCCGCAACCTCGTAATAAGCACCTCCATAGCGACGGGACTGCGGAGGTAACGGGGAGAGAAATGCTATCGAAAGACACACGGCAGGAGATGGAGGGAATGCTCGGTCAAGTCCCGAGTTGGATGGAGGACTTGGCAGAACCGGCGAGCGAACACAGTTGGGGGCTCTTCCGCGACCTCAATCTAGGGGAAGACACCGAACTGTCCGGGAGAGAGAAAGCGCTCATCGGCGTCGGCGTTGCGGCCGCGACTAGCTGTCCCTACTGTATCTACTTCCACACCGAGGAAGCGCGGTTGGGCGGCGTCACGGACGAGGAACTCAGAGAGGCAGTCAACCTCGCCGCCGACACGAAGTACTTCTCGACGGTTCTCCACGGGAACGAGACCGACCTCGACGAGTTCAAGGCCGAAACGGACGAAATCGTCGAGTACATCACGAAACAGCAGGCACCGGCGGACGACTGACGAGACGGCCGACGGGACGGTCTCTCGCTCGATTTTTCTGTTGGCGCGCCGAGTCGGCCGCGACCGACGTGCGCCGCTCACTCGATTTTCATCATCCGGCGCTCGACGCGACCCACGCGGACTTTCGTCCACCCGCGGAGGTCCGCGTCGAGGTCGGGGTCGTCGGTATCGACCCGGAGGACCGGAATCGCGTCGAGTTTCGACCGGGAGGCGACGACCGACACGTCACAGCGGCGAATCACGTCCGGCGAGAGTTGGGGGTTGCCGCGGCCGAAGACGAACCCCTGTCCGCCGATTGGGGTGACGACGATGACGTTCTCCTCGCCGAGGTGGTCGAGAATCTCGGCCTCGGTCGCGTCGCGGGCGAGCACCTCCCCGTCGCGGTAGACGTCGACACCGAGCGGCGACCCGTCGATTCCCAACTCGGCTTTCACCGCGCCGACGGTGCTCCCGGGGCCGAGGACGTAAGTGACGCCCTCGGTCGCGCGGATGTCGTCGGCGACGCCCGCGGCGAGCGCCTCGACGGTTCCGCCGCCGGTCTGTTTCGACGACTGGAGGTCCTCCGCGACGGGGACGTGTGCGACCGCCCGAAGTTCCGGCCTGACCTCGCCCTCGCGGTAGTCGTCCTCGTCGATGTCCATGACCTCGCGGGCCTCGGTCCGCTCGAACGACGTGACGACGTGGGCGGCGTCCTCGGGGGAGACGGCGAAGACGGAGGAGTAGACTTTCACGCCCGCGGGGACGCCGAGCATCGGCACGTCGGTCCCGTCGAGCGCCTCGGCCACGTCGGCCGCGGTGCCGTCGCCGCCGACGAACAACACGAGGTCCGCGTCGGCGTCGACGAACGCCTCGACGGCGGCGATGGTGTCGACCGCGCTCGTCTCGTCGCCGGACGGCTCGCCGAGCACCTCGGGGTCGAAGCCGGCGTCTCGGGCGGCCGACGCGCCCATCTCGCCGCCCCACGCGAGCAGTTCCACCTCGGGGGCGGCCTCGAAGAGCCGGGAGAGCGCCCGTCGCGCCCGCTCGGGTGACCGCGGCTCCGCGCCGCGCGCTCTGGCCTCCTCGACTTTCCCGTCGGTTCCCTTCAGGCCGACCCGGCCGCCCATCCCCGCGACGGGGTTGACGACGACACCGATTCGCATGACTGAACGAACCCGCGCCCCGGGGAAAAGCGACGCGGTAGCCGGCGGTCGGGTGGCGGTCGCGACCGGTGTCACGGACGCGTCACCGATGGCGACGTTCAGCCCGCGCCGACCGTCGCCGGAACCTCACCGTTTAACAAGGGGACCGAGCAATTGTCACCTATGATTCCGTTAGAATCCGCCGGACAGGTGCTGCCGACCTCGGAAACGGCCGCGACCGTGCTTCTCGTGGGTATCCTCATGACCGCCGGGTGGCTCTGGTACCTCCAGCGCTGACCCGTCGGGCCTACGCTTCTTCGTACAGTTCGACTCGCGCTTCGAGCCACGCGGTCGCCGATTCGACCGTCTCCTCGTCGGCGCCGGCGAGTTTGATTCTGACGTGGTCGCCGGGGTAGCTCCCGACGGTCACGTCGAACTCCGACTGGACTGCCTCGAACCGCTCGATGAGCGAACTCTCGGGCTCCGACGTGTGGACGAACCGGACGTGGGTCCGCTCGCCGGCGAACTCGTCGGCGACGCGGGCGAACATGGTTTTCATCTCGCCGGGGACGCCGGGGAGCACGTACACCGAACCGATGACCGCGCCGGGCGCGACGCCCTCGTCGTTCGGGAGCATCCGCGACCCGGCGGGGAGGTCGGTCGTCCCCTCCACGAGGTCCGCCGCGGAGTAGCCGCCGTTGGCCTCCAGCCACTCCTCGGCGTCGGCGTTCCGCTCCAGCGAGCGCCCGAACGCGGCCGCGACGGCCTCCATCGTCAGGTCGTCGTGGGTCGGCCCCAGCCCGCCGGTGACGACGACGGCGTCGTACTCGGCGTGGTACTCGTTGACAACGCGGGCGATGTCGGCGATGCGGTCGGGGACCGTCGTCACGCGCTCGACGGAGACGCCCCGCTCTGTCAGTTCCGTGCACAACCACGCGGCGTTCGTGTTGACGGTGTCGCCGGCGAGGAGTTCGTCCCCGACGGTGACCACGGCGACTTGCATACCCCGAGATAGCGGGCTGCGAGGCAAAAAAGCGTTCACACCGGCGAACCGAGTCGGCCGACCGACGCCGCGTCTGTCGGGCGTCCGTCAGCGGTCGTCGTCTTCCACGTCCAAGCCGAGTTCCTGTCGGCGGTCGCGGAGCGCCTGAATCTGCCGGCGGTAGTAGAGTATCCCCGCGCTCCCGACCAGCACCGAGACGGCCGCGACGGCCGCGAAGATGCCGAGGTCGCGCTGGAGGTAGAACTGCACGACGACGTTCCCGTCGGTCACCTCGGTCCACTGGATGTGGAGCTGGTCATCGACGACTTCGGTTTCGTAGCCCGACGGCCGGACGGACCCGAATATCGGGAAGTCGACGCGGCGGTCCGCAGGTAGGACGACCTCGTAGCTCCCCTCGACGAAGACGGGAAGCGAGAACCGCTTCGGCGTCGAGGACGAACTGAAGGCGATTTTCCCGTCGCTCCCGGCGTCCGCGGGGAGCGTGACGTTCGTGATGCGGTCGTTCTGGGTCACGTCGCCGCCGCGGGCCTTCAGTTCGGTCCCGTTGATGACGGTCCCGTTCTCGTAGCGGTAGCGGACCGCCTCGACCGGAAGCGGCGTCCGACTGCCGAAGCCGTCGAACCGGTAGAGTTCGACGAACGAGCCGTTCATCTCGTAGACCGCGCGGAACCGGCCGTTGTCCTGAACGGTGATGTGCGCGTCGGTCTCGGCGGTCCACGCGTACTCGCCGTCGGGCGCGGCGTCGAGCCGGTCGTTCGACACGCTGGAGGTGCCGCCGAGACAGCCGGCGGTCACGAGGAGGAGGGCGAGCGCGGCGATACCGACGAGGAGTCGCCTGTTCATCGTCTTACTGGCCGATGACGCACTTCAGTTCGGCCGGCAGGTACGAGCCGATACTCGCGAGGAGGCCCGGCGGGTCGGTCTCGTCCCGGCAGACGATGCTCTGTTCGAGGAGGCCGAGGCGCTCGACCGTCACGATGTCCTTCGCGTGGCCGGCGCGGTTGACCGTCGCGCGGACCTCGCCGCGGGTCGCGCTGTTGACGTTGACGCGACCGCTTCCGCGGGTCCAGTCGTAGAGGCGGTCTATCTGCTCGTCGGCCAGCCGCGAGGGTTCGTCCTCGCCGCCGTAGACGAACGTCAGCGGCATGTGCTGGACGAGGCCGAAGCGGTCGCGAATCTGGGTCGCGGAACCGCGGCCGAGGCCGAGTTCCTCGGTCGGAATGCGGACCTCGATGCCGGCGTCGAGGACGAAGCCGTCGTCGTCCCAGTGTTCGAGGGTGCCGACGTACGTCTCGCCGGCCGAGAGGTGCGGCGTGACCTCGCCCCACTCCTCGCGGAGGACGTTCCGCGCGACCGTCTCGTCGTCGCCGGAGACCGTCACGGAGATGAAGTCGTCGTCGCGGACGCCGATGTCGTACTCGACGTCGAGGTCGCCGATGTCGTTGGCGACGAGCGAGGTGAGGCTGTCGAGCGCTCGCTCGCGGGCGTCACCGTCGATGTAGCACTTCGTTGCGAGAACGACCATTCAGTTCGTCCCCGTCACTTCGACGTTGAGCTCGTCTCGAAGCTCTTCGATGCGTCGTTCCATCGCGTCGACGAGGTCGTCGTTGTCCATCGGTTCCAGCGGCGCGCCGGTCTCGGGGCACTGGAAGCCGTGTTCCATCGCCTCGGAGAACTCGAAGCGGATGCCGGCGGGTTCCGAGAGGTAGAACTCGTGGTCGCGCTCGTAGTCGAGTCGCTCTTCGAGCGCGTCGAGGAGGCGGTACATCTCCTCTTCGAGGTTCTCGGGGATGTTCTCGTAGTGGAAGGTCCAGAGGTAGGTGAGCCAGCCGGAGTCCTCGTCGCGGACGCGACGGTACGACGCGAGGTCGTTCTCGTAGAGGATAAAGAGCGCGCGGCGCACGTCGTTGAGTTCGAGCCGCAGTTCCTCGGCGAGTTCCTCGTCGGTGACCTCGCCGTCCGGGGGTGCCGCCGCGACCGGCATCCCAGTGGGCCCAACCAACTCGTGGAGGTACTTCTGGATAACAGGGTCGTTCAGTAACTCCTCAAAAGCCATTGTGCGAAATGGCGTCAGGAACGCCATTAAGTCTTATTACTCCGGGGCAGCGGAGAACCGCCGGCGGGCGCGCCGACGCGTCCGACTACTCCTCGTCGGCCGGTACGACTTTCTTGCCCGTCGCCATCGGGACGACCCGGTTTTCGGCGTCCTCCCACTCGCGGTCGAGTTCGCGCCCGTCGAACAGGCGGTCGAGGAACACCGCGAGCCCCGCGACCTCCGAGTGCGGCTGGTTCGTGACGCCGACGTTCCAGTCCGCCCCCTCGTACACCTCGAAGGGGACCTTCTCCCCGCCGACGACGACGAGAAGCGGTTCTTCGGCGTGCGCCTCGCGGATGTCGGCCTCTACGTCTTGGACGCGCTCGCCGTACATCGTGAGGTGGACGACCTTGCCCTCCCAGTTGCGGATGACGCCGTTGAGCGCCTCGGTGAGTTCGACCTCGAAGGGGCCGCCGAACCGGCCCGTGATGTCCTCGACCGTCTCCATCGAGTGGCCGGCGTTGTCCGGGAGGATGACCCGGTCAGCGCCGAGCGCGCGGGCCGTCAGGCCGACGTGCGTCGTCATCCGGTCGTCGCGTCCCGGCCGGTGCCCGTACCGGAGGACGGCGACCTCGGGTTCGTTGTGCATGTCTCTCCGAAGACGGCGGGGGGAAGTGGTGCTTTCGGAACGCGGGCGGCGGTCGCCGGGGACGGGGTGACGGCCGTCACCGACGCCCGCTCGCGGCCCGGAGGGGAAACGGACTTATCATTCGGTCGAATTATCTGATTCATGTCGCTGGAACTCTCCGACAAGCGCGTCCTCGTGACCGGGGGCGCTGGACTCGTCGGCTCTCACCTCGCCGCGCGCCTCTCCGAGGACAACCACGTCGTCGTCGCCGACGACCTCTCGAAGGGGGACCGCGAGCAGGTCCCCGACGGCGTCGAGTTCGTACAGGCCGACATGACCGACCCCGACGACGTCGCCGAGGCCGTCACCGAGGACCTCGACATCGTCTTCCACTTCGCGGCCTACACGGACACGAACTACGGCAACCCCCGTCAGCTGTTCGAGGAGAACACCGAGATGACGTACAACGTCCTCGAACGGATGCAGGAGGTCGGCGTGTCGAACATCTCCTTTACCTCCTCGTCGACGATTTACGGCGAGGCCCCGCGGCCGACGCCCGAGGACTACGCGCCGCTCGAACCCATCAGCATCTACGGCTCCTCCAAACTCGCCGACGAGGGCCTGCTTTCGACGTTCGCCCACTCCTACGACGTCACGGTCTACATGTACCGCTTCGCCAACATCGTCGGCCCGAACCAGCGCGGCAACGTCATCCCGGACTTCATCGAGAAGCTCCTCGAAGACCCCGAGACGCTCGAAATCCTCGGCGACGGCCGCCAGGAGAAGTCCTACCTCCACGTCGAGGACTGCATCGACGCGATGTGCCACATCGTCGAGAACGCCGAGCGCGACTACAACGTCTACAACCTCGGCACGCGGACGACGACCTCCGTGACGACCATCGCCAACATCGTCGCCGACGTGCTGGACCTCGACCCCGAGTTCGAGTACACCGGCGGCGACCGCGGCTGGACCGGCGACGTGCCGAAGATGCGCCTCTCCATCGAGAAGCTCTCCGCGCTCGGCTGGGAGCCCGACGGGTCGAGCGACGAGGCCGTCCGCCGCGCCGCCGAGGAACTCGCCGAGGAGCTTCGCGCCGAGTACGAATAGCGGCGGCCGATAACCGCGGCCGGTAACCGCGCCCGACAACCACGGCCGCGACCAACACCGACACCGCGGGGCGACGCCCGACAGACCCCGCAGTCCGACCCCGGAGCGAGCCACCTTTCTACCGCGACTCCCTACCACGGAGCGTGCAGGTCGTCGGCTACGATACCGGAACCCCCGCGCTGTTCGTGAGCGCGAGCGGCGGCATCGACTCGGTCGCGCTCGACCCCGGAACCGAACTCGACTACCGCCTCGGCGAGCGCCACTGCGCGGGCACCATCCACGACGACCGCCACGTCGCCTGCGACAACGACCGCGCGCCGTACTGCGCTGACCACCGCCACACGTGGGTCTGCGCGAAGTGCACCGGGACGTGTCTGAAAGACGAGATGGACTGCTACGAGGACCACGCGGTCTACCTCGCCGCGTTCGCCCCCGACACGTTCAAAGTCGGCGTCACCCGCGAGTGGCGGCTCGACACCCGTCTGCGAGAGCAGGGCGCGGACCGCGCGGCCCACGTCCGGACGTTCTCCGACGGCCGCGTCGCCCGCGAGTACGAGGCCGAACTGGCGACCGAGATTCCCGACCGCATCCGCGTCCCGACCAAAATCGAGGGGTTCGGCCGGTCGGTCGACGCCGCGGCGTGGGACGCCCTCGTCTCCGAGTTCGACCCCATCGAGACGTTCGCGTTCGACTACGGCCTCGACCTCGACGGCTCGCCGGTCGCCGAGACCGTCGCCACGGGGACCGTCCGCGGCGTGAAGGGCCGCGTGCTCGTCCTCGACCACCGCGGGACGACCTACGCGGTGGACATGCGCGACCTCGTCGGCCACGAACTCGAAGACGGCGGGACGGACCGCGACCTCCAGTCGAGCCTCGGCGCGTTCGGGTGAGAGTCACGATTCTCAGAGACCGTCAGCACTTTCCGGGAGGACGGCCAACTCGCACCCATGGCTGACGACGAACCCGCAGACGAGACGCAGACGCCCGACGAGGGCGACGACGGCGAAGAAGAGAAGTCGTTCCGCGAGCGGGTCGAAGAGATTCGACAGCGCCGCGAGAAAGAGCGCGAGGAAGGCGAGCGCCCCGACCCCGAAGAGATGATGGGCGGCGGCCCCGGCGGCATGGGTGGCGGCGGCGGCAACCCCTTCGCGCAGATGATGAGCGGCATGATGGGCGGCGGCGGCCCCGGCGGCATGGGCGGTGGCGGCGGCATGGGTGGCGGTCCCAGCGCCATGGGCGGCGGCCCGCGCGACCCCGAGCAGGGAAGCGGCAGCGACGAACAACTCGTCCGCGAGGTCCGACAGCTCCGCGACGAGGTCCGCGACGTGAACCGCGAACTGCGCCGCATCGCCGACGCGCTCGAAAACCGCGACTAACGCGGTTTCGCAGTCGGTCTCGTTCCTCTTATTTCGACGCTAAGCGGTCGTAGAGCGCCGCGAGGCGGTCGACGGAGCGGTCGACGCTCACCTCGTCGCGCCGGTCGAGACAGCGCGCGCTGAGTGCCTCCTGCTCCGCCAGCGCCCGCCGAATCCCGTGGCGGAAGCCGTCTAAGTCGCCTGACTCGTAGTGGTAACCGGTCACGCCGTCGAGGACGGTGTCCTCCAGCGCGCCCTCGTTGACGCCGACGACGGGCGTCCCGCAGGCGTTGGCCTCCAGGGCGACGAGCCCCTGCGTCTCGACGGGGCTCGGGAAACAGAACACGTCGAGCGCGGAGTAGAACGCCGGCAGTTCCTCGCGGTCGAGGAAGCCGAGGAAGCGAGCGTCCACGCCGAGGTCGTCGGCGAGGGCGGACAACTCGTCGCGGGCGGGGCCGTCGCCGCCGAAGACGAGCGTCGCGTCGAGGTCGGCCGCGGCCCGGACGAGTTCGTCGAGGTGTTTCTCGTAGCCGTGCCGGCCCGTGTAGCCGATGAGGTCCCCGTCGCCGAGGTCGTAGCGGCGGCGGAAGTCGTCGCCCTCGACGGGTTCGAACCGCTCCACGTCGATTCCGTTCGAGAGGACGACGATTTCGGTCTCGACGCCGACCTCGTCAACCAGGCGGCGCTCGGCGTCCTCGCTCGGGACGATGACCGCGTCGGCGCGGTCGAAGAACCACCGCTCGTACCGCTCGGCGGTGCGCTCGACGCCGCGCTCGATAGCGCCGACGGAACTGAGGTACTCGGCGTACTCGCCGGTCGGAGTGTGGTAGGTCGCCACGAGCGGGAGGTCGCGCCGGCGGGCGAGTCGGAGGCCGGCCAGTCCGAGGCCGAACGGGGTGTGGGCGTGGACGACGTCGACGTCGCCGACGGCCCCCGGAATCCGCGGCGCGCCGATTCGAATCCCCTCGTAGAACGGGAAGGGAAGGCTTCGGACGCCGTACTCGCCCGGCTCGGGGTCGTAGTCGTCGTCCGCCGGGAACACCACGTCCATGCGACCGCCGCGGCGGTGCCACCGCTCGCGCCACGTCTGAATCGTGTAGGTGACGCCGTTGACGGTCGGTAGGTACGTGTCGGTGAACGCGGCGACCGACTGCATGGCCGTTCGTGCGACCCCGACGGGATAAACCGTTGTGACTTCCCGCTGGACTGTCGTGTGTTACCGAACCTATCGGCCGTCTCCTAGAGGTCGGCCGTCAAGAGTCATCAGCCGGGTGTCGGTCACTCAGCCTTCGAGCCGCCCGGAAAGCGCGTCCTCGTACGTCTCGACGAGCCGGTCGCCGACGCGGTCGAGGCTGTGTTCGGCGGCCGTCTCGCGGGCGTTCTCGCCGAGCCGTCGCCGGAGGTCGGGGTCGCGGGCGAGGAGGTCGAGCGCCCGGCGGAACTCCGCGTCGGTCGAACACTTCAGGCAGTCGTGGCCGTGGGTGTAGAACTCCTCGAACACCGGGATGTCGCGGAGGACGACCGCCTTCCCGCAGGCCATCGCTTCGAGGACGGCGATGCCCTGATTCTCGTTTTTCGTCGCGAAGAGGTAGACGTCGCCCGCGCCGAACGCGCCGCGGATGTCGTCTATCCAGCCGGTGAACGTGACGTTCTCCGGGGCGTTTTCGACCCAGTACCGCACCTTCTTCGAGGCGTGCGGACCGGTGTCGTAGGGGCCGAACCACGCGAAGTCGTAGTCGGTCTCCTGTGCGAGCGTGCAGAAGGTCGTGAGCCCCTTACGCTCGAAGACGTTGCCGACGGTGAAGACGGTCATGCCGTCGAGGTCGTACTCGGTTCGGTACTCGTCGCGGAGGGCTTCGAACCCGTCGAACGCCTCGGTGTCGACGCCGTTCGAGACGGCGCGAATCGGCGCGTCGACCGGGTAGGATTCGAGGGTTCGCTTCGTGTACTCGGAGGGACAGAGCACCACGTCGGCCTGCGAGTAGAACCACTTGAGGTACTTCCCGAGGGCGGGGGCGACCGCGGTCGACCCGCGGAAGCTCTCGGCGAAGTCCTCGCGGGTGACGTGCGAGTGGAGCACGAGCGGGATGCCGTTCCGTTTGGCGTGCCTGGCCACGGCGAGCGAGCCGGGGCCGATGAGGTTGCAGTGGGCCACGTCGTAGTCGCGGACGACCCCGTCGCCCCGCAGGAGGCTCGCGGCACCCGCGGCGACCGACTCGGGCCACGGGGAGGTGACGACCTCCACGTCGGTCGTGGCGAGGGCCGCCCGCTGCTGGTCGGTGGCGGTGCCGATACCGCTGCGTTCGAGTTGCGAGGCGAACTCGAGGTAGTTCAGGACGCGCACAGTCGCCGTTTTTCCGGGTGGGGTATCACAGTACCGGCTTCGGCTCCGCGTCGCGGTTCGGAACGTCTTTGTCCGGGCCGCTCGCCCGAACGTGTATGAACATCGCGGAGGAGCGCATCGACCGACTCCACGCCCTCGCCCGCGAGGCGGCGAGCGACCGCGACCACGAGCGCGCCCGGGAGTACGTCCGCCTCGCCCGGCGCGTCGCGGAGCGGAACCGCTGTGGCCTCCCGAAGGCGTTTCGCCGGTTCACCTGCGACGACTGCGACGCCTACCTCCTCCCGGGCGTCAACGCCCGTGTCCGGACCCGCGCCGGCGGCCACGTCGTCGTCAGGTGCGACTGCGGGGCGACAAAGCGCTACCCTTACTGACCGCCCGACGGCGATTTCGGCAGAATCGGCCCCTTCTCGCGTGTGTACGACAACCAAACGGCCGCCAAAGCCTTACTATTGAAGCCCTCCGGCACATAGTGGAGGCCACACATGAACACGCAGGAGCTGCGAAAGGAGGCCCACGACGTCGACGTGACCGTCTGGGTGGGTAAGAGCGGAATCGAAGCGGTGGTCGGCGAACTCAACGACCAGCTGGCCGACCGGAACCTCGTGAAAGCGAAGTTCCTCCGGGCGGCGCTCGGTGGCACGACGGTTGACGAGGCCGCCGCCGACCTCGCCGAGCGCGTGAACGCAGAGCTGATAGAGACGAGGGGGAAGACCGCGGTCTACCACCGATGAACGCGCTCGCAGTCCCGCTCCAACTGCAGGGTGATGGCGGCGCAATCGGCCGGATTCTCACCGAGCAGAACGTCCCGTACGCCGAGACGCTCGGGACGCTCTTGGGCCTCGTTCTCGGCTTCGCCGTCGTCTACATCGTCGGCAAGGCCGTCGTCTCGTCCGCGCTCAACCGCGTCCTCGACCGACGCGGCGCGGACGAACACGCGAAAAAGCCCCTGATGAAAATCGCGACCCTCGTCGTGGCGTTCGTCGCCCTCGGCGCTGGGTTCGCGTTCGCCGGCCTCGGCAACATCCTGCAGTCGCTCGCCACCATCGGCGCGGCCGCGACGCTCGCTATCGGCTTCGCGATGCAGGACGTCATCGCCAACTTCGTCGCCGGCATCTTCATCTTCACCGACAAGCCGTTCCGCATCAACGACTGGATTGAATGGGACGGCAACTCCGGTATCGTCGAGGACATCTCCTTCCGCGTGACGCGCGTTCGCACCTTCGACAACGAACTGCTCACCGTGCCGAACTCGCAGCTCACAGACGGCGTCATCAAAAACCCCGTCGCGAAGGACAAACTCCGCCTGCAGGTGCCGTTCGGCATCGGCTACGACGACGACATCCAGCAGGCGACCGACATCATCCTCGACGAGGCCGAAAAGCACGACGGCATCATGACGACGCCCGAGCCGTCGGTCAGACTGACCGAACTCGGCGACTCGTCGGTCACGCTCAAGTCGCGCATCTGGATTTCCCAGCCCAGCCGCGCCGACTTCGTGAAGACCCGCGGCGAGTACGTCACCGCCGTCAAACAGCGGTTCGACGAGGAGGGCATCGACATCCCCTACCCGAACCGCACCCTCAGCGGCGAACTCTCGGTCGGCGGGATGGACCGCCTCGTGCAGTCCAACGACTGAGAACGAACAGCGCCGACCGCAGGGCCCGCCTGCGCCGGCCGCCCGCGCTGACGACCCGAACTTTTTCGACTCCCGACGCGCCGCTTAGAGTTCGATACGCTCGACGAGCCTGTCGTCGGACTTCGTGTTGACCGCGACGATGCGGACGTGGTCTTCGAGGCCGGAGCCGTCGAGTTTCGCCTTCAGGAGGTTGTCGACCTGGTAGACGCCCGCGGCGTTCACCATCTCGATTTCGACGAGGACGGGCGAGTCTTCGCCGGGCTTCAGGACGACGTTGTTGATGGCGCGGCTGGAGAGCGTGTTGATGCCGCGGCCGCCCTTCTCGTAGGGGATGCGCGACCGGCCGCGCTCCATGTCGAGCGCGTCGGCGACGCGGATGACACCGGCTTCGAGCGTAAGGGGGTCCTCCTCGCGGTGGTGACAGAGGATGGCGTGGAGGACTTCGGCCTTGATGCGGACCGCGTCGGCGAGGTCGTAGAACTCGGGGAGGAAGCGGTCGAGCACGTCCGACGCGAGCGGAATCGAGTAGTAGGCGTGGTTGTCGCGGTGGACGATGTGACCGATGTCGTGCAGTTGCGCCGCGAGGGCGATGATGACCGCCTCGTCGGCCTCGTCGAGGCCCTGTTCGGCCGCGCCGTTGAACTCACAGCCGCCGGCCTTGAGCAGGTCGTACAGCCGGAGCGCGCGGTTGCGGACGATTTCGATGTGCTTCGGGCCGTGGTCGTTGTAGCCCTTGCGCGTCACCGCGTTCACGTTCTGGGCTTCGAGGAGCGTGGTCACTTCCTCGTCTTCGAGGAGCGCGGGGAGCACCTCGTTGAGCTTCTCGTCGGGGAAGGCGTGGTCCGCCTCGGGGTCGTAGACGCGGCCGCCGTTCAGGGTGTCTTCGGTATCGCTCATGACCCGCAAGGTGGTCGCACGGAGAGAAAAGAACTTGGGCTCCGAATCAGGTTCGATACAGCGTCACGCGGTACCTCGGGGCTATACGGCCTCGCTCGGCTCTTCGAGCTTCGCGGCGGCGGCCTCGACGGCCTCGTAGTCGGGTTCGACGCCGGGGTCGTCGCTGACCCACGCGTAGGTGACCTCGCCGTCGCCGTCCACGACGAACACCGCGCGCTTCGCCACGCGGTTGACGCCGAGGCTCGCGAAGTCCATCACCACGTCGTAGGCATCGACGAGTTCGCGGTTCGTGTCGCTGATGAGCCCGAAGTTGAGGCCGTTCTGCTCGGCGAACTCCGTCAGCGTGAACGGCGTGTCGATGCTGATGCCGTACACCGTCGCGCCGACGTCCTCGAAGTTGGCCATCTGGTCGCGGAAGGTGCACATCTCGGTGGTGCACGTGCCGGTGAAGGCCGCGGGGAAGAACGCGAGGACGATCGGCGCGTCGTCGAGGTTCTCCGAGAGGGTGAACGACTCGATGTCGCCGTCGATGTCGGTAAGTGGTGCGGTGAAGTCCGGGGCGGCGTCGCCGACTGATACCATACGGGTGCCATTCGACTCCGCACACATTATTTCACCGTCGGCGGAAATTCAGGGGTCGACGACGACGAGCCGTACCCGCCGTTGACGCCTCGGGCGGCCGACCGTGTCCGACGAGGCGGCCACAAGCTTTTCGTAGGAGTTACGCGCCGAAACGCCTCGATTCGGCCGATACGGGACCCCCGACGCGTCGATATTCCGTCTTTCCAGAACCCGCAGAAGGCAAAAAGCCTATAATTGCCACTAGGTAACGCAGAAATAGCGATGTTCGAGACCATCACTCCACTGTTCCCGGGACTCCCGGGCGGGCCCGAGCTGCTCGTCGTCCTGCTCATTGTCGTCCTGCTGTTCGGCGCGAACAAGATTCCGAAGCTCGCTCGGTCCTCCGGGCAGGCCATCGGCGAGTTCCAGCGCGGCCGCGAGGAAATCGAGGACGAACTGGAGGATATGAAGGGCGACGACGAAGACGAAGACGACGCGACCGTCGAGAGTTCGGCCGACTCGGTTTCGACCGAGTCCGCTTCGACCGAATCGTCGAACTAACCGCAGCTCACTTTCTCTCTCTTCTGCCCGCCGAGGGCGAACCACGCGATTTTTGGCCAGTCCTGAACGATAGTGCCGTAGGGCGTGTGGCCTAGTGGACAGGGCGAGAGGTTCCTAACCTCTCGATCGCGGGTTCGAATCCCGTCACGCCCGCTTCGCTCACTTCGTTCGCTCAGCGGCCGTTCCTGAGTCCCACTTGCTCTGCTCGCGGGACTCCCGTCACGCCCTATCGTGATGAGCGGAGTGAGTCCGATAACGCACCGTGCGGGATTCGCAACCCGACGAGACGAGCGAAGCGAGTCTCGGCACGGTTCGAATCCCGTCACGCCCGCTTCGCTCATTTCGTTCGCCCAGCGGCTGTTCCTGAGTCCCACTCGCTCCGCTCGCGGGACTCCCGTCACGCCCGCTATCGTGAGAGGGTGCGAATCCGATAACGCACCATTCGGGGTTCGAATCAGGGAGCGACTCGCAGAGTTGCGACCGAGGTTCGAATTCCACCGCATCCGCTTCGCTCACTCCGTCTCACTCGACACGCGCCAGAGGTAGACGCCGGCGACCACGAGCGCCACCGCGGCGAGCGCGCCGAGGAGCGAAGTCGGCGGGTCAACGCCGGTGTCCTCTTCGGGCACCGCCGCCTCGGACTCGACCACGACCACCGGGACACTCGCAGAGAGCGTCTCGCCCGTGGCGTTGGTGGCGACCACCTCGGCCGTGTACGTGCCGGGCGTCGCGTAACGGTGCGTGACGTTCGTCCCGGTCGCGTCCACGAAGCCGTCCTCGTTGAAGTCCCACGTCACCCGCTCGATACCGGTCTCTCGGTCGGCGAGCGTCGCGTTGAACGCGACGGTCGCGTTGACGACGTGGGTGCTGTTCGCGGCGGGCGACGCGACCGAGAGTGCTGGTGCGGGCTCGTTACTGGGGGCGAACTCCGCGTAGCCGACAGCGCCGCCGAGAATCAGCCCACAGAGAATCAACCCGACCGCGGCGAGGCGTCTCGCGCGACTCATCGGCTCGCGAGCAAGGTTTCGGTCACGGTGCTGGCGACGTCGCGCCCGAGGTCGTTGTACCCCTCCTGCGTGTAGTGGACGCGGTCTTGCATCCGCCCGGTCGACGCGAACGTCTCCGCCAGCGACGACGCGAGATAGGTGTGGGCGTTGTCCGCGACGACGGCGCGCTGTGCCTCTCGCACGGCCCGGAAGCCCTCGGTGTCGCCGTCGTTCGGGGTCCCGGTTTGGATGATGTGAAACGGGAGGTCGACCCCGAGTCTCGCCCGGAAGTACGTGAGGAGGGTTTCGAGGGCACCGCGATACGTCTCCGCCGTGAGCCGACCGTTGTCGATTGCCTTCGCGTCGCGGGTGCCCTGCGACCAGAGGACGCCGCCGACGTTGACGACGTAATCTTCCATCGCGAGGTGTGCGAGCGCCCGCTCGGCGGCGTCGGCCGCGCCCTCGCGGAGGTCACCGTCGACGTCCCAGTTCCCGCTTCCCGAACCGGCTTCGGCGGCCTGCGCCGTCCCGCCGGCGGCGAACTGAACGAACGCGACGTGGCGACCGGTCAGCCGGACGTATTCGCGGCAGAACGCGGGCCACATGCTCCCGGTGTCGGCGGTGACCGTCCCGTCGAAGTGGCCGCCCACCGGGTCTTCGACCGCGACCAGCGAGGAGCCGTTGAACTCGAAAGCCGTCCCCGGGTTCGGCGTGGGGCTCTCCGCCGCGGTCCCTTTGCCGACCGCGTTGCTCTGACCCGCGACGAGATAGAAGTCCACGACGTCCGTGCTCTGATAGGACCCACCGCTGGTAGAGCGCGCCGACACGGTATCGGCCGCCCTCAGACCGACCAACCCCGCGCCCCCGATGGATGATAATACTGCCCGACGGGTCGCGCCCGATTCGTACGACCGAGGCCGCGGTTCTGGGGCGTCACCGCCCGGCGTTCGGTCACTCATTGCGTCCCCCGTCGAACAGGTCCCGCGAAACTCTACCCACCATCTCTGAGTACGTACGCTATGACTCGTTTTTCGTCACATATCCCTTTCTGATTTACATAACTGAGCCGACGGCCGCCGCGACTGAGACGGAGCCACCACCACTAGCCGCCGAAAACACCAATTAGATGATGATTCCGCGGTCGTCCCCCGATTCAAGCGGCGTCGGACGGCGATAAACACCCGGTTTAGCGGGGCGACCGCGCGGCGGCCGCCGACGTTTGCTAATAAAACGGTATAAAAATAGAACTTAAACAGGACTTAAACTGTGAGTTAACTGAGAAAAAGACTTTTCCATCGGCCCGAATACCCGGTGACAATGGCAACCGACGACGCCGACGGAGGGGACCAAAAGGCGTTAACGGGTGATGTAACGTCACCGGTGGAGAGCGAAACCGCTCCGGAGCAGGCGTCGAACGCGCGCGTCGGGTCGTACACGTGGGCAGACTTTCTCGACGAGTACGGAAGCGACGGCGACGTAGAAGCACTCTACGGGACCGACCCGCGGACGCAACGCGACGCGCCCGGGACGTCCCGATGGGAGGAAGACGACGAACAGGCGACCCCGACGCCGACCCGGACCGACTGGGAACGCGTCGACCTCGACCCCGAGGAGTACCTCGACTGTCACCCGGTCGACGTCGCGACGTTCATCGGCAAGCGCGGCGCGCACGCGAGAGACATCAACGAGCAGTTCGAGGCGTTCTGCGACCCCGAGACGACGCCCGTCGTCAAGGACGTCTGGCTGTGGGAACACTACAAACGCGAGTACTACTACGAGGACGACGGCTCCCGGCCGCGAGATTCGGAGGACGAAATCGTCCGGTTCGACGCCGAGGAGGCGCTCGGGTTCGACCCCGACTACATCGAGAACGCGCTCGCGCGGGCGGGCCAGCGCGCCGAGGAACTCGACGCGGTCGTCGAGGAGCGCACGGTCGACGTGGACCCCGAGTTCGACGAGGACGCGTTCTTCTCCAGCGTCGACGGCACGACCACGCTGGCGAACCGCTACGACCTCGAAAAGGCCGTCCCGATGGAGAAGAAGACGCACTTCCGCGAGGTCGAACGGTACTGGGTGAACAAACCCTACGCGTTCGTCATCATCTTCCACTCCGTCAAGGAAAACGAGAAGAAGTACTACGTGGTCGAACCGCACCTGAACCGCATCGAAGACGACCTGACGGAGTTTCTCACCAACAAGCTTCGGACCGCCATCAAGTACGGCGACGAGAGCGTCGTCGAGGGCGGCCGCGACAACCGCGGGCGAGTCATCGAGGCCGAGACGTACGAACTGCTCTCGCGGTACGACCTCTACGACCCCCCGAAATCGGCGTCCGCGGCGGACGGAAGCGACGACGGCACGACCGCCGACGCGGCGGCGACGGAGTCTTCGGGCCTCGCGTCTCGACTCGGACTGGGCGGCCTTTTCGGCGGCGGAAACGGCTCGTCGGCCGACGCTTCGACGGCCACTTCGACCGCCAGTCGCTTCGGTGGACTCGGCGGCGTCGGCTCCCGACTCGGGTTGGGCTCGGTCTTCGGCGGTCGCTCACGCGACGCCGACGATGACGAACCGCTCGGCGGTATCGACGGCATCGCCGCCCGGCCCGAACCGGCGGTCCTCGCCGACGACGCCGACGACCTGAACGACTACCAGGTGCGAAAGCTCCAGTACTACCTCCGCCGCGACTTCATCGGCTACGAGCGCATCGACGGCATCAAACACGACATCAACGTGGAGGACATCTCCTGCGACGGCTACAACTCGCCGGTGTTCGTCTACCACTCCGACTACGAGCAGATCATCTCGAACATCTACCACGGCGAGGGCGAACTCGACGACTTCGTCGTGAAACTCGCCCAGCGCTCCGGGAAGGGCATCTCGAAGCGACGCCCGCAGGTGGACGCGACGCTCCCCGACGGCTCGCGCGCGCAACTCACGCTCGGCCGCGAGGTGTCGGACCACGGGACGAACTACACCATCCGCCAGTTCAAGGACGTCCCCTTCACGCCCATCGACCTCATCAACTGGTCGACGTTCTCGCTCGAGGAGATGGCGTTCCTCTGGCTCTGCATCGAGAACGACAAGAGCCTCATCTTCGCGGGCGGCACCGCTTCGGGGAAGACCACCTCGCTCAACGCCGTCTCGCTTTTCATCCCGTCGAACACGAAAATCGTCTCCATCGAGGACACCCGCGAGGTCGAACTGCCCCAGCGAAACTGGATTGCCTCCGTCACCCGGCCGTCGTTCGCTGACGACGACAAGGGCGACGTGGACGAGTTCGACCTGCTCGAAGCCGCGCTCCGCCAGCGCCCCGACTACATCGTCATGGGCGAGATTCGCGGCGAGGAGGGCCGGACGCTGTTCCAGGTCATGTCCACGGGCCACACCACGTACACGACGTTCCACGCCGACTCGGTCGGCGAGGTGCTCAAGCGGTTTACGACCGCGCCCATCAACGTCTCGAAGACGATGTTCACCGCCCTCGACCTCGTGTCCATCCAGACCTCGACGCGGGTCGGCGGCAACAAGGTGCGCCGGAACAAGTCGCTCACCGAAATCAACCACTACGACCCCGAGAACGACGAGATAAACGTTCAGGACGTCTACCAGTGGCAGGCCGAGACCGACGAGTTCCTCCAGATGGGCTCGTCGAACACGCTCGAAGAGATCAAGTTCGACCGCGGCTGGAATCAGGAGACGCTCGAACTGGAGATTTTCAAGCGACAGGTCATCCTCGCGTACCTCATCGACCGCGGGCTCAACACCTACACGCAAGTCGCCGCGACGTTCCAGGCGTTCATCAACGACCAGGACACCATCCTCGGGCTGATGGCGACCGACGACCTCGAACGCAGTCTCGAAGACCTCCGGGAGATGGAGTCGGTCCACATCAACATCGACCCCGAAAGCGAGGCGATGGTCCCGCGGCCCGACCCGCCGGAACACGTCCGAAAACTGGCGAAGGAAATCCTCCGCCGGGCCGAAGAAGAGCTGTTCCCCGACTACCGCGGCCGCGACGTGGGCGAGGTCGCGGAGGCGCTCAACCACATGCGCGACGAACCGGACGTGGAGGCGACGCCCGGCGAGCGGGGCGAACTCGACTCGCTCGAAGCGTCGACCCGAGACCCCGAACTCGACGAGGGAACGGACCGCGACGAACTGGACGCGGGCGACGAGACCCCCGAAATCGAGGGCGACGACGGGCCGTCGTCGCTCGACGGCGAGGACGAGACGCCGGCGCTGGAGGCCGGGCGCGACGAGACCGACGCGGACCGCGAGTCGGGCGACGACGACCCGGACGGACCGTTCGGTTTCCGCGGCGGCGAGCCCTCGTTCCCCGACCCCAACGACGACGACGTCGACCTCGACGACTTCTTCGGCGCGTTCGGTATCGACGACGAAGCGGAGGCAGAGTCGGACGGCAGGGCGGGGCGAGACGGACGCGCCGAGACCGGAGCCGACGGAGGCGAAACTAACGCGGCCGGAACCGACGACGCCGAGGCCGACGATGCGACCGACGAGACGTGGGGCGGGTTCGAGGCCGCCAAGGCGGACGACCCGAACGAAACCGACGCCGAGACCGACGACGCGCAGGGGGCGGACTCCGGAGAGGGCGAGTAGATGAGCAACCTCGATTCGAAGACCTCGGGCGGCCTCGACCGCAGTACCGACACCCTCGGCGACGCCTTCTACCCGCTGTTTCAGCTCATCTTCGACGAGGACGGCGAGTTCGTCAGCGACATCGAAGCGAAGCTACAGCAGGCGCGGATGCCCGACACCGTCGAACTCTACCTCTCGCGGGCGCTCGCGGTCGGCGTGCTCGTCGGCCTCGCGCTGTGGCTCGTCGGGATGGTCGTCGGCTACGGCGTCTTCGCGCTCGGCCTCGTCTCGGCTGACTCGGTGAGCCTCGGGATTCCGGTCGGGAGCGAGGCCACGGCGGCCACGCTCCGGTCGCTCGCGATGCCCGCGGCCGTCGTTCTCTCGGGGCTCTTTTTCGGGTCGCTCGGCTTCGCCGGCGGGTTCGGGACGCTCGTCGCGATTCCGTACTCGACGGCCTCGGCACGCAAGCGCGAGATAAACATGCTCCTGTCGGACTCCATCTCGTTCATGTACGCCCTGTCTGTGGGCGGGCTGAACCAACTGGAGATTCTGGAGGCGATGGCGCGCGCCGAAGACACCTACGGCGAGGTCTCTCGGGAGTTCCAGAGCATCGTCCAGGAGACGGAGTACTTCGGCACCGACTACCGCAACGCCATCCGCCAGCAGGCGATTTTGACCCCCTCGGACGACCTCTCGCAGTTCCTGACGGACATGCTCTCTATCGTCAACTCCGGCGGCGACATGCAGGGCTTCCTCGACGACAAGAAGGACAAACACCTCCGGACCGCGAAACAACAGCAGGAACAGACGCTGGAGACGATGGAGCTGTTCGGCGAGATGTACATGACGCTGTCGCTGTTCCCGCTACTGCTCATCATCATCCTCGTCATCATGAGCATGCTCGGCGAGGCCCAGTCGAGCCTGTTGTACGCGACCGTCTACGGACTCATCCCGCTGACCGGCGTCGGCTTTCTCGTCCTCGTCTCGACGGTCAAACAGGACGAAATCGGCGACGGCTTCCTCAGCCCGGAAAACGAGAGCGACCGCCTGCAGGGCCAACAGCGCGAGGGGCTCGTCCACATGGGACTCGTCGAGAGCTACGTCGGCGAGTTCAGCCTCTTTTCGCGCATCAAGGACCGCGAGGGGACGTTCAAGACGAAGGAACTCCTGCGCCGCCCGCACCTGTTCTTCAAGCGACACCCGCTTTTCACCCTCGCGCTGACGGTCCCCGCGGCGCTCGCGCTCCTCGCTGTCTCCGTCGTCGAGGGGGCCGCCCCGACGACGTGGGACGGGATGATAGCGAACCCCGTCTGGGGGACGTTCGTCTGGTTCTACGTGCCGGTCTACCTCATCGCGGTGCCGCTGACCGTCTTCCACGAGTGGAACGTCCACTCGCGGTCGGCCATCACGGGGAAGCTCTCCGATAACCTCCGGAAGTTGTCGAGTGCGAACGACACCGGTCAGACGCTCCTCGAATCCATCAAGACCGTCTCCGACACCTCCTCGGGAAAACTCGCCGACGAGTTCGAGGTGATGTACGCGAAGGTCCACTACGGCATGAGCCTCAGAGAGGCGCTCGTCGAGTTCAACAACAAGTACCACATCCCGCGGCTCGCCCGGACGGTCAAGCTCATCACGAAGGCACAGGAGGCGTCGAGCCAGATCACCGAGGTCCTGACGACGGCCGCGCAGGCCTCCGAGAACCAAGACGACATCGAGCGCGAGCGCATCTCGCGGACCCGGATGCAGGTCGCCATCATCCTCATGACCTACGTGACGTTGCTCGCGGTGATGGCCATCCTGAAGACGCAGTTCCTCGACGTGATGGCCGGCCTCTCGTCGCAGGCGTCGGGGTCCGGCGGCGCAACGACCGGCGGACCGAACTTTGGCGGCGGCATCGACCCCGACCTGCTGTCGCTTCTGTTCTTCCACGGCGTCACCATCCAGGCGATGCTGTCGGGGTTCATCAGCGGCTACATCCGCAACGCGGACCTCCTCGCGGGGGTCAAGTTCGTCGTCATCCTCCAGACGCTCTCGCTCGCGGTGTGGATGGTGGTCGGGTGATGCGGCGGCCCGGCCGCGGCGACGACCGCCGCGAGACGAGCGGCCGGAGCGCCCGCGCCCAGACGACCATCGACTTCGCCGTCGGCGTCGGCATCTTCCTCCTGGCGGTCGCGTGGGTCGTCGGCACCATCCCGCAGATTCTCGACCCCTTCGAGGCCGAACAGGACCGCCCGCTCGTCGCCAACCGCGCCGCCGACTCGCTCACCCAGCGCCTGCTCGTGGACGACGAGAATCCCGGCGTGCTCGACGCGGTCTGCACCGAGGCGTTCTTCGACGGGAACCCGCCCCCCGGCGACTGCGACTACGGGAGCGCCGACCCCAACGCCGCGACCGGCATCGAGGCGTCCTACGGCCTCAACGTCACGCTCTCGCGCGGCGGGACCGTCGTCGAGACGACCGGCGAGGCGGTTCCGACCACCCGGAGCGTCGTCGCCGCCCGGCGGGCCGTCCTCCTCGACGGCGACCTCCACGAGCTATCTGTGAGGGTGTGGTGACCGTGTCTCGCGCACAGGCCCACGCGCTCGAAGCCATCGTCGCCGCGATGGTCCTCCTCGCCAGCGTCACGTTCGCGCTGCAGGTCACCGCGGTAACGCCCCTGACCGCGAGCACGTCGAGCCAACACATCGAGAACCAGCAGGCCGCCGTCACCGACGGCGTCCTGACGGCGGCCGCCGAGACCGGCGCGCTGAAGCGGACGCTCCTGTTCACGCACCCCGAAAACGGGAGCTTCTACGACATCGACGCGCGCGGCTACTACGTCGACGGCGGCCCGCCGACCGCCTTCGGGGCGATGCTCGACGAGTCGTTCTTGGACCGCGGCATCGCGTTCAACGTCTACCTGCACTACCTGCGCGACCGGGAGGTCCGCCGGACGACCCGCCTCGTGTACATGGGCGAGCCGAGCGACCACGCCGTCTCGCGGACGCGACTCGTGACGCTCGCGGACGACGACGTGCTGACCGAACCGGGCATGTCGCCGAGCGGCGACCCCCGCGCGGTCGAAACGTCGAAGACGCTCGAATCGGTCGACGCCGCGGGCGACGAGTCGTACTTCGTTCAGGACGGGAGCGGGGGGCCGCTCTACGGCGTCGTCGACGTGGAGGTGGTCGTATGGCGGATGTGAGCGACGCGGTCGAGCGCGTGAGCGAGGCAGTCGGCGAGGTGAGCGAGGCGAGCGGTCCGAGGCGTCTCGGCGGCGACGACCGCGGCCAACTGATGCTCGTCGCCGCGCTCGCAATCGCGGTGCTCCTCGTCGGCCTCGCGCTGACGCTCAACACCGCGATTTACACGGAGAACCTCGCCACGCGGACGACGGACACGAACCTCGACGGGGCCGTGAACCACGGCGGCGCGGTCGAAGCAGGCGCGGGGACGCTCGTCGACGAGGTCAACCGCGAGGGCGGAACGTACGCCGAACTGACCGACTCGTTCGACGGGACG
This sequence comes from Haloferax marisrubri, assembly GCF_001469875.2. Taxonomy (GTDB): domain Archaea; phylum Halobacteriota; class Halobacteria; order Halobacteriales; family Haloferacaceae; genus Haloferax; species Haloferax marisrubri. Next base: position 121,630 of record NZ_LOPW02000017.1, on the reverse strand, counting down.
TTCGGAAACTGGAGCGACACGGCCGCGACGCTCGCCGCGGTCAGGGGGGCGGCGACGAACGCCTCTCGGGTCAGCCACGTCGAGGGGACCCGAATCTCCCAAACCGACGCGGCGCGGAACTTCTCGGACCGCGGCGAATCGGCAGACTGGACGCTCGCCAGCGGCGTCGGCGTCCGCGGCGTCCGGTTCGAGGTCGCACGCGACTCGCTCGCGACGAGCAGCGGGTCGGCGTTCGAATTCGTCGTCGACGACGGGACCGACGCCGTCGAGACCGAAATCTACCGGGACGCGACGCAGGTGTTCGTGACCGTCGAGGACGCCGGCGGGACCCGGACGACCTGTAGCGTGGCGGCCGACGCGGGCGATTCCGTCACTATCGACGTCGCCGCCGGCCGACTCAACGGGACCGCCTGCGACCCGCTCGACGCGGTCCACACCGACCTCGACGGCACGGTCGCGGTGTCGTACCGGAACGCCGTGCAGGCCGAGGGGACATACGAACTGTACGTGAACGAGACGAACGCCACGGTGTTCGACGCGGCGAGGTACGCGCCTGCCGGAAGCGGGTCTTCGCCGGTCGCAGAGGAAGCGCTCTACGCCGTCAACGTCTCGTACGTCTACGAGTCGGGCGAGACGTACGTCTACCGAGAGCTTCGGGTCGCGCCGGGTGAGATTGCATGACGCCTCCGAGAAGGCCGGGCGCTCCCGGAGACCGCACTCAGCGTGGGGCCCGCGGCCGGACCCGCACGACCGACCGCGGCGTCTCGACGGCGCTCGGTTACGTCCTCACGCTCTCCATCACGGTCGTCCTCATCTCGGGGCTGTTGGTCGCCGCCGGCGGCTTCGTCTCCGACGAGCGCGAGCGGGTCACGGAGACGGAACTCGACGTGATCGGAAACCGGCTCGCTTCGAGCCTCGAATCGGCCGACAGGGTCGGGGCCGCGCCCGGCGAGTCGCGCGTCGAGGCGACGATTCGACTGCCGCCCAGAGTCGCCGGCACGACCTACTCCGTCGAGGTCGTCCCGGGGTCGCCGAACGAACTCGTCTTGACCTCGACCGACCCCGAGGTGACGGTCCGCGTCCCCGTTTCGACCGAGACCTCGCTGGCCGCGAGTCGGGTGGACGGCGGCGACGTGACCATCACGTACGACCCGTCGTCGGAGACGCTGGAGGTGGCGTCGTGAGCGACCGCGCGGTGAGCGACACGCTCGGGTTCGTGTTCGTCTTCGCCATCGTCCTCTCGATGGTCGGCCTCGTCTCCGCAGTCGGGATGACCGGCCTGCAAGACGCCCGCGACGTGGAGCGCGTCAACAACGCAGAGCGCGCGCTGGACATCCTCGGCGACAACATGGAGGACATCGCCGAGCGCGGCGCGCCGAGTCGGGCCACGGAGGTGAAACTGCAGGACGCCAGCCTGACCCTCGACCGACCCGTCGAGTTCGTCGTCTCCGGGGAGTTGACGTCGGACCCGTCGGTCAACTTCACCAACACCTACGAGGTCTCGCCGGTCGTCTACGCGGCCGATTCCAGCGACGAGCGAGTCGTCTACGCGTTCGACGCGCTTCTCCGGACCCGCGGCGACAGCGGGACGTTCGTCCGGCGACCGTCGTTCGTGCTCACCGAAGAGCGGGTGTTGATTCCGGCGTTCGTGACGCGCCCCGACGAGGAAGCGACGACCTCGGTCGGCGGGTCGGGGACGTTCCTCATCCGCGCCGACAAGGCCGCGAGCGACGTGCTGGCCGCGCGGACCGACGGGCAGTACGACGTGAACATGACCGTGCGCTCCCCGCGGGCGGCGCTCTGGCGCGAGGAGCTATCGAGCCGCCCCGACGTGACCTGCGACCCGGTCGAAGCGGCCGCGACGCCGGACGGCTATCCGAGCGTCTCGTGTTACGTGAACGGGGCGGAGCGCGTCTACGTCGTCTCGACGTCGGTCGATATGACGTTCGCGGACTGAGAATGAGGATGGGTGCGGACGGGACGCCATTACGACCGGTCACGTCGCTCACTCGACTTCGACTTCGACCTCGTTTTCCGTGACGTGCAGGAAGGTGATGAACTGGCCGCCCTCGGCCTGGTCGTAGTCGAGTTCCCCGCGCGACCCGGACTCGTCGACGCTCTGGCTGTTGCCCGGGCCGTCCGTGACGGTCAGTTCGAACTGCGGCGCGGCCAGCGAGAAGTAGTGGTTGATGACGAAGTCCATCTGGGCGGTGTCGGCGTCGGCCTTCGAGAACGTCTGACCGCTGTCCGCGTCGTGTTCGTCGAAGGTGACGCTGTCGTAGGCCTCGCCGTCGACGATTTCGGGGGCGAACTGCCACTTGTTCTGGTTGCCGAAGCCCTTGTCAGACTGGATGTCGCCGTAGGTCATCGTCTCCGAACTGGTGAAGTCGACGGTGAGTTCGGGGGAGCTCAGCGAGCAGTCGATGCTCACCGCGTCGCTCGTGTCCGGGTCGAGGTCGGTCGCCTGCCAGCCGTGGTACTTGCCGTCCTCGGTGGCGTAGTAGAGCGTCAGGTCGAACGTGCCGTCGTAACTGCCGCTCTTGCACTTGTCGTCCGCCTGCACGTGGAGTTCGAGGTCCCGCTGGTCGCCGTCGTAGTACATCCCCCACTCCATGTTCTGGAGGTGTTGGTCGTTCGAGAGCGTGAGCGTGAACGTCGAGACGTTGTGGTTCGCGGCCATCCCGCGCACGTCGACCGAGGTGCCCTCGTTCGGCATCTGGAACTCGCCGACGAGGCCGAGCGTCTCCAGTTCCACGCTCGCGGTCCGGTTGTCGTCGTCGACGGTCACGGTGCCCTCACTCCGCGACTCGAAGAACGAGGCCCAGCCCCGGTAGTGGTCGCTGTGGACCGTCACGACGACCGTTCCGTTGCTGACCGGATTGTCGAAGCTAGCCGGTATCGTGTCGTAGCTCGCGGTCTCGTTGGGGTAGACGCGCCGGGCTTGCTCGGTCGCCGAGACCCGCGCGGACACGTCGCCCGAGGCCGACCCGTCGCCGGCGACTCGGACGACCGGGAGCGTCAGCGTCGCGCCGCGGTAGTGGAACTCCGGCGGTGAGACCATCGTCGTGCCGCCGTCCTGCGTGCGCCAGACGCCGCCGCCCTCGTAGGCGATTCGAGCGTCGCCGTCGCGGTACTCGACGCTCCCGAGCGACTCGTTGTAGAGTTCTTGGTCGTCGCCGGCGTCGGTGTAGTTCTTGTGCGTGACGCGTAGCCACCCGGTGTCGTCGTCGACGACGTAGGTTCCGCCGCCGGTCCCGCCGAGGTCGACGAACTGCGTCTCGCCCGCGCCGAGCGCGGAGATGGCGACCCGCGAGTCGAACAGCGTCATCGAGTGCTCGGCGCGCGTCAGTTGGGACTCCTGTTTCGTCTCGTCGAGGGCGACGCCGCCGAGGGCGACCACGGCGGTCGTTCCCGCGACCGTTATCGCCAACAGGAGGACCACCGCAATCGGCGAGGTCTGCGCCGTCCGGTCTCTGACGACGCGGTAGAGTAGTGGGACTCGGGGGCGACCGCTCATTACCTGACTGAAGGAGATGCGGGGTCAAAACGTCGCGGGGTACCTGACAGTCTGGTAAGCAGAATCGTCGGTCGGAGCCGGCCGGGGTCGCATCGATCGCCCCCGTGTCAAGGAAAACGAATTTCACCCGGATGCGAGACAGACAGACGAGTGACCGATGTCGGAGGACGCCGAGACGACGACCGGGCGAACGAGACGGACGCGGTGGAGTATCGACCGCGAGCGGATACTCCGTCGCGACGACTACACGTGTCAGAACTGCGGCCGCGAGTACAGCGAGGGGTCGAACGTCTTGGAGGTCGCCCACGGGCGGCCGGTGCGGGACTTCGAGAACGCCGCCGACGCCAACGACCCCGAGAACCTCGTCACCCTGTGTCCGAACTGCCACCGGCAGTTCGACATGGGCGAACTCGGCGACAGAATCGCGTCGAGCCTCCAGCGTGACTTCCGCGAGCGGGCGAAAGTGAGGAACCACGCGAGCACGGTGGAGGCGTTCGCGAGCGACGCTATCGAGATAACGAAACTGAACGTGCTCATCGCGAGCGTCTTCGGGACGGGCGTCACGGTGCTCCTCCAAGCGGACATCGTGACGGACGTCTCCGCGCTGGCGAACTTGGGCGTCGGGTTCGGCGCGCTCGCGTGGGTGCTCTCGACGGGGTTCATCCTCGGGGCGTACATCTCGTGTCGCACCTCGGGAGCGAGTTCCAGCGCCATAGAGGAGGTGCTGGAGGGCGACGACGACGAACTCCCCGAGGAGACGACGGAGATATACTACCGAAACGCCAGGCGAATCGGCATCGCAATCGGCTTGACGCTCATCTGCGTCCTCTTGCTCATCGGCGGCATCGCACTCGCGGCGACGGGAGGGGGCGAACTCGCTGGCTTCGTCGGGTAGCGTGACGGGGTCACGGGTTCGTGAGACGCTGACACCGCGGACGAGAGAACTCACCTGACGTTCGCGTCTGGTATCTTGACAGCCCGACTCGCTTGTCTCCGTCGTCGGAGCGAGGGGGTTCGTAGGTTTCAGTTACGTGACTGCGTCTCTTTGTTCAACCAAAACTCCAGAAATTGATTGGGCAATAGTACGCTCCCCGGCGACGAACCGACCCGTTTTTTCCGTCGCTGACGGAACGTCAGGGTATGACTGATGACGACGCTCCCGAAGTCCCGGTCGTGTGCGAGGCCTGCGACACGACCACGCGCGTTTCACTTTCCGAGGTTGCGGATGCCATCGAGCGACACAACAACCAGGTCCACGACGGCGACGACATCGCGCAGGTCGACCCGGAAATCGTCAAGCACGTGACCGACCTCGCGGCGAAGGACATGAGCGTGTTCGACGACGAGGCGTGAGTCGCTGAGAGACGCTGGTGCGTCGCGTCGGCATCCACCAGTAGCTCAAGTGCGATTGCCGGACTCGCCGGGAGTCCCGCGAGCAGAGCGAGACGGCACTGCCGTCTCGCATGCCATGCGGGCGACTCGTGGGTCGCCCGCAGACGAAGCGAGTGGGACGTCGGCGAGTCCACGAACGACTGACGGAGCGAAGCGACGGGAGAAGTGAGTGGACTCGCCGGGACTGAGCAAACCGGAGGTGTGCGAAGGTCGTGAACGGAGTTCACGGGATTTGAACTCACTCGCAAATCAGAGATTTGCTCGCTGCTCAAATCCCGTCTCGAACAGACATCAATACAGTCGATACACGCGGCTCGCTTCGCTCGCCGGTGGTATCGACAGAAGTTGATGGACTCGCCGGGAGTCCCGCGAGCGAAGCGAGTGGGACGTCGGCGAGTCCACGAACGACTGAAGGGAACGAAGTGACCGAAAGGAAGTGAGTGGACTCGCCGGGATTTGAACCCGGGGCCTCTCCCATGCCAAGGGAGTGATCTACCCCTGATCTACGAGCCCTCAAACGCAATCATTCATTCCCCGGTCGAATAAATAAGGGCTTCGAATCGTTCGACGGCTGTGGGGGTGTCGCGTGGGAAGCGGTCGGCACCGGCGTCTCGATTCGGCGAGAACTCACTCCGCGTCAGTCGGTCGGTCCGGGTCGGCAAAGACGACCAACGTCCCACCCTCGGTCTCCCTGCGCTCGACGTCGCCGGTGGCGACCAACCCATCGACGACCCGACGGGCGTGTGCCGGTGACCAGTCGAGTTCCTCTTCCAGCACGTCTTCGAACATCCGTCCGTTGTTCTTGTGGAGGAGCGAGACGACTCGCTCGGCGTCGGAACGGGAGTCCGCCGTGGCCGCGGTCGGTGCGGTAGACGCCTCCGGTGACGAGGACTTGTTGCGTCCTCTGAGGATGCCTGCCGCGACGAAGCCGACCGCGAAGACGGCGAGTGCGCCCAAGAGAAGCAACGTCTGGCCGTTCGACTCGTCCCCGCCGGAATCACCACCCTCACCGCCGCCGGGCGTTTCCGTTTCGGTCGGCGCTTCGGTCGGTTCGTCCGTCGGCGCTTCGGTCGCAGTTGGTTCCTCCGTCGGGGCGTCTGTCGGTTCTTCGGTCACCGTCGGGTCGTCAGTTAGTGGTTCGGTCACCTGCTCCTGTGTCGTCGTGTTCGACTCCTCACCGGGACCTTCTCCGTCGCCGACGCACCCGGCAGTCGCCACGACGAGTGCCAAGACGACCGCGACGAGGAGCGTTCGGCTCGTCCGGTGGCCGCCCGTTCGTATCGTCATAGAAGTGAAGATACGCCAACAAACGAGATAACTATTTGTCTGAATACTGGAATTTATCGGAGACTATCACAGAATAAATGAAATAATGCGTGATTGTGCTGAAGTCCGCCAACGTCCCGGCGAATCCAAACAGATGCGACGCACGAGCTGAGCAGGCCGGTACGTCGGCGTCAACGATGTTCGCTCCCCGATGAGTCGAGCGTCCCCCCGCAGTAAGGGCATCGATGCTGCACCGGGCCAGTCATCGTTTGCGTCGGTTCCGCCGGTCCCGCCGTCCCATCCGTTGGCTCCGTCTCGGTCTGGTTTTCGCGTTCGCGTTCGGCGAAGAAGCCCGCCGCCAGGATGCTCGACGGGAGCGCGAAGAAGGCGATTCCGCCGAACGTCGTAATCGCGCCGAGTATCCGCCCGAGCGGGGTCACCGGAACCACGTCGCCGTATCCGACAGTCGTGAGCGTGACGATGCCCCACCAGAGCGCGTCCAGAATCGACCCGAACGCCTCGGGCTGGGCGCTTCGCTCGGCGAAGTACATCAGCGTCGACGAGACGAGGACGAGCATCGCGGCCCCGCTGAAGGCGATGGCGAGGTCCTCGCGCTGACTGGCGATAACCCGTTTGAACCGCGTTCGCGAGCGCCGAAAGCGGGGGAAGTCGAATATGCGAGCGAACCAGAGCACGCGGACGCCGCCGAGGCTCTGCGGCGCGGAGACGAAACCAATCCAGAACAGGGCGATGACGACGAAATCGAGGAGGACGAACGGGCGGCCCACGAATCGGAGTCGGCCCGACGACCCGCGGTACTCGGTTCTAATCGCCGAGGCCCACAGCCGGAGGACGAAAAGGAGCGTGAAGAGCGACACGGAGAGGACGGCGAACCCGTCGAACAACAGCGCGTACCTGCTGTAGAGCGCGTCGCTACTCTGAAACACGACGGCGACGACGTTCAGCGAAGCGAGGAGGAGCGCCGCGGATTCGAGGCGCTGTCCCGAGCGCCCCGTCTCCTCGGGATTCACCAACTGCCACACGCGCCGCTTCGTCGAACTGCTCATACGGAACGTAACAACAGAGAAACGTATAGCGTCGCTGGCGACACGATTCGGAGTCGCACGAGTAAGCGACTAGATTCAGCCAACGACCGATAGAGGTGGGCTCGCTGCCCGAACCCCCGAACAGAGACTCCGTTACGCTATGTTCGCGACTCGCTCCGCTCGTCGGAAGTCCAGAGAGAAATTAGTGGACTCGCCGGGAGTCACGTGAGTGAAACGAACGTGACGTCGGCGAGTCCACGAACGACTGACGGAGCGAAGCGACGGAAGAAGTGAGTGGACTCGCCGGGATTTGAACTCGGAGGAAGACGTGCTCGCTCACGATGTTCACTCCGCGCGACTTCCAGGGCTTCAAATCCACGCGCTCGCTACGGCGAGCGCTCGCCTCGTCATTTCTTCACTTCGTTCAGAAATGGACTCGCCGGGATTTGAACCCGGGGCCTCTCCCATGCCAAGGGAGTGATCTACCCCTGATCTACGAGCCCGCATCCTCCGATAGCCGTCGCCCGTTTAGAAGCCCTTCGATTCCGACCGGACCGAGTCGCGGTCAATTCGGAGCCGAGTCGAAACGGTTTAACCCGGCGCGCGTGGACAACCCGATGGGAATCCAGCACGGCCGCAAATCTGACTCGCCCAGTTTGGGCTTGGGATTGCGGTAGTGCCCCGGCAGTCGGTGATACGACTGCGGGGTACTCGTTTCTGCGGTCAGTGCGGTTCCAACCCGCAACAATGGCACGAATGCACACCCGCCGCCGTGGCTCGTCCAGCTCGGACAAGCCGGTGGCAGACGAAGCACCGGAGTGGAGCGACGTCGACGCGGCTGACATCGAAGCCCGCGTCGTCGAACTTGCAGAACAGGGCAAGGACCCGAGCCAGATCGGCCTGTCCCTGCGCGACGAAGGCGTCAAGGGCGTTCCCGTCCCGGACGTCAAGCTCGCCACGGGCAAGAAGGTCACCACCATCCTCGAGGAGAACGACGCCGCAGGCGACCTCCCCGAGGACCTCCGTAACCTCATGGAGCGCGCCGTCCGCCTCCGCGAGCACATGGAGGAGAACCAGCAGGACAAGTCCAACCGTCGCGCCCTGCAGAACACGGAATCGAAGATTCGCCGCCTCGTCTCGTACTACCGCGGCGACAAGCTCGACGACGACTTCACCTACAGCTACGACGTCGCTGTCGAACTCCTCGAAGAATAACTGAATGTCCGTGAGCCCCGCCGAACAGACACCCGCCGCCGACGCCGCCGCGACCCTACGCGAGGCGACGTTCGTTCGTCTCCGCGTCCACAGGAGCGGTGCCGCCGTCGCGGCCGCCGGTGTCATCGGGCGGGCGCTCAGGACACTCGACGTCCCCTTCCGCATCCGCGCGACCGACGCCCCGGACACTGTCGCAAACGACGACGTTGTGGCAGTCGTCGGGCTGTCGAACGCCGATGCGGACCTCGAACTCGACCCGAACGACGCCGTCTCGGTCGTCCGCGAACTCGGAGTCGACCCCGACCCGGCGGTCGCGCTGGCCGGCTTCCACGCCGCCGGCGAGACGCCGGACGACGACACCGAACTCGCAGACGTCGCGGCCGACGCGGGCGTCGAAGCCGGACCCGGCGTGGCCGTCCCGACGGGCGACCTCGCAGACGGACTGGCGCACTCGACGCTCGTTCACGCGCCGTTTTCGGCCGACAGGGAGCGCGCGCAGGCGACGCTCGCCGAACTGTCGCTCCCGGCCGAACTCGACGCGGACGCTCGCAGACGCGTCGCGTCCCTCGTCGCCATCGACGCGACGACCGGCGAGGCGACCGCCCGAGCGGCGACCGCCGTCGAGCGCGTCTTGCGCTCGGAGGCGACCCCGAACGGGCCGTTCGAAACCGTCGGCGGCTTCGCCGACGTGCTCGACGCGACCGTCCGGGAGTCGCCCGGGACCGCCGTCGCGCTGGCGCTCGGACACGACGTTCGAGACGCCGCGCTCGGCGCGTGGCGCGACCACGCGCAGGCGACCCACGCCGCGCTCCGCGGGGCGACGACGGGGCGCTACGAGAGCCTCTACGCGCTCTCCTGTGACCTGTCGTCGCCGGGGCGACTCGCCACGGTGGCGAGGCTCGCCCGCGACTTCCGCTCGCCCGAGCCGACCGTTCTCGCGGTCGGCGTCGGTGCCGCGGCCCTCGTCTCGACCGGCCCCGCCGGACTGGACGAGAACCTCGCCGCGGCCGCGAGCGAACTGCCGGACGCGTCCACGACCGGGTCGCCGTCGGAGGCGACGATGACGTTCGACTCCGCGGCGGAGCCGAGCGACGTCGTCGCGGCCGTCAGGGAGGTGCGCCGATGACCCGGCGTGCGACCCTGCGGACGACCCACGACGACCCCGGTATCGTCGCCGGCGCGCTCGAACCGGACAACACGGAGTCGATGCGCACCCGAGTCGAGGGGGACGAACTCGTCACCACAATCGAACGCCATTCGACCGGCGGCCTCCACGCCACGGTCGATGACTACGTCGTCAACGTGACGGTCGCCGAGACCGTCATCGAAGCCACACGAACGCACACAGACACTAACCATGAGTGAACGATCCGTCTCCAAGCAGAAGCGCGGAAAGCGATGGTACACCGTCATCGCTCCCGAGAATTTCGACCGTAAGGAACTCGGTTCGACCTTCGCGGACGAACCCGAGAAGATCAACGGTCGCACCGTCGAGTCCACCCTCGGCGAACTCAACGACGACCAGGGCGCGAACAACGTCAAGCTCACGTTCAAGATTACCGACGTGGGCAGCGACGCCGCCTACACCGAGTTCATCCAGCAGGAGCTCACCCGAGACTACCTCCGTAGCCTCGTCCGCCGCGGCGCGTCCAAGATCGAAGCCAACGTCACGGCTATCACCAAGGACGACTACCGCGTCCAGCTCCAGCCCGTCGCCTTCACGACGAAGAAGGCCGACCGCAGCCAGGAACACGAGATCCGTCGCATCATGACGGAGCTCACCCGCGAGGCCATCACGGGCCACACCTACGACGCGCTCACCGAGAGCGTCGTCGAGGGTCGCCTCTCGTCGGCCATCTACGGCGACGCGAAGGTCATCTACCCCCTGCGCCGCGTCGAGGTCAAGAAGTTCTCCCTCGAAGCCCGCCCCGAAGAGGTCGAGGCCGAAGAGGAAGCCGCCGTCAGCGTCGACGAAGACGACGTCGCAGTCGACGTCGACGACGAAGAGACCGAAGCGTAAGCCCGTCTCGCCGACGGCCTGACTTCGAATTTCGACTTTTTCGCCGACTGCACGCTGAGTCCCTGAGCGACGCGACCGCGCCGTGCGACGGGTCAGGAGCGTCGCGCGCGTCGGAGCCGGAACCGCCAGACTGCGCTGTAGCAGCCGAAAATCACGAGCACGACGAGCGGCACGACCACGGAGTCGGTCACGAAGACGCGCGGGCCGTAGAGGTACGAGAGCGCGCCGACGTATCCGACGAGTACGACCGTCGTCGCGGCGATTCGCGACACCGCGGGGTCAGTCGCCGATTGGGGGACGGCCGCTGGTCGGGAGTTGACCCGCCGGACCGTGGCGTCGAATCCCATCGCCGCGAGCCGCGACCGGAGTTCGGCGACGTCCGACGACGGAATCACGGTCGCGGCCGGCTTCGAGACGCCCCACCGGCGGTAGCGGAGCCGAACGAGGGCGATAGCCGAGAACTGGACGATTGAGACGCGGTCGATGTCGGCGGCGTCGACCGGGGAGTACCGCCCGTTGCCGTAGGGCTTCGACAGCGTCAGCGTAGCCGCCGCGGAGTCGACGGTCAACTCGGGGGCGACGAACTCGTGGCTCAGCCATTGCAGCCACAGGCAGAGTCCGAGCGGGAGGCCGGCGGCGAGCGGGACGAACACCTCGTGGACTCGGGTCGCCGCGAGGGCGAAACATGGGAGAGCGACGAATAAGCCGCCCCAGAGTCTGCCGCTTCCGACCAGCGCCGCGAGGGCGAGTCGCGTCGGCGTGTCGCGGGGGCGAGCCAGCCGCGTGCGGAACGTCGAGTGCGCCTCGTCTCGCGTCACACCGGGACCGACCGACGCCTTCGGGATAGTCGTTACTCCTCGACGACGACGGTGCCGACCATGCCGGCCTGCTCGTGAGGGATACAGAGGTACTCGTACTCGCCGGGCACGTCGAAGGTGTACGTGTAGTTTTCACCGCTTCCGATGAGCCCGCCGAGTGAGTTGGAGTACGCGTCGCGGGCGGCCTGCTCGGTCTCGTAGTCCCCGCTGGCGAAGAACGCGGCATCTTCGGGGAGGGTTCCCTCGTAGGCGGTGACGGTGTGGCCGCGCGAACTCGTGTTGCGCCAGACGACCTCGTCGCCGACTTCGACGGTTATCGTCGGCGGGTCGAACGCGACCGCGGTCATGCCGATGTCGAACTCGTCGCCCGAAGCCATCAAGGTCGCACAGCCCGCGAGGCCGGCCGTCGCCGCCGCTCCGGCCGCCGCGAGGAACTGACGCCGCGTCCGACCGCCGTCCGAGGACCCGTGGTTTCGCATGGTCGCCTCTCGGGACGCGACCGATAAATGTCGCATGGTTCGCTCGGCGAACCGCCGAGTGGGCCGAAGCGCGCCGCAGACAGTCGGTTTGCTCGGCGGCGATGCGGAGCCTACTGACGGACGGAACGTAAGAGGGAAAGGGCAGGTACGCAATCGCATCGGTATGAGACCCCGATTCGTCGGTCGGTTGGGCCCCGCCGACGTGGTCACCGCCGGGAACGCGGCGCTCGGGTTCGTCGCGGCGGTGCTGACCGCGGTCGACGTGCGCCTCGCGGCCAAGGTCATCCTGTTGGCCGCGATGGCCGACGGTCTCGACGGCGTGGTCGCCCGGCGCTACGGGGGAACCGACGCGGGGCCGTACCTCGACTCCCTCGCGGACGTGGCCTCCTTCGGCGTCGCTCCCGCCCTGCTCGTCGTCACCGTCGTCCGCGAGATGTGGGGCTTCGACCGGCTTCGGGTCGGTGCCGGCGTCGCCGTCGCCGCGCTGTTCGTCGCGGCCGCGGTCGTCAGACTGGCGCTCTACACCGCCTACGACAGCGGGTCCGACGAGACGGTCGGCGTGCCGACGACGCTCGCCGCGACGATTCTGTCGGCGGGCGTCCTCGTTGGCTTCGTCGAGCCGATGTTGCTCGTCGCTCTCTCGGCGATTATGGCCGCGCTGATGCTCTCGGACGTGACCTACCCGGACCTCCACGCGCAGGACGCGCTTGTCATGGGCGTGGTGCAGGGGCTCGCAATCCTCTGTTCCGGGACGCTCGGCGAGGGATTCTCGTTCGGCCTGCTGTTCTTGGCGCTCGGCTACCTGTTTTTGGGCCCGCGCTTCTACTGGGGCTAATCGGTGCGGCGGCGCGAGACGCGTCCGGTCCGGGCTACATCCCCATGTCGGCCGCGTCTTCGGGGACCGGCAGGTCGTGCGGCGAGACGCCGAGGAGTTCCGCGGCGTGGTCCAGCGCCATGTCGAAGCCGTAGTAGCGTTCGAGTTCGTCGCCGTCCGCGGTCGGGCGGACCTTCAGCATGGCGTAGCCGTCGATGTTCTGAGCCACGGCGGCGGTTCGGCCGTCGCGGTCGAATTCGAGGACGCGCTCGGAGTCGGTGACGTAGTACCGCGCGGTGACGCCGTTCGCTTCTGCGGTTGCGTCGGTCATGCGAGGCGCTAGGGAGTAGGGCCTGTCTAAACTACCGGTTCCGACGGGCGGGTCGGCACGGCGGGCCGCCGGAACGAAAGTGACGTGTGTCTCTCAGCCGAGGGGTGAGCTATGTGGTTTCAGAGCGGCCGCCGGCGCGACCTGTGTGCCATCCTCTACGACGCGGGCGAACTCCGCGGACAGAAACTGAAGACCCGACTGGAACGCTACTACGACCTCCGAATCGACCCCCAAGCGTTCTACGGCACGCTCGACGCGCTCGTGGAAGCGGGCCATCTCCAACGGCGCACCGAGGGAATCTACGACGTGTACGGCCTCACCGACGCGGGCGCAGAGCGGGTCGAATCGTACCACGCGTGGCTCGCAGAGCGGATCGAAAACGGGGCGCATCGGGCGGCCGACGCGGACGAATCGGTCGTCGACTGACGGTTACTTCTGGAGCCAGTCGCCGATGGTGTTGCGGAGAATCTCGCTCGTCCCCTCGTAAATCTCGTTGAGCTTCGCGTCGCGGTAGTAGCGCTCGGCGGCGAAGTCCTTGGTGTAGCCGTAGCCGCCGTGAATCTGGATGCCCTCGTTCGCCACCTCGCGGCTGATTTCGCTGGCGTAGAGCTTCGCCTGTGCGGCCTCCTTGATGAACGTCTCGTCGCGCATCTTCAGGTCCGCGGCCTTGTGCATGAGGAGCGTCGCGGCCTGTATCTTCGTGTCCATGTCGGCGAGTTTGTGCTTGATGGCCTGGAAGTCGCCGATGGGCTGGTCGAACTGCTCGCGCTCGCCGGCGTACTTCACGGCGTCGTCGAGGGCGGCGCGGGCGATGCCGATAGAGCGCGCCGCGATGGTGATTCGGCCGCCGTTGAGCGTCTTCAGCGCCTGCACGAAGCCGTCGCCCTCGTCGCCGAGAAGCCGGTCTTCGGGGATGCGCATGTCGTCGAAGCGGAGTTCGGCGGTCGGACAGCCCTTGTCGCCGAGTTTGTGCTCCGTGCCCTCGACGACGAAGCCGTCGTCCTCCTCCGGGCGGACGACGAACGACGAGATGCCCTTGTTGCCCGCATCGGGGTCGGTCTTGGCGAAGACGACGACCGTGTCCGCGACCGAGCCGTTCGAAATCCAGAGCTTCCCGCCGTCGACGACGTACTCATCGCCGTCCTTGACGGCCGTGGTCTCCATGGCCGGCACGTCGCTTCCCGCGCCGGGTTCGGAGAGCGCGAACGCGCCGATGTCGGTGCCCTCGTTGAGCGGCGTCAGGTAGGTCTGCTTCTGGTCTTCGTTCCCGAACTCGTAGAGCATGTTGCCGGCGAGGCTCGTGTGGGCGGCGACGATAGTTCCGAGGCCGCCGGAGCCGCGGGAAATCTCCTCGAGGCCGATGGCGTAGGAGTGATAGTCGAGGCCGGCACCGCCGTACTCCTCGGGGAAGGGCATGCCCATCAAGCCGAGTTGGCCCATCTCGCGCACGAGGTCGGCGGGGAACTCGTCGGTCTCGTCTATCTCCGCCGCGCGAGGTTTGACCTCCTCGTCGACGAACTCCGAGACCATGTCCTTGATTTGCTTCTGCTCCGCAGTAAGCGCGAAGTCCATACGTGAGTCTGTCATCGACTATGCTTATGATTTTCTCCTGCGCCGTCACGGGGTGCGCTCCCCCACGAGACTTTTTATCCCCCCTTCCGTAATACCGGTACGCTTCGAATGTCTCGACACGCCGATGCCCGGCCACCGGCAACTGATGACGACCTCGATTGGTGTCACGATGCAGTTCAGGGGGTCTCTCGAACCTTCGCCCTCACGGTCGACGTCCTCGACGAACCGATGGCGTCGCACATCTGTATCGGATATCTCCTCTGTCGAATCGCCGACACCGTGGAGGATTCGTCTTCAATCGCGCCCGACGAGCAGGCACACCTCCTTCGACTCTACGACCGCGCGCTCGACCCCGACGACGACACCACCGTCGACGAGTTCGTGACCGCAGTACAGCCGCACCTCCCCCCGGAGGGCGAACAGTCCGACGACTGGATGGTCGTCGCCAACACCGCTCGGGTCTTCCGGACGTTCGAGGCGCTTCCGGAGGACGTGCGAGAGGCGGTCACGCCGCCGGTCCGCGAACTCGTCTCGGGCATGGCGATGTTCGTCGAACGCTACTCCCAGACCGGCGGGCTCCGCATCCAGTCCCGCGAGGAGTTAGAGGAGTACTGCTACTACGCCGCCGGCACCGTCGGCAACCTCATCACGAACCTCGTGACCCGCGGCAACATCGACAGCGAGCGCCGCTCGCGGCTCTACGACACCGCCGAGGAGTTCGGCCTGCTCCTCCAACTCGTGAACATCGCCAAGGACGTTCACGACGACTACACGGCGGAGAACAACGTCTACCTCCCCGCCGACTGGCTCGCCGACGCCGGCGTCCCCCAAGAGGAAGTCGTCGACCCCGAGCACAACGACCGGGCGGCCTCGGTGGTCAAGCGGACCGCCGACCACGCCAAGTCGTTCCTCGACGACGCTCAGACCTACTTGGAGACGGTGCCGCTCCGCGAGGGCAACACGCTCGCCGCGTGGGCGATTCCGTTCCTGCTCGCGGTCGGCACGCTCCGCGAACTCGTCGCCAACCCCGAACACGCGGTGACCGGCGAGGGCGTCAAAATCTCCCGCCAAGAGGTGTTCGCCGTCGTCTCCGAGATGAACGGCGCGAGCTCCGAGTCGCTCGCCGAGATGCGCGAAATCATCTCGCGCAAACCGTTCCACCGGGCGACCACGAACGTCGACTGAAGACGCCGCCGCGCCGTCGGCCGGGCCTCGGTTCCGCTTTCTGTTCTCTTCTCCGTCTGTCCGCTTCGAGCGCCGCCGAACGCGGCGGTCGGGCCGTCTCTCGCGAACGCCGCGCGTCGCGCCCGCCGCGTCCCCGTCGGAACCGAGTTCGAGGGCCATGCGGTCCCGTGACGAACGCAGTTTGGGAGGATTTTTAGTAACCCAAGCATAACGGGCGTCTATGAGTACCGAAGAAGCACACGACGACCACGGCCATCACCTGCCGGCGGTTCAGGACTGGCCGCGCGGCTTCGGCGAGGCGAGCTGGTGGCCGTTCGTCACCGCCGTCGGGGGCGCGGGCATCTACGCCGGTGCCGGGCTGTACGTCATGGGACAGGACGGAATCGTCGGCCAGACGGCGGGTCCCGCCGTGTTCATCGGCAGTATCTTCCTCTTCCTGGCCGGGCTCTACGGCTGGTTGTACCACGCGTTCGTGAGCCACTTCTGGTCGCGCGACGCGAGCCAGAAGAGCGCATCGAAGCTCCGCTGGGGCATGATTGCCTTCCTCGGCTCCGAACTCGGGACGTTCGGCGCGCTGTTCGCGTACTACTTCTTCATCCGCGCGGGGACGTGGCCGCCGCAGGAACTACCGCACCTCACGGGCTCGTTGGTGTTAGCCAACACCGCCATCCTCATCGTGTCCAGTTTCACGCTCCACTGGGCGCACGTCGCCATCCGCGAGGAGAACCACCGTAACTTCATCCTCGGCCTCGCCGTCACGCTCCTGCTCGGCGCGGTGTTCATCGGCGGGCAGGTCTACGAGTACTACGAGTTCATCGTCCACTCGAACTTCTCCATCACCGACGGCATCTTCGGCTCGGCGTTCTACGGCCTCACCGGCCTGCACGGCCTCCACGTCAGCCTCGGCGCGGTGCTTCTCGGTATCGTCTTCGTCCGCGCGCTCCGCGGGCAGTACTCCGCCGAACGCCACGTCTCCGTCAGCACGGCCTCGATGTACTGGCACTTCGTGGACGTCGTCTGGATCTTCCTCGTCGTCGTTCTCTACGTCGGCGCGGAAGTCGGCGCGTAACTGTCCGTCGCCGCGACGCGACGCAACCGATTCTTTTTAGCCGACTCCTCCGAGAGCCACGGACGCCGGCACGTCCTGTCGAGGGACGGTAACGGGCGTCCACTGCCATGGGTTGTTCGGTCCACGTCCCGGACGCGACGTGGACGTGTCGGACTTCTCGACCGCCGAGCGGCGGGTCCGCTACACGACCGAGAGCCGCGACCGCGTCCGAATCATCGCTGCACCTGAATCCTCGGTCACATCCGAATCCTCGGCCGCATTCGAATCATCCCCGCATCCGAACCCCGCCAGCGGCCGCTCACCCGAACTGTTCGTTGAACCGGTAGATGTCTTCGTCCACGCCGGCGACGACGAGGTCGTCGTCGGCTTCGACGCGGAACTCCGGCCCGATTTCGGTGACGAGCGTCCCGTTTCGCTCGACGGCGATGATGGTGCAGTTCGTTCGGGCGCGAACGTCGGCCCCGGCGAGCGTCCGCCCCACGAGGCCGGGCGCGTGGGTCCGGACGATTTCTATCTGGGACTGCGGCGCGATGACCTCCTCGTCGAGCACCGTCGAGGCGAGCATCCGGCCGGCGACCGTCGACAGCGCGAGCACGTAGTCAGCGCCGGCGCGGTAGAGTTTGGCGATGCTCTCGGTCTCGTTGGCGCGGGCGATGACCTCCGTCTCCTCGGAGACGCGCTCGGAGACGAGCGTGGCGAAGACGGCCGTGGTGTCGTTGTCGAGCGCGAGGAGGACGCCGCGGGCCTCCGAGACGTTCGCCTCGGTGAGCGTCTGGGGTTCGGTGATGTCGCCCACGAGGTCGACGCCGGGCTTGTCCTGTTTGTCGACGACGAGGTGCGGGACGCCGGCGCTCGCCAGCGTCTCGGCCGCGGTCGACCCGACCTCCCCGTATCCGGCGACGATGACGGTTCCGCGGCGGAACCGCCGCGCCGACGACAGCGTCAGCGCGCGGAGTTCTTCGAGTTGCTTCTCGCGGCCGACGACGAGCAGGATGGTGTGTTCGTCGATGACGGCGTCCGGTGCGGGCGGCGAGACGAACTCGCCGGTGAACCACGCGCCGATGACGTTGACGCCGGTGACGCCACCGATGCCGCTTTCGGCGATAGTCCGGCCCTCGACGGGGCTTCCGCGCTGGACGAGCAGTTCCGCGACTTCGAAGTCCTCGCCGATTTCGATGGCGTCGCCGAGTTCCGAGGAGATAGACGTGGTCGCCTTGCTGGCGAGGCTCTCGCCGAGGAGCCGGCGCGGTGAGACGACCCGGTCGGCCCCGGCGTAGCGGTGGTAGTCCGCGACCTCGGGGTCCTCGATGAGGCTGACCACGCGGGCGTCCGGCGCGGCCTGCTTCGCGGCGAGGATGATGCTCGCGTTCGTCTCGTCGTCGTCGTCGGCGACGATGGCGAGCGCCTCGGCCGCGTTCGCCGCGTCGAGCGACTCGATGGCCTCGGGGTCGCCGTGGACGACCTCGTAGCCCTCGCCGTGCAGTTCCTCGGCGCGGTCGCGGTCGGCTTCGAGAATCACGTAGGGAACGTCCATCGAGTCGAGTTCGTCCACGAGGGCGTCGCCGCGGGGGGTGAACGTACAGATGACGACGTGGTCCGTGTGGGTCGAGGTCGTCGGCGGCGCGGTCCGCAGGGCGTCTTCGACGAGCGGGACGAGAAACAGCGGGAGCGTGAGGAAGACGGTCGTGACGCCCGTGAGTTGCATCAGAATCGACAGAATGAGCAACGGCGGGTGGTCGACCCAGAACCGGGTCTGTTCGCCGTAGCCCGTCGTCGTGAACGTCTCGACGACGACGTGGACCGCCTGCAGGAAGGTGATATCTTCGCCGGCGAAAAAGCCCGCCGCCCACTGGTAGGCGATGGAGAACGCGAGCATCAACAGCCCGGCCCCCGTGAGATAGCGACCGAGTCGTCGCTTCGCCTTCGACAACCCGGGGCCGTCGCCCGAAATAGACATAGTCGGGCTATGTGCGCCGGTGGCTAAAAGCGTCCTGACACGGTAGTGCTCTCATGACTCGCCGACGGGACGCCGCGCTCGCGGGAGTGGTTCTTGTCCCCGTCGCGACCGCGGCGGCGCTCCTGCGAACGCCGGTGACGCTCGAACCGGTCCTCGTCGGCGTCGCCGGGGCGCTCGCACTAGAAGCGGCGCTGTCGCTTCGGGCGTCGGTCGTCCGCAGACTGTGGGAGCGGCGGGGTGTCCGAGCCGCGTCCGTCGTGCTCGCCATCGTGGGGACCGTCCTCGGCGTCGCCGTCTTCGGGCCGGCGTCGTTACTCGTCGTCGCGGCCGGACTCTCGACCTATCTGCTCCTCCTCGGCGCGGTCGAACTTCGGAGCCGCAACCCCGACCACACGCGCCGTCCGTGATTCGGCCGCGGACCTGTTACCCGAGGAATACTTAACCGACATCCGTCCCCCAGTACGGGTATGTGTAGCACACCGTCCGACCGCCGAGGCGACAGTCGGCGACCGTGACGCTCTCGACCGACGGCGGGACCTCGCCGACGACCCGCCGAACGAGACGCCGCGTGCTCGAAACCGGCGGCGCGGCGGCCGCGGCCACGCTGGTGTCCGGCGTGCTCCTCGCGACCGAGTGGGTGTGGCTCGTCTCGTGGGCCGACCCCTCGCCCGAGACGGCCGCGGCGACGTGGGCCGCCGGGACCCTGCTCGTCGTCGTCGGACTCTGCGCGTACGCCTACGCGAACGCGGACGAGAACGTCGCACCCGAGGGTGGTCGCGCGTCCGAGTCGGCGGAACCGGGTCGCCCTTACGACGGCCTGGGCGTGCCGACCGCCGTCACGCTCGCCCGCGGATTCCTCGTCGCGGGCGTCGCGGGCATCGCCGGCGTGGCGCTCCACGGCCCGCTGAGTCCGTCGTGGGCGTGGGCCGCCGCCGTCGGCTACGGGGTCGCCGCCGCGCTCGACGCGCTCGACGGGGCGCTCGCCCGCCGACTCGACCGCGTCAGTCGCCTCGGCGCGCGACTCGACACCGCGGTCGACGCCTTCGGCCTCCTCGTCGCCCCCCTCGCGGGCGTCCTCCTCGGAGAACTCGCGTGGTGGTACCTCTCGGTCGGGGCGGCGCGGTACGTCTTTCTCCTCGGGCTCAGGGTCCGCGAGCGGGCGGACCGGCCGACGTTCGACCTTCCGCCCCGCGCCTCGCGGCGCGTCCTCGCCAGCGTCCAGATGGCTGTCGTTCCACTCGCGCTCGCACCCGGCGTCTTCGACTCGTGGATGCCCCTCGTGACCGGGGTCGCGGCGGCGGCGCTCCTGCTCGGGTTCGCTCGGGACTGGGGCTACGTCTCGGGACGACTCGGGAGCGAGGGCGACGGAGACGCGTCCGCCCCGGAATAATCAGTCGAGTTCGGCCAACACGTCGAGGTTGTGAGCGACGTACGCGAGTTCGTCGCCCGCGAGGGCGTCGTGTCGGGCGTCGAGCCAGCCGTTGAGCGTCGCGCGGTCGACCGCGCCCGACGCGCCGACGGACTCCTCGACGAAGCCGAGGATGCGGTCGAGGAAGATGCGCGCCTCGTCGTCGTGCGGCGGGTGGACGACCCAGTCGGAGCCGCCGGCCGCGACGACCGGCGCGCCGAGTTCCGGGAGGGTAGAGAGGAGGTCGGAACCGGTGTCCGGCCCCGCGCGGTCGTCGCCCCGCATCGTCCCGTGGTACGCGCTGAGCACCACGTCGTCGGCGGGGTGCCTCGGGCGGAACGCGGTTCTCCCGTCGAACGTGATGGGCGCGTAAAAGAGGCCCTCGTCGGTCAGCCGCGAGAGGAGCGCGTCAACCGCGCGGCGGAGCGGGAGCACGTCGAGGACCGCGTGCGCGACCACGAGGTCGATCGCCTTCGGGAGGACCGTCATCGCCTCGAAGATGTCGCTCGTCACGTAGGTGAGCGAGACGCTTCGACCGTGGCGGTCGATACGGAAGCCGTCGGGTGTCGGCTCGGCGGTCCAGCCGGCGGCGCGCGCCCACTTGGCGAACGCCGCGGCCGCGTGGTCGGCCATCCCGCGCGTCCGGTCGACCATGACGTACTTTATCTCGTCGTGCGCGTCGAAGACGCCCCACGAGAGGAGCCGCCGACACATCGCGCCCGTCCCCGCGCCGACCGAGACGACGCGGAGCGGCTCTCCCGACCGCGACTCGGCGCGCGCCTCCAGCCGGTCGATGAGGCTCGCGAGGGTCGGTCGGTGGAGCGCGCGGTCGTCCACGGACTCCTTCGCGCGGAGGTAGTGGACGAACCGGTCGTCGTGACTGGTCACGACCGCCCCGTCTCGGCGGACTCGTATAACCGTTCTCCCGAGGACGGCCCGACCTGACCCGACTCGGTCGAACCGGTCTGACCGACTCAACCCGAATCCGAACCGACCGGCCCGACAGACGTGGCAGACGCGAGCGAATCGGTCACAGCGGGCACGCTGAAATGTGAACTGTGCGAAACGTTCGCTCGATTCGCCCGGAAAGTATTTGATTCGGTTCCGGTGATGTAACGCCAAATGGATAGCGAGATTATCGACGCGGTGACCGGGTGGGATTCCGCGCCCGCCGAGCGAGGCTACGGTGGCCTCCGGTCGCTCGCGGACGGCGGCTTCACAGGAGCCGTCGTCGCAGGCATGACGTGGGGATTCATGCTCAACGGCCGTCTCCTCGGGGTTTTCGACGGGATGGTCGCCGATTTCGAGGGTGAATCGTTCGAGGCGCACCGCGCACCGGACCCGGCGCTGCCGCTTCTGTACGCGATGCGGGAGACCGGCGGCGACATCCGCGCGCAGTACTACACCGAGGAGACGCCGCTCGAGGACGCCGACGGAACGCTCTCGGCGGGCGGCTTCACGGGCTACGTCGAACTGTCCGAGAACGTGCTCTCGGGCGACTACTTCGTCGTCTACCACGGGGGGAAGTCGATGAGCGCCGCCTTCGTCGGCAACAGCAAGCGGCTCATCACCGGCGACGAGGCGTTCGAGCGCGCGAGCGACGAGATTGGCATCTACAAGGTCTACGACGTCGACATCGACCTCGTCGATATCCCCGAGCCCGAATCCGACGAGGAAGACGACGACACGGCCGGAGTCGCCGCCGCGGGCGGCGTTTCGGGGTTGGAGGACGAAGCCAACGCCACGGACCCATCCGACGACACGGCCGCGGCGACCGCGACCGACGAATCGGGGTCGACCGGCGCGACCGACGACGCGGCGTCCGAGACGACCGCCGACGCCGATGTTGACGGCGACAGCGACGGCGGCGAACCCGTCGGCGACGAGCCGACGGTCACGGACGTTCCGGCGGACGACGACCCGAGTCCCGCGGAGGCCTCGGCCGACGCGGGTGTCGACGACGCGGAGCCATCCGCGTCGGCAGAGCCGGACGACGGCTGGACCGAGACGACCGCCGACCCGTCTGCGGCCCCGGCCCCGGCCGAATCGCAGGCCTCGGAGTCAACCGAGTCGGAGACGGCGGCATCGAGGGCGGCCGAGGGGCCGGTCGTCACCGACGCCCCGAAGAAGAACGGCGAGGCGGCGGCTCCGGACCCGCTCGCCGAGGACGGCGCAACTGGCGACGACGTGTTCTCCGCCGAGGCACAGTGGCGAAACGCCCGGTCGATTCCCTCGCTCGACCCCCGCGACGCCAAGGGCGAGTCCGTGGACGACCGCCCCGGAACGCCCCGAAGCCACCGAGGGAACACGACGCAAGCGACGCATCACCGTCCCTCGCGGGGCGGAGCGGGCGGCGAGTCGCGGCCGTCGCCGAACGACCAGAGCCAGCGGTCGAACCAGCGGCAGGCTCAACCGTCCGAACAGACGCCGAGCGAGTCCGCCGTCGACCCGGCCGAGGCCGAGTCGCTCAAAGAGCGGGTCGAGGCGCTGTCGTCCGAGCGCGACCGGCTCGAATCCGAACGCGACGCCCTCCGCGAGGAGCGGGACGAACACCGCTCGCGCGCCGAGGAGCTGGAAGACCGCGTCGCCGAACTCGAATCCGAGGTCGAACGGCTCCGGGGACAGCTCGACGAGGCGGGCATCCGGTCGACCGACCGGACCATGTCGGCCGACGAGGCGCTCCGCGGGACGAACCTGTTCGTCCGCTACGCCCGCAAGGGCGAGGCGACGCTGGAGAAGGCCCACGACGGGCAGGCCTCCCGCGAGGAGGTCGTCGAGAACCTCCGGCTGGAACACCACACCACGTTCGACGCGGAGGGGCTGGGAATCGACGGCCAGCCCTACGAGGAGTTCCTCCACGAGACGCCCGAGTACGGCTTCGCCAAGTGGGTCGTCACCGACCTGCTCTACGAAATCGGCGAGACGGGCAACCGGTCGAGCCTCGCCGGCGTCTTCGACTCGATTCCGAAGGCCGACCGAATCGAACTGTACGGGAGCGTCTCGGTTCCCATCGGCGACGGCGAAAGCGAGTCACGGCAGTTCGACGTCATCGTCCGCGACCAGATGGGCGAGCCGCTGTTCGTGGCGAACCTGAACGACTCGCGGGACCCGGCGACCCAGCCGATGGTCACCCAACTCATCAAGGACTCGAAGGCCGTCGCCGACGCGAAAGAGACGCTCGGCTCGGCGTTCATGGTCACGAAGAGCTTCTTCGAACCGGGGGCGCTGGAAGCCGCCACCGAGGAGACCGGCGGCGGTCTCTTGAGCCGGTCGAAGCGCAAGAGCTTCGTGAAACTCTCGCGGAAGCAGGGCTACCACCTCTGTCTGGTGGAGGCCCGCGGCGGCGAGTTCCACCTGAACGTCCCCGACCTCTGAGTCGGGAGTCGGCGGCCGCTCGCGTCGGGCGGCGCTGTCGCTGTTTTGCTGTCTTTGTCTGCCGGTCGCGCGCGGAGCGCCGCGGCTGTCGGCGTTACTGAGCGATAGTGAAACGACCGCGGGGCTCGGAGAGCGACCGCGGCGAGTGTCCGTGGTGTCGTGTCGGAACTGTTCGGTGCCGACCGCATCGAAGCACGGCTAACGCGGTCGGTCCGATGTCGTGCCCGGAAAGACTCGTCGGACGAAACAGGATAGAACGACCGCGTGCGCCTGAAGTGTGGTTAGTTCTCGATTTCGGCCGCTTCCTCGATCTTCATCGATTCGAGCTTGCCGACGATTTCGTCGAGCTTGTCGTCGAGTTCGTCGACGAACTCCTGGGTGCGCTCGGTGGTGATTGCGCCCTGGCTGGAGGGTTCGATGAGGTTCTCTTCTTCGAGAACGCGGAGGGAGTAGCGGACCTTGTGGTGCGGGTAGCCAGTCTCGTTGGACATCTTTACGATGCCGATTGGCTCACTTTCGATGACCATCTTCAGGACCTGGAGATGGCGCTCCAACATATCGACTTCCTTCTCAAGTCGGTCTATCATGCCATTTGTTAACTCTTCTTGGGAGGCTTTAAGCCTTGCCCTCCCGGTCGGCGAATAATGAGATAACGCGACCTTAACGAGGACACTAATTAACCGTTGTGTTATCCGTCGCCACGCCAATGCGTGTTCATGGCGTATTTCTCGGCGACGCCGAGAGAATTAGGCACAAACGTGCATTGGTCGTCGGCCGCGACCGTAATCTGTTTAGTCCGGCGCGGGGAACGGCCGACGTATGACTGTTACCATCGTCGGTTCGCAACTCGGCGACGAGGGCAAAGGCGCGCTCGTCGACCTGTGGGGCGGCGACGCTGACATCGTCGTCCGCTATCAGGGCGGCGACAACGCCGGCCACACCGTCGTCGAAGACGGCGAGGAGTACAAGCTTTCGCTCGTCCCGAGCGGGGCCGTCCGCGACAAGGTCGGCGTCCTCGGAAACGGCTGTGTCATCAACCCTCGGACGCTGTTCTCCGAGATTGACGACCTCCGCGAGCGCGGCCTCGACCCCGACGTTCGCCTCGCCAAGCGCGCGCACGTCATCATGCCGTACCACCGCCGCCTCGACAACATCGAAGAGGAGGCGAAGGCCGACTCGGACCTCACCGTCGGCACGACCGGTCGCGGCATCGGCCCCACCTACGAGGACAAGGCGGGCCGCCGCGGCATCCGCGTCGGCGACCTGCTCGACCCCGACGTGCTCCGCCAGCGACTGGAGTACGTGGTTCCCCAGAAGAAGGCGCTCATCGAGGACGTGTACGGCCTCGAAGCCGGCGAGGAGTGCGACGTCGAAGCGCTCGTCGAGGAGTACACCGAAATCGGCCGCCGCCTCCGCGAGGACGACATGGCCGTCAACTGCGGCGACTTCCTCGCCGAGCGCCGTGAGGCCGGCGACAACGTGATGTTCGAGGGCGCACAGGGCACCCTCATCGACATCGACCACGGGAGCTACCCGTACGTGACTTCTTCGAACCCGACCGCGGGCGGCGCGGCCACCGGCACCGGCGTCGGCCCGACCGTCGTCGGACAGGGCGAGGTCGTCGGCATCGTCAAATCGTATCTCTCCCGCGTGGGCGAGGGCCCGATGCCGACCGAACTGAAAGACGACGAGCGCGAGGAGGAACTCGCGGACTTCATCCGCGAGAAAGGCGGCGAGTTCGGCACCGTCACCGGCCGCCCGCGCCGCATCGGCTGGCTCGACATGCCGATGCTCCGCCACGCCGCCCGCGTCAGCGGCTTCACCGGCATCGCCGTCAACCACCTCGACGTGCTCGCCGGTCTCGACGAGGTCAAAGTCGGCCACGCCTACGAACTGGAAGGCGAAGAACGCCTGACCATGCCCGCGACGACCGAGCGCTGGGGCGAGTGCGAACCCGTCGTCAAGGAGTTCGACACGTGGCCGGAAGTGGACTGGGCGGCCGTCGCCGAGGAGGGCTACGACGCCATCCCCGACGCCGCACAGGACTACCTCGAATACCTCTCGGACGAACTCGACGTGCCGATTTACGCCGTCGGCGTCGGCCCGGGCCGCGAGCAGACGGTCCACATCGAAAACCCGTTCGACAACTGAGCGCCGAGCAGTCGGCCGACCGATGACGGCCCGCCGCCGTCCACCGAGCACCGCGGCGACGGCGGCGAACCCGTACGCTTTTACTTCGCGCAATCCACCGTCACGACAATGAAAGAATCCCTGATGGACATCCTCTGTGACCCCCTCGACAAGAGCGAACTCGAGCTGGAAGTCGACGAGCGCGACGGCGACGAAATCCTCGAGGGGCGGCTCATCGGTACGGTCACCGGCGAGGTGTACCCCATCGAGGACGGCATTCCGAACCTCCTGCCGCCGGACATGCGCGACTGAGACGCGGCACCGCACCTCGTCGGACCTGAACGTTTTTCTATTCTCGTATCGACGGTGAAGCCGTGTCGAACGCGCCGCTCACCGTCACGCTGAACGACGAGCGCCCCCACGACCTCTCGGTAGCGCCGTCGTTCTCAACGAACGGCCCGTTCTCGGTCGAACTCGCGAACAGCGGACAGGCGGTGCACGTCCACCTCCACATCGACGACGAGCTTTCGCGCGCGGCGAGCCTGTCCGAAGGAAATCACTTCGTCGACGGCGGCCAGACCAAGACCGTCGAGGTGTTCGTCACCCCGCCGCCCGAGCCCGTCTCGGGGAAGCTCAAAATCGTCTCCGGCCACGGCTCCGAGACGAGGTACGTCGACGTGACCGTCGAACCCGGCTCGGGCGGCAAACCGCCGGTCGACGTGGACGAGACGCTGTCGAAGCCCAAGCAACCCGAACCCGAGCCGAGCGTGACCGAAAGCATCGCCGACGTGTTCCCGAGCGTCGACCCGCGGGCCGCCCCGCTTTTCGGCCTCGCGCTCGTCGCGCTCGTCCTCGCGGTGGCGCTCGCCTCGGTGTTCGAGAGCTTCGCCATCACCCTCGGTGCCGGCGTCGTCGTCGGCGGCGTCCTCGCGGCGCTGGTGCTGACGATGCGGTGACGGCATCGGAAAACGAAACGCGGAGCGCCCGCGGCACGACCTACTCGTCGTCGGACGCGTCGGTCGGGACGCCGCCGAGGTTGCTCTCGTCGTCGAACAGTTTCGCGCGCAGGAACCGCGCCCGGTAGCGGTTCGCACCCTCGTACACGTCGGCCTCGCGGATGTCGTCGGTGCGGTCGTCCGCGACGGCCTCGATGATGTCTTCGACCTGTTCCTTCTCGGAGGGCGTGAGTTCGAACTCGTAGGTCTGGGTCTCTTCGCCCTCCAGCCGCGTCCACTTGCGGGACGCCGCGATGACGACGGAACACGGCTCGCGGCACGGGAACGCGCCGTCGCCGCCGTCCACGTCGAGGTCGGTCTCGTCGTCGTACTGCCACTCGCGGCGCTTGACGCACTGACTGTCGTCGCAGCAGGCCTCCGCGACCCAGTTGACGTGTTCGTGGCCGTCGCCGCGGTTCCACGTCTTCACGACGCTGTACATCCCGGTCTGGCGGCCGATGGCGTCCTCCCAGTGGGCCACGTCGAGTTCGCCCCGGCGCTCGCGGTACCAGTTCGGCACCGACGCGGGGTAGAACGTCTCGACGGTTTCCACGAGGTCGCGGCCGTCGAGGTCGGGGAACACCCAGCCGCCGGCGAGGTTGTTGCCGGTCTTCAGCGGGCGGTACCGCCCTTTCTCGTCGTAGGTCGCCAACTGGCGGGCCGCGAGCGGTTCGTGGTAGGGGTCGAGGTCGTCGCGGTCGGCGTCGGCCTCGTCGGCGTGGCGGAGTTCGTAGGACCGCTCGCCGTGGTCGTCGACGGTAACCGTGACGAGCAGTTGGCCCCACTCGCGGCTGACGCCGTCTCGGAGGGCGTCGTAGCGCTCGGGGACGGAAGCGGCGTCGTTGTCGCCATCGACGTCGTTGTCGCCGCCGGCTTCGTCTCCATCGCCGTCACCGCCCGCATCGACGGACGCGCCCTCGACCCAGCGGAGGAACGCCCGGCGCTGGGGGCTGGACTCGCCGACGACTTCGGACCAGAAGTACCAGTTCGTCGCGTAGTCGTCGCAGTCGGCGAGGGCCTCGCGGAGACCGCCTTCCGTGAGTCCCGAAAGCGTCGAGTCGGGCGTTTCGAGGCGGAAGCCGGCGTCGTCGTGGACGACGGAGAATCCGTCGAGCGAGACGCCGTCGCCGGTCGCCGCGGCGTCGACGAGGGCGTCGAGATGGTGTCCCATCAGTTCGCCTCCTGCGGCGTCTTCCGAGTGCGTTCGCGCACGACTTCGAGGCTGTTACCGATGTCGGCACCCGCGTCGGCGGCGCGTTCGAGCACCACGTCGGCCATGAGGCCCTCGGTTCCGACCGCGCCGGCGTACCAGAGGCGGTGGCCGTCGACCTCGGCGGGCACGTCGTAGCCCGTGCGGTAGTCGTCGGTCAGGCCCATGTCCTCCGGGATGTCCTCTTGGGTGTGGAAGCCGTCGGCGATAAACAGCGGGACGACGACCACGTCCTCGGAGTCGAAGTAGTCGGTCACGTCGTCGACCTCCGGTTCCTCGTCCATGTAGAGCGCCTGCACCTCGTCGAAGCGGTCCATCTCCCGGATTCGGTCGGCGTGGTACTCGATGGCCTTCGCGGAGTTCTCGTTGCGCTCGGTCCCGTGGCCGACGACGGCGAGGCCGAAGCCCTCGCCGACGTTCGGGTCGCCGGTGACCGTCTCGGCGCGGCGGACCAACACGTCTGTCATCGCCGCGTGGGTTCCGACCGGCCCGCAGTAGTGAATCGTCTTCTCGGGCACGTCCGTCGCGGTGAGCGTGACGTGCGACGCCGACAGGCCGTCGGAGTCCCAGTCGGCCACGTCCCACCCCTCGAGGCGGAGTTCGCGCGGGATGACCTGCTCCGTGAAGTAGCCCTCGCTGATGAAAAGCGGGACGACGTACACCTCGTCGGCCTCGACGGTCCGGAGCACCTCGCGAATCGACGGCTCTTCCTTCCAGAAGCCGGTCCGCACCTCGTCGAACGCACCCACCTCGCGGACCGTGTCCGCGTGGTCGTAGGTGGGGGCGCTCGAATCCGGGTTCAGGTGCGACCCGTGCGCCACGATGACCAGGGCTTGCATGTCCGGGGGTTACGAGGCGACTGTCTTATGAACTTCGCATCGAAGAAAGGAATCTTCGGGTTCGGCCAACTCGCGTTCACCACTCGTTCAGGGAATACGACGCGGCACGCGGAGGGTCGCGACCCGGGGACGACCGCGACAGCGCCCGGCGAGCGGCGCTTTTTTGCGCGCGCCCGACGACCCGGAAGACATGTCCCTCGCCGCCGACGCGCGCGACGCAGTCCGCGAACGACCGTATCTCCTCGCCGCGCTCCGCGCGGGCGTCGTCAACTACGCCGCCGCCGCGGCCGAACTCGACCTCGGCGACGACGAGGCGGTCGCGGCCGCGCTCCGCCGGTTCGCCGACGACCTCCCGCCGCTCGAAGCCGACCCCCGAGACGCCGCCGTGACGATGCGAAGCGGCGTCGGCCTCGTGGGCGAGGACGTCGAGGAGACCGACGGGGACCCCGTGCTCTCGGTCGCCGGCGTCGACCTCGCCGGCGGCGGCCCGCTCACGGCTATCATCGCTGAGGGCGAGGTGGACCCGACCGTCCTCACCGCCGTCCTCTCCCGACTCGACGCCGAATCCGTCGTCGTCGACGCCGCGGGCGTCGCGGGCGACGCGCTCGCGGTGGTCGTTCCGCGCCGACAGGGGGCCGCCGCCCTCCGCGTCGTCGAAGCGGCCGTCAGCGATTTACACGTCTGATTCCCGGCTATCAGCCGTGATAGTCGGCGGCCGGCGCTTATTACCCCGGAGCCGGTGAGTACGTCAATGGTTTCGCCCAGCCCCCGCGACGACGACGGCAACATCTCGCGTTCATCCACGGAACTCCTCGCCGAACTCGACCTCGACGCCGACGAGTTGGGCTGGCGGCAGTCGTTCGTCGGCTTCGACGACGAGGACGCCGCGCGTCTCGCCGACCTCCGGGGCGTCGTCGAGGCCCGCGACGAGGCGCTCGTCGACGGCTTCGTCGAACCGATTCTCGCCAACGAGCGGACGACGGACGTCATCGACCGCTCGAAGACCGACGTCGACGGCCTCCGTGCGGTCGTCTCCGGCTACTACCGCTCGTTCACCGACGGGAACTACGACCAGAATCACTACGCGGCGCGCACGCGAATCGGCCTGCTCCACGACAAACTCGACATGCCGCTGCACTACTTCGGCGGGATGTTCGCCAACGTCACCGGCATCTTCGCGGACGAACTCCGCGGCCGCGCCGTCGCCGACGCCACCGAGTCGCTGTCGGGCGAGGACGCCGACCGCGTCGAACACGCCGTCGAGGAGGCGTTCGCGGACATGATGGCGGTCGTTCGCGGGCTCAACCTCGACCGGCAGGTCGTCAACGCGACCTACCTCTACTCGTACTCGCTGGACGTCCGCGAGGAGGTCCGCCGGGCAAGAGAGAGCCGCGGGGACCTGGAGTCGGTCGCATCCCAGCTCCACGAGGAGACCGCCGGCACGAGCGAGAGCATCGCGGAAATCGAGGGGCTGGCGGCCCGGCAGGCCGACATGACCGAGGAAATCGCCGCAGAACTGTCGAACCTCAGCGCGACCGTCGAGGAGGTCGCGGCCACCGCCGACGACGTGTCCTCGCGGAGCGACGAGGCCACCACGCGGGCCGAGGAGGGCCGCGCCGAGGCCGGCGAGGCAATCGACGCGATGCGGCAGGTCGGCGACGACCGCGACGAGATAACCGTGAACGTCGAGGCGCTCGTGGCCGCCATCGACGAGATTCAGAACATCGTCGAGGTCATCGACGAGGTGGCCGACCGGACGAACCTGCTCGCGCTCAACGCCTCCATCGAGGCCGCCCGCGCGGGAGAGGCCGGTTCGGGCTTCGCCGTCGTCGCGGACGAGGTGAAGTCACTCGCCAACGAGTCGAAGTCACAGGCCGAGCGCATCGGTCAGATGATAGAGGACGTGACCGACCACATCGAGGACACCGCCGAGGCGCTGTCGTCGGCCGACGAGAACATCGACCACGGCATCGAGCGGGTCGAATCGACCGTCGAGAGCCTCGACGAGATAACCGACTCGGTCGCCGACGTGACCGACGGCATCGACGAGGTGGCGCGGGCGACCGACGAGCAGGCGACGCTCACCTCCGACATCGCCACCTTCGTCGACGACGCGGCGACGCAGGTCGACGAGGTGACCGCCGAGATAGACCGCATCTCCGAGAGCGTCTCCGAGCAGGCCGAACAGGCCGCCGACCTCGACACGGCCGTCGAGGACTTGGACCGCGAGGCCGACCTCGAATCGTTCCGCCGGCGCGCGGAGACGACGACCGACGGCGGCGTCGCCACCAGAGGCGGGCACTACGCGCTCGCGTCGGCGGCGAACGCCGACCGCGCGGTCAGCAGAGAGATGGGAGCGACGGGCCCGGCGGGCGACCGAGTCGGCGGCGCGGGTTCCACCCCGACCGACGGCGACGCGACCGACGACGACCCGACCGACCGGATTCCGGCGTTCGTCAAGCGACTGCTCTCGGAGGAGACGCTGGCGAAGATTCGCCGGGGCGAGGCCGACCGCCCGGAGTGGACGAAGTAGCCGCCGAGAGGAGGTGACGTCGGCGCGGCGGTCGCCCCGTGAGGACGGCGGCGAACCGGCCGCGCTTCCGACGGCTTGAAAGTGGTCGCGGGAGTAGCCGAGTGCGATGACCCTGTCCGTGACCAACACCCTGACGGGAGAGCGCGAGGAGTTCGAGTCGCACGGCGACGAAGTGTTGCTCTACGTCTGTGGACTGACGGTCTCGGACCACGCGCACCTCGGCCACGCCCGCCTGTGGATGCACGCCGATCTGATGCACCGCTGGCTCGACTACGAGGGCTACGACGTGCGCCACGTCGAGAACTTCACCGACGTGAACGAGAAGATAGCCGCCCGCATCGGCGAGAACGACCTCGGCGACGACGAGGCGAGCGTCGCCGAGCACTTCGTCGGCGACGTGATTCGCGACATGCGCGGACTCAACCTGAAGCGCGCCGAGGTCTACCCGCGCGTCTCCGAGCACGTCCCCGAGATTATCGACCTCATCCAGACGCTCGTCGACCGCGGCCACGCCTACGAGTCCAACGGCTCCGTCTACTTCGACGTGTCCACGTTCGACGACTACGGGAAGCTCTCGAACCAGAAACTCGAGGAACTGGAGTCGCGGGCGTCGTCGGACGAGCGCTCCGAGAAGCGCAACCCGACCGACTTCGCGCTCTGGAAGGCCGGCGCGGTCGACCCCAAGACGGCCGCCGAACACCGGAACCCCGACCTCGAACCGCTCCACGAACCGTGCGGCGAGACGTGGGAGTCGCCGTGGGGCGAGGGCCGACCCGGCTGGCACATCGAGTGCTCGGCGATGTCGATGACGCACCTCGGCGACACCCTCGACATCCACGTCGGCGGGCGCGACCTCGTGTTCCCGCACCACGAGAACGAAATCGCCCAGTCGGAGGCGGCGACCGGCCAGCAGTTCGCCCGCTACTGGCTCCACGTCGGCCTGCTCCAGACGGAGGGCGACAAGATGAGTTCGAGCCTCGGCAACTTCTTCACCGTCGGCGACGCCCTCGACGAGTTCGGCGCGGACGTGATTCGGACGTTCTACCTCTCGACGGCCTACGGCTCCGAACAGACGTACTCCGAGGAGACCATCGCCGAGGCCGAAGAGCGCTGGGAGCGCCTCGAACGCGCCTACGAGGCTGCCGTCGACGCCGCCGACAGCCCCGACGCCCGGACGAAAGTCGAGGCGACGGACCTCCGCGAGACGGTGCCCGCGACCCGCGAGAACTTCCGCGAGGCGATGAACGACGACTTCAACGTCCGCGAGGCGATGGCCGAACTGCTCGGCCTCGCCGGCGCGGTCAACCGCCACGTCGCCGACGCCGACCACTACGACTACCGCGCGCTCCGCCGGGCGATCGAGGCGTTCGAGGACCTCGGCGGCGAGGTGTTCGGCCTCTCCTTCGGCGACGCGGGCGAGGGCGGCGACGTGTCGGTCGCGGAGGACCTCGTCCAACTCGTCTTGGACGTGCGCGAGGCCGAGCGCGAGGCGGGCAACTACGAGCGCGCCGACGACCTGCGCGACGACCTGACGGCGCTCGGCGTCGACGTCGAAGACGGCCCCGACGGCGCGACGTTCCGGTTCGAGTAGTCAGTCGAACCGAAACAGCACGACTGCGACGTCGTCTCGCGCCGCATCTCGCGCCCCGTCGTCAGTCGCGGTGCGACCGCCGACGGTCTCGGAGATACCGAGTTCGCCAGCCAACAGGCCGTGCGCCGCGGCGTAGCGGTCGAGCAGGTCCGCGGCGAACTCGCCCGTGACGACCTCGCCGGTCGCCTCGCGCCGCTGGCCGCGGTACCACAGGCGGCACGCCATGGGCCGGCGGAAGTTCTTCCACCAGTTGCTCTCCGCCTTCGGCGTGACGGCGACGATGCCGCCGCCCGCGACGGCGTAGGCGACGGGGAACCAGTACCGTCGGCCGCTCTTGGGGCCGACGTAGGAGACGAGCACGAACCAGCGACTGGCGAGTCGATGGAGCGGCGAGCGGAGCACGCGACGCAGAAACGGGTTGGCGAACCGCTGTTCGAGCGTTCGCTGTGCGTCCGAAACGCGGTGAGGGGCGGCGGTCGGGGACATCTGTTCGCGTGTCGTACGCGCCCGTCGGAGAAAAGTCAGTCACACGGCGAACAGGAATGAGGCAGGTCACATCGTGAACAGGTGCGAGTCGTCGGGGATGTCGAACAACCCCATTCTGACGCCCGCGTCGAGCCAACCGTAGCCGTACGAGAACGACGCCAGCGCGTTCACCCAGTCGTCCGCCTCCTTGAAGTGCCGGCCGTCGTCGAGGTAGGACTCGGCCATCTCCAGACAGTCGGCGGCGGCGTCGCCGAGGTGCGTCTCGTCGGGGACGGCCTGCACCGCCTCGTCGAGCGCGTCGGCGAGCATCCCCTCGTAGCGGTTCGTCTTCTCCTGTAGGTCGGCAGCCATGCGGAGTGATGCGTCGGCGACGGATACCGGTCTTTCGCTCTGTGCGCCGTCGGCGCTGTGGCATGCGATATCGTGCCGGTGTTGTAGCGCTCCTCGCAATACAGCGAAACCTTAAGACACCGGTGTAGCGAACTATCGGACATGACAGAGGACGCCGATTCGTTCGTGGAACACAGGAAACTCATCATCGCCGGCTCGGGCATCTCCGGGCTCTCGTCTGCCATCTACGCGGCCCGCTCCAACAACGAGCCGCTGGTGCTTGAGGGCGACGAGCCGGGCGGACAGCTCACGCTCACGACCGAGGTCGACAACTACCCCGGCTTCCCCGAGGGCATCTCCGGGCCGGAGCTCATCAACAACATGAAAGAGCAGGCCGAGCGCTTCGGCACCGAGATTCGCCACGGCATCATCGAAGACGTGGACGCCTCCGAGCGCCCGTTCACGGTCACGCTCAAGAACGGCGACGTGTACACCGCGGACGCCATCATCGCGGCGTCGGGCGCGTCGGCCCGCACCCTCGGCATCCCCGGCGAGGAGAACCTGATGGGATACGGGCTTTCGACGTGTGCGACCTGCGACGGCGCGTTCTTCCGCGGCGAGAAAATCATGGTCATCGGCGGGGGCGACGCCGCCGTCGAGGAGGCCAACTTCCTCACCAAGTTCGCCTCGACGGTCTACCTCGTCCACCGCCGCGAGGAGTTCCGCGCCGAGGACTACTGGGTCGACCGCCTGATGGAGAAGGTCGACGAGGGCGAAATCGAGCTCATGCTCAACACGGAAGCGACGGAGCTTCACGGCTCGCCCGAGGAGGGCGTCGACCACGTGACGCTCGTCCGCAACCCCGAGGGTCACCCGAGCGACAAGCTCGACGACCCCGAGACCGAGGAGTTCGACTTCGACGTGGGCGCGGTGTTCTACGCCATCGGCCACACGCCGAACGCCGACTACCTCGACGGCACGGGCGTCCAGCGCGACGACGACGGCTACATCGTCGCCAAGGGCGGCTCCGGCGGCGGCCAGACCGCGACCGACGTGCCCGGCATCTTCGCGGCGGGCGACGTGGTCGACTACCACTACCAGCAGGCCGCGACGGCCGGCGGCATGGGCGTGAAGGCCGCTCTCGACGCCGACGACTACCTCGAAGAGCTCGAACGCGAGGAGAAGCAGGCGGCCGCGGGCGCGGCCGAATAGGCGGTATCGAGCGCTCGCGCTCGGCGTTCTGTTTTCTGACTCTGCCTTCCGTTCGGTGCTCCCTACGTCAGCGACCGCAACAGCCACGCGAGGATGAAGCTAATCGCCACGAAGACGAGGTAGACGCCCGGCGAGAACCGCACGTCTACGACGCCGGCCGCGTCCACGACCGCCACCGCGAAGAGGACGAGACCGACGCCGACGAGCCCGTTCCCGAGGATGTTCGGGACCCCTCGTTTGGTTTCCATACCCCGCGGTTGGACTCGGCGAAAAATAAGCGTACGGAGCGTTCCCAGCGGGTGAAAGGGTGCGTGGTCGGCTCAGTCGGCCGCGCCCGGGCTCGCGTCGGCACCCGCGCCGCGCTCGTCGGGCGTCAGGTAACACTGCGGGTCGGGCCCGAACAGTTCGCCCGTCGCCGCGAGCGACCGAAGCCGCGAGGAGCCGCGGCAGACGTCCTGATACTGGCAGGTCGCGCACTTGCCGGTCAGGTGTGCTTCCCGCTCGCGGAGTTTGGCGAGAAGCGGGTTCGACTCGTCGTCCCAGATGTCGCCGAACGGGCGGTCCCGGACGTTGCCGAGGCTGTAGCCCTGCCAGAACTGCGTGAGATGGACGTCGCCGCGGTAGTCCACGTCGGCGACGCGCTCGCCGGTCGGGTCGCCGCCGTTGACGCGGAGATACTGGTGAATCCGCTCGGCGTGGTCGCGTCCGAGTTCGTCTTCGGCGTACTCGACCACGTAGGCGGAGTCGGCGTAGTTGCCGACCAGAAGCGTCTCTATCTCCTCGCCCTCGGCGTGGTACTCGCGGGTCATGTCGAACAGCCGGCGGACGGCGCGGCGCTGGGCCTCGTCGTCGAGGTCGGCGTCGGCGATGTCGCCGCCGCGGCCGCCGTAGTCGAGGTGGTAGAAACAGAAGCGGTCGACGCCCACGTCGTACAGCAGGTCAACCACGTCCTCCATGTCGGCGGCGTTGTGCTCGGTGATGGTGTACCGGAGGCCGGTTTTGAGCCCCACGGACAGGCAGTTTTCGATGCCGCGGACGGCGGCGTCGAACGCGCCGTCTTTCCCGCGGAAGCGGTCGTTGCGCTCTTCTAACCCGTCGACCGAGACGCCGGCGTAGGAGAGTCCGGCGTCGCGGAGCGCGCGCGCCTTCTCCTCGGTGATGAGCGTCCCGTTGGTCGAAAGCACCGCCCGGATGCCGGCGTCGGTCGCGTAATCGACGAGTTCGACGAGGTCTTCGCGGACGAGCGGTTCGCCCCCCGAAAACAGGAGCACCGGCACGTCGTAGGCCGCGAGGTCGTCGATGAGCCCCTTCGCCTCGGCGGTCGAGAGTTCGCCCTGCGCGGGGTCGAGGTCGGCCCCGGCGTAGCAGTGTTCGCAGTAGAGGTTACAGCGCCGCGTCGTGTTCCAGACCACGACCGGGCGTTTCTGTTTCTCCTCGCGTATCTGGTCGATGTCGGCGTCGGGGTCGTCGTAGCGGAGGCCGTCACCCTCTGCGCCCTGTCCGCAGAGGAGTTTGCTGATGGAAATCACTCGGCCGACACCCCGTTTTCGGCACCGCGGGCGTCTCCCCCGGCGTCACGGTTCTCCGCCCCGCCGCTCGACCCCTCGCCCTTCGCCGCGAGGTCGTTCCCGCCGAGACGGAGGAACTCGTCGGCCGGCGCGAGCCAGAGGTCCGCGTCGCCGTCGCCGAACAGCGTTCGCGCCTGCTCGGTCGCGAGGTCCTCGGAGGGCGCGCTCACGCTCCCGACGTGGCGCATCGGCTCGGCCGACGCGTCGCGGTAGAACACTTCCCACTGGCGGCTGCCGTCGATTCGCGGTCGTCGCCTCGGGTCGTCGTCGTCCATGCCGTCGCCTTCGGGCGGGACGGCCACGCTCGTTTCGCCCGTTTTCAGCGCGTGGGAATCGAAGCTTTCGACTTGTTCGGCCACTCACTAGCGCCAGCTAATGACGCAACGGGTCTCCCGGCGGTCGTTTCTCCACGCAACGGCGGCTTCGACAGGTATCGCGCTTCTGGCGGGCTGTTCGAGTTCGTCCGGCGACGGCTCCGGCGGCGCGGGCGGGGACGGCGACGGCTCCGCCGACGGGGAAGGCACCTCTGAACACGAGATGCGGGACTTCGACGGCTGGTTCGACCGGACGGGGAACTACGACGGCGTCCACGACCTGACCGGACAGGACACCGTCACGGTCGCGGTCGGCGCGGCCGGCAACGGCGGCGGCTACGCGTTCGCCCCGGCCGCGGTGCAGGTCTCGCCGGGGACGACGGTCGTCTGGGAGTGGACCGGCAACGGCGGCACCCACAACGTCGTCAACCGCGAAGACGGCCTGTTCGAGTCGGAACTCACCGTCTCGGAGGGTCACACGTTCGAGTACACGTTCGAGGAGTCCGGCGAGTACAAGTACGTCTGCGTGCCGCACGAGACGCTCGGCATGGTCGGCGTCGTCGTCGTCGAGTAAGCGTCCGTCGTCGCGCTCGCGTCGTCGCGGGCGAGTGAACCCCTCAGTCCGCGGGCAGGCCGGCCGGCGTCGGCGTCACGCGGACCGGAGGGCGTCGTTCAGCGGCGCGGTACAGAGGACACAACCGGTCTCCCGGAGTGTCCGCATCATCGGCTCGTTGACCCGGTAGCGCTCGCCGCACTCGGGACAGGTCACGTCGAACTCGCGCATCGTTGCTCACCGGTTAGTGGTACGCCGCGGAGGCCCGAGGGGGCGCACCCTGCATTCGGGGGGGACTGATACCCCATCGACACGTCTCATCTCGTCACTCCTGGAGAATGGCACCCATGAGCTTCTTTTGCGCCATGGCGAGGTGCTCGGAGAACGTCGAGGTCGTGATGCCGAGTTCGGTGGCGACCTCGCCTTTGTTGGCGCGCCGCGGGTGGTCGAAGTAACCCATCTCGTGGGCCGTCTCCAACACCTCGCGCTGGCGGTCGGTGAGTTGGCCGCGTTCGACCAACACGAGGTCCCGCGACTCGTCGGACGACGACTGGAGCAGTCGGCGCACGTCCACGGAGCCCGACGACTCCCGGAGGGAGGCGACCACGTCGCGGAGCGTCTCCACGTCGGGCGCGTGGAAGGTCAGAAACAGCGCGCCGTCGCGCGTCTGCACGTCCACGACCGGGCAGTCGAACGCCTCGACGCGCTCGCAGGGACAGCCGATGCCCCCCTCGCGGTCGAACCGGTAGACGCTGCCGTCGCCGTACTCGAACAGCTGTTCCATCTCCTCGGGGACGTCGGTGTCGTCGTCGAAGACGAACTCCTCTATGACCGACCCGCGCTCGTTTGGAGCCATGCTCCGCGAGAGCGCGTAGCCCGAGGTGTCGCCCTCGGAGACGGTCGCGACGGGACAGCCATCCGGCCCCGTCACCTTCAACTCCGCTCTGATACCCGCTGCGCTCGTCATAAGAGTATGCAGTCGCTCCAGCCCCTGATATAAACACCCCCGATACACCGGGCCTTTATATTGTGGTTCGTTTCCCCCGCCCCTCGTCGCCACGCGGCCCGCGGCCGGTCGCCGAGGCTATAAAGCGCCCTGTATATTCTGGGTGCCCTTCGACGGGCGACGCGGGCGAATCTACGGGTGAGCATGCAGACCGGCCTCAGACGCAAGCCGACCGGACCGAAGCCCGCCGAACTAGAGGCGGAACAGGTGCTGGAAGCGCTCTCGGACCGCGCGTGCCGGCAGATTCTCACGACCCTGCAGGGCGCGACCGAGCCGATGACCGCACAGGACCTCTCCGAGGCGTGCGACGTGCCGCTGTCGACGACCTACCGGAAGGTCGAACAGCTCTCGGAGGCGGCGTTGCTCGACGAGACGCTCCAACTGCGGGCGAACGGGACGCACACCAACCAGTACCGGTCGAACGTCGAGTCGGTCACAGTCTCGCTGAGCGACGACCGGGGGCTGGAAGTCGCCCTCGGCGGGGACCGCTAATGGGGTCAGAACCAGCACATCCGCCGGATTCGGGGAGGGAACACCCCGTGCGCCCGCGGCTCGCGTCTCGGCTGACTACCCATCCCGACGGCCGCGAGGAGTGCACGATTTACCCGGTCGACGCGACGCCCGAAGAACAGCTGACTCGATGGATTTCGGCGTTCGAGGGGAGCTTCGTCGAACTCGACTCGATGGAGTAAGCGCGGCGTTACAGTCGGTCGGCGTCGACGCCGTCGTCGTTCCTGCTCCACGGGCGCGGACTGTCGAGCGCCATGAGGTACTCTTCTAAGAGGGTCGGAAACGCCCGCCCGCGGAGGTTTCGAAGGCCGAAGTCGGCGGCCCAACTGATGATGCCGGTGTCTTCGGTGACGACGCCGGCGTTGAGTTCGCGGGCGAGGATGAGGAGGTCGAAGTCCTCGCGGGAGTCGAGGACGCCCTGTCTGAGCGCGCCGCGGTAGTCCTCGCGGAGGTCGGAGATGACCTTGTCCACGTCGGAGAGCTTCGACCCCCCGTTGGACCGCTGTTTCGACTCCTCGGCCTTGCGGACGGCCTTCTCGGAGACGCGGAGGCCGCGGTTGACCCGGTCGGACATCTCGTCGATGAAGCGGTAGACGACCTCCGCGGGGATGTACACCTCGTAGCGGTCGGGGTGTTTCTTGATGACCCACGTGTCGAGTTTGCCGAGTACGTCCTCCGAGACGCCGCGCTCGCGCAGGATGTGTTCCAGTTCCGCGGCGATGGAAGGCGGCATGTAACACGAGATGTTCAGGTCCAGCCGCGCGGCGGCGATGGTGTCGAGGAGCCGTTCGATTCCCTCCTCGAACGTCTCGTCGTCGTCTCGAATCTCCTCGGAGAGAAACAGCGAGGTGTCGAGCACGAACCGTTGTTTCAGCGGGTACTCGGCCATCGTTCGTCAGTTGGTACCGCGGCACTATGACCCTTCCCCGTCGCCGGGGGCGAGAGAAACCGCGCCCGAGAGGCTCAGAACAGCGGGTCGATGTGGTCGTCGCCGGTCGAAATGAGGTCGTCGAGCGACGCCGCGCTCGACTCGCGCTTGGCGAGCATGTCGCGTTGGGTCTCGATGGCGACCGCCTGCAGTTCCTTCACCCGCGGCACGTCGTAGACGCCCGACAGGAGCACGACCGCGGCGACGAAGTTCGACCCGACGGGGTAGTCGCCGCCGCGAATCTCCATCGTCCCGGTCTCGTCTTCGAGCCACGTCCGCGCGCGCTCGATGCCGCGGCGCGAGAGCACGTCCGACGGGCCGGCGACGACGACGAGGCCGCGCTCAGCGCCGGCAATCTCGCAGGGCATCGTGAGCCGGCCGAGCGCGGCGCGGCGCACGAGGCTGGTGATTCGGTTCGTCGAGTCGCCGCCGTCCTCGGCGTCGGCCTTCCCGCCGGAGAGCCGGGAGAACAGGCCGCGCTTCGGGCGGTCGAGTTCGACGGCGGCGTAGCCGATAGTCGAGATGCCGCCGCTCCCGAGCGTGTTGATTATCTCGGAGGCGTCCACGACGGACTCCGCAACCGCGCCGGAGCCGTCGCCCTCGCCGGCGCTGAACAGCACGCCGAGACGGCGGGCGAGTTCGGCGTTGAGACTGCCGTAACCGGCTTCGAGCGACTCGCCGGTCTTCCGCCAGGCGTCGTTGTCGAAGACGATGAGGTTGTCCACCTCGCGGACGAACGTCTGGAGCGACCGCGCGGCGTTCAGCGTGTAGATGCCGCCCTCGTCCCGCGCGGGGAGGATGCCGAGCCCGTAGACGGGTTCGGTGTAGATGTGCTTCAGTTCGCGCGCGACGACGGGCGCGCCGCCCGACCCAGTGCCGCCGCCGAGGCCGGCGACGACGAGAAAGGCGTCTATCTCGTGGACCGGGAGGTCGTCGACCATCGAAAGCACGTCGCCCACGTCCTCCGCGGTCACCTCCGCGCCGAGTTCGTTGTCCGCGCCGACGCCGTGGCCCTTGACGCGCGTCAGGCCGACGAGCACCTGCCGCGACTCGGGGACGTTTCGGAGCCCTCGGAGGTCCGCGCGAGCCGTGTTGACGGCGATGGCGTCCACGACGAACCCCGTCTTCGCCTGTCGCTCGTAGTCGACGAGGGCGTCGACGACCTTGCCGCCTGCCTGTCCGATACCGATGAGTGCGAGTTTCATGTCCGTGTTCCTCTCAGAAATCGAACCACTAGACGCGCGCTCACGCCTTGAATATGCTGTGCGTAGCGCTGTGCAACGACAGCTTAACCGGAGAACAAGTCGGCCGCTCGGCCGTCGCCGACGGCGTCGTCGTCGGTCGATTCGGCGTCGGTTTCGGGGGCGTCGTCGGCGCTCGAACCGCCCTCGCCGGAATCGGAGTCGGAGTCGGGGCCTGAGCCGGAGCCGGAGTCGGCCGTACTGTCATCGCGCTCGCGGAACGAGTCACAGGCGAGTTCGCCGACGACCGAGAGCAGGTCGTCCGGTTCGACCACCTGCCCGTGCTCCCGCAGGCGCTCGTAGACCGCGAAACCGTCGTCCCCGGCGTAGTTCCGCTCGGTGAACGGGCGCTCCTCGACGAGGACGAGGCGGTCGGCCTCGGCCGCGGCTTCGAGGTTGGCGAGGTTGCCGTCTCCGACTTCC
Source organism: Haloferax marisrubri (assembly GCF_001469875.2). Classification (GTDB taxonomy): domain Archaea; phylum Halobacteriota; class Halobacteria; order Halobacteriales; family Haloferacaceae; genus Haloferax; species Haloferax marisrubri. The sequence continues at coordinate 80,297 of NZ_LOPW02000017.1, read as the reverse complement.
ACGTCGGCGACGACGGTCACGTCGGCGGCTTCGACCCGCGATTCGACCGCGGCCCGCGCGGCGTCGTCGACCGGCGAGTACGGCGGCACGGTCACGAGGTCCGCGCCGACCCGGCGGGCCGCCTCGGCGTCGGTGTCGCCCTCGTTGAGCGCGCCGGCGGACAGCGCGTAGCCGGCGGCCGACAGCAGGTGAAGCGCCCGCGCGCCGGTGCCGCCCCCGCCGACGACGTGGACGCGGCCGTTGGCGTCGTCCGAAGACGGCGGGAGGGCGGTCACGTACACCGAACCGGTGACGGGGTGCCGCGAGACGACCGCCTCGGCGTCGAACGCCTCCCGCAGGTTCCCCTCGGTGAGCACCGTCGCGGGGTCGCCCGCCGAGAGGATGCGCCCGCCCGACAGGAGCACGAGCGCGTCGCAGTAGTGGGCCGCGAGGTTGAGGTCGTGGATGGCCGCGACCGCGGTCGTCCCGTCCGCGACGAGGTCGGAGACGAGTTCGAGCGTGCGGACCTGGTGGTTGATGTCGAGGCTGGCGGTCGGTTCGTCGAGGAGCAGGACGGGCGTCTCCTGTGCCAGCGCGCGGGCGATGAGGACGCGCTGGCGCTCGCCGCCGCTGACCGCCGTGACGGGCCGGTCGGCGAGCGACTCGACGGCGGTCCGGCGCATGGCGGATTCGACGGCCGCGTCGTCGCGCTCGCGCCAGCCCTCGAAGCGCCCGCGGTGCGGGGTCCGGCCCATCTTGACGACCTCGCGGACGGGGAAGTCGAAGGTGACGCTCGTGGTCTGGGGGACCGTCGCCACGAGCCTGCTCGCCGCCTTCGACGACAGGGCGTGCACGTCCTCGCCGGCGACGCGGACCGCGCCCTCGTCGGGCGCGAGCGCGCCGTTGAGCGTCCGGAGGAGCGTCGTCTTCCCCGCGCCGTTGGGGCCGATGAGTCCGACGAAGGAGCCCTCGCCCACGTCGATTGAGACGGAGTCGAGAATCCGGGTGTCCCCGAGCGAGAGCGAGACGCCGTCGAGGCGAATCGCCGGGTCGGCGTCGCTGAAGGGGCCGGAACCGGAGTCGGAGTCGCTCACGGCGAACGCACCTCCCGCGTGCGGAGCAGGTAGAGGAAGAAGGGCGCGCCCACGGCGGCGGTGACGACGCCGACCGGTATCTCCGCGCCGCCGGAGCGGGCGACGGTGTCGGTGGCGACGAGGAACGACGCGCCCGCCAGCGCCGACGTCGGGAGCAACACCCGGTGGTCGGGGCCGACGAGGAGCCGAAGCATGTGGGGGACGACGAGGCCGACGAAGCCGATGACGCCGGAGACCGAGACGGCCGCGGCGGTGACGACGCTCGCGGTGGCGAGGAGTAGCTGTTTCGTCCGCTCGACCTCGATGCCGAGGGCGTGGGCGTCCTCCTCGCCGAGCAGCAGGACGTTCAGGTCGCGGGCGTGGACCACGAGGAGGAGAAAGGGAAGCGGCAGGACGAGGGTGAGCATGCCGACCTCGCTCCACGTCGCGCCCGCGAGGTGGCCCATGAGCCAGAAGACGACCTGTCGGAGGCTCTCGCCGCTCTGGAGGAGGAGAAACGAGATGACTGCGCCGAGGAACGTCTGGACGGCGACGCCCGCGAGAAGCAGGGTCGCCACGGGCGTCCGGCCGTCCTCGCTGGCGAGGAGGTAGACGACGAAGGCGGTGACGACGGCGCTGACGAAGGCCGCGCCCTCGAGACCGAACGGAATCGAAAGCGACAGCACGATGGTCGCCACCGCGCCGACGGCGGCCCCCGAGGAGACGCCGACGATGGAGGGGTCGGCCATCGGGTTGCGGAAGAAGCCCTGCATCACGGTTCCCGCGGTGGCGAGCGCGAAGCCGACGAGCGCCGCGAGGAGGATGCGCGGCAGGCGGACCGAGAGGACGATGATGCGGGCGGGCCTCGGCACGGAGAACGCGAACGGGGAGACGAACTCCAGCGTCGGCGTCGGGACCGCCCCGAGGACGGGGAGGACCGTCGCGCCGCCGAAAGAGACGCCGACGGGGACGGGAACCGCGTCGGCGAGGATGGCGGCGACGGTCCGGGGCGGGATGGTCACGGCCCCGATGCCGGCGCTCACGACGACGACGAGAAGCAAGAGCCCGGAGAGGCCGAGCGACCACGTGGTCGCCCGCGTTCGAACGCTCATTGAACACAACCGCGCTTTCAGTAGGTAAATATTTATTGAACAGTCGCTGAGGCCACTACCGTGAACCGACAACTCGTCGTCGCCCTACTCGCGTTCGCGACCGTGCTCGCCGGGGTTCCGGCACCGGCCGCGGCCGCGGTAGACCAGACCGCACAGCAGCAGACCACACAGTGTACGTTCCCGATGACCGTCACCGACGCCACCGGGACCGAGGTCACCATCACCGACGACCCCGAGCGGGTCGTCACGACCAACCCGAGCGCCGCCCAGACCATGTGGGAACTCGGCGCGCGCGACGAGGTCGTCGGCGTCTCGCAGTACGCCATGTACCTCGACGGCGCGTCGGAGAAGGGGAACGTCTCCGGCTCCGGCGGCCTCAACGTCGAGGCCGTCATCGGTCTCGAACCCGACCTCGTGCTCGTCCCGAACTCCTCGTACAACGCCGAGCCCGACCGCATCGGTCAACTTCGCTCGGCGGACATCTCGGTCGTCGTCTTCGAGTCCGGCGAGTCCCTCGGCGCCGTCGCCAACAAGACCGAGCGCATCGGTCGCATGACCGGCAACTGCGAGGCCGGCGTCGAGCGTGCGGGCGAGATGCGCGATTCGATGGCTCACATGGAGCAGGCGCTCGACGGCGTTGAGCGCCCGGTCGGCCTCAACTCCTTTTTCGGCTACACCTCCGGCTCCGAGACGTTCATCTCCGACCTCATGACGACGGCCGGCCTGCGTAACGGCGCGGCCGAGGCGAACCTCACCGGCTTCGCCCCGATTAACGAGGAACTCGTCGTCGAGATGAACCCCGAGTACATCGTCGTCCCCGACCACGCGCCGGTACCGAGCAGTCCGGCGTACAACAGCACGACGGCGATACAGGAGGACAACGTCATCGTCATCGAGGCGCACAAGCTCCAACAGCCCGCCCCGCGGGCCATCGAGGCGAGCGAGGAGATTCTCGAAGTCGTTCACCCCGACGCCTACGAGCGCTACCAGCAACTCGAAAACGAGTCGGCGACGGAGTCCACCGAGGACGCAACTGAGACGACCACAGCCACGGACGCGACTGAAACCGACGCCGCAGGATCGACCGCGACGACTGAGTCGTCTGAGTCCACGACAGAAAGCGACGCACCCGGATTCGGCGTCGTCGCCGGCCTCGCCGCCATCGGCGCGGTCGTCCTGCTCGCGCGTCGCCGATAACCGCGCAGCGACCCACGCCGTCTCCGTTTTTCTACCGCACGCTCTCGGCTCCGTGAGACCACAACCGTATTACCGTCGGGTGGCAGACACACGGGTATGGTCGAGAACGTCATCTACCCCGCCTACCTCGACGCCTCTCTCTCGCGCAGCGAGGGTCGGCGGGTCGCCGAGTCCGCGGCGGTCGAAGAACCGACCGTCGACGAGATTGCGAAGGCCGTCCAGCAGGTCGGCTACGACGCCGTCATCGAACGGGACAAGCGGTACTCCCGCGAGTTCGAAACCCGCGGGCGCGTCCTCGTGAACAACGCCGACGACGCCACGAAAAACGACATCGTGCAGGCGGTCGCCGCCTACGTCGGAATCCTCCGCGACTAATGCGGCGAATCGGCACGGTCTCCCGGACGGCGCAGGGCCTCGCTATCGTCCGCCTCGACGACGACGACATGCCGGACATCGGCACGATGGTCCTCGACGAATCGCTGTCGACGGTGGGTCGCATCGTGGACGTGTTCGGTCCGGTCGACCGCCCCTACGTCGCCGTCACGGCGGACGACGGCTCGCCCGCCCGCCTCGTCGGGAGCAAGCTCTACGCTCGCTGACGACTCCAGAGCGCAACCCCCATACCCCTCGGGTGGGAACGCCCCTGCATGTCACGCCGCGCCTATCGGGGGGTCGCCCTCGCCGCCCTCATCTTCCTCGTCGTGCAGGTGGGTGCGCTCGCCCTCGTGCCGACGTTCTTCGAACAGGGGTACCAGACGGTCGAAGACCCCACCGACCCGACGAACAGCCTCCTCTACATCGGCGCGATTCTCGCCATGACCGCGTTCATGCTCGCGGCGTTCAAGTACGACCTCGACCAGGTCATCCGCCTCGTCATCGTCTTCACGAGCGGCCTGCTCGCGTGGTACGTCTTCGCCGTTCTCGTCCCCAACGGCCTCGTCGCCATCGCTCTCTCGGCGGGCGTCTCGCTCGCCTTGCTCGTCTACCCCGAGTGGTACGTCATCGACGCCGCTGGGGCGCTCATGGGCGCGGGAGCAGCCGCCCTGTTCGGCATTAGCTTCGGCCTGCTGCCGGCCATCGTGCTCCTTTCCGTCCTCGCCATCTACGACGCCATCAGCGTCTACAAGACGAAACACATGCTCGACCTCGCGGAGGGCGTGATGGACCTCCGCATCCCGGTCGTGCTCGTCATCCCGACGACGCTGTCGTACTCGCTTCTCGACGACGACTTCGCCCGCGACGCCAACGAGGTCGGCGACGGCGAGAACGCGACAGACGGCGGCGAGCCGGCGGAGACGGTCGATACCGATACGGAAACTGAAACGGCCGACGCCAATGACGCCGCCGATGCCGACGACTCCGACCCCGCCGACCGCGACGCCTTCTTCATCGGTCTCGGCGACGCGGTCATGCCGACCGTGATGGTCGCCTCGGGCGCGTTCTTCTCCGAAGCGCCGTCGCTCGGCTTCGGTGCGCTCCCGGCGCTCAACCTCCCGGCGCTTCTCGCCATGGTCGGGACGTTCGCCGGGTTCAGCGGGCTGATGTGGGCCGTGATGAAGGGCCGGGCGCACGCCGGCCTGCCGCTTCTCAACGGCGGCGCAATCGGCGGCTACCTCGTCGGCTCGGTCGTCGCGGGCGTCCCGCTCGTCTCCGCGCTCGGCCTCGCGCCGTACCTCTGAAACGCGGGTCCGTCGAAGTTCTCTGGCGGTGATTGTTTGTTGCGGCTGTGCTGAATAGAGCGCGAATCGGTCATGGGAACTTGCCGGGCTTCGGCCGTCCGAATCGGTAGATAGAGAGCGCTATTCTTCAATCGTGAGTGTATAGCTCCACTCAAACTCTTCCCATGTCGTGTCTGCTCTAACTTTCGGCACAAATGATTCGGTAAAGTGGTGTTCCCCTGCGGGAAGACAGCCCATATCTTCGGGCCGATTGCTCACCCACTTGTCCATCGTGGTCTCCAATATTTCCTGCTCCGGGTAATGCAGTACAGTATAATCGGTCTGAATGCACTCCCCCGCATCGAGTGACTTCCATCTAAGCACGTCAGGAAGAACGAAGTGGACAAGATTTGTCTGCCAGCAACCCTCGATCGGGCGGTCCGGAATAATCTGTTCGTCTGTTCCGAAGGCGAGTTTCTGTACCTGACGGTCACTCGGAATGAGAACAAGCCATCCTTGGCCTTCACTCCAAATACTGGAGTACGGCTGGATTGAGCCGAAGCCAACTGTTTGCTCTTCAGAGGAAAGATTCTCAAATGAACCCCGAATCTGAGCAGGTGCATCGGATGAGAAATCGCGTAGCTTCTCCATAGTGAGCTGGAAGGGTTTCTTGCTGGGTTGAGGGCCTTCAGTAACCGTGATACGGGGGTAGCGCCCAGAAGCCATAGAAAATCACGACGCCCCAATCAAGTAACATTATTGAACCGATTTGGGCGAAATCAGTACGCTAAGACGGTAGTTGATACGGACCCCAACTGAATGAGAGGTTTAGAATGTGGTCTGTGGGTAGAGCCTCTTTGTCGTGCTGAACTCACCCTCTACGTCTCACACCCCATCTCTCCCACCTCTCTAGAATCCCAACAGCGACGTACCGCCCGAGTTCCCCGACTTCACCTCACACTTCGTCTGCGCCTTCGCGGACGCGAACCGCCATCCCCGCGTCGAAATCGAGCATCGCGTCCGCGGAGAGTTCCGCGCGACCGACCCCCAGCAGGTCGCCGTCGGGGCCGACGACGCACACCTCGTCGCCCGAGCGAACCGCCGGGTCGGCGTCGGTGACGAACTTCGCGAACGCGTTCTTGCCGTCGCGGACGAACGGAACCGACTCGTCGCCGACGCGGACGACGTAGGCGTCCCCGTCGAGAGTGTCGTAGAGGCGTCGGCCGCCGGCGAAGCCGAGAGTGAATCGGCCGTCGGTGCCGTAGGAGGTGACGCGGTCGCCCTCGACGTACACCTGTCGCGGGCGGCCGCTCCGCGAGCGGGAGAGTTCGATGTCCGCGTCGGCTGGGAACAGCGCGTCGCCCGCGCCGGCCCCGAACTGGTAGTCGGCGACGACCCGGAGGTCGTCCAAATCGGTCGCGTGGCCTTCGGTCATACCCCGCCGTTCGACCCGCCGGCTAAAGTGGGTCGCGGTCCCGTTCGAGCGCGTGCGCCGAGCTACCACGCACGTTCGAGACGGAAAGCCCTAAGTACGGGACAGACCGCCCTCGGAGTATGTCTGTGGACGTTCGACTCGCCGCCGTGGGAACCGTGCTGCTGCTCGCGAGCAGTATGCTTCTCACGCAGACGGCGCTCGACTGGCGGCTCCCGACGGTGCTCGCCGCCATCGCGGCGCTCGGCGCGGTCGCCACCGTCGCCCGACTGGCGACGCCGACGGCCTGACTTCCGCTCGCGGACCCGGATACGGACCCGACCACGCCGGCGTCTCGACCCTCCCGTTTTACGTATTATCGCATCGACAGGTCGAGGTATGGCCGCGATTAGCTCCCTCCAGACCGCCCTCCGTGGCATCCGGTCGAATCCGGTGTTGTTCCTCGGCGGGCTCGCGCTGGGCCTCATAGCGCTCCCGCAACTCGCCACGCAGTTGGCGCAGATACCGTTCGTCCCGACTATCCTCACGGCGGTGATGTTCTTCGTCACGCCCTTCGTCGCCGCCGGCCTCTACGGGATGGCCGACGAGGCGGTCGACCGCGATGGCGGAGGCTCGACCTCGCTGTCGACGCTCACGGCCGTCGGCCGCGAGAAGTACGTCCCGATGCTCCTGGCGAACATCGTCCAACTCGGCATCGTCCTCGCCTTCGGTATCGTGTTCCTCATCGTCGCGGTCGTCATGGCCATCTCGCTCGGTCTCGGCGGCCTCGCAGCCGGCGGCGACGTCTCCAACCTCGCCCTCGGCGGCGGCTTCCTCGTCGGCATCGCCGTCCTCGCCCTGCTCGGACTGGTGTACGTCGTCGTCATGTTCCTCGTCCAGTTCTACCCGGTCGCGGTCGTCGTCGGCGACAAGGGCGCAATCGAGTCGTTCGGCGAGAGCTACCGACTCGTCCGCAACAACGTCGTCCCCTCGCTCGGTTACTCGGTCATCCGGTTCGTGGTCGGCCTCGTCGTCAGCATCCCCGTCACGGGGTTCATCGTCTTTCGGACGTTCCAGAACGTCCAGCAGATACAGGGCGCGGCGAACCCGGCGGCGGCACAGGCCGGTCTCGGCTTCTCGCCGACTGAAATCGCCGCTATCGCCGCCATCTCCATGGCGACGCAGATGATTCTCGCGACGTTCCAGTACGTCTACGCGGTCGCCTTCTTCGAGGCCCACGACTCGGGCGGAGCGGGTCCGGCCGGGACGGCCGGCCCCGACATCGACGGCGACTCGGTGATTCCGCAGTTCGAATAGCCGGCGGAGATTACAGCAGGAACGTCTCTTTTCGCTCGGAGAGGTCGATGAACGTGTCCGCCGCCTCGACGAGTTCCTCGGCGGTGGACTCCTTGAACGCCATCACCTCGACGCGGACGCCCTCGTGGCGGAGGTGGGTACAGAGCCGCTCGAAGTCGCCGTCGCCCGAACAGAGGACGACCGTGTCGACGTGGTCGGCGAGGCTGACCGCGTCGAGCGCGATACCGAGGTCCCAGTCGGCCTTCTTCGACCCGTCGCCGAACGTCTTGATGTCCTTGATTTTCGTCTCGAAACCGATGTCGACGAGTGCATCGAAAAAGCTCACCTCGTCGGGCGAATCCGCCCGGATGACGTAGGCGATGGCGCGGGTGAGCGCGCGCCCTGCCGTCCCTTTCTGGAGGAGCGACGAGTAGTCGATGTTCCGCGAGTACAGGCTCTGTGCCGTATGGTAGAGGTTCTGCGCGTCGGCGAGGATGGCGACGCGTTGGTCGGGGTGAATCTCGGTCATTCGTACGACGCTTGGGCGGCGCGGGCTAATAACCGTCCGGGGAGACGGGGGGTGCGGCGGACGGGCGTCCACCGTCGCGGCCGGGAACCGGACGGAGAGCGCCGCGAATCGTGCCTCAGCCCGCCCGTCGGGTCCGGCAGGTCCTGCAGACGACGCAAGTTATATTACGCTTCCAGCACCTGCATCCGGTGTGAACGACGCGACGCGGCTCTCGCAGGTCACCACACCCTCGACAGCGTCGCGTGCCGCTTTCTTTTCGAAAAAACGTGCGTACTGAATCGCTCGTTGCGGGAGTAGCGACCCCGTCTCGGGCGGCCTTCGGCTGACGCACATCCCGGTCACACGACCGATATCGACGCTCCCACGACCGTTACCACACCCACCAACGACACATGACATCACTCGACTTCCGCGGCGTCTATCCCGCGATGACCACGCCGTTCCACGAGGACGGCAGTATCGACTTCGAACAGTTCCAAGCCGACGTGCGACGCCTCGAAGAAGCCGGCGTCGACGGCATCGTGCCCGTCGGTTCGACCGGCGAGTCCGCGACGCTCTCGCACGACGAACACGTCGAGGTCGTCGAGGCGGCCGTCGAGGCCGTCGAGGACGTGCCCGTCATCGCCGGCTCCGGTTCGAACTCGACCCGCGAGGCGCTCGAACTCTCCCGGCGCTCCGCCGACGCCGGGGCCGACGCGCTGCTTCTCATCTCGCCGTACTACAACAAGCCCGAGCAGAGCGGTCTCGTCGAGCACTACCGGACCATCGCCGACGAAATCGACCTGCCGCAAATCGTCTACAACGTCCCCGGCCGCACCGGGAGCAACATCCTGCCCGAGACGGCCGCGACGCTCGCCGAGCACCCGAACATCACCGCGTACAAGGCCGCCAGCGGCGACCTCGGACAGATTTCTGAGGTCGTCGAGCGAACCCGCGACGAGGAGTTCGCGGTGCTGTCGGGCGACGACGCGCTCACGCTCCCGATTCTCTCGGTCGGCGGCGTCGGGGCCATCTCGGTCACGGCGAACGTCGAACCCGCGCGCGTCGGCGCGATGGTGCACTCCGCCCTGCAGGGCGACTACGAGCGCGCCCGCGACATCCACCACGACCTCGCCCCGCTGAACCGACACCTGTTCTCCGAGACGAACCCCATCCCGGTCAAGGAGGCCATGGAGATTCGGGGCTACGGCCCGGCGCGCCTGCGTCCGCCGCTCACCCGCCTCACCGAGGAGAACACCGAGGAACTGCGTCGCCTGCTGTCCGACCTCGAAGCCGAACAGGCGATTCCGGACGGGGGTGCTGCCGAGTGACGGTCTCCATCGGCGTCACCGGCGCGACCGGCCGCATGGGCGGGGAAGTCCTCGCCGCGGCCGCCGACCGCGACGACCTGTCCGTCGCCTTCGCGGTCAGCCGCTCGCCCGGCGACGAGGTCGAAGGCGTCGCCGTCGAAGACGCGGCCGACTTCGCCGACCTGCTCGCCTCGCACGACCCCGACGCCGTGGTCGACTTCACCGGCCCGGCGTCCTGCATCGAGTACGCGTCGGCCTGCGCGGAGGCGGGCGTCGCCTTCGTCACCGGCACGACCGGCCTGAGTGAGGGCGGTTTCGACGCGCTCCGCGAGGCCGCGTCCGAGGCTCCGGTGCTGTACGCCTCGAACTTCTCGCGCGGCATCGCGGCGCTCCGCCGGGCCGTCCGCGAGGCGGTCCCGGCCCTCGACGGCTACGACATCGAACTCACGGAGACGCACCACAACGCCAAGCGCGACGCCCCGAGCGGGACGGCGCTGACCATCCTCGACGACATCGACGACGTGCGTGGCGACTCCGAGCGCGTTCACGGCCGTGAGGGCGAAGCGCCCCGGTCTGAGGGCGAAGTCGGCGTCCACGCTCGCCGGGCGGGGGATATTGCCGGTGAGCACGAGGTATTACTGGCTGGAAATCACGAGTCTCTTTCACTCACGCACCGCGCGGGGTCGCGGGGGGTCTTCGCCGCTGGCGCACTCGACGCCGCGGCGTGGCTCGCCGACCGCGACGCCGGGTGGTACGACTTCACCGAGGTACTCGAATGAATCTGGAATCCGACGTACGAGACCTGTGGCAGCGATACGACGACGGCGACGTAGACGCCGCGTCGGCGACCGTCGACGAACTCGACACGCTCGACGCGTTCCTCGACGCCCTCGAGGCGGGCGAGGTGCGCGCCGCCGAGAAGACCGGCTCCGACGTGACCTCGTGGGAGGCCAACGAGTGGGTCAAGCGGGGCATCCTGCTCAACTTCGGCCTGCGCGAGACGCTCGCCCGCGAGTACGGCGACGTCCGCTACCACGACGTGCTCCCCCTGCGCGACACCGAGGACCTCGGGGAGCGCGGCACGCGCAACACTCCCGACGGAACCGCCATCCGCCGCGGCGCGTACCTCGGCTCCGACTGCATCATGATGAGCCCCTCGTTCGTGAACGTCGGCGCGTACGTCGGCGACGGCACGCTCGTGGACTCCTGTGACACCGTCGGCTCCTGCGCGCAAATCGGCGCGAACGTCAAGCTCGGCGCGAACACGCTCATCGGCGGCGTGCTCGAACCCGTCGAAGATGCGCCAGTCGTCGTCGAAGACGGCGCGGCGCTCGGCGCGGGCTGTCGCGTCACCTCCGGCTTCGTCGTCGGCGAGAACTCCATCGTCGGCGAGAACACCCTTCTCACGCCCCGCATCCCCGTCTACGACCTCGTGGACGAGGAGATTTACTACGGCCACCTGCCCGCGAACCGCCGCGCCTTCACGCGCTTCGTGGAGTCGTCGCTCGGCGACCACGACCTCTTTGCCGGCGGCGCGTACAAGCCCGCGGTCGTCGCCCTCGACATCGAGGACGACACCCTCGACGCCACCCGTCGGGAGGAGGCGCTGCGCGAATGAGCGGCGGCGGGCCGGCCGTCCGGCGGCTCTCGGACTGGGACCGCGAGCACCTGCTGTCGCTCGCCGACGAGTTCGGCTCGCCGCTGTACGTGACCGACCTCCGTCGCGTCCGCGAGAACTGCGTCCGACTCCGCGAGGCGTTCCCCGAAGCGCACGTCAGCTACGCCGTCAAGGCCCATGCCGGCCGGGCGGTGCTCGAAACCGTCCGCGAGGCCGGCGTCGACGCCGAGTGCGCCTCTGCCGGCGAAGTCGAGCGCGCCCTCGACGCCGGCTTCCCCGGCGAGCGCGTCCGGTACACGGCGGTCAACCCGCCGGACGCCGACCTCGACCACGTCGTCTCGCGCTGGGAGTCGAACCCCGAGATGACCGTCACCGTCGGCGCGGCGGACACTATCGACCGCCTGCGCGAGCGCGGCTTCGACGGTCGGCTCTGCCTCCGGGCGAACCCCGGCGTCGGTGCGGGCCACCACGAGAAGGTCACGACCGGCGGGCACGCGAAGTTCGGCATCCCCATCGACCGCGTCCCCGACCTCGCCGCCGACGTGCGCGACGAGTTCGACCTCGTCGGCATCCACGCCCACGCGGGAAGCGGTATCTCCGGCGACGACCTCTCGGCGCACCGCGAGTTGGTCCGCCGGATGGGCGACCTCGCCCGCGAGGTCGGCGACCTCGAATTCGTCGACGTGGGCGGCGGCTTCGGCGTCCCGTACCGCGAGGACGAACCGCCGCTCGACCTCGACGCCGTCGCCGACGCGACCCGCGAGGCGCTCGGCGAGGTGGACGCACAACTCGCAATCGAACCCGGCCGCTACGTCGTCGCCGACGCCGGCGTGCTCCTCTCGCGGGTCAACACCGTGAAGGAGGTCCCCGAGACGACCGTCGTCGGCATCGACGCCGGCATGACGACTCTGCTCCGACCGGCGATGTACGACGCGTACCACGCGATTTCGAATCTCTCTCGGCCCGACGCCGACCCGGTTTCGACCATCGTCGCGGGCCCCGTCTGCGAGACGAGCGACGTGTTCGCCGACGGCCGCGAACTCCCCGAACCCGAGCGCGGCGACTGTCTCGCGCTCGGCAACGCGGGGGCGTACGGCTACGAGATGGCGAGCACCTACAACTCTCGACCGCGCCCCCCGGAAGTCGTCCTCGACGCCGACGGCCCCCGACTGGCCCGCCGGCGCGAGACCCTCGACGACGTCACCGCACTCGAACGAACCGCATCCGAGCACATCCCCAACTGACCAAGCACCCACACAGAACCATGAGCGTACTCAACACCGTTCCCTTCGAAAAGTTCCACGGCACTGGAAACGACTTCTTCGTCGTCGACGCCGACGACCCGGTCCCGGACCGCCCCGCCTTCGCCCGCACCCACTGCGACCGCGAGGCCGGAATCACCATGAGCGAGAGCGAGCGACGCGGCGCAGACGGCGTCCTGTTCCTCGCGCTCGAATCGCGCTACGACCCGCCGCGGGTCGTCATGACCCTCGTCCAGCCTGACGGCTCGGTCGCCGCCATGTGCGGTAACGGCGCTCGCGTCGCGGCCGCGTGGGCCGCCGAGCGAACCGGCACGGACGAAGTCATGATAGACACGCCCGCCGGCACCCGCCGCGCGAGCCTCGACGGCACCGACGTGACCGTCGAGATGGGAGAGCCCTCCTTTTCGCCCCGCGACGTGCCGCTCGCGGCCGACGACGAACTCGTCGAGACCGACGTCGAGGGCCTGACCGTCACGGCCGTCAACACGGGCGTCCCCCACGCCGTCGCCTTCGTCGACGACGTGGACGCCGTGGACCTCGAATCCGTCGCGCCGGCGGTCCGCCACGCGTCGGTCTTCCCGGAGGGCGCGAACGTCACGCTCGCCTCCCCCGACGGCGAGGGCGGCTTCCGCCAGCGCACCTTCGAGCGCGGCGTCGAAGGCGAGACGCAGTCCTGCGGCACCGGCGCGGTCGCCGTCGTCGCCGCCGCGAAGCGACTCGGTCACGTCTCCGGCGACGACCCCGTAACCGTCACCCCGCCGGGCGGCGCGCTCTCCGTGACCGTCCCCGACGGGGGGGCGGCGCTCCTCGGCGGCCCGGCCGTCTACGAGGGCGACGGCGAAGCCGACATCGTCTTCCGCGAGCGATGAGCGGCGACGCCGACGGGTTCGACCCCGTGGCGTTCCTCGAACGGGCCGTCCCCGTCGCGTCGAACGACGACGTGGGCGAGATGCGCGACCTGCTGGTCGAGACGCTCGAAGCCGAGGGTGCCGACCCGACCGTGGACGACGCCGGCAACACCGTCGCCTCGAAGGGAGCGACGGAGCCGACGACGCACCTCGTCCTCAACACGCACATCGACACCGTCTCGCCGCACGTCCCGTACGAACGCGACGAGGGCGTCATCCGCGGCCGCGGCTCCTGCGACGCGAAAGGGCCGCTCGCGGCGCTTCTCTCGGCGTTCTTCGCCGCCGACCCCGGCCCCGACGCCCGAGTGACGCTGGCAATCACGCCCGACGAGGAACTCCTCTCGACGGGCGCGGCCGCCCTCGACGTAGATGGCGACATGTACATCGTCGGCGAGCCGACCGGCCTCGACGTCTGTACGGCCGCGAAGGGTCGGTTCGAGGGAACGGTGTCGCTGTCGGGCGTCGCCGCGCACGCGGCCGAACCGCAATCCGGGAGCAACGCCGTGGACGCGCTCGCGCCGGTCCTCGACGCCCTCCGGTCGTTCGACGACGACCGGGAGGTGCACCCCGACCTCGGTCCGGCGACGCTGACGCCGACGATGGTCGACGGCGGGGCGAACTCGAATCAGGTGCCCGCCGACTGCCGACTCGTGGTCGACCGCCGGAGCGTCCCGCCGGAGACGGCCGACGGCTTCCGCGAGGAACTCCAATCGACGCTTCGGGCCGTCGTCCCCGACGACGTCGGCGTCGACTTCGCGCTCACGGAGCGCCCGACGCCGTTCCTCGAAGCGTTCGCGACCGACCCCGACCACGAACTCGTGACGACGGTCGCCGACGCCTCCCGAGACGCCGGCGGCCGGGCGGACGTTCGGCCCTTTACGGCCGCGACCGAAGCCTCCTACTTCTCGCCCGCGCCCGTCGTCGTCTTCGGTCCCGGCGACCTCGCGGACGACGAGGGCGCAGTCGCGCATGCCGACAGGGAGTACGTGCGCACCGACGACGTGCGAACCGCGGCCGCCGCGCTCCGCGCCGCGGTCGCCGCGCTCGTCGCCTAAATGTCGACTAATCAAAACGTACTTGTTGTCCGAACGATACGTTTCGGACGATGCGCCCTCCCCACCTCGTCGTCGCCCTCCTCGTCGTGGTCGCGCTCTCGCTTCCGGGAGCCGCCGCCGACGGCACCGTTATCGACCACTCCGGCGAGGGACTCACACTCGACGCGGCCGATGGCGAGCACATCCACGGGTCGACCCCCTTCGAACCCGGGACGCTCATCGGCGTCCGCGTGCAGTCCGTCGGTGACACCCACTCGTTCCTCATCTCGAAGGTCGTCCGCGTCGGCGAAAACGGCACGTTCGACGTGACGTTCGACCTCTCCGAGTTGGCCCAACTCCGCGGCGGTCCGGTCCGAGTCTCGATTCGCCGCAATCAGCAGCCAATCTACCAAGAAAACGCGACGCTCGTGACGTACGACATGCCCGCGAACTCGACGCTCACCCCCGACGTCGAAGACGCCGAGACGACGACCGAAACGCAGCAACCGTCGACGACGACGACCGAAACGCCCGATTCGCGGTCCGGGTTCGAGGTGCCCGGATTCGGTGTCGGCGCGGGCATCGCCGCGCTCCTCCTCGCGTCGCTCGTCGCGTACGCCCGCTTCTGACACTCGGGCTCTCGGCCGCCCACCCCGTCCATCCCGCCGCCCCGGAACGCAACGCCCTTTTCCCACCCGTTCTTGTGTCGGCGTATGTACGAGGCGGTCTACGCCCATCCCGACGGCGAGAGCACGGCCAGTCGCGCCGCCGTCGCCGCCGGTCGGTACGACTACGACGGCGTCGTCGTCCGCGCGCTCGACGCCAGCCCCGACTACGACCGCCTCCGCGAGGCGCTCGACGTCGACCTCGTCGACGCCGTCGAAATCGACGCGTCGAACCCGGAGCGCGCCAGCGGCGCGGTCGGCAATTACCGCCCGCAGCGCGAACTACTCATCCTCCGCGGCGGCACGAACGCGCTCAACCGTTTCGCCGTCGAACAGCCCCGAGTGGACGTGCTCTCGCGCCCCATGGAGGGCAACGGCAACTTCAACCACGTCCTCGCCAAGGCCGCCCGCGACAACGGCGTCCGCGTCGAGTTCGACTTCGGGCCGGTGCTCCGAAGCGACGGTGGGACCCGCGTGCAGGCCATCTCGGCCCTTCGGAAGCTCCGCGAACTCGTCGAGTACTACGACGCCCCCTACGTCGTCTCCGCGACCCCGTCGTCGCACCTCCAACTGCGGAGCCCCCGCGAGCTGGCGGGACTCGGCGAGGTCATCGGCTTCGACCGCGAGCAGGTACTCGACGGCCTCCGCGAGTGGGGCCGCCTCGCGGCGCGCAACCGCGAGCGCATGTCCGAGTCGTTCATAGCCCCCGGCGTCAAACGGGGACGGTATGAAGAAGACGATTGAGGAACACGCCGCCCGCTTTTCCCACATCGCCGCGGAGTACGACGATTCGCAAGACAGCGATGAGTACCGCGCGTGCGTCTCGCTCGTCGTCCACTACGCCGACCCCTCCCCCGAGGACGTGGTCCTCGACCTCGGCACCGGCACGGGCGCTATCGCCCTCGCGCTCGCGCCCGACGCGAAGCGCGTCATCGGCCGCGACATCAGCGAGGGGATGCTCGAACAGGCCCGCACCAAGGCCGCCGAAGTCGGCATCGAGAACGTCGAGTTCGGCGAAGGCCGGTTCCGCGAACCGAACGTGGACGACGACGAGCAGGTGGACATCGTGGTCACGAACTTCGCCATGCACCACCTCTCCGACGAGGAGAAACGCGAGGCCATCGGCGTCATCGCCGACCTCGAACCGCGCCGGTTCGTCCTCGGCGACGTGATGTTCTTCGGGACGCCCGACCCCGACGAGCCGTTCTACTCGCCCGAGGTGGACGACCCCGCGACCGTCGGCTTCCTCGCCGACGCGCTCACGGACGCCGGGTTCGTCCTCACGGCCGTCGAGTCCGTCCACGAGCAGGTGGGCGTCCTCGTCGCCGAGCGAGCGCCGAACCCCGACGAGTGAGCTGAGCCGATGAAACACCTGCCCAAACACCTCCGGCCGCGACGACGCTACCTCGCCGTCGAAATCGAGACGTGGCCCGACGCCGACCTCGCCCGCGGGCCGTTCCAGCGCGAACTCTGGTACGCCGCCCAGAACCTCTACGGCGACGCCGGGAGCGCCGACGCCGACCTGACCGTCCTCGGGTTCGACTACGCCGACGGCATCGCCGAGACCATCGTCCGCGCCCGGCGCGGTCACGTCGAAGACGCCCGGGCCGCGCTCGCCTGCATCGACGCCGTCGGCGGCGACCCCGTCGGGGTGAGAGTGCGAGGCGTCTCAGGGACAGTGCGTGCCTGTTCGGAAAGGTATTTACACGGCCGGGCCGGAATTTCTGAGGAGAGAACCGTCGTGTTCGAGAACGAATCCCGAACCGCTGTCGTCCGCGACTCACTCTTGGACGTCGGCGGCTCGGACGGGTTCACGGGCGCGACGCAACTCGATTTCGAGTGATATTCCATGCAGGGACAAGCGCAACAACAGGCGTACGACCGCGGGATTACGATCTTCTCGCCGGATGGTCGACTCTATCAGGTCGAATACGCTCGTGAGGCCGTCAAGCGCGGCACCGCGAGCATCGGCGTGCGAACGCCCGAGGGCGTCGTCCTCGCGGCGGACAAGCGCTCTCGCTCGCCGCTGATGGAACCGACGAGCGTCGAGAAGATTCACAAGGCGGACGACCACATCGGCATCGCGAGCGCCGGCCACGTCGCCGACGCCCGCCAGCTCATCGACTTCGCCCGCCGCCAGTCGCAGGTCAACCGCCTCCGCTACGGCGAACCCATCGGCATCGAGACGCTGACCAAGGAAGTCACCGACCACATCCAGCAGTACACGCAGGTCGGTGGCGCGCGCCCGTTCGGCGTCGCGCTCCTCATCGGCGGCGTCGAAAACGGCACGCCCCGCCTCTACGAGACGGACCCCTCGGGGACCCCCTACGAGTGGAAGGCCGTCTCCATCGGGGCCGACCGCGGCGACCACCAAGAGCACCTCGAAGAGAACTTCCGCGAGGACCTGACCCTCGACGAGGGCATCGAACTCGCGCTCGAAGCCATCGCCTCGACCAGCGAGGAGGGCACCGCGCCCGACGGCGTCGACGTGGCGACTGTCTCCGCGGAGACCGAACGCTTCGTCGAACTGTCTAACGACGAAATCGAGAGCTACCTCGAAGCCAACGACCTGTTGGCGACCGAGGACGACGAACAGTCCGAAGAGTAAGCCGCGTCCCGCGGTTTCCCTTCTCGCGCGTTCTTCTCCGACCCCCGCCCGGCGAGCGACCGCGCCGTCGTCTCGGACGTGACGGGGAGCGGTCGCGTCGCTCGCGGCCGGAAACCGAGGCGGGAACGGGAAAAACAAAAACCGAAACAGAATCGGGAAAGCGGTCGTCTATCGAGCCACAGAGAGACTGCGGGCGGCTCAGTACTCCTCGTAGGCGAGGTTCATGAGCCACTGCGAGAAGGCGTTGCTGTTGGCGTTAATCTCCTCTTCACCGATGAGCGGCGAGAGCATGTCGCCCGCCATCAGCATCGAGAAGTCGAGGTCGCGCGCGGCGGGTTCGAGGTAGTAGGTGGTGTGGCCGTTGTAGACGGTCTCGGTCCGCTTGATGAGACCGAGCGACTCCAGCACCTCGGCGATGCGGCTCCCCTTCCGGGAGGAGATGTCGAGTTCTTTCCAGAAGTCGCTCTGGTGGATGCCGCCCGACTCGCGGATGAGTTCCAGTCCCGCGTGCTCGTCGGAAGAAAGGTCTTGCTCGGCTTCGCTCGCGCTCATACCACGTACACGTCGTGCGAGCGGTTTAATCCTGACGTTCGACCGGTTCGAAGGCGGTCTGACACGGCGGGCCGTCGGCGAATTCGTACGCGAATTCCGCCTCGCCGAGCGTGATGACCGACGACGAGCGCGTGCCGAACCGACCCTCCGGGTCGTGGACGCAGACGCCGAAGTCGTGGTCGCCCAGCGCCGCCTTCGCCCGCTCGCGCCACGCCGTCACCGACTCGCTCGGCTCGGGCTGAAGTGCCTCCTCCAGCCGCCGGGCGTTGTCGGCCTGCGTCTCGCCTACTTCGGGGCGCCGCTCGGGGACGAACCACGAATCGGGCGTGCCGACGTTGACGACGACGCGGACGCCCGGGTCGAAGTTCCGAACCGACAGGCTCCCGTCCCACTCGAGGAACAGCGCGGCGTTCTCGTCGGCGACGACGAGGTTGAAGCCGTCGTAGGTGTGGTCCTCGACCGCCCGCTCGACGAACCGGGCGGCGTCTTCGGCGGTCTCGCGGCGGAGCGCGTCGCGGACGAGGTGGCCTCGGGAGCGCTCGCCGCCGCCCGCGACCTCGACCCAGCGGTTGGTGATGCCGACGAAGACGCCGGCGTCGTTGTAGCCGACCCACGTGCCGCCGGCCTCGGCGTCCCGCGGAGCGACGACTGCCGGGCCGTCGCCGTTTTCCCACCGCCGGGGCGGTTCGGCGGGCCTGCCGAGTTGCTCGTCGCGGTTGGCGGCGACGACGACCGGCGCGTCCTCGAACACCCGCCACGCGAGGATGAGTGTGCACACGAGGTGGGGGTAGGCACTCGGCGCAGAAAAACATCGGTTTCACCCCGACGCGCCGGGCGTCGGTTCTCAGTCCTCGCGCTCGGAGCCGTCTTCGAACCGACTCGGGTCCCGCGAGGCGAGCGCGACGTTCACGGCCGCGACGTTCTCCGGCACGTCGTGGACGCGGACGATGTCGGCCCCGCGGTCGGCGGCGATGGCCGTGCCCGCGACGGTCGCCGCGAGGTTGTCGCCGGGCTCCTCGCCGACGAGCGAGAACATCGACTTGTGGGAGTGGCCGACGAGAATCGGACAGCCGAGCGCGGCGAACTCGTCGGTGCGCCCGAGGAGTTCGAAGTTCTCGGCCTTCGACTTCCCGAAGCCGAGACCGGGGTCGACGATGATGTTCCGCCGCGGGATGCCCGCCTTCTCGGCGAGCAACACCAGTTCGGTCAGTTCGTCGATAACGTCCTCGACCACGTCGTCGTAGTCGACTTCGCGGTCGGGGTCGACCGGCGCGTCGATGCTGTGCATCACGATGACCGGCGCGTCGCGCTCGGCCGCGAGGAAGCGCATCTCGGGGTCTTCGAGGCCGGTCACGTCGTTGAGGATGTCCGCGCCGGCGTCGAGGGCGGCCTCGCCGACGGCCGCCTTGCGGGTGTCCACGGAGACGAGCACGTCGAGGTCGGCAATCGCCTCGATGACGGGCGCGACGCGGCGAATCTCTTCGTCGACCGGGACCTCGTCAGCGCCGGGGCGGGTGCTCTCGCCGCCCACGTCGATGATGTCGACGCCGGCGTCGACCATCGCCCGCGCCTGCTCGACGGCGTCGTCGATGTCGTAGAACTCCCCGCCGTCGTGGAAACTGTTCGGCGTCACGTTCAGGATACCCATGACCGCTGTGCCGTCGTCCCACGGGTAGTCGTCGGTGTCGTCGCCGCCTGCACCGAACTCGAGCGTCTCGCGAATCTCCTCGGCGACCCCCGCGAGCGCGTACGGCCGGTCTTCGAGGCTCGCCGTCAGCCGTTCGAACTGGTCGAGCGTCCCGGTCAGGACCACGTCGACGAGTTCGCCGCCGAACTCGTGGCCCGAGACGGCGCAGTCGCCGCCGACGGACAGCAGTTCCTCGCGGAGAACCCGGGCCTGTCGGCGCTGGACGCGGGTGTGGACCGTTCGGTTGACCGCCCGCTTCGCGCGCTCGCACCGGTCGGCGGCGTCGGCGACGTTCGCGCGGGCGAGGGTCCGACGGGCGTCGTCGAGAGTGCGGTGGGCCTTCGGGACGACCGCCCGCGTCCACGTGGTTCGCGCCTCGGCGACGACGTACAGCGAGCCGACGACGAGCACGCAGTCGTCGGGGTCGGCGCGGGCGCGCGCCTGTTCGAGCGCCGAGGCGACCGCGCCGCCGGTCTCGACTGCGGGGCCGTCGAGTCGCTCGAAAACGGACGACAGTATCTCGGGGTCTTCGCCGCGCGAGATGTCTGCCTTGCAGGTGACGACGGACGCGACCTCCGGGAGCGCCCCGACCATCTCGCCGTGGTCCTTGTCGTGCATCGCGCCGTAGACGAGGTGGAGGTCGTTGTAGTCGAACTCGTCGAGGACGGTGGCGACCTGCGCGCAGGCGTCGGGGTTGTGCGCGCCGTCGAGGACGACCGTCGGCTCCGTGCCCATGACCTCGAAGCGACCCGGCCAGTGGGCGTTTCGGAGGCCGCGGTGAATCGCCTCTTCGCCGATGTCCGGGCGGACCTGTCGGGCGAGCGAGACGGCGATACCGGCGTTTCGTGCCTGATACGCGCCCAAAAGCGGGATTCGAACGTCGAGCGCCTCGGCGTCGGTCTCGACGGTGACGGCGGCCTCCTGGTGGTTGACGCGGCCGCCGTAGGAGGCGCGAACGTCGGCGTCTGAGTCGGCGTCGCCGACGGTCAACACGTCGCCGACCTCCTCGCGGATGACCGACAGCGCCTCGCCGGTCGTCCCGGTCACGAGCGGCGCGTCGGCGGGCGCGACGGCGGCTTTCGTCTTCGCGATTTCCGCGACGGTGTCGCCGAGGACGGCGGTGTGTTCGAGCGAGACGTTGGTGACGGCGCTGGCGATTGGGTCGACGGCGCTCGTCGCGTCGAGTTCGCCGCCCATCCCGACTTCGAGGACCGCCACGTCCACGTCCGCGCGGTCGAAGTACCACAGCGCGAGCGCGGTCACGGTCTCGAAGAAGGTCAGCGGCTCGCCGTCGGCGGCCCGCTCGACGAGGTACGGCTTGGCTTCGGCCACGAACGCCGACAGCGCGGACTTCGGAATCTTCCGGCCGTCGACGCGGATTCGCTCCCGCACGTCGTCGAAGTGCGGCGAGGTGTAGAGGCCGACGTGCGCGCCCGACTCGCGCAGCATCGCGTCGACCATCCGGGCGGTGCTTCCTTTGCCGTTCGACCCCGCGACCTGCACGAACGACACGTCTTCGTAGGGGTCGCCGAGGTGAGAGAGCAACCGCTGAATCGACTCAGTCCCCGGCTTGACCTGAAACCGCCGGAGGTCGAAAAGGAAGTTCACCGCCTCGTGGTACTCCATACGCGTGAGAAACCGGACGGTGGGCTTAGGCCTAACGCTCCACGTCACTCCTGCGACACGACGCCGGCCGGGGTCACCCCCGGTGGCCGCCGCCGACGCTCCGATACCCGCTCGATAGCGCCGCGCTCAGTCGATATGAACGACGAGCACCGGTCGCTTCGCGTTCTCGATGACGCGCTCCGTGACGCTCCCGAGCGAGGTGAGTTTGTCGCGGCCGGTCCGCCCGTGGGTCCCCATCACGACCACGTCGATGTCGTGTTCGTCGGCGTAGTCGAGGATGACTCGGTGGGGCACGCCGTCTCGGACCGCCGTCGTCGACGAGGCCTTCCCCTCGCACTTCTCGGCGCACCGCTCGACCGCCTGTACCGCGTCGTCGCGGAGCGACTGGATGACGGCGTCTTGCTGGTCGCCGCCGGCGGCGAGGTAGACCCGCTGGTCGACGACCGACAGTACGTGGACCGTCGACTCCGCCCCGGCGAGTTCGAGCGCGTGCTCGATTGCTTGCATCGTTCCCTCGCTCCCGTCAGTCGGCACCAGGATATCTTCGTACATATCTCTGTGTTCGTCTCGCCGACACTTGAAGGGACACCGTCGGTGTTAGGACGTGGGAACGGTCTCGGGGCGTCTCAAACCGTGTCCGGGTTACACCCGGCCACGAGTTTCAGGCACTAATCGTGACGGAAATCGCGTGAGACTCACTTCGTTCGTCTCACTGACTTCCGCAACTCCTTCGCTTCGCTCAGTCGTGACGGAAGCACCGTGTCCGCGCTACGCGCGGCCACGAGTTTCCGGCACTAATCGTGACGGAAACACCGAAGCACTCCCTCCGGTCGTGCTTCGAGCTTTAGACTCTCCTTTGCTTCGCTCAGTCGTGTCTAAAGCACCGCTGCCCGGTGAACACCATCGCAATCCCGCGCTCGTCGCAGGCTTCGATGACGTCCTCGTCGTTCACCGAGCCGCCGGGCTGGATGACCGCCTCGATGCCCGCGTCGGCCGCCTTCTCCACGCCGTCCGGGAACGGGAAGAACGCGTCGGAGGCCATCACGGCACCCTGCGCGTCCTTGCCCTCGGCGTGTTCCTCGGCCTTCATCGCGGCGAGTTCGACCGCGTCGACGCGGGAGACCTGCCCCATGCCGACGCCGACCGTCTCGGTGCCCTTGGCGAAGAGAATCCCGTTGGACTTCACGTGCTTCAGGACCTTCCACGCGAACAGCATCGTCTCCAACTGCTCGTCCGTGGGTTCGGTCTCGGTGACGACTTCGAGGTCGTCGAGCGTCGGCGTCCAGAGGTCGCGCTCCTGGACGAGTCGCCCGCCGACGAGCGCTTTTTCCGTGTACGTCTCGGTCCGGTCGCCGAGTTCGCCAACATCGCCAGACTGCGTCTGGCTGCCCGGCAGATGTAATCTGCCGACGTCGAGAACGCGGAGGTTCTTCTTCTCGGTCAGCACGTCGAGCGCGTCGTCGGTGTAGCCGGGCGCGACGACGACTTCCTTGAACGAGTCGATGATGAGTTCGGCCGTCTCGGCGTCGCACTCGCGGTTGAGCGCGACGATGCCGCCGAAGGCGCTCATCGGGTCGGTGGCGAGGGCGTCGGCGTAGGCCTCCGCGAGGGTGTCGGCGGTGGCACAGCCGGCGGGGTTCGTGTGCTTGATGACCGCCGCGGCGGGCTCGTCGAACTCCTTGATGATGTTCAGCGCGCCGTCGGCGTCGTTGTAGTTGTTGTACGACAGCCCCTTCGCGCCCTCGTTGAGCTGGGGCGCGCCGACGACCGACGCCTCGTCGCACGTCTCGTCCACGTAGACCGCGGCGTCCTGGTGCGGGTTCTCGCCGTACCGGAGCTCGTCGTAGCGGTCCTCGGAGGTGACGCGACGCTCGGGGAGGCCGGCGTCAACGTCGCCCTCGACGGTGACGGAGCCGTCTTCGACCGTCACGCGGTCCTCGGCGAACCAGCGGACCGCGCGCGGGTAGGCCTTGAACTCGGCGTCGTAGAGAACGCGCGATTTGAGGTCGTCGGCGTCGTCGTCGGTGTAGACCGGAACAGCCTCCTGCGTGACGATGGGACCGGCGTCGACCTCCTCGTTGACGACGTGGACCGTACAGCCGGTCGTCTTGACGCCGGCGTCGAGCACCTGCTCGTGGGCGTCCATGCCGGGGAACGCGGGGAGCAGCGACGGGTGGACGTTGAGCGTCGTCGGCGCGGCGTCGAGGAACGTCGAAGTGAGCACGCGCATGTAGCCGTCGAGACAGACGATGTCGAAGTCGTAGTCCGCGAGGGCGTCGAGGATGCGCTCCTCGTGGGACTCGCGGGACTCGTCGTCGCCGCGTTCGACGACTTCGCTGGGGATACCGTGTTCGTCCGCCCAATCGAGGACGGGCGCGTCGGCGCGGTTCGAGACGACGACGCCGAGTGCCGCCCCGCCGGGGGCGCGGTCGGCGATGTTGCGCAGGTTTCGTCCACGGTTGCTCGCGAGACCGGCGATGGTGACCATGTGGTGAGAGCGTCCCGCGGCCCTCAAAGTGGTTGCGGTCCTCGACGCCGACATATACTCAATTGTGTATATGTGCTCCCAGACTCGACCGGAGAACGCCGCTGAGTGCGCACAGTCGTGCCTAACTGTCGGACTCGCGGCGGCGACGAACCCCCGGCGTTTAACCTCCCCCATCGTGACGACTCAGACATGACCGACGCCGACCGGAACGACCCGCTGTACGCGGTGTCCCCGCTCGACGGGCGATACGCCTCCCGAACCGCATCCCTCGCGCCGCACGTGAGCGAGGCCGCGCTCATGCGCGCCCGCGTAGAAGTCGAAGTGGAGTACCTCCTCGCGCTCGCCGACCTCGACGCGACGCCGCTTTCGTTCGCCGAGAGCGAGCGCGCCGACCTCCGAGCGCTCTACGAGGAGTTCGACGCCGACGACGCCGACCTCGTGAAGCGGCTCGAAGTCGAGGGCGCGGAAGGCTTCTCGGCGACGAATCACGACGTGAAGGCCGTCGAGTACTTCATCCGCACCGAGACCGACGAGTCGGTCCACCCGTGGATTCACTTCGGCCTCACCTCCGAGGACGTGAACAACCTCGCCCAGCGCCTCATGGTGAAGGGCGCGGTCGAGGAAGTCATCGTCCCCGAACTCCGCGACACCCGCGACGAACTCGTCGCGCTCGCACAGGAGTTCCGCGACGTGCCCATGCTCGCGCGGACCCACGGCCAGCCCGCGACGCCGACGACGTTCGGCAAGGAGATGGCCGTCTACGCCGCCCGCCTCGGTCGGACGCTCGCCCGCGTCGAGGCCGCGACCGACGACCTCGCCGGCAAACTCGCGGGCGCGTCGGGTGTCTACGCCGCCCACGTCGCCGCCTACCCCGACGTTGACTGGCGGGCGTTCTCCCGCGAGTTCGTCGGGTCGCTCGGCCTCGACCACACCGCGCTCGCCACGCAGGTCAACCCCTGTGACGACCTCGCGGCGCTGTTCGACGCCGTCCGCGGCGTCAACAACGTCCTCGTCGACCTCGACCGCGACGCGTGGCTGTACGTCTCCGACCGCTACCTCGGACAGGAGGCCGTCGAGGGCGAAACCGGCTCCTCGACGATGCCGCACAAGGTCAACCCCATCGACTTCGAGAACTCCGAGGGCAACCTCTCGAAGGCCAACGCGGACCTGACGTTCCTCGCCGACTACGTGACGACCTCGCGCCTCCAGCGCGACCTCTCGGACTCCACGGTCAAGCGCAACGTCGGCGCGGCGTTCGCCCACTGCCTCATCGGCTACAAGAAGACCCAGACCGGCCTCGGGAAAGTCGTCCCGAACGAGCAGGTCATGCGCGACGAACTCGACGACACGCCGGCCATCATCGGTGAGGCCGTCCAGACGATTCTCCGCCGCGAGGGCGACACGCAGGCCTACGAGCGGGTGAAGGAACTCACCCGCGGCCGCGAGGTGACCCTCGACGACTTCCACGACCTGTTTGCGGACCTCGACGTGGACGAGGAGACCCGCGAGGAACTGCTCGCGCTCACGCCCGCGACGTACGTCGGCCTCGCGGACGAACTCGTGGACGACATCGACAACTGAACCACCAGCCGGGTCGTCGGGTCGGCAGGTAGCGCCCCGACGAAGCGACGCGCCCTTTTTCTGCGGTCGGTCGAACGCGCCGCTGAGTCGAGCGAGCGTCAGGAGAAAACCGAAACCGCCTCAGAAGCCGACGGGCACGGGATATCGGCCTCGGTGCGGTTCAGGCACGGGTTCGGCGAGCGCCGGCACGGTTGGGCTGGACAGGCTGGTCCGCGCGGTGCGGTTCGTCATGGGCTGGTGCGACGACGCAGGGCGCTCACCGTGGCTGAATTATTTACTCATCATAGAATAAGTCTTTTGGTGGGGTGGTGCATTGGTGGGGGTATGAAAGCAATCGCCGTCAAGCGCGGGGAAGACAAGCCGGTCGTCATCGAGAAGCCGCGACCGGAACCCGACGCCGGGGAGGCGCTCGTCCGAACGCTTCGGGTCGGCGTGGACGGGACGGACCACGAGGTCATCGCCGGCGGCCACGGCGGGTTCCCCGAGGGCGAAGACCACCTCGTGCTCGGCCACGAGGCGGTCGGCGTCGTCGTCGACCCGAACGACACCGAACTGGAGGAAGGCGACATCGTCGTGCCGACAGTCCGCCGCCCGCCGGCGTCGGGGACGAACGAGTACTTCGAGAAGGACCAACCCGACATGGCCCCCGACGGGATGTACGCCGAGCGCGGCATCGTCGGCGCGCACGGCTTCATGTCCGAGTACTTCACCAGCCCGTCGGACTACCTCGTCCGCATCCCGCGCTCGCAGGCCGAACTCGGCTTCCTCATCGAGCCCATCTCCATCACCGAGAAGGCGCGCGAACACGCCTACGCGAGCCGCTCCGCGTTCGACTGGAACCCCTCGTCGGCGCTCGTCCTCGGCAACGGGAGCCTCGGGCTCCTGACGCTCGCCATGCTGAGAGCCGACGACAAGGGCTACGAGAACCTCTACTGCCTCGGTCGGCGCGACCGCCCCGACCCGACTATCGACATCATCGAGAAACTCGGCGCGACCTACGTCGACTCCCGCGAGACGCCGGTCGAAGAGATTCCGGGCGCACACGAGGACATGGACTTCATCTACGAGGCGACCGGCTTCCCCAAACACGCCATCCAGTCGGTGCAGGCGCTCGCGCCGAACGGGGTCGCCGCCCTCCTCGGCGTTCCGAGCGACTGGGAGTTCGAGGTCGACGCCGGCGCGTTCCACCGCGAGATGGTGCTCCACAACAAGGCGCTCGTCGGGAGCGTCAACTCCCACGTCAAGCACTTCGAGGCCGCGACCGTGACGTTCACCAAGCTCCCCCGCTGGTTCCTCCGCGACTTAGTCACCGGCGTCCACCCGCTGTCCGAGTTCGAAGCAGCATTCGAAGACGACGACACCACTATAAAAACCGCCATCGAATTCGGTACTGTATGAAGAACGTCGACGACCTCATCGCCAGCGCGGCTGAGCTCGCGGACCGTGGCCTCTCGAAAGGCGAGATTGCCGACGAGCTGAACGTCTCCCGCGAGACCGCCAGCTGGCTGGTCGAACGGAGCGGCGCGGCGACCGAACCCGAACCCCGTGCGGAACCCGAGGGCCCCGACGACATCCACGTCGATTGGAACGCCATCGGGAGCGGCGGCAAGCGCCTCACGTACGTCGGGCGCGCGCTCGCCGACCTGCTCATGGAGACGAACGGCGAGGCCGACGTGACCGTCGGTATCGAGAAGGCGGGCGTCCCCCTCGCGACCTCCGTCTCGCGCGAACTCGAAACGACCCTCGCCGCCTACTCGCCCGCGAAACACCAGTGGGACGAAGGCGACATCGAGGACCTCGGCGGCGGCTTCTCCCGGAACTTCTCGCCCGTCGAGGGACGCAAGTGCTTCATCGTCGACGACACGGTGACGAGCGGCACGACCCTCCGCGAGACCATCGACGCCATCCGCTCCGAGGGCGGCGAGCCCCTCGCGTGCGTGGTCATCGTCGACAAGCAGGGCGTCGAAGAGATTGACGGCGTCCCCGTCCACTCCCTCATCAACGTCGTCCGCGTCGGCGAGCAGTAAGCCGTCGTCACCGCCGGCACAGCACGGCGGCACCGACCCGACCGCGACGCAACTCCTTTGTCCGCCCGGCCGTTACTTGGGAGCATGACTTTCCAACCGGAGAGCCTCGACCCCGAGGAAGTACAGTCCCGCGTCGACGAGGCGGTCGGGAACAACCACGTCGTCCTGTTCATGAAGGGCAACCGCCTGATGCCGCAGTGCGGCTACTCCGCGAAGGCGGTCGACCTCATCTCTCAGTACGTCGACGAGTTCGAGACGGTCGACGTGCTGCCCGCGCTCCCGCACTACCGCGAGGCGCTCAAGGAGAAAAGCGACTGGGAGACCATCCCCCAGACGTTCGTCGACGGCGAGTTCGTCGGCGGCAGCGACATCCTCGAAGAACTCGACGAGCGCGGCGACCTCGAAGCGACGCTGACCGGCGCGAACTGACCCCCGAAGCGTCCCGACAGACCGCCGGACCGCGGCCCGACGCCGACTTCTTATCTCTCGCCTAACGAGAAGGGGAGGCCATATAAGCCTCGAACTCGTACATGCACACAGGTATCGCCATCCGGGTGCGCCCGCACCGTGGCTCTCGTCGATACCGAAGCCAACAATGTCAGGCCGCGTATATCGACTCCATTCGACGTTGGAACTGCCACTCGAAGACGTGATGGACTACTTCGAAAACGACCCAGAACTTCCGCCTGAGGTCGAGAACGTAGACATCACCCGCCGAAACAACACTCTCATCATCAAAGCCGTCTCCGCCGACGACAACCTCAGCAAGTACACGCCGACGGCCCAGTTGAAAGCGAGCGTAACGGAAAACCGCGTCTACGAAGAAGAGCCACCCCGCGCGGGTGCGCCCAACTGGGGAGATGAAGAAGAAGAGGAGATTCCCTCCGAACTCGTCGAGTTCGCCTGCTTCAAAGGCGACCTCGAAACCGTGCTCCAGAACACGGCGCTCCAGTACCCGATGTTCCTCGTCCTCCGCGAGATTGCGATGCTCTCGGAGAAGGGGACGCTGACCGCGATCACCGAGGAAAGCGACGAACTGCAGGCGACGCGCATCGTCGAAGGCGAGGTGCGTGCCGCCTCCGTCGAAGTCGTCGAGAATCCCCAGCAGAACGGTTCCTCGGACAGCGGAATCAACTGGCGCGACAACAAGTTCATCTCCTAAACGCGTCGTATCTCCTCATCCCGTCACCGCCGAGCCACGTGAGTCAGCGGCCCAAATCGTGTTCGGCGGTATCACGCGTCACACTAGTCCTCGGGCAAAAAGCATTTACACCGCCTAATTAGATGTAATTACACATCATGTCGGAAGCCGAATCCTTCCCGGACTACCTCGACGTCGACTACACCGACGGCGAAGGTGAGACGCCGGAGGACTACCCGAGTATCGAGGACAAAATCGAGAAGGCCATCGAGGTCACGAAGCAGGGTCTCGAGCAGTACGAGAACCCCGCCGTGATGTGGACCGGTGGCAAGGACTCGACGCTCACGCTCTACTTCATCAAGGAGGTCGCAGAGCGCTACGACCTCGAAGTCCCGCCGGCAGTCTTCATCGACCACTACCAGCACTTCGACGAAATCATGGATTTCGTCAAGCACTGGGCCGACGAGTGGGACCTCGACGTCATCTGGGCGCGTAACGAGGACGTCGGCGCGTACGTCGACGAAAACGGCCTCGAACCCGGCGACGACATCCCGGTTTCCGAACTCTCGGAGCACAACCAGCACCACATCCGTAACATCCTCGAGTACGAGGAGGACACGTTCCCGTTCCTGCTGGACACCTACGTCGGCAACCACCTGCTGAAGACCGTCGCGCTCAACGACACCCTCGAAGAGTACGACATCGACGGCGTCATCTCCGGCGTCCGCTGGGACGAACAGGAGGCCCGCGCCGACGAGACGTTCTTCAGCCCCCGTCACAACCCCGACATCTACCCCCCGCACGACCGCATTCAACCCATCCTCCAGTTCGAAGAGAGCGCCGTCTGGGACGCCTTCTGGTACTTCGCGGTCCCGGACACCGTCGAGAACTACCCCGAGGACGGCTACGTCCCGACGAGCGACACCGACCTCCCCGAGGGCGTCACGCAGGAGGACGTGCCCGTCTCGCCGAAGTACTTCGCCGGCTTCCGGAGTCTCGGCAGCGAGGTCTCGACCGACAAGTCCGCCGAGGAACCGGCGTGGCTGCAGGACATGGAGAACACGACCGAGCGCGCGGGCCGCGCCCAGGACAAAGAGGACCTGATGGAGCGCCTGCGCGACCTCGGCTACATGTGAAGTCGGCCGAAATCTGACGCGAACATCGCGCCGCGGCCACTTTTTCGCGGACTCGATTCCGACAGCGACAGCGACTGTCTCGCATCGGAAACAGGGATATCCTCCGCGAGCGACGCCTGTCGTATGAGTCTCACGTTCCCCGACTACCTCGACCTCAACTACGCCGACGGCCGCGAGGGGACCGCCGCCGACTACCCGACGCTCGAAGACAAACTCGAAAAAGCGGTCGCAGTCACTACGACTGCGCTCGAACAGTACGAGCGCCCGGCCGTGATGTGGACCGGCGGCAAGGACTCCACGGTCGTCCTCTACGTCGTCCGCGAGGTCGCCGCCGACATGGGCGTCCCCGTGCCGCCCGTCGTCTTCATCGACCACTTCGAGCATTTCGACGAGACCGAGGCGTTCGTCCGCGAGTGGGCCGACCGCTGGGACCTCGACCTCGTCGTCGCCCGCAACGAGGACTTCGCGCGCCTCGGCGCGTCGCCCGGCGACGAGATTCCCCTCTCGGCGCTCGGCGACGACACCCGCCGCGAACTCGACCGCCTCGGCTACGAGGGCGAGACCGTCGTCCTCGACGCCGACAGTTTCGAGGGCAACCACCTCTTGAAGACCGTCGCGCTCAACGACACCCTCGAAGCGCGCGGTTTCGACGGCGTCTTCTCGGGCGTCCGCTGGGACGAACAGGAGTCCCGCGCCGACGAGACGTTCTTCAGCCCCCGCCACGACTCCGAGAAGTACCCGCCGCACGACCGCGTCCACTCCATCCTCCAGTTCGAGGAGACCGACGTGTGGGCGGCGTTCTGGAACTACATCGTACCCGACTCGGTCGAGGGCTACCCCGCGGGCCACGTCCCCACGTCCATCGACGACCTCCCCGACGGCGTCGAACCCGCGGACCTGCCCGTCTCGCCGAAATACTTCGAGGGCTACCGCTCGCTCGGCACCGAGTCCGGGTCCGCGAAGTCCGACGACCGCCCCGCGTGGGTGCAGGACCTCGGCGCGAGCGCGGAACGCGAGGGGCGCGCACAGGACAAAGAGAACCTGATGGGTCGGCTTCGCGATTTGGGCTACATGTAATCACGGGGGTCGATCGAAACGAGTCCGCGGCGCGCACACCGTAGCGCCTAACTCCTCCAACACGCTATCGCCTCCATGACATCCGAGTGGGTCAGCCTCTTCTCCGGCGGAAAGGACTCCTCGTGGGCGCTCTACCGCGCGCTCGAAGCGGGTCTGAACGTCACCCGCCTCCTGACCGTCCACCCGAGCGACGACTCGTACATGTACCACGTCCCGGCGACCGACCTCGCCAGTCTCGCCGCCGAAAGCACCGGCATCGAACTCG
This sequence comes from Haloferax marisrubri, assembly GCF_001469875.2. GTDB lineage: Archaea > Halobacteriota > Halobacteria > Halobacteriales > Haloferacaceae > Haloferax > Haloferax marisrubri. The sequence goes on along the minus strand of NZ_LOPW02000017.1, from coordinate 49,078 downwards.
TCGAGGTCCACCCCGGCGACCTCGAAGCGACCGACGCCGACGACTCGGGCGCGCAGGGCGACGCCGAACTCGAACCCCTCGAAGCGGCGCTGTCGGACCTCCAGTCGGAGATCGACCTCGCGGGCGTCACCGCGGGGGCCATCGAAAGCGAGTTCCAGACCAACCGGATTCAGGCGATGTGCGACCGCCTCGACATCGACCTGTTCGCCCCGCTGTGGCAGGAAAACCCCCGCGAACTCGGCGACGCCATGCTCGAGGCGGGCTTCGAAATCACCATCATCCAGGTCGCGGCCCACGGCCTCGACGAGTCGTGGCTCGGCCGGACGCTCGACGCCGACGCGCTCGACGAACTCGAAGCGCTCAACGAGCAGTACGGCGTCCACATCCTCGGTGAGGGCGGCGAGTTCGAGACGCTCGTCACCGACGGCCCGCACATGGACCGCCCCATCGAACTGGAGTACGAGACGGAGTGGGAGGGAACCCACGGCAGACTCCGCATCACCGACGCGTACCTCGGCTGAGAAAAAGCGCCCGAGGTCCGAGTTGCGGTTCGAACCGAACCGCGTTACTGGCCGTTCGTCAGCCGCGAGTGCGCCCCGATGAGGGCGTTCGAGAGGTCGAGGCTCTCGATGTGCGTCTCCTCGTCGACGATGGAGCTTTTGAGCTCCGCGTTTCGGATGACCGCGCCGGGGAACACCACGGACTCTTCGAGGACGGAGTCTTCGACCACCGCGTTGGCCATGACGTGGACGTTGGTGCCGACTTCGGTGTTCGTGAGCGTCGCCGACTCGTGGACGAAGTTCTCGCCGTCGAGGTACCACGCCACGGCGTCGAGGTAGCTCTGGGGCGTGCCGATGTCGAACCACGCGCCGTCGAACGTGTAGGCGAACACGTCGCCGTTCTGCTGGAGCCACTGCATGAACCAGCCGGGCTCGTCGGGGTTGTTGTCACCGGAGAGATACTCGTCGAACTTGGGCAGGTCGTCCGCCGGGAAGGCGTAGCAGGCGATGGAGACGAGCGTGCTCTTGGGGTCTTCGGGCTTCTCCTGGAAGTTGATGACGCGGTCGCCGTCGAGTTCGACGAGACCGTAGGACTTCGCGCGCTCTTTGTCACCCACGTCGTAGGCGGCGAGACACGGCTCGTTTTTCTCGTAGAAGAAGTCCACGAAGTCGCCCACGTCGAAACTGATGAGGTTGTCACCCGCGATGACGACGAGGTCTTCTTCGACCTCCTCGCGGTCGATGAGCTGGGCGAGTGCGCCCACGACGCCGAACTTCTCGTCTTCTTCGCTCGTGTCTTCGACCGACAGCGTCGGCTTTTCGAACGGCGACTCGTCGATGTACTCCTCGAACGCACCGGCGAAGCGCTCGTTCGTGCTCACGAACACCTCCGAGACCCGGTCGTCGGCTTCCAAGTCTTCGAAGATAGTGTCGATGACCGTCTGGTCACCCACGGGCAAGAACATCTTGGGTCGATGTTTGGTAATCGGCCACAGACGCGTCGCGTAACCACCGGCAAGGACGACTGCCTTCATACACCCCAAATCCCCCCACGTGGACAAGGCCTTTTTGCATCCTCTCTATCTTGCTGACATTTTTTGACGCGAGGCGGCGCAAGGGATTTTCCCTTCGACTCCCAATCGAGCGATATGACCACCCGGGAGTCCGACACCACGGCCCGCCAACGCATCGCCGACGCCCTCCGCGACGACCCCGCGACGGCCTCCGAACTCTCGTCGAGCGTCGGCGTCTCGGTGTCGTCGGTGTACGGCCACCTCCAGCACGTCGCCCGAACGGTCCGCGGGGAGGACGGCGAGCAGTTCCTCGTCGCGCCGCCGGAGTGCAAACACTGCGGCTTCACCGCCTTCGACGACCCCGTGAACTACCCCTCGCGGTGTCCGGAGTGCCGAAGCGAGGGCATCGAAGAGGCCGTGTTCAAAATCGAGTAACTCGATGCAGTCGCGCCGAGTCGCGACCGAACTATCAGCGAATTTCGGTTCTACAGTTCGTCTAAGAGCGTCTGCGCCGCCGCGGCCGAGGAGCCGGGACCGCGCGCGGTGATGAGGTCGCCGTCGACGGTGACGCTGGTGTCGCTGTCGAGTTCGGCGTCCCAGACGCCGCCCGCGGCCTTCACCTCGTCTTCGACCCAGTACGGGAGCTTTCGGCCGTCGGGCATCAGGTCGTTCTCGTCGACGATGCCCTCCTCCCACTCGTTGGGGAAGCCGGTGACCTCGCGGCCCTCGACGAGGAACGAGCCGTCGGCCTCGCGGGTGAACCCGAGGATGCCGACGGCGTGGCAGACGACGAGCGCCTTCGAGCCGTCGCCGGCGACCGCCTGCAGGAGCGCCTGTCGGGCGTGTCGGTCCTGATTTACGTCCCACGCGGTGCCGTGACCGCCGGGGAACACCACGGCGTCGTACTCGCGGGCGTCGACCTGCGCAATCGGTTCCGGGTCCTGCAGTCGCTCGTCGTTCTCGTGGACCTCGACGACGCGCTCGGCGAGTTCCTCGCCGACCTCGTCGGGGTCGATAGAGCGCTCGTCGACGACCGGCGCGCCGCCCGTCGGCGTCGCAACCGTCACGTCCACGCCGGCGTCGGTCAAAGTCGTAAGCGGCTCGATGCACTCTTCGCCCCAATAGCCGTCTTCGCTGACGATGAAAAGCGCCGATGTCATCGCTCCCGGGTACGGACCGGTCACAAAAAGGCCCCGCGGAGGCGGAAATCCGCGGAAGCGAGCGACGCGACGGTGAGGCGTCGCGGCCGCGTGTTCGTCGACTCAGTCGTCGCCGTGTTCGTCGACGATGACGACTTCGCCGTCTTCGACGGTCACGTTGATGAGCGTCTTGACGTGGTGGTCCGAGTCGTCGAGTTCGTTCGGGCCGGCCTTCTTGATGATGGCGACGGTGTCGACCACGTCCGCGCCGATGTGGTCGAGCGCGTCGAGGACGGCCTTCATCGTGCCGCCGGTCGAGAGCACGTCGTCGAGGACGAGCACGCGGTCGCCCTCGTTCACGTCGTTGATGAACATGTCGCCCTCGGAGTAGCCCGTCTGCTGGTGGAGCGAGACCTCCCCGTCGAGGCCGTACTCGCGCTTGCGGATGACGACGAGCGGGATGTCCGTCATCAGCGAGACGGCCGTCGAGATGTGGATGCCCATCGCCGCGGGCGTGACGATTTTATCGACGTTTTCGAGGTTCGCCTTGCGGATGATCTTGATGACGATCTCGCGGAGGAGCCCCGGCTTCAGCATCGGAACCCCGTCGCTGATGGGGTGGACGAAGTACTCGTAATCTCCTTTTTCGATGATCGGCGCGTCGAGGAGAGACTGCCGCAACTGGTCCATGGCGCTCGTTCCCCCGGTCGGGCATAAAATGTGGCGGTTCGAAGCCTCACGGACACGCCGACCCACGCCGTGCGGTATCGCCTACCGCGCTCGAAGGCCGCAGAGCGCCACCGCTCTCCGGCCGGGTTCTCGGCTCGGAGCGCGACGCTCCGAGGGCGGTTACATCCCGCCGAGAAGTTGTGACGCGGTCTTCACCAGCGGCTCGACCGTCTCGTCCGGTTCGACGAAAAGCAACATGCCGCGGCCGCCGCAGTAGACCTGCAACACGCCGTAGCCGTCGCGTTCCTCGAACCGATACTCGACGCTGTTTTGCACCGGACTAAGCCCGGAGAACAGTCCGCGCTCCATGAACTCGCGCCGAGTCTCCTCGGCAAGCGAACTCAGGTGCGTCACGAGTTCGCCGCGGCTCCCGAAATCCTCTCGGACGGCCTCGCCGACGTGGAACAGGTCGAACGCCGTCGCACCGTAGACGGCGACCAGAGAGACTGCCCCCTTCGCAGTCCCCCGGAGCGCGTCCATCGCGACCTCGCTGTCGGGTCCCGGTCCGTTGACGGATGCCATCCGTGACGGGTCGATTATCATTCGTTTCCCCCCTTGCCCTGACGCTGCGCGTCTCCCTGCCCGGAGCGCGCGCCTGGACGTATCATGAGTGTCCGAATGCAAGTCAGTATTATAAATTTGAGGGTCACACTATAGGTAATAATGAAATACCGGCAAATCAGGCGGTAGCGGCCCTGACACCTGCGTCTGGTGTGAAATATGAGTTTCTGATTTCGAGTCCGGTCTCGAGGAAGGCGTTTCGACCCACATGGCTAGTAAGAACCGTTGAAAAACATGTTCGTGGGCGCTAGAATCCATAATATCTTTAATTTTTGTTAAGTACTTCTGCCCATATTTCAGTTATCTCGCCCCAAAACCAACAGACGGCGTCGCAATTCAGGTGCAGTTCCCGCTCACCCAGTATCCGAGGACGCTTCAACAAATATCGTCGCTACATTTTGTCGATTAGCTACAAAATCCGATTGAAATATATGCGTTCGTCCCATAGGTAGTGTGAGTGACCGAACGCTGCATCCAGCGTGAGTCACCACCATACCCATGATACACCAACCACTCGTACTCGGTGGAGAGCACGCGGGTCGCGCGCTCGCCGAGCGACTGCTCGAGGAGTACGAATCCGTCACGTTCATCGACGAGAACGAGGCAGTAGTCACCCACGCAATCGAACGCGGTATCGACGCGCGAGTCGCGGCGTTCGACGAGCCACAGTCCCTCCGAGCCGCGTGGAACGCAGACGCGGACGCGGTCATCGTCGTGGGACGAATCGACCCGACGAACCTGCTTCTCACGCAGGCCTCGCGGACGACGTTCGACGTCGATCGGGTCACAGTACTCGTTAACGACCCGCAGAACACGGACGTGTTCGAGGACCTCGGTGTCGAAGTGATATGCGTCACGTCGCTCGTCACCGACATGGTCGTCGGGTCGCGCGCCGAACCGGCTGGGGACGCGCGGGCGGGTGGATAACCCGTGGAAAAGACGCTCGAACGAGACCTCGGTCTCTTCTCGGTGCTCGCGATCAGTATCGGGGCGATGGTCGGCAGCGGAATCTTCATTTTGCCGGCGCTTGCGGTCGATATCGCGGGTCCCGCGGTCATCTTGGCGTACTTGCTCGCCGGCGTTCTCGTGCTCCCCGCGGCGCTGTCGAAATCCGAGATGGCGACGGCGATGCCCGAAGCCGGCGGCACCTATCTGTTCATCGAGCGGGGCATGGGTCCACTACTGGGCACCATCGCCGGTATCGGAACGTGGTTCTCGCTCTCGTTCAAGGGCGCGCTCGCACTCGTCGGCGGCGTGCCGTACCTGCTGTTGCTGTTCGACGTTCCCTCCACCGTCGTCACGCCGGTCGCGCTCGCGCTCGCGGCGCTCCTCGTCGTCGTCAATCTCGTCGGTGCGAAACAGACCGGGAGGCTGCAGGTCGGAATCGTCGCCATCATGCTCGTCGCGCTCGTCTGGTTCGTCCTCGGTGGGACGCCGACCGTCGAGTCGACGAACTTCCGCCCGTTCTTCGACGGCGGGGTCGGCGGCTTGCTCGCCGCGACCGGCCTCGTGTTCGTCTCCTATGCGGGCGTGACGAAAGTAGCGAGCGTCGCCGAGGAAGTCGAAGACCCAGACCGGAACATCCCGCTCGGTATCCTCGGGTCGCTCGGGTTCACCACGGTCCTCTACGTCCTCATCGTCGCCGTGATGGTCGGAGTCACCGACCGCGGCGTGCTCGCCGAGAGCGCGACGCCGATGGCACTCGCCGCGGAGGCCTCGCTCGGAACCGCCGGCGTCGTCGCCGTCGTCGTGGCTGCGGTCCTCGCACTGGTCAGTACCGCGAACGCCGGGGTTCTCTCCTCGTCGCGGTACCCGTTCGCCATGAGCCGTGACAAACTCGCCCCGCCGTCGTTATCGACGATTAGCGACCGGTTCGGAACCCCGAGCACGTCGATTACCCTCACGGGCGTCGTGCTGTTGCTTCTCATCGCGTTCGTTCCGCTGCTCGACATCGCGAAGCTCGCGAGCGCGTTCCAGCTCCTCGTGTTCGTTCTCATCAACCTCGCCGTCGTCGCGTTCCGGGAGGGACACGTCGAGTACGAACCGTCGTTCACCTCGCCGCTGTACCCGTGGATGCAGGTGTTCGGCGCGCTCAGCGGTCTCGTGCTCCTCACGCAGATGGGCACGCTCCCGCTCGTCGGCGCGGTCGTCCTCACAATCGCGGGCGTCGTCTGGTTCTTCGCGTACGCCCGGTCTCGCGTCGACCGCGAGGGCGCGGCCGCCGACGCTGTTCGCCAAGAGGTCAGCCGCAACGCGGTCGAACGAGCCGAAGCGGCCATCCAAGCCCACCGCGACGAGTACCACGCCCTCGTGGCGATTTCGAACGACATCTCGAAAGCCAGAGAGCGGGCGCTAGTTCAGGTGGCTTCGACGCTCGCCCGCGCCAACGGCGGACGGGTCACAGTCGCGCGGTTCGAGACGGTGCCGGACCAGACGTCCTTGGCCTACGCGTCAGCGGTCGAATCGCCAGCCGACGTCGAGTTCGAACGACAGACCGACGAGCTCGACGACGAGTTCGGCGTGCCGATACGGTGCGGCACCATCGTCACCCACGACACGCGACACGCGGTCGTCAACTACGCCGCCAATCAGGACGTCGACTTCCTCCTCGTAGAACACCCGACGGGGACAAAACGCGTGAGCGAACGCCTCTTCGGGACCGATACGTCGTGGATTCTCCGTCACGCACCCTGCGAAGCCGGTCTACTCAGAGGCTCCGACCTCGACGGGATTCGAACCGTCGAACTGCTCGCGAGCCAGGGGCCGTACGACCCGACGAAAGTCGCCGTCGCGGACGCGCTGGCGAGCGAGTCCGAAGGCCGAATCCACCTGAGTCACTGCGGGGACACCACCGACTCGGCGGCCCGGCGACGGTCCCTCGAACAGTACAAAGCGGACATCGCCGAGTTGTGTAGCGCTCCCGTCGAGATGGGGACGCTCTCTACGGACGGTGGCCCCCACACCCCGCCGACCGAGAGCGACCTCCTCGTCGTGGCCGCCGACGAGTGGAACGGGCGGTCGGACGCGAAGGCGGTCATCGACGAGTGGAACGGTTCGGTGCTCGCGGTTCACGGTCAGGACGCGACTCGACGCGGGCCGCTCATGCGCGCGCTCGACCGTCAGCTGTTCTGACCTCGGCGGGCGGCTCACCGCTCTCCGTGCGTTCATCGGCGGTTCACGCGACCAAAACACATATTTTCGGGAGCCCCATTGGTCGGCTCATGGCGTCGACATCCATCGACGAGCTCGATAGATACATCCTTTATGCGCTGCAGAAAGACGCGCGACACACGTCGGGAAACGATATCGCGTCGGCACGTAACGTCTCTTCGAGTACGGTTCGAAACCGGATTTCGAAGCTCGAATCGAGCGGGATTATCCGGGGGAGTCACCTCGACATCGACTACGAGGCGCTCGGCTACCAGCTCCACACCATCATCTTCTGTACGGCGCCGATTTCGAAGCGAGAAGAGCTCGCGAAGAACGCCCTCTCGGTCGAGGGAGTCATCTCGGTTCGGGAGATTATGTCCGGCGAGAAGAACGTCCACATCGTCGCGCTCGGTCGGAACAGCGACGACCTGAGTCGCATCGGGCGCGAACTCAGCGATATGGGCTTCGAGATTGCGGAAGAAGAGATAATCCGCAACGAGTACACCTGCCCCTACAGCCCGTTCGCCGGAGACTCGACGAACGAGGCGTAACCCCGGATGCCGACGCCGTTTCGACGGTCTCGATTGGACACCGCGACCCGCGTCTGACCGTCGGATAGCGGAAAGGGTTTTGCTTGGCTTTCGCTACAGACACGTAGTACCAATGAGCCAGTATCGAACGTCCCGACGAATCGTCCGGTCCGACTTCGGAGGTGGCTGATGCCCGATACGAGTTCCCGAATTCTCGTTCCGGTCGGAGAGTCGTCCACGTTCCGGAACACCGTCGCATACGCGGTCCGCGAGGCGCGGCGCATCGCCGCGGAGACCGGCGAAGAATCGACCGTTCACTTCGTGTACCCCGTCCGGTGGCAACTGGTCGACGAGAGCGAGCGTTCGGCGGCCGACGCCGTCGCCGACACCCTCGAACGGGCGCGCGTCTGGGCGAACGACGACCTCGACTACGACGACGACGGTGACCTCGCCGCCGAGGACGTCTCGGTCTCTATCGAGACCGCCGTCGTCGGTGAGGACCGATACCTCTTTTCACCGAACGATTTCGCCGAAGTACTCCTCGAGTACGCTCGTGACCGCGGCCTCGACCGCATCGTCCTCGACCCGGAGTACCAACCCGGCGGGAGCGCTCCGATGCTCCAGCCGCTCGAGTTCGAACTCGCGCGGTCGGGGTTAGTGGTCGAGGAAGCGCCGGTCGACCGCGTCGTCGAGCGCGGCCGGCTTCCCAGCCGAGCGAACGTCTCGAAGGCCCTCGCGATGTTCGGCGTCTCGTTCGGATTCTACCTCCTCCTCGCGGGCGTCTTCGACACGTTCAACCTCGTCACCGGCGCGGTCTCCGCCGGCGTTGTGACGGCGGTTTTCGCACGCATCTCGTTCGTGAACACGCCGTCCGTGACCGGAACCGCCGCCCGGATTGCCCGCTTTCTCCTCTACGTTCCCTACCTGTTGTGGGAAATCGTGAAGGCCAACTTCTCCGTGGCCTACATCATCCTCCACCCGGACCTCCCCATCGACCCGGAGATGCAGCGGTACCGCGCGGCGATTTGGGGCGACCTCTCGGTGACGACCCTCGCGAACAGCATCACGCTCACGCCGGGGACGCTGACCGTCGATATGGACCGGGACAGCCTTATTATCCACTCGCTCACCGGCTCCGCCCGAGACGGACTCGCGGGCGGCTCACTCGAACGCGCCGTTCGGTTCGTCTTCTACGGACGCTCGGCGGCGCGCATTCCGACGCCCGCCGAGCGCGGGACGATAGCCTCGTGGACCGACGACGACCAAACGGACGGTGATGAGTGATGGTGCTCGGACAGCTCTCGACGTTCGAGACGGTGTTACTCGGTGCCGCGGGCGCGTTCATCACGTTCGCGGTCGTCCTCCTGTACCGCGTCGTCCGCGGACCGACGATGGAAGACCGCGTCATCGCGATCAACGCCATCGGGACGAACACGGTGGTCGTGTTGGCACTCGTCGCCGCGGCGTTCGGTCTCTCCGGGTTCCTGGACGTCGCGCTCGTGTACGCGCTCTTGAACTTCCTCGCCAGCATCGCCATCTCCAAGTTCATCGTCGAGCGCGGGGGTGTCCTCTGAGATGACGCCGCTCGAATATCTCATCGTGGGGCTCGTCCTCGCGGGCGTCTTCTTCAGTTTCGTCGCGGTCGTCGGAATCATCCGACTGCCCGACCTCTACACCCGCGCCCACGCGACTTCGAAGAGCGATACGCTCGGAACGGTACTCTCCCTCGGCGGCATCGCGCTCCTGTTCGGCGCGGAGGTCTCCGCCGTCAAGACGGTCTTGCTTCTGTTGTTCATGCTCATCACCAACCCGACGGCCGCTCACGCCATCGCACGGGCGGCCCACGACCAAGGTATCGAACCGTGGACCGCGAGCGATGAGGAGGGCGACTAAACGTGCAGCTACTCCTCTACGGGGTGTTGCTGACGTTCGTCGTCTTCGCCGCGCTCGCCGTGGCCTTCCTCCGAGACATCCTCAGCGCGATTATCGCGTTCGCCGGGTTCAGTTTCGGCGTCGCAATCGTCTACATCCTCCTCAGAGCGCCCGACGTCGCGCTCACGGAAGCGGCCGTCGGGGCGGGTGTCACGACGGTGCTGTTCCTCTTGGCAATCGTCCGGACGGTTCGTCCGGGAGGGGACCGTCTCTTCGAGCGCGTCGCGTGGGGCCCCGCGATAATCGCGACCGGTCTCGTGGGCGTGTTGCTCACGACGGTTCGGTCGCTCCCCACCATCGGCGACCCGAACTCGCCGGTCGCGAGCTCGGAGATCACCCGGTACTACCTCGAAAACGCCTATCCGCAGACCGATGTCGAAAACGTCGTGACGGCGATTCTGGCCGCCTACCGTGGGTTCGACACGCTCGGAGAGGCCGCGGTCGTTCTCGCGGCGGGGCTCGCAGTTCTCGTCGTCCTCCGCAAGGAGGTGTACGTATGAGCGCCGCCGACGGCTCTCTCAGCGCGTACGTCGAGAGTACGATTATCATGACGACGGTTCGCGTCGTGAGCCCGTTCGTGTTCACCTTCGGGCTGTTCGTCATGTTCCACGGCGCAGAGTCCGCCGGTGGCGGGTTCCAGGGCGGCGCGATTGTCGCGTCGAGCATCATCATGCTCGCGTTCGCGTTCGGTATCGAGCCGACGCGCGAGTGGCTCGACGACAGCGTCATCCGGCTCCTCGTCGGCGTCGGCGCGACGACGTTCGTCGGTATCGGCATCGGCGCGCTCGCGTTCGACGGGGCGTTCCTGGAGTACGCCGCCTACGGAATCAGCCACGGCGTGAAGTACGGTATCGAACTCGTCGAACTCGGTATCGGCGCAATCGTCGCGGGCGTTATCGTCTCGCTGTTCATGAACCTCGCGGGTGGATTCAACCACGACTCCGGAGGTGACGACGCATGATGGACCTCCTCACGACGCACTACAACTACGTCGCGAGCATCCTGCTGTTCGGCATCGGACTCTACGTCGTCATGGGCAGTCCGAACCTCGTCAAGAAGATTATCGGTATGAACATCTTCCAGGTCGGAATATTCCTGTTTTTCGTGACCACCGGGTACGTCGACGGCGGGGCTCCGCCCGTGGTCGGTCACGGCGAGGAGACGTTCGTGAGCCCGCTTCCGCACGTGCTTATCCTGACGGCTATTGTCGTCGGGGTGAGCCTGACGGCAGTCGCGCTCGCGCTCGTCATCCGCATCTACGACGGCTACGGTTCGCTGGACGAAGACGTCATCAAGGAGGTGCAGGTCGATGACTGACGCGCTCGTCCTCCTCGTGGTCGTCCCCATCGCCGCGTCGCTGTTCCCCGTCGCTCTCGGGGGGCGGTTCGAGCGAATCGGTTGGTTCGTCGCGGCCGCGATGGGCCTCGTCCACCTCGGACTCTCCGCGACCGTCGCGGCTCGCGTTCTCGAGGGCGGCTCCATCTCGTACGCCGTCGGTGGGTTCGAACCGCCGTTCGGTATCGAACTCGTCGCCGACGGCGTCTCCGCGCCGCTGCTCGTGCTCGTGTCGCTTTCGACGCTCGGCGTGCTCGCCTACGCCCGCCGCGCGGGGCCGCACTCGAACGCGTTCTACAGCGAACTCGCGCTGCTCACGGCCGGTATCTCCGGCGTCTTCGCGACTGCGGACGTGTTCAACCTGTACGTCTTCCTGGAGATTACGGGGCTCGCGACCTACGCCCTCGTCGCCAGCGGTCGGTCGCCGAGGGCGGCGCTGGCGAGCCTCAAGTACCTGTTCGTCGGGACCATCGGCGCGTCCCTCTACCTGCTCGGCGTCGGGTACCTCTACATCATGACGGGGACGCTCAACATGGCGGACCTTACCGGAGCGGTCGCGTCGGTCGGCTACACCTCGCCGGCGATACTGACGAGCTTCGGGCTCATCGTGACGGGCCTCCTGGTCAAGGTCGCCGTCTTCCCGCTGCACACGTGGCAGCCCGGTGCCTACGCCGAGTCGCCCGACACCGTCAGCGCGTACATCTCCGCGCTCGTCTCGACGGCGGCCGCGTACGCACTCGTCCGCATCATCTACGCGGTGTACACGACCGAGTTCCTCGACGCGGTCCCGCTCGCCGGCGACGCCCTCGTGGCGCTCGCGTCGGTGAGTATCGTCGTCGGGGCGGTCCTCGCGGTCATGCAGTCCGACCTCAAACGGATGCTCGCGTACTCCTCGGTCTCGCAGTTCGGTCTCGTCGTCGCCGCAATCGGCCTCGCGAACGAGACGGCGCTCGTCGGAGCGGTCGTCCACCTCGTCGGCCACGCGGTGATGAAAGGCGGGCTGTTCCTCACCGTCGGCGTATTCGCCACCGGTCTCGGCGTGCGGACGGTCGAGGACTTCGCGGGGCTCGCCGCGAAGGCACCGGTATCGAGCGCGGCGTTCGCCGTGCTCGCCTTCTCGATGGTCGGCATCCCGCCGGCCGTCGGATTCGTCGGGAAGTGGAACATCGTCGTCGGTGCGGTCGAAGCCGGCGCGTGGCCGGTCGCGGCCGTCGTCGTGGTGAGCACACTGCTCACGCTCGCGTACTTCGGCCGGGTTATCGAGCGAATGTACTTCACCGCGCCCGAACCCGAGGCGGACGCCGTCTCGACCGACGGCGGAAACGACACCGTGGAAGTGTCGTTCGGCATGCGCGCGGTCGTCGTCGTCTCGGCGGTCGCCGCGGTGGTTCTCGGCGTTCTCGGCTCCGACCTCATCGCCGTCGTCCAACCGGTACTGGAGGTGTACTTTTAAATGACAGACGTCCTATCACTGAGGCCGCTCGCGGCGGTGCTAGCCGCGGCGGTCGGTATCGTCACTATCGTCGCATCGAGACGCAGCCCCAACGTCAGAGAGGGCTTCACCGTTCTCTCTGCGGTCTCCGCGCTGGGTATCGTCGCGAGCATGGTTCCGGGGGTTCTCAACGGGACGACGTACGTCACCGACCTCGGGACGTTCGTCCCCGGGGTTCGGTTCGTCCTCCGGGCCGACCCGCTCGGGATGATATTCGCCCTGCTCGCGAGCCTCCTGTGGCTCATCACGAGCTTCTACAGTATCGGCTACATGCGCGGGCTGGACGAACACGCCCAGACGCGGTACTTCGCGGCGTTCGCGGGGAGCGTCAGCGCCGCCCTCGGCGTCGCGTTCGCCTCGAACCTCATCGTCCTGTACGTCTTCTACGAGCTGTTGACGGTGGCGACGTACCCGCTCGTCACGCACGACGAGACCGACGAGGCCCGAAAGGCCGGTCGGAAATACCTCGCGTACACCTTCGGTGGCGGGGTCGCCGCCCTCGCCGGGACGGCGCTCGTGTTCTGGACGACCGGGACCGTCGAGTTCTCCGCCGGCGGCATCGCCGCGCTCGCGAACGCCGACCCCGTCGTCGCGCGGGCCGCGTTCGCGCTGCTCGTCACGGGATTCGGCGTGAAGGCCGCGCTCATGCCGGTCCACTCGTGGCTTCCCGACGCGATGGTCGCCCCGACGCCGGTCTCCGGGTTGCTCCACGCCGTCGCGGTCGTCAAAAGCGGTGTGTTCGGTATCGCACGCGTCATTCTCGACGTGTACGGTCCCGACGCCGTCGGCTCGCTCGGAGTCGGCCTTCCGCTGGCCGCGGTCGCCGCGTTCACCATCGTCGTCGCGAGTATCATCGCTCTCCGACAGGACAACCTCAAACGGCGGTTGGCGTACTCGACGGTCAGCCAACTCTCGTACATCGTTCTCGGGTTGGCCTTGCTCTCCCCCGCAGCGCTCGTCGGTGGGCTACTCCACATCCCCGCCCACGCGTTCATGAAGCTCACACTGTTCTTCTGTGCGGGCGTGATTCACGTCGAGACGCACACCGACGACATCAGCGACATGGCTGGAATCGGCCGACGGATGCCGCTGACGATGATCGCGTTCACCGTCGCGAGCCTCGGGATGGCCGGCCTGCCGCTGGTCGCCGGGTTCGTCAGCAAGTGGTACCTCCTCATCGGGAGCATCGAGGCGGGACAGACGGTCTTCGTGTTCGTGCTCTTGGCGTCCGGCCTGTTGAACATCGGCTACTTCTGGCCGGTCATCTACCAGGCGTTCTTCCAGACGCCGGAGGACTCGGACGCGAAGCCGCTCATCGAGTTCCCCATCGGCGGCGTGCGAGCAGTCACCGACGGCGGGTCGAAAGACCCGGTCGCCGAGGGTGAGCAGTACGCCGTCGACCGGTACCCGAGCGACCACGTCGCCGTGGCCGACGGCGAATCCGACCACTCCGCCGCCGCGACCGGCGATGAGTCCGACCACGACCACCACCACGGCGGTGCGCCCGCCGGCGGGTGGGAACGTCGTCGACTCGGCACCGAGAGCACGTGGTTCATGATGGCCCCGATTACGATTGCCGCGGCCGGTGCAATCGTCCTCGGGGTCGTTCCCCAGACGGCGGTGTTCCTCGCGCTCGTCCAGCGCGTCGTCGCCGACGTGACGGGGGTGGTGTTCTGATGTCGACAGCGACACTCCTGCCGCCGGCGTTCGTCGTGCTCGCGGTCGCGCTCGTCATGCCGTTCGTCTCGCGTCGGGTCGGGCACGCGCTGGGCGTGCTCTCGACCGGCGGAGTGGCCGTCTGGTCGCTTCTCGCCCCGGCCGGCGCACACCTCCCGGTGACGTTCCTCGGCTTCGACGCCGTGTTGTTCAACGTCGACGAGTTCTCCCGGTTGATGGGGATTATCTTCGGCCTCATCGGCGCGGCCGCCGTCCTCTACTCGTACTCGTCGGCCGCGCGGAACGTCCAGACGGCCTACGCCCTCGGCTACGTGGGGACGAGCCTCGGCGCGGTCTTCGCCGGCGACTGGCTCACCATGGTGTTCTTCTGGGAGCTCATGGCGGTCACGAGCACGCTTCTCGTCTGGGACTACGGCGGGAAAGCGGTGCGTGCGGGCTACCGCTACGCGATTGCCCACGGACTCGGCGGCAGCCTGCTCATGGGCGCTATCGTCTGGCACTACGTCGAGGTGGGGTCGTTCCTCTTCTCGGCGACCGACGGTATCGCGGCCGGCGTCCCGGCCGCGCTCGCGGCGCTCGGTATCGGCGTCAACGTCGGGTTCGTCGGGCTGCACACGTGGCTTCCCGACACGTATCCGCGTCCCCACTTCGCCGCGAGCGTCTTCCTGTCGGTCTACACGACGAAGACCGGGGTCTACGGTCTCGCTCGCGCGTTCCCCGACGGGAACCTCCTAATCGCGTACATGGGGACCGCGATGGCCGTCGTCGGCGTCGGCTACGCGCTCATGCAAAACGACATGCGGCGGCTCTTGGCGTACCACATCCAGTCGCAGGTCGGGTACATGGTCGCCGGCGTCGGTATCGGCACGGCGCTCGCGACCGCCGGCGCATTCGCACACGTCTACAACCACATCCTCTACAAGGCGCTGTTGTTCATGACCGCCGGCGTCGTCCTCTCGCGGACCGGCGAAGAGAACCTCAAGTACCTGGGGAACCTCCGCGGGGCGTTGCCGGCGACCGCGCTCGCGTTCACCGTCGCCGCCCTCTCGATTAGCGGCTTCCCCGGATTCAACGGGTTCGTCAGCAAGGGCATGATTACCGCCGCCGCCCACAAGGAGCATCTGGACGGCATCTTCTATCTCCTCCTCGCCGGAGGCGTCGGAACGTTCATGTCGTTCATCAAGTTCGGCTACTACGCGTTCTTCCGCGATGCGGACCGCGACTGGTCGCTCGACCGCGCTGGGACGGGCCAGTCGGTCGCGATGCTCGGCGTCGCGGGGCTCTGTGTCGCCTTCGGGCTGTACCCCGACGCGCTGTTCGCGATACTGCCCGGAAGCACCGCCGACGCGCACCCCTTCACGCTCAGCCACCTCGGCGAAGGGTTCGCGCTCGCCGTTCTCGGCGTCGTCGGCTTCGTGGTCGTGAAGAAGCCGCTGTCGAAAGTCGGCGACGTGCCGGACGTTGACACCGTGTTGAATCCCGCCGTCTTCTACGGCACCCGTGGACTCGTTCGCGGCGCGACCGGCCTCTTCGCCGCCGTCGACCGCGTCGTCTCGGCCGCGGCCTACGACGTCGCGGGTACGATTGCGAATCCGTACCCCGCGCTGCGTCGGGTCGCCGGCGGCCTCGGTCGGTCCGAGGCGGACTCGATTACCGTCGGGAGCCTTCGCGCGACGATTGCGACGAGTATCGCGCTCGTCGTGTTGATACTCGGCGGCGTGCTCGTCGGACTACTCGCGTAGTCCCGAGCCGCCTCGGGTCGTTTTTTACGAGAGTTCCGGTTTCAGTTCGTCGGCCACGCGAGCGCCGAGTCCGTCTTTCGACCCGACGTACTCGCTCGTCTCGTCGTCGCGGACGACGAGCGCGCGGGTCTCGTCCGCGCCCATCACGGAGGCGTCGTTGGCGACGACGAACGCGAGGCCGACGCGGTCCATGATGCGGCGGGCTTCGCCGACCATCGCCTCGTCGTCGCCGGTCGTTTCGGCCTTGAAGCCGACGATGGGGAGGTCGGGGTTCGACTCGCGGACGGTGTCGATGAGCTTCGGCGCGGGTTCGAGGTCGAGCGTGCGCGCCTCGCCGGAGCGAATCTTCTCGTCGACCGCCTCGACGGTGAAATCGGAGATTGCGGCCGCGGAGACGAGCGCGTCGGCGTCGGCGTCGACCGCGGCCTCGACGGCCTCCAGCATCTCGGCGGCCGACTCGACGGCGAGCACGTCGGCGTAGTGCGCGTCGTCGCCGTCGTGGACGAGCGTCACGTCCGCGCCGCGAATCGCGAGCGCGCGGGCGACGGCGCGGCCCGTTCGACCGGAGGCGCGGTTCGAGAGGGTTCGGATTGGGTCGATGGACTCGGTCGTCGCGCCGGCGGTGACGACGACGGACTTCCCGGCGAGCGTCTGTTCGGTCGTCGCTTTCGCCACGCCGGTGACGATGGCCTCCTCGGTGGCGATCTTCGCCTTTCCTTCCTCGATGCGCGGGTCGACGAACTCGACGCCCCACGACCGCACCCGCTCGATGGCGTCGAGGACGCCGGGGTGGTCGTACATGGGTTCGTGCATCGCGGGCGCGACGACGACCGGGACGCCCGCGCCGAGGGCAGTGGTCGCGGTGGTCGTCACGGGAGAGTCGTCGACGGCGGCGGCTATCTTGCCGACCGTGTTGGCCGTCGCGGGCGCGACGAGGAACACGTCGGCCCAGCCGTCGCGGCCGCAGAGTTCGACGTGTTCGACGCGGCCGGTAATCTCGGTCACAACGTCGTTGTCAGTAGCGAACTCGACCGCCCACGGGTGGATGATTCCCGTCGCGGCGTCGGTCATCACCGCGCGGACCGACGCGCCCCGGCGGCGGAGTTCGTGCGCCAACTCGACGACTTTCACGGCCGCGATACTCCCCGTCACCCCGAGCGCGACGTTCACACCTTCGAGCATTCACTCGTCTCTGCGCCCGCTATCGGTTAAAAGGATTCGCGTCCACGAGCGGGACCGGCGGCCGGTCCACCCGCGGTGTGAGTGGTTCGGCTACTCGTCCAGTCGGCCGAGTTCGTCGTCGACGAGGCTCGGGTGAGTACGCTGGGGCTCCTCGTGGGGTTCGGCGAAGAACTCGCGCATGACTTCGCGGGACTCGCGCTCGCGTCGGTCGCGCTCGTCGGCGTCTATCTCCTCGCAGGCCGGCGGCACCTCGCGGCCGCGGTCGGTGAAGTAGCCGGTCGGCGCGACCCAGTCGTTGTAGAACGCCGTCCCCGAGTCGTGGACCAGCGTGATGGCCGTCTCCGCGGCGTCGCCGGCGGCGACGACAGCCTGGTGGTAAATCTCGGTCAGTCGCCCCGCGGCGTAGATGCCGGGGACGGCGGTCCGGCCGAGGTCGTCCACGTCGACGTAGGTCTTCGACCCGGCGGCCCGGAGGTCGACGCCCGTGTCTTCGAGATAGGACGCGTCGGACCACGAGGCCGCGACGACGCGGGACGCCTCGATGGTCTCTTCGCCGTCGTCGGTCTCGACGGTCGCGCGGAACAGCGGGTCCTCGTCGTCGCCGAGCACGACGAGGTCGGTCACGCGACCGGCCAGTCGGTCCGCGCCGTTTCGGTCCGCCTGTTCGGAGAGGAGGTCGGTGAACAGTCGGCTGTTGACGCCCGCGGGGAAGCCGGGGACGTTTTCGAGGTGGGCGTTTCGGCGAACGATTGGCTCGTCGTCGTTGACGACGAGAGTGTCGAGGTCGGCGCGGGCGAGGAACGTCGCGGCGGTGAGGCCGGCGACGCCGCCGCCGACGACGAGCGCGTCTCGTGGAGTCGTCTCGCTCATATCGTCCGATAGCTCAGCGGCGAGTAAAACCGTGCGGATGTCGCTGAAGTCTGCCGAATTTCCGTCGAGCGGCGCGCGCTACCGCCCCAGCGACGCGCTCGGGTCGTTGAGCCAGCGGTTCTCGACGGCCTCGACGCTGATGAGGCCCGCGGAACTCCCCTTGGGCGTCATCCGGAGACGAAGCCGCCAGCGCCCGTCCGAGAGCGCCTCGCCGTCGATGAACCGCACGGCCCGGTCGGGGGTCCGTCGGAGGAGCGACACGGCGATGGGGAGCGTCGGAATCCGGCCGGTCCGCTCTGCGAGCGCGTAGTCGCCGAAGGTGAGTTCCCACGTCCGGGACGTGTCGTCGCCGTCGGTTCGTGCGTCGGTTCGCGTGTCCGCCCGGGCGTCGGTTTCGGACGCTCCGTCGGCCTCGATATCGGCCTCGGAGTCGGGAATCGGCCGCACCGAGTACCCCTCGACGAAGCCGACCGTTTCGAGGTGTCGGAGCGTCGCCTCCACCGGATTCGGCGTCGGAGTCGGACAGAACAGCCCGGCGGCCGCCTCGACGACCGCCCGCTGTTCGGCGGTCGAGAGGCGAACGTCCAGTTCGCTCATCAGGCTCCACACCAGCGTGAGACAGAAGTCGTCGCGGTCGTCGACGACCTCGGCCAATGTGAGGTACGTCTCCATCGCGGCGGTCTCGGCCTCCCGGTGGCCGAGTTCCGACAGCGCCTCGAACAGCGCGCCCGCGGTGTCGTGACAGAACGCGCTGTAGCGGGTGTAGTCGTCGTCAGACTCCGCCGTGGCCGACCGAGGCGGCCCCTTTGACACCTCGTACACCTGCGGGTCGTCGTACGGACTGTTCGGGTCGTATCGCCGGAGCGCGGCCCGGTAGTCCCGCGTCAGTTCCGCGGCCTCTCCGGCGACGCGCCGGTCCGGAAACCGCTGGCCTGTCGCGGCCCCGGGCGGCGAACCCGTGCGGCCGCACACGACTGCGTAGTCGCCGTCGGAACGCGCCAGAGACCGAATCTCGGCTCTGATGTCCCGAAGCGTCCCCCCCACCATCTCGGTTCTAGGTGGTGAGACCGGCCGATTATAGGTTGCGATTGTATCGGTGGCTGACAGCCGAAGCGACGTGCCCCGGCCCACAAGGCTTTGGTCCCGCCGACCCCATTCGACGCTCGTGGACGAGATAGCCGTCAGCACCGTCGTCTACCTGCCGCCCGAGGAGATATACGAATTTCTCGTGGACTTCCCGCGGTACGCCGACTACTCGAAGCACCTGCGAGACGTGCGACAGTCCGGCGACGGGTCGCCGGGGACGCGGTACGCCCTGTACTTTTCGTGGTGGAAGCTCACCTACACCGCCGAGTCGAAGGTGACGGACGTCACCCCGCCAACGCGCATCGACTGGACCATCACCAAGGACGTACACGCCGTCGGCCGCTGGCGAGTGGAAGAACTCGACGACCTGCCCGCCGATGCCCCGTCGGACGCCGACACCGCCTGTCGCGTCTTCTTCGAGGTCGAGTACGACCCCGACAGCGTCTCCGCGGGCGACATCGACCTCCCGCGGTTCGTCTCGCTCGGATGGGTCATCGACAAGCTCCGGCCGGTACTCCAGAAGGAGGCGGAGCGAATCGTCGAGCGAATCGTCGCCGACATCGAGGGACAGCCGCGGCGCGTGGAACTGACGATACACTCGAAACCGGGGTCGTGACCGCCGATGGACGGGGTATTCGTGAAGGGAAATGCACATACGCGCCCGCGGTCCAAACCAGACGTATGACAGGGGCTGGTCTCTGGTGCGCGTGATAATCATCGGTGCCGGACAGGTCGGGTCGTCCATCGCGGCCGACCTCGACGAGACCCACGAGGTCGTCGTCATCGACTGCGACCCGGAGCGCGTCGACGAACTGAACTACTCGCTCGACGTGCTGGCGCTCCACGGCGACGGAACCTCCGTGGACACGCTCGAAGAGGCCGACGTGGAGCGCGCCGACATGGTCATCGCCTCGACCGACGACGACGAGACGAACATCGTCGCCTGCGCGACCGCCAAGGCCATCTCGGACGCCTTCACCATCGCCCGCGTCAAGAACACGGAGTACCTCCGGACGTGGCAGCGCTCCGAGAAGGCGTTCGGCATCGACTTCATGGTCTGTACGAACCTGCTCGCCGCGGAGTCCATCGTCCGCGTCGTCGGCCTCCCCGCCGCACGCGACGTCGACCCCTTCGCGGGCGGGCAGGTCCAGATGGCCGAGTTCGAAGTCGACGAGGAGAGCCCCGTCGCCAACCAGACCGTGAGCGAGGCCGACCGCTTCGACTCGCTGACCTTCGCGGCCATCCTCCGCGACGGCGAGGTCACTATCCCCCGCGGCGACTCCGTCATCGGGCCGGGCGACCGCGTCGTCGTCATCGGCAGTCCCCAGAGCGTTCAGGGGTTCGCAAGCTCCGTCTCGCCGGGCGAATCGCCGGGAACCGCGGAGGAAGTCGTCGTCGTCGGCGGGAGCGAAATCGGGTACCACGTCGCCCGTCTCCTCGAAGAGCGCGGCTTCAAGCCCAGACTCATCGAGCACGACGCGGAGCGCGCCCGCGAACTCGCGGAGATGCTTCCGGGGACCATCGTCATGGAGAGCGACGCGACCGACGTGGACTTCCTCGAACGCGAGCACATCGGCGACGCCGACCTGCTCGTCTCG
The DNA here is from genome assembly GCF_001469875.2 of Haloferax marisrubri. GTDB lineage: Archaea > Halobacteriota > Halobacteria > Halobacteriales > Haloferacaceae > Haloferax > Haloferax marisrubri. Next base: position 28,542 of record NZ_LOPW02000017.1, on the reverse strand, counting down.
GCGCTCGACTCCGACGAGAAGAACCTGCTCGTGTCGCTTCTCGCCGCCCGGCTCGGCGTCGAGCGCACCGTCGCCGTCATCGACACGACGCCGTACGTGGACCTGTTCGAGGCCGTCGGCGTCGACGTGGGCGTCAGCCCCCGGGAGGTCGTCGCCGAGGAGATCACCCGGTTCACCCGCGAGGGCGGCGCGGAGAACGTCGCGCTCATCGAGTCTGACAAGGCCGAGGTGCTCGAAATCGAGGTGGACGCCGAGAGCGTCCTCGCGGGCAAGCCGATTCGGGAGTCGGTCACGACGCTCCCCGAGGGCGTCGTCATCGGCGCGATAACCCGCCGCCGCGAGTTCATCACCCCCCGCGGTGACACCGTCATCGAACCCGGCGACCACGTCGTCGTCTTCGTCGATAGCTGTGTCATCGACGACGTAACACCTAATCTGTAGGTCGGTCCGTCACCGCACAGCCACCATTCTGCGCCGAAAACTCCACCACGTCACGATGTCGCGCGCCCGACCGCGAACCCGAACAGGGAAGAACCCGGCGCTCGGTACGTTAGTCCACGGATGAAATTGCGGGTCGATTACAGAGCCAGCCTGCGTCTCGTGGGGACCGTCCTGAAGTATCTCGCTGTCCCCCTTTGTTTCCCGCTCGTGGTCGCGCTGTACTACGGCGAGTCGGTGCTCCCGTTCGTCGTCACGATGGCCGTCACGGTCCTCGTCGGGACGGGGCTCGAACGGCTCACCGACGACCCCGACATCGGGTCCCGAGAAGGGTTCCTGATGGTCGCGCTGACGTGGTTAGCGGTCACAATAGTCGGCGCGATACCGTTTCTCATCGAGGCCCACGGCATCCCCTTCGTCGCGTCGCCCATCCACCCCGAGTCGACCCTCGGCAACCCGGTGAACGCGCTGTTCGAGACGATGAGCGGGTTCACCACGACCGGGGCGACGGTGCTGGGCGACATCTCGTTTAACTCGCACACCCGCGGCATCATGATGTGGCGACAGCTCACCCAGTGGCTCGGCGGGATGGGTATCGTCGTCCTCGCGGTCGCCATCCTCCCCGAACTCTCCGTCGGTGGCGCACAGCTGATGGACGCGGAGGCGCCCGGTCCCGGCATCGAGAAGCTCACCCCCCGCATCGCCGAGACGGCCCGCGCGCTCTGGGGCGCGTACCTCGGCCTCACCGTCCTCGAAATCGTCCTCCTCTACGGCCTGCACGTCACCGGCAACGCCCCGAACATGGACGTGTACAACGCCATCGCCCACGGGCTGACGACGATGCCGACCGGCGGGTTCTCGCCGGAGGCTCGGAGCATCGAGGCCTTTTCGGCGGCCGCGCAGTGGGTCGTCATCCCGTTCATGGTCGCCGCCGGGACCAACTTCGCGCTCTTCTGGCACGTGCTGACCGGCGACCCGAAGCGGCTGTTCCGCGACACCGAGTTCAAGTCTTACCTCGGCGTCATCGGCGTCATCTCGGCCATCCTCGCCGGGATTCTGTTCCTCGGCGACGGGCTCATGTCCGTCGCGCCCGCGGGCGAGACCTACGACCAACTCTACCTCGAAGGCATCCGCACGGCCATCATCGGCAACGTCGAGCCCGCGGTTCGCCAGTCGGTGTTTCAGGTCGTCTCCATCGTCACGACGACCGGCTACGCCAGCATCGACTTCAACGCGTGGAGCGCGCCGGCGCAGTACGTCCTGCTGTTCGCGATGTTCATCGGTGGCTCCGGCGGTTCGACCGGTGGCGCGGTCAAAATCGTCCGCTGGTACGTCATCGTGAAGTCGCTCCGCCGAGAGCTGTTCACGACGGCCCACCCCGAGGCGGTCCGCCCCGTCAGGCTCGCCGGCCGCGCGGTCGACGAGCGGGCCATCCGCGGCATCTACGCCTTCACGCTCCTGTACCTCGTGCTGTTTTTCGTGTCGACCGGCCTGCTCCATCTCGACGCCGCACGTATCGGCTTCGACGTGAGCATCCTCGAAACCATGAGCGCCGTCGCCGCGACCCTCGGGAACGTCGGGCCGGGCTTTGGGATTGTCGGCCCGATGGGGAGTTATCTCGACTTCTCCGACGGTTCGAAACTGTACATGGTGCTTCTCATGTGGGTGGGCCGACTGGAGATTCTGCCCGTGCTGGTCATCTTTACGCCGGAGTACTGGCGGCGATAGCGCCGAAAAAACCGTCCGCTTTTGCTCAGGGATTCAGCCCGTAGATGACCGACCGGGCGAACACCAACACCGGGATGATTTCGAGGCGGCCGACCCACATGTTGAAGAGGAACATCGTCTCGACCCACGGGTTCATCCACGGGCCGGTGATGCCCGTCGAGATGCCGACGTTCCCCTGCGCGGACGCGACTTCGAACAGCGCGTCGGCGTAGGTGAACTCCGGCCCGGCGAGGTTCACGAGCAGGACGCTCGACCCGACGAGCAACAACAGCCAGAGCATCGAGACGATGGCCGCCTCGGAGAACTCGCGGTCCATCTCGGTCCGCGAGAGGCGACGACCGTTCATCTCGATGTTGACGATTGCGCTCTCGGGGAGGAACACGCGGGAGAACTGCCAGCGGATGCCGCGGGCGATGGTGTAGCCGCGGATGATTTTGATGCCGCCGACGGTCGACCCGGCGGCCCCGCCGAGGGTCATCGCCCCCGACAGGAGAATCTTCCCGCCGTCGGACCACTCGCCGAGCGGCGCGGCCTGAAAGCCGGTGCAGGTGAGCGCGCTCACCCAGTGGAAGGCGGCGTCGCGGACGGCGTCCGACCCCGGCCCGCCGAGGACGCCCGAGAGTCCGAAGTAGTCCGCGGTCTCGACGAACGCCGACCCCGCGGTCGTCGGGAGGCTGACGAGGTTCTGGACGGCGAGCGCGGCCGCGCCGACCGCGAAGAGGACGAGGAGCCAGCGCGTCTGGAGGTCGCCCCAGAGCCGGTCGATGTCGCGGTTCTTCAGGACGGCGTAGTGGACGGGGAAGGCGATTGCGCCCAGCGCCATGATGGGGAGCAGCACCGTCTCGATGAGCGGCGAGTCGTACGTGCCGATAGAGCCGTCTGTGACGGCGAACCCGCCGGTCGAGAGGCCGGTCATCGCGTGGTTGAGCGCCTGCCACGCGACCTCCCACAGCGAGAGCGTCGCCCCGTAGTCGCTGGCGCGGATGGCGAAAAAGAGGACGACGACCGACAGGAGCGTGTAGCCGACGAAAATCTTCCAGACGGTCCGGACCGTCGAGACGACGCTCGGGTGAATCTTCTCCTCTCTGGCCTCGCCGCGGTAGAGCGCGTAGCTCCCGCTCCCGGGGCGCGAGAGGATGGAGACGGTGAGGACGATGACGCCCACGCCGCCGACCCACTGGATGAGCGAGCGCCACCACTGAATCGTCCGCGGGAGCGACGGCTCGTGGATGCCCATGGTGAGGCCGCTTCCGGTCCACCCGCTCATGCTCTCGAACAGGGCGTGCAACGGGTCGCGGAAGTAGACGAGGCTCGACTGGCCGTAGTCGACGCCGGCGGGCACGAGCGCCGTGAAGACGCTCTGCGGGGCGAACTGTGCCGTGAGGAAGAAGGGAAGCGACCCGAAGGCGGCGGTGGCGAACCAGCCCGCGGCGGCGATTATCATCCCGTGTTTCATCCGGGGCGCGGGGGCGTCCTTGAACGCCTTCCGGGCGCCAAGCCCGACGAACGCGGTCGCGCCCCCGGCGGCGAGGAACGCGAGCGCGGCGTACCACTCGCCGAAGCCGGCCGCGACGAGGACCGAGGCGGTCATCAGGGCCGACTCCATGGCGAGGAGCGAGCCCACGTCGCGGCCGATGACCGCGAGGTCGGCGGGCCACCCGGAGACGGTTCGTCCGCGGCGGGGCATCAGTGGTCCTCGTAGTGGCCGAACACGTCAGTCACCTCGGGCGTCGCGCCCTTCGCGGAGTAGACCGTCAGGAGGTCGCCCGCACCGATAGTGGTGTTCCCACGGGGCGTCACGGGGTCGTCGTCGCTCTCGCGTTCGACGGCGACGATGAGGGTGTCGCCGTCGAGGAGGTTCTCTCGGGCCGCCTCCTGAATCGTCATCCCCGCAATCGGCGCGTCCTCGTCGACGCGGATTTCGAACACCTCGGCGTGTTCGCCGATGCGCATGTAGTCGACGATGGACGGGCGTTTGACCGCCCGGTAGAGGTATTCCGCGATGAGTCGCTGGGGGTTCTCCATCGTGTTGACGCCGATTTGGCGGTAGAGGCTCATGTGCTCGGGGTTGTGGACGACGGAGACGATGTCGGGGATGGCGAGTTCCTTCGCCAAGAGACAGACCATGATGTTTGTCGCGTCCTTGTCGGTCGTCGTGATGATGGCGTCGGCCCGGTCCGCGCCGGCCTCGTCGAGCGTCTGTTTGACCGTGGCGTCGTCGTTGAGGACGAGACAGTCGAACGTCGCGGCGGCCGCCTCGGCCTTCGCCTCGTCGCGCTCGACGACGACGACCTCGTTGCCGCCCTCGGTGGCGATTTCGATGAGCGGCGTGCCGATGTTGCCCGCGCCGACGACGATGATGTACATGACGTTCCGGCGTGGGCGTGGGGCGGTGGAAAAACTATCGGCATGTCGTTTCGTTGTTCAAAATGGGACTCGCCGCGCAAACGGCTACTGAGTGCGGATTCACCGCGTGTTCGGTCGTCGAATCGGGAGATAGTCGGAGATTTGTCCACCCCGACCCCGCGTTCACGGTGTCTCGGTCGGCTTGACGAACCGGATATTTATCAACAGATGTGGTATATGTGTTCACATGCCACTCCCGACCAGTCGGCCTGGCGGCCAAACGAGGGTCCGCCCGTGAGTCACTCGGGCGGGCGCGAACCGGCCGTGAGTCTCGGTCTGCTTGACGCGACGATGGTCGGAATCGGTGCGATGATCGGCGCGGGAATCTTCGTCTTGACGGGGCTCGCAGTCGACATCTCCGGTCCGGCGGCCATCATCGCGTTCGCTCTCAACGGCGGCGTGACGACCTTCACGGCGCTTTCGTACGCCGAGCTCGCGGCCGCGATTCCGCGGAACGGCGGCGGGTACGCGTACGTCCGCGAGGTGTTTTCCGCGCCCGTCGCCTTCGTCATGGGGTGGACGCGGTGGTTCACGTACATGATTGCGGGGTCGCTGTACGCGCTCGGATTCGCGTCGAACTTCGTCGAGTTCGGCCACATCTACGGGTACGCCCTTCCGGGGCCACCGGTCCTGTACGCGCTCGGTGCCGTCGTGACGCTCGTGGCGCTCAACGCCCTCTCGACGGAAGCCTCGGGACGGGGTGAAACGGCAATCACGCTACTCAAAATCGCCATCCTCGGCGTGTTCGTCGCGTTCGGTCTCACGGCCGCCGACGCCGGGGAGTTCGACCCGCTTTTCACCGAGGGACCGCTGTCGGTCCTCCCCGCGATGGGGCTGACGTTCATCGCGTTTCAGGGGTACGACCTCATCGCCACCGTCACCGAGGAGGTCGAGAACCCACAGGTGAACATCCCGCGGGCCATCCTCCTCTCTGTCGCCGTCACCGTGGTTGTCTACCTGCTCGTCGTCTTCGTCGCTATCGGGACGCTCGGCGCGGACGGACTCGCCGGCGCGGGCGAAACGGCAATCGCGCAGGCGGCGGAGGGCTTCATGCCGACGTTCCCGATACTCGGAACGGGCGCGGCGCTCATCGCCTTCGGGGCGGTCTTTTCGACTGTCTCGGCGCTCAACGCGGTCGTCATCGGCTCGTCGAGGGTCGCGTTCGCGATGGGGCGCGAGCGACAGTTGCCCGCCCGCCTCGGCCGGTTCCACCACCGGTACGGGACGCCGCTCGTCGCCATTCTCGCGTCCGCCGTGGTGATGCTCGTCGCCGTCCTCGTCGTTCCCATCCGCATCGTCGGGAATCTGGCGAGCCTGTTCTCGCTTCTGGGCTTTATCATCGTCAACTACGCGTTGATTCGGCTCCGACGGCGACAGCCGAACCTACAGCGACCCTTCGAGGTGCCGCTGTACCCCGTCACTCCGGTCCTCGGTATCGTCTGTAACGTGCTTTTGGGCCTGTTTATCGACTGGTTCACCTGGGCGCTGGCAATCGGCTGGCTCGTCGTCGGCGGCGGCGTCTACCTCCTCCTGTCGAGACGTGGCGACGTCGGCCCGGTGGGACCGCCCGAGATTCAGGAACCGGAACCGATCGAGTCGACGGAGGGAGCCAACGACTGACCGACGAACCGACAGCGGGGACCACGACTCCCTCGCCGCCGAAATACCGCACCGAGACGACTACTACACACCGACACCAATTCACACGCATGCCCGACCCAGTAACACACGATTTACGCGTCATCGTCGCCGGCGGTGGGGAATTGGGCCTTCGGACGGCCGAACTCCTCTCCGACCGCGGCCACGACGTGGTCGTCGTCGAGACGGACCCGGACCGAATCCCGGACGTCGCCGACAAGTACATCGCCACCGTCATCGAGGGGGACGCCTCCCGCCCGGAGATACTCAGACAGGCACAACCCGAGCGGAGCGACGTCGTCGCCGCACTCACCGACGACGAAGCGACGAACTTCGCCATCTGCCTCGCCGCCCAGCGCATGTCCGACGCCAGAACCGTGATGCGAATCAACGGGACGCCGGACGAGCTCTACGAGGAGTTCGTGGACGGACTCGTCTTTCCCGAGCGACTCGGCGCACGGGCGGCGACCAACGAAATCGCCAACGGCGGCGTTCGGACTATCGAAGACATCGGCGGCAACGTCGAAATCGTGGAGGTCGAAGTCGCCGAAAGCGCCCCCGTCGCCGGCAAGCGACTCGACGAGGTTCGACTCCCGCAGGGGAGCCTCATCATCGTCGATTATCAGGGGAACCGAATCGGCGGCCCCGACACCGTCCTCGAAGCCGGTCACCGCTACGTGCTCGGCGTCGAGTCGGACGTGGCCGACGAAGTGATGAACCTGTTTCGGGGGTAGTCCAACCCTTGCCGGCGACCGACTGGGACGCGCGTCTCGGCCGACGCTCGGGACTGTGAAAAGTCGTTCTCGCGTTAGTTCTCGACCGCAGATGCGGCGCGGACGATGGTCTCCTCGCCGAACTTCGGTCCGATGAGTTGGAGGCCGACCGGGAGGCCGTCGGTCTCGCCCGCCGGAACCGAGATGGCCGGGAGGTTCGCGAGGTTCACCGGCACGGTGTTCGCGTCGGCGAGGTACATCTGGAGCGGGTCGTCGAGGCTCTCGCCGAGTTCGAACGGCGGGACGGGCATCGTCGGCGACGCGACGACATCCACGTCCTCGAACGCCTCGTCGAAGTCCTGTTTGACCCACGCGCGGGCGTCCTGCGCCTTCGCGTAGTACTTGTCGTGGTAGCCCGCGGAGAGGGCGTACGTGCCGAGGAGGATGCGGCGTTTGACCTCGGAGCCGAAGCCCTCCTCGCGGGCGCGGGCGAACGCCTCGTTCCAGTTGCCGTCGTAGCCGCCGGATTTGCCGTAGCGGACACCGTCGAAGCGAGCGAGGTTCGACGACGCCTCGGACATGGCGATGACGTAGTAGGCGGCGACGGCCTTCTCGACGGACGGCATGCTGACCTCGCGGTACTCCGCGCCCTGCGCTTCGAGTTCGTCGAGCGCGGCCCAGAACGCCTCCTCGACGCCCTCGTCCGCGCCCTCGACGAACTCGGTCGGGACGCCGATGGTGAGGCCCTCGACGTCGCCGTCGGCGGCCGCGGCGTAGTTCGAGTCTGCGCCGGCGTCGCGGGTCGTGCCGTCGCGGTCGTCGGGGCCGGCGATGACGTCGAGGAGCGCGGCGGCGTCCTCGACGGTCGGTGCGATTGGGCCGATCTGTTCGAGGGAGTTCGCGTAGGCGACGAGGCCGTAGCGCGAGACGAGGCCGTAGGTCGGCTTGATGCCGACGACGCCGCAGAACGCGGCGGGACAGCGGATGGAGCCGCCGGTGTCGGTGCCGAGCGCGAGGTCGGCCTCGCCGGCGGCGACGGCGGCCGCGGAGCCACCGGAGGAGCCACCGGGGACGCGGGACTCGTCAACGGGGTTCTTGGTCGGGCCGAACGCCGAGGTCTCGGTCGTCGTGCCCATGCCGAACTCGTCCATGTTGGCCTTGCCGACGATGGTCGCGCCGGCGTCCTTCAGGAGTTCGACGACGGTCGCGTCGTACGGCGGGACGTAGTCTTCGAGCATCGCGGAGCCGCAGGTCGTCCGCAGCCCCTCCGTGGAGATGTTGTCCTTGACGGCGACCGTCTTGCCCGAAAGCGGGCCGTCGTCGGAGCCGTCGAGCGTCTCTTTCGTGATGAAGGCGTTCAGCGACATCTACGACACCCGCGGGCCCTTGAAGAAGCCGTCTTCGGTCTCTGCGGCGTTCGAGAGCGCCTCCTCTTGGGTGAGGCCCTCGCGGACCTCGTCGGGGCGCATCACGTTCACCAGTTCGTCCTCGCGGTCGACTTCGGGGACCTCGTCGAGGGCGTCGAAGTAGCCGAGGATGTCCGCGAACTGCGCCGCGAACTCCTCGACCTCGTCCTCGTCGAGGTCGACCCGCGCCAACTCGGCGACGTGTCGAACCTCGTCGGCGTCGACGGGCGTATCGCTCATGTATCGGAGGTGACGGAGACCGGGAGTAAGAGTTTCGGTGTGGGTCGTTTCGTCCGGTCCCCGGTGCGGACCCCACCCGGTCGAGGCCACCGACGAAGCGGCCGGGACCGACCGTGCGAACCCCGCCTATTCCGTCCTTCTGCCGCCGTCAGATATAAGTAACGAGGGTCAATACGAATAGACGGAGAACGACCGTTCCCAGTTGCTTCTCTCGCACACAAATGACAGAAAGTGTCCGACGTTTCACGACCGGTAACGCGCGCGTGCGCAATGAGAATACGAAAGATACCGAGCAGACAGACACCGAGCGGGAGCAGACGCCCTCGTGTCCCGAATGTGGCTCGGAGAGTCTCGTCGCCGACTCCGAACACGGCGAGACGGTCTGCGACGACTGCGGCCTCGTCGTCGAGGAAGACGAGATAGACCACGGCCCCGAGTGGCGCGCGTTCAACTCCTCGGAGAAAGACCAGAAGTCCCGCGTCGGCGCGCCCACGACGAACATGATGCACGACAAGGGGCTGTCGACCAACATCGGCTGGCAGAACAAGGACGCCTACGGGCGCTCGCTGTCGTCCCGCCAGCGCGAGAAGATGCAACGGCTTCGCACGTGGAACGAGCGGTTCCGAACCCGCGACTCCAAGGAGCGCAACCTCAAGCAGGCGCTCGGCGAAATCGACCGCATGGCCTCCGCGCTCGGCCTCCCGGACAACGTCCGCGAGACCGCCTCGGTCATCTATCGCCGCGCGCTCGACGACGACCTGCTCCCCGGTCGTTCCATCGAGGGCGTCGCCACGTCGGCGCTGTACGCCGCCGCCCGCATGGCCGACACCCCTCGCTCGCTCGACGAGATTACGAGCGTCTCGCGCGTCGAGAAGGACGAAATCGCCCGCACCTACCGCTACGTCGTCCGCGAACTGAAGCTCGAAATCAAGCCCGCCGACCCCGAGCAGTACGTCCCGCGGTTCGCCAGCGACCTCGGCCTCTCCGACGAGTCCGAGCGGCGCGCCCGACAGCTCTTGAAGAACGCCAAAGAACAGGGTGTCCACTCCGGCAAGTCGCCGGTCGGCCTCGCCGCCGCCGCCGTCTACGCGGCCTCGCTTCTCACCAACGAGAAGGTGACGCAAAACGAGGTCTCCGAGGTCGCCAACATCTCTGAAGTCACCATCCGCAACCGCTACCACGAACTGCTCGAAGCCGAAGAGCAGGTCCAACTGCCCTAACCCGGCCGGTCTGTTCGTTTCGCGCCGTCGCGTCTCGGCTCGCCTCGTTTCGTTCCGCTCCGTCTCGCCCTGTCTCGCCTCGTTCCGCAACAGCCATGCCGCTCGCTCCGGAGCCACAGCCATGGAGACGACGCGACATTTCACCTCGACCGTGTACATCGTCAACGACGGCGCGGTGGCCCTCCACCGACACGAGCGCCTCGGCATCCGCATCCCGCCGGGCGGCCACGTCGACCGCGACGAACTCCCTCACGAGGCCGGCCTGCGCGAGGTCCGCGAGGAGACGGGCCTCGACCCGGAACTCGTCGATGACACGCCGTCGGTCCCCGCGCCCGCCGGCCAAGCGCTCCCACAGCCCCGCCAGCAGATGCTCTACGACATCAACGTCCACGGCGACGGCTCGGTCGGTCACCAGCACATCGACCACGTCTTCTACGCCCGCGTGGACTCCCGCGACATCGACCCCGCGCCGGGCGAGGCGGACCCCGAGGTCTGGGCGTGGTACGACGAGTCCGACCTCCGCGAGAGCGACCTCGACCCCGACACGGTGCAGTTCGCACTAGAGGCCATCGAGGTCGTCGGCGACGAGACGGAAAACTGAGCCGAAACTGGACCGACGGGCCCGAACGGACCCGACCTACTCCACCAACGATTCGACGTACTGCTCGACGTGGTTCTCCATCCGTCGCTTGAACCCCGCCTGTCGCGCGAGCCGGTCGAGTTCGCGCGAGGCGTAGGTCCCGTACTGGACCGCCTTCTTGTCCGCCTCGGCGACCGACTCGGGGAGCACGTCGCTCGCGGCCTCCCTGAGCGCGACCTTCCGCCGGTCGCCGTCCACGAGTAACGAACTGGGAAGCGGGAGCGCCGCCTCGACCACGCGGTCGTGGAGGAGGGGCGCGACGGGTTCGACCCCGGCGGCGCGGAGGACGAGCAGGTCGCGTTCGAGCTGGTCGGGGAGCGTGAGAACCATCTCGCGGGCGGCCCCGCGGACGGTTTCGGCCTCGACGCGCGGGTCGTCGGGGGCCTTCTGGACCTTCGCGTAGCCGCCGAACAGTTCGTCCGCGCCCTGCCCGACCGCGAGGCGGTCGTAGCCGTCGTCGGCGACCCGCTCGGCGAGCAGGTACAGCGGGAGGACGATTTGCACGTCCATCGGGTTCGTCCGCCCGAGCGCGGCGACGATTTCCGGGACGGCGCGTTCGAGCGCCTCGTGGGTGAGTTCGACCACGGTGAGGTCGCGGTCCATCGCGGCCGCGGCCTCGCGGGCGGCGGCGACGTCGTGGGAGCCCTCGAAGCCGGCGACGTAACAGGGGGCGTCGGGGACGCCGGCCGCGACGACCGCGGAGTCGACGCCGCCGGAGAAGGCCACGGCGAGGCCGTCGTCGTCGACCGACCGGACCGAGTCGAAGACGGCCTCGCGGACGCGTTCGAGCGCGGCGTCGCGGTCGGTCGCGGCCGGCGGGTCGGGGAGCGACCAGACGTGTTCGTCGTCACCGGCGGCGTCACCGGAGGTCTCGCGGGCGTGGCCCGCGGGGACGGCGACCGGGTCGTCGAGGTCGCGGTGGTCGAACGACCACGTCGCGGGGTCGGCGCGCTCGGAGAAGAGCGGTTGGCGACCGAGCACGTCGCGGACGAGTCGGCCGCCGAGTTCGCCCGCGAAGCCCGCGGTTCCGGGGAGCGGGTCGCGGTCGGCGAGGGCGCGCCGGACGAGGTCGGGGGACGCGCCGCGCATCAGAACAGGTCCGTCAGGGCGTGTTTCAGGCGTCGGGTCGCGCCGCCCGCGGCCTGCCGGAACGAGATGCGCCACGGGGTCTTGTTGCCGACGACGCTGGTTCGCCCCTCGGCGACGGCCGAGAGGATGGCGTCGGCGCTTCGGGTGTCGGTGCCGACCTCGGTGACGGCCTGTCCGACCATCTCCGCGATGTGGGCGTCGCTTCCGGCGGTCATCGGGAGGTTCCGCCGCTTGGCGAACCGCTCGGCGCGCTGGTTTGCGATGCCGGTGAGGAGCCGCGAGTTGTAGATTTCGATGGCGTCGGCGCTGGCGAGTTGCGCGCTGGAGATATGCGGGGCGACGCCGTGGCGCGATTTCTGGAACGGGTGCGGGACGACGGCGATGCCCCCGGCGTCGTGGATGCGGTCGAGCGTCTCGTCGTACGACAGCCCCGCGGGAATCAGTTCCTCGACGCCCAAGGCGAGCACGTGGCCCGCGGCGCAGGTGACTTCCATCCCCGGAATGCCGACCAGCCCGTAGTCGCCCGCGAGTTCCGCGGCTTCGAGGCTGGCGTCTATCTCGTCGTGGTCGGTCACGGCGAGGGCGTCCAAGCCGACCGCGACCGCCTGTTCGAGGAGGTACTCGATTGGGTCCCGCCCGTCGTAGGACAGAGACGAATGCGAGTGCAACTCGACCGATAACACATCGTCTCCTAACGATGGAGGCTAAAAAAGCGCCCCGGTCCCGGTGTGATTGGCGTGTGTACCTCACGCACAGTTGTAGATTGACTAGCGAAGCGGCGCACCCCGTCGCCTCACCGCGAGCGACCGACGGCGCACTCGACGCGAGACCGTCACCGCCCGCAGACACTCCGCTCGCGCCGACATACCGCCGAAACTGGATGAAATGTAAGAATACAGAAATAATATCGCGGGCGACGAACGTGTCGAACGGTGGCGTACCCACATCGCGTGGTTCCACCGGGTGAGAGAGATGACCGTACGAGACATCGCACGACCGAGAGACGAACTGGTGACAGCGAGGGAAGACACCCCGATTCGAGAGCTGGCGAAGTTGATGGAGGACCGAAATGTCGGTTCGGTCGTCGTCGCGGACGGCGACGACATCCGAGGCATCGTGACGGACCGCGACATCGCGCTCAAGTGCGTCGCCGCCGGCGGCGACACGAGCGGGATGACGGCCAGAGACGCGATGACAGAGCGACCGTTCACCGTCGACGCCGACGTGGGCGTCTTCGACCTGTTCCGGCAGATGCGGGAACACGGCGTCCGACGCGCGCCGATAACCGACGGCGGCAGGCTCATGGGCATCGTCACGATGGACGACTTACTCGTGTTACTCCAAGACGAGATGCACGAACTGACGGAGATAATCCGCGCCGAGTCGCCGCCGTACACGCCCGCGTGAGTCGGATGACGGCCGCGACGGCGACTCCGACCATATTTTGCGCACGTTCGTGCACATAGAAAGGGTTTACAATGTGCGTTCTGACCATACCAATGAATGACGCTTTCCGACGCGGACCGCGACCTCGTCGTCGCCGAGCTCGGTCGAGACCCGACGCCGGCCGAGGAGATACTCTTCGAAAACCTCTGGAGCGAACACTGCGCCTACCGGTCGTCTCGCCCGCTTCTGTCGGCGTTCGACTCGGAGGGCGACCAGGTCGTCATCGGCCCCGGTGACGACGCGGCGGTCGTCGCTCTGGACGACGACACCTACATCACGCTCGGTATCGAGAGCCACAACCACCCCTCCTACGTCGACCCCTACGACGGCGCGGCCACGGGCGTCGGCGGCATCGTCCGCGACACCCTCTCGATGGGCGCGTACCCCATCGCGCTCGCCGACTGCCTCTACTTCGGCGACTTCGACCGCGAGCACTCGCGGTACCTCCTCGACGGCGTCGTCGAGGGTATCGCCGACTACGGCAACGCCATCGGCGTCCCCACGGTAACCGGGTCGACCTCGTTCCACGAGAACTACGAGGGCAACCCCCTCGTCAACGTCGCCTGCGTCGGCCTCCTGTCGGCCGACCGCCTCGTCACGGCCGAAGCCCAGAAGGCGGGCAACAAACTCGTCCTCGTCGGCAGTTCGACCGGCCGCGACGGCCTCGGCGGCGCGTCCTTCGCCAGCGAGGACCTCGCAGAAGACGCCGAGACCGAAGACCGGCCCGCGGTGCAGGTCGGCGACCCCTACACGGAGAAACTGCTCATCGAGTGCAACGAGGCGCTCATCGACGAGGACCTCGTCGAGTCCGCCCGCGACCTCGGGGCCGCCGGCCTCGGCGGCGCGTCCTCGGAACTCGTCGCCAAGGGCGGCTTCGGCGCGGAAATCGACCTCGAAAAGGTCCACCAGCGCGAGCCGAACATGAACGCCTTCGAGATTCTCCTCTCGGAGTCTCAAGAGCGCATGTGCTACGAGGTGACCCCCGAGAACGTCGAGCGCGTGCAGGAACTCGCCGCGCGCTTCGACCTCGGCAGCGCCGTCATCGGCGAGGTCGCCGAGGGCAACTACGTCTGCACCTTCGACGGCGAACCCGTCGTCGACGTGCCCCCGGAGTTCCTCGCCGAGGGCGCGCCGATGAACGACCTCGACTCGGTCGAACCCGAGTCGGCGGAGCGCGACCTCCCCGCGTTCGACCTCGAAGACGCGTTCGAGGCGGTCGTCGCCGACCCCAACACGGCGTCGAAGCGCTGGGTCTACCGCCAGTACGACCACGAGGTCGGCCTGCGGACCGCCCGCCGGCCCGGCGACGACGCGGCGCTCCTCGACGTGCCCGAAGCCGACACGAAACTCGCGTTCACCGGCGGCGCGGACCCCAACTGGACGACCGCCGCGCCTTACGACGGCGCGCGCGCCGTCGCCTTCGAGAACGCGACCAACCTCGCCGCGAAGGGCGCGTCGCCCCTCGCGACCGTCGACTGTCTCAACGGCGGCAACCCCGAGAAACCCGACGTGTACGGTGGCTTCAAGGGCATCGTCGACGGCCTCGCCGACATGTGTCGGGCGCTTTCGGTCCCGGTCGTCGGCGGCAACGTCTCGCTGTACAACGACTCCGTCTCCGGCCCGATTCCGCCGACGCCGACGCTGGCAATGGTGGGTAAGGCGGACGGCTCCTCGCCCGGCCTCTCGCTTTCGGGCGAGGGCGACCTGTTCCTCGTGGGCTTCCCCGGCGGCGCGCTCGGCGGTTCGGCGGTCCTCGAACACGCCGGCGGCTCCGACGCCTTCCCGGCGCTCCCCGAGGACGCCGACGCCGCGACGGCGGTCGAGACGATTCGGACGGTCGCGGCCGACGAGTCCACGGTCGCGGTCCACGACGTGAGCCACGGCGGCCTCGCGGTCGCGCTGGCCGAGATGGTCACCGACGAGGTCGGCGCGGAGGTGTCCGTCGCCGACTACGTCTCGCTGTTCGAGGAGACGCCCGGTCGCGTCGTCGTCGAGACGACCGACGAGGCCGCGCTCCGCGACCTCGCGGGCGACGTGCCCGTCGTCGAACTCGGGGCGACGACCGACGACGCGACGCTCTCGCTCGCGGTTGACGGCGACGAGGTCGCTTACGGCGCGGCCGACATCGCCGACCTGCGCGACGTGCTCGCGCGTGAACTCGACTGAACCGAAACCTAAACTGCAAAAACGCGTCCGCGTCGCACCACCTCGCTACGGTTCGAGGACGACTTTTCCGCTGCTCTTTCTGGCTTCGATGTACTCGTGGGCCGCCGCGGCGTCTTCGAGGTCGAACGCCTCGCCGACGACCACGTCGAGTTCGCCCGCGGCGAGCAGTTCGGACAGTTCCGGCACCGCGCCGAGGACCGACTCGGGGCGCTGCTGCATGGCGCTTCCGAGGTGGAAGCCGATGACGGACTTGTTCTCGAACAGCAGGCGCGTCGGGTCCGCTTCGGCCGCGTCGCCGGAGGCCGCGCCGTAGGTGACGAGTCGGCCGAAGTCGGCGAGGGCGTCGAGACTGCGCTCGAACGTCTCGCCGCCGACGCCGTCGAGGACGAGGTCGACGCCCGCGCCGTCGGTCTCGTCGGCGACGACCTCACGGAAGTCCTCCTCGGTGTACTGAATGCCGTGGTCGAGGCCGAGGTCGGCCGCGAGGCCGAGTTTCTCCTCGGTGCTGGCCGTGCCGAACGTCTCGACGCCGGCGTGGGAGGCGAGTTGGACCGCCGCGGTGCCGACGCCGCCGGCGGCCGCCTGAATCAGCACGCGCTCGTCGTCCGCGAGGTCGCCCCACTCGTGGAGGCAGTTGTAGGCGGTGAGGAACTGGACGGGGAAGCCGGCGGCCTCGGCGAACGACATCGACTCGGGCACGTCGAACAGCGTCGGGGCCGGCGTGGTGACGTACTCGGCGTACGCCCCGCCGCCGGTCATGGCGACGACGCGTTCGCCGACCTCGCGGTCGACGCCCTCGCCGACCGCGTCGATGGTCCCCGCGGCCTCCATCCCCGGCGTGTACGGCGGCTCCGGTCCGTCACGGTAGGTTCCGCGCCGCTGCATGATGTCGGCGAAGTTGATGCCGGCGGCCTCGACGGCGATGCGGACCTCGCCCGGGCCCGGCTCGGGCGTCTCGGTCTCCTGTAGTTCGAGGCTATCGGAACTGCCGTACTCGGTGACGACGATAGATTTCACACCGGGCCGTAGCCGCGGCGGCCTGAAAAGGGGAGAGAACGCGGAAGTTCGTACGGGTTGTCGGTTTCGAGTGGCTCCGGGGCTCCCGAACGCCTTACGCGAGCGCCAGCGGGAGGCCGAATACGACGACGAGGCCGACGACGAGAACGAGGATACCGGTCGTGACCTGACTCATCGAGAACTCCTGCATCGGAGAGGTGACGCGGGCGTCCTCGTCCGCGTGGTGGTCGTCGTGTCCGTGGCCGCCGTGGTCGTGGTCGTCGCTCATACGCGGGGCGACGGGTTCGCGGTACAAAAACGCACCTAACCGTCGTCCGCGGGCGGCGAGTCGGCGGCCGGTCGCGGGAGCACGTCGCGCCGGACGGGTCAGGAACGGAACCGCACGGTCAGGTCAAGTACAGAGACAGCACGACCAGAAACGCGAGCGCGAGCGGGAGGAACGGAACCGCGGCGTCGAGCGGGACCAGAAGCGCCACTATCACGGCTATCACCACGAACTCGACGACCACCAGCAGGCTGAGTAACTCGGCTGAATCCGCCATCGTTCGAACTGGAACCCGCGTCGGGGTTCTCGCGGACGGGTCATCAAACCCCCTCTGTGCGAGAGACCAACTTAGTGGTACGCTCGTCACCGGACGACTCGGCGAGATGGTCGGAATTCCGCCCACCACCTGCCGTAGTCGAAACGGTGAAACGGCTCTTTCGCCAACGATTCAGTAGCGAATGCTCACGAAGCGCATCATCCCCTGTATCGACGTCGACCTCGACGAGGACGGGAACCCGGCCGTCTACACCGGCGTCAACTTCGAGGACCTGAAGTACACGGGCGACCCGGTCGAGATGGCCAAACTGTACAACGAGGCGGGCGCGGACGAGTTCGTCTTCCTCGACATCACCGCCTCCGCCGAGGGGCGCGAGACGATGCTCGACACCGTCTCGAAGGTCGCGGACGAGGTGTTCATCCCGCTGACCGTCGGCGGCGGTATCCGCACCCGCGACGACATCAAAGAGACGCTCCGCGCCGGCGCGGACAAGGTCTCTATCAACACCGCGGCGCTCCAGAACCCCGACCTCATCGAGGAGGGCGCGCGCTCCTTCGGCAGCCAGTGCATCGTCATCTCGGTGGACGCCCGCCGACGCTACGACGAGGCGGGCGAGCACTACGCCGAGGTGGACGGCGAGTCCTGCTGGTTCGAGTGCACCGTCAAGGGCGGCCGCGAGGGCACCGGCGTCGACGTTATCGAGTGGGCCCGCGAGGCCGAGTCCCGCGGTGCGGGCGAACTGTTCATCAACTCCATCGACGCCGACGGCACGAAAGACGGCTACGACATCCCGCTGACGAAGGCCGTCTGCGACAACGTCTCGACGCCCGTCATCGCCTCCTCCGGCTGTGGCGGTCCCGAGGACATGTACGAGGTGTTCACCGAGGCCGGCGCGGACGCGGGTCTCGCCGCCTCCATCTTCCACTTCGACGAGTACACGATTCAGGACGTCAAGGAGTACCTCGACGAGCGCGACGTGCCGGTACGGCTGTAAGCGTCCGCGACTCCGCGACCGATTCCCGTCTCTCTTCGTCCTCTTCTCGCAGTATTCTCGCCCCGCCCCGACCCGCCGGTCGTGCGACCCCCGCGCAGTCGGAACTAATCTTAACCCGCCGGCGCGCCGTATCTCGACCCGAGATGACCGACGACGCGTGGCTCGACGCCCTCCGTACGCACCGCGAAGAGAAGGACCGCTATCTCGCCGCGGACCGCAACTCACCGATTCCGCCGGACCAGCGGGAGTTTTTCGACGGCCTCGACTACTTCGACCCCGACCCCGACCTCCGGTTCGAACTCGAACTCCGGGAATACGACGACCCCGAGCGCATCACCATCGGCACCTCGACCGACGGCGAGCGCGAGTATCTCGCGTGGGGCCGCTTCGAGTTCGAGGTGGATGGCGAGTCCTACGCACTCAACGCCTACCGCGCCGACGCCGACGAGGACCGCCTGTGGGTGCCGTTCCGCGACGAGACGAACACCGAGGAGACCTACGGAGCGGGTCGCTACCTCGACCTCGAAGCCGCGGACCGGACCGACGACGGCCGGTGGGTGGTCGATTTCAACTACGCGTACAACCCGTTTTGCGCCTACTCGCCGCGCTACGAGTGCCCGCTGGTTCCGATGGAGAACTGGCTCGACGTCCGCGTCGAGGCCGGCGAAAAGGACTACGAGGGACCGGGCGGCGGGCACGAGTAACCGAAGTCGAGAACTGAGAGACGCGCCGCTCACGGCCGGGAGAAACGAGAGAGAACCCGCAGATTACGCGTCGATACCGGCGCGGTAGGCGTCGGTGAAGTCGTCGGCGGTGCGCTGGACGCCGCGGGCGGCCTCCGCGAGCGCGTCGAGGGGGTCGACGCCGGACTCCGTCTTGATAGAGAGGACGGGGTCGGTCTGTCCGCCGGACTGCTCGGGGTTCACGTCGTAGGTCGCGGCCGTGACGGTGTCGGTCTGGAGGAGTTCGCCCTTCAGGACGTTCATGAAGGTGTGGTCCTCGCCGCCGATTTCGATGCGGAGTTCCTCGTCGGTCTTGTCGATGACCCGCAGTTCCATGGCTCTCCGTTCCCTCCAGCGGCGTTTTAACGTTTCGTCTCGGGGACCGCGACCAGTTCGTCGAACTCCGGGTCCGCGTCGAGGAGTTCGTACCGCCCGCCGTCGTCCGGGGGCGCGACGACGCCCTCGGCGACGAGGTGGTCCAGATGGGCGAACGCCTCACCGGGACCGTGGAGGATGTGGATGGCCGAGAGGTCGCCGAACAGGTGCGCGCTCACGGTCCACGCGTCGGCCGGGCCGTGGTCGTCGAGGACCGAGACGACGCGCTCGGTTCGCTCGCGGTGGTGTTGGGCGATGACGCGCGCCCTGCCGGCGGGGTCGTCGATGGGGTCGCGGTGGCCGGGCCACGCCCGCGCGAAGTCGCGGTCGGCGAGGCGCGCGAGGCTGTCGAGGTAGGTTTCGAGCGGGCGGTCGACCCGGAGGTCCGCGCCGCCGACGTTCGGGGTGTACTTCGGGAGGATGACGTCGCCGACGAACGCCTCGCGCCCGCGCTCGCCGTCGAAGGCGAAGGCGCTCAGCCCCGCGGCGTGGCCGGGGAGGTGGACGACTTCGAGGTCGCCGTCGCCGGCGGCGATGCGGTCGCCGTCCTCGACGGGCGTCACGTCGACCCGGTCGCCCCGGAGGTCGTCGTGGCCGTCGAGGAACGTGGTCACTTCGGCGAGCGGTTCGTCGGGGATGTTCCACTCGCCAAAGCGGCGCTCGCGAATCTCGCGCTCGGCCGCGATGGCGTCGGGGTCGCCCGCGACGATGCCCGCGTCGTCGGCGTGGACGTACACCGGCGCGCCGCTTTCGGCCTGTAGCTCGCCGGCGAGTCCGGCGTGGTCGGCGTGCCAGTGAGTGAGGACGATGGCTTCGAGGTCGGCGACCTCGTAGCTGGTCGCGTCGAGTCCCTCGCGGAGGTCTCGGCGGACCGAGTCGGTCGCGACGCCGGCGTCGACCAGCGTCGGCCGGTCGCCGGGGAGGAGATAGGCGTTGTTCAGGCCCTCGAAGACGGTGTTGCCGAGCCGTATCCGTTCCATGCGGCCACCTGACCGCCGAGGTTCATGATTATTCCGAATGGTCGCGGCGGCGCGGCGTCCCGCGGTTTGTCGCGCACTCGCCGGCAGTCGGTCGGTCGCCGACTCGATTCGCCGGGCGAACGCCCGGTACATTCAAAAGCCGGCGTCGCATCGAATCGCACGTCGAATGCCGGTGGACTTCTACGAACTCCTCGGGGTCGAACGCGACGCCGAGACGGCGGAGATAAAGCAGGCCTTTCGTCAGCGCGCTCGGGAGTACCACCCCGACGTCAACGACGACGAGCGAGCGACCGCGCAGTTCACCGTCGTCCGGAAGGCCTACGAAGTCCTCACCGACGACGCCGAACGCGCCGACTACGACCGGATGGGCCACCGGACGTACGTCGAGAAACGCCTCGACGGCCTGACGAAGTTCAAGTTCCCCGGGAAGGCCGGTGAGAACGGCGGTTCCGGCGGGTCGGGAACCGGTGGCCGGTCGGCTTCGGGACGGTCGTCGTCCGCGACGTCGTCCTCCTCGTCTTCTTCCGCTCGGTCGTCTTCTTCGTCTTCTCGGTCGTCCTCGACCTCCCGACGGTCGGCGTCCGGGCGCACGTCGTCTTCCTCTTCGACCGCGAGTTCGTCGCGGTCGGGCCGGTCGAGTCGGTCGCGTACCTCGCGGTCGTCTTCTTCGTCTTCGTCGTCCCGGTCTACGGGTTCCTCGCGGTCGTCCTCGTCGAACTCGTCGTCGCGAACCCGCACCGGAAAATCGCAATCCAGTCGGACGGGGACGACCGGCCGGTTCGAACGCGAGCGCGACGATTCCGAGTCGGCGACCGCGTCAGCGTCGGCGTCCGGGGCGACGAACCCGCTTTGGTACGGGTGGGGCGTCTCGCTCGTCGCGCTCCTCGCCTACTTCGGCGGCTTCGCGTGGCATCTCGCGGGCGACGGCGCGGAATTCGTGACCGCGCTCGCGTCGCTCGATACCGCCGCGCCCGCCGCGGGACTCCTCGCGTCGTCGCCGCTGTCGGTGCCGGGGCTCGCAGCTCTGCAGACCGCAGCGGCGACGCCTTCCCCGACGGTGCTCGTCTTCCCGGTCGCGGCGGCGCTCCTCGCCGTCTCGCTCGTCGCGGTTATCGCCCGGTTCGGCCACGCGTGGACCACGTGGTTCTACGCGCTCGCGGCGGCCGTCCCGCTGGCGCTCGTGGCGGCCGGCGCGGTCGGTGTCGGGCGACCCGTCGCGGTCGACCTCCTCGGCTTCGCCGTCTGCCCGCTTCTCGGGGCCGGCGGCTTCGTCGTCGACGCCGGTCGGTATCTCTTCGCCTCGCGCTGACCGGCGCGGTGAGGGCCGTCCCGGCGGCGCGGTCCGCGCTCGGGAGCCGCGGCCCGCGGGTCGCCGTCGCCCACGATTTTTGTCGCCCGCGTCCGACGGTTCGGTATGACCATCCCGACCGACTCGGTCCGACGGTTCCGACTCCGCGGCGCGAACGCGTACCTCGTCTCCGACGGCCCGGAGACGGTGCTCGTGGACGCCGGGACGCCGTGGGACCGTGACCGACTCCTCCGCGGCCTCGCCCGCGTGGACCTCGACCCCGGCGCTATCGACCGGGTGCTCGTGACGCACTTCGACCTCGACCACGTCGGGACGCTCGCCTCGCTCAGCCTCCGCGACGACGTGCCGATTCACCTCGCAGAGCCGGACGCCTCGCACCTGACCGGCGCGTCGAAGCCGTCGCTCCGGTCGGCGAAGGGCGCAGCGCAGCGCGTGCTCACGTCGTTTCTCGACCGACCGACGAACCCCGTGGAGGTCGTCCGCGACGGCGACGAACTCGGCGGCTTCGTCGCGTACCGGACGCCCGGCCACACCCCCGGCCACACCGCCTTCGTCCACGAGGACCACGGGGTCGCGTTCGTCGGCGACATGGTCCGGGAGTCGAACGGAAGGCTCGGGCTGTTACCGGGGTTCATCGCGACCGACGCCGCGGAGAACAGGCGGAGCGTCCGAGCGTTCGCCGCGCGTTGCCCGCCGGTCGACGTGGTCGCGGTGGGCCACGGCGAACCGGTCACGGAGTACGGGTACGGCGCGCTCAAACGACTCGCGGACAAGCTCTAATCGGAACGCTGTCGCTCTCGGGGAATTATGCGGTTACGTGACGGCGAGACACCGAGCTATCGCTCGTGTCTGAGTTAAGAGCGGGGACCGCGGCCGAGCGCAGGTCCCCGGACTGACCAAGCCACTGTGAGGAGCACCAGTCTCACAGCTGCCTGACGCGCCCGGCGGAAGTGAATCGAACCACGCGCGTCAACACCACGTTGGACACTAGTTGTAAAAAGTCCTTTGTTATCGCCAATTAGAACCACGGCCTCCAGAACGACTGGATAAATATGCTCTTATGTGACGCATTTAGCCGCATCAACTGAACATATGATAACCTTCATGGTTGTTACTGGACGAACGGACGCCAGAATCGTGAAGAATCTATCGAATACGTGGACGACGGTCGAATACGGCCGAAAATAGGCTATCTGACCAGATACGGGTCCGCTCCGGGCATGAAGCGGCCGAGGTCTGACTCCCGACGGAAGTCGGTCGACTGTAGCTCCAGCAGGCCGGCGACGAGTTCGTCGTGGTCTCCGTCGTCCCACTCGGCAGGGTCCTTGATGGGCAACACGAGAAAGCCGCTTCCGCGGAGTTCCTCGCCGTGGAGCTCCTCCATGTCCACGTCGGTCTTCCAGCCGACGGACGTGTAGTTGTTCAGCACGTGCTTGGTCGCCACCGCGCCGACCGGCAGGAGGACGTGCGCGGCGATGGCGCGGAGTTCCGCGTCGAAAAAGCGCTCCATGTCGGTGTAGTCGGCCGCCGACGGCGTTCCGTCCGGCACGCACATGTGCAGGTACGACAAGAACGTGCTGTTGACGGTCGGTTCGTCGCCGGCCTCGGCCAGCAGTTCGCCGTCTTCGAGCGCCGCGAACAGTTTGTCGCCCGCGTCCCCCGAGAAGGGGACGCCGGTCTCGATGCCCCCGTGGACGCCGGGATGGTCGCCGATGACGTGGAAGTCGGCGTTGGCGTCGCCGTAGCCGGGGACGAACCGGTCACACGACGGTCGCATGTCGAACGGATTTCTCGTGCGGTCGGTTACGTTTCTCACGCTACTCTCTGTGGGTGCGGTCGGTAAAGAATTCGTGGTTCGCCCCGATATCGTACACGAACGAGCGTGAGGAACGTATCGAGAGAGAACGTCGTCCGCGCCGTCGGCCGGCGAGCCCCCGCTCAGAGTTCGACGCCCGAGGGGATGAGGCTCTGGCTCCGCAGGAGCGTTCCGTCGCCGTCGTAGACGAGGAACGTCGATTTCTCGAAGGTCTCGAAGTGGTCGCCCTCGATGGCCACGTCGACGCGGTAGCGGCCCTCGTCGTCGCCCGCGGCGCGTCCGTACTCGCGGGCCGCGCGGATGAAGTCCAGCACGTCGTCGGCCCGTGCGTTGAGTTCGAGGACGTAGTCGCCGGTGAGCCGGTCCGTCACGCTCACGACGCCGCGGGCGTCAGAGTCGTCGACGGAGTCTTGCAGCCGAAAGGAGACGTCCAGTTCCTCCGCGGCGAGCACGTCGCCGCTTGTCGAGAGGAACCGCGACCGAAGCTCCTCGGCCGGGCCGTAGAAGTCGATAGATACCGTCGGTTGGCGAGGGTCGCCGTCGTCCTCGTACCAATCGACATCGCGGACATCGAGTTCGAAGTAGTCACGCCGCATTCCGTACTGTTGGTTGTACTGCGCCACCTATTAACGTGACGCCGCTCGGGCGTGGTTCCGGCGTCGAAACCGGCTGATTGCGCCGGTTCGGCGCGCTCCCGTCACAACGGTTATCGGCCGCCGACGCGAGCGAACCGCATGGAACCCGTCAACCTCGACGAGAGCTTCGCGTCGTTCGACGAGACGTGGGCCCCGCGAATCGCCGCGGAGCTGAACGACTACGCGGTGAAGGTCGCGAAGCTCGACGGCGAGTTCGTCTGGCACGCCCACGACGAGACCGACGAGCTCTTTCTCGTCCGCGACGGACGGCTCCGAATCGAGTTCCGCGACCGCGACGACGCGGAACTCGGGCCGGGCGACCTCCTCGTGGTGCCCCGCGGCGTCGAACACCGACCCGTGGCGCTCGAACCGACCGAGGTCCTCCTCGTCGAACCAGCCGAGACGCTCAACACCGGCGACGCCGAGGAGAGCGACCTGACTCACGGCGACCCCGAACGGCTCTCCTGAGGGCTCACCTCTCGGGCGTCGCCCGCGACTCCGCCGTCGGCCGACGTGGCCCGGACTGTCGGTAGTTTTTACCTGTCAGACCGTGCGATTGTCCTATGGTCTGGGTCCGCTCCGAACACGCGGGTGCGCTGGCCGTCGTCTCGACGTGGCTCTGCGCGCTCCTCCCGTGGAACGTCACGTACACGCCGAACCTCTCGGGCGTGAGCCTGCTCTTCGTTCGATTCCCCTTCGCGGAGATTCAGTTCGCGTGGGGACTCTCCAGCCGCGTCGCGGTCAGAAGCCCGCTGTCCGCGCTCTCGCTCCAGTCGGGACAGACCGTCGCCGTCGCCTATCAGGCGTGGGTCGTCGGCGCGGCTGTCCTCGCGCTCGCAGTCCTGTTCTCCATCGTCTACTACCTGCGCGACGAGCGGGTCGAAGCCGGCCCGGTCGACCCCGTTCGGGTCCTCGGCGGCCTCCTCGGCGTCGTCGGCGTCGTCCTCGCCGCGGCGACGTACCTGCTCGTGACGCGCGGCCTCCCCGGGATTCCGCTCCCGCTCGGCGTCGTCATCTCGCTCGTCTTCGCCGGCGTCCTCCTGACCGTCGACCGGACCTGACGGCGAGCCGCGAGCCGGTCGTTCTCGCTGAGTGACAGTCTCCCGCGCGGACCTTTTAAGTAGTGACCCGCCATACCTCCCGACCAACTGACCGGGTGACGATGGCACGAGATACGACGAGCGAGACGAAGGCGATGCGCGACCCGCCGGTGGACCGAGGGGTGTTGAGACTCCTCGCCGACGGGGAGTTCGACGCCGCGACCGCCGAGACCCGACGGCTCCTGCGCCGGACCGCGGAGATGCTTCGGGGGTCGAACCTCGACGTGCTTCCGCTTTCGCCCGACGACACGCCGCTCGGGACCTACGAGATTCCCGAGGGCCACGAGGAGGTCGACCGCTACTGGGTGAACGCCCCCTTCGCCTACGTCGTCGTCACCTACGACACGGACGCGACCGCCCACCAGTACCACACCGTCGAGCCCGACCTCGACGAGTTCGAAGCGGCCCTGCTCGAACGCGTCCGCACCGACGTGCGCGACCCGCTTTTGTACCGCCGCGACACGGACCCGCGGACCGAGACGGCGCTCGTCGAGGAGCTCCAGTCGCTTCTCGAACAGTACGGGCTGGAACTCGACATGAACGCCTTCTACACGCTGTTGTACTACCTCCGGCGCGACTTCCACGGCTACGGCCCGCTGGACCCGCTGATGAAGGACCCGCACATCGAGGACATCT
Organism: Haloferax marisrubri; assembly: GCF_001469875.2. Taxonomy (GTDB): domain Archaea; phylum Halobacteriota; class Halobacteria; order Halobacteriales; family Haloferacaceae; genus Haloferax; species Haloferax marisrubri. Next base: position 3,286 of record NZ_LOPW02000017.1, on the reverse strand, counting down.
CGTGTGACGGCTACGACCTGCCGCTTTTCGTCTACCACGACGAGTACACCGACATCGCCACGAACGTCTCGTTCGAGGCCGAGGAACTCGACAACTTCGTCATCCGCCTCGCCCAGCGCTCCGGCCAGCACATCAGCGTCGGCGACCCCGTCCTCGGGACGACGCTCCCGAACGGCGCGCGCGCCGAGTTGGCCCTCGGCGAGGAGGTCACCCCGCGCGGGTCGGCCTTCACCATCCGCCTCTACGCCGAAGAGCCGTTCACGCCCATCGACCTCGTGCGCTACGGCACGTTCTCCATCGAGCAGATGGCCTACCTGTGGCTCTGTATCGAACACAACAAGAGCCTCATCTTCGCGGGCGGCACGGCCTCGGGGAAGACCACCTCGATGAACGCGGTGTCGATGTTCGTCCCGCCGCGGTCGAAGGTGCTGTCCATCGAGGACACGCGCGAACTCGCGCTCTACCACGACAACTGGCTGTCGTCCGTCACCCGCGAGCGACTCCACGAGGGGACCGACATCTCGATGTACGACCTGCTTCGCTCGGCGCTCCGACACCGCCCCGAGTACATCATCGTCGGCGAGGTGCGCGGCGACGAGGCCGTGACGCTGTTCCAGGCGATGAACACGGGTCACACGACGTTCTCGACGATGCACGCAGACAGTATCGAGACGGTCATCAACCGCCTCGAAAACGAGCCCATCAACGTCCCGCGCGCGATGGTGCAGTCGCTCGACCTGCTGTGCGTCCAGACGCTCACCCGCCACGACGGCGAGCGCGTCCGCCGCTCGCAGACCATCGGCGAAATCGGTGACATCGACCAGCGGACCGGCGAACTCGACTACTCGTCGGCGTTCGCGTGGGAGCCCGAGACCGACACGTTCAGTCAAAACGACAGCTCGCTGCTCACCGAAATCCAGCGCGAGAACGGCTGGTCGCGGACCGAACTCCGGCGCGAACTCCGGCGGCGCGAGGGGTTCCTCCGGTACCTTCTCGACAAAGGCGTCTCCGACTACCGGCGCTTTACCGCGCTCATCAACGAATACTACGCGGACTCGGAAGACGTGATGCGGCGCGTCGAGGCCGACGAGGACATCGTCGACGCCGGCACGGAGGCCTGAGATGGCCGCCGCGCAGTACCTGTATCTGCTTCCCCTCGCCCTCGCCGTCCTCCTCGTCCTCCCCGTCGTCCTGTCGCCGGTGAGCCGCGCGGCCGACCTCCTCGTCTCGCGGGTCGCGCTCTCCGTCTTCGGCTTCTACGTCGCCAACGAGAACCCCCGTCGAAGGGAACAGCGCAATCAACTGCGGGCGGCGCACGTGAGCGTCACCCACCGGGTGTACGCCTCGCGGACGCTCCTCATGGCGTCCGTCTTCGGCGTCGCCGGGAGCGTCTTCGGCGTCTACCTCGCCGCCGTGACGCTCGAAACGCTCGCCGTTCAGTCCGAGACGATTCGGGAGGTCCTCCCGTCCGCCCTCGGCTTCCTCGGCGGCCTCACGAGCATTCAGGCGCTCCCGCTCCGCGACCTGTTCCTCGCGCTTTTGCTTTCGAGCGCGACCCTCGGGGCGCTCCTCGCGCTCGGCGTCTACTGGGGTCGGTGGTACGTCCTCACCGAGCGCGCCCGAACCCGCTCGTCGGAAATCGAGGCGACGCTCCCGCGGACGGTCGCGTTCGTCTTCGCGCTGTCGCGGTCGGGAATGCCGTTCCCGCAGGTGCTGGAGACGCTGGCCCGAAACGAAGCCATCTACGGCGAGGCGGCGCGCGAGGTCAGCATCGTCGTCCGCGACATGGACGCCTTCGGCACCGACGTGCTCTCCGCCCTCCAGACGATGGCCACGCGGACGCCGAGCCCGAGCCTCGAAGAGTTCGCCGAGAACCTCGCCAGCGTCCTCGGAAGCGGCCGCAACCTCTCGTCGTTCCTCCAAGAGCAGTACGAGCGGTTTCAGGCGGAGGCGGAGGCCCAACAACAGCAGTACCTCGACCTGCTTTCGACGTTCGCCGAGGTGTACGTCACCGTCCTCGTCGCCGGGCCGCTGTTTTTCATCACCGTCCTCGTCGTCATCGGCCTCGTCCTCGCGGACACGCTGACGCTCATCCGAATCGTCGGCTACGTCGGCATCCCGCTGGCGAGTTTCGGCTTCGTCGTCTACATCGACAGCATCACCGAGTCGCTCCGGGGCGCGGCGGTCGCCGACGACGACGGCGACACCGCGGCCGAGTCGGCTCGGCGCATCGAGGCGACCGGCGGCGTCGGCTCGACCCCGGCGACGGACGGCGGAGAGACCGACGCCCGAGGCGACCCGTGGCGCGCGAACCGCGAGCGGCTCGCCGTCTACGACCGGTTCCGCGCGATTCGCGGCTGGTTCGACCGCCCGCTCGAAACCCTCGGCCGCCACCCGCTCGCCACGCTCGCGCTCACCGTCCCGCTGGGGCTCGTCTGGGTCGCTCTGCGGACCACGTTCCCCGCCGACCCGACGCTCCTCGGCGTCGCCGACGCGGTGGACCAACACGTCGTGGAGGCCGCAATCGGCGCGCTCGTCGTCGTCTCGGCGTTCCACGAGCTTCGGAAGCGCCGGATTCGGGCCATCGAGCGGAGCATGCCCGACTTCCTCGACCGCCTCGCCAGCGTCAACGAGGCCGGACTGACGGTCGTCCAGAGCCTTCGCCGGGTGTCGGCGTCCGACCTCGGCCCGCTCGGCGACGAGGTCGAACGCGCCGTCCGCGACATCGACTGGGGGGCCGACGCACAGACCGCGCTCCGGCGGATGGACCGCCGGACGACGAGTCCGATGGTGTCGCGGTCGGTGACGCTCATCACCAACGCGATGAGCGCGAGCGGCGACCTCGCGCCCGTCCTCCGCATCGCGGCCAACGAGGCCCAAGACAGCCGCCGCCTCGCCCGCGAGCGGAATCAGGAGATGGTAACCTACCTCCTCGTCATCTACATCTCGTTTCTCGTCTTCCTCGGCATCGTCGCCGCGCTGACGGTGTCGTTCATCCCGGCGGTCGAGCAGGCCAGCACCGGCGCCATCGGCTCCGGCGAGGTCGCGGGCGTCACCTCCGGCGCGTTCTCCGGCCTGCGCGACGTGAACACGGCCTCCTACACGCTGTTGTTCTTCCACGTCACGGCGATTCAGGGGCTCTGCTCGGGGCTCATCGCCGGACAGCTCGGAGAGGGGCAGGTCGCCGACGGCGTCAAACACGCCGCCGTCCTGCTCGTCATCACCTACGTGACGTTCATGTTCATCTGAGTGCCGCGCCGCCCGCCCCCGCCGCCCCCGCCCCCGC
>NZ_LOPW02000016.1:161450-166953 GCF_001469875.2 Haloferax marisrubri | reverse complement strand
TGGCGGTTCTACACCGCTCGCAACACGAACTGGGACACACTCGTCACATCGACCGGGACGTCGACAACTACGGAACAGTCGGATGCGATTCCCGTCCGAGTTCACGCGTATCCGTCACAGATTGGCCCGCGCGCAGAGCCCGTTCGTGATGGCCCGGATATCATCGACACGTGGGGGACTGACCGGGTGTCTCCCCGTGAGACGATCGGCGAAAACGTGACTGTCGAGGTCGTCAACGAGACGTACACGCCCACGTACGGGCTGGCCGTCCGTGCAGAGTCCGTCGACCGGGAGGCGCTTCGGGTGGGTGGGATCGTTCGCGGCGTGAATGCCACGATTGTCGACCCCCAAGTCGGGTCGGCGCGACAGCTTCGCGAGAGTAACCTCTCTGTTGAGCTCGTTTCGCAGACGACGTCGAACGCGACGCTTCGAGTTGAGTTGCACGATAACCAGACGGGTGCGCCGATCGCGTCGAATGGGAGTGACCGACAGTACCCGATTGGCGGGTCGTCACACAGCGGCTACATCACGGTGGGTGACCAGCGCGTTGCGACCAACGAGAGTGGCGTCGCAGTCGTCACACTGGACGAGCCGGGGATCTACACCGCCCGCTACCACCCCGGCACGTGGCTTGGCCACGACCCGGCGTATGTGGGTGATACGGCCTCCGTTCGCTGGCACCCACTCGGGACTCTCGAGGGCTGGGTTACGTTCGTATTCGAAGTCGGCTGGCAGGCGATTCCGTTCGTCGTGACGTTCTACGCCGGTCGCCGACTCCTCCGCATGTTTGGACCGACAGATAGCGACTACCGAAACCAATGATTCCAACCGATTCACCGATTGATAGACGTACCGTCCTCCGAACCGTTGGCGGGGCCGCCCTCGCCAGCGTTGCCGGCTGCCTCGATGGTAGCCGTAACTCGGGCACAACGACGCCCGACCAGACATCGGCGACGACCGAGCGTGCTGGTCCCCTCTCACGCATCGCTGTTGAGGGGCAAGCCATCGTTGTGCAGGTTGATGCTGACGCACCCGTCGAACAGGTGAACCTCATTCAGCCGAATGGAGAGCTCTTCGGGAAGCGCGGGCTTGCCGCCGGCGCACGACAGGTTTCGTTCGAAATCGGGACTGCCTACGAGCCCGGTAAGTATCGTGTCGTCGCGCTAGATGGTGAGGAGACTGTTGCTGAGGGTTCTCTCGAGATTAGCCCTCAGATTGAGATTCAGGACGTTGGGCTGTTTCGAAATGTACCGGATAAGCCGTGGGACGAGGTCTACGGTGAAAGTCCGACTGATGCAAAAAAGAACGGTGAGGCATTCGTCACGGTCAAAAATAGAGGGAGCGGACCGAATGCCATCGTTGAACTCCACTTTGCTGGTGACGTTCCTAATCCAATCGAAAACCCACGTGGGAACGGAATCTATGAAGAAAGTAGCGTCGTCGTCCCTGCAGGAGAAACAGTTGATATTTTCAGTAGCTCATTCCCATTCGGTTCAGCCATTGGAGAGGATGGGATGGGCTGTTCGACTGATGGGAATCGTGGCCAGTTTACTGTTGTCGTAGACACTCGAGTCGCAGCTCGGCAGGTCACAAAAGAGTACAACGTGGCATACACTGACGCCGAAGAGATGCAAAACTGCGAGATTACGATTAGCGAGGCATAGCGATGGTTGATCTCATTGACGTCGTATTAGAGGGTTTCAAAGACATTGTTGGTTGGATTATTGGTCTCTTCATGGACGCCCTGTCAACGGGGTACAACACCCTTTCCGAGGAGATGTTTGGGACCCCGACACCCGAGACAGATGGCGTATTCATTTTTGGAGAACCAGCCAGTGAGCCGTGGTTGACTATTCGAGATGCGCTCGTTGGTGGTGAGATAATGCTCATTGCATTGTTATTGCTCGTCATCTGTGTTCAAGCACGGCACGCTATCCGAATATTCAATGTTGGTAGTGCCTACGAGGCCAGAAAAACGAAGAAAACTGCATGGGTTGGTGCATCTTTGATTGTTGTCTGGTATTGGGTTGGTGTCCTTTCGCTTTACCTTATTGATGGATTTGCTCTCGCCTTACTCCCAACTATGGATTCGATTCGAAATGCTATGTTAGGTTTCCTTGGTGTAACGATATCTAACCCTGCTCTCTCCCTAGTGTTTGCGCTAATTGGTGGGCTCTCAATGTGGGCTCTAGAAGCACTATTCTACATCCGGAAGATCCTGGTCTATGTCTATCTCTACGGGATGCCGGTTGCAATCGCACTCGGGTACGGAAATGTGCCTGTCGTCTCTGACGTTGCAATGGGGTTCTGCAAGAGGTTCGTCCCTCTCGCTGTCCTCCCTTTGCCTGCTGCAGTCGTTTTCAAGGGTTATGACCTGATCTACGGTGGCGGAACAATGGTCCCACAGACCGACTTCCTGAAGTTCTTAGTTGCTACCTCGCTCCCGCTGGTTGCTCTCTACATTACGTGGAAGACATTCACGTACGCGACACCCCTCACCGCGAAGGTGATCGGTGGTGCAACGCGAGGTGCAGCCCTGGTCGGCGGCGTCGCAGTTGGTGCGTACGTTGGTGGCGCTGGCGTTGCGACGACGGCTGCCCGCTGGGGGCCGAAAGCCGCCGCCGGCCAAGCCCTCGCCCAGAGAGCAGCCGCACAGCGTGACTCGACTGATGACAGCGACGGACTGCCGTCGTACCGGCGGACCGAAAACGAACCCCGAACCCGCTAACAATGTCGACAGATCAAGACACAGCCGCCCGGCGTATCATGGACCAGTTCGGCGAAGCGAGTCGCATCCCCTACCTCAACATCGAAGAGGGCGACGTCGGCATCCTCATCGCTCTCCCCATCTGTGGGTTACTCCTCGCCGGCCTCACGGGCATTGAATCACTCGCCGTCCCGCTTATCGCAAGCGGCCTCGGGATGGGTGCAGCCATCGTCTACGTCACCCCCGACCATCTGAACGCGTGGACCTGGACGAAAGACGTCTATCGCTACGCCAAACGCCCCCGGATTACGCTGAGTGCGCCAGAGCACCCTGACGGCCAAACGAACGAGACCGTACGCAACGAGGGCGGGCTCGCGAACTACACGCCATTCACGCCGGACGAGCGAACCCAAGACCTCACGAATATCGAGCGAGCGTGGCCTGGCGCCGGCGCGATTCAGCGGACTGACGGCGCGATGGAGGCGTTCATCGAGATCGACCCGGGGAACATGGACTTCGCGATGGCCGACGACTGGGCCCAACTCCAGGACGCAGGCGCCGAGTTCGCTAACAAAGAACTCGACTCGAAGCTCAAATTCCACGCAACAACCCGGTCATTCCCGGTCGAACAGATCACCGAGACGATCGAGGAGCGACTCACCGACGAAGACGTCACACAGAACCCGATCTTCCGGAAACTCCTCGAGGAGTATCGGGAGACGCGGCCCAAAGAGATGCGTGACCGCGGCATCCAGCAAGTTCGGTACTACATCGGCGTAGAAGTCTCCCCACTCGAAGTCTATGACCGATACCGCGACGAGGGAACGCCGGCTGAAAAGCTGACGCAGTTCCCCGTGATTGGCATTCTTTTCAACCCGTTCGTCACCCGGCGTGCGGACCTCTCCGATGTCGAACGCCGCGCCCAGATGTTCGAGAAGCTGGACGACCGGATTGCGGATGTCCGTTCCGAATTCATCCAGCAGGCATCCGGCTGGTCTGCCCACCGACTCAGCACGGTCGAGTTGTTCGTTCTGAACATGGACTTCTGGAACGGCGAGGAACACGACTTCGAGACCAAAGCAGACGTGATCCGCGAACAGCCGATTCTCAGTCGCTCACGCCGGGAGGAGGCGTTCAATGCGTAATCTCCCGTTGCAGTCGAGTCGTGATATTCTCTCACAACTCACCCAGTGGGCTCAACAGCCAACATCCCCCGAAGGTGCAGCGCTCTATCTGGGGACTATCGTGGTGCTCGGCGTCGGCGGGACAGCCCTCTGGCAGCGGTACCGCACCGACGACGAGCTGGAAGTCGACTTTTCGGATGTCCTCGACGAGGAAACCCTCGAAGCGGGTGACGCAGAAGGCCAACTCCTCGACGACATCTCGGAGTCACACAAGACGGCGACAGCACCGGCGGCAATCGAATGGGAGACACGAGCTGCCCGTGTCGGTGAGCAATGGACGACGACGCTGTACATCGCTGATTACGCCGACTACCCGAATGACGGCTACCTGAGTGACCTCTTCGAGTTGACTGACGTCGAGTTCGACCTCACGGCGCACATCACGCCGAAGAACCAGCAACGCGCACGAAACGAACTACAGGACATTGCGGACGACCTGCAGGTCGACGCTGATTTAGAACAGAGCGTCCGGAGTGAGTACCTCCAAGAGCGAGCCAACGAAGCGGCGGCGACGTACAAGGCCGTCGAGAGCGGTGCGAGTGTGTTCGACCAAGGCCTGTACGTCACCGTCCGCGCCGACGACACGGACGACCTCCGAGATGCCGTCAGAGCAGTCAAAAGCGCGCTCCGTGACGAACCGGCGAACCTCACGCCGAAGACGGCTATCTGCCGGCAGGACCTCGCACTCCAGTCTGCCGCCCCAATCGGCGACAACGTGTTCGGTCGGGAGTCGATTGCCCTCGGGGGTGCTGTTGGTTCTCTCTTAGCGTCGCCACACAACGCGACGATTCTCGAAGAAGGGGGCGTTGAGTTCGGGATTCACAAGGACAACCAGAGTCCGGTCGTCATCGACCCGTTCGCCCGCGATAACGGCTATGCGATGTTTACGGTGGGAGACACGGGCTCTGGCAAATCGTTCGGTGCGAAAGAGAACTTCATCCGGTCGATCGAACAGAGCAAGGACCGCATCGGCATCATTCTCGAACCGCTCAACAACTGGACGGGCGTCTCCGAAGCGCTCGATGCCAAGCGAATTACCGTCGGCGGGACGCTCGGGCTGAACCCGCTCGAAATCCGCCAGACGCCCGAACACGTCCAGCGGGCGATGGGTGAAGACGCGAGTCCGTTCAACGAGAAACTCGACGACGCGATGAGCTTCCTGACGAATTTCTTCGCTCTCCGTGGCATCTCACTCGGCGACCGCCGAACGACGCTCGAACTCGGTCTCAGACAGGCCTACGAGCGTCATGGCATTACGGATGATATCACGACACACGGTAACCCGAGCCCGACGATTCGACAAATGCTGGATGTCTTCGAAGAGATGGTTGACGACCCCGAATCGTTCGTCGTCCGGTCGGATGCGGAAGCCGAGAAACTTAGCGACGACGCAACATGGTTGATCGACCAACTGCGGCCCTTCGAAGAAGCGGGCCGCTACGCGAACCTCGGAAAAGAATCGGAGTTCGACATCCGTGACGAGAAGGTCATCTACCTCGACCTTGCACAACAGGAGGGCAGCGTCGACAGCAGCACGGCGCTGACGATGCAGTTGCTCATCTCGCTCGTCTACGAGCGAGCGAAAGAGACGGACAAAGAGGTCGTGTTCGTG
>NZ_LOPW02000016.1:159214-161355 GCF_001469875.2 Haloferax marisrubri | reverse complement strand
GTTCCTCGAAACGGTGTTCCGACACCATCGCCACCACGACCTCTCGATTCGCCTCGTTACCCAGACCGTCGACGAGTTTTTCGAGCACGCTGAAAGTGAGGCTATCCTCGACCAGTGTGCCGTCAAGCAGTTCCATCGCTTGGATGGGATGGACGACCAGTGGGCCGACGAGTTCGGACTGAATCACGCCCAGATGCGGTACGTACAGGACGCGGTTCCCGGGAACGAAGACGCCGGTTTCTCTGAGGCACTCGTTGGCGTCGACGGCGAATGGCGTGGTATCAGAGTCGAAGCGATGCCCAAAGAGAAGGAAGTCATCGACTTCGACCCGACCGAGCAGCGGCGGGCGTCGCTGCCCGGTGCTGGTGAGACAGCAGTCTCTACGGATATTGAGGCCTTTCGGACGGAGTTAGCGCAGCAAGCAAACGGAGAGTCACAAGACATGCAGACTGATTCGACAGCAACTGACAACGGCCAGCTTGGAGGTACCGACGATGCCTAAGCGTGAGTATCTTCGTGTGACGCCGACCTCAGAGGAACTCACAGCCCGCGGCATCCCGAAAACGCTCGAGAGTCTCCACAAATTGACCCCTGACAGCTCGGGTCTGCGGTCGAAACTCAACCCGTTTACATCCGCGACCCCACCGCGCTTCGAGTTCCTTGCGCTTAGCACGGGGCAAGACGCGCCAGTTGAGTTCTACTATGGTGCTGACGACTATCTCGGAACACTCGAAGAGCGACTTCGATCTATCTATCCGAAGACGTTCGACATCGAGCGTGTCGAAGTGGACGTCGCGTCGAAGCTGATTCATCCGGTTGCATTGTCTCACGAGGAGTTCGTCGAGCGGTACCAGCAGGGTGACCTGCAGTATGAGTTCTCCGACGACGAACAGTATCCGGCTGCAGATGTCGACGCGGACGTGACGCCTGACGCCGGCGAAAGCACCGTACACGAGTCTGAGGGTTCACCGACGGACGTTGCCGACGAGATGGGTGGCAGAACGGCGGACGGACTGGTGTCGATTGGAGAGACAGTTGTCGAACTTGAAACGACTGACTCGCTCGCTGACGAGGTTCCACCCACGTCCGTCGAGAAGCCGACAGTAGCCGCAGACGGGACGATTCTCGCCCGCCCCACAGTCGACGCCGTCTCACCACGGGGCGTGCGGTGGTGTGGGTCGGCAGTTCGAAAGCAAGACTGGATGTCATCGTTGACTCCGCTGACGGCGACGCCTGACGAGAGCACGCTGCCGGCGGTCGACGAACCGGGAGCTGTGCTTGCGTCGCTGATCGACCATCTGAATGATGCTCGTGAACCGCTCGCGTTCCAAGTCGTGTTTCAGCGCCGGGAGAGCTGGCAAGCGGATGCGGAACTCCGCAAAGAGGACTTGAATGATGGACGGGATACGCTGTCGCAGAAAATCCTTGGCGACCTGCTCGACCCCGAACTGGAGTACGAACGTCGCACCCGTGACGAGTTGAGTGACATCGTCGTCAAGCGACTTGATGCGATTGATGCGGTCAATCCCAAGCGCTCGTACACGACGAATATCCGGGCGATTGGTGTACCAACGAGTGAGGCTGGTCGCGACGCCCTTGATGACCGCCTGTCGTCACTCGCGCCGGTGTTCGACCCACTCGACGGCCCGTTCTACGAGATCGAAGCGACGCGACTTCGAGACCGTGGCTTCCGACAATCGAAGAAAGAACAAAACGCGCGAGCAGCGCTCCAGCGACTCCTCTCGCGAGAAGTAACGACTGGACGTGGTAAGACCCGGCCGGAGTTGGTTCTCTGTGGGGCCGAGATTGCGAACTTCATCTTGGTGCCGTCCTCAGACCAACTGACGGTCGAAGGAACGCGAGGGACGCGTGCTGAACAGCAGAGTCGTGATCCGCTTCCGTGGCCCAATCCCGACTTAGTCCAGCAGTTCCGGGAAGGAATGGCCATCGGGTATGCACTCGATGAAAACGGCTCGCCGCAACAGCGTCCGATTCGGATTCCGCCGAAGCTCCTGACGACACACTACGGTCGGTTCGCCTCAACAGGAAGCGGGAAGTCGAAAGCAATCATCAACGATGCGCTGTCGCTCCGTGAGACGACTGGTGGTCCCGTCGTCATCGTTGACCCGAAGGGCGACGGA
>NZ_LOPW02000016.1:157607-159018 GCF_001469875.2 Haloferax marisrubri | reverse complement strand
CCGCGAGCAGTACGGACAAGCGTTCGTCGCAAACGAGATTCTCAGCTACCTCATCAAGGCGCTGTTCGACGAGGAGTATGGCAGCGACGTCTTCGGGTTGGATGACCTCTTTGCGGCCGCCCTCGAGATGCAGCGGGAGCGAACTGTGCCGCCGGTTTCGGCGGACAATCGGAGCGTCGAGGAGTCGCTCACGCGGCACTTCGCGAAGGACGACCACCAGTTCCAAGTGTCGATGGACGCCGTCGGGAACCGCCTCGATAAACTCAGAGAAGACGCCCACCTGCGACGGATCTTCAGCCACGTTCCGGAACAGGACGAGACGGGAGAGTACGTTGACAACCGATTCGACTTCCGTGAATTCCTCGACGAAGACGTCACGATCCTGTTCGACTTAGGTGACCTTCGCCCGGAGGCACAGCGAGCGATCACACTCCTCCTATTGAGTAACCTCTGGGACGCGGTGCAGGTACGTCGCCGTGACGGGAACACGGACTACGAGAACCTTACCAACCTCATCATCGAGGAGGCGGCCCCCGTCGCATCAACGAAACTCGTCTCCGAGCAGTTGCTTCCACAGGGCCGGTCGTTCGGTCTGAGCATGGGACTGGTAATGCAGTTCCCCGGGCAGGTTCGAAATCGGAGCGAACGCGCCTACGACGAGGTTCTCAACAACATCAAGACGAAGCTCATCGGGAACATCTCGCTTGAGCGCGACCTCGCTGAATCGCTGGCCCACGAAGACCTGACCCCGACTGACCTCCGAAACCGGATTAACACGCTCCCCAGCGGAGAGTGGATCGCCCAACTGCCGAGTCCGTCATTCGGGGAGACCGGCCCAGCCCCGTTTTCGGTGAAGCCGCTCCCGATAGCGGCCGGTCATCCAGAGAGTGACGAGCCGTTGTCTGTCGAACAGGCGGACCATTTCGAGACTGTGGCCCTCCCGCGACTGTCGGAGCGAACACAGGCTCAGTATGGGCTTGCTGAGGTGGGTGACTCGACCCCGATCCGAGATGAGGCTGGTTGGGGAAGCCCAAGAGACGACACGACAGTTACCGCTGATCGAAATCGTGTGGAAACAGACTCCACGCAATCTTCGTTCATCGGACAAGGGACACCAGATAGTCCGTCGATATCGACCGGAACGAGTGATACCAATGCTGAGCCACAGGAGAGTACCTCGTTGTTCAACATGGCGACTGAGGACGAAGAGGAGTCACCGGGCGACGGGAACGGGCATCCGGAAGCTCGCTCATCGCCCGTCCAAGCTAGTGAGGTCCCTATCTCCGATAACGAACTTCGGAAGCGTGGCCTCAGCTATGATGATGTCCATTTCCTCAGCCAAGTTCTTGAGGTGATGAACCGCGAGGCTACTGAGTATACTCTCCTCAACTCGATGCGGCCCCTCCGAGAT
>NZ_LOPW02000016.1:156060-157544 GCF_001469875.2 Haloferax marisrubri | reverse complement strand
GTCTGCAGCCGGTCAAAAGTACTATACTGTCCTCCCGGCAGGGCGGGAACTGCTCGGACAGAAGCTCCAAGTTGGTCCTAGGAAAGGCGATATCGGAGAGAAAACACCACACAAGGTCGGCGTTCGCCTCCTCGAACAGTGGCTCCAACAGCAGGACGATGTCGTTCGCGTCGAACCGTACTACGAATACGACGACAGGACGGTGTTTGACGTGGCTGCGTTCAACGACGCTGGCGAACTCGTTTGGGTCGGCGAAGCTGAACTCCCGAGCAACAACAGCCACGCACCGGTCGACGACTACGACAAGCTCAGTCTGGTGGATGCCGACGCGATTTGGGCGTTCAACAGTCGCCAGACTGCCATTGAGGTGCTCGATAGACTTGCCGAAGCGGATCGAATCGAAGAAAGTGTTAGCGGCCGGGCAGCACGGTCGTTCTCGAACATCAAAGACGCAATCAGCGAATTTGATGCAGCAGGCATGACCACGGTTCGAGGCTTCACGAATCTCAAACAGGAGGTCAACCTATGACTTGGCGACAGGCAACCCGTGAAGAGATCTACTCCTACTACGCCGAAGAGTTTCCCCAGTACGTTGACGACCTTCCCGAGTTCATCACAGCAGACGGGCCAAAACAGTATGCTGTCGCTTTTCGAGACCCACACCCGGTTCGCAAGGACGACGTCCCTGATAAGGACTTCATCCGCCGGGACACATGGCAGACGAATCGATCCGGTAAGCGGACGACTCCCGAGTTCAGCAGCTTTGAGGACGTTGTGGAGTTCATTCAGCACCCTGCTCGCAATGATCCCCTCGGTCAGAGCAACTTCGCACTCGCTGACCCGGCGGTCCTCGAGAAATCAAATCCACTCCCTGAAGCCGTCTACTATGCGCTGGATCACTGGGAACGGCCATGGGTGCTGCTCGTCGATATCGACGCGAAAGAAATCGCTCGGCAACGAGCCACGGATACAGTCTCCGAGGACGGCGACCAAGACAACGAGACACTCCTCGTCGCCGCCGGTATTCTCGACGCCGAGCCCGCAGGCTATCCGTATGCCTTCAAGGATATCGACCGCGCTATCGAATACGGATTCGAGGTACGAGACATCTTTGAGGAGGACTTCAACGCCGAGGAAACGGTGGTCGTGTATAGTGGACAGGGAGTGCACGTCTATCTCCTCGATACGGACCTTGCACATCGATACGACGAACAGAGTCGCGAGGTGCTGAACGACCTTCTCTTAGAGACCTACGACATCCCTATCGACCCTGTCGTGACAGCCGACCGGCGGCGTGTCGCACGCCTGCCCTTTTCACTCCACGCCGACGTCTGCAGTATCGTTCAACCCATCGAAAGTCGGGGTTTCGACGTCCGATCGGCGACGCCGGAGGTGGTCGGCGAATGAGTCAGAGTACCCCCACCGACGACGAGGAGATGTCGTATCGAGTTGCGGCACTTCCTCCTGAGTACGGTGACATCCGC
>NZ_LOPW02000016.1:109375-156050 GCF_001469875.2 Haloferax marisrubri | reverse complement strand
CACGCGTGGCTACAATCGATACGTTGTCGACGGCGAAGAGCAGCCCGCGGACCTCATGAACGACATTGAGCGGTTTGGAACGGCCGCGTTCAAAGAACAGGTTCGTGCCGACGCTGCCAAAGAGCCGTTCGTTGACGAACCGGCGACACTCGCCGTGCTTGCGACGTTGAGTGCGATCTGTGTGAAAGCACATCCGAAATTCGAGCACGCGCCGCCCCGGAACATCCAGGTGCTCTACGACATCCGAGAACTGTACGTCAATAATCTCGCATCACTCCTCCGAAACCACGGTGATGGAACGCTCCAGCAGGACATCGCGGAGGTGCTGTACAGTAAGGAGCCCGGCGAGGATGGGCCGCATCCCGGCCGAGTTTGTACGGGAATCACGGAGATGCCGGAGTTCGGAGATGGACTGTACCTCGAAATCCCGATGGCAGCGGCGTCACGCAGATGTCTCGTTCGAGCGGAGGGCGGGTCATCGCCGGAGAGTGACGATGGTGGAGAGATACTGACGCGAGTGAAGGACAACAACCTGTACGTCCCGGTCGGCGATTTCGACAGCAAGTATCGGGACTACGCTGAGCGGGCGTTCAAGAAGCTCCTGCGGGTGCAGGAAGACGGGCTCTCCGACGACCAGCTATCGTGGCTGACCACGAACGAGTCGGCAATTACGGAGCGGATCGACCGCTTCCTCGAGACCGGCCATCACGAGCGCATCTGGCGGAACTGGGACCGTGGGGAACGGACGATTCGCGTCCTCCGGCGGGCTCTTAGTGATGCGCCCGATGACGTGGCGCAAAAGGGTGAGTTCCACACGGCGAAGGAGTTCTATCGAGCGGTTGAGGTGTATAAGGCTGAGGACGAGTGGGAATCGTCCGTGACGGATTGGATCTCGAGTCCGAGCAGTCTCGCGAAGACGCTAGCCGATCACGAGTCCCACTCGGCCGTCACGATCGACCGCGACGGGCGCGTCAATACGTACCGAATCGGGCGAGCCGGAACCGGCGCCGAACAGATCGAAGTGCGAGAGATCGAGGACCTCTTCGAACTCCCCTGTATGGCGAATATGGAGGAGCGGCTACACCAGAAGAAGCCCGTCCGGAAGGACCTCTACAACTTCGCGCGGATGGTGATGTGGCTCCCGCAGTACCAGGACAGCAGCCTCGACGAGATCGTCGCGGACCTCAAGGACGTCTTCTCCCGGTGGCCGTGGTACGACGAGCAGGAGACCGAGTACCAGGTTCGCTACGAATTCTCGAACACGATCGACGGCGACACGCCGTTGCCGATGAACTGCGATAACGACGATCTACAGCGCTACTGTACCGGCCAGGACCAGTGTCCCTACTCGATCTGGGGCAGCCTCCCGTTCCCGGATGAGATGTACGAGCAAGTGGACGAGCAGTCCGCCGGTCCCGCTGAGAAATTCTAAATCATAGTCTTCCCTCAGATTGTCGAGAATTGTTTACAGACCAAAGATATCCCCTTCTGAATCCCCCGTCGAGCAATTTTCAGCGTCTAATACAGCCAGTATCGAGAGAATCGGGGGTGATCCACAATTCGAAGTGCCGAGACGGAGAACCTCGAGGGTATCAGAATAGGTGAAGCAGTGACCCCAAAGAAGTCAGATATCGCCGATATCACCTTTGTTACCCCGCCGTCGAGCAATTTTTGAAACCACAGAGTTATTTCAGAACTCGTCGAGGTACCTTCTACGCCTTCAAATCGGCCCGACGGAGTTCTTCTTCGATTTGAGGTCGTTATAGTGTCTTGCATATCGCGGTTTTCGTCCAAAGAAAGAGGCGATATGCAATGTGCGAAGGCCGCCGGCTCTCTCAGGCCGAGGGGCCATCACAAGGGTAGCGGACCTACGGAAGTGTCAGATGTAGCGCATAGATTGAACGGGTGCGTTTTGGTGGTGTCTATCGCCCCCGCGAGGGGGTGGCGGGGCGCATCACGTGCCCCCGATAGACGATGACTTCGGACCAACGCAGCAAGACACGAGCAGCGGATCACACAGGAACTACCCCCGACGATGAGGCGCCGTGGGCGGATCTCGAGATGGCGGTTCCGACCGACCGGGATCACGCGTCGGTCGTCGCCTTCGTGGAGTGTGCTCTCGTCGAGTTCACACACGAGGCCGTGGGCGCCGTCTTCGTCGCCCACCAGGTCGGGCGGTCGACGCGGACGCAGTACGTTGCCGCCGACGACGTCGGCGAGCAGTTCCAGAACGGCGCTTCGACGACCGACTGGGCTGGCACGAGACCACCGTTCCTCGACGAACCGTTCGCGACGAACTCATCACCCAGCTCACACGGTCGCCCTCGACGTCGGCGGAGTGGGCTGGTGAAGGAGCAGCCGGCGAGCCAGACACGTTCGAGGTGAAGCCAGTTCAAGATCTCCGAACGCCGTAGGGGCCAGACTTAACCAACACCTCTTGCTCTTTTCGAGCTACAATGCAACTATCCCTCTGGATGTGCCGACGCTCAATTAGTACAGTTCTTGTCGAACGCCTCGAGAGTGCATTACGTGAGGAAAGACCAAATTCTGTTGGTTAAGATAGTCGTATCACTCCGGAACTGAGGATACTTCATTGCTCAAAAACCAGCCGCTAATTTGAGATACTGATGCTTCTTGTTCTGAAGTTCAATCGTCGGCAGTATACGCACCGCTTCGGTGCTCGATTCGATGGACCTCGAGGATTGACTCGTCGTAGTCCAAGACACAAGCCAGACGATACTGTCCGATACGTAGTTTCGAGAATGGCCCACCAGTTAACGGCTCAACAAAGTCGTCAGGATCTCGCCACTCTGAGTCGACAATCTCGTCGAGCTTTGAGACGATCCGGTCTTGAACGTGCGTATCGAGCCCTTTGAATTGGTTCGCAGCGCGTGGTGAGAACTTCCACGTCCAGTCTTCCTCACTCACCATCCGTGTCTCGATCCATCATTTCGAGGACTTCGTCTCGCGAGACTAAATCTGATTCACCGGACCGGAGGTCGTGTTCGCTCGCTGCGATTTGCTTCCATCCTTCTCGCGAAAATTCGGGATGTTTGATGGCGTCACGAGCAGCGTAGCGAAGGAATTCGCTCCGTGAGTTGAACCCCTGTTCTTCCCACGTTGCGTCGATGTCTTCGAGGAAGGCTTTGCTTAGCCGGAGGTTTATTTGCACCATCTCTGGGCCGTTATTGCTGGACCCTGTATCAGCATCGGACATATACGTGTGCTATGCGTCCGTATAGACATAAGCCTTCTCCGAAGAACTACCTGATTGCCTTGATCGAATTCTCGGTGTCGTCGAAAGATTGGTCTGTACGTATCCACATCATGATAGCGTAATTGTCTAACCATGGACACGGATCTCAACCAACAGGTAAAAGAAATCGCCGAAGCGCGGGGCTTCACCGGGTCGGAGATCCTCGAACAAGCGTTGGAACGCGGTGTCGAAGATCTCTGGGTTGACCTCGTTCTCTCGAGATACATCGACGACGAAATCGACCGCGAGACCGCAATCAACCTTGTCGGTCGAGACCGCGTCAAGCGAGCAGAGCAAGAGGTACAGGCTATCGAAGACGACGTTCGGTGGGGACTGAATGCGTGATTCTCGCGGTTGCTGATGCGGGCCCTATTGTAATCACAGAGACCGCCAAAAGACCGTGTTCTTACTACTGTCCTCTCGGGCACGCTTGTCCGCCAGTTCCTTGAACTGGTCATCTCGAAGGACCGTTCCAGCTCTGTACTCGATGCTATCCTAGTGGAGCGGTGACGTACTAAACGCAAGACCTCGATGCGCACCGTTGGAAGAAAAGAATACGAGATCGGTACGTAACCCAGAGGTCCGCGTGTGGCTCACATCGTACACACGAAAACGGCTAAGTGCGTTGGCTCACAATGTACACATCATGAGCACCGAGAAGAAGCGCGTGCAGTTTCGGGCCCCCAATCGGCTCATCGATCGGGCGGATGCACTCGCTGCAGTCCTTGGGGAAGACCGGACAGACGTCCTCGTGACCGCGCTTCGGGAGTACCTCCAAGACGCCGCTCACGACGACAAACTCGTCCAGGAGATTGCCGCCGCCTACTACGACGACGAGATTACCTTCGAGCAACTCAAAGCGCTCGTCGGCGCCGAAGAGGCGGCCAACCTCCGCGTGTTGAAACAACAGTTAGACGAGGACTTCATCGACGAGGTTGCCGACGTATAGATGGCGCAGCTTATCGCAGACGTCTCCGCCCTCGTGAGTCTCGGGATCGTTACTGGCGACGAGCCCGATCCACTCGCACTTTGTCTTTCACAGTACGAGGTCGTCGTCCCAACGGCGGTCATCGATGAACTCCGTGAGATTGCCTCCTACGATGACGTCCACGGGCACGCTGCGTCCGCCGTCCTCGACCAAACGGATTCATTCACAACACAGTCGGTCGAGTTTGATGCGGAGTTTCCGCTCGATGACGGTGAGAACGCGGCGGTCACCCTCGCAAACGAACTCGATGCTGTGCTCTTCCTCTGTGACGAGTTCAACCAACTTGGTTTGATCCACGCCTCACTCGCTGATACCCGACTCGTCACGACGCCGACGCTGCTCTCGGTGTTCGTTCGAACTGAACAGCTCTCAGCTGCTGATGCGCGCCTGCTCCTCGATGACATCAGCGACGCTCGTAGCTGGGGTGCGAACAGCTACGTGCAACGCGCTCGCTCGTTGCTCAACGAGCCCTAATTCTCCGGGCTTCAACTGTACTGAAATATCTCTCTCGCGTCGAACCACGAGCGCTACGAGGCGAGCAACGATTCGAGCCGATCCCGAAGGGCGTCCCTGTGGACCGTCTCGGTCGCGACCTCCATCTCGCTGGTTCCCATCTCCTTGAACCCCGTTCCGGTCGGCACGAGGACGACGGACTCATCAGCAGCGATATCGCCACGCTCCGCGAGGCGTGACACGCCGGCTAGCGTCGTCGCGGACGCCGGCTCGACGCAGAACCCGCCGTCGACGGCAAACCGGCGCTGAGCGGTCCGTATCTCGTCGTCGGTAACGGAGACGACGGCGCCGTCAGTATCGCGAACCGCGGCGAGCGCACGAGCGCCGCTCGGCGGGTCCGGGTTCCCAATCGAGTGAGCGATGGTGTCGCCGGTCTCGTCGGGTGACAGCGGCGTCGGCTCCGTCTCCCCGGCCTCGAACGCCCGCGTTAGCGGGTCGGCTGTCGCGGTCTGGATGAGATACAGGCGCGGCGGCTCCGCGATCAGTCCCGCGCGCTTGAGGTCCCGGATTCCGAGCCAGATCCCCGAAGCGAATCCACCGGAGCTCGCCGGTAGCGCGATCACGTCGGGCGCCGCCGGGGCGAGCGACTCGTAGATCTCGAATAGTGCCGTTTTGTACCCGCTGATGCGGGTGGGCACGTCGCTCACGAGCACGTCGATTGGGAGGTGCTTGGACAGCTCAAGCGCGTCCCCGTACAGCTTCCCGTAGTCGCCGGCAACCTGTACGATGGTCGGCTCGTACTGAGCGATGAGCTCCAGCCGCACTGACGAGGTCTGCTCCGGAACGAACACGACGCACTCCCGATCGAGGCTTGCCGCGTGGGCAGCGGTGCTGATCGCCATGTTACCGTACGAGACCGTGCCGACGACGTCGCCACCGGTCGCGACGGTGTGTGGAACGGCCACCGCGCTCCCGCGGTCTTTGTACGCACCAGTTGGATTCTCACCCTCGTCTTTGACGAACACCCGAGCGCCCGCGGCGTCGTCGAGTCCGGGGCTCCTGACGAGGGGCGTGCCGCCCGCGGCCCGCGCGACACCCTCGGGGCGATCAATTGGCAACAGCGCTTCGTACCGCCACATCCCATCCCGGTCTCGACAGTCGTCCCACGAGAATGCCGTCGGGTCCGTGTCAACCCAGAGTGCTTCCCCGCAGGCGCACCTGACCCGGGCGCCGTCGTCGTAGCGCTCCCCGCAACGGTAACAGCTCAACGAGAGAGACATAGCGATGCTGTGGTGGCCGGAGACATATGCGTTCGCTTGCGGTTTCGAACGTACGTCCTCTTTCTGTCCCGCCTGGGGTTCGTTGCGGAATCAACGCGCTCCACCGGCTTGCTGGTGTGGGACGATACAGCCCGCCCCGCTCGCCGCGTTCCGCCCTCCGCTTGCTCACGGTTCACGCTGCTCACCGTTCGCATCGAGACGCTCCGTACAGTCGCGTCTCGCTTCGCTTGCGACCGACCATAGCTGCGCCGGGCAAGCTCGGCGTTCCGGGCTCAAGTGAATGTGCTCTCGACGCCAGCATTAAGCGCGAGGGGGTTCGCGGCGTGGCTGCTCACTCCCGAGTGGGGGACATCTATCTGAGGCGATCATATAATTGGTCAAAAGTCAGTTATTTTCACCGGAGACCGAGACGAACTTGCTGGTAGTGGGTCTGCGGACCTATTAACTGAATGTTGGCGACCCGGTTGAATACTCTCGATAATTTGAACTGGCCACTCGTCTTCCCCCGATATGATGACCGACGAACTCGACTCCTTGCTCGAGTGGTTCGAGTTGAAGGACGAAACTCGGACTGGATGGGAGCTTCGGAATATCGACTCGCCTGAATCGGTCGCAGCCCACACATGGGGGACAGCGTCGCTGTGTCTTCTCTATGCCGAGCAAGAAGGGGTTGACCGTCAGAAGGCAGTGACGATGGCACTCATTCACGACCTCGGCGAAGCTCGAACGGGCGATATCGCAACTCGCGCGGAAGACGGACGCCAGACCATCACCACGTCCGAGAAGGAGGCGGCTGAACGGAGCGCAGTAACCGATCTCGTCGGGCCCTTCAAAGATACTGAACTGCTGTCGCTCTGGGAAGAGTACGAAGCCCGCGATACCCCGACGGCACAGTTCGTCAAGGACATGGATCTGATCGATAACTGTCTCCAGGCGCTCAAGTACGAGCGCCAAGGTCGGTACGACGAAGCCGAGGCGAACGACCACTTTGCCGAGTTCGAGAATCTGGACGAGTTCTTTGCTACCGCCGCGCCTCGCATCCAGACAGAGCTCGGCCAGGACTTGTTCGAACACATTAAATCGCAGTACGAACGAGAACTCGGACGACCCTGCCAACTCTGAAGACGTCAGTCGAAACTCCCACGGTCGGTGTCGCGCCTGTACTGACTGCGTCAACCAAAGTGTGACAGTAGTTCTACGATACCTGGTTCTCCCTGCGTAGTTAGTGGTGTTTTTGCGCGTCTGCAAAGGGTGCAGGTACTGCCCTCCTGGCTGGTGTCGCTGGTTGCATGTCTTCCCTTGGGACCACGAAGGGCGCGACCGATGTCTTCGTGGAAAACGATACGGGCAGTAAGAAGAACATCTCTGTCGGCGTTCACGACGTCGACGGCGGCCACGAATAGATCCAGACGACACTCATCATCCCTCCGAACGAACACCGAAATCCGACTCGGCAGGACAAGATTCCATGGGGTGGGAACTACGAGGCCACGGTCGAAGTCGAGGATGAACCTCGCCGCCGGCGCGTCGGCGCTCCTCTTTGCCGTTCTGGTTAACGTCTGTAACTTTTTCCAGACGTTCAGGGCCCGAGGATTTGCCACCCCGAGCCTAGCAGAGTATCGACGAGGAGGTGAGATCATCTTCTTTGGGATGATCGTCACACCGTTCGTCGATCTCATCGTAGCGACCGTCATCTGGCGTGTGATGATGCCGGATGAACCAGAACCGGTCTACGGTGCGATAGCAGGTGCCGTTTCAGCGCTCGGATCGCTCGTCATATTCGTAACTCTGATTGGCCTCATGTTCTCTCTGAGTCAATTTTCCGCTGGCGCACTCGTGGGTGCGGTCTCCGAGTTCATCTTCATCACTGCTCTAATCGTTCTATTCGGGGGTATGATTACTCTCCCCATTGCCGGCCCACTAGGGGCTTTTGTGGAATACGGATACGAATGGTACGTCGCTAGACGGAAGACGTAATCAGTTATTGATGAATCCCGGTCGTTCCGTTTCGATCACAGTGGACGTAGCCAAACAACCCAACCAGCACGTAGTCAATTGCTGAATCTACCCTCTCTATTCAGCACGCCGCTTCTGACAGCGTTCGGTGAGGTTTCTACAGTCGTGCTGAATAGAGAGCGCGTATCGGTCAGAGGAGGCCTCTGGTATTGACCGAGATGAATCAGGCACTATAATAACAGTACCAAACTTTGATACATCTCGCCAGTCCACACCTCATAGTGATAATAAAACGAAAAGAGGATCAGAAGTGGCACTTTGCAGAAAACACTCGCTGCGGATGGGCAGACCACTACGTAACCCATAATCTGTTCACTTCAGAGAAACAGGTCGGTTCCATATCTGAGTTGCCCTCAGACTTTTGTGGAGAATGTAAGAAACGCAGGAGTATTGATTCTAATCGCTAAGCAGTACTACCCGATGGCTGAATTATCAATATAAGCATGGAACTATTGGTATTTCCCCACTGATTACACTCTCTGAGTCGGTCACGGTGTTCCTGACAGAACCCGAGTAGTTCGAACGGTTCGTGCTGAATACAGAGCGCGAGTCGGTCAGACGGGTCGGCGCAACGTCACAGTACTCGAACCGAGTCAGACTGGAAGACTCCGTTTGTGACCCCCCGTGAACCACACAGCAGCGTTCAGCCCCGCTACAGCGGAAGCACAAGGGCTATCTCCGTTTCTGGCGTCCAGAGGGCATGGGTTACAACGTTCGGAAGGCGCTCCAGAGTCCCGGCGAGCGTCTCGTTCTCGCCAACGTACTCGTCTGGGGTGTACTCATCATCGGGATTGCGTACGTCCTCCGGGGAACCCCGGACGCCGGAATCATCGTCATCCTCGCTTCGGGAGCGGCCGCCACCAGCATCTCGCTCGTATCGCCACGGCTGAGACGCGACGGTCGTACCGATTGAGTGGCCGACGACTCCACGAGCCGAGCGCCGCAGCGCTACTGTGGGCTATCCGGATCTGTTCGCGGTGGCGCAGTTCTCTCTCACCACCGAGCGGACGTGCGTCTCGCAGGACTCCCGTGGGTGGTTCAGCGACCGCTCCTGCGTGTGTTCGCCGGCATCGCGACGATGCTCGGTCGGTAATCCACTCGCGTAGTCCACTGGCCGCTCGCGCTCCATCGGTGGGGGAGAACCGTGTACGACAGGGCTATCTCCTCCGGCGGTAATGTCACTGTGGAAGAAACCGAATGGCAGCAACGACCGGTCAAGTAGGGGAGAGTATCGAGCAGTCGCCCACGGTGGGCCGCTGGAACTATCTGACGATGGGCGGCCTTGCCGCGCTGGTCGAGGCGGCCATCTACGTGGCGGGGATCGCGTACTTCCTCGTCGTCCTCGACTTCGCGAGCGTCACCGGGGCGCTCCAGCAGGTCGAGTTGTTCGCCACGAACGAGACGACGCTGTCCGCGATGTACCTGCTCATCTACGTGGTCTTCGGCATCGTGCTGGTGGCGCTCGTGCTGACGCTCCACGAGCGCCTCGCGGCCGGGGCACCGATGCTGATGCGAGCGACGACCGCGTTCGGGCTCATCTGGGCCGGGCTCGTCATCGCCAGCGGGATGGTCGCCACCCTCGCGACGGGCGTCGTCGTCGACCTCTACAGCACCGACCCGACGCAGGCGACGACGGTCTGGTTGGCGGTCAGTCCGGTCATCGACGGGCTGGGCGGCGGCAACGAGATCGTCGGCGGCCTCTGGACGCTACTCGTGAGCGTGGTCGCGCTCCGGACGCGGGCGCTCCACCGACTGGTGAACTATCTCGGGCTCGTGGTCGGAGGTGCAGGCATCCTCTCGGCGATTCCAGCGCTCGGTGAGATCGGCGGTGGCGTCTTCGGGCTGACCCAGATCGTCTGGTTCGTCGCGCTCGGCGTCCTCCTGTTACGCGCAGGTCGTCGCGAAGCCTCCGCGCACCTTCGCAAGGAGTGACTCGACTAACGGCCGCGTGAGATAGGTACGGACGAGTTGCTGAACTCATCCTCTCTATTCAGCACGAGGTTCTTGTCATGATTTGGGGGTTATCTACAACCCTTACTCCAATCTCGCCGATAGAGAGTTGTTTTCGCCAGCTAGGGGTGCAGGCGTCTCAACATTAGTTCCGCATGGTCACGGGGCTGCCAACACCCGCAGATGGGTCAACACTCTGGTGGGCTACGACTGTGTTGGTCCAACAAACTCACAATACTTTTGCACAGTATTTCGTGAGTTCCGGTGGTGGCGTCGCCGTGGCCCACTTAGGTTAGTCGCTCGCCGCGCTCACGATGGGTCTCGAAGACGTCGCAAGCCCAGTCGACGGCTGCAGGGCTGTCGGTCATGGCGACGGCTGCCAGCGTTCCTCGGTCGGTGTCGAACCCTGTGAGCACGAGCGTGTCGTCGTACAACGAGAGGTCGATCACGTCTTCGGTGACGTAGACGGCAGCGTTGTCGTGGGCACGTACTGTTTCATGCAGTTCGCCGTGTTGGCGTTCGAGGCGTTCCAGGACCGCCTGCGGGAGGGCCCACTCGAAGTCGACGCCTCCCTTGACGCGGTCGACGGTCCGAGCGAGCGTCACCGGTGAGCCGAAACTCGTTGCAGCCCCGTAGATTCGCTCGTCGACGTCGCTGATGATGGATTCGAGGCGTTGCTCAATGGCGTAGGGTGACTCGGAGTCGACTGCCATCACTATCGCATCGGCGAAGAGGTGGAGGTTTTCGGTGAGGGCAGGCGGCGATAGGTGTTCGAGCAGCGGCTTCAGCCGGTCGGCCGCCGCCAGCGAGCGTTCGAAGCGGTCGGCGGCGTCGAGAACCGCCGCTCCCGCGCCGGTCGTCCGATATCCCAGGCTCGTCCGTTCGAGTAGTCCCTCGTCGACCAATGTGGAAGTCTGGCGGTAGACGGTCGCTCTGGACACTCCGAGTTCAGTCTCCAATGTCGACCGGTCGACCGACCGGTCACGGACCGCGGCCAACAGTGGATGGTAGTTCAACAGTCGGGAGGGGTCACGACTGTAGCAATTCATACGACTATCATGAGGCTATGAATGATACGTATTTCGTCTCCTCCAATATATCACGCCACGCAGCCGGAGTGTTGGCGTCACCGTCACACAGCTGTGGTTGCGGTTCTGGTTGTCTGAATGACCGATTTCTCATGCCGTGAAACACCGTCTCAGCCAATGACTATACTTGCGGTTGAATTCGTACTGAATATATGAATAAAACCGCATTACGGGCGACCGTGGACCGCGATCGACGCAACCGAAGGTTGGACGGAGTAAGTGTCTGATGGGTGCGAGGGTCAGTCGGTGGCTACTCGTGGTAATAACACTCCTCGTCGTTTCGTTGGGTGTCGGTGTCACCGCCTTTTCGGGGGTGGCAGCCGCCGATATTCCGGACACATCGCAGTGTAGCGCCGTTTCATGGACCAATCAGACCATCTCGGGGCAAACGTACTACGAGGTCGACACGCTGGACAAACTCCAGTGTATCGATGACAAGGGACTGGGGAATAACTACGTTCTAACCCGAGATATCAACGCGAGCGAGACATCGACGTGGGACAGCAACAATGGGTTTGACCCGATCGGGGACAGAAACAACGAGTTTACGGGCACCTTCGATGGCGACGACCACACGATTTCCGGCCTGACTATCAACCGAGGAGGGACATACTCCGTTGGCCTGTTTAGTGAGGTTGCGTCGGGAGGAACGATCACCAACATCGGTCTCGAGGGCGGATCCGTCACCGGCGCGAGAAGAACCGGACAGCTCGCCGGGTATAACGATGGGACCGTCGAGAACTCTCACGTCACTGGTGAGGTTACCGGGACTTATCGAGTTGGCGGCCTAGTCGGCCGTAACGATGGGACGGTTCGTCGCTCCTACGCGATTGGAGAACCGACTCGTGGAAGCGATTGGTTTGGCGGACTGGTCGGTTTCAACCAGGGGACGGTCAATCGCTCCTTCGCTGCAAGAGCCGTCGACGGAGGGGGAGGCAGCACGTCTGCTGGCGGACTGGTCGGCGTCTCCACGGGAACGATAGCGGATTCCTACGCTACTGGCACGGTTACTGCGAGCTGGTACGCCGGTGGAGTACTCGGGTCGTTCCAAGCGGATCCTGGAGGAACGGTTCAGCGTTCGTACGCCACTGGGGCTCTCAGTATCGACGACGAGACGCAGGGGATTGGTGGCCTCGTCGGTGGCTCCGCTGTTGAACCGACTACCGTGGAGCAGGCTTACTGGGACGTGGGAACGACGAACGAGGACAGTGTGAGTACGGGAGATGGGTGGGAGCCGATAACCTTCACCGACGTCAGCGGCTTCGGAGCGACGGCCGACACCGACCCGGCACCCGAGATGCAGGGTGCGAGCGCGGAAGCGAACATGTCCGGCCTCGATTTCACGGGGACGTGGGAGACCGTCGAGAGCGAGGACACCGACGCGGCGGCGGACGGCTACCCGGTACTGCGGTCGCTCGACCGGGGTGACCAGTTGCGAGCGCAGGGTATCGCAAAGCCGGTGGTCGAATCCGTCACTCGAAACAGCCCGACTAACCGGGTGACTACTTCTGAGAACGTGACGTTCACCGTGACGTTCTCGGAACCCGTCTCCGGTGTCGATGCGAGTGATTTCACGCTAACGAGGACCGACAGTACGCCGACAGAGAACGCCGACAGCGATGTGTCTGTAGCCGGGAGTGACGTTCGTTACGTCGTCTCCGTCACTAACATCTCGACCGACGGGACCCTCCGACTCGATCTCGTTGACGACGACAGTATCACCGATAGTGACGGTAACCGATTGGTCGAAGGCGGGGAATCCGGCAGCGCCGACGGGAGTTACACGACCGGCGAGACCTACGTCATTGATACCGGTGCACCCGTCGCCATGCCAACCAGTAATCCGAATCCAGCAGACCAGGACAGTCCGGTCTCATTCGATGGTTCAGCATCGACCGACACCGTCGACATCACGTCCTATCTGTGGGACTTCGGTGACGGGTCGCCGACTGCGACCGGCCCAACGCCGAATCACACCTATGCCGACCCCGGTACTTACACCGTCACGCTGAACGTCTCGGACGTCGGTGGTAATACCGACACGGGCACGCTGAACGTGACGGTCCAGAAAGTCGGTGGCGGTGGTGGCGCTACGTGGGGGAGTTCGAACGACGCACCGTCTGCGAACAACGATTCGTACAGCGTTTCCGCGGAGACGCGACTCGATGTGACGACCGAGAGCGGACTCCTCGCTAACGATAGCGACCCCGACGACGCGGTGGACTCCCTCTCGGTGTCGGTCGTGAACAACCCAATGAACGGTGTGCTCGACCTCGCTTCGGACGGGTCGTTCACCTACACGCCAACCGACGGGTTCACGGGGAGGGACTCGTTCACGTACGAGGTGAGCGACGAAGACGGTGAGACGGACGAAGCGACGGTCACACTTACTGTCCAACGAACCGGCGACAGCGAACGCACGATACTCGAGAACGCGTCTGCAATTCGACAACGGTTCGACGTGCCTGTGAACGCGACGCCGACGTACGCCGAGCGAGTGTCGCTCCCGACAAATCAGTCCGGGCCTGTCTCGGTGAATTTCACGCAGAACACGACCGTATCTCGGATTCAATTCGGACCCGATGCGGAGGTTCGAGGCAACATCACTGTGGTCGAATTTGCCACGAGTGAATCAGTACCCAAGGCCCTCCCCGGACAGTCGCTCGTCGCATTCCAGCTAACCGGGTCGCCACCGGCCGAGAACGCGTCCGCAACCGTTCAACTACAGCTCCCGCGAGCAGCTGTGCGGACCGCGGGCGCGACTGCAACCGCCATCCGAGTCGCTCATCACGCCAACGGAACTTGGCGTCTGTTGAATACGACTGTCGTAAACCAGACGAATCGAACAGTCACGGTCGAAGCCACGACGACTGGATTCTCTCCGTTTTCAGTCACACTTGTCGGGACACCCGAGGCAACGCTCTCGTCGATGCCGACAACGGTCGCGGTCGGTGAAGCGTTCGCGCTCGACGCGACCGGGTCGTCGACGCCGTACGGAGCACTCGTCAGGTACGAGTGGTCGGTAGCTGGACGTCAGCAGTCTGGTGAGACTACGACGATGGTCCTCGACCAACCGGGCACGTACCCAGTCGAGTTGACGGTGACTAACGACGCGGGTCAAACAGCGAACGTCACCGAGACCGTAGTTGTCGAAGCGGCGGAAGCGTCGGGAGCCTCGACGCCGACAGATGTCGTCACATCCGAGAACGTGCAGGGCGCAGCTAGTGATAATTCAACGGAGACGCCGCTCTCGACCGACGTAGATAGTCCCGGATTTGGTCTCGTCGGTTCGGTGGTGGCGATACTGCTCACAGTTATCGCAGTACGACGCCAGTGAGCACATCCAAATGGAGATTCCGGAATACAGTGTGAACGGCCCCCGAGGTGGATATCTGCGGTGATATAACCACCAACTGGACAAGCGTTCATGGCCGGAGGAGCCGTCTTTTCCACGAGACGTGCCGAATACAACTGCTATGGATTACTCGGCACTCGACCGGGACACGAGGCTGTTTTGAAGAGTACCGCAATACAGGTACGATCTTACCTTGAACACGGCGTACCGCCTCACTCTCGTCATCATAATCGCTCACCTCACGACCCACTTCGGAACGCCGATCTCCACGTCGACCACGACTGGCTCGCGATACGCTCGAAGGTTGAATAGTGACCGGCCCGTCTGTGTGGGTATGGCCAAGCGATTCGTTCGACCCCGTCCGAAGCGTGACCGACTGCCCGACCTCCGAAGCCGACTCGAAAGCGGCGTTTACTGCTGACTGGACTAAGCTCAAGCGGCCATTCGTCCCCGAAGATGAACTGCCGTATCCAAGATTCAGTACAGTATCTTATCGTCATTCTTCGGAACGACGGTGACGCAGTAATTTATCGGGACGGCACAGTACGGCCCTTGAGTGACCTCTCGGAGCTGGATCTCGTCGCACAGCCAACCCAATCCAATACCGCAGCGGCCGAAAGAGCCGCAACCCCCACATCAGACGAGTCGGACGAGTCTCTGGTCGACGTATCGGAGCTTGCAGACGGCCCTGATGCTGTTGTGGGCCGCTTCGTAGAGGAGTTCCTCCGTGAGACAGCCCACGGATCTGTCTCCTCTGAACGGGTTTACAACTGTATCAGTCGTGGGTGACTGAACAGGGGCTTTCACCGGACTCAAAGCGGTGGTTCACACGCCGGCTGAGACAGCACGTTGAGTTCGATAGCACGGTCAAGAAAGAAGGGAATGCCACAACTCGTCATTACGATGGGCTTGCTCTTACTCGGGAGGAACTATCTAATGACTGATACTGGTCTGTCAGCGTTTGTCCCCGGTCAGACGAACAACGGCCGATTCAACAAGAAATCGGCCGAAGGAGTGTTCAGACGGATGGTTACGACAGATTACGATAGTATCGCCCAGAGTTACGACAGCCGTTACGATAGAATTCGGATAATAGCGGAACTGAACGGCGTATCTTGGACAGATTCGGATTGTCGGTTACGACAGAATCCGACTAGTATAGACAGGGGGGACCCCGTCGGAACTGGGTATTGTCAAAGTGAGCAGACAATGCAGACGTATTTGGACTCTGAGATGACTGCGAGTCAGCGAGGAACAACGAATGTGTGATGAAATTGACCTCGATATAGACCAGCTGCCACCCCGAACTTCGCGAGCGTGAGCAGTGGGTTTGCTGGCGGAGTGAGATGCGAGATGACAAAGCGACGAAGGTCCACGTCAACCCTGCAACTGGCGGCTTCGGTTCGGCAACTGATTCTGTGACATGGTCTGATCTCAATACTGCGGTTGCGGCTGTCGAGTCAGACGACGCTGATGGGATTGGGTTTGTGTTCACCGATGACGACCCGTTTGTCGGTGTGGATTTAGACGACTGTCGAGACCCCAAGACGGGTACGATTGACGACGACGCACAGGCGATAATCACACAGCTAGATTCCTACACGGAGGTGTCGCCATCGGGAACGGGTTTCCACATCCTCGTTGTGGGTGAGCTTCCCGCAGGACGGAATCGCCGTGGAGGCGTTGAGTGCTACGATACGGCGCGCTTCTTCACAGTAACCGGTGCTCACGTTGCGGGGACGCCAACAGAGATCACACGTCGACAGGATGCACTTGTCGACATCCATCGTGAATACGTCCAGTCCGATACTGTGTCGACAACGAAGCCACCGGGCTCAACACCACCCGCAGCAGCACGTGATGACGCGAGTGAGCCTGCCCTCAATGACGAGGTTGTGCTGACAAAAGCGAGGGAGGCAGCGAACGGTGAGAAGTTCGACCGGTTGTGGCGAGGGCAGACAAGTGGGTATGAGAGCCACTCGGAGGCAGATATGGCACTCTGCTGTCTACTCGCGTTCTGGACGGGTGGGAACCACCCACAGATGGACCGCCTCTTTCGGGACTCGGGGCTGTACCGCGAGAAATGGGACGAAGTCCACTATGCAGACGGGTCGACATACGGTGAGAAGACACTTGAACGAGCAGTCCAGCAGACATCGGAGTTCTACGGCCCAGATACGCAGCCTCGTGGGGACCACGAGACTACGACGGAACAGAGTGTGGGACCGCAATCAACGCAGGACAAGGCGTATCTCGCCGAGAAGAACCGGGTGTTGACTGAGCGAGTTGAAACGCTCGAGGCGACTCTCGCGGAAAAACAGGCGTACATCGAGGAGTTGGAAGCGACTGTTGACCGGCTTGAGCAGCGTGTCGAGGCAGCAGCACCGCGTGACCAGGATGAAGATCGTGACACGAAATCTGCGTCAGTGTGGGAGCGGACACGATCGTGGTTGAACTGAGGCCACGTCGCCGCAACATGGGTTGATAGTGAGATACTCTCGCTGACGACGCGGCCTTATTGAAATCCTCTCCTTCAGACGAGCAGTCCTGCGAAACAGCCGGTCAGTCAATGTGCGTGTGTGTCGACAATTGTGTCTGGGCCGGGTTCAGACGAGGCAAGTGACAACCAGCGGTTTAGTGTCCACCCGAGACAGCGTGTAGACCGACGATACCGACGACGATCACGCCGATGAAGAGTATTCGGGCGAGAGCGGCTGGTTCATCAAAGAGAATAATTCCAAGCGTGGCTGTCCCAACGGCCCCGATACCTGTCCAGACAGCATATGCTGTCCCGATAGGGAGGTCTTTGACGGCTTGAGCCAGGAGTACCATACTGATGATGAGAGCGACAACAGTACCGACTGTTGGCACTGGCTTTGAGAGTCCGTCCGAATATTCGAGCCCAATTGCCCAACCAATCTCAAACAGGCCTGCGAGTATGAGGATATACCACGACATGACGTCTCTGCTTCGCTGTCCAATCTGTCTATAGCTTCTGCTATCCATTGAACGAGACCGATTCAACTAACCCTGGCACGGGCGCTGGGCTGTGTACTCGCGGATCAGTATTCCTGATCGTGTTCTTAGGCTGGAAGATATTCCTCACGGTAGGGGTGTCTGAATGAACTCCGTTAGTACGTGAACAATTGCTGTGGCTGTTTTCATCCTCCATTGAGGGGTGGAGGAGTCAGCAGTCCCCATGCAATCTATGTCTTCCGACCACGAGCAACAGCGATCACGACTCTCTGGCGAGCATACTGAACAACCGAGCGACGAACCGTGGGCAGATCTCGACCTGACGCTCCCTCACAACAGAAGTCCGACTGGCATCGTCTCAGTTGTCGAGTGTGTACTCGTCGAACTCACCCACGAAGACGTCGGAGCCGAGTTCGTCTCAACGAGCGTGGCGGGCACGAAGCGGACACAGTTCATCGCCGTCGACGACATCGGTCAGCGGTTCAAGAAGCGGTATTTCGACGAGCGTCTCGGCTGGCACGAAACGACAGTCAGCCGTGAAGCGGTTCGTGAAGAGTTGGTCAACCGACTCTCGCGGTTATCCCTTGACCGAATTGACGAGCCGCCGAATGCTGAGCCAGATACGTTCCGCGTGATGTCTCTTCATCAGTTCTGAGCCCACTATATCGTTAACCAACACAGAACCGCAGACTTCCGCGATGTTGGTTAACGGCGTGGCAGCGAGCGCCAACGGAACCTCCATCTCGCGAAGAGTGATGGTTCGGATGATGTCGATGTGAGCATGAACGAAACGGTTGTCCAAGGTCGTTTCTGAGAACCCCTAGAGGGGGTCCACAGATGTTTAAGTCACTACAGAGCAATCATTTACTCATGGCCACGGATCTCACTGAACGGGTGCAAGAAATCGCCGAAGCGCGGGGTATCCCCGAATCAGAGATCCTCGAACAGGCGTTGGAACGCGGCGTCGAAGATCTCTGGGTTGACCTCGTCCTCTCGCGATACATCGACGACGACATCGACCGCGAGACCGCAATCAACCTCGTCGGTCGAGATCGTGTCAAGCGAGCAGAGCAGGAGGTACAGGTCGTCGAAGACGATGTTCGGTGGGGACTGAATGCGTGATCCTCGCGGTTGCTGATGCGGGCCCCATTATTCATCTCGACGAGATTGACGCGCTTGCATTGCTCTCGGTCGTCGACGAGCTGCTGATTCCACAGACTGTCTACCAAGAACTCGAGGCGGGGATGGTCCCACCTGCGCTCGAAACCATAGAGTACGAACTGGTTGAGAGTGATACAACCGGCCTTGGCGTCGAGTTGGACCCCGGTGAGACAGCTGCACTCGCCGTCGCATCTGAACGCGCTGCCGTCCTCCTGACTGACGACCTTGCAGCACGAGACGCTGCGAACGATCACGATGTGGAAGTCCATGGCTCGATTGGGATTCTCGTGCTTGCGTCTACACGGGGAGAACTCGAGAAATCAGCGGCGGCTGAGCTGATGCGAGCGCTCCAGACTGAAACGAGTCTCTTCGTTACTGACGCTGTGGTTGAGCACGGTATCTCACTCCTCGATGAGAGCTAATTTGTCGGTTCTCGACTTTCCGAAGGTTGTTCTGTTCATCGACGGCGTTGCCGTCGTCGGCTATCACAACCTGCAACTGGACTGACTCTCCGACTGGGCTGTTTCTCGTGCACGCCGTGAGACGTGC
The DNA here is from genome assembly GCF_001469875.2 of Haloferax marisrubri. Lineage (GTDB taxonomy): Archaea > Halobacteriota > Halobacteria > Halobacteriales > Haloferacaceae > Haloferax > Haloferax marisrubri. The sequence goes on along the minus strand of NZ_LOPW02000016.1, from coordinate 136,978 downwards.
AGCGCACAATAGGGTGCTCTGCGTGACTCTCCATGCCTAGTCCCGATCCGCACGACGACACGAGTTGCGACTACGAACAGTTCGAGAAAGAACAGCTCACCCAGGACCGCGACGCCATCGGCGTCGACACGGCGGACGTCGACGACGACGAAATGGCCCAACGCCTGGTCAATGACCTCGTCGACGCGGCCGTCGTCACTTTGGTTCCCGAGGACCAAGTTCTGGTTCACGAGCCGAGCGGCACCACGTTCGACTCGACGACACAGCTGGTCGTCTTCCACCGTGGCTGGGCGGCCGGCCGCGACGCCGACGTGGAGGCCGAGTGATGCAACAGACGCTCTCTGGCTGTGCCTTCTGCGACGCCTCGCCCGGCGCCGAGGTCGGCGAGGCGCACACCTGGGGACAGGACGAACGGGTCACCCACCCGATCTGCGTCGACTGCGCGATCCAGACGGAGCCGGATCCCGACAAGCGCGATCACATCGCCTGTGACGGCTGTGGGCTGGTCGTCGACACGCTCGCGGCGCTCACGGGATTCCGGGTCGAACTAGGGCATCTGGAAGGCCCGTTGCAGCTGTGCGCTCGCTGTAGTCCGGGTGGGCTCGCGACGTACTGGACGCGCGACCTCGAGGAGCATCTCGTCGCGACGCCGGCGGAGTGACCCAACACTCTTTACTGATTCGCTGTAAACTGTAATCAAGAACGAATCGTGTCACACACCTCAAACCGCGCCGACGGCGACATCGTCCAGGACTTCCTCTCGGTCGCCGATCTCCTCGAGGAGCCACAGCTCGCCCAGATGTACGCGTACCTCGCCCGGGAGAGGGAAGCGACCGTCCAGGACGTAATTGACGACCTCGAGTTCGCACAGGGAACCGCTTACAGCTACGTCAACCGGCTCGTCGACGCCGGCGTCGTCGACGTCACCGACGACGAACAGCCTCGCCGGTACGCTGCTCGGGAGATCGAACTGACCGTGACGACGACCGCGGGCGACCGCGAGTACACGATCACGCCGGCGCTGATCGACGCCGTCGGCCGCCGGGAGACGGACGCGGACATCGACACCTACATCGACCGCCACGGCGTCGCCGGCCTCGCGACCGCGCTCACCTACGCCGTCGCTCGGGAGCGTGGGGAAGTAACCCACCGCCTGATGGCCGAGGATCTGGACATCTCGCCGCTAGCTGCGGAGATGATTCTCCAGGCGCTCCGGCCCGTCGTCCACGAGCACTACGCCATTGAGGACACAGGGGCGGGACTCGACGAGTTGGACATCGACGGCGACAGCGCTGACGACGCGTGAGCCGGCTCCACATCGCTGACACCGGCCTGTTCGTCGCGATGGGGCAACCGTCGAACAGTCGGTACCAGGCCGTCCGGGGGTTCGCTCGCCGGAACGACATCGCCTTCGTCCTGCCGGAACGGGTGTACGAGGAGCTGACCGTCGACGACCCCGACATTGAAGCCCTGCCTGTCGACGACGCAATCGACGAGGGGTGGGCGACGGTTGCGGCGCCGCTCGAGTTCTCCGAGCCGATCGTCAGGGAGACCGTTGACCTCGACCGCGTGCCGGACGGCTACGAAGCGATGGATGAGCAAGAGGCAGTGAAGACTATAGTGCAAGTCGATCTACAACACCCTGTTAAGCGATAACAATGAGTTCATGGCCAGAAGACGAACTGACCGAGATTGCTGAGTCCGATGACCTGCACGTTGCACCGTTCCGTGAGGACGGCGAAACCTACGGCACACCGACGCGGATCTGGAGCGTCGCTGTAGATGGCAATCTCTATGTGCGCGCCTACAACGGTCAGGATTCGAGTTGGTACCAGGCTGCCGTTCGGGAAAACGCCGGGCGAATCGAGGTGGCCGGCATGACGAAGGACGTCTCGTTTGAGTCGGTAACAGACGAGGCGCTGAACGACCGTATTGACGAAGCCTACCGCGCGAAGTACCAGGGAAGCCAGTACCTCGACTCGATGATCAGCGAGCGTGCCCGGTCCTCGACGATCCGAGTCCTCCCGAGAGATATCTTCGATCGGCTGAAAGCCGGTGAGCCGGTCCCGATGGACGACCCAGGGTATCAGAAGATCTCCGAGGAAGTAAATAGAACAATAGGCTTGAAGAGGAAGCTGAATACAGCGACAGACGTAGACGAGATACGGCACTATGTAGGAGAGATAATTGGCGAAGAAGTCGACGAGAGCACGAAGATTTTCCCGCCGTTTCACATCAACGTTGGAAAGCATACCAGCGTGGGACGCAACGTTTTCATCAATCACGCCTGCTCATTTCTGGACCTGGGAGGCATCACCATCGAAGATGAGGTCATGATCAGTTCGATGGTAACGATTACGTCCGAAGGTCACCCGGTGGATGTGGATCGTCGAAAGACGCTGGTGCCGGGGGAGGTCGTTGTCGAACGCAACGCGTGGATCGGTGCCGGTGCGACGATACTGCCCGACGTAACGATCGGTGAAAATTCGGTCGTAGCCGCCGGTGCCGTAGTAACGAAAGACGTGCCTGCCAACACCGTCGTCGCGGGAGTGCCGGCAGAAGTCGTTCGGGAACTGTAGAAGGAACCTGATAGTGATTTCGTGAAGAAGGGGAGCATGAGTTCAAATACCATAACGAGGGAAGCCATTCACAAGAGAGGACGGACCACTACTCTGATTTTGAGGAACACGACCACTTGGCGAATTGGCCCACGTTCCTGATGACGAGCTTTATCCACGGGGGAACGCTGGACGAGCAGAGCGAAAGGAAGAGCTCGGATCGTATCCTGATCGAGTGAGATCGACGCGAAGCGAATGTTCCTCGTACAGTACGTCGATTCCTGCGAACCGTACCAAGTGTCGGTTCTGCCTCACAAACCATCTCGGTGGAACCCGCGACGATAGTCGCACTCCGAATACAGAGGGGACGCGACTCCACGTCGTCCATCTGCTCGTCGAAACGTCGGCGACGTCGAGGCCGTCGCGTCGGGCCGTTTCAGTCGTCTTCGTCGGCTGTCGTCTCGGTCTCTAAGTCGGCTGAAACGGGGGACAGACCGTGGGCGAGTGCCTCGCCCGACGCCGTCTCAAAGAGGTGGACGTTCCCCCGGTCTATCACGACTTCGACGTCCGTGTCTTCTCGAATCGTCGAGTCGGGGTCAACACTCATCAGCAGCTGGTCATCGGCTCTCGACTGGTCCATCGATGTACGGCGTTCGCCCAACAACATGTATGCGAATATCTCGTCGCCCATCGGTTCGAGAATATCAACACGCGTGGAGATGAGCGAAGAAGGGTCTTCCACTTCGACGCGCATTCTGCCGGGATAGATATCTTCGGGACGAATTCCGACAGTCACCTCGTCACCCACGTCCACAGCCTCGACAGACGCATCACAAGACGTTAGAGGAGCATGTAGCCTGACAATGCTCGCCTACAAGCACCGGAGTTAGATAATTTTCTCCACAAAACTATTTGTTCCTAGACTGCGTAGCATCCAGTATGACCGAGACGTGGGACGACGTCAACGAGCAGGTCAAGGCGGACTGGAAAGACGACACTACTCCGTTCGAGCGGGTGTACGAAATCGTCGAACAAACCCACGATGGGCAATCGGCAGCCGAGATCGCCGAGCGGGCCCTCGTGAGCGAGCCGACGGCGCGTCGCCACTGCAAGTCGCTCGTGAACACCGGGTTCGCGGAGACGGAACAGGACGGCCAAACAACGCTGTACAAGCGCAACAGCGACCGGGTGTTGATGTCGCGGATCCGCGAGCTGCGTGAGGAAGTTACTCGACCCGAGTTGCTCGACAGCATCCAGGAGATGAAGGCCGAGATCCGGCGCTACGAGGACCGCTACGACGTGGTGTCACCGGAGGAACTCGCCCAGCAACTCGACGCCGACGAGACGGGCGGCTGGGACGACCTCACCGCCTGGCGGACAACGCGACAGAATCTCGCCGTCGCACAAGCCGCACTCGCCTACGACGAGGCCAGCCACCAGCTCGCTGTATGAACGGTAACGACCGCGCCGGCGAGTTCGGGCCGATCTATCTTCCGGCACTCCAGCGGATTCGTGACCTCTGGCTCGAACTTGAGCCGCTCGTCGACGAAACGGCGTATGATCATGTCGTCGCCCCTACGGAACTGCAGATCAGTCTCAGCGATGGATTGGGCGACGCAGAGAACGCTCGGCTCGATATCCAGTGGAGCGAACTGGGGATGTATTCGTTCCACTACGTCGATAGCAACGACGTCAACTGGCGCTTCGATCGCCATCCAAACACACACTCCCCCGAGATCCATTTCCACCCGCCGACCGAGGCCACGACGACGGACGCCGAACCGTCCTGTATCGACGTGACCGAGGTGTCACTCGTGACGCGTGCCGTCCATGCAATGTGGCGAACAGCGTACGAGGATGATGCACTGGATCGGCTGAATAGTGCGTCAAACCCACCATAAGGATGGATGTAACCGAGGACGCAGTCCGGGACATCTGCACGGACGCAGTCTTCGAACGCGGCGAACGATACCGTGAGGAGGGCCGTATCCACGGGATTCACCGCATCGACACTACTGTAACCGCAGTCGTGAGCGGCAGCCGTCAGTACGATGTCCGTGTTGACCTCGCCACCAACGGGTTTGCCCCGTGGTGCGACTGTCCGTACGACGGGCCGGGAGCATGCAAGCACGTCGTCGCCGTGTTGCTTCGGTGTGTCGACGACCCACCTGCAGACGAAGGCGATCGACTTGACGCCACACTTGACGGTGCCGACGCCGACCAACTCCGTGCGTTCCTGCGTGACGAACTCGCGACCAATACGGATCTCCGTGATCGGTTTCTCGCCCGTGTTGGCGAACCGACGAGCCAGTCGGTCGACGAGCATCGCACCGCGATCGACCGGCGGTTCGAAGAAACGAACCCTGAGTACCCCGTCGTCTTCGAGCCCATCAACTTCACGCAGTGGTTCGATCTCGCGAGCGAGTACCGCGAGCAGGAGCGGGACGCGTCGGCGGCGACCGTCTACCGGGCACTCGTTGAGTCGCTCGACGACAACATGGAGCGCGTCGACGGCGCGTACGACCACTTCTCGCGTGCGTTCAGTCGGGCACTCGACGGGTATGTCGACTGTGTCATGACCGCAGAACGGGACGCTGATGCAATCACTGACGCCGTCGCATTCCTCGACGAGCGGGCGACATCGGGAACGCCGCTCCTCGCGGAACATTTCGAGAAGGCCGCGGTCGAGCTTCGAGAGAAGTTGGGCGAGCAGTCCGACGAATAGCTGTGTCGCCCTATGACGCCCGCAGGTTCGACGACCGCGAAAATTAGTTTGTGTCACGGTCAGCCACATCGATCATCTGTTCGCGAGGGGCTTCGACATCTGAGTAGAGTGCCAACGCGTGCTTGATGAGTCGGCGGTCTTCCTGGTACTCCTCCCAACGTCCAATAACGTCGCGGCGTTCGCGAAGTTCGCTACTTGCGAGGTCGCCGTCGGCGAGCGACTGTTCGAAATCTTCCCATGTCTCGACGTTGTAGGTCGCCTGCCACTCCTCAGTCTCCTCGGTTATCGCGACCAATTCGTTCCGCAACTCCTCGCGCGTGTTCTCCTCGATGAGCGTGCAGATTTCTTCGAAGAGCAGTCGCGTGTAGTCCGGCTGATAGCGCGTCGTCTCGCCCGCCTCGACGCAGCGCAACTGGCCCTGGTCGACGAGCGCCTGGTGCTCCTCGTTGGTCGTGCTCCAGGCGGCGCGGCCTGCTCGCTGATCTAGTTAACCGACCGGGGTTCACGAAGTATCGGTTCAAGGCCCACGAGTCGATCCCGGATGAGGTGTGGACGGGACAGCCGATCTGGAAGTGCCGGGTGTGTGGCTCTGATCGCTACGGCCCTAGTCTCGAGTAGCATTAGTACTGGATATTGATTAACCAACAGCCTGCGGGTATCACCGAGTTTTGTTGGTTACGATCTTACCTCCTCCACCCCCGACGCCAGTCCCGGTTGGGAGTCTTTCCGCGCCGGCGAGCGGTGAGGCGCTTCCGATGGAGCAAGAGTTCAAACAGGGCTACCGGATGCATCGTATACTCAGCAATCTCAACCGACTCGACGTCGACCGGTTGGACGACGCGGATCGAGAGCGAGTCGAGACCGCGAGAGACCTCCTGGAAGAGGTGAACCTTCTCACGCGGCCGAGCGACGGAGCCGGGGCGAACGCCCACGCAGACTCCTAACTGGCGTCGCCGGCCACGCCTCGGGAGACACCTCTCGCGTCGGTTTATCGCCCCCGACAGGGGTGTGGGGGCGACCCCGTGAGGTCCAGACATGGCGACACTGCAAGCTGCGACGACGTCGACCGGCGCGATCGTATCGGATCCGCAGGCAGTCCGCGAGCTCTGTGAGAGCTACTGCTTCGGGACGCTCGACTGGGAGGTGACCGAAGACGGAGAGCTCACCATCTGGGGGTACGACGACTTCGAGGTGTACGAGGCGCGGGAGAACGGCCTGCCCGACTACGAAGGCGGGATCGTGACCCACGAATTCCTGCGAGAACTCGCCGACCACCTCGAAGCCAACGAAGAGTTCGATATCCAGACGGCGGGGTTCACCAAATGCCGCTTCCCAGTCCTGGCCAAGCGGTACGTCGTTCACGATGGCGAAGTCCTCCACGCGGACCTCAGTTCCCCCGACCCGATCGACGAGTAGCGTTGTTCGTCCCCCGGGAGGGGTGCGGGGCGGTCCAGTCGCGGTCGCCCCGTGAGGTGATTGCTCGATGGGACACCGCGCACTCGTTGCGTATGAACGCACAGACGGACAGTACACGCTCCACTACAGCCATTGGGGCGCAGCGAACCTGAAGCTCAAGCACCGAATCTCGGCTGAGTCGCCGTTCGGTGGCGACGACACTGACTCCAAGTGGGCGAAACAGCTCCTCGGAGAGCTTGCCGATGGCCTCGAGGCAGATGCGGTCGACGGCTACCTCGCTGGCGAGGATCGACCGTCGACGGTCGTCGAGCCGAAGCCCCGCGCCACCGGGCTCACCCTCGACGAGATCGTCGCTGACTATCTCGACTACCTCCACCACGAGGCGTTCTTCGTGGTGTCGACGACGTTCGAGGTAACCGCCTATCGGACGCTGTGGTTCGGACTCCAGTACGACTCGGAGACGGTCGAACAGGGAGAGACGGTCGGGAACGGCGCGCTCGCGACGGTGCGCTGGTACGACGGCGAGCCGGTCGGCGACGGCCACCTGCAGGGCCAGTTCGCGGCCCTCAAAGACGTCGTCGGCGACATGATCGACAAAGGCGTCTTCACGCCGTCGACGGCGAGGCAGTACCTAAAACGGAAGCTGGCCGAGCGAGTTGGAGACCGACAGGAGCTGCTCATCCCGACCGGAGAGTCACCCTTCGAGAAGGCGAGCCTGAACCACTCCTAGGTCGATCTGCTTCGTGGCAACTGCTGTTTTTCAGGGTCGGAATGGGTGAGCCCCGCCGTAGGCTCGTGATTCGATGACCTCAGAGGACGACCCGTTTCACGACTGCGAGTTGGATCCCGAGGCGACCCTCGGAACACACACCTTCAAAGACGTCCTATTCACCGACGAGACAGAAACCCCGGTGAACGTGCTGACCGGCGAGACACCGGCACATTCGCAAGCAACCGTCGAGGAAGCGAAAGAGTTCGCTGCGAGTATCGACACGGAGACGCCCCAAATCGCGCTCCCCGCATCCGTCGAGTCGCAGGTCGAAACACAGAGCAAGCCCTACACGGCGGCCGCATTCTTCCACTTCAAGGCGACAGGCTCGCTCGAACGCCACCGTGCTTACCACGCCGCCTACGAGTCGGACGCGTTCGCGGTCGACTTCGAGGCCGACTACGAATCGGGCGACCTGACCATCACTGTCGAACGAGCGGACGAATCCTAAGAATCCGCCGTCACGAGGAAAGTTTTTCGAGCGCCGGCGATGGGTGCCGGCGCAGTTGGAGCGAGCAACGATTCCCGGTGCGTCGGCGTTTCGAGGTGTTCGAGATGCATATGGTGATTTACGCACTGGTAGAGGCATCGACGCACGACGACGCGCTGGCCACCGGAAAGACGGTGTTTGACCGACTGGTCGGCGCGGACCCACACGCCGGCGCCGTCTTCGACTACTACGTCACGTTCGACGAGGAGGACACGTCCGTTGCGGGGAAGGCGCGATGGGGAGAGTTGCCGACTGCAGCCCCCGTCGCCTCTGATGATGGCGAAGACCTGCTCGAGCGTGGCTGGGAGGCGACGAAGGAGGAATTCGAGCGTAATCTCGACCGGGTGAAAGAGGCCATCGACGAGCTCTCCGACGAGGAGATCATGCGCGACGAGGACCTCGCCCGGCACGCCTTCCACCAGGTCGGTGCGTACGACGGCCCGACGATCTTCCTGTACACCGAACACGGAACCGGCATTCGTCACCGTGGACAGCTGGATCGACTCCTCAAGGAGAGTGAAGAGCTCTGGATCGTGCCCGCTGACGTCCACTTCTAACCAATGCCTCGCATCACCAACTGGCGACGCGAGAGCCGCTCGCCGACGCTTGCGTATCGGAACACCGAGACCGGTGCGCGAGCCGTGCTGCATCGTGCGCCGGACTCCTACCGGTACAAGTGGCGCGGGGTGATTCTCGTCGACGGCTACCCGGTGTGGTCGCGGGGGTACGAGACGAAGGACGCGACGTCGTTCCGTGACGAACTCCGGGAGCGGCCGGTCCCGGACCTCAGCTGCCCGGAGTGTCCGAACAACGACGTTCGCGTCGGCGAGAAGGCAGCAGACGGGGCGAAAGTCCAGCGGTGGTACGACTGCCCCGACTGTGGATACGAAGCCCCCTCACGCATCGTCTACGGCCCCGAACGGTGAGTGAGTGAGCGCTGGGCGCTGTTTTTCGGCCGGGCAGGAGGTGGTGGCCCGGGACGACCGGGTGAGTCAACCAATGACCCTCGAAGTACTTGACCGACACAGCGAGGCACTATTCGAGTTCCTCTGGTGTCCCGTCTGCGGGCAGGAGGTCTTCACTCACATCCCGTTCGAGGGGGTGTTCTGCAAGAACTGCAACACCCAGGTCGAACTCCAGGAATCCCGCGAGACACGCGGCTACGAGGAGGCCGTGCTCGCCTGCTTCGATTCTACCACGACCTGGAACCTCCACGTCGACGAGAAACTGCGCCGCGGACTGCCTGATGGGTCGGCGCGCGTGAAGATCTTCGGCGCACCGGGCGCCTACGAGGTCGACTGGTGGAGTCCGGAGCCAGGTGAGGATTGGGAACCTGTCGAGCGCGGCGAATTCGACGACGTCGAGGAACCAAACGAGGTGGCGCACCTAGCGTAGAGCTTAGCAAATACGCCAAGCCTGTTTGTTTTTACTCTACCAATTGCACACATCGTTTATGGTCCAAACCGAAGGCGCTGTAGAACGACTACAGCGAAGAAAATCAATGGAATCGGATCTACGCGAACAAATTGGTGGTGTACAGTTCTCTTTGCCCTTATTCACGATCGAACAGGCTCAGGAAATTAGACTACGCCCAGATTACGAAGACCTTCTATTTGACATGTATATGTCCCCTCAGAAGAGTGATCTCGATTTCGAACACGACACCCTATCATATCGGATTAAGGATGTAGAAGTGCGTGAACACGGGACGGGGATCAGTTATCGAGTCAAGCGAATATTGGATATGGCCTCATTTCAAGCAATCGTGAAAATTGACCTCGAATTCGAGGAATCTATCCCCACAATGCAGCTTCACGAGGACCCTCGATTAGAAGATCTTGATTTCTCAGCGGATTACTATCGGGGCGACTCTGAGATGACACTGTGGATGAGGGAAGTAGAGGACGGAACAGATGCGCTCGCACACCTTGCCCAATTTAATCAGGCGCTCAGTAGCCAATGGAACGGACCGAAAACGATAGATGAGGCAATTGAAGGAATTGCAAAATGGCAGGCGTTCAATCTTATGCAGGAGAAGAGGCGGTGACTGGAGAGAAGGTTTCCTGACGGTTGTTTCTGCGCCGGCGATGGGTGCCGGCGCACCCGCGTCGGCGGTGATCGATGTCGACACGAAGTCAACTCCGATTCATCCAACGGAGCGAGACCGCAGGCGAACAGTCCGATACCGACCGCATCGCACAAATCTACCGCCACTCGGACGGATATCCCGATAGCGTCCTCCATGACCTGGACCAGCTGAAGCAGCTGCTTGACGAGACACGAACAGAGCGCGGGGCTGCGTACGCCGCTGCCCAATTCCTGTTCCTCGACATGCTCTCGACGATGACCCTCTACGTGGACGAAGGGCGTGACCGGAGCATCCACGCTGACCAACCCTCGGATCTCCTCGACCCGGACAATATGGAGCACCTCAACCAGCCGATGTTTCTGCTCGGACACGGCGTCGAGAATCCGGCCGACGGCATCCACGGCGACGAAGAGTACCTCTACGTCGTCGAACTCCCGACACGGAATCCGTTCGAGGAGCCGTCCGAGTGGACCGTCAAAGTGAGTGGTCACTCCGCCTTCCCGCGCTGGGATGGTCCGACCGAGGAAGCCTTCGATCGGGCTAGCTGGCAGTTTGAAGGACCGCTCTCGGCCGCCGTCGACGAACTACTAGCTCAACCAAGCTAATCGTTAATTGGACACTCCCAAGGTTCGAGTGCTGAAGAGAAGGAGCACCCAGTATATGATTCTTCGGAACGAATGATTTGCAGATTGCTACTGAGAGTTACGAATCCGCCGTCGAGCTCGAGAATCCAATACCTGCTGTGCATAGAGTGAATCCTCTCGGTCGCTTTCCGCGACCCATTCAAACGCTTGGCGAGAAATTTGTTTCATCAGTAGCTCACCGTTTTCGATTTTCCAGCCAAACGGTTCTTTAGGGTCTAATCCCCGCTCTCGAAGGATTTCGTCGTCGACACGCAGAGCCATAACGAGGTCGTCCCCGTATTCAGCTGCTTGTTCCGGGCGCAGCACCAAGTTATCGAGGTATTCATCGCTGTTCGGCTTGGGCGTCATCCACTCGACGGTCCACTCATCTCCGACCTGATTGGAAGGCATACCTGTAGAATAGTCGTTGCTCGATGAAATTGACAGGGGGAGCAAAGGGTCGTATCAGAACGAGGTGTTTGCGCTCAGAGCAGACCATTGCCAGGACAACAGAGAACAATACCCGTTTTAATCGATAAGTCCGATTGGTCCAGTATGGATTACGTGGATGAGCCGCCGGAAACAGAAAATCCTGTAATGGTGATTCGGGTAACAGCGAAATGTACCCTCTGCGAAACCGCTGAGCGGTGTGACTCACCTGGCGAAGCAAAAGAGTGGGCGAGAGATCATCAACATCCTCGAGACTTTATTGAATACCGTCGGACCTGGGCCGAGCGATAACCAATTCGACACCTCGATACTCAGATTACACCTCCAAGTGCGAGGATGCCAAGCAGTAGTAGAACAGCCGTAACTACTCCCCCACCAGCAGTGAGGAGCTTATTCTCCATCACCTTCTCGTGGATCGGCATCGCGGCGTACTCCTCGCGGAAGGCCTCGAGATTCTCTTCGTCGTAGAAGTACTTCGTCTTCAATGCGAACCGTTCCGTCACCGCGCAGCCCGTACAGACCGGTTCGCCTTCCAGCCGCTCCGTTTTGGTGTGGCTGGAGCAGACGATGGCCCCGCAGTTCGGACAGTAGGTGTACGTCTCGGTGACGCCACTCGTGTGACAGTGGACGCACTGATGGATGCCGTCCTCGGCGGTCACTCGTGACGGGCCTGCCGCGTAGTACTCGTAGGGGTAGGTGTACTCCTGGACGTCGGTAGTGTGCCGAACTTCCGGGAGGTACACTGGTTCGATCGACTGGACAGAGATGTCCGAGCGGTTCGGCTCACAGGTCTTGTTGTACGTGACGTTGTTGTCGCCGTGTAGGTGACCGTCGTCGTGTGATGCTGCTGGAGGCGCTCGACGGCCCACTCCTTGTACTCCGTTTGCGTCTGCCCGAACCGCCGCTCCTCGACGTCGTCGAACACCTCTCCGAACTGCTCGGCATCGAGGTCGACCGTCGCGTGGAGATTCTCGGTGACCAGCGTCCCGACGTCCTCATCGACGACATGCGGCTGCCCGCGTTCGGCGTGGGCGACGAATCGGGTCCGGTCGTTGATCCGGTGGATGACGCCCACCGACGTCTCGAAGACAGCGTTCGTGTCCGCGGTGACAGCGACCACCGGGCGGAACGTCACCGATGAGTGTGGGTCTGGCAGGTCGGCAGCCTCGATGTTCTCGATGTCGCGGAACGCCTCCGTGACCGGCGCGTCGACGTCGGCGGCAGGGTCGTACGGGCGGAGCGTCTCGTCGCAGAGAATCTCGATGCGCCCGTTGTAGAGGTCGAGGCCGATCTCGTCGGCGATCTCCCGGAGGTCCTCGCCATCGAGCAGCTCGATCGGGTGTGGGTCATCGTTCTGCTGGAGGCGGTTTGCGTACTCCTGAGCAGGGTTCGTAAACCGGCCGGTCGTGACGACCATTCCGCGTTTCGGGCCGTCGAAGTCGAACGTCGCGATCGCCGAGTGGAGCTTCTGGACGACCGGCCGCCCGACCGTCCCCGTGTGCTTGCACTCGACGATAATCGCACGCCGCGTGCCGTCGACGACCTCCTCCATGATGACGTCGCGACCCTCGTCAGCCGTGCGGTCGGCCTGGCGGACGTTCTCGTAGCCGAGGTTCCGGAACACGTCCTCCATCACGTCCTCGAACTCGAAGCCAGAGAGATCGTCCAGTACAGCCATCCTCAATTATGTGGACAGTACGTTGGAACTGTCAAATACGTTGGTGAACGCTACGCCGTCCTGTTTGTTGAACCCCTGAGAGGGGTGCGGGGGTCACCGAACCGCCCGCGAGCAACGAATGAACGGGAATGTACCTGTAGCAAGTTCGGAATCGGTTCCAGTAGCATCGGCCGCTCAGTCTCACCAAGCCACAGTCGAATACGTCGGCTTCCGCGTCGACGGCCAAGCCGTCGTGCTGAACCTCTCGGAGCATCGGCGACTCTCCCTCGAGCGCAGTCTGGACCTCGTCAACCACAGTCCGAGCGGGTTCGAGTGGGGGTACACGGTAGCGGGCCCGCCCAGCTCGCGTGCGCACTCCTGCTCGACTACTACGACGACGAGCAGTTCGCCCGTGAGCACTACATCGCGTTCCGGAATCAGGTGGTCTCACAGTTGGAGTGCGACGGTGCAGCGGCGTGCTGGCACCTCACCGGCGAGGAGATCGACGCCGCGATGGCGACCCTTACCGCCGACGTCGTCGCCCTCGCCGACGGCGGACGGCCGTCACCGACGCTCCCCGAGAACTGGCGAACCGTCTCTCGCCCGGACAGGCGGGTCTTCCAGCGCGCTGATCGCGACCACTACATCGTACTCGGGGATGGGAGCGACGAGTGGTTGGTCGTACTCTGCAGCCAAGGCGACCGGGCATATCCTGCCCCGTTCGCACATCGGACGGTTGCCGAAGAGGCTGACGTGGAACGGGTAATCCGGGAACTCGCCGAAGAAAGCAACGGCCTCATCGAGCCCCGGGAGGGGGAGCACTGATGGAGACACTTCGGCTGGCGCGAGCCATCCACCAGCTCCTCGAACGAGGTGTCGAGGCGCTCGAGAAAATCGGGCGCGAACTGGAGCGATACAACGACCGACAGGAGCGCACCGACGACACCGACTCGTGACCCCAACACAGTAACCGTCAGAATTACCAGACTGTTCTGGTAATCAAATAGCAATCTAATATGGAGATCCCCACGGACCGTTCCGAATACCTACCCGATTTTCCTTTCAAAGCGACACGGGCCATCCTCGTCATTCTTGGAGTATGTCTACTTGTCTATTCAGTTCCTGTCACAGGAGCGTTCGACCAAGTCGATCCTGTAACGCGTTCAACGACAGTGCCGCTAGAGTATACGACTACAGGTGGTGAAACGGAGTACGGCGCTTTCGATATCCAAATCACGACTCCAACAACTGGCATTGCCACAAACGGAAGCGTCCGGATACGGATGCAGACCGGTTGGGGGAATCCATATGCCAACACAGAGAGCCCACCAAGGGCGCCACTTGAGGTCGCCATTGTCGCCGCACCTACATCTTGGCGGCCCGAACGGGCGGCTAGAGAGGGGACAGTCCTCTTTGCGAACAGTTCCACATACGACCAAGGAGAATATGCGACGTTCGAACGAGTTCTGGACTTGCCAGCGTCAATCGCACCGAACGGGATTGGACCTACGGAGGCGACGTTATACTATTACGCGGCGTCAAATGCCGGAACCACTCGTTTTGAAACACTTCGGACCTACACCGTCTATCGACCATTCTGGGAACGCCCACGGGTATGGGGATTGTTCGCCGCAATAGTTCTCTTAGGTACAACACTACCGACGTTCAGCCAGCCGGTTCGTAATCGTCTCGCTGAACCGGTGAAAAGCTACGCTGATCGACAATGGCGCCAAGATCTCTGTTCAAGAGCACAGACGCTCGACAACGAGTTCGACATAGATGCTTCAGCCGAGGGAGAATCACCAGTTGTACAGTCTATTCAAACAGCCCAACGTGAGAATCTCCAGGATTGGAGCCAACGGCTTGAACAGTTCGCGGTATTGAACCAAACGCTCTCGAGATTATCCTTTGGGGAGTTACCGGTTACAAGAACAGAGGTTCAATCACTCGCAGCTCAGACGTGGACTGACAACGATACCGCAACCGCAAACGATCTAAATGACGTGCTTACGGGGATTGACAGTGGCTTTGATGTTAGAATTCGTGGCCAAAGCTATGATGGAGCCAAGCTGCTTGACAAACCCCTTGCTAACTTCCCATCCTCGAAAGACGACCAGCTTGAACAGGCTGCTACAGAGATTAATCGATTCGAGGAAGCACGAACCACCGTCGAACGATGGAGTCAGCCCAGTAGTAATCCGCCAGATTCGGGGAAAAGTAAGCTGGCTGTTCGTGTCGATAGCCAAGTGGTTGAGCCAACAGCGATCTGGGAACGTCTTGATACCATCTTGACTGTAGGAACTCTCAATCAATTCTGCGAGCAAGCAAAGGCGGTTGAAGATTTCGCAGCCCAGACCGAACCACTTCGAAGCAACAGTGGGTCGTCTCATCCCTTATCAGCTGGCCAAGCCCAGGCGACAACTATCGAGAATGCCCGTAATGCGGTTCAGGAAGCAGATATAGATGGCATCGAGAAGGCGATGGTGAAGGCCGAAGCGTGGGTCGCCGAGCAGGAATTAGCAGAGACGTTCACAACTACTGACCTGACGCACAGTTCTATCGATCCGACTGAGGTGCAGAATCGTCTCGACCAAGCCCGCGCTACTGACGACTACACTCACATCAAATCTATCAGAGATGAAGTAATGGCTCAACTTGATTCGACGTGGCAGCCATCGGATCTGCTTTCGTTAACGCCAACGCAGTTTGAAGAGGTTCTGGGGCAGCTCTATCAAAAGAAAGGATACGACGTCCAAGTTACACAGCAATCGGGAGATCGGGGAATTGACGCTATTGCACGTAAGGGCCAGCGAACAATCGCTATTCAGGCCAAACGCTACGATCCTAATGGAGCTGGCAACGTGTCTGGTCCAGAAGTCCGAAACGCAATCGGCTCGACAGTACAAGAGGGCGCAGATGTCTGTGTTGTCGCAACATCGTCTGGATTTACGCAGGACGCGAGGCGAGCTGCTATGGAAACAGAGGGTGTAGAGGTACAGCTACTGTCCGGACGTGATGTAATACAAAAACTCTCAGAGAGTCAAATTCCAAATCCGACGTAATTTCTCTCTTTTTGGGAAGAGGAGAGTATCTGATCGAGCCTATTGTCCCAGATACTATAGTAACAGCTGGAAGCTGACAGCGACGACGATTCACAAGGTTCGCTAGGCGGCGAGCGAGCGCTGGCAAGCATTGAGCGTGTCAGCGACGAGCTGCGGGAGAAAGTCGAGCGGGTCGAAGAGCGAGAGGGTACACTCCGAAATCGGTTCCCAGACGCGATGGCTTGACGCCGCGTCGGCGACGTAGTCATCTGTTCTGTCTTTCTCGCCCTCGACGGGTGGAGGGCTACAGAGATGGAACAATCCACGATCAGCGACGAGAGTGACGACGAATTCCCACCCGAAATGCGTCTCGAAGCATCGAATTACCGACTGGTCGAGGCCGGTATCGTGACGATTCCCGATATGGAGACTCTTCAGGAGTGTGTCGCCTACGAGAACACCCACCAGAACCGAACGCAGATTCTGCGCCGGCTCAAGTGGAAGGCTGAAGAGCTGCGTGAGAACGAAGAGTAAGCCCCATTCTTAACCAACAGGTTCCGCGTGAATTTCCCTAATGTTGGTTAATCTCCCTGTCCCTCGATTTTTCGGGCCCCTGAATGGGTGCGGGGCAGCCAGCATCGATAGGATGACGCATCGCAGACCTCAGAACGGACGTTCAAATACTGAACCGGGACCAAACTGAGTGACTCAACTACTCAGGAATCATGAGCAAGAAGCTGTACTCAGACGGTGAACTCCTCAATCGGCTCCAGAAGTTCGCTGAGAAACTCGGTCGGCCCCCGTCGCAGAGTGAGATGGACGATTCAGGACCTCATGCTTCGAAGACGTACGGAAATCGGTTCGGGTCGTGGAATAGCGCACTCGAGGCTGCCGGACTTCAAACCGGAACGAACGATCCAAATGGACGACCAGTGACGCCTGAAGAGGACCTTCTTACTGATCTCAAATCAGTTGCCGACATCGTAGGGGGAACTCCGTCAGAGCGCGAATACGGTACTCATGGAGAGTATTCGGTAAAGACATATTGCAAGCGATTTGGAGGGTGGAATTCAGCACTACGGGCGGCCGGTTTTGAGCCGAACGTCGAAATGAACCTCTCCGAAGAGACACTCATTACTGCCTTACAGGGGTTCGCTGAGAAACTGGGTCGACCGCCCACAACAGAGGAGATGGACCGGAGTGGCCCCTACACCTCGAATTCGTACAAGCGAGCGTTTGGAACCTGGAATCGTGCTCTTCGGCAGGCGGGGTTGGAAGTCCACTCCGTATGGGATGTGAGCGAGGAGGATCTGATATCCGAACTCAACAGTCTCGCCGAAGAGTTAGACCATGTCCCTCGGAAAGACGAGATGCGGAACCAAGGGAAATGGAGTGCAGCAGTCTATCAGGAGCGATTCGGGTCGTGGAATGAAGCTCTCCGAGCTGCCGGCTTCGAGCCGAATGAGCGGTGGCGAATCCCACGGAAGGAGTTGTTAGCCGAACTGCGGGCTGTTGCGAATGAGCTGGGCCACCCACCGACAACGACGGAAATGAACGAACACGGAAAGTTCACCATCAAACCGTATCAGCGTGAATTCGGAACGTGGCGAACGGCCCTTCAAGCGGCCGACTCGGACTATCTAGAAAACTATCGTCAGTCAGATACCGAGACAGTTCCGTTTGGCTCGAACTGGCCACAGATCCGTGAGGAGATCATCACCCGTGACAACGAGTCCTGCCTGCGCTGCGGTATGGGCCGCGAAGCTCACCGCGAGGAATTCGGACGTGATCTCCCGGTACATCACCGGATTCCACGACGGCGGTTCTACAACGATTCAGATCGGTCTGTCGACGATGCAGATGTCCCGAGTAACCTGCTGACTCTCTGTATTCCGTGTCATCGGCGCATAGAGCGGATGCCAGTCCAGCCAGTAGTTGAGTGATCTGACGAATACAGATCCCGGTCAGTACCTCACAATCTCATTAGGGACTGACAGAAGTCAGCTACTGAATACATGTGTGTGTTCAGCATTGAATAGTGATGAAACTGTATGCAGATGCGAAAAATTGTAGAACTAATTCACGTTCTGCGAATCCTTCAGGTTGAACAGTCTTTAGGTGAGTAGTAAATAAAAACCGGTGACAAATGGAGATTGATACTGCTGCTTTGATTCGTTATGACCTTTGCCACGAGTCAGAGAGCGATTTACTCCTGAGCAGCCTCCAAAGACTGTACAATAATGAGGGGGACCAATTTGGTGAACAGGTTCTAGGCGGTCAGCAATGGGAACGTTACCGATTCGAAGGAGACCTACAACTCACTGATGATTCGCTTGGTGTATTCGACTCAGTAAAGACATTCGTCAGCTTCGAGACTCGACATCTTATCGAGGCTGTAACAGTCGCCGAGTTGAGCGAAGAGCAAGTCAAAGAGATCGAAGAAGAGGAGGCGAACAGAACCCAATATGTCATCGACGATCTCGCTGAGCAGCTCAGTGGAGTAGCTGAAAAAATTCCCACAGTTGCACCGTCCGATTTCAATCGGCAACCCGTCCAATTCTACGTTGAGCCGCCAGAAGCACAGCAAGTATTCGGTAATAGTGGAGACGTGTCAGACGAGTTGTTAGCCCAATTTCTCGAGGAAAATAGGGAAGAACTGAGTAAGATTCACTACGGAGTAGATCACCAACAGTCGCTACTCAACGGAGAGGACCTAATCGCACCCCAAGGCACGGCATTTCCTTGGGGTAAACTGACTGTTTTCAATTTGACTTCCCCACCGGAGTCTGAGGCAGATTTCGAGCCAATATGGCTTCGTCGACTCAGACCACTTCACGAATATCTTCGAGCATATCTATGGTTCAACCACCGAGTAAGCCTCCTCGCTGAGTTGGATCAAGAGACACACGGCATTGAGCGGCTCATGCGAAATGGTTCAGGTGAGACGGGTCAGTTTCAAGCGGTATTGGAAATCGAGAACGAATTAGATGACATTCGAGAGACTTGGACCAACCGCTATACCAAAACCGTAGACGAAATTGCGGATCTGAAGTCAAGACCCCCTCTCAGACGTTCTCGCAGGCAACAACTCGAGCCAGTGAAAGTCAATGAAATCACAGAAGGATCTCCTGTACACTCACTCTTGGATATCTACGACCAACAATTGGCGACACAGACAGAGCAAATAACGTCTGATCTCGATCGAATCGGTTCCAAGTTAGATGAGGTGTCGAACTACATCCAAGACAAAATTAATGTCCGCGCTACGACCGCTACTCTCCGCCAGCAGCGAGCGACCAACTACTTGACCATCGTAATATTACTGTTGACAGCCGTCACCGTCGCGATTGCAGCGGCTGAACTGTTCTGGATGGGTTGAAACGAAACGCCTTGATAGCGATGAGAGAGTCTCCAAACGAACTGTTCGACTAATCCAGCATACTGCAATTTGCGGGGAATTATCCCTATCGCTCTAATCGCTTGAAAATGTCACTATGATACGCTCAGAATTTGTGGCCGGCGAACAGAGCGTCTACCTCCCGCCGGCGTGACTTCGCGACCTGTTTTTCGTGCCCCCAGAGAGGGCGAGGGCTCCTTCGAAAGCTCTCAGAGGTGACTTCCAGTGAGTCAACAACAGCGTCCTGACAACGTCTCGATCGACGAGATTCCGGTCGATATCGACAACACGCAATCAGCGGAGGTCGATCCCGCCGACGAAATCGAATCTATCACCCGTGGGCTCGCCGGCGAGCAGCCGCCGACGAATCCGCTCGTCGTGCTGAAAGCGGCCCGGTGGTGGTACATTCACGGCAAGGGCGGCACGGATCCCGCCTTCCAGTGGGCCATCGAGTGGGCGCGTCATCTTGCGACCGACACG
The DNA here is from genome assembly GCF_001469875.2 of Haloferax marisrubri. Taxonomy (GTDB): domain Archaea; phylum Halobacteriota; class Halobacteria; order Halobacteriales; family Haloferacaceae; genus Haloferax; species Haloferax marisrubri. The sequence goes on along the minus strand of NZ_LOPW02000016.1, from coordinate 117,283 downwards.
CCCAGTGACGTCGAGCGGTTCGACGAGTTCCTCGAGTACCTCGTCTCGGTTGGCTTTGCGAACGAACGCCACGAGCTCCGCTGACCGACAGAGCGGTTTTTGAACGCCCCTGAGGGGTGCGGCGCGGTCTGAACAGACGCTGTCGCCGTGAACTCGATTCGGTGAACACGATGTCTACGACCAGAGACTCGTCGGTCTCCTTCGACCAGACCGACACGCGATCAGACGAGATGAACAGTACCATCGAACAGTGGATCGACGACCTCGTCGCCGGCGTCGACGACGCGCAGGCCAGCGAAGAGTTCCAAGAGTGGCTGGACGTCCAGAGTCGTTTCCACGACTACTCCTACCGGAACACGCTCCTCATCAAGCGGCAGTGTCCCGAGGCGAGCCGGGTGGCGGGCTACCGGACGTGGCAGGAGGAGTTCGACCGTCACGTCAAGGAGGGTGAGTCGGCCATCTGGATCTGGGCGCCGATCATCACCAAGCAGTGCCCGGAGTGCGAGAATTCGCCGAGCTACCACGAGGACAGCGACTGTGACTACGATGAGACGCCGCCCGAGGAGTGGTCCGAGGGGCTGGTCGGGTTCAAGCCCGCGCCGGTGTTCGACATCTCCCAGACCGAGGGCGAGCCGCTTCCCGACCTGGACACAGAAGCAACCGGGGACGCCGGCGACCTCGTCGAGCAGTTGACTGCCGCCGCTGACGACCTCGGCGTGACGGTGCGGATCGTTCCAGCCGAGGAGTGGACCCACGGCGAGGCGAAGGGCATCTGCGAGCAGCTGAGCCTCGTCGACGTCCAGCCGCTCGTCGAGGTGCGTGATCGTGAGAACGAGGCCGACCTCGCGCGGACGCTGATTCACGAGTACGCCCACGCTCTGCTCCACTTCGACGTCGACGACGACACCGAGCGGGCAAAACGCGAAGCCGAGGCCGAAGCCGTCGCGTACGTCGTTGGGCGGTACTGCGGGCTCGACACTAGTGGGTCGGCGTTCTACCTCGCTGCGTGGGAGTCGGACGATCCCGAGGTCGTTCGCGAGCGGCTCGGACGGATTAGTTCCACAGCAGAAGAGCTCATCGACATGCTCGAAGGCGAATCCTCGCCCCAACATAATTAACCAACAGAGTGATGGATCCCTTCCGTTCTGTTGGTTAAGTTTTTCAGCGCCCGCCGAGGGGCGGAGGCGCGTTCTGACCTCCGTCGAATGATGACTGAACCCTATCTCACGACGGTCCTCGAGGAAGCCGAGCACGTCGCCGAGCAGCACGATCAGGTCGCCCGAACGACAGACAACCAAGCCCACGAGTACCTCCGATACGCCGTTCTTCGGGTGCTTGAAGGCGAGGCGGACCACCTCCCAGCAGACTGGCCGCCGATCAACGGCGCGACCGTCGGCTACGGGAGCGACGAGGCGATGTACGACAGCTGGAGCTCCAGCGAAGACTGGTGGGAGACCGTCCCGCCGCAGGAGGCGTGTACCCGCTTCCGGGTGTTCTTCCCGGACGACCACCAGACAGTTCCCCGTGACATCGTCGACGTGATGGCCGCACTCGGGGGCTGGCGCGTCTGGACCGGGAGCGCAGCGGCGTGCGGCTCCTACGACCATCGCGAGCGCCGCGAGGTCCACTACCTGTGGCCGGAAGGCCATCCGGTGGAGGAAGTGCTCCACGAGCGGCTCAGGGGGCCTGCGGAAGCCGTCGCTCCCGACGGTGGCCGAACGGGCGACGTTCGCGACCGACTGGTCGTCGACGAGAACGCACAGTCGGAGGACGATCTTGAGCCCCGCACGAAGCGTGCCGTCGCCGAAGCGATGGACGTCTCACTCCTCTCGAAGGGTGGCCGCTACGAGGTACAGTCTGCGTCCGGGAACCGGTACGAAGTCGACGTCATCGACGAATCGTGTACCTGTCCCGACTGGCAGCAGCGCTCACCCGAAGGCGGCTGCAAGTATCTCCGGCGCGTCGACCACGAAATCAAACGAGGACGTGTTCCCCGCCCAGATGGTCGGCTTCCTGATGAGTTCACGTTTCAGTAGATCAACCACAACCCAGGTCGTTGCCCTATACGAGAAGGTTCAATCACGCTACAGCAAACGGGCTGTTCAATATCAGGAAACCCTAGGCCGATGTCTACAATCTGAGTCAGTACGGTATCCTCACTAGTCGCAATTTCGACTTCGAGCCAGGGAACCTCACTAGCGGAAGCGGAGCAGACGGTCCTGCGTGGAAGAGATGGGTCTGGAGTGTTGTACCGATATTGGCGACAACTAATTCCGCACTTCCGTCTTACCAGTCCGGGACGTCTTCCTCAGGGACTATTTTTTCCATCCCTTTGTTCCCACATGCGAGGCATTCTAACCCGTGATCCTCGAGTTTCTGCTGGCGAACTGGAGCATCAGCGTTCTTTTCCGAGATTCCGAGGGCACGGACAGTACCGCATTCACGACACATCCATAAGTCGTACAGGTTCTCGTTGAGTGCACTCGCAAATACCATACCCCTTGGTCTGACTTTCTCACACTTAGGTGTGCGTGACGCTTTGGCGAAATTGACCCGAAGTACCGTTTTGAGACAGGCGCTATATCTGTCTATGGCAGTCTCATTGTGGTAGTGGCACCTCGTAGTCAGCCGCCAGCTCCTGGAACTCTTCCCACTCCGGGAGCCGGTCGTCGTCGACCTCGCCGTGGCTCTCGAGGTAGCGGAGCAAGGCGTCGATTTCGTCTTCGAGGCCATACTTCGCCGCCTGCTCTCGGAGGTCCGCCTCGACGACGTCGACATGGCTGAGCAGGAGGAGACAGTACGACCGATATCGAGGGCCGTCGTCGATCAACAGTGTGTGACAACAGAGTTTTCCCGGCGACACCCCATCGAGTCCTGCGGAGTAGCGATAGTAACGGTGGCGAGTTAACAGGAACTGGAGCTCGAACGCAGCGAATCGCGCCAGTCCGGTTTCGTGGAAGTGCTCAGCATCGATCTCTGTCTCCGTTTTCGCGAGAAATTCGTCGTAGTCCTCCCAGAGAATCGTCCCGTCCGGAACAACCGATTCGAGACGCTGCCGATGGAAGTGATGCACGAGTTCACAGGCAAACTCGTGTAGTCGGTCGAAGTCGCCAGTGAAGAAGTAACGGCCATCATCGGTACCGACGAGACCATGGTCTCGCAATCGTTTGAGAATCCGGTTGACGGTGTTACGGTAGTTGTTACTCCGTTCGGAGATGTCGGTAACAGATCGTGGTTGGTCAAGATAATAGAGAACCTCAAGAGCTTTGCCCGTCAGCAACTCGGGGAAGTCGATGTGCGAGTGTTGTCGGACCAAGTCCTGGTAGAGTTCGACCGCCCGAGCGTCCGAAGGGACGACTCGTTTCCGGCGACCGTCGCGTTCTGTGTAGACGAGCCCTTTCTCGACGAGGTCTTGGACGGCACGAGAGAGATAGCTCTCGCTATGGTCAAGCTTCATGGCGAGTTCGGAATTGGTGTCCCCGCGTTCGACGGTGGCGAGAACCTCAAGTTCGATGCGACGGAGCACGTTGTAACATAATACGAAGTTTATTTATAAATGGGTTTCGAGTAATGTTACATCAGGGAATGTAGTTGACAGTTTGCAGTCTGACACAGTCTTAACCAACAAAACTATGCTATTGACGTTCATTGTTGGTTAACACGAGTTGGGCTATCATGTCCTACGAGCCACCGATACCCCCACAGGAACTTCCCACCGACGTCGTCGACACCCTCGGCGACTACTCACCCGAACTCCTTCGACACATTGCAAGATACGCCGAAGAGCTCGCGGAATACCAAGAGCGAGAGGCACGACTAGCAGAAAACGAAGAGAACAACCAGGTCGAGGAGCGGCCAGAGGACCTTCCGGACGACGTCCCCTCGAAGGCAACGATCACGGTGAAAGAGATCAACGACAATCGGTACTACTACTGGCAATGGAGAGAAGGCGATAGGGTGCTTTCTAAGTACAAAGGGCCGGTCGATTCGGATAACTAGTCCTCGTTTGTCGGTGAGACGGAGAGACGGTGTTTTACTGGAAATAGTGGTGTGGTGACTGGCAGTCTCGTCTCATCAGTTCGTCGAACACGAGTGGGCGTTGGTGCTACTCACGATTGGCCATTAACCAACGAGTGAACAGCCTTCCCCTCCACGTTGGTTAACCTATCCAGAATGTCTGACGAGTGTCAGACCCCACCATTTCCACTAATACACTTACACGATGAGAGCTAGCGGCTCTAGTCACCCACTCTCCCCCCCCCACTATTTCCAGTAAAGCTAGTGACGAAGGTCTCCCGGACTCTCGAGTTGCTTTCTTTCACTAGAGTAAACCGCAACAGCAACCGCCCTCTAGCTCTCCTACGGACTAGCTCAAACGCTATTAATACAAACTTTTCTCTAATTTAGAGTTGCTTCTCACTAGGTGGCTCTCTTTCGTGGTGCTTTACTGGAAATAGTGGGGAGGGGGTGATCCGTCATTCTCGTCAGCTGTTACCCTCCGCAGTCTATCGGTTCGTGTTCTGACCGAGTATACTGGAAACAGTAGAGTCTATCGAGTATATAAAGAAACGTTTACTGGAAATACTGGAACCCTGTGGTCTGTCTTACTCGTGACTCGCTACCTGGAGTTACCGCGAATTACTGGAAACGACGGGGTGGGTCGGCCATCCGCGATCTGCTGTGTTTACTGGAAATAGTGGGGTGGGTTGTTCATCGAGAGTCGGGTCTTCTGTGTTCTCTCCTCGTGACAGTCAACACGACATTCTTCCAATTGACTGGAAACGACGGAGTCGATATCGAATAGTGGAACTCACGCCCCATGGCGGTTATACTGGAAATAGCAGAAACGGTGGTCGGAACAGTTATGATTCTAGCCTGAATCAGTCGAGGACAATATGACTCCCCGATTTCAGCCGGACGATACGCTGTACAAACGGCGGAATACACTCAAAGTCGAGTACGTTCCAGACGACATCGTCGGGCGGGACAACGAGATCGAGGAGTACGAAGCGGCCCTGCAGCCGATCATCAACGGTGAGTACCCCGACAACATCTTCATCTACGGCAAGACTGGCGTCGGCAAGACCGCTGTAACGAACTTCCTCCTGAACGAGCTCTTGGATTCGGCGGAGCATTTCGACGTCGACCTCTCTGTCATCTCTCTCAACTGCGACGGCCTCAGCACGAGCTACCAGGCGGCGATTAGTCTGGTGAACAATCTCCGAGAACCTGAGCACCACATCGCCGAAACCGGCCATCCCCAATCCAAGGTCTATCGACTTCTCTGGGATGAACTCAACAAGCTCTCGGGAACCGTGATCATCGTTCTCGACGAGATCGACCACATCACGGACGACACGTTCCTCTACCAGATTACCCGTGCCGACAACAACGGGTACATCGACAACATTCAGCTGGGCCTCATCGGGATCAGTAACGACTCGACGTTCCGAGAGCAGCTCGATGCGAAGGTGCAGTCGTCGCTATGTGAAACCGAGATTTCGTTCCCCCCGTACGGTACGGAAGAGCTCCAGAAAGTCCTCGAACAGCGGGCAGACATCGCGTTCCACCAGAGCGCTCTCGAAGAGGGCGTGATTCCGCTGTGTGCAGCCCTCGGTCGCCAGGATGGTGGTGACGCCCGACGAGCGATAACCCTTCTTCGGAAGGCGGGTGATCTTGCACGCACCGAGAACGCGGATTCAGTTACGACCGACCACGTTGAACGCGCCCAGGACAAACTCGAGGCACAGCAGAGCATGGACATCATGCGCGACCTCACCGAACACGAGCAACTCACACTCTACGCGCTGACCACGCTCGCTGCCGAGGAGTCTACGCCGGCGCGGTCCCGGGTCGTCTACCAGCGTTACAAAGAGCTCTGTGAGTTCCAGGGTCGAGACCCACGTACGGCTCGCAGGATGCGTAGCTTCCTGTCCGACTTCGAGATTCTCAATCTCACGCTCTCGCAGATGGAACACCGTGGTCAGGACGGGGGTACGTATCGTGAGCATGAGCTCAACCGCGATATCGCGACCGTCGTCGACGCGCTACAGACGATTATCAGCGACTTCGGTGCCCACCGAAGTATTCTCGAGTATCTTCCCGACTCCGGTGAGGAGTTTCGGACAATCTGAATTCGAAATTGGGTTCTCTCCTCAGTTACCGCTGTTCTCGAAATGGTTCACAGAGGGACCCCACGTTTCCGACGTTCTTGACGACCGGCTAGGAGAATCAAATCAGTCGTCTGCACGTGTTTGAGTGGTGAGGATTATCGGTACGTTTGGGGGGGCGACTGCTCGGGTTGTGCGCACTCCGGCGGGCAGTCCGTTCCTGCCGGGCCCGGGCGTTTCGCGCTGCCGTTGCGTCTGCGACGGACGGGGCACGGTCGCGGGGCCGGGTCGGGCCGGGTGCAGCCACCCGATACCGGTCAGCCCCGAGGGCGGGCCTGCGAGCGCTCGGCCCGCGACCGGGCCGTGACCGAGACCGGGCTGGCTGCATCTTCACCAGCCGTTGGGTCGGCGCTCCCTCGATGCGGTCGCGCCACCGCAACGGCTGGCTCAGACGTGGCCGCTTGCGCGGTCCGGGCGGGCTGCTCGCCGTTCGGGCGATTGCCCTCACCCCTCGTTCGCCCGGGCTGCGGTGGCTATTGGGGGCTCGCCGTGCTCACCCCCAGTATGCCACGGTCCGGGGCTCACTCAGGGCTGGCTGTGCGGCCTGCCGGGCATGCGCTCAAACTCGGCCGCGACGAGCTGTGGGTCCGCGGGCGTCCAGCCCGCACCGGGCTGCCGCACGAGGCGTTTCCGTTGCGTCTGCGACGGACGGGACAGGCTCGTGCGGGTCCGGGCGCGGTGCTGTTCCGGCGGGTCCTCGCTCTCTGCGGCCTCGCTGTGGCCGTATGCGACGCCGTTCACCACCGTATACCCCCCGGCCGTGCCGTCTCGGCGCCGCGGCCGCTTCCGTTGCGTCTGCCGACGGACGGGCGTCGGCGCGGCGCCGACCCGCGGTGACCGGCTGGGTATATGGCGGTGACCGCGCGCTCACCTCGAGGTTCACCCCCCGCACTCGTTTGTTGGGGTGCCGTCGGTGCCGCGCCGCGCCGGACAGGGTCCGGCGTGAAGGCGCGGCGCGGGCACCTCGGTGACGGCGTCATCGGTCGACGTCGGGGCCGTGGCTCGAGTAGGTTGGTTCGTGAGAATCCCGCGAGTGAGGTCGCGGGCGTCGGCGCGTTAGCGCCTTCAGGAACAACGATGTCTAGTAACAATTCCAATCGCAAGGTAGTTTCGGTGGCTGAACAGGCGTTCGAACACGCGGATGAGACGACAGTCGACGAAGACGGCTTCGAGGTTGTCGACGAGACGCCGCAGTTTCAGGCGACGGTGCAACAGGAAATCCAAGCAAAGGTGGATGCGAACCACCCAGATGGGATCGCAGACACGAGCGACGAGCGGATCGACGGCGTGACGTTGGCCCAAGAAGAGCGCATTCGAGCGCGGGAAGCTGAACTCGAACGGATTAGTGCCCGTGCGGAACTGGGCTCGCAAGAGGGTCGTGAGGCTCGGTCGCGGGTGATTGCGGCTGAACGGAGTGCTGAGCGACGGCGGCAGTTCCAGAAGCGCGCGGCAAGTGTGAACCCGATGGCAGACCCTGACCGGGCAGATCCCCGGACGGAGCTGACCCAAGCACAGTTGGGCGCAGTGAACTCTCAGGCAAAACGGTTGGCAGAGAAGCTGGATGGGTGGTCGCGAGCGGCGATCAGTCGGCGGCTGAGCGAGGCGGTGTTGAGCGGGAAAGACATGCTGTCGGCAGCGGTGAGCGTGTTTGAGGAACTCGAGGGCGCACCGGGGACGATGGTACCGATCGGGAAACTGGAGGGTGTGTCGCGACGTGAAGTGTGCATTGAAGGGACGT
>NZ_LOPW02000016.1:104332-109365 GCF_001469875.2 Haloferax marisrubri | reverse complement strand
GTCGGAGTCGCCGGCGATTCAGCAAGCGGGGCTCCTCGAAGACGAAAGCGGGCAGGTGAAGCTGACGAGTTGGAAGGCCTCGGACGTGCCGTGGATTCGTGAGGGCGAACGTGTGCGGATTCACGGAGCGGCGCGGAACTGGTACGACGGGCGTGTCTCGATTGCGCTGACGGGCTGGACGACCGTGATGTTCCCCGAGCGCGACGCTTGGTGGGACGCCTAACGGCGCGACGCAGTCCTCTTTTTTGTTGGTTGCCGGGCCGACCCAGGCCCCACCGCCCCACCCTCCGCTCCGTGCTCGCTTCTTCGGAACTGCGCGCGCAGCCACGACCTTGGTCCATACTCAACATCGAGATGCATGTCCATGGCGGCAACCCTCCTGATATGAACCAGGAATCACGGTCTAATAACGTGAGGTCCAGAAGTACTATAAAACATATATTTGTAGTGACTTATCATGGCTGGAAATGTCTTTCTCGTCCCGTGTGACCCCGCAAACTTCCGCGAAACAGTTCTCAACCGCGTTGAATTAGATGACTATCCGGATCACCCTGCTGCACTTTCCAACCTTGAGTCTGTCCGATTCTGGGGTGCCCGTGATGGTGAGAGTAACCGAAACTACTTCGAGAAAATGGAGTCAGGCGATCTTGTATTGTTTTATCAGGACGGTCAATACGTAGGTACTGGGTTCGTTGGGCTAACATTTGAGGATTCTTCCAATTGGGCAAGCACAACGTTCTGGCGGAACGCACCTTCGAATCTCATCTACACGATTACTGAGTACGATGAGGTTGCTGTTCCGCGAGCTGCTGTCAATCGAATCTTTGGGTATGGTGATGAGTACTATCCTCAAGGATTAATGCGGGTTGCTTCAGGTCGCGTCAGCCGTCGCCCAGTAGTAATCAAGCGAGCGGTAACAGAATTTGATACAAGGAATAACTCGCAACAAGGTACATAGCGTATCTTCGCCGCTTGTGGTCGCTTTGTTAGTTCTTACTTAGTGAGTGTACTCGTATACTGCTGTTCCCAGTCGTCGCGGGCTTCGATTTCTCGGCGACCGCGAGCGGTGATTGCGTAGACGTTCGTTCGGCGGTCTTTTTCGCCCTTGTCGAGGAGACCCTTTTCGACGAGCGTATCGAGGTTGGGATACAGCCGACCGTGGTGGATCTCGGTTTCGTAGTAGTCCTCGAGTTGGTCTTTGATTGCGAGTCCGTGCGGTTCGTCCAAGCCGGCGGTGACATACAGCAGGTCGCGTTGGAACCCGGTCAAATCGTACATTTTGCTGCCCATGGATAGTTTAAGAATACATATACGTTTGTTGGCCATCGGCCGGGTTTCAGAGCGGCCTCGCTGGACGAACGTTTATATGGGAAGGTACAGCCACGACGCGGTATGCCGCCCTACCGTGATCCGACCGCGGAATTTCGACCGTATGGCGAAGCGACGCAGATTCCCGACGTACAGCTGGAACCCGACCACGCCGAGCACGGCGACGTGATTCCAGAGCATGACTACCCTGCTGGTGACGATCTGGACACGGACATCTGTCAGACCTGTGAGCGGGCCATCCATCGGACCCAGAGCCAGTGTCGGTTCTGCCTCGATCAGGACGTCTCGGTCCCAGACAGCACCTCTGCGCCCCACGAGCAATCGCTCCACGGCATCATCTGTCTGCTCGTTCCGTCACAGTCACCGCGGGGTGCACTCGCAAAAGGGACTGCAGCAGCCCGATTACTGCAGCGTTCCCACTCATCCCCTATCGACGAGTGTACACTCATTGCGGCGCTCGAACAGCCAATCGCGGCGCCACTTCGAGCGCGGTGGAGTCACCTCCCGGATGTCGTTCCTGCGACTGGCTCACGGGAGGATGGCTTCGTGGCGAAAGCACGGTCAGTCTCGTTGTGGTCCACTTCTCCTTCGACGGAGGGTTCTGCTTCCCGGTGGTACGACGCTGCTGGGACACAGATTACTGAGGACTCCCGTCGTGAGCAGTTACTTTCGGACCCGAGAACGTGGGTTGTCCCAGCGATTGCGCTTCGACGAGCGTCTGTCGACGCCTCGCCATCACAGTCGTCGTCAGCCTCACCAACACGGCAACTGCTCCGCTGTCAGTCGTGTGGTGAGCAGACACCGCATCGGTTCGATTCACGCGAAGATAGTCCGCCTGCAGTATGGGCTGGAGAGTCGGTCTGGCGGTGTTCCGTGTGTCGGACACCACAGTACGAACCTGTCCCGGGTGTCTGACGTTGACATGAGTGGCAGGTCATACTCTAATGGAATTCTAGTTCTGAGGAGGGTTCACTAACCGCCTCGGGTGCAACTGTACTCGTGATTTCTGATGTATAGTTGTGGGTTGTGTTTGTGTGCGCCGGCGATGGGCGCCGGCGCAGGGGTCGGACAGACTTCGACTCTTGAGTCGGTGAGGTGACGACGAATGCACCAAGTAATCTACGCACTCGTGACTGCATCGACAACAGACGAAGCCCTCTCACGGGCCGCCGACGTGTTCGATCAACTGGTGGGAGCTGCCCCCCACGCTGAGGCGGTGTTCGACTATTATGTGACGTTCGATGACGATTCAACGACCGTCGCTGGTAGTGCCCGGTGGGGTGACCTCCCGGTTGCAGCACCCGTTGGCTCGGAGGACGGCCAGGAACTCCTTGAGCGTGGATGGCAGGCGACGACACGCGAGTTCGAGCGGAATCTCGAGCGCGTTCGAGAGGGTGTTGACGAGCTTGACGCCGCGGCGATTATGCGTGATGGGGACCTCGTCAGGCATGCGTGCCACAATCTCGGTGCGTACCGCGGACCGGCGGTGTACCTCTACGACGAGTTCGCTGATGGGGTTCGGCATCGCGAACGACTCGAGCAACTCGTCGGGTCGAACGACTACCTATGGATCGTTCCCGCTGATGTCCACTACTGAGTCGACGCTGTGGCCAATGGCACTCCTGAGAGAGACACTTCCTGATCGTGGTATTGCTGTTCGAATCGTCATCGACGACGTGGCTGACACCTATCGTGTCGAGTACACGCCGCTGTCCGGTGGTGTGGTGACTGACGAGTGGACTGTGTTCGGTGGCTCCGTCGGCTATGATGCGTCGGTGTTTGCGACTGACACTGCTGCACATGCGTTTGTCGAGCGCGTTCGAACGACCTCACACGATGATGTCCTCGCGGAGTTAGCAGTAGACACAGAGTAAGTCCTCCTGTGGTGTGTCGAACCGGGCACATATTGGGTTACTACTTCTCAATCTCCACAGGAAGACAGACGAAATGTACTCTCACTCTGCCACTTTCAGATTGTATTCGTGAACTCGCAACCTCACAGTCGGCGGATTACCGAACTCCTATGACAGGGTACCTCATTCAGCTCTATTGCGCGTTCAGCAGATCTCCACTACGGCGTTGTTTTTGCGCCGCCCAAAGGGCGGAGGCGCAGTAACAGATGCTGATTCCAACGTCAGTAGCCGAGTTGTCTCACTTCCCACACCAGCCGCTCGTGACACCTGCAACGGTGGTGAATGATCGATGAGTCTTGAGCGTGTGTGCCGCCACGACGACGCGCTGTTCGAGTTTCTGTGGTGTCCGGTGTGTGGCACGGAAGCGTTCACGCACATTCCCTTTGAGGGGGTGTTCTGCACAGAGTGCAATACCAGTGTGACGTGCCGTGAGTCGCATGAGTCGCGTGGCTACGATGAGGCGGTCATCCTCACATTCGACGCGACGACGACGTGGAATCTCCACGTCGACGAGAAACTTCGCCGGCCGCTCCCGGACGACGAAGCACAAGTTAAGATTCTCGGTGCACCGGGTGATTACCACGTCGATTGGTGGGCACCAACCACGACCGAAGATTGGACGCCAGTCGAGCGCAACGAATTCGCTGACGACTCCGAACCGGAGGAAGTGTCGCACCTCGCATAGCGTCGGTCGGGAGACCCGTCGGTACTAGCGCGCCGTGGTTATTTTTGCGCCCGAGATGGGTGCGGGCTGAAGACACAGTCCGTGTGACGTGATTTCCATGAGTCACCAACAAACAGAGTCAGACGTCTCTATCGACGAGATTCCGGTCGACCTCGACCTCGTGCATCGTTCGGAGTTCACCCGAGCCGACATTCCCGATGAAATTGAGTCGATTACGTGGGACCTTCTGAGCGAACAACCGCCGACGAATCCGCTCGTCGTGCTTAAAGCCGCTCGCTGGTGGTACATCCACGGCGCAGGTGAGTCCGATTCCGTGTACTGCTGGGCGATTGAGTGGGTTCGTCACCTCACGACTGGCGAGGCGACTGCGAGCGGCCTGTTCGGCGAGTGTCGACAGTACCTTCGTAGCCTCGAGCGCGAGGACACCGACCAGTAGTTCGCCCCGCTGTTTTTTGTGCGCCCCCGAGGGGTGCGGCGCGTCCTGAAGCGACGTGTTAGAACTGAAACTAATGGCAACAACGAGTTCTACGTCGGTGTCGTTCGACGAGACCGACACGCGACACGATGAGATGCATCGCACGATCGAACAGTGGCTTGCGGACCTCGCTGACGACGTCGACAACGCTCGGGCGAGCAAGCAGTTCCAAGCGTGGCTGGATGTCCAGAGCCGGTTCCACGACTACTCCCACCGCAACACACTCCTCATCTCCCTCCAGTGTCCCGAAGCAACGAAGGTCGCTGGCTACCGGACGTGGCAGGAGGAGTTCGACCGATACGTTGAGGAAGGCGAGTCGGCGATCTGGATCTGGGCGCCGATCATCACGACCCAATGCCCTGAGTGTGGGAACGCGCCGAGCTACCACGAAAACAGCGAGTGTGCGTACGACGAGACGCCGCCCGAAGAGTGGTCGGAGGGCCTCGTGGGCTTCAAGCCCGCTCCAGTCTTCGACATTTCGCAGACCGAGGGCGAGCCACTCCCGGAGCTGGACACGGCGGCGACCGGTGAGTCTGACACGCTCGTCGACGACCTCACTCACATCGCGTCGGACCTCGGCGTGACCATCCGCATCGTCGATCCCGACGAGTGGCGGCATGGCGAAGCGAAG
>NZ_LOPW02000016.1:0-104248 GCF_001469875.2 Haloferax marisrubri | reverse complement strand
CCACTCGTAGAAGTGAAGGACCGGGCGAATCGCGCAGACCTCGCGTCGACGATCATCCACGAGTACGCCCACGCGATTTTGCATTTCGACATTACTGACGCGACCGAGCGGGCGAAACGCGAGGCCGAGGCTGAGGCCGTTGCGTACGTCGTTGGTCGATACCTCGGCTTGGATACGAGTGGGTCGGCGTTCTACCTTGCAGCGTGGCAGGGCGACGAGACAGATGTCCTCCAAGAACGACTGGGTCGGATTAGCGGGACGGCCGAAGAGATTCTCTCAACACTCGACGCGGTCTAACCCCATCTGCCGTCCGGCGCAGTTTTTCATGCGCCCGAAGGGGTGCGCGCATTGCGCGCTGGCTACCATGATTCCTGTACTACCAGAGTTCGATCCACCTACGCGTGTCCTCAAGCGAGCGCAGTACGAGGCGTTCGCGTTCGAACTCCTCGACGGCGATGTCCGTGTTCGCAACGAGAGCTATGCCGACCCGACCGCGCACGAGTACCGCGTTCGAATTCAGGACGGCGTGCCCGATTCGTGTGCAGCCGACCTCCACACCGTGCAGTACGACTCGAAGACAGTCGTCGACTTCCTTGACGAGCGGGATTGTACGTCTATCCTGTAGTGGTATGCATAGTGTATCTGCGTCACTTCTGACTGCGCTGTACGGTCTATTCTTGGAACAACTACTGTCGTGTCCGGGTGACACTCCGTGTCGTCATAGTTGTGTACGAGTACCGATTACGAACCCCGCTCGTGTGGGGAGGGCGCGCTCACAACGAATCTGATATCTCCTCTAACTTGTCTTCCAGTTCTGCCTTTCTCTGATTCGACTCACGTTCGCGTTCCATCGCCTCGGTCAAATTGGGCGACCTGTTGCTGACGAAGTTGTCCCCTTCTTCGGCGACCTGCCGGAACACGTTCAGCGTGGCGTTGTCGGCGGCCATCTTGACGACAACCTCCTCAGCTCGAAGTGTGATACCTGACCGGCAGTGTGGGCACTGCATCTCGACATCTTCCCTCTCTTCGATGACATTATCGGCACTGGCTGTCCGCGCGAGGACGACGAGTACAGCTTCCGGTTCGATCGCGCTACTGCACTCCGGGCACTCGAAGTCGGTATTGACCATGGTGCTTCTATCTAACCTATCGATCATCAAACTAACTCACCGGGTTCGGATCCGCTCTCAAAAGGGACGCTCCACAGCTTACATTGGGAAAAGACGATCCCCGTCACTTGTCCGCCAATAGTTCGATCGTCTTCGGGTCGCGCTGGCCGTCGTAATACTGCATTAGGGCTGTCTTGAACGGTTCCGGATCGTCCGCGACAGTCTCGAAGAGAGTCATCGACGAGCGGAACTTCCGGTCGTCGGGTGATCCGAAGACGTCGTTCGCGGAGCGGCAGTCGATGTCGTTGACGAGCGTAGTACACTCGAGAAGCCGTGGACTGAGCACCGGATGCCCGAGGTAGGCCTCGGCCTCATCGAGTGAAGCAATCGCGTAGCGCTGGGACATCTGACTACTGCCGAGGCCTTCCACCTGCGGGAACACGAACCACATCCAGTGGCTCTGCTTGCGTCCCGCCCGAAGCTCTCGCTTGACTTGCGTAATCACCGACTCCTGTGCTTCGACGAACCGCTGTAGATCGTGTGGGTCTTCGGAGCGTGACATCGGTCGACTCAGATCTGTTTAGTAAGCGCTCGAAAATAAAGTCTGACGCGCATGCTATCAGTCTGAAATTTCGTTGACTTCAATTTGGACTTTTCAGCGAAGGTTCACGGATATCTAATCCACCTCACTCGACAGTCGAGATCGAGATGTGATAGGGGGTCTCACAGGAGACGCACATAACACGTCCCTCGAATTTCGTAGAGATTGTTTCGATGAGATAGTCGGTCGATCCACAGGCTGGACACCGAACCTCACTCGCCGTAACCTCTGCAGACGCTGAGGTCATACGAAACTGGACGTCCATGGTCGATTGTGAGTCTAGTCGAGTCGTGGTGGAGTCACAGTAAACGGTTCCCAGAATTTCTCGATTTCTATGACGCCGTGACTCCGGAGCATGCAGAGAAATTCGATGGCCTCCTCGTCATCGAGTGGAAGAACGTCGGCGGCCAGTATCTCTTCGGCAGTATCGTAGCTCAGGAGTTCTTGGAACTGTGACTCCGTGAGATGCACCGTTAGATGTGTCGTTTGTGTCGGTACGTCGAACTGAAGTTTTCCACCGACAGCAGTGTAGGGTGCCTTCTGTGTGAGCGAGGATTTGAGGATTGACTGCCGCAACTCACGTTCTTTCTTGTTTACCCACACACACTCGTCGACGACGTCGTCGTTGACTGGACAGTGCGTGCATTCTTCGTTATACTCACAGCCGGCACAGGGAACTAGCTCACGACCTCGACTATCAATTTCGGCGTTGAAATCGAGATACTCGGCCGTAATCGCGTCGAGATTGGACGATGAGTCCGCGACGGAGTATGTGCCTTCGTCAAGGACGTACGCGTGAAGCGGGCAAGGGGCGAGGTCACCTCCGGAGGTGACGACATAACTCCTATCACCGCCCGGACACTGTCCGTCGACGAGTGGGATATTTGCATTAAAATACGTGTTTAGGAACTCTCGATATCTGTACGCCCCAGGAATATCGAGATGCATGGTTGTGTGCCGATCGAAGACGAGCAAGAGCGACTCCAGTCCATCAGTAATCTCGAGTCCGAGCTTGTCCCAGTACTCTGGGGCGCGTCCTCTGGGTTCGATAACCTGGAACGCGAGACCGTCTGCATCGAGTCGGTTCGCGAAGGGAACGAACTGGTTTGCCTGAGATCTGTTGACAGCATTGATGGTAATCGAAACACCCAGATGAAGTCCAGCTTCTTTCACCATCGACGCTGCAGCGCAGGCAGATCGGAAATGTCCCTCACCCCTGACGCTGTCGTTTACTTCGCGAGTCGTTCCCTCGAACGAGAGGTTGATTGCGTCCAATCCTGCGGATTTGAGTTCGTCGACACGTTCGGGATCCAGTTGTGTTGAATTTGTGACAATCCCGACGTAGCCATCCGGGACCTGAAATTTGAACTCCTCGATTGCAGTGAGTAACCGATCGTACGCCAGCGTCGGTTCGCCACCGGCGATGTCGATTGTTTTGACGCCGCACTCGGCCAGATTCTGTACGACTGTTCGAATCTCATCTTCAGTCATCAACCGGTCGTCACCGTGACCTCCGTTTTTCGAGGATGCTGCGTAGCAATGCTCACACTCAAGGTTACACATGTCTCCTGGCGTGAGGTCAAGTGTCGCGATACGTGAGGCTGCTTTTGACATAGTGTACGTGATAAATAACGGTTGTCTGGTTGTAATCAGCTAACAGTGGTTTCGACTGTGGCCGGTTTTTGTCGGTAGTTCGACTCTCTCGCCGTCTTCCTGTTCGATGAGGTCACTGGCTTTTTTTCTTTTCCGACATGCAACTGTAATTTTAGCCTGTTTGTAGTTATGCTTGTTATCTCAAAATGAAGCCATTTTTTTATTGCGAAGAATGCTACGGAGAGCATCAAACCGATATAGCTTAGGCGACGCTACTGAGGATCTCGACGAGAGCCCAGGTTGCGTCACGTCGCAGAAACAAGAAGAGACGTGGTGTATCGACAGAGAGGTTCCGAGACAGAGGGTCACTCCGGGTCGCAGACGGTGGTAGCCCACCAAACGGCGATGATGACACAGCGGACCTGCCCTGCGAGTGTAAGCAGTTGTCCGAAGACGTGCCGTGCTGGAACTGTGTCGACGCTGGGCAGCGTAATCTGTCTGAATAGTTGTTGGTGAGGGTTCGTACGTCACCAAAGTACTCGTCAGTCGTCGGACTGCTGGGACGCAGCGTACGCACCAGCAAACTGCTCGCGCACCTCTCGGTGGAGCAGTTCACTCACCACTCTTGGGCCAGTCAGAAAATCGCGTCAGCATTGTTTTGTGTCCGATTCATGTCGTAGCTTGAGAATACTGCGGCATCAAAAATACACGGGAGAACATCGGCCGTTGAACAGCTATCCTGGACGATATCCGAAATGAAGTGATAGTACTCTCGGTTGCTGAGCCCGGAACCGGAGACGCGATAAGGCAGCTCAAGATTGGAGTTTAACCATTTTGTGATGCGGGAGTCGAGAGGTATCTCAAACCGTGTCAACCCGAGAATCTGGAGGATATTCCGCGCCTGCTTTGAACCAACTCTGTGGAATCCATCACCAGCAAATCCTTCAGACAGATACGTCGCTACCTCTCGTTCCACCACGTAGTCACTATCTCTTGGCTCCTGCTTCCGCATTTCCACTAGCTTTTCAAATTCATCCCATAGTTCGTCCCACCCACCAGCATCCAATCGCTCAAGATTTCTCTCACAGGCTTCACCGATATTATTGTAGTACCGAATTCCACCGTACTCCTTGAGTATCTCGGCGACGTATTCGTGGATCCGATCTGTATTCCGACACTTGTCAAGACTCACCGAATGAATCTCTTCCTTCAGAAACTGCGAAACATGGCTTTCTGGTCCCGATCGCTGCTGAGAGGTTAGTAGTGCCGCCAGGTGCGCGTTCCAGAACTGATCTGCAGTAATCTTGATCTCAGCTGCTACAACGTTCCGCTCTCGTCGCTCTTGCACGAACGGATTATGTTCCTGCCTGTTGACGATTTTTCGAACGTTATTGATTTCTGATTCGGAGAATTCCCAGCTGATCTGCGCCATATACCTATGTTCGGTGCCCCATAAGAAAAAGCCAGTGTGGAGGTCAACTAAACCCCGGATACACAAGCCAATTCGTTAGATCCAGATTCGCTCGAGGTTTCGTTTCGAGGAGCTTTAAGAAAATCATGATTTCTACGGCGCCAATGACCTACCATCCAGCATCACGAATCGCATCCACACTGTTATGAAGCGTCTCAGCAGTCCAGTAAGAGGGGATGAGTTCTAACACGATTGGTCCTGAGTATCCAACTTCTGTGAGTTTGTCGACGACCTTTTGGATCGACTCATCGCCTGCTTTCGGCGGAAGATGTTGGAGGCTATTGTC
The DNA here is from genome assembly GCF_001469875.2 of Haloferax marisrubri. Classification (GTDB taxonomy): domain Archaea; phylum Halobacteriota; class Halobacteria; order Halobacteriales; family Haloferacaceae; genus Haloferax; species Haloferax marisrubri. The sequence goes on along the minus strand of NZ_LOPW02000016.1, from coordinate 99,188 downwards.
TGGTTCCACAGTACCAACTGTGTCGTCTGCGTCGAGATTGTAGGTGTCGCGCAACTGGTGACGAGTGCTATCTGTATTCGCCGTGGAGCCATGTAGATGTACGTGCGCAGGAACACCCATCGATTCAAGCATCGCGAACGGGTCTGTTGCATGACCCACGTCGAGTGTATATGCTACCGATGGCACAGTCATGCCTTCTGTTTGGCTTGTAACTGGGCATGTGCAGATTCGAGACGATTGACATCTGTTGATTCTGTGAGCAGATACGTGAAAGAACCACGCGGACACACGTTCTCGATGGTGATTGTGGGGGCTTCCTCAATTCCCTTCGTCTTCTGGAGTTGGAGCGTGGCGTTCCCGAGTGTCGCAATGAGCTGCTGGCGTCGAAAATCTAACTCAGCGGTATCGTCTGAAGGAAGGCGGGGTGGGTGAAAGACCACCGTATCCGGCTCACAGTATTGGTATCTATCAATCTCGTCAGAAGAGTCCGTGTCCGAATAGCCCAGCATGGCGTCTTTGACTTTATCGGCACAAATACGAGCGCCGTTGCTACTACATCCGCTCACCAGTGGTGTCATGTGAACGCTCTCGACAGAGAGCCCAAGCTTGTTAGCATGCTGGACAACCGATTCGTTGTACTGTTCTTCGTGCATGAATCCACTCAGTGGACCATCTAATTGCTCTCGGGGCGGTGTGAAGAGTTCAATAGAGAGGCCACGTTCGGCGATTGCACTGAGATATGCACGACTAGTCGGGTCATCCCTGTGAAGGAGTCGTCGTGGAACTGAGACAGATATCGGTCGAGACATACAACAATGCGTGGATGTCAGTAATATCAATCTATCCCACTTTTCGGTCACAACGAGGAAACACAGTTATCCGATTCATCTACCATCGGTATTTAGTTTCAATATTCAATTTTTGAATATAATAAAATAGACAAATTACGGCAGTACTCTTGTAATTTATAGCCGAATAGGATAATATTGTTTGAGAATGAGTAGCAAGACAACGACTGCCAGCGGAGGCCGACCAAGTGAAAGCCTCCACCAATCTGTGTAACTGCTTCAAACGACGTTCTCACCGCTCTGAAAACTACCGTTGCTGAATACAGGACATAGATAGACAGCACCCCCGACTCGTCGTTCGGTGCGGCTTAGATCCCTGAAATAGATCGGTGACGCCCCGAGGATATCGCTCGAATCGTCAGTCGAACCACCAAATTACGACCCGTCCAGTAATCGAGTTCCGATCTTTATCGGCAAACCCACTTCTTTGACTCGGTCGACGACTCGGTCGATGTCGTACTCGACTCGTCTGCAGTCGACTTCGTGCTTCTCGGTATTCAACACAGCGTACGCCGCCCGTGCATCAGAATCTCGAGGCTGTCCGACGCTCCCTGGGTTGACGATTACTCTCCCATCTATGTGTGCAGAGTGTTGGATGTGGGTGTGGCCGATGACGACGCCGCGGTAGTCGTCGAGGTGTCTCCGGAGATTGGGGAACTCAGAGGGAAAGACGTACTTCCCGCGAATCGTCGGATGGCTGTGAACGAGAAGAAATGTGTCGTCGGCAAACGTCTCAGACTCCGGTAGCTCGGTGAGCCATCTTCGTTGTTCTTCCGAGAGACTCTCTGCAGCAAATTCGATACCAGCCTTGGCCATCTGATTTGCGTCGAAGGTCGAAGGGTTCTCGACTGCTGCATCGTGATTTCCTTGGACGACGATATCGGCAACGTCTCGGATTCGCTCGACACACTCCGAGGGCCACGGGTTGTATCCGACGACGTCGCCCGCACAGACGATTGTGTCGACCGCTGGTAAGTCGTCTAAGACCGCTTCGAGTGCCGGCAAGTTGCCGTGAACGTCTGATAGAAGCGCGATTTTCATCGGATCTTATTGTCGGTTGCGTGACCACTTGAACCTTCGTTGGTTGGACGTGTGTCTGACGGTGATTTTTGTGACACCTCGATTAAAGGACGGACATGACAGACGGGACAATCACGACGAGTGCAACCGGTCGGGTCCGTGAAGAACCAGATTTCGCGAAAGTCTCCGTTCGAATCCGTGGCGAAGGACATACTGCATCCGGTTCGAGGGACGCTGCTCGGGACCGGTCTGCGGCCGTCATCGACGCGCTCGTCACCAGTGGTATCGACGAATCGTCGATCCAGCAAGTGACCGTCCAGGTGAAAGAAAATATGGACATATTCGACGAGTCGTTCGATTACGAATACGAAGCAGCAGAGACGTTCGTCGTCAGATGCGACCTCGAGATGGCTAGCGATGCAATCGTCGCAGCAATCGATGCAGGAGCTAGCATAAACTACGTCGAATATGGATTTCCAGAAGAGACGCGAGAACGACTGAAGGAGAGTGCGCTAGAAAATGCGATGGAGAAAACCCGCCGGCGTGCCGAAACGATCGCTGACGCGATCGGCTCCAAACTCGGTCCGGTAACGACCGTGACGACCGAAGACGTAGAGGAGACGGCAGATGGGATGCAAGATATCGTCGACGAGGCGATGGGGTTCGACCCCAGTATCAAACTTAACCCAGGACACATCGTCGTCGATGCTCAAGTTGTGGTGTGTTATCGATTAGAACAAACTGCGACCGACCACGACAATTGATGAGAGTATCCGTCGCTTCCGTTCTACTGCTATCCCTGCGCATGAACCCTGCTCGTCAAATGAGTCCCACAGCGAACCCCGGAGCTCTCGAATGAAAGATATCGTGGAGGCAGCGTTGAACAGTCGGGAGAGAGAAGACGTTGCCTCTGAGCCGACCGAATCCGCAGAACGCTCTACCGACGGATTTGGAGACCTAAAGTTTGCAGTCATTGGATGTGGTGAAGACGGAATCGATTGGCTTTCAGATGGATTCAAATTCCGACCCCGAACTGGACTGTTCGACACGAAAGTCGACTTCGACACCACGACGATCGCCGTTGGTTCTCGATCTAGCCTGTCGGGCGCGAACGACGTCGACGAAGTATTTCCTGTCGCGTCTATCGACCGCAACGGTGAGTCGTCGCCAGAACCGAACGACAGCAGTCACACCTTCGAAGGTGACACTGATATCCTCCAGGAATACGATGTCGCCGTTGTATTCGGAAGCGTCTCACAGGTCAGTACCACAGTTCAGATGGAACACGTCTGTCGACACCTCGCAGAAGAGACACTCACCCTGTGTCTCCCCGTCGTGTCCGCCGACGTACTCACAACGACAGATGCAGTAGCGTTCCGCCGATTGGTCACGGTCACAAATACGACGATTCCACTCGAACGTTCGCGTGTACAAGAGATATTTGGTGCCGACAAAGAGGTCGTCGAAGGCGAACGAACGACCGAACAGACGCCGATTGGAAGGGCTCTCATGGAACTATCGAGAGACATCTTCGAGTTGCTGCAGGTTCCGATAGCGGCCCCCGTTGACTTTCTGAGAGTGTGGTCACTCCTCGAATCAGGGGGCGTTGCCACCGCCCACGTGGGAGCGGGGGTCCGTGATGACGTCCCCGAAACACTCGTGGAACACGCGACATCTCACCGACTGTGTGACGGTGAGACAGACACAGCCGATGGGGGTCTTGGTGTGGTCAGATTCGGTGCCCCGTTCCAGCTACAGGAGTTCCGAGAACTGGAGGACTACCTCGGTACGAATCGACGGCCACCGAATGCAACCGAGACGTGGTGCCACCTCGGCGGGATGCTGAATAGAGGGTTTGGAGATCAATGCCGGCTTGTACTGTTGTTCTCTGGCGTCGATCTGGACTCGGTATCCTTCCTAGAAAGGAATTAACCCGGGGCCTTCAACAGTCTCTACCATGGACGAGATACTCTCGGGCCTCTACGTCGGCACGTCCCAAGATGCAGGTAATCAATCGTTGTTGCAGACCCACGATATCGACACCATCGTCTCGTTAACCTATGCAGACCCGGACGGTACTGTTCCCCAGAATACCGAGCTACGGAGCATACCGATGATGGATGGCCCCCGCAACGACTCTGACGAATTTGACCGAGCGGTCACTGCTGTGTTCGAGAGCGTTCGAGAGAATAATCGAGCGCTCGTTCATTGTTCGGCCAGTGCTTCACGAAGTGTGGCGGTCACAGCAGTCGTGGTCGCTCTCGTAGAAGAGTGCGACATCGAACGCGCATTCCAGATGGTGTCTGATTCGAGAGCTGTCGCTAATCCACACGACGCCCTTCGACGACGGGCACAGTCGTCTTGGAGCGAACGGAAAAGGTGAGTGAGCCCGCGGGCAGTTCTCGACTACTCACGACGACGTATCTCGAAGATTGCTGTCGAAACCTCCCTTAGTGTGGTGGACCGGAGGTACATTTTCCTACTTAAACACAACGCCATGGCAGGCTCACCGTAAACGCAAAGCGGACATATTCAGTGTATTCATTCGAGATCATGTCTGAACACACATACTTCCTCTTTGGGGACATTCACATCAAGCCCACCGGAAAGTCGGTCGATTACGAGAAACTCAGTTTTCCGTCTGACGTCGACGCCATCCTCGTCAACGGTGATTTAACTCACCGCTCGGACGAAGCAAGCCTCGAAGCAGGACGAGAGTTCCTCGCTCACCTCTCAACTCACGATATCTCGGTCGTGACAGTCCCTGGAAACCACGACCCTGCCCCGCATATCGACCGATTGCTCCCCCCACCAGTAGAATCAGCGCATCGAAACGTTGTCCAGTTCGATGACTCTAGAGACGGACATTCCGAAAACGGGGGGCCTCCGGCTATCGTTGGGTGGGGATGCGAACAGTTCGATTTCAGCCCAGAATTCGAGTACGACACGTTTCCCGCCACCGACCCCCGACGACACGACGAACCACGTCACCGTGCGATGGAGCGTGTCGGTGAGACTCTCCTGTGTGCGCTTCGCCCCTTCGTCCACGGTGACTGTACCGCCCGGGATGTTCTTTCGACGCTCGAAATCCAGCGCCAACACCGGGGGACCGCACAGTCTCAACTCGAACATCTCAGGGGGGAGTACGAACAGATTAGTACGCTCCTATCTGCTTCCGAAGCTCCGACAATTCTGCTCACTCACGTTCCTGCATTCGCAACGGCAGTCGATACCCACCATTCAATTGGGTCGCGCGAGGAGGACCGGGATGGACTTGCGTGTGGGTCGCTCGCTCTCCGTCTCGCTATCGAGGACCACACTCCGTTCGCTCATCTCTGTGGACACTCTCACAAAGAGGGATACCACTACGTAGAGGGAGAAGTTGGGGGAACGCACGTCTACAACCCTGGATTTCGGGGGATAGCCCGAATTGACATCGACACCGAGAAACGGTCTTTTGCGTTCGATTTGTTCTGAGTGTCCATTTGTATCTTCAGGGACTGATCGATCAGGCGTTTCAGGTTTTTCTGAGGGCAGGAACGATACAGACTCCAGTGACGCGCTTCGTCGACGGCCGGTGTCTTCATAGCAAACCATCCGAAAGTGTGGGATCTTGATTACGAGTGATAGTGACACGCAAATTACGGGGGTAGTGCTGTAATCGCATACGAAATTCACAAATTTAAAATCCATATTTGGCGCATTTTATACTAGTCTGGAACCTACGCTGCCGCGAACTCCCGTGGTCCGTCTACCGAAGACTTTCAGTTTGTCCCGTGCGGGTTCCCTAGAAAAATAGCCGACAGCGAAAGCACCATCACTAGCACGCCGCGGCAACCTCGAAAAGGAAAGTCGTCGAGACGGTAAGCCACAGATGGTGACGGTCACCGGTTTCTGCCAAACAGCCACCAGCCGAGCAGTGCCACGAAGGCCACCGCACCTACAGCCTTCTTGTTGGCAAGGAGACGATGCGTCTTTTCGGGACCTGTCTCACCTTCCTGAGATGCCTCAGGCAGTCCACCGACCGTCTCTGTGGACTCGTCTCGTGAGAATACTGCCCCTCCTGCATCGTCTGTCGGGGAACTTCCAGTATCTGATACCAGTTCTTGCTCAGGGTCTCCCTTCGCTGGGTGTTCTTCTGGGTCGATATCTTGCGACCTGTCGCTGTCAGCGTTCGTTTCGGCGTCTTCTGCGCGTGAAGGGACATCAACGTGTGCTGACTCTCCCTCAGCCCAGGTCATCGGAGTGAGGTTCTCAGGTAACGATGAGAGGTCACCGTCGGGCTGTTGCGCGAGTCGGTCACTGGTGATGAGCCGCGAGGTGAGCTCATCGTTCGCTCGAAGATGGTCGCGCAGTCCATCGATGTCGAACTCGTCGGTTGGAGGGGCGACGAGTTCACTTTCGTCGAAACTCGGCGTCCCCATCCCCAACATCCCACCATCACCGCAGGTGACACACTGTTCGGTCGGATGGGTTCCTATCCCAAGGAGTTCGTCATTCAGACCGTCGATTCGAAGGTAGTCAGCGGGGGCCGTGTAGCCAGTCACGAGTTTGGTGAACAGCCGCGTTATACTCGAGGCTGCCATCCCATTGAGCGGTGTAATCGCCGGTTCGGGCGAGCGAACCTCTTCGTCGATATAACCGCGTTCGATATCGGCTTCGAGTTCATCGTCGCTGAGCTGTTCGACGTGGAGATGTTCAGCGTCGTTACGTCCGAGACAGTCCATACAGGCATTGACTCCAGGAACGACGAGCTGGACGAGTCCACGTTCGTCAGTGACGTGGCCATCGTCGTCAGTCTCGATGGCGACGCCACCATCGATGTAATACCGAAGATGACGGACAGCGAACTCGTTGCAGTATAGTCGCGCAGTCAGTCGGTCGACCGTTCCGATAATGACGTCACAGGCTACTAACGCATCTTCTGGGACCTCCTGAACGCGGCCTCGGTACGCCTGCACCTTTGAATTCGGGTTTGCCTGGACGACGTGTTCGCCGACGACATCGACTTTGTGCCTCCCGATGTCGGCGTCTGTTGCGCCGTAGATCCTCGGAAGATTCGACCGTTCGACGACGTCCGGGTCGACGAAGAGGAAATCCTCGACGCCGAAGCGTGCAAGCTGCACGGCCGTCATCGAACCGAGGCCACCGAGACCGACTACGGCTACAGTTGTCTCGGTTATCGCCCGTTGGCCGTCTTCCGTGAGAGCACGAATCGCGCGGTCGTATCGGTCGGTGTCGATCACCGCTTTCGATTCTCGATCAGGGATTCGCAGATGGGTATCAAGCATCCATTCGCCAACGATATCGATTCCGAGTCGCGTTCGCGTCTCGTCCGCTGGATCGACGTAGACCGCAGTCTCGAGTCCCCGGTGACCAACGACGGCGAACCCTAACGGAGTCTCGGGATACAGTTGGCCAATCCAGTTTCGATACGACTCCATGATGTTGTCGTCAAGACTACTGAATCCGGGGTGGTCACTGAATGGGTGGCTATGAACCATCACGGGAACTAGCCCCTCTTCCATCGCCGATCCGAGCCGCTCGCGTTCGACGTCGAGAGACGGCCGGACAGCGTGTGCCTCCTGGACTGCGCACTCGTCAGCAGGGACTGGGTCGACTTCTCTCGTGAGTAGTCGACCGTTGTTCTCTTCACAGAAGAGGTACGCGAACCGTTCGATACCATCTTCTTGGAGTGTCCATTCTCGAAGCGCTTCCATCTGGCTTGCTGTAATGACGAGTTCTAACTCGGAGGTGACGTCCGTCGTCTGGGTAGATATCATCTCGTTAGGCCTCCTGAAGGGGATTCTTTGAGTGTGGATTTTCCAGCGAAACTTCGAGCAGGTTGAACATGGTCGTCAGACTGTGCTTATCTGGGTTCCACTCCGATAGCCGGTGAATGCAGTACTTCGTGAAACCAGGTGGCGCACTGGACCGGGCGTAGAGAACGTGCGGGCTCTGCCCCTCGTACAACATGTCGTCACTCACGTACACTTTCGGCTGCTTCCGCGGGTACAATGGGCTCAAGTCGAATATGACGTCACCGAATCTACTACCGTCGCTGTTTTGCCACCCCTCTGGGAACTTGAGGAACTGAATCGTGACCGTCAGGTCGGTCTGAAGGTCGTATGACATGACCGGGCTCTGTCGCTCTCGAATCAGTTCGTGGAGGTTCTGGACTTCGGGAATGACACGTTGGGGATTCATGAACTGCCGAACACCTCCCCATCACTGAGTGGCTGAGCCCAGAGGGCCGTCCCTTCCTCTACGACATCAGAGACGACTTCGTCGTCAGTCAGGGCTTCAATCCCATCTTCACTGCGGTACGTTAGTACTGACTCCTCACTAACGCCAGCCCTATCTCGAAGTTCGCCCACAGTCGTCCCTGATTCGACGTCAACTGGCTCGCCGTCCACGATAACACCCATCTGCTGAGCCGCATCGTGCACTCCGTCGTCAGCCGAATCAGTTGCCTGTGTGTCGGTCCCGGGCCGTTGTTCGGTTACCACTGCTTCTTGTCGGTTCGAACGCGGGTTGTCGCTCATTTGTGTATCTCCATTGTTGACACTACTCCTCGACCGGCTCTGCACACTCCGCATTACGAATCGCGTCCAGCGTGCGTTCGAATGCAGAGACTAACGTATCCGACTCGGGGTCCCAGTCGTCGGCCGTCTCGAAGACACTAAAAGGGGCCCAGACAGCCTCTCCCTCTTCTCTGCGAGGTGCCATGCACTTTGGACGCGCTCCCTCGTAGCGCATGTCGTCGCTGATGTACACGTGTGGTGGATGCTCAGGATACTTCTCAGGGAGTTCGAGAAGGATTCGTCCATGGCGGCCACCTCGCTGGTTCGTCCACCCGTCTGGGAAGGCCATACCTTCGATTCGAACGTCGTCGTCCTCGACGAAATCGTACGATAGCCGGCCGGTGAACCGCTCACTCAGCGCAGCCTTCAGATCTTGGATCTCGACGAGGGCACGAGAGACGTTCATCTGCCCCCGAAGACGTTGTCGTCTGCGAGCGGTTGGGCCATCAGACGAGTGCCGCCATCGACGTGGTCGACGACGATGTCGTCATCGTTGAGCGACTCGAAACCGTTCTCACCTCGGTAGGTGAGGACGGCATTGTCACTCAAATTCGCCTGCGCTTTGAGCTCGGCCGCAGTCGTGTCTTCTTCAATCGGTATCTCCTGGTTCTCGACATTGACAATCATTGCCATAGCTGTGTGTGGTGTGGGTGTGGCCGGGTGACCGCCCGGCCGTCGGTGGTTGAACGGACGTACAACTCGGGTGGGGTGTGTACCGATGATTGGGGCGTCGGTGTGCCAACGACCATGTCACCTAATTCTCGAACACCCGCCCCTATGGAGGTTTTAGCGACCAGCTTCTGTCTCGTCTGGTGCGGACTCCAGCAGTCGGAGCTCTGTCGAGAGGCAGGATAGAGACTCGCTGTGTCCATGAAGGTGAGTGACGATGTGGTGCCAGAAGCAGACCGACACGAGTCTGGGTCATTTCTCGATGTCGCTATCGAGCCCTATGTCTCGTTCTCCCAGACGCACTTGTGGGTGTGTGTAGGAACCAGAAGAGATGATTCTTCGGCCGGTTCGGAGGGAGACCACCAGTCGTGGAATCTGCAGTGTGATTCACCTCTCACACGTCGTGATATACAGACCAGTAGCGGGATTTCAGCGGTGCACTGAGACTGTGGCTGCTTGTCTGGCGATGCCGCCGAGAACCGAGAGGGCCTACTCAACTCACGTCGACCCGGTCCCCTCTCTCAAGGGCTATTCGGGTCGCGACTAGGACAAAGGGAGACACAGGCAACTGTGGGTATGAGTGCAGTACGGTCCGCATCAGAACCGTATGCACCATCACCACCCATGACCAACGACACGAGCTCACGAAAAGCAGTCGTCATCTCTCTCGGCACGGGAGCGCGGCGAACAGCACGATGGATTCACGAAATGTCCGTCGAATACGACATCGCCCCGGAGTTCAGTTTCGTCTCGATCGAGACCACCTCTCTCGATGAGAGTGGCGTTCCGGACGAATTCCTGACCATCCCATTAGAAACCGATGCACGCGTGAAGAAGCGGTTCGAGCAAGCGAAGGCAGACGAAGCAGTCGACTACCTCAACGACGAACACGAGTTACTGGTCCAAGGGGCGACGCGAGATCCGCCCGTTGGACGGTTCCTGTTGGAGTACCACAGCCGCCGCGTCTACGAAATGATCACCGAGCAGATTCGCTCGGCTGTCACCGAAGCGGATTCTGAGCTGTCGGTTTGGATCCTCGGGACGTTGTCTGGTGGGACTGGCGCCGGTATGTTTCCACTGCTGAGCGCGATGGTCCATCGGATTGGTTCCGACATCGGCAACGACCTCAACATCGATGTCTACTTCAATGGACTCGCGACGGTGTCCGAGCTCAGCGAGAACAGGCGAACGGCTCCGGGAGGCGTGGCGGAGTACTACGTGAACACGAACAATTCGCTCCGTGCGATGTCCACGCTGCTTGCACTCCCCGACGCACACGGTCGACCGAGAAACAACGGTCCCGAGAGCCTCGAGATGCTCGTCGCACCGGGGCTAGGCGAGGCCAAAGGACTGCTCCAGTCAGACTTCGATATCTCGACCCCGCGTCTGGATGCGTTGTTCCTCATGCCGATCAACGAGGACACCGCAGAAGACGCTGACTGGGAGGGTAACGAGCGAACGAGCTACCTCGCCAGAGTCAATTACACGCTCGCGTCGACTGTCATTGGGCTTTCGACGACCAGCGGTGACAACGACCTCGGGAATCTGTACAACAAAGTTCTGACCGACCGACTGTACACGCTCGACGCAGCGAGCGTGCGCGCAAGCGTCAAGCCAGCCCTCCAGCTCATCGACACAGAGAACGAGATATTTACCGTCCGCTCACAACTCGACCACCTCGAGTCGAATCTCGAGGGGATGAGGACGTTCGCAAACGACCTCGAGACGCTTCGGTCGACGACGTTCAAGTCCGGGGTCATCCCAGATGTGGTCACCGACATCAGCTCGCCCTTGGCTGGCAGGTCGTCGCAGCTCATCGAAGCGGTCTCCGGAGTTGCGATCACGGACGTGGAGTTCGATGAAGTCGAAACCCACATCTCGCGTGTGCTTTCGGAAGTCCCGGAACGAGAGGTGGACTCAGACCCATTCGAAGACGACCAGCAGGCGAACGCGATTGACGTCTTCGAACCCGACGGGTTCATCCCTCACGCAGCAATCGGTCGGTACGCCTTCTTGAAGATGGTCCTCGCGCGGATTGACGCCGCACTCGAGGACCACCCATTCGAGAACCGAGTCGAAGACCTCTGGGAGAAGAACGAAGCTGAACTGGAAGATGAGTTCGCTGGCCTTGCTGGCTCTGACGCGCCGACCCGCTACGAGCAAGCGCTCGACCCGTTCCTCTCGAACCACGAGTCGGACGTCCAAGACCAGATTGCAGCGACCTCAATCGTGTCGGTGCGCAAGCGGAGTCGCCTGAGCCGTCAGCTATCGAGTATCCAAGAGACGCGGAGCGAGCTCAAATCGCTCTTCGAAGAGTACGAGCGGCTCACGTCCCTGCAGGAGCGTATCGCGAGCGCCGAGCTTCCTGCACTCGGCTCCGAAATCCAAGAGACGATGGACCTGGTCGACACGGGGACCGAGATCGCATCGAACCTGCTGGAAGCGAAGCAGAATCGCCTGCGGAACCTCAAGCAGACGCGGCAGTCCTACCACAACCGGGTGGTCAACACGACGACCGGTCGAATTACGGAGATTCCGCTGAACATCGACTCGACGAAGAACCTGAGCCGAGAGACGCTCGAAAGCGCAACAGATCTCTTCGACCTCGTCGATGCCGGTCTCATAGATAACGACAGCATCTTACGGGGAATCAACAGGGCGGTGGGGCTTCTCAAGGAGCCGATGGAGGATTACTTCCACGAGATGGCCGACAACCAGCCCTCGCGGCTGTTGATTCCCATGACTGCGGCAGGGAACAAACCTGTGTTCACCTTGAACGGAACCGCACAACCGAATATGGGGGCGATTACAGCCAACAACGACGTCACCAAGCAGCTCAACGTCGGGACGATCGACGCCCCATTCCAACTGGACTTCGTGATGCTGCACGGTAACGTCAGGTTGGCAAACACCTCTGAGTTCAGGCTCTTCACAGAGCGCTGGGAGACCGGACAGATTGACACCCTTCTCGGGAAGGACGTCGACGTTCGCCAACACCGCGCCTACCCGGAACTCGTCCCATCAAACTCGCTTCTGGATGACGAACCGTTCGTCGGTCACGAAGACGACGCAGACGATGAAGAAGAGGTGGTGGCATGATTCGTCGTCGGACCGTGGCCATCGTCGTTGCACTTGCCCTGGTCACAGTCGCTGGGGTCACAGTGCCAGCTGTCGGTATCGCCGCCGAAGACCCCGTCGACGAGGTAGTAACCGTGGACAGTTCGTACGATTCAGACACTGCCTCACAAGCGATTCAGGTCGTCGTCACGGTTCGGGCACAAGAGACGACGCTCACAAACGTCGTCGTCCGGTTAGATTCGAGTGAGCAGACGCTCATTCAACCGGATAGCTACTCGACCACGGTCTATCCAAGTAATCACGGTGTGTCTGTCTCACCAACCGGCCAGAACACGTTCACTATCGAGGAGTTGGAACCGGGCGAGGAAGTCCGAATCTCGTTCGAGGTAGTCCCGTCAACCCTAGAGTACGAGCGTATCGAGCCTGCTACGGCATACGTGGAGTTCACGCGCCACGGGCAGCGAATGGACGGAACCGTGACGGATACGACTGACCTCTCGAAGAACCCCTGGATAGCCCCGCGAGATTCGGAGGACCCTCTCCCTCGTATGTCTGTCGCTATCGTCATCGCGACTATCACTGCAGCGGTGGTTACGTTAGGCCTCGTTCGTCGGCGTATCAGAACTCGCGACGAACGAATCTTCAAAGAGATCTCCGACGAGGCGGAATCGGTTGCCCGGGCTGGCAACCCGACGGTAGAGCGTCGCCTCGAACGACTCCTCTCTACATTAGAGTCGTCCCTCTCGATTCGTCGGTCCGGTGACGACAGCACAGACGACGATGGGTCAGCAAGGTCGCTGTCTCTCTCGCGGTTGCTGCCGTTCAATCGGGATACCGGCGATTCGGATCGTCCAGGGCCGAATCTCTAAATGGCGTCACTGTCCAGCACAATCAAACAAACGTGTCGTGGGGTCACCGATGTCGTATCCGGGTGACTGGGCCTCCAGACGTCGGTTGGTATTTCTCAGAGACGGCTACCAGTGTCACCACTGTGGGGAGAAGGGAGGACGGCTCGGTGCAGCCCAGCTCGAGTGCCATCATATCGTCCCTAAGCGGATGGGTGGGGCCGACACGCCAGATAATCTCACCACATTGTGTCGGCAGTGTCACACACGACTGCACCGTGAAGACGATTCTCGGTGCCTCCCGCCCAACAGGGGCCCAGTTATCGCTGGGTCCTCACTCGCGGTTCTCCCGAGGCCAGTTGGTGAATTCGCGTCTGGCGTCGTCGATACGACGGCCACGCTCCTCACGTTCCTCTGCGGAGTCGCCTTGTTTAGCACGGTGCTGGGCGACACGAATCCGGCAGTGATGGTAACCACGCTCGTTCATCTCGGGAGCGAGCTGGCTAAGACGACAGCCGGAGTGCTCCCGTGGGTAGTGACGTTCGTATCTGTCCAGTATATTCATTCACTGAAGTCAGTGGTACGGGAGTACAGAAGGCAGGCGCCCTCACCATCGGGACGCAGACTGTCCTGGTTTGTCTGGGGAGCAATTGGGCTCTCGGGTGTCGGGTTGGTCGTCGTGAACGTGAGCCCATACGTCGAGTCCGTTACAACGCTTCGCGGAGTGGGGACAGTGACGTATCTCGTCGCAATCGTTGTACTCGCTGGCGCACTCACGGAGCGTTATCTCTCGAATGACAAGCTCTCGGACACGGCTGTTTGGCGACGAGTTAGTTTCGTCCACGTTGTCTCACTCGTCGACACTGTCGTCGTTCTCACGGCGAGTTCCAGTTTTCCCCCGAGGTTCGGATTCAGTTTTCTACTACTGCTTGGTGTCGCGATTGTCTCTGCGTACCGTAGCGGTACTCGGAAGAGTGCCGCTGGATGAGGTCGTTCACTCCGCGACTAGGCTATCAGAAGACTCGAAGAACGTATAGTGACTGTCTCCAAACTCACCGTATGGAGTGTCTCGTCATCGGAGATGTCCATCTTGGGGCCTTCGATTCCAAGGTCGACGTCCCCGAGACGTGGGGTGAGTACGACGTCGCTGTGGTCGTTGGTGACGTACTGGATTGTTCGGCGCGCAGTTGCGATTCAGGGCGCCGATTTTTCGAAGAATTAGACGACCTTGGACTGCGGGCCGTCGTCGTCCCCGGCAATCACGATTTTCAGCACTATCCCGCGATTTTCGAGGGCCTCTCGTCAGTCGAATCAGTCGACGGGTCCGCCACGACTGTCGATGGATGGACGTTCTACGGGCTTGGAAGTGACCGATTCGATGACGGCGTAGAGATTCGATATCCTGAGTTCCCTTCACTCGCCGATGCAGATGCAGACCCCGCCGCGTTCGCAGAACGGATTGAAGACGTTGCGGTTGGTCGTCAGTCCGGAATGGGCGTCGTCGAGGACCATCTCGAAGGCCGCTTCGAAGACGGGCTTCAATTGTACGAACGCCGTCTGGAATCGCTCAACAAGTTCGGACAGGCCGCCACAGAGTCGAACACCGTCGTCGTGACGCACCTCCCTCCCTTCGGGACCGGACTCGACCGCCTGTCAAAAACCAATCCACGGTACCCCGGCCGACTGTTGGGTTCACTAGCGGTTCGGTCCCACATTCGACAGTTCTCGCCCGATTTCAACGTCTGCGGTCACGTACACGAGGGAGAGGGAGTGACTCTGTTTGAAGGATGTGTCTGTCTGAATGCCGGAAAGTGCTCGGTATACTCGATAACGCTCGGAGAGGGCGGAACAGATGCTGTCAGTCACATTGCGTAGCGCTCAGTTGCTACCCTCGTAGACACAACTGGGGGTCATGGAAGTAGAGTGTTACCGATAGTTTACCTTGCGGGGTGATGACAGTAGCATACCGGACATTTGGGGTGGATAAAAACTTAACGTTCGTGCCTCAGAAACGTAACCCCGTAGACCAACGCCATCGTACCTGAAACTGGACTAACATGGATTCGATGCAATTCACGAAGGCTTCACACCCCTTCACACGACCGAACTGGCACAGAATCGCGGAGGAAATCTCATAGATGTCTCAGAAACCAGACCCACGAGCACTCGTCGCATACTGGAATCAGCTGTACAATTCCGTGTTGAAACACCCCAAACGGCGCGCTGCGTTAGAGACGCTCACGGAAACCGACAAGTCGGTATTCACCACCACCTCGCTGGCGACACGAGTAGAAGACCGCTTGCGTGAGGACGACCTCCTCGACGATGGTGAAGAGTACGGTCGGAACAAGCTGAATTCGGTTCTTCCACATCTCGAAACGTCAGGTGTGATCACACGGATTCCGAAGGCGGAGCGAGATGACCAGTATATCTCGTTCGTCAACTACTGGATCCGGGATTGGCTCAGTAATCAGGACCTCGAAAAGAACTCACCGACCACGCTCCCCGAAGAGGAAGACGAGGGGTCGGCGTGCATGGTGTACTACATCGGCAACGCGCTCGCATCTGAGTCGGGTAGCCAGTACACCGAAGACGCTGAAGAGGACTCAGAGAGTGAACCGACAGGAAATACACTTCCGATCGAAGCGACGCTCTATACGGCGGTCCAGCAACACGCAACGGTCGAAGACCCCACGTTCGCGATTGCATTAGGGAGTCTCGATGAGATTCGCGACACGAAGTTCATGGAGTTACTCGAGGCGCTAGACCTAAACGTCGAACTTCCTGAACCAGATGACCCGTACGACGACCAACGACAAGTGCACGATTACTCCATCTCGGGGTTGGTTGGCGAGGTTCGAAACGTTCACGAGCCGGAAGACCTGAAGAAACGCATCGAGATACAACTTGCGACGTGGTCGGCCGGTGCGTTCGGGATGTACAGTGCGTCTCGGAGCGACGGTGGAACGAAAGGAACGCTCGAAGGTGCGCAAGTAGCCGCTCTCAGTGAGGAATTACTGGATAAAGACGGACTGAGTGCCGCGTTGAAGCGTTTTGGATTCGGTGTCAAAGCTGCCAACGACCGCGTCATCTTTGGAAGTTACGTCCGCCAGAAGTTATCAACTCAAAAGTAACCTGAATAGCCCTCACTACAATGAACAACAACGAACACGGACCCGAAACAGACGAACAGAATCGACCGATCGAAGCGGTCTGGAAAGAGATACTAGTTAGTCGGGGAGTACCCGAGACAAAAGCCGATACCATCACTACACTGGTTCAGTCACATCCGAAAGCCGCATTCGGAACGCCAACGAAGGAAGAGTTAGAGACGATCGTCACGACACACGTTGACAGTCTCGACCTCTCTGAGTTTGGAATCGACGATGATACTGACGTGAAAGACGAGCTGAAGTCAGTCCTCTCCAAGCGACTGGATGCTGACCAACGAGGCCCAGTAACGAGTACGACAAGTCGCGAGCCCACACCGTGGGACACGTCGATTGATACTGCGGGCTCGACACAGGAGACGGCGAAAGACCAAACGACACGGACGATTAGTAAGCCGTTCACGCCGCAGTCGCCCGGTGAAAACGACATTGTCCTCGAAGACCAGGGCATCGCTGGTGCGGGTGGCATGATCAACGATACCGCCTTTTTGGACGGGGATTCGCTTTCGCTTACCGCTGAGGAAACACCCACAGAGACTCCGGAAACCGCATCAGCCTCTGGAGGGGCATCCATGGGGACTCCGAACCCCGATGTGATAGAAGGACGTGAAGCCGAGGAACCCGACCCCGAGGCAGAATCGGCAGGTGGAGCAACCGCCGCAACTGGTGACGACGATAACGCCCCTCAGCAAGCTTCAGCATCACCACAACAAGAACCCAGTGGAGAGCGGAATGAAGAATCGGTCGCCAGGATGGTGGCGAGAGGTCAATTCGAAAGGGATCGAGAGGTTCTCAATTCTGTCCTTGATGTCCCTCTTGACCTCGTTGACCAAGTTATGGTCGTCTTCGCTTCGAAGGCTATTGCGAGCTACGAAGATCTGCTCAAACAAGAGCTCTTCGAGGGAAGTAGCCCGGCAGAACGTGAAATCCTCTTCGAGAAACTAATTCAGGATCGGGTAGAGAGCCAGATTGTCAAGCGAATGAACGACGAAGACGAATAGGCGAATTCCCAATTTTGGTCGGCTGTTTTTCAGTGCCCGTGAGTTTTTAAACAGCTGTTCAGGTGAACGTCTGAAGACACCTCTGAGCACTTTACGCTCGTCTCTGAACATACGATGTCGGCGAAACATCTCGAAGGTGACAACGAAGTCGAAGAGTACATCGACTATCTCCACGACCGAATCCAGTTCCTCTCTGAGGAACTTCGAACCGCCGAGCAGACAATCTTCGAACTCCGTGAAAACATCTCGAATACGGAGTCGACTACCGGTACAGACGAACTCGCTGTGGACGTGGACAACGTGACCAACTACCTCGACTTCCTCGTCCACAAATTCGAGACAGACGAAGAGACGGTCAAGGAGGCGGTTCGAGAACTCAAACCCACCCTGGAACAACTCGTCGCGGAAGATGTCGGACTCCACCACACCTCACTCGCTCTCTGGATTATCCTTGTTCGACACGAGAAACACGCTCGAAAATAATTCCGTGACGGGGTTGTTGCAGCGTGAACGTGCCGAATCGTCACACCGAGTTCTGTCAATCACGGACGACACTTATAAATCGGACCAAACTTCGAACCCGTCGACAGCACTGCTACAATTTGGTGTATACTAGAAATCGTAATGGCGACCGAAGATTACACTCAGACCGAATCGAACCCCCAACCCGGCCACGACTTCGAAACCGACCTCGACCGAGTCGGTGGTCTCACCGCGAGCGCACTCAAAGCCGGCCACGACAAGGAAGACTTCAAACACCGCGTCTTCACACTCGCGAACGACATCGACGAGATGTTCGAAGACGAGGCTCCCGAAGAGGCAATCGCCGCCGCCTGGTTCTTCATCCTCAGCTTTGCCTGAGTGACGTAACACCGGCATTCCTCATTTTCGACAGTATCGTCGACAGACATCGAGTACAATCGGCTAGTCCGGCCGGAGTCACCTACTGTGGCGCCCCTTTGCCAGTTTACCCCCGTCGTGAGCCAAGTCAAGTTGTGGACGGCTACGGGGACTCGCTGTGAGGGACGGGCCTCCCATCACTTGAAAGACAGTATTTAAACAGGAGGACAGATTCAGCCTGAGGAACCGACGAAGGCCTACCAGTGCATTGATAGAAATACGTCCGGAGCCGCTCCGGAGGAGACAACCAATGAACGGAAACCGACACGACGACCCCCACATGGCCGACGCGCCGACCGACTTCGACGACAGCCTCATCTCATCAGTTGCGGACGCGGTCGAGACGTGCCTCAACCGCCGTGAGGACATCCAGCCCGTCCTCTCGGAGATTCGCAACAGCACCCTCAGAGGTGAGCCAGCACAGAGCCAGCTCAACGAGCTATTGGACGCTGAGCCTGCACTCGCTGGTGCTGGCATCGCAGCTGCGAGGGACGATTTCGAGGAATTGCTCGCGGCGACCGAGGACAACGGTGAGCTGTCCGAAGCAGACGTGAACGACTTCATGTCGTTCTGGGGTCGAAACGAGTGGATCGAAGCAGGGGTCGAAGCGTACCGGAAGGGCAACGCTCACGGTAGCACGTTCTGGACGTCCGTAGGCCTGGACTGCCACCGTCGGAACAACCGAGTGTACGTCCAGCACCAACTCGAGTGGGGTCTGGACGAGGTCCACGATATCGATGCCCCTCTCGACACCATCTGGAACGACCTCCTCGCACGTCTGAAGGCGATTATGAAGAAACTCGAAGACGAGGAGATGATGGGTGAAAGTGAGGCACGGTTCTTGGCTAATTCGAAACAGACGGTCGAAGAGATCTACGCCCACCTCGACAGCATGGACGTCGACGACGAACTGGAAGACGAAGCCAACGAAGGCGTGAGAAACGGAGACGGAGACAGCACTGGTGACGGTGAGGCATCGGGAGATTCATCCCTCGACGGTCTGTTCGGAACGAGCGATGAAGACGACCGTGACGAGTCACACCTCGGGTTCGCCTAAAGCAGGTTCAGACAGTATCGCCGGTACGGATTACTTCCGGACGAAATCGTCATCTGTCTCGCCGTGAATCCAGCCGAACAAGTTTTCAAGCTCGTCGAATTGGAGTTGGGACATTGCGTCATCCCGGCTTGCTTTCCAGGCCTTCCAAGAGACTGCATTGTCTCGTTCGTAGCGGTAGTACCCCCCGATTTTCTCGGAAGACGTCTGTCCGTTCATCGCTCGGTAGTAGAGGAACCCGGGTTGGATTCTGTTCTCTCGGGCGTACGTCTGATAGGCAGCTTCGTAGAACGGTGTCGTATATTCTCCACCCAGATACGTCGCCTCGAAGAACGAGTTCCTATCGCTGGAATTTTTGATTATCTGCCCCGGCATCGCTGTATCCCCGAGTAAATTTACGTACACATCTTCATCGAACCCATCTACGTCGAGGGGTTTACGACACGTGGAGAAAAGCTCTTGCAGCAGTATTCGATAGCGAATATGGCTAAGCGAGTAGTCGGAGTCCGGTTGGTGCGAGTACCACGTTCGAACCATTCGATCGCGTTTTATCGTGACTGTTTCATGCGTCGAGTAAAACGCTCGCCGGCCCGGGTCGTCGATTAAATTCTCTCTTCGCTGTTCAGTGTCTTCTTTCGCTTCGTCGTACGTTGCGCCACCTGGCCGAGTATCCCAATAACTACCATTGGTGGCTATCTCTTCGACGTCGACGCCGTTTTTTAAGTCGTGTAACATGTGGCACACCCACTTGTCGGGATGCATCACCGCCTGTCGAGGCACATCGAGGAGTTCTATCGCGTTCTCGCGCCCCACTTGTTGTTCGAGCCAATCTGCAATGGTAAGAACGATGGTATCCCGAGGGACGGTAGTGGGGTCTGCCGGTGAGATGAAGTCCGTAATCAGTTCTTGAATGAGATCATCCAACACGTCCTGGTTGGTACTCTTGAGTGCCTCACGTTCATCCGGTTGAATGGTGACGACGTCGGACAGCACATCGAACGGGGAACCTGACTCTCGGAGGGCTTCGAGTGCCGTTCGTTCTTGGAGGAACGCGGGGATTTCGTGATAGAGGGTTGGAATCGCCCTCGAGAACGTCCCGTTGTTCTGCAATATGCTCGGAATATCTGAGAAGGGGAGGATGTAGCCAAACACGACGTTTTCGGGGTGCATGAGCGTCATGAAGTGGCCACCAGGCGATTCATCTGAGCCGATTTCGTGGTGAAACAGCACGTACCGTAACAGGATTTCACGGAGGAGTTTCTCGTCATCCGGTGCATCACGGATGAAGGCGTGGTCCTCATACAGTCCCGACTCGGGGTCTACGATTCGTCGCTGTGGGATACCGACGGAAGGGTGTCGTAACAATCGCTGCCCCTGTGCCAACTCCGTGGTGAGAAGTGACTGCAATCGTCGGTCGTTTACGACCTCATCGTACGAGATGTACGTCTTGTTTCCCGACCCAAAGAGTTCTATGTCCCAGTTCTTGCCTTCCGTCGGTTCGAAATAGAACCGTTGGTCGAATCCGTCGCCGATTTTTCTTGGCTCACCATAGATTGTCACTCTCAACACGGGCTCGTATCCAGGCACCGACGTCGGGTGACTGATCCGTTTCTCCTCGAGAATATTCTTAACGTCTGTCCGGCCGGGTTTCATTTATCGGTACAGTTTCGTTCTGTCAACATAAGTACAGCGGGGGTACCCACCCCTCCCCTAAAAACAGCATATAAAAGGAACCCAATTTCGAACCTGTCGATAGCACTGCTACGATAGGGTGTATACTCGATATTGTAATGGCGACCGAAGATTACACCCAGACCGAATCGACGCCCGAACCCGGCCACGACTTCGAAAGCGACCTCAAACGAATCGGTGGCGTCACCGCACGCGCACTCAAAGCCGGCCACGACAAAGACGGCTTCTTCGAGCGCGTCTCCA
The DNA here is from genome assembly GCF_001469875.2 of Haloferax marisrubri. GTDB lineage: Archaea > Halobacteriota > Halobacteria > Halobacteriales > Haloferacaceae > Haloferax > Haloferax marisrubri. The sequence goes on along the minus strand of NZ_LOPW02000016.1, from coordinate 78,084 downwards.
TGCACGTGAACGATATGGACGAGATGTTCGAACACGACGCTCCCGAAGAAGCGATCGTCGCCGCCTGGTTCTACATCCTCAACTTCGCCTGAAGAGGGAGTCGGTATCCCACAACCGCTGGCTACGACTTTTTTTGTCGAGGAACGACAACAGATCGACTTGGATACGCGTCCCTGAACGGAGCCTAATCGTGACGTTGCAACGTTGATGGACTGACTGTTGTTGGGGCGTGTGACAAGACAGGTATGTCGTGACCTATGTCACAAATACGTCCGTATCTGTACAGCGTGTTTTAGGGCACCATCATCAGTACTCTGACCGCACTAGTTCTCCCCATCCCGACTTCAGTCGGGGTGAGTTCTGCATCCACCTTCGACCCGGTCCAACATGAGCAGGACAACACTTCACTGACTCCCTGTTCGTGAGTACCCTTCGGTGAAGTAAAAATCACATTTAGTGTGGTCACACGCCCCCAAGAGACACACGAAGAAAGGGGGAGAACGGAGCTATCCCACGAGTGACGAGCCATCGTCCTGTTTGGAGGCTCGAGTGAAAGACTCCTATATAAGTCGGTCGAACGATTTGACCTGTAGACGTGTCGACAGTGTTGGGTGTTCTATGTGTAGACGAGATGGACTGCAACCAAGACCAACCCGAATGGGACTTCACGGAGAGTGCCCCGACGCGGTTCCGGAACAATGTGTGGCGTATTCTTGGTCAATCTCGCAAGCGCGATGTGTTCCTCGCGGTTCGAGAACTGGCCTCGGAACGTGCACCGTTAGAACAGGTCGAGATAGCGTCGAAACTGCTCGACTACCCCCACTTCGCAACACACGAATCTGCGCCCGATCTCAGTGACAACGGTGATTTAGATCCGCTCAAAGAGGTCCTCGCTCTCGTTGCGGTGCCGAAGGTTTCCAGACCGACGTTCGAGTACGTCGTCCCCTTTGAACCGATGTGTCAGTATCTGGTGAACCCGTTTCACGCGCCGACGAACGAGCAAGTCGAGGCAGCAATCGAATACTTCGGTACGAACCTATGTGAGGGAGTCAGGGAACTGGACAGAGGGGGAACAGACTCCCTCCCAATCGACCCCACGTCTGCCGAGGCGTACACATACGTCAGTCTCGTCGACGCAATTAGCGGGAACGACCCAAAAGTTCGCTTCGACGTGTTCCGCCCAAACGACTTCGGAGCCCGAACGGGAGTTGGCTTCGAAATCTGTGGGTCGATTTCCGTAGAAGACCTGCAGAAAGAATCCGGAGTGACCGACAGCAGTCTCAAACACGCACTCGGTGACATCTTCACCGAGTTCGTCGAGCACGCTGCGCGAGGAAAAGAGCTGTTTCGGATCGGGATGTACGAAGAGGACGACGACGAGTGCGACCGTGACGCTCGTCTCCGTGCAATTGCGGATTACGCTACCTTCCGAACGTTTGATCCAGATATCGACCACGACTTCATCACGTTCGAGTGGGAAGTAGAGCCTATCATCCTCTGAGCAACGTCCAACGCTACTGGCCCCAGCAGCGGAATCGAAACGTCGGCACTCACCGAGTCATGCAACGTCAGATAGTTGCGATTCGTCAGCATCGAACGAACCTTTGGTTGGACTCTGATTCTCTAGAGCCACGATTCATCGGGAGCTATTTGTTGTCCATCGAACCATGAGAAAATAAACCGCCACCGTCGAACCTCTCAAATGCTGATGTCACTGGTCTGTTAAAGGCCGATAGTGAACGTGACAGGGAAGCCGTCGTGGCACACGCGTCACAGGAAGCTGGATCTTACGGATTATCTTTGGTCAGATCTGTACAGTCATACAAATAGTTGTCGTGCAGGCGTGAGCGGGAGAGAAACCCACCTATTTCCCACTCGTTGGTTCGATTATGACGACCGCTGCTGCGTTGTTCTGGCGGGACTGCAACCGTTATCACGCACTCGCGGAAGAATTCGAGCGCAATATCGAGATCGTGCATCCTGATTACCTGACGGGACGAAGCGGCTACTACGGCTGTGGCTGTTCTTGGTGTGCTACTGAAGTCGAGTATTACACCTATAGGGGACCGAACCTGTAACCAAAACGATCTGCAGCGGAGCAATGGCACAATGGCTCCTATAGTAGTTATTAGAAGTAGTTACTCACTTTTGGGACCGAAAGTTGCTCAAGAGCAGTATCAATCGCTGTTGTTAGCTCGTCAAGCGAGTCGAAGAATCGGTTGCTCAGAGCAGCTTGAAGCTGTCTCCAACACTCTTCGACCGGGTTTAGCTCCGGCGAGTACGATGGAAGCGTCACGAATGCGAGGTCGTCACGGGCCGCCAGGTCCGTGACGGTCGACGCTTGAAAGTACGGCGCTCCATCCAGCACCACGAGCAAGTCATCTTCAAATTCTTTATATAGTGCTAAAATGAAATGTTTCGCGTGTTCGGCGGTAACGTACTCTTCGAATCGCGAGAAGAAGCGATCACCGTCTTCGGTGATCGCGCCCAACAGACACGTCCAATCGCGTTGGCCAGATAGTTCGACAGACGGTCGCGTGCCGCGCGGAAACCACGCGGCACGCGGCTCAACTTGGACGGATTTCTTGGTTTGGTCAATACAGACTACGGTGGCGTCCATCTCCCGCCGCTTTTTTTGAGTTCTTCGTAGAACGCTTCTTGGTCGTCTTCGTCAGCTTCGGCGGCTGTACGGCGTGGTTTCTGATAGCTCAATCCCGCTTCTTTCAGCAACCGCCGACAACTCGGGATTGAATACTCGACGCCGTAGGTTTCCTCGAGAAAGTCTTGGGCAAGCGCCGGCGTCCACGCCGGCGCGTCGAGCCCGACTTCTTCAGGAGGTTCGTGGACGGTTTCTTGAAATTCATTTTGCTGTGTTTCTGAAAGTTTTCGCTTCCTCCCAGTTCGTTTATCATCAGAAACGGCTTTCTCAAGCGACTCATCGGTGTCGAGTCGCTTGAGCCAGCTGTAGATCGTCCGCCGCTGAACATCGTACCACTGGGCTAGCTCGGTCTGCGTGACACCGTTCTTGTACGCGATAGCTGCTAAGAGCCGTTGTGTCGGCTTCTTTCTGTCCACGTTGTCGAGAGCATCTTGCAATTCCTCGACGGAAACATCGTCGAGATGGTTCATTATCTCATACAAGAGTCTTTGAGTAAAAAGTTCTAACGGTTACTATACCTCTTCACGAAGAAAGTACGGAACCTGCTCGCGACCCTCATTTACCTTATTACGGCGGAGCTTGTACGGGAGTGAATCCATCGTCGGCCGCTGAGATTCGGATTTGCGGTCTAACTTATCTTTTGACTCCGTCTCGGTCTCTTCGGTTCGATGGACAGGGGATTCAGATTTGGGATTTCGAACGATTCGTGTAGTCTCGGTCCCAAGTACTGTGTTAGCTGTTCGTTGAGACCAGTTTCCTCCTGTCTTTGCGGTAGTTTTGTGGCCCCCAAATGGTGAGGGCACCAGTAATTCAGGGTGGACCGCTCTGAGAGTGGTGTTCGAATAGAATATGTATCCGAGACAATCAAAACGGCATTTGGTGAGTAGTCAACTGACTACCGAAGGTTCAAGTCTTGAACAACCATCGGGTTGAAACATGAGCGGGCACCAATCTGAGACGATTCATTTTGAGTCTTCGGCGGCAGTTCGCGATTTTGTGGATGAGCATATTGAGGAGTACCGCTCGGTCGCTGAACAGTATGACTCATACGAGGCGGCGACTGCAATGCAGGATGATTTCAACCTCTGCCCGTGGAGTATCGCCACACAGTTTGATGCCCCCGTTCCCTTCGACGAGCTCGCGGGGCCAAACCCGATTGATGGTGTAACTCACCTCGCGATCCTCTGTCTCGAAGACATCATCCTCGAGTTCCTTGATTGAGGGCCAGGTCCGTGTCAATAACTGCTGGCGCTTCTAGTTGATTTTTTGCTCCAGAAGGGTGGGAGCATGTCAGTAAGCACCCAACAAGCTTCGAACACGAACGATTCAGTTGTATCAACTTCGTTGTGGCGACGTAGTTACGACCGACGATGGCTTGCCGGTGATCAGTGCGTATGAGTACTCAATTCTCCTGCCCTACTGCAGCAGATGTTTTTGCATTGCTGGGGAACCGTCGTCGGCTCCTCGTTGTCCGTTACCTCTCGCTGTTTAGTTGCGGCCAGACAGTAAGTGTCCGTCACGTTGCACGAGTCATCTGTGGCATTGAAACAAACACGCCGCCGAGTCAGGTGACTTCTACTGCGTATGAATCAGTATACAACGGTCTAATTCAAAATCACCTACCACGGATGCACGAGCATGGACTCATTCAATATGACGAGCGTGGCAAAGAGATCGGTGTTTTAACCGATGTGTTCTACTATGCGTATCTCGTTTCGTTGGTGAGTCTACCGCGAACTCTCCACCAGTAGCGCAGAACTTCTCGGTGTCTGAGACGCTAAAACATCCCTCACGAATACTGGTAGTGCCCACAGATATTCTCGTTTATACGCCTCGATGAATCAGAGATAGAGACATACATAAGGAGAGCTGGAGTTATGGCTAGTAAGGTGATCTAATCTGTGCGATTCTACGTTCCAGAATGGGACGACGCTGTCGATGCTCACTATGATTTCGAGCACGACGAACTCTCTGCGATTGACCGCTCAGAGCGGGAACTTAGCTACATCTGGGATATCTTTGAGTACGGCACGACCCCGATTGATGGCGTTCTAATTTCGCGCGAGCAGGTCGAAACGACGAACCGCAAATCTGAGCGATTACGGAAACACGGTGTCTACGACGACCCTGTCCTGTCGATTCCGGACTGGCTTCCAACAATTAGTGACTGTGGTGCGTGGGGCTACAAATCTCTCCCTTTCCCCCCGTACGACAACGCGGAGATGCTGGATTTCTACGAAACGCTCGATGTCTCTGTGGGCGTCACAATCGATCATCTCGTGTTAGGGTCTGGAAAAGACAAAGGTCGTCTGTATCTCGATGAACGTGCTTTCAGCGATGGGTTTTCTAAAACAGATATCCCTGACCGGATAACCAATGTCGTCGACCTGATGGTCGATGAATGGCCAGACGAGTGGCCAAGTTACGTCGATGACTACGAGCCGAGTCTCCGGACACACGAGGCTGTCAGCCCCTTCACACAGTCTGACTTCGAAGGTGAGGTTGATACTGTCCTCTCTACATTAGCTTCAGACCCGCGGGCGGTTTATCGTGCTGACGACGCTGCGTTCCGATACGAATTAACGCTCGACAATGCCCAAGAGATGTACAATCAGTACCAAGCCGGAGAGTATTCATTCCGGCTGATGGTTGCCATCCAGGGATGGGATCCGTCCTCCTATGTTGAGGCACTTGAGCATGTTCTCGAGATTGGCTACGATTATGTCGGAATCGGTGGTGTTGCTGGGAGTCCGATCCACGACGTCAGAAAAATCGTGAAGAGTGTCGGGAAGTCAGTCAAAGCATTCGAGCGCGAACACACCTGCCGGATCGATACTCACGTGTTCGGGTTTGCGAAGACCGAAGGGTTCGACGCAGTCGGTCGTTCTGGAATGACGAGCTTCGACAGCGCCAGTATGCTTCGTTCGGCATGGACCGGTGGTGACAACTACCGACTGACCAACGACGAGCGGTATGACGCGATTCGTGTCCGATACCCCTCGAATCGGGATTCGTTGCACGAGTCAGTCGAAAAATCACTCCGTGGACGAGAACTGTTAGTTGCGCTACGAGCGTACGACGCCAAGAGATCGCTCTCAGCGGCTGTTGACACGTGGTACGAAACGGCAGCGACAGTCATCCCAGAGACGCGGGAGTACCTTCGAGAACACCGCTATGAAGATCGGTATGACCAGTCGCTTCTGCAAGATATTGAAGAGGCGTTCCGTGACGACTTCACACACGCCCGCGAGTTGCAGGCGAGTTTCAGCGACTCTCTCCGTGGAAAGCTTGTGAAACTGCTGCGCAAAGACAGTCCCGAAGACCCAGTCCCCTTCGAGGAGTACGACGAGTTACTGAATACTGCAGCGACCGCATTCGCCGACTTCCCGCGAATACCCACACTTATTGAAGACGCCGAACCGACGCCGCTTGAGAGAATCTGGACTGCGGTCGAGGACTACGCTACGTGGATCGGTGATGATGACCTCCTCGAAGACTACCGTCGCACGCTCGCGAACCGACCTTGGGAATCTTGTGAGTGCCCAATCTGCAGCGAACACGGTATTGAAGTCTGCATCTTCCGTGGGAATGACCGGAACCGACGGCGCGGATTCCACAACACACGCCGGTTCTACGACGAGTTTACTGATTCGATTCCGAAGATTCTCGTAGCGGTTCAGGGATCTGCAGGGCTCAGTCGGTATGATACGATTGAAGACTATCTCCAAAACGAAGAGCCAGCGTTCTGGGAGGCCGTCCATGATCTGCCGGTCGCTGAGATCGGTGTGTTCGATGCGGCAGGTGTCCGTGAGTGGTGGACAGAGACGGGCCAAACTGTTTCCTTTGCGCCAACACGGATGCAGGAGAACCTTCAAGAGCAGGCGAACCGCTACCAGCACCTGTTCCTTGTCACCCCAGACGGTGACGTCGATGGTGAACTTGGTCAAGCAGTTGCAGCGAGTAATTGCGAGCTACAAACATTCTCCAGTCCAGCGGACCTCCGACGTGAGGTTCTGGAGGCGTGTGGTGAAGACTACGTTGTTGGTGATGACTTCGTCCCGCACGTCCCCCAAGTGGACCCTACTGACGGCCTGAATATTCTCGTTGTCGACCAATGCTCTGGGAGCAAGGAGTTCCCGGACGGTGCACCGGTATTCGATGCAGAGGAGACGCTTGAATATTCACGAGAAGAACTCCTCGAACGAGATAACGTTCCCCAGATTGCAGCACGCGACCTGTATACTGGCCGCCAGCAAAAGTATGTTCGAGAGGCTGTTCGGACACTTCGCGATGACGGGCACGAGGTTAGTCGGTATTTCATTAGTGCCGGTTTCGGACTCGTGTCAGAATATGACCCGCTCCCGCCATACGAAGTCACGTTCAGTTCGATGAACGTCAGCGAGATTCGCCACCGCTCGTCTGAGTTGAATATCCGCCCCGACTTGGAGGACGTCCTCAAGCAGAGTGATTACGATGTCATCTTCTTCACACTCGGAAGTGACTATTACACGAGCATTGACATTGACTCGCTCGTCCGAGACGTTCCTGCGGACCAGATTGGTGTTGTGTTTAATCGTGATCTGGTCAACGACCAATATGATAATATTGTGTCAGTTGGTGCACGAACTGAAGACGCAAAAAATCACGGCACAATTGTTGTTGGCCTGAAGGGGGTATATCTCAAGAACTTCGCTCGCCGTGTTGGGACTGTCGACTCACTCGACCCAGATCTCGTTGAAACACTTTGTCGCGAAGTCGTAGAGGGGCCAACACAAGCAGCACTTGAGCAGTACTAATTGACAATCCTGGTTTTGTAAGTAATCTTTCTATTAGGCCATTATCTAAGTAGGCCAACAGCCTATCCGAGCGGGAGGCATGTTATACAGACGACGAAAACTCGATCTCCCACACGGAGAACTAGAGACACCTGTTCTCTTCCCCGTCCGTAATGTGGGAAAACGGTCGAGTGACAATACTCCCCCCTACATTGGATCAATTCCTGACTTACCAGTCGCCATGGTCAATACCCGGGCAATCCGGAATCGGAAACCAATGTGGAATCGGTTAACAAATGGTGTTACACTCCGGCAAGAGATGGATGTCCCGGACGAGACAATTGTGTTTGCTGATAGTGGTGGCTTCGATTTTAGTTCGGAGGAAGTTGACACTACCCCAGCAAAAACCCTCGAAGCACAGCAACAACTAGATGCGGACATCTACGGAACTGTTGATATTCCACTCTCCCGTGAGAATCGAGCAGCAGAGAACCAGCGCCGAGTAAACCAGAGTATCGAGTATGCACTAGAGGCGAGTGACCAACATCCTGGTGACGCAGTCCTTTTTGCAAGTGTACACGGGTATGACCCCGAGACAGTTCGGAACTCTATCGCACATCTGGAAAAACACGGCGACTTTGATGGCTATGCTCTCGGAAGTATGGTTCCCATTCGAACAGACTACAAAAAAGTAACTAAATTGATATTAGCAGCACGAACTGCGACAGACAAACATCTCCATGTCTACGGACTTGGTGGCCTTGTATATCAACCACTCTTACTATATCTGGGTGCTGATAGCTTTGATTCGTCAGCGTTCATTCGAAGTGCAGGGAATCGAAACTATCTGATACCAGGATTCGGTGGTGAAGAGTTACGGAACATCGAAGAGTTAGAGCGATTGCCGTGTCCATGTCCAGTCTGTGGCCCACGGACATTAGCAGAGATTCGTGAGGACCGCTCTGCACTCGTGCAACACAACCTGTGGGCGTTAGCGACCGAACTACGTCGATTCCAGTACGTTGCTGAATCTGGACGAGACATCGAAGAGTATCTCGATCTCAGGTTCAGCGGAAACGAGGTCACGAAGCGTGCATACGAGACTGCGAAGCAACAAGTCCGGAGGCTCACATGACCGACGAACGACCGACGATACGCCCGGTTACGTTGAGTCGGTTGGTGGAACTCACCTATAGTTGCGAAGATGGCTATAAGTCGACAGAGGAACTTGCAGACATCCTCGACGTGACCCACCGCCGTGCCCGTGAAACGATTCTCGAAGCAACACGGATCTCGCTCTTATCCGAAGAAGAGGATATCGACGGCGCGATTTATACGACGACAAGTGTCGGCGAATCATTCTTAACTGCAATTCGAACCGAGGATTGGGAAAAAGCGAGCTCAATCCTTGCCGTTCGGAGTCCGCATTACGGTGCATTTCTCGAAGCACTCGACGCAATCGAGAATGTTGATCTTGACGGCCTCTTAGAGCATCTCGAAGAGGCTCACGAATACTCGCCGTATTCATTCAACCAAACGGGTATCGAAATCGTCGGAGATTGGGCTGAACGTCTCGGAAGCGTACAGCGAAATGCATTCACAGGCAACTACTACCTCTCGAAGACAGCCGAAGTCCCACGTAACTTCCATTTCATCGTGCTTGACGCGTACGACGATCTTGAACAGACTGCGGGGGTTAACTTACGACAGCGGTATCTCTCGATCCCAAAACTCAGAGAGGAAATCTGTGAGCGAATCGGTTGTCGGCGGGACGATTTCGACGACGCGCTCCTTGCGCTGTGCCAGCAAAACGTCGGGAAACTCGAACTCTCGGGAGCACCCATGGATACTGCCGCCAAAGATGCAGTACTGGGCATCAAACAACTCGAGCTTGCGGATGAGGGTCCACTAATCACTACCTCACAGTCAACGCAGCAGGTTATGTCAGGCGTCGAATTGTACGGGAAGAAATACTACTATCTCGCGGTTCACGACCGCGACATCACCTTTGAGCAGGAGGCACACTAATGTCCAACAACTTCACAATCACCGATCAGCAGCGAGACTACTCACAGTACGACCTTCGCGGAAACCCATTCCCTTACAGTCCAGTCCCCGCAGAGAATCCCGAGATATTCTGTGGCCAAGACCACGTCTCAGAGAAAATCAGTTCGACGGTGTCTTCGGTGCTGTCTACTGGGAAGTCGAAACACCTCGTCGTGACTGGCAAATACGGAAACGGGAAATCGCACACGCTAAAGTACACTCGCTCGCTCCTTCGTGATCGCGATGACGTCGTTGTCGGCTATGTCGCACAACCTGGTGAGGGGTTCCTCGACATCTACCATGAGTTTGTCTACGACCTCGGGTTCACTCACCTTCAGAACTTAGCCTACGAGTTCCTTGCCTCAATCACGCAAGAATGTACGGACGAGTCTCCAGCGAGTGCAGCAGCGATGCGATCGCTCATCGACGAGGGAGACGTCTTGCTGTCTGAGATCGTCCCTGAAGCAATCAAGCAATTAAGCGATATCACAAAGTTCGCCGACTTCGCTCGTGCCATCGTTCATATGATCTACGAAGATACCAACCTCTACGCTTGGCAGTGGCTGACAGCTGAGGGAATCCGCTACGAGCAGCGCAAAGAGATGGAGATTCACAGCGCCCTTGATGATGATACGATGGGGGTTCGAGCATTTACAGCGCTCAAAAATATGCTTCTCGAGTTAGGGTATACGGCTGTCTTCGTTTTTGTCGATGAGTTCGAGAGTATTGCTCGACTCTCTCCAAAAAACGAACAAGCGACGCTGAATAGTGTTCGTCACCTCATGGACCAGAACAGTTCTGGTCTCTGCTTGCTCTTCGGGTGTGCACCTGAAGTGTGGCAAGATGTCATGAGCGAATACCATGCATTCAGCGAGCGTATCGGCCAAGAAGTGACGCTTAAGCCACTCACTAGCGAGCATCTGTCTGATCTCATCGCAGATTATCTCTCGTTAGAGCGCGTAGACGGTGGTGCGGAAGAGTCGCTACGACCCTTTACTGAAGAGAGTCTAAATCTGATTCTGCAGCGCTCACAGGGAAATGTTCGTCAAATCTTAGCGCTCTGTAGTCGACTCCTTGACGATGCTGCAGACGCTGACTATGAGACGATTTCCGTCGACGTAGTTGAGGAGGTCACCTAACTCTGGATTGATGCGTGAAGACATTTACTCAGCACAGAGCTCATTCGTCTCTGCAATCTCTATGGAGACATCCGATATGTTGTCCGGTAACGACTCAAGCAGTCGGTTTTCGAGAACAACAGCCATTACTTCTACTGTCGGTGGGTGGTCAAGGACGATGACGGCATCCCCATCTCCTGACTGAGTAAATGCATCGATGAGTGGGTCACCCTTCTCCAGAAGAAAGCGGTGGTCCCACTCATCGATAATACTCGTTATGTCTGCCTTGTCGACGAGCCATCCCTCTTCTGTTAGCGTGCCCGTGACTGTGACGGCTATTTCGTAGTTGTGTCCATGTGGTCGAGAACACTTTCCCTCATGGTGAATAAGTCGATGGCCCGAACTGATTCGGATTGGTCGATCTCGTCCGATATGGAGTGTTCGTTCACTGGCATCAGATAGTGTAGTCCGACTGGACTCCGATTCTTCAGGTATTCTCTCAGGCACACTCTGATATTATCAAGGTGATGCAAAAAGTGTTCTGTTGATTGAAAGTGAACTAAACCCGCACAAGTGGATCTATTGAAATCCTCAGTAGGTTATACGCCCATCCGATAATTTGACCCGATGGGCACTGTCTGTTTAGTGGCTTCCTCGACTGATGTTTGTCCATCGAGCGCTTGATGAGGCCCTTGAAAGTTGTAGTATTGCGCAAATTGTATGATCCATTCGCGGATGCTTCCGTGATTGCCCACCCACGAATTATGGAAGCGGTCGACCCGCATTTTGAGGGTGTGCAACACTCTTCGATGAGGTTTCGCTCGATGTAGTCAAGCCGACCGCTCAATTCTAATCGAGAGAGGGCAGTCTTAGAGCCATAACCATCAACCAGATTGAGAGATATAGACTGTATCAACTTGTTCGACTGGTTCCAGCCGAATGAAGCGGAATCCATCCTTTTCAGCGGGTGTTGATACTCGATATTCTAGTGAGGTTTCGCCGATGGCCGTTGCTATCGCTCCATCTATATCTCTAAACTCGAAACTTCCATCAATAGTCTTAGTTCTAGTCCCGAGAATGCATAGTGTGTTATAGACTAGGAACTCGCTCGCGGCCTCGCTGTCGGTCGGTCCCGAGGCGTATTGGGCCTCACTTCAGTCCGAACGTCTTCGCCGAGGACACAGAGTAGATCCAGCAGACAGGCTTCGACGACTTCTAGATTAGACAGTCTGTCTTCTGAGGAATGTTTTTATACTGATTGAAGGATAGTTCGACAGTACTGGATTGAGTTACGAATTGATCTACAGACATCACCCACACAAATCCTCATGAAGGAACTATTCGATAGCTGGAAGTACAGTCGGGCAGACCTACTTCGGGTCAACACCCGTTCGAAGACGTACGACCGAGTACCGGTCACAGAAGCGGCATCCAACGCCGTAGACGAACTCAGCATCAAGAATCCGTCGGGAAAAGGCTACATCGTACCCCTCTTCTCCCTCTACGAGCCAACCCCACGCGACAAGTACGTCATTTATAAACCAGATACCGGTCAGATAGGCTGGTTTGATACTGGATTTTCTGGAGGTGTAGAACGGTTTGCAGCAGCGGAGAAACTCGAGACGACAGAGATCGGCCAACGACTCCGATTCTGGCATCCGTCACACCAGAGCGAAGTCGAAATAGAGTTCGACGAATCAGAACTCCCGGCGTCCACGGTCCACCCGGTCGACAGTCTCAACAAACAGGGCCGAAAGGCGTTCTTCGAAGAACTGACAGGGTTCGTCCGGTCCGAGATGGATGCTGCACGAGAGTCGAACTGGGAACAGTACGAGGAGATAGAACTGGACCAGGCAATTCGCCGAAACCGAGTATCTGGGCCATTCCTCCCGCTAGGGAAGGGAAAGGACAGAAACGGGAACGAAGTCTACCGCTTCCAACTTGCACAGGATGAAGGCGAAGATGACGGCGAACCAGTCGACATCCGCGACGGGGAGGGAATCTTCCCAAAGAACCTGTGTATCGCCGACATCGACGGCGTCGGTGGAGAGTTCCCAATCGAAGTAGAGGTGATGTCTGTCGACGATCCAATCGTCTCACTCCGACCACGCTGGGGTTCTGTGGGTAACCGACAAACCGTCGACAAGTACCTCTGTAGCGATACGGTAGAGCTCTGGTTACACGACCTCCTGAATCCCATTCCGTACGAGAGACAACTCGATGCCATCAACGCAGTGAAGCGGAACGGAAAGAAAAGTGGTCTACTCACTGGAAACCGTCCGATATCGTTCTCGGTGAACAAGTACGCAACCATCGACTCGCCGATCGAACTCAACGAGTATCAGCGACTCGCGCTTGTGTGGGCAGACGGTGCAGAAGATTTCGTCTGTATCCACGGACCTCCCGGTACGGGGAAGACTCGAACACTCACGGCATACGTACGACACGCCGTGGAGAGGGGCCAGAAGGTGCTCGTGACCGCACATTCCAATCAAGCGGTCGACAACCTCTTGGTCGGCGACAGCACCGTCCACAAGCCCGACGAGGACACGCTCCACGAGATGGCTCAAGACCCGGTTGTGGACCTCTCTATCGCTCGAGTGGGGAGCAACTCGAAGAACGATGTGGTAAACGCCCACTACACGGACGTATCTCCTAGCAGTTCGAATGTCGTTGCTGCGACAACGAGCGGGGCCTCAGAATTCGACTCGAACTCGTTCGACGTCGCAGTCATCGACGAGGCGACGCAAGCGAGTCGGCCTGCCACCTCCATCGTGCTAAACTGCGCGAAGAAGTTGGTGCTCGCAGGAGATCACAAACAACTCCCTCCATACTGCGCCGACGAGACGATGCAAGATGAGGAGATGCATATCTCGCTGTTCGAGTACTTACTCGAGCGATACGGGGAGAAAACCGCCGTGCTCCTCAGAAAGCAGTATCGGATGAACGAGGAGATCGCGGAGTTCCCTAACGTTGCGTTCTATGGCGGGAATCTAAAGACAGCCGACATAAACCGGGATTGGAGAGTCGACAACCTCAAGCCGTTGATGGGGATCGATATCGAGGGGAAAGAACAACAGGAATCGTATGGGAAGTCCTACTACAATCGCGAAGAGGCCGAAGCAGTCGCGAAGCAGGTCAAACTCCTCGTCCAGAGTGATCTCTCTATCGACGACATCGGTGTAATTACTGCATACTCTGGACAGATTTCCCAAATCAAGCAACAGGTGAATTCACTCAGTATCCCGAACTCTCGGAGACTAACAGTCGATACTGTCGACTCCTTCCAAGGGGGTGAGCGGGAGGCAATCATCGTCTCGTTCGTGAGAAGTAACCCAGATGGACACGCAGGGTTCTTAGAGTTCCCAGACGTCGGTCCTCGTCGGCTGAACGTCGCACTCACGCGGGCCAGAAAGCGACTGGTTCTAATCGGCAACTGGGAGACGCTCTCAACGATCGCACCTCACCGAACAGAAGACGATAGCTGTGCACCTCGGTACGCGAAATTGGCTGCGCATATCCGATCGAGAGAGCGGATGCTTTCTCAAAAGAAGCAACCCTGATTCGGACAGAGTTACTCGGAGACTCAGACCTGTTCACCGATCAAGAAGCCCTTTCCCTTCTTTAATTTTATGCGAACGGTCTCTCATGGAGTGCCTCCTTCTACGTGCATGGTGGTTCTTGTACTGAGCAATAGAAGGGGTAGATATCAGGGCCGATTCGGGTGAGGCGGTCGCTATCGTTGGTCCGACTGGTGTGGGAAAATCGACCATCGCCAAGCACCTCCTCCGACTGTACGACGTTACCGGTGGTGCGGTTCGCGTGGACGGCCACGACGTGTTGGATGTCCGCCTCGCAGACCTCCGATCCTCGATTGGGTACGTGAGTCAGGACACGTTCCTGGTCGACGGAACGATCGCGGAGAACATTCGATACGGCCGCTTCGACGCCAACCGCTCAATCCTACTCGAGAGCAGTCTGAGAGCCGTAGCCATCACCAGAAACACAGCATCTGAAAGATCGTGTGTCTCCGAGACTCAAGATCTGTAGATTTCGGAATCTTGGGGTGCGAGAGAGTACCGATAGCGACAGTCGACGACATGAGCGGGCTCGGAGGAGCGACGAACGTCTATGAGTTGGATGTCCCTCCGAAAGAGACTCTCCAGGCGATCAGTGACGGAGCGACAAATCCGGCGAACAAAGAGCTTGCTAGCGAACTGTACGAGTTTCTGAGATAACCGCGACAGGTCAGCCACGCATCGCTAGTGCAATACCTACTCCTCGGTGGGTCTCCACCGCCCATAACAAGATCGGATTATTGAACGTTCAAAACGAGAGATATCCAATTAACCCGCGACAGAGGGCCTCAAAACCCATAACACGGTCGGAACGGGACCGGTGTCTAGTTGTACTGTCCGCACTCACGTATTTTTACTTCATACGAAAAGGCAGTGGGAAGTTAAAGTGATGAGCTGATAACAATTCTCACACCTTTTCCAGGGTCTTCGCGGCCACCAGATGGTGAGCACCTACGTGGACCGGTCTAACCCGAGGAGGGGCTTAACCCTGTATGTATCTTGTTAGAGAACTCAGGACTCCCACACTTGTTCGTACTGGCCAACGACTTTGAAATACGACTCGTCGTCGACGACTGGGCGTGGTATCGTCCCGCCGTCGAACTCTGAGATATGACCAAGGTGAACTGGGAGTAGTCCATCAGACGGGTCGTCCGTTTGACTCGTTACTAACAACCGTCGGTTAACCAGGCGACGTGCCGCTGTGTTTCCTTGCCGTTCGGTCTCAGTAACCCACGTATCGACTGCATTCTGAATATCTCTTGCTCGTTCCCCGGAGAGGTCACCCGGTGAAACGTTACCCCACACGTGACCGAGTTCAGTGATGTACAATCGACCTCCAGTAGGCCGATATGTTCGGTATCGTTCGACCAATTCGTCGTGGTCGAACGCTGAGGTGAAGTCGTAATCTTTCCACCGCCAGTGAAGTTCGTCATCCTCTGCTAACGACCAGCGCTCTCCGTGGTGAAACGGCAGTCCGGACCAAATACGAACAGAATCGGTCTGCCTTGGAGGGTTCAGATCGACTTCTCCAAAGTCGATTTCTCCGGTGAGCTTACCCACGTATACCGGAACCCAACCTGACGACACTACTGCTTGGTCGACGTTCACGTAGTCGTCGGCTCTGATCTTCGTCAGAACCTCACCTCCTGCCGTGATACGAACGATCCCATGTCCTCCTTTTTTCCCGAAGCTCCGCAGCACATCCCGAAGACCCTCGGGAGGTCGTGCATGGATATTGAGGTCGCGTTGCTCCCACTTGATCGCTCCCTCAGGGAACTCGTCACTCGTCACGAGACTGTATCGCGAACCGCGATGCGTCGATGGCCACGGTTGCCCGGGCTCGATGGTCACAGACCTTCCACCAGGGAGCGGTACCGTGGTCTCCTCGCGACTGTACGTCGCGGTCATACGACCCTCCAGAGATGTGTATCAGGTTCGTTTCCCATATTCACTGACGTGTTCGGAAATTGCACTTTGTCAATTTGAATCATTTGTTTGTTCATTCACCTTTTTCTGAAGGTCACCGAACACGTCTCCATCTGCATCTTCGCTTTCGTCGGCACCGAGGCGACCGTACTCTCCTGCTTGCGGAGACTCATCTGCACCACCTTGCGGAGGTTCGGACGGTGGTTCGATCTCGTGCTCCTCGTCCACGATCTCAGGTCGTGAAGCTGATGACGACGACAACTCCTCAATCACGTCAAAGTCCGTGACTTGGGGAGGAATGCTTGGTTCTTCTTCGACACGAGCGTCCATGTCGAACTCGCGTTCCTTCCCTCTCTCGAGCACGTCAGCGAGAAGACTATCAGAGACGCCAGCAATCCGGAACCACTGCTCCAACTGGTCACCATTACACAGGAAAATTCCGTGTTCGTCAGCTAACTCTCGAGCATCTGCGTCGAAGGTGCCGTTCGTGACGACGACGAGATCAGACGGTGCTCGCCCCTCCCGGGGTTTCGTGTTGCCGTCCACCATCGGACGCACCTCCTGAGCAGAAACTGAGCAACCAGATACGACAGAGACGGTACGGATTCCCACAGTGGTGTGCGAGCGATTCCAGTAGAGGTCGACGGCTGAGTCACGGACGTCAGACCGTCGAGTCCTCCCCTCGAAACGTTGGAGGACGACACCCAACACGCGAGCGAACTCGTCCGTCGAAAGATATTCGACGTCGTCGACGTCTGCACGTCGGTTCTCCATCGGGCGGGGTGACGAATCCGTCGACCGGGGCTGCGAGAGTTCCGTCTGACTGATCTTCTCGTCGAGTTGTTCGAGGGTTCCTTCGACGAGTCGCTTCACCCGTCGTTCGGACACAGACGAATACTCCTTCTTGTGGATGAAGTCTATCAGTTTATACACTGGAACTGAGTCGTCGACTGCTCGTTCGATTGTCTTCCGGACCGACCCCGCATCGTACCACTCTGGATTGTGTCTGTTGCTCATCGGAACACCTCCACAATGCGGCGAATGACCCCACGTTTCCTCCTGTTGACCTCATTCCCGGCATCATCTAACACGACGAGTTCGTTCGCGCCGAACAGTGACTTCCCGTAGACGACGAGATACCGTGCATTCGTGCTCGCTTTGACTGTTCGGAAGTCGTCTTGGATGGACTGGGGGACCGCTTGCTTGGAGGCAGAACCCAGTGTTCGACAGGTCTCACAACGACCCTGTTCTAGGGAAACCGGCGCATACGATTGCTCACACAGAGAGCACGCCTCTACGTGCTCCTTGGCGACGTATCCCGACTGGATTGGTGCTTCGACTGCATTCACCGAGATAACCGGCTTGTTGCACTCTACACACATGTGGACGTGGTCGTCACACGCGACGAGATCGCCCCCGTGGCCACCGCCCGACAGGTGACGTCGGCAGAACTCGTCCCCACCAACGTCGCATTGGCTCCGGTGATCGCGACACAGCTTGTCGTCACACGTTCCGCATTCGACGAGGTGAGACGGACAGTACGACACATCCTCTCCACACTCGACGCACGCTTCGGCGTGGTCTACGCAGATGGTGTCTTCACAAACCGCGCACGTCGTGATGTGAGTAACACAGACTGCTTCTTCACCGACTGAGCAGTGATCGATATGTTCTGTGCAGTGTGGTTCGTCACAAACCCCACATTGGGTGACAGTATCTGTACAGAAGTGTTCGCCGCAGTGACCGCATGACGACCTGTCGTCGGGACAGAGCTGGTCTCCACAGTCGGCACACGCTTCTAAATCAGACGTGCAGGTGACTTCTCCGCACGCGTCGCAAGTCTTCGAATGTACTTCACACACTCCCTGCTCACACGTTTGACAGACTTCGACGTGAGATTCACAGAGGTCATCCTCACAGATAGAGCAGGCTTCGGTGTGGGATGGGCACGTGAGCTCAGTGCAGGTTTCGCACTCCGTGAGGAATACGTATCCAGTTATTTCTCCGCAGTGGATACACTTGGACCGGTCATCTGGACAGAACAGCTCACCGGAGTATGTGCCCGTTTCGAGGTCGTCGGTACACGTGACCTCTTCACAGGACGCACACGTCTCTGAATGTCCTTCACAGACGTTCTGATCGCATGTGTGGCACGTTTCGAGGTCGTCGATACACGTGACCTCTTCACACACTACACAGGTCTCAGAGTGGTCTTCACAAACCCCAAGCTCACATGTCTGGCAGACTTCGACGTGAGATTCACAGAAGTCATCGTCACAGACGGTGCACGAATCAGCGTGGTCTGGACACGCTGGTTTACTGCAATCGGCACACGCTATGAGATGTTCGGACCCCACCGGTTCTTCACACCGCCTGCACGTTCCCATGTGGTCATCACAATAGTGTGTCCCAGAGTGTGAGCACTCAGTTGCGTGAGTCGGACAGAGGACGTCACCACAGTCCTGACAAGTGATTCGGTCTTCGGGGCAGAGGAGATCACCACATGCAGAACATCCCTCAAGATGGTCACCGCAATGGCCGACCTCACAGACTGTGCAGTCTTCGAGGTGCTCAGTACAGTGGTGCCCATCACATGCGGGACACGGGGAGCAGTGTTCGTGACACCGAATAGAATCACACGTAAGGCAAGTCTCCCGATCTTCTGGACAAAGCGTGTCACCACATTTGGTACAGCCTTCGAGATTCTCTATCCCGTGGTCATCGCCGTCAACTTCGCAAACGTCGACGTGTGTGGCACAGCGCCACTCGCTGTCAGTTGCACACTGGACAAGATGGTCGTAACAATGTACCTCACCACAGGTATAACAATCTGAACTGTCTTCCGGACAGATGAGCGTACCACACTCTCCACACGGTTCGACGTGTTCTTCGCCGTGGTAATCGCCGCAGATGGTACACATGGCCGCGTGTGCGAGACATCGTGGTTCTCCGTCGGTAGTACATTCCACGAGGTGCGAGTCACAGTGGAACTCACCACAGGTCGAACACCCAACGCCACAGAGTACACAGGTTGTCTCGCCGCACATCGTGCACTCGGATCTGTGATACGAACACGAGTTGCTCCCACAGGAGGTACACGTGCTGGAACACTGTGCACACTCTAAGGCACCGCAACTACCACACGAGTCGTATCCGTACCCGTTCGAACAGTTGCCACAGAGTGTTGTTTCGCAGGTCACACAGGTTTCGAGACAGTCAGCACAGACGACGTGGCCGTCGTCACACAGCTGTGGACGCTCACTTTTCGAAAACGTGACTCCGCACTCCGTACACTCGACGGGGTCGAACTCACCTTTTGCGGGGGTGTATCCAATACCCAAGACCCCGCTCCGGTCCCCGTCGTCTAGTTCGATTCGAAGCGTGCCAACGTCGTACTCGAGATACGTGAACCCTGCAAGTGAGACGTCGACCTGCACGTCGTGTTCGTCGCGGACGTTCTCGATTCGGTTGCGTTCTTCTCGCCTGAGCTCTGCTTTGCGGTCTTCGACGCTCTGTTTGATCTCTTCGAGCTCCTCTTTTGCCGAGATATAGTTCTGGTAGTACCGGTTCCTGGTGCTGTCTTTTCGAGCACGCTGGCGCTTGTCTTCCCACTCCCTGATCTCCTCTTTTTTGTCTTCGATTCGCTGGTCGAGTTCACCTCTACGTTGTTTGTAGAGTCGGCGAATCTCCTTGGCACGCTCAGAGACGTCCGAATCTGCTTCGGAAACGAGTTCCTGTGTCGTGTCTTGAATCCGTTCTTCAACGGTTTCGAGAGCCACGTCGTAGGTGGAATACAGGGTTTCAGTGCCGACATCGACATCCGCCCGTGCGGGCGTCTGACCGAGGAACGAGTTCCAGTGTGAGAGGTACCGGTCTTCGATGGCCGGCAGGCGTTTTCCTGTGTTGGGGTCGACGACGACCGTCTCGAGAGTCAGTTGCTGGAAGGAACTCTTACTCTCGAACTCCGCAGCGACGTGGAATACGAGTGCTGTCTTCGTCTGCTCGCGGACGAACGACTTCGTCGTGACGTCGAGGTCGCACACTTCCAGAACCGGTGGGACTTGCAGCTGTACAGATTCTGCACTGAACCGAACACTGCCGATCGTCTCTCCTCTGTTTGTGGTCTGGACGAGAGTGTTGAAAAATGGTGTTCCTGGTGCCGCGAGTACGTCTCCTTCGCCGATCTGTCGCTCGGCAGGGTCGAAGACGAGTGTGGCCCGCCTATCGAATTGGTCGCCGACCAACTCTGGGGGGAGTTTGACATCCCAGCGTGATGGGTCGTCCCTGTCGACGGTTCCTCCCCTGGACGTGATCACAGCTTCGGTGAACCGCTTGACGTTGAGCACGTTGAGGACGCGGGTGTCCTTCGAGTCTTGAGCGTCGGTACTCACGCTGTCCCTCCAGTGAACTCGAAGGTTCCGAACACGTCCTTGTTGAAGTCTGCCATCTTCTCGGCAGCCTCTTTGTTCTTCTCGAGGTCGACCGCCATCTCTTCGAAGTTGTTCTCGAGTTCGACTTCGTCGTCTGCGGTCCGCAACCTATCGAAGACTTCCCGCTCGAAGTCTGCACCCGATTTTTCCATCCGAGAGAGGACGTCCCGCAATCCTCCAATAGACTGATTGAATAAGTCGATCTTCCCGTAGAGTTTGTCGAGGACGTGTTCTTCGACAGTCCCTTCGAGAGCGAGGTTGAACACGTAGACGTCCTTGTTTTGGCCGATGCGGTCCACACGTCCGATTCGCTGTTCGACCTTCATCGGGTTCCAGGGTAGATCGTAGTTCACGAGGACGTTACAGAACTGCATATTCTGCCCTTCGCTGATCGAGTCGGTCGCGACCATCACGCCGCCTTCGTCTTCGAATTTGTCGATTGCTCGTTGCTTCCCCTTACTGGAGACGTCTCCATTGACCACGTGGACCGGGTGTCCACGCCCAGAGATGTAGTCTGCAATCGCGTCTTGCGTTGGCCTAAACTGTGTGAACACGACTGCACGGGTTGTGTTCAGATTCTCTTCGAGGCCCTCGACGACGTTTGCAAGCTTCTTCTGTTTTGTCGTCTGACCGAGTCCATCTATCAGCGTCTCGATCTCGTAGAGTTGTTCGCGCTCTGCTGGGGCCGACCTCTCAGGGTCGTTCAGCCACTTTTCGATCGTCCCGAGGACGGCATAGGGACTGCTCACGGCTTCTTTCTGTAGCATGAGCATGACGAGGTGCTTCGCCCCCTCGCTCGTGTAATTTTGACGGACATAGTCCGTCACTGCGTCGTACACGTCGCGTTCGTCGCGTGTGGGCTCGAACGTATTCGTCTGCACTCGACGGTTCGTGAAGTCTATGTCCGTCTCCTCACGGCGGTTGCGGATCATGACTCGGTTCAGGCGACGTTGAAGCTCTGAACCGTTCTTGACCTGCGCATCGTCGTTCTTGGGAACGAATTTTCGGCGGAACTCTTCTCTACTCCCGAGGAGACCCGGTCGGATGAGACGGACGATGTTGTACAGGTCCGTGATGTCGTTCTGGATTGGTGTTGCTGTCGCAAAATAGGCGTGTCCGTAGTCCAACTCTTCGATGAGCTCGTACCGCTTGGTGTCTTCGTTCTTTATGTAATGTGCTTCGTCGAGGACGAGCACGTCCCAGCGCCGTTCGAGAACATCGTCGATGTGACTCTTCGTCTTCGCCGTATCGATGCTCGAGACGACCTTGTCGTGGTCGTCGAATCCCCCAAATTCCTCGTCGTAGTTGCAAACGAACTCAAGATCAAATTTGGTCCTGAGTTCCTCTTGCCATTGAGGAGCAAGTTGAGCAGGTGTTAGAACCAGAAACGTCTTGTGCGTCTCCCTGAAGTCCATCTCTTTCAACGCCATGCCAACCTCGATTGTCTTCCCTAACCCAACTTCGTCTGCAAAGAGCGCACCTCCACCCATTTGAAAAAGTGCCCTGTGAGCTGCGTCCAACTGGTGATCGAGGAGTTTGATCTTGTCCTCGATCTCTTTGAGAGACAGCAGTTCCTGTTGTCCCTGCGCGGCTGCAAAGCGCTGTGCTTCGACATTTGTCAGATGCGTTGGAAGTCCCCCGATCTCTGTGACGTCGGTCTCGCCGAGTCGTTCGAGTATCTCGGGTCGCCGGTTCACATCCATCACTACGTCAGGTGAAGTGCCCAAATTCCCCTTGCCCATGGTGTCTTTGCGATACTCTCTCAGTCAGTAGAATAAAACCTTCGTAAATACGGAATTTCTATTTCAGGTGCATTTCCATGTGGATATATATGTCCGACTGACCGAAGACATAGTAACGCGATACTATCAATGACGAGCCACACTCTCTCTCCCGGTGACGAATGGCCAGAATACTATCGAGGATTTCGACTCCACACGAACCCAGATGGAGACGTCTGGTGGCAGGTCTACCAAGGTACCGACCGTCTGTACCTTGACCCAACGCCCGAATCCCTCGTTGAAGACCTCCTGAAGATCAAGCGTCTTGGGGGTCGTGTCAGAGTCACAGAATCAGGGGACGTCCTCACTCAGGAAGAAGACGGGGATTCGTACAAGACCACGTGGGTGGGTACGCTCGATCTTCAGGGTGAACTGGTGCCAAAAGACGCAGAGACGTTTGCGTTCGATGTGTCTCCATCTGGTCTCTCTATGGGCGACCTCTGGCCAAGTGTGTACGATGGCTCGAAATTCTCTCTCGGTGCCGGTGGTGAACGAGTCTGGTGGCAGAACCCAGAAACAGGGAAACGTCATCCAGTCGAGACAGAGATTTCTGGAGATATTCTCGCTGCACTCCGGTCGTACAAACCAAATGGCGGGTCGTTCCGCGTGACGCCTTCAAACGAAGTTATCACACTAGTCAATGCCCATCCTGCTCCCGAGCAAGTTCGAAGTCAGTTCGGGGACCTCCCCCGAGTCGTCAGAAACGTGATCAAGCTCCGAAAAGAGCGTGGTGTCGAGATGCTCCCCGTCTACATTGGGGAGATCGAAGAGACACCACTCGAGGTTAGCGAGCCACCATCGCTGACAGACTCACTCTCTGTCGACGAGCGTGAGGAGCTCGAATCCTGGGCTGCATCTCTTGGTACCACATCAAAAACGGATTCCAAGGACCACACCGTATACTCCGACGATCCTGAAGACTGGTAGCCCATGAGTCGCCGCTTTCCGACCCCATTGTTCGGTGTGGACGACGATACGAACCGGCGTTGTCGGGTCTTCGTCTCGATAGCTGCCGCGGAGCCGATAGACAAGCGTTCGTTCGTCGCACGCGCACAGGAGCGGTTATTGAAACCCGAGGGTGGGCAATACTCTGAACAGTATCTCAAACGGATCGTGAGTACGTACGTTCAGTTAGGCGTACTCAGGCAGGTCGACGGAAACATCTCGGTTTGGTCGTTCGCCGATCGGTGGTTAGACGGCGACATCGATTACGAGACTTTCCTGTGGTATGCGATCAAACAGAGTTGGGCCATCGATGGGAACTTTCCAGAGGGAATCGAGGGGCTCCACGCACTCAATCGCATCCTACTCAACGCGGATAATCCCCTCTCACGGGGAGCACTCCGCTCGCGGTTAGAAGACGACCACGATTACGAGTTCAACGAACAGGGCATCCGTGGGTATCCAGTACTGCTGTGTGAACTTGGTGCTGCACGTAAGACAAACGATGGCTACGTTGTAGGTGATCTCGCAGAACGGTTTGCCGACCGTTTCAGAGATGCCGACATCTTCTGGCAGTTCGAGCGATGGCTCGCACGAGAGGGCTCCGACGTCGACCCACCCGATGACAGAATAAAACGTGAGTTGGCGAAGTACTACGTGTACCGGGAGTCCGGAGGACTTGGGAAGCACCGACAGATGTTCGACACCTTCCGAGAGGACTACCTCGACGACGGTGTCTTAACGAACGACCCGACCCGGCCTCGAATGCGACGCGACGAGAAGTACGTCGCCCAAGAGCGCCGCCGGCGCGAACTCCGGAAAAAAGTGAAGTCTCGTTTCGAGTCGGTCGGTGGAAACGATCTCTCTGGGCTCACTGCTTCGGTCTTAGAGCGATTAGTGAATGCGACCGACGAGGAAGAGGTACGCGCGATCCTCGACGGAACCGGGTCAGGGCTCTCACGGGACATGCTCGAGCAAAAGTCCCCAGAAGGACGCACTCACTACCGCTTCCCAGACAAATTCTCACTCTACGAGTGGCAAGAAGAGGCGGCAAACCAGTGGTTCCGAGATGGGACCACCCCATCACACTCTGGCATCGCGAGTGTCGTCACTGGTGCAGGGAAGACGGTCATGGCATTGGAAATCATCAAGCGGTGGCTAGACGAGAACCCAGATGGAGTCGTCACCGTACTTGTCCCAACGAACATCCTCATGCGGCAGTGGCTCGACGAACTCATCGAGAAGCTCAACGTCCCACCAAGTGACGTCGGATGGCTTGGCGGTGGGCACAAAGACGACTTCGCTGATGACCGCCGAGTTCTCGTCGGTATCGTGAACTCAGTCGTCAAAGACGACTACCTCGAGATCTCACTTTCTCGAGTCGACAACCCACCACACCTCCTCGTCGCCGACGAGTGTCACAGATACACCGGTAACGTGTTCTCGTCTGTCTTCGATTATCACCGAACTGCTCAACTGGGTCTGTCTGCGACACCGCTCTCGTCCCGAGACCCAGAGGAGTGGACGGCGTCCGATTCGTTGCTCGTCTCCGAACTGGGCGACGTCTACTATGACTTGACGTACGACGAAGCCATCTCACGCAATCTCATCCCCGAATTCCGTGTGAACTACATCGGATTCGACCTCACACCTGCAGAGCGTGGGGCATACGACCGATTATCGAGAAAGGTCTCGGACGCAGTCAACGATATCGAACTTCGGTATCAGAATCGACTCTACGAACTCGATGGCAACTTCGCCCAGAAGCTTCGGACGATACAGAACTCCACCGAAGGTGCAACCCCTGCGATCGGCGATTACTTCAGGTACACCCAGGAACGACGAGACCTCATCGCCGACGCAGTGGCGAGACAGGCGATTACGCTCCACCTTCTTCAGGACACCATCGAACACGACAAGAAAGCCATCGTCTTCCAGGAGAGAATTCAGCAGTTAGAGCGGATGGTCGCGCCGAGTGAGGGGCGTGGGCGAAACGTCAGGACTGGTCGAATCTCGGGGCCGAAAACTGGTCGCGCCGAACTGTACGAACAGTATCCACAACTGAAACAGGTCGACAAAGGACTGGAGGAACTCTTCCTGTCCAGCGAATACCGTCCGGTGATGTACCATTCGGGGCATCGAAATCCCCTCTGGAACGACCTCGCTATCGACTGGTTCGGTGACGACGGGTTCGCGAACGTCATGCTCAGTGTGAAAGCACTTGTCGAGGGAGTGGACGTTCCGAGTGCAGACGTCGGAATCGTCCGTGTTTCTTCAGGAAGCGTTCGACAGCGAATCCAAACGCTCGGTCGTGTACTCCGTACCGGAAAGTCTGCGGGGCGTTCAGAGCTTCACGTTCTCTATGCGCGTGACACAGTCGACGAGAACATCTTCTACGAGCACGACTGGGAAGAGGATCTCGCGAGTGCAGAGGTGACTCACCAGACGTGGGTGCCCGGCGATGGCACTTTGGCGGGTGAACTTCGCGAAGCGTCGATTGACGAACTCCCAGAAGCCCGTGAATCCCAGCCGGTCCCAAGCGAAGATGAACTCGAGGTGGGCGAGCCATATCCCGGCCCACGTGACGGATACCAGTTCAGTGTCGACCACGAAGGGTCTCCGTTCGAAAAGGCTAGTGATGGACGGAAGTTCATCACGACAGACTCGGTTCGGAAGGTTGCCGAGTTCGTCTATGAACTCAAAGGAGGCGGTGCTGTGACAGTCAACGAAGCACACCACGCAATCGCGTACGAAGATGGCAACCCAATCTTCGCAGGTGTCGTCGACGAACCGAGTTCGTGGAAGTACAAAGAGAACGACGGAGAGGGAAGTCTCGTGAGCGACCCTGACGATTACGAAGACCTATTCGGATAGCCACCCGGGGGTCCTGGCTCAGGCTTGTGTGCCTGGATCGGATTTGCTCATCTCTCCGACGATGTTGTTCAACCGCGTCGTCACTTCTCCCTGAATGTCGTCGAGACTTTCCTCGATACCGTTTGTACTCTTCCTGATGCTGCTACACTTCCGCTTCACGTTCGTGAACTTGCTGACGGAGTCTTCGATCTCTTCGACCTGTGTTCTCACGAACTCGGGGTCGACATCGTCGCCAGCATCGAGGTGAGACTGGACGGCTCGCATCTCTGCCCAATTGAATCCGATATTGAAGAGCCGGGAGTCGACATTGTCGTCTTCGTCGGCACTTAGTGCGACAGAAAGGAATTCACCATCGAACTCCCGGAAGTAGCCCACCTTGTTTGGAACGTAGCTTTCGCACTCGCTGACGAAGATTCCGTAGTCTGCATCGCGGTTCTCGATGGCTTCTCGCATCTCTTCTTTGATGCGAGGTTGTGTGTAGTTCTGTTCACTCTTGGCCTCGACGACGATCCGCTGATTGGTCGGGCCGAGAGTCACGACGAAGTCGCCGACCTTGCTCTCAGCGAGTTCTCCGACGACCTCACCAGTTCGGTCGAACGAGTGGCTGGATCCGTACACGAGGTCAGTCAGGAACTGAGCGACAGTATCTTCGAAGACGTGACCCTTCTCGGTCGTTCGTTGTCGAACCTCTTCTCTCCCTTCTTCGACCTGGAGTTGCTTCGAAAGTTCGCGTATCTCCCCACGAAGTGCTTCACGAAGTCGGTTCGTCGGTGTTCCCTCCCTATCTGGGTCGAGTGCGTCCTGAATTCGCTCGCCATCTTCTCCGAGCTCTTCGTCGAGTCGTCTCGCGAAGAGCCCTTCCCCACCGAAGACGTCGTCGAGCTCCCGGTTGAGCCTGCCTTCGGGACCGAGGTGCCGGTCGAGAATCGAGGAGACTTCTCCGTCGTCACCAAACCGCCGGTCAAGTTCCTCTCTGACGTCATCGATCTCGGCTTCGAAGTCCGAACGCATCTGCTCGAACTCGTGTTTCACGTGCTCGACCTCCTTCGATGTTTCTGCGAGCGAAAGTGTCGCAGTGCCGATTCGCAATGCCTGATGGAAGGCCTCCTCGCGGTTTGTAGCGTCGTGTTCTGCGAGGTACGCGACTAACTCGTTATCTTCGATGGTGAGGTCGTCGAGCCGAACGGTTCCATCCTGTTCATCGAGGTGTATCTTTGATGTCATGGTCGTTGGAGAGTTGGCTTATCCGTGGCTAGTTCTCTTCGTCACTGAGTGCCCAGAGGATCGCCGCGTTAGCGAAGTCCCCAGGAGTATCGAAGCCGTGCTTGTCGTTGGCGACCGCCGCTTCGATCAGTCGCTCGTCGACCCGATGGTCGGAAAGGGAGACTTCGGTCCCAGCAGTGGTACCGAGAAGGTCTGTGAGCGCTGTCCGAACGAATGATGACAGTGAGTCGTGCCCGTCGTCTTCGACGGCGCTTTCGAGCGCCTGCGTTAGCCGAGTACCTGCCGTCACGTCGAATTCGAGACTTCCAACCGTCCCTTCTGGTGGTTCTCCTGTCCGGAGCAATGCTTCGAGGTACGCCTGAATGGATTCGGTGACGAAGGCTTCGATGGAGCCCGCACCAACCTCTCGTTCCACCAGCGCGAGGAGAAGTGGGTCGGCTTCGAGACTGAATTGTGCAGATTCAGCGCCGTGTATCCGTTCGTCAGAATTCTTCTCGTCGACTGTGTCGGTTGTCACTTGTGTGTCCTCCGTGGGGATTGTGTCGTCATCGCGAACTGTGGCGGGTTCTTCGACTTCTGAATCCTCGGTCTCGGCCTTGGTGGCCGACGCCGTATCGCTCTCTGTGGCCTGGCTCTTCTGGTCGTGATCTTCGGGGTCGGAGTCCTCTTGATGCGTCTCCGTGTCGGAACTCTGTGTGGCCTCTTGGCCGCTAAGTCCATTCCACGCTCGCGCCGAGACGAGACCCTTCGGTGTGATGGAATCGTTCGAAAGCGTATCCTGTTGTTCGACGTCTGCACCGACGGTCTTGAACAGTTTTTGTTCGGAGCGATTCGTCTGATCGGGTGTCTCTGATTCGTCAGTCATTTGCTTGGATGTCGTATTCTGGGTTGGCTTGTGGTCGTCTCTGTGACCAAGGTGCAACCGTTCGCGAAGCTGCTCGATATCGATACCTTCCTCTTCAAGGTCGATCGTCTCGGACCGGTCGAGCGACACGAGCGGGAGATCACCGATCTCCTGTCTGGCCAGAAACCCGAGGTCCATAGGACGGTCTGGAACTCGAGCAAACCGAGAGTCCATCCAGGGCGGAGTCAGCCATCGACCGTCATCGAAGAGAGTCAGTTCCTCGTCAGAACCATCGGACCAGACGCACGGTTTCCAGTCGTTGTATCGACCTCCTGCACCACCGTGTTCGTGGATCGTTACGACCTCAACAGGGTCGATTTCGTCGACGACACTGTCGAGAACGTCTCTCGGAGGGTGTGCAGTAGCGGCAAAGGCGAACGTCGCACACGGTCCACCACCGGATATTGGTGACTTCCCAGACGAGACAAACTGGACGAGGCACGCGTTCGGGTCGTCCGAGAGTGCGTCGTAGAGTCGTCCTGAGCTTCCCTCAGTTGGGACGTCTGGCCCAGCAATAGTGATAGCACCACTATCGAGGCACTCAGTCGTGTGTTCGAACTCCGGAATGGTGTGGACACCTTCGAACTCGTATTCGAGGTCTTCGTAGAGCTTCGCCGCTTGTCCGGCGATACGTATCGGAACGTCGAGGTCTAATTCGGTGGACGCACTGGTGAGGAGTGTTGCAAGGTGTACAGCATCGAGTCCCCCGGCGGTGACGAGTACGCTTGCACCACCGTGTGCCCGTTCCAGCGCCGTTGCGATTCCAGCGGTCAACTCGTCGCTAGACGACTCTGCCGTCGCGACTGTGAGGAATAGCGCTTCTACGTCTGGAGCGACGTCAGGGTCGAATCCGGGGTACCCTCCTGCAGACTCACAGGTGAAGTCACCGGTGAAGAGGATGTCGTGGGTCCCATCGTCGTCACGGAACCGGATCACGAAACCAACAGCACCTGGTGCGTGGCCCGAAGGAACTGGATGGACGCGGACTCCTGGTGCGACGTCTGTCCACGTATCGACGGGGTTCACGGCCTCACAGACACGACCCGTATCGGTCACGAATCCGCGGTCTGCAGCGGACTTGAGGACCGTCTCGAGTATCTCGGCTGTCGATGGAGATGTTAGTATCGGAGCATCGTCGCGAACCACGTTCTCGAGTGACTGGTAATGGTCGGCGTGGGCATGTGTGAGACAGACCGCGACGAGCGAATCGTTCGGGCGGAGATATGGGCCGAGTTCTACCCCCTCTCCCGCGTCGACGAGTATACAGGATGCTTGTTCTCGGTTTTCGTATTCGAACCGGAGGAGAACCGATTCGTTACCGGCGTCGACGTTGACGTGGTGGTACGAGACACGGGAGACGACGTGTTCAGTGACGACATCGGCATCGCCTACGAGGTCGGCGCTCATTGCGACCGCCTCTCCTCTTCGGTGTGTGCGAGTAGACTATCGAGAACCTCGACTTCACGGCTGAGTGTCTCGTCGTCGATTTCTGTGGACTCGGAGACGATGTGTGCACGAAGGTCGCGGAAGACCGCAGCGTAGGAGTTGGAGATTCGTATCGGTACCGAGCCACGTTCGTGTTCGTTCCGAGTCGTTCGCGCACCGACCCAGTCGTCGACAATCCCTGTTTGGTCAGCAGCTGACACAGACCGTGCCCACGACGCCCATTCACGGAGGACCCGTCCGTATCGACTCAAGACCACGGCCTTTCGGATTCCAGAGCCGTCGAAGTGTTTCCCGCTCGGGACGTCGACGGCGACACGGGTCCCCCGTGTGACACCTTCACCTTCGTCCCACGAGAGGTCGAGTTCGACGCTCGGTTCTTCGCTATTGGTTCGGTGCAACCGTACGAGGATGACACCTCCGCGAGATTCACCATTGCTCGTCGGCGAAGGGAAGAGAGTGGTGACGTCCAGCACCCTGCCGTCCTCGATATCCGCGTTCGGAACCCCGTAGGCGCCGTCGACTTCGTAGCCCTCGGTGTCGACCGACAACGAGAGGTCGAAGACGAGCGGGGAGACCATGTAGTCGAACTCTTCTCCCAGCCGCCGCTCGAACTCAGAAGCGGAGTGGACGAAGTAGTGATTCGCTCCGCGGACTGCAGAGAGGTCACTTGCCAACTCGGCGTTTTCGTCGAGGCCCATGCCGACGAACGTGGTGTGTGTTCCCTCGCTCGCTGCATCGGCAACTAGGTCGACGAGTTGGTTCGACCGTGTCGTACCCGTATTCGGCATCGCATCGGTCATGAAGACGATACGCTGCTCTCGGTCAGGTTCCATTTCTGCGAGCATCTGGTGGGCGGCGTCGAACCCCTCGCCCATGTTCGTTCCACCACCCGCACGAACATCACGAATGTGGCCTCGGATGGCGTCCATGTCGGTCGACTGGACGTCTCGAAGCGGTTTCGCGACGTGGGCACGACTGTCGAATAGCACGACACCTAGCTGGTCGTCGGGAGCAAGTTGCTCCGTGAGGGCACACAACGACGCCGCTGCGGCCTCCATCTTGGTGTCGTTACTCTTCTCTTCGTCTTCGACTTCTCGGCGAGTCCCTGTAGAGTCGTAGTAGTACTCGTCGAACGGTGACGACATCGAGCCGGAGGTGTCGAGGACAGCGACGACATCGAGGGGTGGCCGTTCGAACTCAGAAGAACTGAGCGACGAATCGAGTCCCACCGAGAGGTACACCTCTCGTTCCCCGGTCACGGGGTTTCGTGCAGAGGCACGTTCGAAGGTCGGTGTGAACAGAGCATCTTCCGTGTGCTCGGATTCAGTTGTGGGGAACCGGTAGTCGTAGAACAACCCTTCGTACGCGAGGGCGTCAGGTTGGGGAACGTAGCCCTCGTGGATGTTCTCACGGAAGTTCGTGGCGTCACGAGAACCACCGACTGAGAGTCCGAGTGACTCGCTGGCTGGTGCAGCACACGCATCCATCTCCAGCATGGGTTCGCCACCGTGTTCTCGTGTGAGGTCGTAGTCTGAAACGTCGGACCCACAGTCGACGCACAGATATCGACCGCTTGGAATCGGTCTGCTCTGTCGTTCCCTCGGTATCCAATCGTCGGTTTTCTCGTTCAGATCCCGAGCGACCCGGTGAATCTCGTCACACACGACGAAGTGGTCGCCGACGTTCAGTGAGGTGACTGCGGTCGCGAGGCCTTCTGTGCTGTCGACTACACCTCGCTGTCGGAGGGCTCCGCCACAGTCCGGACACGAGGACTCGTGGCGCGGCAAGGCCGTCGGTGAGGTTGCTACTTTCCCCGTAACCGTGTACTGGGCTCCTGTCACGAGGTCAAACCGCTCTTCGAAGTCACAGGGAGTGAGCATCACGTCGACGAGCGTGTCCTCGTCAATTCGGATCGAGATCCGGCTTGCAACTACGCTAGCGTTCCGTGTTGTGTGCTGCGTCACGAACTCGCCAGTGAGAGTGACCCTCGTTCCCTCCGAGATCTGTTCGCCCTCCACCGCCTCGTCCCACGTGTATTCCCCTTCAGCTGTGACATCCAAAACTTCCGACTTCCGGTTGTCCCTAATCCCCATATTGCACTTATCAGTTGTTTATCCAAGAATATAAATCTGTCTGTAACTACAACCTAATGTGCCTAAATTAGTTTTTGGTGCTTGTAATGGTCCCAATTGGTGGGTCCTGTGGCTGAACGACTAGAACCGCTAAAAGCGCGAAAACAACAGAAAAATCGCTAGAAGTCGCCGTTCTTAGGCGAGTAACAGGAACAACCAGTACGGGAGGTAACAAACCTTCGTACCGCTGTGGTCGACGACCAACGAGGAAGACTGCTCCACTTCTCTGGGGAGCGCATCGGTCACAACAAACCGATACGGTGCCTCGTAGCTTAACTCTCGAAGTTCCTCTCCAGACTCGTCGAAGTGAGCTCCTGTCGTCGGGTCGAACTCGAGGGCGGTCGATAGGGTACCGTCAGCGAATGGTTGATACGAGAGAACGAACGGGAGCACGAGACCGTCACCGTGGAGGACGTAGTCTACTGTTCCACTCCCTGTCTCAGCGTACTCGACCGATAACCGTTGGTCACTCTCTCCGGGGAGTGACCATGCGAGTCGCTTCGCGTGATCGAATCCGACCGTCCGGGCGAGAGCGTGTTCGAACTCGGCGTTCAGCACGCCAGCATCTGTGTACGTTTCGAATCCATGATGCTCCCTACGCTGAGAGAGGAGTACAACGTGTCGGGGGTCGCGGAGATACAGTCGAGTCCGTCGATATCGCTGCAGTGCGAAGTCGTGCGACTGGCCGACAGCCAACCCACCTTCGAGGACTGAGAGGTACGAATCGACGGTCCGTCTATCGACGCCGAGTTGCTCGCTCAGCGTTGTATATTTGAGTTCTTCTCCGGCTTTACTCGCAGCGAGCGAACCCAACCGATGGAGGTTCTCGGGGCGTTGGACACTGTGGTACCGCGCGAGTTCCTTGTAGAGATACAAGAGGAAATGCGACTTGACGAGGTCATTCCGAACAGTATCACCCTCCACTGAGTGGAACGATCCTCCTCGTCGAAGATACGCCCTCGCAGCCTCGTGAAGGGTATCGTGGTCGACGGTGTCGAGTTCGTCGAAAAATAGCGTCGAGAGTGCGTCCACCATCCCTGCAATGTTCCGACTGCTCAGTTCCTCCTTGCGCGCACGATGAATGAGTCCCTCAACCTGATGATGTTCGAGCGTTTCGGCCAGCTTCCGCGCGTGCTCGTCGTCGAAGTCGACGACGTGGCCTTGTTTGACCGCGTCAATGAACTTCGTAGGTAACATGGGGAACGATCCGGACACCTGGTCGACCGTGTCTTTCCACGAGTCCGTGTTGACGTCGACCTGGGGGCTGACGATACCGGTGATGAAGAGGTAGGTTCTGTCGTCGACGAGTTCCTGCAGTCGATCTGGGCCGTCGTCTTCACCAAAAGAGAGTGCCCCGATATCGTCTAAGATGACGAACTTTGTTCCACGTCGTGGGGCAACGTGGGAGTCGAAGTAATCGACAACACTCTGGAGTCGGTTGAACGCGACCTCTGGTGGTTCGAGGTGGTAAAGCGACTCCTCCAGCGGGATGTAGAGGATTTGCCGAGGTGCGACAGACCCGACCAGTGAGCGCTCGCGGTCTCCAGGAGCGTAAGACACGGCATCGTCGTCGACGAGCGCGGCGACGAGTTGTCGGAGCATAGTGGATTTTCCGATTCCTGTCTGCCCATACATTGCGTGGACGAGACTGCCAACACCATCGTCGTGTGCAGTCTCGAGACTGTCGAGTAACCGATGGAGATCTGATCGTTCTTTCCACTCTGAGACGAATCGGAGCTTCTCGAGTCCACCAGTGCCGCTCCACCACGGATTGTGGTACTCGGCATCGGCGATGAAGTCTTCCGCCGTCGTCGAGGAATCAATCATAGTCACACACCAGCGTGCAACGATATTAAGTATTGCACAATCTCACTCCTCTAATCATATTTTTACGACATTCGAACACTACAATCCTTTTCGGAGAGTAGAACTGAGAGTGTATCTCGGTTCGACAACGGCAGGTATTCTCGGGGTTTACTCCCACGAGATGTCCAGTCGCGCTTCTATGACAGATCTGATCCGTTTGTCGAGCGACGTTTGTAGTGCCGAGAGTGAATCTTGTCCTTCACCAGCAGCGAACGACTGCTCGGAGACGGCATCGAGTTCGCTGAAATACAACTGTGTCTTCACAGGGCGGTCAGGGTCGAACTCGTGCGCCATGAGAGCGTACGCTTCGAGTTGTGGACCGTACTGGGTTGCCCTGTTCTCGACTGATTGTTCGGTCACACGTCCTGTCTTGTAGTCGACGATGGTCAGGACCTCGTCGACGACGAGACAATCGATAAGGCCCGAGATGGTTCCGTGAACTAGTTCCACCGACGCTGGGAACTCTCGGTAGACCGACCCGCCTTCTCCCGAGACGTCGTCGACGTAGGCGATACAACGTTGTGCGTGGCGTGCCACGCGTTCCCTGTCTTCTGCTGTGATCTCGTGGTCGTACTCCTGTGTACGGAGTGCGTCGTCGATTATCTCGTCCCACCGCTCGTCTGGAAGGCGGAGTTCTGCGATCCGGTGGACTGCCTCCCCAAACGGCATCCCTGAGAGGGTATCTCGAGTCGATTCGTCGTC
This sequence comes from Haloferax marisrubri, assembly GCF_001469875.2. GTDB lineage: Archaea > Halobacteriota > Halobacteria > Halobacteriales > Haloferacaceae > Haloferax > Haloferax marisrubri. The sequence goes on along the minus strand of NZ_LOPW02000016.1, from coordinate 43,681 downwards.
GAACTCATCCCGTTCCCGCCATTCTTCGGACTCCTCGGCTTCCACCTCGTCGTCCGGCCGCCGGTAGTAAACCGTCCGGTCTCGTTCGTCGTAGGCCAACTCCCCGTTAGGGTTCTCTTTGAGTATGTCTGCTACCTGAAACGGCGACAGGCGGTACGTGAGTGGTTTCTCTGGTGGAGTGTTGACGTCGAGTTCGGTGGGTGCATCCGCTACTGCGTCTGTTCTTTCAGCAACGTTCAGCGGTGGGCGAGGGAGTGAAACACGGAACGTCGGGGGGTCCTGGAGGGGGTCGCGTGCCAGCTGGCCTTCGAATGTCCCTTTAGTGCCAAGTGTCGCAAGGAGGTCGTCGTGACCAAGGAGCGGTTGCTGAACGAAGTCACGCCAACTCTTCGGGTCCTCGGGGTCTGCCTCGTCCAACTGCCCATCTGAACCACCGTGAGTTCCAGCGAGGACGAGGTGGTCTCGTGCACGTGTACACGCAACGTACAAGGTTCTCTTCTCCTCTGCAACGAGTCGCTGTCGCCGCAGTCGCCGGATCCCTTGTTTCGCTACCGTATCGATGCTCTCGAAGGGGTCCTCTGGGTTGGGGACCGACAAGCCGAGTGCGGGTCTGTCGTCGATTCGTTCGAACTCGGCGCCACCTGCGACGGGTGCTGAGGTGTTGAAGGCGTCACTGATTCCGGGGACGACGACGATTGGGTACTCTTCACCTTTGGCTGCGTGGACCGTGAGGACGCTTACCCCATCTGCGCCGTCAGGAATCGACGCTTCGGGGTCGTGTGTCGCTAGCTCTTGACGCTCTTCGAGACGCTCGACGATTTCCCCGACGCTCTGTGCACTTCCGACACCTTCTCTGAGTAACTCACGGAACCGTTCGACGTTCGCTGCCGCTTGACTGGGTCGGTTGTCTGCAGAGATCGACGAGAGGTATCCTGTCGCGTCGAGTGCAGCGTCGAGTGCTTCAGTCCACGAATCCACCTGCGGACCAGCAGCGTCGTCCGTCGACCCGACCAAGTGGCGAAGGTCTTCGATGAGTTCGCGAGCCTTCGCGAACTCGCCTGTCGTGACGCCTTCGAGGGACTGCCAGATGTCACCGCCGACAGACCCGGGTGCGAGTTCGTCGTCTGTGAACCCGAACATCGGAGAGCGAAGTAATCCGTACAACGCGATATCGTCTTCAGGGTCAGCGAGGACCCGAAAGAGGTTGAGAAGCGTCCGAACTTCTGGGGTATCGAAGTACCCCTCGCCGTTGACGACGGTGTAGGGGATACCCGTCTCGTCGAACGCCCGTTTGAACGCGCCGAGGTGGGTTCGTTTGCGGATGATGACCGCCACGTCGTCGTAGCTCGCCAGTCTGTCGTGCGGTGGCTCTACTCCGTCCTCCGGATCCGGCTCGTACACCTTTGTCTCACCTTCTACGAGGTGTGTGATTCGCGAGGCAACGGCCCGAGCCTCGTTCCACCGTCGTTCGTCTCCACTCTCCTCTCGGAATGGGTGTTCCACCGGTAAGAGGTCGACAGCGAGTTCGTCGTCTGGAACGAGGAGATACTCGACGACTGGGTCCACGTCTCCGTCGTGGTCTCGATTGGGACCGAGAGCCTGAGGTTCTGCTTCGAAGTCGGCGTCGGGGCCACGTTGAAACACCTCCTCGAAGAGGGCGTTCGTAAATCGAAGGACAGGATCGAGCGATCGGAAGTTGTCCTGAAGCTCGTACCGACCTTCTGTGGACGTCTCGTCAGTGTCATTAGCCTCGGTAAGCCGTCGGCGTGCCGCTTCGAAAACAGAGACGTCTGCGTTTCTGAACCGGTAGATAGACTGCTTTTCGTCACCGACGACGAAGACGTTCCTGCCACCATACGGAGTCTCGTCTGCGAGGCTCGTGAGGGACTGAACGATGTCCCATTGACTGGGGTCTGTATCCTGAACCTCGTCGATCATGACGTAGTCGAACTGCTCTCGAAGCGAGGTACGAACGTCCTCAACGCCAGCCTCTCTGTCGAGAAGCCTGCTCGTTCGTTCGACTAACCCCGCGTAGTCGGTTGCATTCCGTTCCCGAAGTCGTGAACGGTACTCTTGTGCGACCTCGTTCAGCAACCGGGCGAGGGCGAAGACGTACTGCGCTGTCTCACGGTCGACGCTCGTATCGATGTCGGCCTCGGTGAGTTCCGGGACACCGAGCGACCGCAGAATCGACTCCACGAGTTCTCCGACACGCTCCTGTCCCACGTCGTCGCCGTTCCAATCTCCGTTCGTCGGTGTGTAGTTTGCTCGAAGGCCACCGCTAGACGTGGTGAGAGTATCGCAGACATCGAGCACGCGTTCGTACGCTTCGTTGTCTGCAACCCCCTCCAGTTCGTCGAACAGGTCGCGGAGTGTAACTGCATATCTCGTTCGCTTTCCACTTGGTGACGACGAGAGGTTATCGAGCAGTTCTCGAAGTTCTGTGACGTCTGTTCGAAGATCTTCGTCGTCGAGTCGAGTGACAAGTTCGTTGACTGGGAACGGATGAAGAACGCGTTCGACGTACTCAACGTACTCATCAGTCGTTCGCTCAGGCGCACTCCAGTACGAGGCCCACTGTTCAGATAAGGGACGCTTCCCCAGTAGGTCGAGCAGGGCCTCACGAAGCGTGTACTCGGAGAAAGCAGGTAGTGCTTGTTCGACAGCTGGCGGCCGATCCGAGAGGATGTCGTCGATAACATCACTCCGCAGACGCGTCGCCTCCACGTCGTCGAGCGTGTCGAATCCCGGGTCGAGACCATCGACTGCAGTCGCGTGTTCGGAGAGAACACGCTGACAGAACGCGTGGAGCGTGTGGATGTACGCGTCTTCGAGCCCGATGAGAACGTCCCGCCATCGTTCGTAGTCAGTTTCTGAATCCGCTTCCGAGAGTCGAGTGAGGACTCGTTCCCGAACTTTCGCGGTGAGTTCACGCGCTGCACGCCGCGTGAACGTCGTCACGAGGATATTCTCGGGGAGGAGCTCTTCGTTCTGTTCGAGGAGTTCTAGATACCGAAACGACAACGTCGTCGTCTTTCCGGTCCCTGCACCCGCGGTCAGTGGGTAGTTCTCGTCGATAGTCTGTACCGCCTGCTTCTGTTGGTCTGTAAGTTCGTCTCGTTCCATCGTTACTCGTCACGCTCCACAGTCGGTTCCCACTCGACACCGCGCGCCATCGGTGGAACGTAGGCGTCCCGTTCCGCTGATTCGAGATTCGCTACGAGGTCGCGCCGTCTGTGGTGTCGAACGTCGCAGGCGTCTCGGAACGCACACGACGAGCACCCCGCCGCATCTTCTTTGTTGGTTGTCGGATGAAAGACTCCTGACTCGATACCGTTGACGATCTGTGAGAGTCGGTCGGGAACGACCTCGTCGAGCAACTCGCGGAACCCATCTCTCGTCTCTATCGCCGGTGTTCGCCCACGGACAGTCGGTGTCCCCCCGTGTCCATACCATGCAGCAACGTCGTCGAAGGTCACCTGTCCCGCGTTGGATGATACGTCGCCCGGTTTCCGGAGACGGTAGTACGTCCCGCCAACTACTTCGACGTCTTCCGTTTGCTCGAGTAGCTTCGCATACACGGGAAGTTGGAATTTGATGCCATCCAGTGTGTCTCGTTCCGACGGCGTTTTCCCGGTCTTGTAGTCCCTGACGACGGCGAGGCCACCATCACTTCGGTCTTGGCGGTCGAGATACCCGAACATTTCAACGGAACCCACTAAGCCAGACAAGCGCTGTTCGAATTGGCACGGTGCAACCGTGACTGGACCATCTCGAAGGTCGTCGTCTGGGTCGACGTGGAACCGGACCTCTTCGTCGAGGAACCGCACAAAGATGCCAGATGCTTCCGCCTCTATTCCGGGGAGCGTGTAGTACGGGTTCGAGCTAGCTGTCCCCAGTCCCACGAGATGCCGATACCGCCACTCGTCGTCGAGTGCTTCTCGTTCTGTCTTGTCTGCTCCACGGAGCCTCGATAGTGCAGCTTCGAGAAGTTCACCTTCGAGCTCGGACCGAGAGAACGAGCCCAGCGGTACTGGACGTCCCTCCTGTTCAGCGAGGCGCTCGTAAAACGCCTCGAGTATATCGTGGACAACCGTCCCCCGGGCCATCGGAACAGTCGTCTCGTCGTCGTCGTCCAGTTCGAGAACTCGCCTGGCGTAGTACTTGAACGGACATGCTGCATAGTCCTCAGCCGCAGTGGGTGAGAGTGGTTTGGGTTCGAGAGAGAGGACTGTTGCCGTCGCTTCCGAGAGCCACCCATTTCGATCGTCGAGTTGTGCCCGGTCGCGAGATGACGCAGTCCGAACACCATTCCGACTGCAAGGAGATTGTGGCCGAGTGAGCGCGTCGTTCGCACCGGGTGCCATCTCGAATACCCCACTGGACTCTGCAGTCTCGATCGCGTCCGCAACAGCGGGTTTGCCACCCGAGACACCAACGAGACCAAACGCACGGTGAAGGTCTCCTCGGGAACCCACAACGTCTCGGTGTGAGACAGTCGAGTCGAACAGGTTCTCGAACTCGTCTCTGACTGTCGTCTTCGTGTCAGTCACACGGCGAAGCTCCGCGAGAATGGATGCGTCGACGTATTTCGTGCCATCGAGTTGTTTCGATGGGCGTGAGAACACTATCGAGGCCGACGAACCGAGTAACCCAGCGATGCGGTACTCGGCACGTCGAGCGTGGTCTGCCTCCTCGAAATCTTCGTGCGCGTCTGTGACGCGCTGATACAGTGCTAACCGACCGTTTCCACCCGGGAAGTGAGAGGCGGTGAGGCCAACGACGAAGACGTAGTCGTAGGCTCTCGCCCCGACCGAACCCGCGTCGATGATGTCGACGCGACCGTCCCACCCTCGGGGAGTATCTGTCACAGATGCCCCGGACAGTGCGTGTCGTGCACGTTCGAGCACGCCACCACGGTCGACAGCGGTTCGGTCGACTGCATCGAGGACACGCCGAACACCACTTCGGACGACGCGTTGCGATCCGGTCGTCTCCCGGTTCTCGACGGTCTCGTCGATGCCGAGGTCCGAGATGAACGCTCTAAATTCAGCAAGTGGAGTGTCCGAAGTCTGAATTGTGGATGCCTGCGACCGAACGTCTGAAACGAACTGCTCGACTTCGTCACTGGACTGCGAAATCCCGTCGTCGAAGTCGTCGGATTCGACGGCTTCGGTAATCATATCGTGGACTTCTCGACGTGACTGCCCAGACGGCCACCACTCGCCGAATGTAACGACTGGATTGTCGACGATCTTCGTGAGTGCGTCGGGATCGTCGTCCATTACGAGATCGAGTGCCGCGATGAGTGCTGTTCCAGTCGCGGTCTCGTCGACATCGTACTGCTTGTTCGCTGCGTATCGGATCCGACGACTCTCGAACTCGGCGGCGAGTGCCGGTACGTACGCCTGTGACGAGGTCGGAACGACGGCGATATCGTCGAGGTCGACACCTTCTCCAACGAGTTGCTGGACCTGCCGACCAACGAAACGGACCTCGGCTTCGAGAGACGACGGGACCACGAAGTCAGCAGTAAGTTCGGTGTTGTCGATAGTCGGCCCCTCACGGCGGAAGAGCGATGCTGCGAGCTTTGCGTTCTCACGTGGAAGGTCAGATCGTGAGGTGATATGTTGTGCTTCGAACTCGAGGTCGTCGTTGAAGAACGACCAAGCACGGTCGGCAGCGACGTCGACACCCACTGGTTCGTCAGTGTCGGTGAGTCGGACGACCGTTCCAGCCGTCGGCCACGTCTCTGCAATCGTCGCGACGACCCGCTCAGCGAGTACCGAGAACCGGTCGAATCCGGCGACAATGACGGCGTCGACGTGTTCGAAGATCGAAGATGGGTCGATGCTTTCGACGTGCTGATACCGTTCGGCCTGGAGAACGGTGCCAGATCCGTCTTCGATGTCGTCTCGTCCACCGTAGAATTCCGCTGCAACACGACCGAGTTCGTCGGCGAGGTTCGGGAGACCTTCGTCACGGAGTCGCTGTTGCAACGTGTCGACGTCGAGTACACCAGCGAATTCGAGTAAGCTGAAGAGGTCTTCCAGTTCACCAGTCAAGCCTGTCGACGGAAGTCCGTCTCTGTCGCTGTGGAGTGGTGACTCCTCAGGAAGCGATTCGACCGCTCGTTCCATCAAGCGTTGTCGGGTCGGTTGGTCGATTCGTGTCGACGGGCCACCGATCGCTGTCCGGTCGTAGCAGCGATCGACGAAGTCGTCCAGACTCATCGCGACGAGCTCAGCGGGTCTTCCGACTTCCTGCCACTGTGTCTCTACGACCGTCTCTCTGTGGGGTTGATTCGTGAGGTACAGGATACTCTCGGGGAGTCCGGACGAGTGCGCGTGTGCCCACTGAAACGCTGCGTCGTCGAGGGCTTCTGCATCGGGCCCGTGGAACAACACGGACTGGGAAGCTTGCTGAGTCACTTCGTTCATCACCACTTCTGAAGCTCCTGTTCGAGTGCACTCCTCAGCGCAGCCTCGAGGTCGATGTCGTTTTCTCTTGCTAGCGCAGCAACGTCTGCCGAAACCTCGGTGCTCACCGTTTCTGTCGCCCCCGGTTCGATGTCGAGTGCGGACCGCATCGCAGTCTCGACGAGGACGTCGGGTTTAGTGAACGGGCTGCTCTCGTTCTCACAACTCGCCTGTACGAACGAGAGGATGTCATCTGAAAGCTCGACCGGTGTCGTCTGCTCACCAATTTCGACGTCGCCGGCGAAGGCTGGCAGTTCTCCACTGAGCGAGCCGACGATAAGGTCGCGAGTCCACGACTCTATCGTCTGGTCTATGGACGATTTCGTCTCGGCGTCGAGACGGCCGCGCGCAACTTCGACCAACGTTGTCGACACCCGAACCACGTTTGGTGCGCCTCCATCGTCTGTGGTCTCAGTCGGGTCATACACCCGGTCAACCGCGAGCCGCCGCCCATCTGGGAGTGGGAGTTCGTAGAGCTCGCCATCTTCGCGAGCAAAGAACAGTGGGTCATCTTCTGAGTAGTCCGTGCCGATGGCAGCAGCGATCCCTTCGTCGACCATCGCTGCAGTCGATTTCGGTGGTGCGGGCCACTCTGCACGGTATTTTGGCAGCGACCCTTTCTCACCGTCTTCACCGTTCACCACCGCCTTGATGCGACGGTACTCGTCGAGTGCCTCTTCGAGATGTTCGTGGAACTCGGACCCACTGTACTCCGAGGGCAGGTACACGACGTACGAACCATTCTCACGATGGAACTCGTAGTCGATCCCCAGCAGGTGCTCTGCGACGCCCTTCGCGGCACGGTACCTGTCGAGTGCAAGCCGATATCGTTCGTACTTCTCGTTCCGTGTCGGGAAGAGGCCCTCACTCTGTGGTTCCTCCTCACCTTCACTTCCGGAAGCGGAGGATCCAGTATCGTCGTCAGAGGTCGTCGGTGGCCAGTGACGAGCAACGACCGGCTCAATCTGCTCTCCGGCGCTGGCCTCGTCCGCTTGGACTGCAGCACGAAGTTCTCTGAGAGCGTCGGCAGCGGCGTCAGTATCGACGAGTTCCCCTATGTGGCTGTCGGGTCGGGTGGAGAGCGTCTCTTCGCCTGCAACTTCTAGGGCAGAGACAGTCACCCCGACGTTTTCAGTCGCAACGGAGAACCCTGGCGCCTCTTTGAACGTCTCTCCGAGTGCAGAGAACTCGGCCGCTCGGCGGAGAAGTTGTTGACCGTCCTCGTGTGGGTCGATTGCGTGTTCGTGGACTGCAGTCGGGACGACGTGGTAGAATCGAGCCTCCTTGTCGCCTTTTGGGTTCCGAAGGACTCGACCGATCCGCTGAACGAGGGACGCGTTCACACCACCGCTGGCGACGTTGACCGCGACTTCAGCATCGGGCATGTTCACACCCGTCCCCAGTAGTTTGCCAGACCCGAGGAGGACGCCGCCAGCTGTGTCTTTGAATCGGCCGATTTTCTCGGTCCGGTCGTCGTCGCCACTTTCGAGAGCGATGACGCTGTCGTCGGAGAACCCTTCGTTCTCGACAAGGCGTGTCCGAAGCCGAGATGCGTCATCGTAGTTCTGGACGAGGACTACGGTTTTCTGCGCAGGTGCGTGTCTTTTAATAAGTTCGACAATTGCGTCGTCTTGTGGTGAGAGGTTCCAGCGAACTGGGCGGCGTGTGAACAACGCAGTCGCGAGAAGGTCGAACTCCTCTGACTGCTCACGGAGGTTGTTACCGGCGTTCGACTGTGCGAAGGACTGCAAGTCTGCATACGATCCGACCTGTGTTGGGAGGTCGTCGGGGTCGACACCCAAGTTCTCTGCATCCAGTTCCCCAGTAAGCGAGTCGAGGTTTTTCCGGATTATTTGTGTCTGCTCTGCCAGTTTCGTTTCGTCTTCCTCGGTCGCTGCAGCGTAGTGAACTTCCCAGCTAAAGTCTGCGATGACACCGTGGTTACGCGCCATCGGAATGGTAAACCGGTAACACCTATCGAGATGGTTTTCGAGGGCGTTCTCCGCAGCGTCGTCACCTTTCCACCCACCGTCCACGGATCCAGACATCGCCAAGATCGCGTCACTCCCATCGACGAGTTCCTCGAAGACGTCACCCCAACCTCGTTCGTCACCTCGTTTCCGTCGTGAATACTGGTGTGCCTCGTCCAAAATGACGAGGTCGTATCCACGGAGCGATGGGGTGGTGAGGAGAGACTGCGCAGTCCTGAACTCGATGGTCCCCCACCCAAGTTCGATGTCTTTCCCACCGTCTCCATCCACGGGGACGGTCCTGTCTTTCGGGATATCGAGGTGTTCGTCTAACTCTTCGCGCCACTGTGACAGCAGGAGATTGTTCCCGGCGACAACCAGAATTCGTGGGTCAGATCCCCCTGTTTCGTAATCCTCTGCGATGGGAGCATCGACTGGATGGAGAGCACCGTATCTAGCAGCGATCGTCGCGAGACCGAGAACGGTCTTCCCCGTAGCCGTCGCCATGTTCACGTAGCCTTTCTGGTCACTCTCGAACCACTTTCGAAGTGCCTGCTTCTGATGCTTCCACAGCGGGGTCGTCATCCTGGCTTCGTCTAGCCGAGCGAGCAGCCCACTCGTCGTAGTCGATCGATCCGAAACAGTTCCTATGAGAGCGTCGGCGTACGCTTCGACGCTCGGATCAGAGAACAGTTTCATCACGAGGTCGGACGCAGAACTCGAATCGCGGAGTTGCCGGAGTCCAGCACCGTCGTTCGCGTCGACGCGAACACTATCTTCGATAGCCTCGGTAGCTGCCTTTTCGACGAGAGCTTCCACCGCCCTGTCGACGTCCATCTGACCATCTCCGTGCTCTGAGAGCTCCTTTCGGAACTTGTTGAGGTGGAAGGCCAATTTCCCGACGGCTTCTGAATCGTATCGTCTCAGGGATCGGTCGAGGTCAGAACCGGAACCACCGAGATCTCTGAGTCCGTCGACGTAGAACCTCCCGGTTGCCTCCGAGAAGTTTACTTGATCGATGACTCCCCCGATATCACCTGTGCTCGTTCCCCCACCAATTGCGACACCGTAGAGGAGGTCCGTCGCTGCGCGGTCGATCTGTGCAGGCCACTGAGTTTCACTCAGCCCACGACCATCGAGGCGCGATTCTCGGAATACTTCGTCGACCTGTTTGCTGTTGTTGCCGAACTGCTTCTCGAACGGATCAAAACCCATCTATGTGCCCCACTGTCTCTTGGATAGGACGAACTTCGAGTCGGATCAACCGGAACGCCCCAAGCCGGTTCGTTTGTTTGTGTGCTCGACAAGCGTACTGACAGATACATAAATCACCTATACAGTCACACTCCCTGTCGAATATCTTTTCATAGATAGATACATCTCAATGTGGTAAATAGTTTTCTACCGTTTTCTAGATGCAGTATTAGGAATACTTTTACGGCCCTTGGTCGTACCTCCACGATAACTGATGACAGACGTTCCGAGAGGGGATCGAATGAACCGTGTCGCCGAGGAACTCGAGGTATCGGGTGATTCTCTTCAAACCGCAGAGATGCTTGCTCGTCAAGCTTCGATGGAAGGCATCACGTCTGGGCGAGGAAACGATACTATCGCTGCAGCAGCACTCCTTCTCGCGGTCAAACAGTCTGGCGGGTGGTACACCGCCAAAGACATCGTGAATTCTTGGCGTGAGGTGGATGCGTCGAGTGACCTCAACGAAGAGTTCAGCCTGAAGAGTGTCCTCCGAGCAGAGAAAGTGCTCGCAAAAGAGTTCGATATCGAAAACACGCCTACAAAACCCGAAGATCTCGTCGAACGCTACGGTACAGAATTAGGGACGCCAGATGAAATCGTCGAACAGACGAAACAGTTACTCACAGACGTCCGTACAGAGGAAGCCTCGGTGATAAACGGAGGTCGCTCTCCTGCTGGTATCGCCGCATCTGCGCTCTATCTCGTAGTCTATCTTAACGAACTCCGTCTGGAGTACACCCAAGGGGACATCGCAGAGGCCGTTGGTGTGACTGAAGTCACGATACGAAACACCTACCAAGACATCGCGGACGCACTCGGAGGGAAAGAAGCTCTTGCTCGAACAAAGACCTACAACATCGAATCGGAAAAGACACAAAACGAGCAGGATACGTTAGGTGAGGGTACTGAGCCCGACGCTAACGTAAGTTCAGATAACCAGGAGAGTACTGAAGACACTCAAACAGAACCGGCCACTCAAATATCTAGTGTCGAAGGCGAGCATGAGAAACCTTCGTCGGACTCGGTCCAGTTACCACGTTCGTTAGTGACCACGATTGACGCGTTGGTCAATCGTAGTGTCATCGAAGCCAGCTCGGTAGAGTCGTTCGTAGATGATTGTGTGAGAGACTCAGTAGCCGAACATCTACGGAGCGATGAAAAGTCGTTGCCGCCCATATTTAAAAAATCGTCTAGCGAAGTCGTTTCAATCCCCATCGATTCACTGCTTGCAGATATGGTTAATGCAATCGTTGGACGGGATGAAGCATTTGAAACTAGTTCTGAGCTTGTAGGATCTATCGTACAGGAGAACGTGAACTCAATTGCTGAACCAATCTCTGTGTCTGTAACATTACCGCCGGACGTCGGAATTGAACTGACGAAACGAGTCGAGAATGACAACACGTACGAAACAGAATCTGACTTGATCAGAGAGTTAGTTGTCGAGAATATTCGGGGAGAGTAGGTAACCCAACATGCCATTTTCAGCAATGAACGATGGTGAGCGAGTGTTACCACACCAAGTTACTGCCGAGGCCTCACTCACCTGCCCAAAGTGTTCAGACAATTTGACCGTAGTGACTGGACATCACCGAAATGGGAGATTCGTCGCACGGCACTTCCGGCACCAAACGAACGAGGACTGTGTTGGCGAATCCATTCCTCACCTCCGAATGAAGTTGATCGCATTGTCCAAGCTGAAGGTTGAATTTCCGAACGCCACGGTCTCGTTGGAAAAGACAGTCGGAAACAGACGAGCGGATTTACTCGTAGAATTCAACCAACCACGACATCCGTTTGGGCATGGCATCGCAGTTGAGGTCCAATACCGTAACAATTCCAAGGACCTTTTCGCGACTGATTCAGATTATTATGAGCAAGGGTTCAGTGTTTTGTGGCTCTCAGAACAGCACTATTCGGGATACGACGTCTCAGTTAATCATGTTCAACACGTTTGGCCACGCGCACTCCCAAAGCTTCGAGGATACGATGGTCTTCAGTTGCCTATCTGCGAACCCCCAGAGTCAGTGGAGGTCGATATTATACTCCCAAGAGAGTATTTTGAAGCAAATGAAGCCAAATTAAAACGGGCTTATCAAGAAGCGTCTCAGTCGCCAACTCTATCAACTCCTACAGAGACGTCACATAGAGAAAAAGCAGTTTCTGGTAACAAGTCCAGTAGCTGGGTGACACACGAGCAAGTTTGGTTGAGTAAGAAGGCAGACCTGACGAAGAGGTCTCTCCAATTCGTTGAGAGTCCCACAGGACAGTATTTTTTGAAATTGAGTAAAGGTCAACGAGGAACTCGGCCTGAAAGTATACTTGTTCGCGTGACCCCTAACGAAGTTAATCTGGTTGAGAAAATACCATCAACTATCCAGTCAGCTGCAAAGAAGGAGAAACAAAAGGGAGAATGGCAAGACCTCGATATTTGTTGGCTGAAATCGTACGAGAGTTCTGAGACTGCCTGGTTCAAAATCAAGTCAAGTAGAGATAATCAATACGTTATGGAACTCGGCCAGAAGGATTTGTCAGGCAACTCTGAGACAGTGAAGACCAAATTTTCACCTTCTGGAAAACTTCAACACGATATCAAAGAGTTTGTCAAAAAGTCCATGGAACGTCTCTAATCCATAACTAACGGGGGGTAACATATGCAATATAAAAATAATTAGATTGCTCACCGTACCAATAGGTTTCACTCCCAGATTCAGAACCAATAGCCCACAACCTCGGAAAATGGGGTGTGTTGCGTGTCTTTTCAACGACGATTTCGAGCTTGAATCAAATCTAGTGGTGTATCATCTGTTCTCTGACTTCGTTTCTCCGGAAACGATGGGGTGTGAAGTTCGGATACCAGCGGTTAGGTTGAATCCTGATAGTCCGGTTAGACTCGATTGAGATTACATCCTCCCTAAGCAGGGTTCACACGAACTAGGGAGTGAGAGGGGCGCATCACTAAATCCTCGCCTGGGTTCTCCTCCTCGAACTCCGAAAAAATATTACGTTGCGTGAAATTTCGGATAGTATGCCTACTGTCAAGGAGTATAGAAATGAGAAGGGATATTATATCAGATCAAGTATCAACGGAAGCTACGTTACACTTCAGTTGAGTCCGGAGGCTGAAGGGTTGCTTTCCGATCTTGGGCTCCGTGAAGACGACCAAATTTCGTGGCAGTTTCTCAAGCCTCTTTGTGACATCGGTCATGCCTACACTAACAAGTCTGGTACAGAAGTGAACACAGAAGATATTGACCCCGAAGCCACGCTCTCCTCGGAGAAGCTGACACTCGAAATGAAGCGACGGCTCAAAGAGTTTCTAAACCAGCACACACCTACCGCTTCCGAGCTGAAAAAAGAGAAATTGTCGACAAGTCCAGATGAGAAAACCACGATTGTAGGTCGTATTGACGCTTCGAAGCGGTCGTTCATCAAAAGGTGGAGTCCGTCCGATGACGAGTATGAAGCAACATTAAATCGTATTGCGAGGGCAGATAACCCAGATGGTATCCTGAAATCAATTGCTCATCATTCGACTGAACACCCGATTATTGTGCAGCGCTTTCGGGTGAGCTCACAAGGAGTCCCTACGTATTCGTTCGATACTGATGGTATTGCGTGGACAGTCCATGATTTCCGGACTGTTAACAAGGTGAGTACCAACGCCGAGCTGTTCTTCGAAATCCAGCCTGGAACTAGCCACTCTCAGTCAATCACAATGGGACCCGACGGGGTAGAATGGCATACAGCGGGTGACACGTTCTCGAGAGAGCAGATTGACGAGTTCCTGATAGTTGGACCAGATATACTGTACTACTTTCATCACTTGATTACGAGGCCGAGTGCTAGTCCAAAGAAGATCACGTCGAACCCGACTGCAAACCTCAATCCGAAAGACGAAACGCGCGTTGAGTCTCTTAATGACTTGGGTGGAATAGATCCAGGAGAGTATGAGCGGTCTCTAGGTGTTGTACTCTCGTTAAGCAACAAGGGGTACGGCAGAATTAGATCGCATTCAGGTCGTGCTTTCACATATTCAGAGGATGACGTGGAGGGCGGCGGTATTGACGTTGGTGACATTGTCACATTCGATGTGAAGCCTCACAGGAGGAGTATTTACGCTCACAGTATTACTAAAGAAGAAACTGAGATACCAAGTTCTGAGATACTTCGCAACTGGCCAGAGTGGCGAAAAAGATCCCTTTCGTGGATTCTGGATAATTGGGAAGACGAGGGGAGGAAACAAGCGGTGGGTACCAGTTCGGTCGTCATCGGCAGTTCCAGTGAAGAAACTGATTATGAATGTGTCCAAGTTCGGGTTGATTCTCTTGCGTTCTACCTTGCTAACACAGATGATGGGACAAACGATGCTTTCGGTGAAGCTGTCCGATCGCTTCTTAAGAACACGATTGACGGTGTCAAATGTACCCCGCAGGCACCAATCGCTACAACTGAGGTTGAGGTTTCACTACCAGCGAATCTACTTTCGATGATTGACTCTGTAGTTGAGGTTTCTTCGGCTTATGAGAGTCGAGGCCAATTCTTTAGCGCTGCTCTTCAGTATCACGTGGATGAAGCAAAACAAGTAGATTTGACTGTACGTGTCCCGCAGAGCTACCACGATGCTGTTGAAAGACTATCTGAAGTGCACGGGATTTCTACTCCCGAATTCATGCGTGAGGCACTTGAGGACGCCCTAGTGTCTGAACTTCGCCACAAGCAATAGCACTACTCGGTTTGGGAAACGGCTGTACCTGCTTTTATCTCAAGGTGGACCTTGAAAAAATGTTCAACCTGCTACTAAGACAGTCTACAAATTGATTCACATTGTGAAGGACTGCACAAAACTGGTTCTGGATTTCAAAAATACAGCCATTACTCATTTGTTCCAACGTTGAGACCACCACAGGTTCATTCAAATCACATCGACAATTGCGTCAGTAGAAATGATTCCACCTACGAGTAGTTCAGGAACCCCATGTTCGGTTTTTTGATTATAGGTGTAGATGTCAGAAAATGAGTCAACACTTTGAATGCTTTCACGGTACGCGGCAAGCGCTTCTTTAATGGTGTCAAATCTCAGCATGGCGTCTTCACCGCCGTAAAAGTAGTCAATGAGGTCAGACACGACCTGCATGTCCGTGAGATACATTGGTGCGTCGATTCGTGTCACGTCTATAACCACGTATGAATCATCTGGGAAGACGTCATGGGCTTGCTGTTGCTCAATAGACTCTGTAACATAGTTTGCATCCGTGTAACAGTACACGACATTTGTCCGGTCAAATGGGAACGACTCGTTCGGTATGAGTTCGTTGAGTACACCTTCACCGGCGTTGGTGTCGCTACCGGTTTCGTGGTCAGGCTGAATCCCCGCATCTAGTATTGAATCGATATTTTCGGGGTCCGTCCCGTGAAACACGTAACGCCCAGTACCACTGTAATAACTCGTAGGAATGGATTCCACTATCTATACTGTACTGTAATCTAAATACATAGCTAGCTACAGTTCGAACATTCTGGGGCTTCTATAGGAACAATATCTTTACTTCCCGAACTCATTCGTATATTCGGACGACATGCAGATCACGTAGTGGGATGCGTGGTCTGCCGCGGTTCGACACTGTCGTTCCACCTGGGAAGCTTGGGAATCGCCATCCTCCATCGGTGGCATCGAGCCTTCCCTTTTCAGTAGTCAAGCGAAACCAGCTAACCCTGCGTATAGTACGTCGGAACCAATTTCCGGTCTGGGATTTCCTGTAACCGCTCAGTCGAGATCTCATCTGCCGCCGAGATGTCCCAGACGATGTCGAAGAACTCGATTGCCGCTTCGACAAATTGTGTTCGCTCAGTGTAGACACCACACTCCGGGTTCCAGTCGTAGCTGTTCTCCATGAAGTTTGCAGAGCCGAGAAGAGCGGCCCCTTCTTCAGGGGCACCAATCGTCTGAAGCTTTCCGTGGATTCCGAGCTCACCGATTTTTCGGAGATCCATGTCGGAGGTCACACGCTGGTGCTCTTTGAACCGAGAGTAGGTTCTGACTGTTACCTGGTCGCGGTGTTCTTTGATCTCGCTCAGTAGATTTCGCTGGAGTCGTTCCCACTCCCAGGACTCTTTGGTATGTCGTGTGAGCAGACGGAATTCGAATCCATGGTTGAGGAGACGTCGAATCTGGGCAACGTATTCGTTGAACGTATCGTCGTCAAACGGCGTCATGATGCGCAGCACCTTGTCCTCAATTTCTCGCTCCAAGCCGAGGCTGAACAGTCGGTCCGTCATCTCCGTATATGAACGGAGTCCGGATGGTCGGCTCTCATGCCAACGACGGAGCCTGGCACGTTCTTGCCCGAGGCCCCTCGACTTACCGACGTAATCGTTCATTTTCTTCTCCCCGAGTGCCCCCGGGTCGATGAGCGTGTAGGTGAAGTAGGCTGGTTCGACATCGCCATCGCGAAGTGATTCGTAATCCCGGGTGACGACTGACTTTGCGGAGACAGGTTCGGGAGGTATGGACACCGAAACGTTGGAAAGTTCGTCTATCCGGGACTTGAGTGTTGAACACCGCTCGATAAGATGTGTAGTGTACTCTTCTCGAAAATCATCCCCCTCAACCTCCTCTGGAACGGATTCAAACTCAATTACGCCGTCGCCCACCTCGCACTCGACACCTGGAATCGATGAGAGTGTCTGGTAGAGGATGTACGGCGTCACACCACGCTTCGTGACGAAGGTGACGTCAAGAGTTCTGAGGTCAGGATGTGCGGCGACAGTAGCAACGATATTGAGAAGAGTATCTCGTGTATCAGCGTCCAACGCGTCGCTTTCCGGGATGTCGTCGATTTCAATCGGTTGCTCTGTCTCAACTCGCGCCACTTCGTTCTCAGTAGACGGCGTCAGTAGCGATCGAATGGTGTCGAATTCTCCTTCGTACTCACGGCGCTGCTCGCTCACTACCTCAGTAATTTGGTCCTCCTCAACGGCCACAGACGGCAAACTTGCGAGCCTAGCTGCTACACCGACGGTCGACTCTTTCTCGTTCAACTTGGTACCGGTCAATCCGGAGACCAAATCATCGAGAGACGACTCATCGGTAACGTCCACGATGTAGGGTAATACTCTGCGGTATGCCTCTGCAATCGTCTTACCGGAAGATGTGGACTGCTGTGCCGTGAGCGAGGAGTCAATTCTCTCTATTTCGAGATCGACACTGTCCGGGAATATCGTCATGAACCCGAGAGAACCGAGGAGAGGTGCTAAGACGAACTCATGCCACTCATCAGCAATCAGACTGTCAAGTTCACGTCGAGGGATGTTCTCGTCGACGTCGACACACGAGCGAAGTACCATCTCAGCTGACTGGAGTCGGGAAACTGCAACAGCCCGAATGAGTGGTTGTGGCTCTTCGGAGGTGAGCACCACCATGCCCAGAAGTGTGACCTCCTCACCGTTGACGAGACCGAGTTCATCGAGTAGCCACTGATGCATCTCCACAACTTGGTCCAGTTCTCTCTCATCGTTCGTTCGGAGTGTTTCTGCCCGAATGTGTGGCTCGAGTCGCTTATGAACGGAGTCGCCAGTAGCCTCGGCCGCCAAAGCAGAGTAGATACTCTCCGGTGAAAGTCCCCAGAGTCGCTCTGGAGACTGCGTTCGCAACTCGGTGGAAACGCTGGGTATATCCTCAGGCATCGTCACGTGATTCGAGGTGGAGATCGTGAGCTAACAGGTCGAGCAGTTCGTCCTTGTCGAATGATTCAGGGTCGTTCTGCTCTACACATCCGTACTGGTAGATACAGAACGGACAGCCGTTTTCACAGTTGCACTTCGATTCGTCTGGCGAGAACGCGTCGCGCATTATCTTAATCGCTCGCTCGAACTTCTCACCGTCATCTTGCGTCAGCAGTACAGTGATCCCACTGCCACCTTCGTCTGAGTCATACACCAAGGTTCCTTCGTCCTCAATGGATTCGGGGACCTGCCTGACGCTGACGCCGCCGATGTACTGGAGTGCAACGCGGAGGCCGTGAGCGAAACCGTGTTCAAGTTCTTCGCTGTCGAAGCGGACACGAACAGCCTTCGTGGAGAACTTCGTTGCGGGGCGCACAGCAACACTCTCTTCAACAGGGTGTTCGACGTTGTTCGAACAATACGCCGAGTCCTTTGTCTTCGCAATTACCCCATTGCAGTTCTCGACACCGCACATTTCGAATACGTTCGGAAGCGGGTCTGAGCCACCGTTTTTGTAGGTCGCCCAGTATTTGTCCGTCGAAGCGACCAGGGTGACATCACCGTATTCGAACTGTCCGTGAACAGTTCCATCCTCGTCGACGATGTTACGAGAGAACGTCGCTTCGAACGAGTCTCCTGCATCAGTTTCAACGGGTGCGTACGTACTCTGGGGTTCGCTATCGTCTTGGTAAACGGTAGATGGTCGAAGTTGTGCCGTACTGGGCGTGGAACTCAGCGGTAAGTCGTGCTGATATGCGATTACTCGCTCGGGAACACGAGTCACCAGTCGCTTCAGTCGTGTTCCACAGGACTCGCAGTTCGAGGTGTCACTATCGAACTCAGCAGCACACGTCGGACAAATTGCTGCATCTTCCAAATCCTCGCTGATCCGTGAGGTCTCCAACGGCTCCCACGACACCTGCGTGACGACGTACGTTTCACTATCGTGGAGATACGCCGCAGAGGGGTGGAGTTCGGAGAGGGCGATACGTCGGTCACGTGACCCGTCGCTGACGTTCTTGAAGTCTTCACCAACGAGTCGGTAATCAACAGAGTCACCGACCGACCGTAGCCCGAACGCTGCCGGACTCTCTCGACTCAGATACCGCCCGAAGTCCATATCTTCGAGCCGTTGGAGATAGTCGTACAACTGGTCAATCCGACGATTAATCTGATTCTTTTGGTCCCGTAGCCGGCGCTTTTCGTCACGGTCGCGTGTTTTACGCTCCTTTCGTCGTAGGTCCTGACGATCTCTATCGAGTACGTCGATGTCGTCGTTGATGTTGTTCTGCTGATCGAAGTAGAGGTCGATAATTGTCTCCTCGAAACTCAACTCCTCTGTGGTCCCGGTGAGCACACCCTCTACGACGTCTTCGCCTCTGTCCAAGACGGATTCGACGCTCCCGTCGCAGTCTTGCCGCTGACACGCTCCGGTGTAACCAGTCGCGTGCTTCCGACCACACGACGAGCAAACGCCGAACGAGAGGATGTCACGGAGCCATTGTTCAACCTCATCGCGATTCTCAGATATCAGCGTACGAAGTGTCTCAAGCGGGGCGTCACCGCCCTGATGCTGGACCTCAAAATTGGAAGACGACAGGACTCCCGTGAACCGCATTATGTCGTTCGGTCGGGGTTCTGTCCGAGGCGTTGGGTCATCTTTGCAAACAACGAAATCATCGAGTCCGCTCTGCTCTTGACGCCATGGAACCCACCGGGTCGTTGCAGCCCAGTCGAGGACTACCCAAGTGAGGGACTGGTGGAGAACCTCTCGATTTACCTCGTTAAGTGGGACAGGTTGCGGTTCAGCAGCGATGAGTTCCTCGGGGTGCTCGTGGTAGTAGTAGTCGATTGGGTTCCGCTGGCTGACTGAGTGAATGAGCGAATTGCCCGAAGAACGCCCTGCTCGGCCGATTCGCTGAAGGTACGAGTTAGCGTTCGGCGGCGTGCCGTAGAGGAGAAGCGTATTGAGGTCGCCAATATCGACACCGAGCTCCATCGCCGGACCCGACGAGAGGAAATGTGGATACCTCCCTTGCCGGAACTGGTACTCAAGTTTCCGCCGCTCTTCACGGTCAGTTTCACCGTAGTACGCCCGTGCGAGCAGCATCATCGGGTCAGACGTAGCGACTTGTTGCGCAGTAAGTGAGTAGTGTGGGTGGTGGAAGACGGCCCGGTCCTCGATCGTCGCATCGAATTCAACAACATCCCCAGGGGAAACGCCGAGGGCAACATCAAGTGAGGTCGAGTACGTTTCTTCATGCGGACTGTAGTTCGTCGGCGTCTCCTCGTCAACGATCGCACACTCAACTACGTCCTCTTCTACCATCACAAACCGACTTCCATCTTCTTCGACGCGGCGCAGGATTCCACGCTCGATGAGTGAGTCGAGGTGGCTGTGGCCGTTGTCGATTTCAGCGACTAAGTTGGGTTCGTAGCGATGATTTTGACCAATGGTCTCAACGAGCATTTCTCGTTCCCCACCGTCGAGGTCATCAATATCAACAGTCAAACGAAGGTCGACCAGCCCTTCATCACTCAACTGCTTGCTGCGGTAACGTTCGGAATACTTCCCTTCGAGAGCACGTGATAGCAACTCCTCAGTTAGGTACTCGTCCACCGACTGATTGTAGCTAGTCAGCGACTCGTACATTTTTGGCGAGTTACCACCGTCACCTGCTAGTTCCTCTTCGTACTGGTGGGCGTCGCTTACGCCACAGTCGATGACATCAGAGAGTGTCGCCCATCCAGACCCGTCGGCTTCTTTTCGGACACTCTCAACGAACAGTCGGTCGAAATAGAACGACTCCTCTGGTTCACGGAAGTTCCGTTCTAGCTCCTTCATATCGGACTGACTGTCTGCGAACGAGAGCATCTTCGACTCGGTGAACGTGTCAGGGTCGTTTCGGTCTGCGAGAGATCGTAGGAGATACCTGCCAGACGTGACCGCTGCGTTGGCTGGACCACGGAGCATTGAGTCATACCGACGGTTCTTCGAGTAGGTCTCGCGTTGGTCCTCGTGGTAACACGGAAGTCCACCGGGGAATTGGCTCGCCTTTCGGATCCGTCCGTCGTCGTCGACCATCCGGAAGTTGCTGTACCCTTTCGCACGCTGGCTGATTTCGGGATTTTCGCAGTTACAGTCGTGTGGGCCGTTCAGTAGGAACTCATGTCCACACGATTGGCACTCGTCGACCATCCGAATATCGAACAGTGCGGACCGGACGAACTTTCGCTTGCCACAGGTACATGACGCCGGTGGACGACCAAAGAATACCTCGTCACATTCGGGGTCACCGCACGTCCACCCGAGGAACCGCTTAGGAGTGAGGTCTCCGTCACAGTCATTCGCAGTACATCCTTGCCCTTCCGGGTCCTCGTAGACTTCACCACACTCGGTGCAGTACTGGACGTCTTCGTCTGCTAGCGGTTCCAATGCGGCAGAGTGGCAAGAATGACACTCCGGTTCGTGAGCCTCTTCGATGGAGAGTTCTTCGTCGCAGTCTGGGTTGGTGCAGACGTGGTTTTCCATCAAGTCGTCGAGGACCATCGAAGCGTTGCAAGTTAGGCAGTCGTGCTGGTGGTCGATCTTCTGGCGTTCACCACACTCTGTACACTCGTAGTATGGTCGCCAGTAGACCCGAACCATCTCTGGATTCTCTCCCTCAAGAGTCTCACAGCTACATTCCCTGCGCTGGAAATACTCGAATCTCCCCTCCTCAGACGTAACTGTGTGCGGTATAAGTCGCTCACAGTTTGGACAGAACCACGATTCGAGCGATTCCTCACCACACTGATTACACAGTGAGAGTTTCGTCACGAAGTGGTGGTCACACTCACTACAGGACGACTGCGGGGTGTCGTACACCGTGCCGCAGTTGATACACGTGTAATAGCCGTCAAGCGGCCAACTGAACAGGTGAGCACGCCGCTCCAGAATACCAGACACTTCGCCGATAGTCATGAAGTTCTCCACCACTACCTCTGCCTGCTGTTCGGTGAGTTCAGACTCGTCGATGAGGCGCTCGCGGAGCTCAACAGGACGGAGCGGTTTCTTCCGAAGCGCCGTGTAGATCCCACGAACGAATTCCAGTGGACCACCATCTTCCTCAACGAGATGTTCGTAAATTGCTTCGTCAACGCCCTCATCACCGCCGTCCACACCAGCAGTCTCGAGTGCTCTCACTGCGGCCGCTGTGTCGCCGTTACGCAATCCATCCGCGGTTAGCGTTGACGAGAGGAACTCATTGGGGATGTCCGTCGGGAAAGGCGAGTCGAGTGTGCGCTCGTCCTCCTCGACGACTTCAACATCGGGGTCAACGAACGGGTTGATACGCTGGAAGACGCCCCGTTTGTTCTCGACAGTTGCGGACGCACCGATAATCGTGAGGTCGTCGTCACTCTCGCTTTCGTAGCCGTTTAGTTCCTGCCGCTCTCGGATGTACCGACGCATGAGTGTCGACGTGAACGAACCGAAGAGCTCGGAATACTCGTGAATCTCGTCGAAGACGAAGTATTTTGGCTCAGCGACGAAGCGGTGCTGTTCTTCGTCCTCGTTGACGTTGAACAGTCGGTAATTAATCGTGTCTGGGTTGGTCAGCAGTATGTCCGCAGGTGCTTCGACGATGGCATCTCGCGTGACCTTGATGAAATCGAACGTGAGGTTGTCTTCGTGTTCTTCCATCGGTTCGACCACGAACGACTCATCATCACGCCGTCGGACTGTCAGCGAAGAATCGCACTCTCCGCATGGGCAATCGAAGTATTGGAACGTGGTCTGGAGGTACGAGAGCTCGTCCGGGTCGCGACGCTTTGTATCGCCGTCGTAGATGCCGACAGTTATCTGCTCGTCAGACGAGCGCTCTCGGTTGAGCGTGAAGAGGTAGTCGATTAACCGCTTCAACTGGTCTTGGGCGAGTGCCTTCGTCGGGTACGTGAGAACGCACTTGACGCTCTCCGGTGGATGGGCGTCATGCTGTCCGTCCTTCGCATCGGTGATGAAGTTGAGGATGGGTATCAGCCACCCTTCGGTTTTCCCACGACCAGTGCTCGCGGTCAGGAGTGTGTGGTGATCCTCGAGGATGGCTTTGACAGACGCTTCCTGGAACTCGTACAGCGAACGGAATCCAGCCTCAGTGAACGTCGTGGTGACGTCGTCGTGGAGGCCATTATCGTCGGCGAATGTCTCCCACGGAGTGTCACTCATCCGTGGCAGGTCGAGGACTTGGAGGTAGGGTCCCTTAGTCCGGATAAATTCGGGGAGGTCGTCCTCTAGTGACTCCCCCGAACCATCGTGATACCGCGAGACCAGGTTTTTCACTGCCCGCTGGGGCAGGGAGCCGGCATAGTGTTCAGCGTACGATTCTTGCATCGAGTTTGCTAGTTCGAGTGGGTCGAATTCCATCGGTGGCAATGTGTGTGGGATGTTGGTTAGTTCGCGAACTGTTCGTCGGGTTCGTGGTTCTCGATTGTTCGAATAGTCATATCGCCCCCTTCGAGGATCTCGCGGAGACGCTCACGGTCGAACGAGCGCTGATCGTTTCTGAGATCACACCCATATTGATACAGACAAGACGGGCACCCACTGTCGCAGTCACAATCGAACTGGTCACGCATGAGTCCGAGCGCGCGGCTGAATGATTTGAACTCGCCATCAGTCTGCTCGAAGAGGAGTCGTGCGACGTCGGATCCGCCTTCTTGCGACTCGAAGACGTCAACACGCTCTTCGCCGACGTGCTCGGCGAGGTCACGAATGTTCACGCCTCCAAGATACTGTAGTGCGACCCGAACCCCGTGAGCCAGCGTGTGGGATAACTCACGGTCGTCAAGGTCGATACGAACACCCTGCGTGTTGTATTGGTACCCCAATCTGATGAACTGGGAATCTGCACCACGTCCGTCAGGGAAGTGGTCAGGGTCGGCACTGCACCGGCGTTCATCATCACCATCGCGATAGATGACGCCTGGACAGTTCTCTTCTCCACAGACCTCGAAGAGTGTCTCACGGGGATCGACCTCACCGGACTTGTACTTCGTCTTGTAGCTCTTGGTGTGGAGGAGCACCGAGTAATCGCCGTACTCAAGTGTTCCAAGCCGCTCGCCATCGGCAGCCTGAAGCTCAAATGTCCTGTTTGAGTCGAAGTCGAGAATCGACGTCTCACGTTCTGCGTACGTATTTTGCACCTGGTTGTTTGGTTCGTTGTGGAGATGTCGTGCTTCGTCGCCCTCCGCAGTCAATTTGAGGTTATCGTGATATGCCTCGACAGAGTCGAGCATCGTGAGTCGCCGAACCTTGAGCGGCGCATCAGACTCACAGTCGCATCCCTGAGCATCGAGGTCATATGAGGTGTGACACGCTGGGCAAATCAGCTCCTCAGCTAGGCGTTCGCCCTCTACCGCCTCGCTTACTGCTTCGCGAAGGTCGGATCCAGCCTTGTCATCGAGACGAACACGAGAGACAGTATAGGTTTCACCGCTGTCGAGGTAGGCGGCCCCAGGATGGAGTTCGGAGAGTGCCATCTGCATCGCGCGACCGCTTCCCTGGTCACCGAGATTCCGTCGGTCATATCCCTCATCAACCAACGTCAGCCCAGCTGTGGTGGCGACACTTCTCATGGAGAAGTCGTACTTGCTTTCGCGCGACTCTCTGAGGAAGTCAAAGTAACTCGACTTACCCAGAGAAGACAGATAGTCGTCGAGCACCTCTATTCGGTCCTGGAGACCGCGTCGTTCTCGCATGATGCGACTGCGCTCTTCTGACCCGGCACGCTGTTGAGTACGTCGTAGTTTCTGATTCCGCCGCTTCAGATCAGCAAGCTCGTCTTCGAGCAAGTGTCTGTACTCTCGATACCCGCTGATGTAACGCTCGTCGAAGTTATCGAGAGCGTCGTCGACGAGGTGATCGAATTCATGTTGAGCGTATCGGACTGTTCCGTCGCAATCTCTCCGTTCACAGACTCCTCGGTCATCGTCCGTAGCGTATCGGCGTTCGCACTCCTCGCAGTACCGATAATCGAGTAGCGACTCCAGATAGCCGGAGATGTCATGCTTGTGGTCTTCGACAACCTCACCGAGGATTTCGAGCTTCGAATCCACCTCACTAAGAGACAATGTATCAGCGTTGAGTGACATCACGTGAGTCAACTTACTGGCGTCCTCGCGTGCGGCGGCGTCGAGCATGCTACGACGATGGTAGGTGTCGCCACCATCGATAGAGCGTGCACGACCGTGACGGCTAACGTCCCATGGGATAGTGAAGTGAGCCGCAACGTAGTCGAAGACAGCCCATGAAAGCGAGACGCGAAGGACTTCCTCGTTGTGCTCGTTGAGCGGCACCGGTGTAGGTTCCGCGTCAATGAGCTCGTCAGGGTGGTCGTAGTAGTAGTAATCGATGGGATTCCGTTGGCTGACAGAATGAACCATCGACGAGTGTGAACTACGCCCGGCACGCCCAACCCGCTGGAGGTACGCATTCATGTTCGGGGGCGTCCCGTACAGGAGGAGCGCGTCGAGTGCGCCGATGTCGACACCGAGTTCCATCGTTGGACCCGATGAGAGGTGGTGCGGGTAGTTCTCCTCGCGGAAGAGATACTCTAACTCACGGCGCTTACGTTTGTCAGTTGTTCCCAGATACTCCTCGGAGATGAGGATTCGTGTTCGCGAGTATTCAGCGCGGTGAGCTCGCTGTGAGAACCGAGGATGCGACACCGACGCACGATCCAAGAGTGATGCTCCTGAACGGACAGTCGACTGGGTGTCTAAGCCGAACTGGTGCTGTAACGTCGTGTAGTATCGCTCTTTGTTGGGGTCGAATCGGATGTTGTCTCCGTCGCCAGCAACCGTGACCTCGAGTGCGGATGGGTCAAACGAGACGTAGTCTTCAGAGTGACCATACTCAAGGATTCCCTGGTTGACTAACGCTTCGACAACAGCTCCGGCAGATCGGTCAGGACTCGGTGAGTCGAATTTTTCCACCCGATAGTCATTGCCTTCGTCCGCAAGTTCACGAACGATGGCGCGCTCGTCATTCTCGAGTTCGCTCAGACCAAAGGCGAGGCGGACGTCAAGTAGGCCAACTTCGTCGAGAGGGCCATCTCGTTCGCCTAGCCGCTGACTGTAGGTGTGCCTGAGTGCACGACGAGACAACCGATCTCGGAGTGCGTTATTCTCGTCCCACCTCTTCCGAGGTTGACCCTTCAACCGTGATTTGAGATTGAATTCGACTCTCCGTGCAACTTGTGGAGGTTCTAATTCGTCGTTGACCCTGTCGACGGTCTCGTCTGCATGTTCGAGGACACGGTCGAAGCGAATCCATTGGTTGCCATCGTCATTGGACGATGCACTCTCAATCAGGAGTTGGTCCAGTAACGTTTCCACTTCTGGCTCAGAGAAGTCCCGACTGAGTTCTTTCATGTCGCGGTGAGAGTCAGCGAACGAGAGGAGTTTCGCTGCTTGCTGGCCTTCTTCGTCGGCGACTGCCCGAAGCATGTACTGCGAGGTCGTCACCGCGAGGTTACTCGGTCCACGCATCAGTTCGTCGAACCGACGGCCAATCTCGTACCGGGCATACCTATGCGGGCACGGGACGGCCGACGGTTGTGAACTCATGTTGTGAATCCAACCGTGGGTATCGACTGTCTTGTACGCCTGGTGGTGACCAGTTCGAGGATGAACGTCCGGGTTATCGCAGTCGCACCCCTCGTCACCCAAAAACGCTGTGTCACACGACCGGCAGTAGTGGTCATGTCGTATTTCGAAGAGTCCGCGCTTTACAAACGATAACTCTCCGCAGTCGCACTGCTTAGGGTCACTCTCGAAGTGAACTCGGTCGCAGTCATCGTTTGTGCAAACCCACGGAAGAAATCGTGTCGGAGTGATACTGGAGCCACAATCAACGCAGTGGTTGGGGGACTGCTCTGTCCGATCGTAGATCCTCCCGCAGTCAGGACAGTCGAACTGACCGCCAGTTGTGCTTACCTCGAAGTCAGTGCCTTCGCAGTGAGTGCAGACATGTTCTGGTTCGTGTGTCGCCCCGCATTGTGGGTTGATACACGTGAACGTCTCAGTGTCGGTCATGACGGTCTTAGAGCCGCAGTCCCGACATTCGAGATTCGTCGTTCGCTCTGATTGATTCCCGCAATCCAGGCACTCGAGGAACGGTTGAAACGTCGTTCGGACCATCTGAACGACATCATCTCGGCCAGACTCGCATCGTCGACAGATATGGACCTCATCCTGGTCCACCGTGCCATGCTCAGTCGGTGTGTATGGTTCCAGTTGGTCACAACTCGGACAGTACCACGCGACGAGGTGCTCGTCACTACAATGACGGCAGTAGGTGGTTCGCGTTACGAAGCCGAACCCACATTCTCGACAACCGTCTTGTGGCGACCGATACGCCGCATCACACGACGGGCACGTGTAGAAGCCATCAATCGGCCAGGAAAACACGTGGCTGCGGTTCTCCAACATACCTGAGAACTCCCCGAGTGTGCGGACGTTCGACACCAACGTAGACGTCTCTTCGCCGTCGAGGTCAAGCGTCGTGGCTAGTGTGTCGTGTAGGTCCGACCGCGTGAGGGGTTCGTTGTACAGTAACTGGTGGACGTATCGAACAACCTGTGCTCCCGAATCGTCATCAGCCTCGGTGAGATGGTCGAAGAGCGCATCACTCACCAGAGTCTCGCGCCGGTCACGGTCATAACTCGACGAATCATCGAGTGTATATTCAAACCCGTCGAGCCCCGGAACATCATCGTCGGGGTCCGCCGTCGAACCAAGAATGCGGTCGACGGTCAAACTATCCGACGTTAGTTCGTCTGGGACTTCAGTTGGAACGGACCCATCGAGGTCACGAGGTGACTCACTCACTTGCTTGATGTCGACAGCACCACTCACTTTCTGGAACAGTTCGACGTCGTTCTCGACGGTTGCACTGCTCGCGATGAGTTGCAGGTCTTCAACGCCGCGTTCCTCCCGCAGCGACTGAATCCGCTTCATCAGCGTCGAGGTGTAACTCCCGAACAAGCCATCGTAGGTGTGAACCTCGTCGAACACGAGGAACTCGGGCTCATAAATGAAGCGCTCATGTTCGTCTTCGGCGTTAGTATTGATGAGCCGGTAATTGATCGTGTCTGGGTTAGTGAGTAAGATGTCGACACCGTTCTCGAGGATGTCGTATTTTGTTAGACGCAAGAAGTCAAGCGGGACGTCATTCGGATCATCATCCTCACACTTTGCCTTTTCAGGGATGAGTTTGAACCGAGAACCCGTATTCCGGATTCGGACACCGCCACCGCAGTCTTGGCACTTAGCGAGCTCGTCGTTGTACCCTGGGCACTCGAAGTGACGGAACGTCGCGTTGAGGTATCCCTCAGACCCCGATTCACTAACGTTTCGCGGCGTGTCACCGTCGTAGATGCCGACCGTGATTTGCTGTTCTGACTTCAGTTGTTTGTTGATGAGGTAGAGGTACTGAAGGAGACGCTTCAGTTGGTCCTGTGCAAGCGCCTTTGTCGGGTAGATGAGCGTGGCTTTGACGCTGGTGTCGTTACTGTCCCTACCGTACCGCTTGTCTTCGAGGATACGGTTGAGAATCGGAATGAGCCATGCTTCGGTCTTCCCCCGTCCCGTTGCGGCTGTGATGACGGTGTCGTCGCCTTCGAGGATAGCCTTAATGCTGCGCTCCTGGAAGTCGTACAACCGCTCGAAGCCAATTTTCGAGAAGGCACGGCGGATGTGTGGTTCAAGACGTACCGATCGGGCGAAATCGTTCCACTGACGGGTGCTCCAGTTCGGGATGTCCAGAGCCTGGAGATATGGTCCGCGTATTCCCGTCAGGTCGTCCTCACCCTCGGCGAGCCGATTGGCGACGCTACGTGCCGCGCGCCCACCACGACCAATGAAGTAGTCGTGGTACGCATCCTGCATCTGCTCCGCGCGGGCGACGGGGTCTTTCATTGTTAGAGGCTCAGTTCCACGGCCGATTCGAGTTCATCAACGCGCTTCATCTCCTTGAGGGAATCAAGCGAGACATCAGCTAAGGTGAGTTTTTGGGACTTGCTGAGCGTCTTTACGTCCTCGATAGTCGAGTCCGAGAGGTTGTGTTTCGCCTGGAAGTCGTCAAAGCTCTGGAGCGACTGATGTTCCTCCCAGTTGCTGACGGCGTTGTTCCACTGGGAAACGAAGTTCGATGCAGATCCACTCGGGTCCATCAACTCTCGAGTCAGGAGTTGATGCATGTGGTTGAGCGTACGCGAGAAGTCACCATTCTTCCCCCCGAGAATCTCTTGCAGTTCTTCTGCTGCACCAACCTTTGTACTCCAGTCTTTTCGCTTCGACTCGAGTCGACTCTCGATGATATCGACGACGTTGTTGACCTGACGCTTCGCTGACTTGATGTGTCCGATTTGCGTCTCGACTTCGGGGGTCAGTTGGACTTCTGGGTTACCACTACCCCCGCTTTCTTCGAGATCAACGTCGTCGTCCATCTCGTTATTCTGGATGTTACCCAGTAAGTCCTCTTGTGTCGTCTTGATAGCCTTTTTTGCGGCCTGTGAGGCGCTACCAGTCATTGTCGGTGGCGAACCATCGAAGGCACCTTCGAGGACCGTCTTGTAGTACCGAAGGTCCCGAAGGCTCGAGATAAGCTTGTCGAGTTCGCGATTTACTTCGCGGATGTTGTGCCGGGCGACCGAGACGTGGAACTGGGTGTTCTCTGCTTGCTTGTGCTCTTTGGCCTTATTTTCTAGAGCCTCGACAACGTTGGGTAGTGACTGAGTGTTGGGCATATTATAGATCCTCCGTGATATCAGTGATTTCCTGCCGTTTCTGTTCGTACTCGGTGTACTCACTAAGTTGCTTGATTCTGTGGTCGAGGTCGGCCCCAGTGGAGTGTTCTTGGTCTTGAAGATCACTGATAAATGAGTTCAACGCCTCGTATAACTTCCACGCACGCTGCTCGTGGCGACTGCGAGCGAAGTCGTGCAATCGAGCGACGAGCGTCACGCCGGTCGCATCGTCCATGTTCTGGAACCGCTTCACGTCTTTCCCGAAGGGCGTGAGCTTCACCTCCTCGGGTGATTCAGTAAGGATCTCGTGGACTTCCTCGTAGGTCGGGTTGATGGGCACGTCCATCGCACCGGCACAATTGTATAGCGTCTCGAACCACTCAGCAAGGTCGTTGACCGTGTGACTGCTGTCGTACCACCGCTCGGCGGGTTTGAGAGCGGACTGGATATGCGAAGCGTCTTCCTCCGCAGTGAGTCGCTGGAGTTCGGCCGCGTAGTCGGAGATACAACCGAATAGCGTCGAGACTTTTGTCTTCGCCTGTTTGCGAGTCGAGCCGATTTTATACGCATCGGGCAGGTCGCCCGCATCGATCATCATCGCGTCGTCAACGTGAGTTTCGAAGTCGGCAGCGACCTCTCGCCGCGCTTCTGCCAGACGGTCGTGGTCGACGACGTTCGACTTGAGGAGGAAGAAGCCCTCGATGAGGTCGTTGATGTCGCTCGAATACGTGGTTAGGTTGTTGAAGGCCTGCCCAAACGCACTACTTCGGTCGAAGTTTTCGACGATTGGCTTCCCGTACGACTGATTCGCATCGTACTCTTCGAAGACAAGTTCAGCGGGAATCTCATCGCCTTCGACCTCTGTCCCCTGTGCAGCGTTGACAAGGAAGAACTGTGCCAGCACGAGCGTTTTCTCGATAGTGAGCCCTTCGGGAAGACAGTCTTCGATCTCCTGACGCATTTCACGCTTGAACTGCGCGACGTTGGTGTCGGCCCACGCCCGTAGTCGGTCGAAGTTGGTATCATTGGTATCGAACACCTCAAAGAGACCGTACTCAAGCATTGGGGTGTAGAGGTCGGCGTGTTCTACGCCCCACTCAAGTTCGATATCGATGCTTGCCTGTCGCTGCTGGTCTCCCTGAATTGATATTGGGATGTTGTCACCGCGTGCGTAGTAGATCGCACTTGCGGACCGCGTCGATGCGTTTGGGTTACTGAGGCGGGTCGGGTCGTGCCAGCGTTCGAGGACTTCGACTGCGCCATCGTGAAGCGTGTCGGAACTGGGGTATTCCTCACCGTTTGTAACCCAGTCTTGGAACTCCTGGAACTTGTGCTGACGCTCACGCTCTTCCTCCGAGAGTTCGGGTTCGTCGATGACGGTTACGTCGTCATCTTCCTCGTCGGGATCGGTCTCACCATCATCCTGGTCGTCTCCACCAGTTTCTTCATCGCTATCGTAGTCGTCCTCGTCCTCATCGGTCTCGTGCTTCGGCGTCGGTGGGTTCTTGATTTTGTCGAGGACGGCGCTTCCCTTGCCCTTATCGAACACAACGTACTCACCCCTCACTGGTGCCACGTCGCTGTCAGGGAGGTCGATTCCAAAGGTTTCGAAGATACCGACCTTGACGCCGACACCACCTTCGACAGGAACACCGTACCAGCGGCTGAGATCCAGATATATCTGGTCGTACTTCATGTCGATCCCGAAGGTAGGGGTATCGACGAAGGAATTCGACTTCATCGCCTCGTAAGGCGGCCAAGACGACTTCAGACAGTGTTTTACGACACGAAGCAGGAGCAACCGTGGTGTCTTGCGGTCACTCCCCTCGTCGTTCAGTTGGCGGTATGCGACGTGGACGAACCGCTCGTTGAATGGGTACAATCCGTCGAAGGAGTCTTCGACATCGTCGGGTGCCGATCCGGTGGTGGAGTGGCGCTTAATTGCGTTGAGGTACGACCGAGTGAGCTCGACAGAGACGTCGTCGTCGAGGAAGTACGCCGCACCATTCTCGTCGGTCATCGTCAGGTACCCCTCGGATCGGCCTTTCATGTACGTGGCCGCATCCGAACGGGTCATCGCGTCGTCGATGTTATCCTGTTCCCATCCAATTGTCCATCCGAGGACAATGTCATAGTGACTACTACTCAGTTCGAAGATGTGGTCGAGAAGTTGCTCCTTCAGGACGGAGAACGTGGTTAGGTCTTCGCAGATGAGGACCGGCCGGATACCTTTCTCCTGATACAGTTCAGAGTACTCCTGGAGTTGCTCTTTGAAGTTGCCTACGAGGTTGTTCGAGAGATACTCGTGAGCTTGGTTCTTCAGCGCAGGGAAGATCAACTCACTCTCCTCTCGTAACTTATCACCGAAGCTCAGAGTCAGACGCAGGTCGCGGTAGTTATCTCGAGTGAGGAGTTTGAAGTCCGGATTCTCGTCACGGGACTCCAGAGCCTCCTGGTAGTCTCGAATATTCTCGGCGAATATATCACGGAGGTCCGTTCCGTCGTCACGCTCTTCGGTGAGCTCACGCAGTTCCTCATCCGTGAGCAGACTGGTCGACCAGTACCCACGAAGGAGTCCCGCGATTGGTTCGGCCAGATCGTAGGGGTCGCTCCCCTGAATGTTCCTGACGTCAGTGTCAACACCAAGCGGTTCGGTGAGAACGTCGATGATCTGGTCCATCCGAGTCTGGCTTCGGGACACGTGAAGCGCAACGTAGTCCTCGATACCGTCGTCGTCTTCACCAAAGCCGTTGATCTGGTACTTCGTCCACTCACAGAGTTGGCTCTTCCCGGAACCGGGTTCACCGCGAACGATGAAGATTCGGTTTGGGTCGTCGAGGTTGGAATCTGTGATTGATTCGAGTACGTCTTCCTGAGTGACAAAGTCGCCCGAAACGCCGAGAGGAGTCAGCGTATCGGCCCAGATTCGGTCGATGTCGACGTGAGTTTCTTTGAACTGTTCGGGCGTCTTCGTCGCCGTGTGTGCTTCCGAGGTGATGAAGTGGTCAACTTCGTTATCATCCCAGTAGCACGGCATCTCGCTGCCGGCTGAGAGTTGTTGAGCGTCTTGACTCATTGTTGGGTGAGGAACTGCGTGAGGGGGTACTGGTAGGCCGTTTCGTCAGGGTGCGATTGGATCGAGATGCGGGTCACGTCACGTCGGTTCCCTCGAACGTCCTCGTTGAGGTTCTCCGGTGGAATTTTGACCGCGTTCTGTGAGTCACCAGGACTCGACAGGGAGATGACGCCATCATCTTCCATGTTGCGAAGTACGTCGGCAATCGCTGGGTGGACACGGGGCGTTCCCGCGCGCTCTTCGTAGACACTGAAGAGATTATCGTTGATCCAATCGAGTGCACGACGGAATTCCCCATTCTTGGTGGTGACGTCGTCGTAATTCGGGTTCCCGTCAGAGCTCATCGGAGCGAGGACGAGTGCATCGTGCATCAGAGCCCGGCAAGGACTCAGGGTAATGTCGTCTTCGGACTCGATAATCAGTCCCAATTGTTCGCTCAACGTCACCCACATGTCGATCTTCTCGTCGGTCCAACTGAAGTCGTAGTCAGTCTCACGCTTCAGAATAGTGCGGAGGTTGTCACGGTCTCCGTTCACAGTTCGGCTTCCTTCGTTCAGCAGAGCTCGATAAACTGCTGCGAAGTGTGTTTGCCGTCCCCCCTGTTGGTTGCAGTGGTACAGGAGTCGTGCTTCGAACGGTAACCCAACGAGGTGACGCTCGTTGATGCGCTCGACAGTGTCCCTGATGTCTCCCGAGGGACTCTCGACCAAGTCGACCGCGTTCAGGAACCGAACCGTCTCTTCGACGTGATCGGTTTCGACTCCGCCGCTAGTCGGCTTCCCGAACTTCTTCGTGAGTTCGGAGACGGAGGTCGGGCCTTGGATTGCGTTGTAGATGTGTTTGAGTTCCGGTGCTCGCACCGAGATGAACCCGGTGAGTAGTTTGTCCGGCTTAGAACTGGCCGGTGTGAATTTTGTGCTCATGCATCCTCCTGATGGCGATATCGGTATGCGTCAAGGCGTTCTTCTTCGTAATCCACCCACTCAAGCATGTCCAGCATACTATTCGCGATCTTCTGTGTGGGGCCTCGCTCGGTCCACGAACGGAGTGCCTCGCGGATACGCTCGGTGTAGTCTTCGAGAACCTGGTCAGCATCCTCGCGGATGAGATAGTAAATCGGATCCCAGGCTGGACTGTCCGCTGGAAGCTGTGTGTAGTCGAAGAGGTCGGGGATTGAGCCCGCATCGAGACCCAACCGCTTGTGGTGGGCCGAAATCTGATGGAAGTACAGATTCTGTGTCGACGATAGCGGAAGGTCCGAGTCGAGATTGTACTGGAGATACCGCTTCAGTAACCCCTTGTACTCGACGACAGTACACTCGAACTCATCGACAAACGATTTACCCGGTTTTCGGGTATGGCGTGGCATCTTTGGGGAACCCGTGTCAGTGACGATTACGTACGGTACACCGTCGGGGCGCTTCCGAAGCAATCGGCGAACAACGTCTTGCTCGTCGTAGACACTCTCATCATCCCGTAATTCTCCAGTCAGCATCTCTTGGCTGACATAGTGAATTAGTGGAAATCCGACGTTGGCTACTCCGTTCGCTCGCAAGTCTTCGTTCGGGAGGAGTTTGTATTCGACAAGTCGCAACCCATTATCGTAGATACCAGGATGGGCGACTCGGTCGAGGCCGAACTGTGCGAGAAACGGCAACGAACGGAGTTGTGCACGTGCTTGTGAACCCGTCTTCGCGAGTTGTGGGTCTCGGAGTACGAAAACTGAGTCTCGTGTTCCGATGAAATCAGCGAGTGTGGGGCTTTCTGAGTCGGGCGGATCGGGTGGGTCTTGCATGGTTCGCTTGGGAATCGTTGTTGGCGTCGAGTGTGGGATAGACGCCGGCGCTCGCACCCTCAACATAGCCGTGGCTATGCCGAATCAGCCGTTTAGGCCGTTTCGAGTGAATTCGACCGGATGATACTTTCATCCCGAGTTACATAAACCTGTCGCGGAAGTGATAATTTTCAGGGCAGAGATATCACTACCGCAGATAGGTGGGTGTCACCCGATTGCGGACTGTGCGAGCAATTATCAATTCTGTCGGGATTTATCAAATAGTTATCGCAAGTGAAACATATTGGTGACAATTGCAGTAATTTGGGACGGTCTGAGTGGACACAGACCGGTTCCCTCGTAATATTGCCTCGTACGCCCCCAATTGTGTGGGAGAATCACACCAACTGTTGCACTGATTCGGAACAGTAACCAGGTGGCATATCCAATTTGTAGATATGAGAACCTACCTCGCCCCCTTAGGATTTGACAGTCGGCGTGTCGTTCGACCAGTTCTTAGCATGGGTCTTGACGAAGAAGACCGAGTTATTCTGTTACAACCAGCGAACGGTTCTGAGCGAGGCGAAGACGCCTTCGGGGAAGTAGAAGAAGTTCTCACACAGGTAGTCCCTGGTCTTGATCTGGAGTCAGAATACCTGCCCTATACAGATTTTATCGAGACAACCCTGTATTGCGCCGACCTCATGCAGGCATCAAAAGGTGAAACCATCGTCATCCTCGGTGGGGGCGCGCGTGAGATTCTATTGCCGTTGACAGTCGCGACATTCACGAACGAGAGTTACGTCGAGACAGTACTCCAAGTCGGAGATATCGACAGTAGCGTCCGTCGTATTCCACGTCTAAACCTTCGTGGGAACGTCTCAGACGCCGAAGCAAAACTACTCATTGAATTATCGAAACTGAACACACCCCTGTCGATAAGCCAAATTGCTAGTGAGCTCGAGAAATCAAAGAGTACAGTTGCTCGCCATGTCGATAGTTTGGAATCAGAATGTTTGGTCATAACAGAAAAAGAGGGACGGACGAAAACGGTTACTTTGAGCGACAGTGGCCGTGTATTCTTGAAAGGGAGGAAAGAAATATTCATCTGATATTTTCGTTGATATCGAGGTGAACTCAGTATTGAGTCCGGTTTGTCAGTAATTGCATTGTGATAATTCGGCCATACCGACGAGTTCTAATTTAATTCGTGATTTCGATAATAGGGGATCGAGCCGTTCGTTTATTTTTGACCGTTCTCTAAGATCTCTTCCCGTCGGTCCTGTAGGAATTTTAGTGCGCCCTCAAGGTCGTTATCTGCACCCAGTCGTTGCCAAGTATATGTTGGAGTCCCATTTGAGACATTGACTCCGAACTTCTCAAGGATACCCTGTTGGACTTCATTAGCAGGTACTCCCTCCCAGGGGCTCGGAAGATTCGGGTCATCGCTCTTCCGCGGAACGACTGCGTATCGGGCACAGTAATCGATTACCAATTTCATTTTTTTACCCGCATCCTCGTACGCTGTGATTCGTTTTCTTCCCATCTCCCCCCGAAATAGTTGTCCGGCATACATAACAGTTCAGCAAAACATAGTTCAATTAGCGACTCATCGTTGGTGTCCATTCATCGAGCGACTGATTTGCCATTCATTCTGGGAGTTGTTGTTTCGATTTGTATCCTCCATAGGACAATCCACAGGTTCCTACACCAAACGACGATATTGAAACTCGCAGCCAGCACCGCTATATGGCGATACTCTGACTGTTCGAATTGTTCACCCGAAGTTCAGAGCCGAAGCAACCGAAAGCGAGTACGCCAGTTCGTCACTCTGGACGGACGACTTCGTCGCATGAATAGCATCTGCGAACACGCCAGTTGACCCATCGGCCTGCTCAAACTCAATGAGCGACTGGTATGCCTCAATCTCTTCGCCGCAGTCTGGGCATCGACCAAACGCCGTCGAATCATTCGTCAGAGGGGGATTGTGGAGACGTGTGTGACACAGATTGTCTCCACTAGTGTGCACACGCTGCCACAGCAAAGTTGTTTGCCCAGAATGATATTCACCACATACATTCATGAATTGTGTTCATTAACTTTGTTCACTAGATCAGATTTCTCCGCAGACCGCTGTAATCATGGATGAGCATAGTCTCACCCAGCCATGGCGTTCGTTGTGTTTGTTCATTGGAGATATTCAGCCCGTTTGTTCATTGTGTGTATTCATTGCTGAACACAACGAATGAATGCCTCTGTTGAACACAATGAGTGCATGCACAGAAGGTTCAAGGTGATGGTTCATCATGAACACAGTATGCTCACATATTCGACCTACAGCGAGGCAGGCGGGGTCGGGAAGACGACCACCGCAGCAAACCTGGCGGTTGCGCACGCTCGGGCAGGGTTGAAACCGCTCGTCGTTCCACTTGACCCACAAGACGGCGATCTTTCACGTCTCTTCGGGGTTGACGACCAGCGGACGGATTCAGTCGATAACATTGTCCGGCATATGATTCGACGCCCCAACGGCGACTTTGACGATCTCATTCGGACCGTCGAAGGTGTCGACATCGTTCCGGAGCACAATATGCTCTCAGATTTAGCCGATTTTCTCCAGCGAGAGAAAGACCAGGCCGAAGCCATGGGCGAAGCATTCGGGATGCACGCACAGTTACTCCGTGTACTCCGCGAGGCCGGCGTCCCAGAGGAGTACGATGTACTGATCTGTGACCCGCCAGCAACTGAAGGGCCACACCTCTACAACGCGATTCACGCGACGCGGTCGCTTGTCATCCCGGTTGAGCCAAGCGCAAAGGGCCGTGCAGCAGTTGAAGGGCTTGAGGCTCTCGTCGCCGGGTTTGAAGACCAACTCGAGATTGACGTTGGTGTGCTCGCCGCCGTGCCAACCGGATTCAAAAACACACGTGACCAACGGCAGGTTTTAGCTGAAATCGACTATCCGATCCCAGAGATCATCAGCGAGCGTGCCTCCCTGATGGAGGGGTGCTGGATGGAGCAATGTTCGGCGTTCAAATACGTCCGTGAACATCGTGATCGTCGCCGTGACTACGAAATTGAAACGCTTGCTCAGTTCGACCGCATCGCGAGACATCTCGAAGAACAGGTTGGTATCGAAGCGCCAAACCCCCCGGAACCGGGTGACGTCGATCACGAGGTGGTGACGGTATGACTGGCATGAAGAAAGGAGCTGGTGAAGATCCGTTTGCAGATGACTCGTCGACTGACTCGACGACCGATACAGAGACTCAGACGAAGGAAACAGAGCCTGAACAGGCCGAAGAAACGAATTCGAACCAAGCCGAGGGCGAAGACACCCAAGAGTCTCGCCAGCAGATCCAGATTCCATACAAATTCCGCCGTGATGGCGTCCAAGACGGTCGTGACCGGGTTCCGCTGTTCTTACAGAAGGAGACAAAAGTCGCAGAGCGAGACGCCCTCCGGGAGTTCGAAGACCGGTTCGAAGAGAACGTCTCGCTCACCGATCTCCGTGAAGCGCTCATGAAGGTCGGCCTGCAGCACCTCGATGAAACAGAAGAGTGCCTCGAAGAGTGGGGCTACGGGATGACGTTCGACTAGCCAAGAAACGGCGCTTACAGCAGTGTGGGTGCGAAAGTCGACAGTTGGCGGTCGGCCACGGTCCGAGACTTGGAATCCGCTGGGAGGTTTGTTGACCAAGAGAACGAGCGTCGTTTCCCTGGTAGCCCATTCTAAGGACCAAAGAGTTCGAAGGTAGCGCAATAATAGTAGATATCTTACATTCTCAATTACCTCATTGTCCCACAGAGACAACGAGGATTAGCAAAATATTGGCGAGTCTGCGAGTTAGTTGATGAATCTTATGTCGCTATATCAAACTCCCTATGTGGTTTGACACCCACAATCTCGGAGGATAAGCAGTTTTAGCGCTTTTTGCCGCTGGATTAGGCTGTATACGGGATTGAGGCCTCGAGATCTCCAATACAGGTATCGGACTCTATCTCGCCGACACCTTGGTCACACACTACGGGGGGCGGTTTGAGTCGAACACAATGAACCAACGGAGACCTCCTTCGTCGTTGAACTCCACGCACTACTGACTGATCACAGATTAACCAACACCTACCGACCTACAATTCATGTTGGTTAACGCTACGAAGGCTTATTCTTGAATGGAGAAAAAGCAAATTTAATCCTATCAGACAATTCGTCAGACACACCACTTTTGCCAGTAAAACCCGTAGACACAAGCGTCACCAAATGTATTGGCAACGGTGGTCTAATCTAGATTCCACGTATTTTTGACAGAATATCAAACTCGACGTCGACAGGTGAAACTGGCAATAGTGGACAGGTTATTGGCAACACTGGCAACGGGGGTCACCCCACAACAGAGGGGTTAGTCTAACGTCCCGTTCTTTTTTGCGAGTTCGCGGATGCCTTCTAAATTCCCAAACTCACTTTCTAGTGCATCCAACGCCGATGACAGCGACACGTCCAAATCGTACTCGTTGTAGTTCCCTCGACCACCACTCGAATCAACCAACTGCAACACACCATGGAGGTTCAGATCCGACAGGTGGTCGTGTACGCGCCGACGCTTCAGCGGCTCTTGCCCATTCTTTCTTGCAACCTTCTGGTACCGACGATAGATTGCCTTTGTCCGTTCGGGCGTTTCTCCTCGAGCAGCCAGTTGGCATACTGTCAACAACACATGCTGCCCATGTTGTGTCAACGAATGCATCCCTTCAACGACCTGCTGGCGCTGAATCTGGAACTCCCCCTCGCGGACATGTTCCTCTGTTACAAACGCGTCCCCACCGGCCCGTGCTTCAGACTCTGCAATATCGACTGCCTTCCGCAACAGTCGAAGTGCCTGTCGAGCCGACCCAGAGTCTCGTGCTGAAAACGCGGCACACAACGGAATCACATCATCTTCCAACACATCATCATACAACGCAATCTCTGCTCGCTCGCGGAGGATGTTTTGGAGTTCGCCAGCATCGTATGGCGGGAACAAAATCTCCTCCTCGCAAAGTGTGTCTTTAACTTTCGGGGACAGATTATCGCGGAATTTGAAGTCGTTACTGATGCCGATGACGCCCAACTTCACGTCCAGGTCCAATTGTGAACGTGCCCGCGGGAGCTCGTACAGAATATCATCGTCCGATCCGATGTTATCAATCTCGTCGAGGACAACCAACACGGTCCCCCCAATATCTTCTAAGTCAGCGTAGAGCTCACGAAACACGCGCTTTTGTTGATAGCCAGTCTCACTGATCGGCATCCGTGAAGACGACACATTTGTTAGTGGGTGATTCGGCTCTCGAATCTCGTTCACGAGGTTCACCGCGACTTGGTACGACGTATTGCAGCCAGTACAGTTCAATTCGATAATATTCACGTCGACATCGTCGTACTGGTCAGCTGATTCCTGAAGTTCTTTGAGTAGATCGTGTGTGGCCGCAGTCTTCCCGACACCCGTGACCCCGTACAGAAACACGTTGTTCGGCTGCCATCCTTGAATTACCGGCCGGAGGGCTGCCGCGTATTCGTCGAGTTCAGCGTCTCGTTCCTCAAGAGTCTCAGGCTGGTAATCGTCTCGCAACACGTCGTTGTCTCGAATGATGAATGACTCCCGAGTGAACCGGCCCATGGATTGGACGATGTTGCTATGTGTGATAAAACCACGGGTGCCAGTATGACCAATAACCATACCCCCGTTGCCAGTACCGCCAATATCACGGTGGCTTATAAAAGACACTCTCTCCACTATTGCCAGTATTCTCTCGTAGGAGAGGGTCAGAGTTCAAAATGAAGTAATTAACAGAGTATCGAACTATATCTACAGCTTTGCTTTACTAATTCTTTTCTAGTGCGGATTTGGTTTTACTACTGTTAACATAAAACTATCGCATAATCAGTATTGGTACGAGTAGTCTTCTACTCGTTCGAGTAGTTTTACTGGCAAAGGTGGTGTGTGTGTGTTATTTAAATCGAGCGAATACTGGCAGTACTGGCAACGGGGGTGTCCCGAGAACAAATTCTCTAACGGATCTACCTTTGATTTCGAGAGTTCCACGCTTTCGCCATCTTTACTGGCAATAGTGGACTGGTTATTGGCAGTACTGGCAACACCGGTGTTTCAACCAACTATCATGACGGGTTGGTATGTACAATACGAGAGCGGTACTATCTGCTTAGACCAGTCTAAAACGCGATCAGATTACAGCCATGGAAATTGCTCTTGCTACTCATTGGGGTTGACTGGGCCTTTATATTTAGACTTGATTTTGTCTCCCTCTCTCCACTGCCAGTAGTAGTATCGGTTGTCGTTGATCTCTTTGATGGTGATCGTCGCCTTCGTAGGGACATCATCTGGAAGGTCCTCGGGCCGTTCTTCGAACTCACCTTCCGGTTGATTTTCTTCGATACGAGTCTCGCGCTCCTTGTGTTCGGCCAACTCTTCGGCATAGCGGGCAACGTCTCGGAGACGGGTCGGTGATAATTCATTGAGGGCATTGACGACTTCTGTAGGGAGGTTCGTCGGCGGCGTCGGTGGTTCGTCGGACATCGGTTGCTGCCTCGTATTAACCAACACGAAGCGCTCACCGAAGATACTGTTAGTTAAGTTTATAATCTGACTTCCAGATCACTCCTTCGACCGACTTCTCTCCGCCGGGTAGAGGCGTTTTAGCCATGCAAGCGTTTATACGCTGGAAGGGTCAAGACTAGGTTGACCAATGAGTCTTGATGAGGCGGTTGACGAAGCACTCGCGACGTACAATATGTCGCGCAGCGAAGAGGCCGAGGAAACGGGCCGAACAGTCGCCACGCTCCAAGACTAACAGAGCCGCTTAGTCGAGGTTCCGAATCTTTTCAGCGAACTCTGCTTTCAATAGCCCTGGCGTTTCCCTCAGCTCTGGATAGCCTGCGCGTTCGACAGCCTCCTCGACGAACTCGATCCAGAGCTCTTCATGCTGCTCCGCGTAGACGACCTTCGCCTCACTCGGGTACATATCCAGCTCGTATGCAGTCAGGTCGATCTCGACTGCGTGTTTCCGTTCAAGCGTTCTCGCGCCGAAACGGTACAGGTGCTTGCAGAGGACGTTCTTCCGCCGAACGGTTAGTAGCC
Source organism: Haloferax marisrubri (assembly GCF_001469875.2). Taxonomy (GTDB): domain Archaea; phylum Halobacteriota; class Halobacteria; order Halobacteriales; family Haloferacaceae; genus Haloferax; species Haloferax marisrubri. The sequence goes on along the minus strand of NZ_LOPW02000016.1, from coordinate 2,479 downwards.
GCTTTGACTCGTTGATGTACTCGTTTACCCACTCTCGCCAGTCGTACGATTCTGGATCGACTTCGACGGACGTTTCCGGCATCGAGAAATCCGAGTTCAGACGTCGGAGGTAGAACTGAACTAATGCGACAGCAGTCCGGTGGTTGGCGTTCGGAAGTGCGTGTTTCAGAATCAGGTTTGAGGCGAGCCGGCCTGCAACGGCTGTTGCTGGGCCCTCCCAGACCGTCCGATCAAGCACGTCCGGCAGCGCGTCGACATCGATTTGCTTGTATGCCTCGACGGGAAGGCCCTCTTCTTCCTCGTTCTGAGCGATGAGGGCGCGGTAGATCTCGAGCAGCCGAACGACGATGGTTCTGTTGTCCTCGCTCATCTTCGCGAGTGACGCTTTGAGATCGAAGTTGATCTCACGAACAGGGCCACCATCGACACGGGACGTGTAGCCGACGTAGAACGCTTCGTCAATCTCGCACTTCTGAACCTTCACAGCGACGTCGTCGTCGTAGTTGACGATATGCGAGACGACTTCAGTAGGGTCTGGATGCACGAAGTCAAGAGAGAACTGCTTGTCACCGGGATGGTGGTAGTAGACGTGGCCCATCTGGTATTACTCTTTCATCAGTACATATAGTGACTACGAGAATTCTACACCGGTCTTGGATATAGATGATCATTTAGTACCTAGTTTGGCATGTCATCACACTTCATATCGGCCAGTAAATATATAATATTCCATCAATCTGATTGACATGTACGCACCGCAAGACAATCGATGTGGAACGATACCGAACACATGATCTCCCGCTCAGTCACCGTCGAAGACATCGATGAGTTGTTCCTCAGGTGGAACGACCATCTCAACGCATCGGCCCTCTATCGGCAAGCCCTCCGCGACGAGATGCAACTTCGCGACGTTGAGCCGCACGAACTCCGCGCACAACTCACCGAAGCGCGTGAGTTGGGCTACTCGCTCGATGAGATTGCAACTATGACGAGTCGCTACGCCGACCTCCAAGCGCTCGTGTACGACCACACCGAGTGACCTCATGTCTGACTCACACTCCCCAACTGACGCTCGCTCCGCCGACCAGCAACGGCCCTCCCAATCCATCCTCCGACACGTCGCGATCGGCGGCGTCCTGTTCGCGCTCGTTGCCGTCCAGCCAGTTGCCGCACAAGACAGCGTGGTCTGCAGCGCTGAGAAATTGCCGGGGATGGTTGAGGGCTTCTTCCAGATCACGACGACGCTCGGCTTCATTGGGTTGGCAGTCATCTGGCAGGCCGACTCCCTCGCTGAGATCTTCACCGCCAGCCCCGAACAGAAAAAGCGACTCAAAGTCCACAAGCGCGCAGCACTCAAATCCGCCCTCATCTTGGCGGTGCTCGGCCCGCTGTATTCCGTTGTGGCGTCGATTATGGGCCTCCCACTTGGGGACTGTATGAATCTCACTCCCTGGTAAGCGCCCCACCAATCCACCTTTGCCCTCCCATGGAGCATCGAGTGCCCTCCGTACTGGTAGCCGCGTTGCTCGTGTCGAGTTCCATTATCGGCCTCGCCACGGCACAGCCCCCGAGACCAGGGACTGAGACAAACGGCCTCACGGAAAACGAGTCGGCAACGCTCTGGTCTCGTGATAGCGACCGCTACGTCAGCCAACAAGACTACCAGCAGCAGTACGGCGATGACCGAACGGCGCTCCACCAACTCGCCAACGGGACTGACATCACGTTCACGCGCCCGCCGGCAACGGCCGCGACGTGGACGCGCAACGATTTCGCTGATCTCGACGCCGGCGGGCCCAACACGTCGACGTACCCGCCCCACGCATCACTCGAAGATGGGACGTTCATCGACGATGCGCACGCGACGATTTTCGCAGTCACCCCATCGACGCGCGGGCATCTCGACGCAGGTGAGACACCGCTCTATATCGCTCCTAATGGGACGGTTCGTGGACTCGTCGATTACCGCGTTCGCGTTCCAACTGGGACCGAAACGGGTAATCGGACTACCGACTGGGAACTCGTCTCCCACGAGATTGAGAACATCCGTCTGAAAATCGATGGCATTCCAGTCGCAACTGCGAGCGGCACTCACACGCCAGAATTACAGTATCACACCACTCACTCGTGGAGCGCGAACCTCACGCTCGAAGCGAACATCTCCGTTCGCCTCAAGAAGACCGTTGAGACAACGGTTGGTGGCGAACCTGAGACGACAGTCAACTACCGGACCGAGACACGAACCGTCTCGGACACACTCGATACCGAGATTTACGACCTCGCGGCGTACCCCTACTACGCGCAGTATCCGAACGGGGATACTGGCGTCGCGATTTTCCAGTCCCGGCCGTGGCAGGGCTATACGCTCACCGACGATGAGAGCTCCCGGGTCCGTGGTGTCTGGCGGTTCTACACCGCTCGCAACACGAACTGGGACACACTCGTCACATCGACCGGGACGTCGACAACTACGGAACAG
>NZ_LOPW02000015.1 GCF_001469875.2 Haloferax marisrubri | reverse complement strand
GGCTACGACCAACTACTACACCGAACACGCTCCAGAAGACCTCGTCGCGACGTGGGACATAGAACTCGATGCCGAGACGGAACCCAGAGACACCAGTGCAGCGGCTCTCGCCGCGTACGGTCTCTGTCGGCTGCCGGACGTCCCCGAGTGTGAGAACCTCCGCGGTACGGGGGCGGAAATCCTCGATTCCCTTCTTGAGTCGTACCTCGTGACAGACGAGGACGACGAGCGTCGTGGGATGGTTCGTCACGGCTGTTTCAACAAGCCTGGCGAGTACGTTACCGACAACGGTCTCGTCTGGACGGACTACTACGTAGCGTACACACTCTGGTCGCTGCTCTCGGACCGGTAACTCGGTTCTCCGTCACTTCTCCCGCGGTTAAGGACTACGGAACAGTATGAGATGAAAATAGACGTTTCGTGG
>NZ_LOPW02000014.1 GCF_001469875.2 Haloferax marisrubri | reverse complement strand
GTGTAGGGAGTCGAGCGGACGTGCGTGCCGCTCGCTGTAAATGAAAAAAGCCCACTAGACCGAAGTCTAGTGGGCTTTGTATGAGTGGGGGCGGCGAACTGGATTTCCCAGAGGATCGCTCACTCCAGTACTGACCAGAACGCAGGTGAGCTTAACTTCCGTGTTCGGGATGGGTACGGGTGGAACCTCACCGCTCTGGCCGCCTTAATGCCGACCAACGGAATCGAACCGTTGCCATACCAATATCGGTCGGGCCGTCTTACCAATGTGTTCGTGCAATCCAGTTTGCGCCTGGACCCGTTCTCGGGTCTCAGTGCGTATGAATGTGGCTTGGACTGTTAGTGCTCGCGGGCTTAACAACTCGTTGCCTCGTTGCGTACACCCCGAGTCTATCGAACTCGTCTTCTACGAGTGTCCTCAGTGGAACTTCTTTTCCGTGTGGGTTTCGAGCTTAGATGCGTTCAGCTCTTACCCCGTGGTGCGTAGCTGCCCGGCATCTGCCCTCTCGGACAACCGGTACACCAGTGGCACCCATTCGTAGTTCCTCTCGTACTATACGAACGTTCACGTCAAGTTCCTTAACACCCCCAATAGATAGCAGCCGACCTGTCTCACGACGGTCTAAACCCAGCTCACGACCTCCTTTAATAGGCGAACAACCTCACCCTTGCCTGCTTCTGCACAGGCAGGATGGAGGGAACCGACATCGAGGTAGCAAGCCACCGGGTCGATATGTGCTCTTGCCGGTGACGACTCTGTTATCCCTAAGGTAGCTTTTCTGTCATCTACGGGTCCCATGAATGAACCTCGTAGGTTCGCTAGACCACGCTTTCGCGTCAGCGACACTCGTTGGGAATGTCACTGTCAGACTTCCGTTTGCTCTTGCGCTCTTCCACGAGTTCCCGACTCGCGTGAGGAAATCTTTGGGCGCGCTCGATATCTTTTCGAGCGCGTACCGCCCCAGTCAAACTGCCCGGCTACCGGTGTCCTCCGCCAGGAGTGAGAGTCGCAGTCACTAACGGGTAGTATTTCAATGATGCCTCGGTGGCCCGCTGGCGCGGGTACCTGTGTAATGGCTCCTACCTATGCTGCACATTAGCGACCACGTCTCAGCGACAGCCTGCAGTAAAGCTCTATAGGGTCTTCGCTTCCCCTTGGGGGTCTCCAGACTCCGCACTGGAACGTACTGTTCACCGGGCCCAACGTTGGGACAGTGACGCTCTCGTTGATCCATTCATGCAAGCCGCTACTGAAGCGGCAAGGTACTACGCTACCTTAAGAGGGTCATAGTTACCCCCGCCGTTGACGGGTCCTTCGTCCTATTGTACTAGGTGTTCAGATACCCGCACTGGGCAGGATTCAGTGACCGTACGAGTCCTTGCGGATTTGCGGTCACCTATGTTGTTACTAGACAGTCGGAGCGTCCGAGTCACTGCGACCTGCTCGGTCAAGAGCAGGCATCCCTTATCGCGAACTTACGGGACTAACTTGCCGAATTCCCTAACGTCGGTTGATCCCGACAGGCCTTGGCTTGCTCTGCCAGCGCACCTGTGTCGGATCTCGGTACGAGCTTCTTGCTTGTCTTTTCACGGGCTCTAGGTACCGCCGAATTTCTCTATCTCACCATTCGTTCGCTTCGTGCCGTTACGGCTTCCACGAATTTCGGTGATTCGACGGGGCGAAGGCCCCGCTCGGTGTTTCCTAAAGCGTCGACGTTTGGTGCAAGAAGGTACTGGAATATTAACCAGTTTCCCTTTCATCTATTTCGAATTACGGATAGACTTAGGATCGACTAACCCTCGGCTGATTGACAGTGCCGAGGAACCCTTGCGCGTAAGGCCGTCGGGGTTCACACCCGACTCTCGCTGCTACTGAGACCATGATTTTCGTTGCTGCACGGTCCACACGAGTTCTCACCCGTGCTTCCACCCATGCAGTATGCCAACCTACGGAATCGTGTCATAAGACACGCCGCCAGGTCTCGGAGGTGGATTTGAGTCCCGATCATTTTCGACGCCTCGAACCTCGGCCGGTAAGCTGTTACGCTATTCTTAGAGGGTAGCTGCTTCTAAGCTCACCTCCCGGCTGTTTAGGGCTCGAGACAATCTTCAATCACACTTAATCCACACTTTGGGTCCTTAACCTGGCTCTGGGTTGTCTCCCTCACGGTGCACAAGCTTACCCCGCACACCGGACTCCCTGAGTCTACGACGTTCGTAAGTTCGGAGTTTGACAGGGAAGCGAACTCCTCTCGGAGTCCGGATTCCCAATCGGTCGCTCTACCTCACGAACTATCTCATCAGAGGTCATGCTTCGACATGTTTCGGTTGGAACCAGCTGTTGCCAAGTTCGATGGGCCTTTCACCCCTACACCAGAGTCACGAGAGGGTATTGTAGGACACCAACTCTAACGGGCCTCCACGCAGCTTTCGCCACGCTTCGCCCTGCTCCGGCGTAGATCACTTGGTTTCGGGTCGCATCCGGTTGGCTCCCCGCCCTTGAAGACGGTGGCCCTGGTCAAAGACTGCGGCCGTATCGGTTTCCCTATGCCTCCGGGGGTTCACCCCTTAGACTCGCCAGTCAGATGCACTCCATGGTTCGTTTTTCAAAACGCACGACGTAACATCGGCTTCACTCAAGTC
>NZ_LOPW02000013.1 GCF_001469875.2 Haloferax marisrubri | reverse complement strand
CCCTTAGACTCGCCAGTCAGATGCACTCCATGGTTCGTTTTTCAAAACGCACGACGTAACATCGGCTTCACTCAAGTCATACTATGGGATCGCTCCCAGTTCTTTCGTCGAGTGACCTTGTATGCCACGTCGCTCTATCGCCAACTGATTTCAAGCCCTATTGCACCGCCCTTTTCGGGGTGCTTTTCAGCGTTCGCTCACGCTACTTGTTCGCTATCGGTCTCGAGGAGTGTTTAGTCTTCGCAGTTGATGCCTGCGTAATTCACGAGGGATATCCAACCCCCGCTATTCTGGAACAACCCCGGGATCTAGATCTTATGTTACGGGGTTTTCACCCTGTATCACGCTCCGTTCCAGGAGACTTCACATAAGATCCAGGTCCGTTATGGGTAGTCCGTACACCACATTGCCCGAAGGCTTCGGTTTGGACTGTATCGCGTTCACTCGCC
>NZ_LOPW02000012.1 GCF_001469875.2 Haloferax marisrubri | reverse complement strand
TTGGGGAAGCCCAAGAGACGACACGACAGTTACCGCTGATCGAAATCGTGTGGAAACAGACTCCACGCAATCTTCGTTCATCGGACAAGGGACACCAGATAGTCCGTCGATATCGACCGGAACGAGTGATACCAATGCTGAGCCACAGGAGAGTACCTCGTTGTTCAACATGGCGACTGAGGACGAAGAGGAGTCACCGGGCGACGGGAACGGGCATCCGGAAGCTCGCTCATCGCCCGTCCAAGCTAGTGAGGTCCCTATCTCCGATAACGAACTTCGGAAGCGTGGCCTCAGCTATGATGATGTCCATTTCCTCAGCCAAGTTCTTGAGGTGATGAACCG
>NZ_LOPW02000011.1 GCF_001469875.2 Haloferax marisrubri | reverse complement strand
TCGTTCTCGTGGAGTTTTCGAATCTGCTCGTCCGAGTAATCGAGTTCACCGAGAACTTCGTCAGTATGTTCGCCGGGCATGGGAGGTTGACTCGTGATTTCGCCCGGCGTCTCGGACAACGTCACTGGAATACCGGTCGTCGTGTACTCGCCCACTTCCGGATGTTCGAATGTCCGGACCATGTCGTTGTGCTGGACCTGCGGGTCCTCGGCCATCTCGTGGAAGTCGTTCACTTTGCTCGCCCAGACATCGGCGTCTAACAGTCGAGTCAATAGTGATTCTGTCTCGCACTCTCTGGTGTACGCTTCGAGAACGCGTTTAATCTCATCGCGGTCTTCGAACTCCGTACCGTCGTACTGCTGCAATTCTTCGAGTCCCAGTGTGTCCGCGAGAACGTCCACTGGTGCCATAGCAATCGCAACGTGACCATCTGCAGTCTCATAGATGCCGTACGGTCCACTGTTAAACGGGGATGAAATTCCTGCTTCGCTGCGGT
>NZ_LOPW02000010.1:593923-856547 GCF_001469875.2 Haloferax marisrubri | reverse complement strand
GGTTGTATTATCTTCCATGATGCAAGTTGGTAAACATGTACCAACTATATATATATATATATATATATATATATATATTCTGATAATTTATTCATACATGACTGATATTAAAATCAAATCTGCATTTTCAATTGACAATTTCTACATTCACAAACAAGTGGCTCTGTTGAAATCCTCTTCACGTCTTGCGATTTGCTGAGAGGCTAGTTTCTAACCGGGTCGACGAAAGCCGGTGGGTAGAGTCGCTCTTCTCAATGTCAACGGTGAATGATTTCAACAGAGCCAAACAAGTATTTCATTGAATTAATCCTCCGTGGACTACGGAGGAATTATCCTCAAAAAAGGCAGTGGCACACTAGTAGCAATGGATTAACCGAGATGAGAATTCAGTTTGGGATTCAAAAGCTAATGAGCGAACCGTGTAGTACCACGTTAGAACCACATGAGACGCGTTTCCAATTTTTTCGCCCAAAGGCACGTACTCTGGGCTTAGTACGACTTCAAAAATCAGTTCCAAGTGCCAATAGCAGCAACCACCCCAACCTATCTGGTCAGGTTCTCGTAGCCGTCTTCGGTGACGATGATGGTGTCTTCGGCCTGGCCGACCAGCGCGCCCTCCTCTTCTTTCAGGACGGGGTAGCCGCGGAGGATGCCCTGCTGTTCGAGCCGTCGGATGGCCATCTCGGAGCGGCCGCCCTCGAACCAGCGACCCGCGAAGGGGAGCAGTTTGTACTTCTCGCGCACCTCGTCGAGCAGTTTGCGCGACATGCGGTCGCGGACCGACCGGTCGTTGACGAGGCTGTAAATCTCGTTTTTCGAGCCCTCGGTGACCTTGCCGGAGCCGTCGGTGGCGAACGGTTCGATGGCGACCACGTCGCCGACTTCGAGTTCGACGCCGCGGTCCGCGCCGCGGTTCGGGATGGTCGGGTCGGTGTGGGCGTCCCACTGTTCGACGCCGTGGCCCGAGAGATTGAGGACGGGCGTGTAGCCGTAGCCGCGAATCACGTCCTCGATTTCCGCGCCGATTTTCCCGGTGTGCGCGCCCGCTTCGACCATGTCGAGGGCGGCGTCGAGCGCCTCCTCCGCGGACTCGACGAGTTCGTCGTTGCCCGAGAGGTCGACGGTCACGGCGGAGTCGGCGATGTAGCCGTCGACGTGGACGCCGACGTCGAGACAGACCATGTCCTCGCCGAACACGGTGTCGTCGTCGCGGCCGGGGCTGGCGTGCGACGCCTCCTCGTTGACGCTGATGTTGACCGGGAAGGCGCAGCCGTCGGCGAGTTCGCGGATGCGGGCTTCGGCGTGTTCGGCGACTTCGAGGTGGGTGACGCCGGGTTCGACCATCTCGGCCGACTCGTCCAACACCGTGCGGAGGACCTCCCCTGCCTCTCGATACTTCTCGACCGTCTCGTCGTCGAGGGGTCCGATGCTCATGGCCGCGACTTCGCGGCCGCGCCGGAAAGCGATTGCGGGATGGCCGGCGGTCGGAGGCGGGCCCTCGCCTCCGGCTCGTTCGGTGTGCGTGAGTGTCACTACCGTGTCTATATAGCACAACAGTCCGAAACTAGCAACCCTTTCTTAGGTAGCCGTGTTCAGGAACAGGAGAGAACGTTTCCAATGAGTGTCCCATCCTTCCACCCCGACGTCGCCGAGCAACACCTTCGAGTCGACATCGACGACTGGGACGACGTGTACGTCGTCGGCGACGTACACGGGTGTCTGCCGGCGCTCGAACGCCTCGTCGACCGGCTCGACCCGTCCGAAGACGACCTCGTCGTCTTCGTCGGCGACCTCGTGCGGAAGGGCCCCGACAGCAAGGGCGTCGTGGACTACGTCCGCGAGCGCGACAACTTCCTGACCGTCCGCGGCAACAACGAAGAAAAGCTCATCCGCGGCACGAAGGAGATAGACGCGCTGACCGACGACGACCTCGAGTGGATTTCGAACCTCCCGGTCGCCATCACGTGGGAGGACGCCATCGTCGTCCACGGCGGCATCCACCCCGAAAAGCCGCTCGACGAACACGACGTGGACGCCCTCGAAAACACCCGGGCGATGAACCCCGGCGACAGCTACGACGGCCCGTTCTGGTTCGAGTACTACGAGGGCCCCGAGCGCGTCTTCTTCGGCCACACGGTCATGGCCCACCCGGCCGTGTTCGAGCACGCGATGGGCCTCGACACGGGCGCGGTCTACGGCGGCGCGCTCACGGCCTACGACCTCCACGCCGACGAACTCGTCGCAGTCGAATCCGAGGTCACCCACGAGTCCCGGAAGGACTCGAAGATTCTCGAACCCCGCCAGCCCGCGCTGGTCTGAGCCTCGCCGCGGCGCAGGTGGAGGCGACGGCCGAGGCGGCGAACTAAAGGCCGCCGCCGAACCATCTCCTCTCAGCACATGTCCGACGACGAGGCTCGCGGCGGCGACTCGCAGACTCGACACGCCAGTCAGCGGACCGCGCCGGTCCGCGCCCGCGAGCGCGGTGACGAGTCGGCCCCGGCCGACGCCGACCTCACCGACCCCACGCTGTATCTCAACCGCGAACTCAGCGAACTCGCCTTCCACGAGCGCGTCCTCCACGAGGCGATAGACGACCGCAACCCGCTTTTCCAGCGCGTCAAGTTCCTCTCGATTCTCACCTCGAACCTCGACGAGTTCTTCATGAAGCGCGTCGGCGGCCTGAAACAGCAGATGGCCGCGGGCGTGAGCGAACTCTCGCCCGACGGTCGGACCCCGAACCAGCAGTGGTCGCTCGTCCTCGACCGCGCCCGCGACCTGCTCGACCGGCAGTCCGACTGCTTTCACGACCTCGTCCGCCCCGCGCTCGCCGACGCCGGCATCGAAATCGTCGGCTACGACGACCTCGCCGCCGACGAGCAGGCGGCTCTGCGCGACTACTTCGAGGCGTCGGTCCTGCCGACGCTCACGCCCCTGACGTTCGAGCCGGCCCATCCGTTCCCGTTTATTTCGAACCTCTCGCTGTCGCTCGCGGTCCGCACGACCGAGGGCACAGAGGAGCCGACGAAGTTCTCGCGGGTCAAGGTCCCCGGCAACCGCCCGCGACTCGTCAACGTGGACGAGCGCGTCGGCGACGCGGGCGGGAAAGAGGAGTCCGCCGACTCGTCCGTGTCCGCCGCCGGCCCCGTCAGGTTCGTTCCGCTCGTGGCCGTCATCGAGCGCAACATCGACCTGTTGTTCCCGAACGTTGAGGTCATCGACACCTCCGCGTTCAGGGTGACGCGGAACGCCGAGGTCCGCCGCAACGAGGAGGTCGCCGAGGGGCTCATCACGATGATAGAGGACGTGCTCCGCCAGCGCCGGTTCGCCACGGTGGTCCGCTTGGAGGTCGAGTCGGGCACGCCCGAGGCGGTCCGCGACCTGCTCGCGGAACAACTCGACGTGGACGACCCCGAGGTGTTCGAGCGCGACCTACCGCTGGACTACGGCGCGCTGGCGTCGCTTTTCGACCTCGACCGCCCGGAACTCGAAGTCGCGCCGTGGACGCCCCAACCCCACCCGCGGTTCGCCGGCCGCTCCGCGGACGACCCCGACTCGGTGTTCGCCGAAATCGCCCGGAAGGACGTGCTCGTCCACCACCCGTACCACTCGTTTACGGGCACGGTGGGAACGTTCCTCGCGGCCGCCGCGGCCGACCCCGACGTGCTGGCCATCAAAGCCACCATCTACCGGACCGCGCCGGACTCCGAGGTCATCGAGACGCTCATCGAGGCCGCCAAGAACGGCAAGCAGGTCGCGGTGATGGTCGAACTCAAAGCGCGGTTCGACGAGGAGAACAACCTCCGGTGGGTCCGCCGTCTCGAAGAGGAAGGTATCCACGTCGCCTACGGAACCATCGGCCTCAAGACGCACACGAAGACGGCGCTCGTCGTCCGCGAGGAGGACGACGAGGTGCGGCTGTACTCCCACGTCGCCACCGGCAACTACCACTCTCAGACCGCGAAGCTCTACACCGACCTCGGGCTGTTCACCGCCGACCCCGACATCGGCCAGGACCTCGTGCGCCTGTTCAACTTCTTCACCGGCCACTCGCGTCAGGAGACGTACCGGAAGCTACTGGTCGCGCCGACGAACCTCCGCGAGGAGATGACCCGCCTCGTCCGCCGGGAGGCCGACCACGCCCGCGCCGGCCGCGACGCCCGCATCGTCGCCAAGATGAACGCCCTCGAAGACCCCGCGATGGTCCGCGAACTCTACGAAGCGTCGATGGCCGGCGTCGACATCGACCTCGTAGTTCGGGGCATCTGCCGGCTCAGACCCGGCATCGAGGGGCTCTCGGAGAACATCTCTGTGTCGAGCGTCGTCGGTCGGTTCCTCGAACACTCGCGTATCTTCTACTTCGAAAACGCGGGCGACCCGGACTACTACGTCGGTTCCGCCGACTGGATGACCCGCAACCTCGACCGCCGGGTCGAGGCCGTCGCGCCCGTCGAAGACCCCGAACACCGCGCCGAGCTCGACGCCGTCCTCGACGCGCTCCTGTCGGACAACCGCCGGCGCTGGGTGATGGACGCCGAGGGTCGGTACGAACAGCGCCGACCTGGTGACGGCGAACCGGTCCGCGAGGCCCACCGAGAACTGATGGACCGGGCGCTCGGCGAGGCGTACCGGGCGGGCGACGACTGACGAAAAAAGACCGATTCAGGCGCTCGGTTGCACCCGCGCGAGCACGTCGCCGCGGTCGAAGTCGTTGCCCTCGGCGACGAGTATCTCCGTGACCGTCCCCGCGGTCGGCGCGGCCACGTCGATGCTCACCTTCTCGACCTGTATCTCGCAGAGCGTCTCGCCCTCGTCGACCGCAGACCCCTCGTGGACGAACCAGTTGGCGAGGTAGCCCTCGGCCACGTCGTCGGCGTCGTCGGGCCACGAATCCGCCGAGTTCACGTCGAGGGCGTCGCTCACCGTCCGCCTCCGTCTCTGTCTTCGCTTCCGCTTCCGGCCTCGATTCCGTCTCCGTCTGCTTCGGGCGCTCGTCTCATTCGTGGAGTTCGCGGACGGCCGCCGCGATGTCGTCGGTGCCGGGGTTAACCTCGTCTTCCAGCGAGCGGGCGTAGGGAATCGGCACGTCGGGAATGGCGAGGCGCTTGACGGCCGAGAGGTCGTCCAGCGCGCCCTCGGCGGCCCGCGCGACGATTTCGCCCGTCACGCCGAACGACTGGTAGTCCTCGTCCACGACGAGGAGTTTCCCGGTCTTGCGGACCGAGTCGAGCACCGTCTCGGTGTCGAGGGGCACGAGCGTCCGGAGGTCGATGACCTCGGCGTCGATGCCGTCGTCGTCGAGTTGCTCTGCGGCCTCCATCGCCCGGTGGACGTGCAGGCCGAGGGTGACGACGGTCACGTCGTCGCCGGGGCGCTTCACGTCGGCCTCGCCGAACGGAATCGTGTAGTCCTCTTTGGGGACGCCGGTCTTCGGGCCCGAGGGCGACGGCATCCAGCCGAGACCCATCAGGCGCTTGTGGAACATGTAGACGACCGGGTCGTCGTCGCGGATGGCGCTGTGCATCAGCCCCTTGGCGTCGTAGGCCGTCGAGGGGACGACGACTTTCATCCCCGGCAGGTGGGCGAAGGTCCCGTAGAGCGTCTGGGAGTGCTGGCCGGCGTCGTTGTAGGTGCCGCCGACAGCCGTGGTCAGCACCATGGGGACGGAGAACGACCCGCCGCTCATGTAGGTGTTCTTCGCCATGTTGTTGTAGATCTGGTCCATGGCGACGCCGAAGAAGTCGACGAACATCAGTTCGGCAATCGGGCGCATACCGGCCTGTGCGGCCCCGACGGCCGCGCCGAGGTAGGCCGTCTCGCTGATGGGTACGTCCATCACGCGGTCGCGGCCGAACTCGTCCAAGAGACCGGTCGTACTGGAGAAGATGCCGCCGTAGTCGGCGACGTCCTCGCCCATGTAGAACACCTCCTCGTTCTCGCGCATCTCCCACGCGATGGCCTCGACCATCGCCCTGCTCATGGTCAGTTCGCGGTCCGTCTCGGTCGCTTCCGTGTAGTCTCGTGATTCGGTCGCCATCAGTTGTCACCTCCCGTCTCGTCGGCATCACCCGACGCGTCCGCCGCGCTCCCGCCGTCGGTCGCCGCCTGCGTCGGCGGGTTCGTAAACACGTTCTCGTACGCCTCCTCCGGGCCCGGTTCGGGCTGTTCTTTCGCCCACGAAATCGCCTCCTCGACCCGCTCGTGGGCGCGCTCTCGAATCTCGTCGAGTTCGTCGTCGGTCACGCCGTGCGAGCGGAGGTCCTCGGCGAGTCGCTCGATGGAGTCGCGCTGTTTCGCGCGGTCGATGTCGGCCTCCGAGCGATAGGCCTCGGCGTCGCCCATGAAGTGACCCATCCGGCGGTGGACCTGTACCTCGATGAGCGTCGGCCCGTTGCCGTCGCGGGCGCGCATCACGGCCTCGCCCGCGGCTTCGTAGACCGCCGTGGCGTCGTCGGAGTCGATTCGGACCCCCGGCAGGTCGAAGCCGGCGGCGCGCTGTGCGCCGTTCTGCACGTCGGTCACGCGGTCTTTCGGCATGCTGATGGCCCAGTCGTTGTCCTCGACGACGAAGACGACCGGGAGGTCGTGGACCGCCGCGAGGTTCAGCGATTCGAGGAAGCCGCCCTGGTCGATAGCGCCCTCGCCGAGGAAGGCGACGGCGACCGAGTCGGTGTTCCGCTTTTTCGCGGCCATCGCCGCGCCGACCGCCGGCGGACAGCCCTGGGCGATGATACCCGAACACGCGAAGTTCACGTCGGGGTCGAACAGGTGCATGTGGCCCCCCTTCCCGCGGCACAGCCCCGTCTTTCGACCGAAAATCTCGGCTGTCATGCGCTTGAGGTCGACGCCTTTCGCGATGGCGATGTGGTGCGGTCGGTGCGGCGCTGTCACCGTGTCGTCGTCGCGGAGGTGCATGCAGACGCCCGCTCCGGACGCCTCGTGGCCGGCCGCGAGGTGCAGTTCGCCGGGAATCGGCCCCGCCGAGATGTCGAACGCCGGCTGTTTGCCGACGAGGTACTCGTCCACCAGTCGCTCCTCGTAGTGCCGAGCAGTCACCATCTGCTCGTACATCGTCTGTAGGTCGGTAACACTCACCATGGTTGGCGTGCGGGTGTACTCTCGTAGAACTATTAACATTAATTGTGTAAGTCATGACCATCAGAACGAGCGGACTACGAATTCAGGAGAATCGACGGGTCGAGACAGGCCTAAGCCGCAGTCCGCCGTATCGTCTCGTATGAACGACACGACCGCGAACCTCGTCTCGATACCCGTCGGCGACGCGGTGCTGGAGGGCGACCTCCGGGTTCCGGACGGCGCGTCGGGACTCGTGGTGTTCGCCCACGGCAGCGGCAGTAGCCGCAAGAGCCCGCGGAACAACTTCGTCGCCGAGGTCATCCGCGACCGCGGGGTCGGGACGCTCCTTTTCGACCTGCTCACGGAGGTGGAAGACGAGACGTACGAGACGCGGTTCGACATCCCGCTTCTGACCGAGCGACTGCTCGGCGCGACCGAGTGGCTCCGCGGCCGCGACGACACCGCAGACCTCGGTTACGGCTACTTCGGGTCGAGCACCGGCGCGGCGGCGGCGCTCCTCGCGGCCGCCGACCTCGGCGACGACGCCGGCGCGGTCGTCTCTCGCGGCGGGCGCGTCGACCTCGCGGCGTCCCGACTCGGCGACGTGACGGCACCGACGCTGTTCGTCGTCGGCGGTGCCGACGAGCCGGTTCTGGGGCTGAACCGCGACGCGTTCGCGGAACTCGACTGCGAGAAGTCGCTGGAAGTCGTCGAGGGCGCGGGCCACCTGTTCGAAGGGCCGGGCGAGTTGGACGAGGTGGCCGACCTCGCCGCCGACTGGTTCGAGAGTCACCTCGGCTGAGGGCGTCGCCCGCGGGACCGACTGCGGGGCGACCGGGACGGGACGAGAGTCAGCGCGAGAACTTGCGGTCTCTCGCGGGGTCTTCGACGACGACCCACCAGCGAACGTCCTCCTTGGGGTGGCGGCGCTCGACGTGTTCGTCGAGTCGCTCGCCGGTGTCGAAATCGCGGCCGCAGAGCATAGACGACTACCCACATCCGACGCGGCCGAACTGTTGCAGACGGCCTGAACCGGTACGTTTAGAACGGTTTGTTCGAAAACCACCGCATCAATGACAGAACCCGAGTCGACGGAACTCGACGAATCCGTTCGCGAGGCCGTCGAACGGTCACGAAGCGGTGCGCCGGCGGTCGGTTCGGTGGTTCGCGACCGGTTTTCGTCCGACGAGGTGTTCCAGCGCATCGTCGCGGCCGCGGACGAGGAGATAACCTCCGGCGCGCGGGAACTGTTCTTCAGCGCCCTCGCGGCGGGGTTCGCGATTACGATTACGTTCCTCCTCTACGTCTCGATGAAAGCGTCGACCGGCGGCGACCCGGTGTTAAGCGCGATGCTCTACCCGCTCGGGTTCATCTACATCATCATCGGGGGCTATCAGCTCTACACCGAGAACACGCTCCCGCCGGTCGCGCTGACGCTGGAGCGGTTGGCCAGTATCCCCGCGCTCTTGCGTAATTGGGTGGTCGTCCTCGCGGGGAACCTCTTCGGCGGGACGCTCGGTGCGGCCGCCCTCGCCTTCGGCGGCGTCCTCTCGCCGGAAGCCGCGAACGCGGCGCTCGAACTCGCCCAGAAGGGCGTCGAGACGCCCTGGTGGAGTCTCTTTTTCAAGGCCGCGTTCGCCGGCCTCATCGTCGCCGGCGTCGTCTGGGTCACCTTCGCCGCCCGCGACACCATCTCCCGTCTCGCCGTCGTCTACCTCGCGTTCCTCGCGGTTCCGCTGGGCGGGCTCTTCCACGTCGTCGTCTCCTACACCGAGATGGTCTACCTCGTGATGAACGGCCAGTTGGCGTTCCTCGTCGGACTGACCGAGTTCGTCGTCCCCGTGCTCTTGGGCAACACCTTCGGCGGCGTCGTTCTCGTCACCGTCGTCAACTACTTCCAGACGACGGAAAACCGGTTAGAATCCGCTCGTTTCGAGGGCGCGAAACGGCAGCTCTCGATTCGCGAGTGGGTGCTGGGTGGACTCGTCGGTCGGTCGTACGTCCCGCTCATCGAGACCGAAGAGGGAACCGATGACCACCCGGACTCCTACCGGGTCGTCGTCCCCATCGCGAACCCGCGGACCGAGTCGCACGTCGTCGAACTCGCCTGCGCGCTCGCGAAGTCGAAAGAAGACGCCATCGTCGATATCGTCCACGTGGTGCAGGTCCCCTCGCGCGTCTCGCAACGCTACGGTGCCGCACAGAACCAACGGATTATCTCACACTCCAACGAACAGCTCGAAGACGCCCGCGAACGCGCCGCCGGCTACGACATCGAAGCCCGGACGTCGACCGTCGTCTCGCACCGCTCGTTCGAGGAGATATTCACCGTCGCCCGCCGCAAAGACGCGGACCTCGTCGTCATGGGCTGGAGCAACGACCGAATCTGGGCGGGAGGACGTGCGGAACGGACGATGAGCGAGTTGACGAGTCGCCTCCCCTGTGACTTCCTCGTCCTCAACGACCGAAACTACGACACCAGTCGGCTCCTCTTGCCGACGGTCGACAGCCCCCACTCGGCGCTCAGCGCCGAGGTCGCGAAATCCCTCCACTCGGTCGTCGGGTCGGAGGTGACGCTCCTCCACGTCGCCGACGGTCCGGACGACCGCGAACGGGGCGAGGCGTTCCTCTCCGACTGGGCGACCGAACACGACCTTGAGGACGCGGCGCGAATCGTCGACGATTCCGGCGACATCGAACGAGCCATCGCCGACCGGGCCGACAGCCACTCGATGGTGCTGATGGGCGCGACCGAACAGGGACTTCTCACTCGACTCCTGACCGACTCGCTGCACCTCGACGTGGTCAACGACACCGACCACGCGGTTCTCTTGGTGGAGCGCGCCACCGACCGAAGCCTCAGGCAGCGCCTGTTCGGCCGCTGAGACGGTCGGCTCCTCTCCTCGCGGTCGCTCACGCCCCGCTCTCAGTTCCGACGGCGTCCGAACGTGTCGCCAGCGACCGCGTCGTTTTTGTAACCGTAGGAGAGACGAATACGCATGAGTTCAGACGCCGACCAGGCGATAACGGTCTACTCGGACTACGTGTGTCCCTTCTGCTATCTCGGGAGGCAGTCCCTGTCGCAGTATCAAGAGACGAGAGACGAGGAACTCGACATCGACTGGCATCCGTTCGACCTGCGGAGTCAGAAGCGCCGCCCCGATGGAAGCATCGACTTCTCGGTCGACGACGGGAAAGACGAAGACTACTACGAGCAAGCGAAGCAGGGAGTCCGTCGGTTACAAGAGCGGTACGACGTCGAGATGACCCTGGACCTCGGGACCGACGTGGACTCGCTTCCGGCGCAAATCGTCTCGTACTACCTGAAGGAACACGCCGACTACGAAACGTGGCTCGCGTTCGACGAGTCGGTTTTCGAGGCGCTCTGGCAGGACGGCGAAGACATCGGCGACGAGGCGGTGCTCGTCGAACTCGCCGAATCGGTGGGTGTCGACGGCGAGGAAGTCGCGTCCGCGCTCGACGACGAAACGCTTCGGACCGAAGTGCGCGAACGATTTCGTGAGGCCCAGCAGCACGGCGTCACCGGTGTTCCAACCTTCGCATACGAGGGCTACGCCGCGCGAGGAGCGGTTCCGCCGGAGCAGCTAGAGCGACTCGTCGAGGGAGTGTAGACACGGGACGAGCGACGAACGGGACCGACAGCGCTCGAAGAGTCGTTGCGCCAGTCGGCGAGTCGGTTCACCCGGCGGTGTTCGTTTCGAGCATTCGACGGAGCGCGACTTCCATCTCCTCGAACTCCGAGAGTTCGAGTTCGTCGGTGGTGACGATGACGCCGCGGTCGCCGCTGACGACGCGGCCGACGAAACCGTCCGAGAAGACGCGGAGGGTGAATTCGTACTCGCCGACCCCCGGACGCTCGCCGTTCCTGCCGGCGTTGTATGTCTCCTGCGGCCCGAACCCGGTGCGCTCGCTCTCGACGAGTTCGGACTTGGCGGCGCGCGCCGCGGCCTCGTCGCCGTCGTAGAGGTCCCGTCGGACGTACAGCACGTCGAAGTCGTCGCGGGTGAAGTGGACGACGCTGCGGAGGGAGTCTCCGAGGGTCGTTCGGCAGGTGGAGACGAGAGCGTCGGCGACGCTCTCGGTGATTGTCGGCATTGATTCGGTCACGGGGGTAGATAGCACGCCGCAGTATTTGGCCGTCTCGCCTCCCGGCGCTCGTCCGAGACGGGTCGAGCGTCAGGCCAGTCGGAACCGCGTGTCGGTGAGTTCCTCCGACACGTCCCAGAGCCGGGCGGCGGTTTCGGGGTCTCTGGCTCGGTCGTTCGGTTCCGCGATGCCGGGGTTGCCGCGCATGCCGAACAGCCCCTGCGGGCCGACGTACTCCCCGCTTTCGACGGCCGGCGAGGTTGCGGCGTACAGGAGCGGG
Organism: Haloferax marisrubri; assembly: GCF_001469875.2. Taxonomy (GTDB): domain Archaea; phylum Halobacteriota; class Halobacteria; order Halobacteriales; family Haloferacaceae; genus Haloferax; species Haloferax marisrubri. The sequence goes on along the minus strand of NZ_LOPW02000010.1, from coordinate 845,086 downwards.
AGCGCGCCCATCTCCGCCGACTGGGCGAATATCGCGTTGCCGAGTTTACTCATCCAGTACCGGAGCGTCGACCCGGACGCCTCGGGGCCGCGGAACTGGAGGTTGGTGGCGGCGTAGCCGGGGTGTGCGCCCACGCTCAGCACGTCGTCGATGCCCGCGGCGGTCAGCCGGCGGTCGAGTTCGAACGCGAAAAGCAGGTTCGAGAGCTTGCTCTGGGCGTAGGCGTCCCACTCGTCGTAGTCGCGTTCGCCCTGCAGGTCGTCGAAGTCCATCCGGCCGCGCTCGTGGAGGCCGCTCGACATCGTGACGAGGCGCGTCTCGCCGGGCGTGTCGCGGAGCGTCGGGAACAGGCGGGCGCTCAGGGCGAAGTGGCCGAGGTGGTTCACGCCGAACTGCGTCTCGAAGCCCTGTGCGGTCTCTCGCCGGGGAATCGCCATCACGCCGGCGTTGTTGCAGAGGACGTGCAGCGACCCGTGTTCGGCGGCGAACTCGTCGGCGAACCGCCGGACTGAGTCGAGGTCGGCGAGGTCGAGTTCCGAGAGGGTCAGCGAGGCCGCCGGCACCGAGTCGCGGATGTCGGCCATCGCGTCCTCGCCGCGGTCGAGGCTCCGGCAGGCCATGACGACGTGCGCGCCTTTCTCGGCGAACATGCGCGTCGCCTCGAAGCCGAGGCCGCTGTTCGCGCCGGTGACGACGACGGTCTTCCCCGAGAGGTCGGGGGCGTCGGCCGCGGTCCAATCGCTCATGGGGTGTTTCATGGACCGAACCGAGTAAACCGTGGCGGCGACGGCCAGCGCGACCGGAACGCGGCGGCGACCGCCGCGACGACCTCACTTCGACGCGGTGCTGGTCTGCATCCCGTCGGAGTTGTACGCCGAGCCGAAGCCCTCGTCGTCGAGGAGGATGATGCCCGCCGACGAGCCAGTGAGTTCGCCGAACTCCTCGATGGCGAGGTCGGCCGCGGTCTGGGCGTCACAGCCGCGTTCGAGGTGGCCGACGGCGCGGCGCGCGAGCGTCACGCGCGCGATGTCTTCGCCCGCTCCCGTGGTCGACGCCCCGCCGGCCGGGGAGGCGTAGAAGCCCGAGCCGATCTGCGGCACGTCGCCGACGCGGCCGGCGAGGGCGAACCAGCGGCCGCCGGTCGAAGTCGCGGAGGCGAACGTCTCGCCGTCGGTGGCGACCGCGCCTACTGTGTCGTGACCGGGAAGGCGAGCATCGCGAGCCGAGCGGTCACTGCTTGCTGAGGTTTCGTCGGAGCTGTCGTGCGCCGGGAGGTAGCCGTCTCCCGCCTCGGCCGTCGGGTCGCTCGTGCTACCGCCGAACCGGTCGGCGAGCCACGCGAGGTGTTCGCTGGGCGAGCCATCGGGGGCGTCCGCGTTCTCCCAGCGCTCGCGGGTCTCGTCGGTGAAGAGGTCGACGCCGGTCTCGACGCCCGCGTCGGCGGCGAACTCGACCGCCGGTTCGCCCGTCAGGAGGACGTGCGGAGTGTCTTCGAGGACCGCCCGCGCGACGGAGACGGCGTGTTCGACGCCCTCCATGCCGGAGGCCGCGCCGGCGCGTCGGTCGCTGAGCATGACGCCCGCGTCGGTCCGGACGACGCCGTCGGACTGGACCGCGCCGCCGACGCCGGCGTTGAACCGGTGGTCGGATTCGAGGACGCGGACCGCGGTCTCGACCGCCGAAAGCGGGTCCGACTCGCTCGCGCCCGCGTCGGCCGCGTCGTCCAAGACGGCCTGTCTGGGTTCCGGTTCGCCGGGGATGCCGCCGGCACCGCCGTGGAGGATAATTCGCATACGATGGTGTCTTCGGAGCGCGAGCCTAAACGTATCGACCGCCGAATGCAGCGAGATTTGCGTCTCGCCGTCGATAACGGCAGGACTTTTACACCGCACTGGAAAACCCTGATTGTTCATGAGCTACGACCAGATTGAGGTTCCGGACGACGGCGAGAAAATCACGGTCGACGAGGAGACGGGCGAGCTCTCCGTCCCCGACAACCCGATTATTCCGATCATCCACGGCGACGGAATCGGAACGGACGTCGGCCCCGCCGCGCAGAAGGTCCTCGACGCCGCCGCCGAGGCGACCGGCCGCTCTGTCTCCTGGATGCGCGTCTACGCCGGTTCGTCCGCCCGCGACAAGTACGACGAGAATCTCCCGGAAGACACGGTAAGCGCCATTCGCAACCACCGCGTCGCCATCAAGGGCCCGCTCACGACGCCCGTCGGCGCCGGCTTCCGCTCGCTCAACGTCGCGCTCCGTAAGAAGCTCGACCTGTACGCGAACGTCCGCCCGACCTACCACCTCGACGGCGTCCCGTCGCCCGTCAAGAACCCCTCGGCGATGGACATGGTCACGTTCCGCGAGAACACCGAAGACGTGTACGCCGGCATCGAGTGGGAGGCCGGCACCGACGAGGTCCAGCAGGTCAAGGAGTTCGTCGAAGAGGAGATGGGCGCGACGGGCGTCATCCACGACGGCCCCGTCGGCATCGGCATCAAGCCCATCACCGAGTTCGGGACGAAGCGCCTCGTCCGCGAGGCCATCGAGTACGCCCTCGAAAACGACCGCGACTCCGTCACCCTCGTCCACAAGGGTAACATCATGAAGTTCACCGAGGGCGCGTTCCGCGACTGGGGCTACGAACTCGCCGAAGAGGAGTTCGGCGACGTCACCATCACGGAAGACGAACTCTGGGAGGAGTACGACGGCGAGAAGCCCGAGGACAAGGTCGTCGTCAAGGACCGCATCGCGGACAACATGCTCCAGCAGCTTCTGACCCGCACCGCCGACTACGACGTCATCGCCACGATGAACCTCAACGGCGACTACATGTCCGACGCCGCCGGCGCGCAGATCGGTGGCCTCGGCATCGCCCCCGGTGCGAACTTCGGCGAAGGTCTCTGTCTCGCAGAGCCCGTCCACGGCTCCGCGCCCAAGTACGCCGGCGAGGACAAGGTCAACCCGACCGCGATGATTCTCTCCGGCCGCCTCATGTTCGAGTACATGGGCTGGAAGGACGCCGGTAAGCTCATCCGCGACGCCGTCGAGAAGACCATCTCGGACGGCGACGTGACCTACGACCTCGAACGTCAGATCGAGGGCGGCAACAAGCTCGCCACGAGCGAGTACGCCGACAAGGTCGTCGAGAACATCAACGAACTCGCGTAGAGCGCTTCTCTAACTCGCGCGGTTACACCGCGCGAACATCAACGAACTGGCCTAAGCCAGTTCGTTGAGCAGCCAGAAATCTTCGATTTCTGGATACATTCAGGAACTCGCGTAAGCGAACACACCACTTCTCTCGTGGCACCGACGCCGCACTCGTTTCGCGCCGACTACAGTCGATTCGGGTCCCGCCAGCGCTGAATCCGGTTCCACAGGGGTCTGACGACGCCGAAGACGACCGCGCCGGCGGTGTCGGCGACGATATCGACGCCCGTGTCTTCCAAGTAGACCGAACGCGGCCATTCGACCCAAAAGCCGGTGAACAGACGCTCGTACACCTCGAACCACGTGCCGATGGCGGCGACGGCCATCGGGAGGACGACGAGGAGCGCGAGGCGCGAGTGGAGTAAGCGGGGGTTGAGGACGTAGAGGACCGCCGCGACTCCGAACCCGGAGGCGGCGTGGACGAGGATGTCCCACCACCAGATGCGCGTGTAGAGAAACAGCGCCATACTCGTGAAGTGCGTCGCGGTGACGACGCCTCCGAACACGGCGACGGCGGCCATCTCTCGGGGGCGCTCTTCCCACCCGGCGAGCACCATCTCGTCCCAGGTGCGCCTCAGCATGCGCGGGGCGGTGCGCGGCTCGCGCCGAGTGCGGTGAAGGGGGTCGGTGCCGGGGCTGCTGCGAGCGGAAGCATAGACGAGAGATAGGACATCATCGATATGTACGTTATCCCGACGGAGCAACACGTTTGGGGTTAAATTAACCCCGCCGACGGGGGTATCACGGTCGAACTCAGCGGTTCTTCGGGCGGTCGTCGTCCGCCTTCTCGCCGCCGTCGGAGCGGAGGTGACCGGCTGAGGGCGGCGAGTCGCCGCGGGGGGCGTCCGACCGCGCCCGCGACCTGAGGACGCCCTCGACGAGGACGAAAAAGCCGAGGCCGCCGACCACGTCGACCACGAGGTCTATCGCGGTGTCCTCGGCGTAGTAGGCCATCGACCAGCCCCACCAGAAGTCCTTGAACAGGTACTCGTACACTTCGAAGCCCGCGCCGATGGCGAGGATGACGCCGGCGACGACGACTGGAGCGCGGTCGCCCCGGAAGGTCCGCGGGAACACGAGGAACAGCACGCCCGCGACGCCGAAGCCCGAAAGCGAGTGGGTGAGCACGTCCCACCACCAGATTCTCGTGTAGATGTCGTACGCGAGCCCGCCGAAGTGGAGCGCGCTGACGACCGCCGCCCAGACGCCGACGAACACCCACAGCCACGGCTCGCGTGCGAGCTTCGAGTGACTCATGGTCGCCCGCCGCTCGGCGGGTGATTCGGGGCGTTCGGCGCGCTGGGCGCTATCCATGGAGGAAGTACGCGGGGGGAGGGCATAGTTAGGGACTACCGTCTACCGAGTGGTGACACCGGATTGATAAATGCTTTCTCCTCATATGTTTTGACTGAACTATCTAGAGAAGTCGTTCGAGATGCACTCAACCCCGGCAGAATCACCGATACGGAGTCTCTAACGAGTGGCGGTTCGCGCTCGGCGTCAGTCCAGCCACGGCGGGTTGTCCCGCGGCGGCGAGAACACGTCGATGCCGACGACGGTGTCGTCGCCGCGGTTCTCCGCGCCGTGGGGTTCGCCGCCCGCGAGCGAGTAGGAATCGCCGGGGCCGACGACGACTTCCTCGCCCTCGTCGCCGACGAGGAACGTCAGTTCGCCGGCGACGATGTAGCCGACCTGCTCGTGGGGGTGGTCGTGAACCGGGACGGCCGCGCCGGGTTCGATGCGGAAGTGCTGGACGTTCATCTCCTCGCCGCCCGCGAGGAGCGAGAGAAACACGTTGTCGGCCGCCTCGGCGGACGGCGCGTCGTCGACAGAAACTCGGTCCATGGTGACACGCCACGGGGAGCGAAGATAAATCCGCTGGAGCGTCTGCGAGGGGTCCCGATGGTTTCGGAAAGGACGCCGCCTACCCGTTCGCTCTCTCCCTTTCGGCGCGCTCCCGAACGTTCAAATCCGACGCCGCGGAACATCGGCGTATGTACGCGGTCGTGGGATGTACGGACTGCGCGAACATGTGGCTGCTTTCTGACCCCGACGGGTCGAAGACGGCGACGTGTCCGCGGTGCGGCAGGCGACACCAGACGAAGAAGCTCCGGCGCTTCTTCGAGTCCGACGACAGGGACGCGGCGCGGCAGGCGCGCTCGGCGCTGTTGGCGAAGAAACACGGCGACAGCGAGGCGTTCGCGCAGGTCGAACACGTCTCGGAACTCGACCGGCAAGTCGAGGAGTCGGGCATCGACGACCGCGAGTATCTCGAAGGCTCGGGGCTCGACGCCGACGAGGTGTTCGAGGCGGGTGAGTCCGCCTCGCACGGTCGGAACTCGTCGTCCGGGTCGCCCGACCGCCTGACGGTCGTCCGCGAGGCGATACGCGATGGCGACCGGCCGACCGAGGAGGAAATCGTCGCGACCGCGGTCGAACGCGGCGTCCCGGAGGACCGCGCCCGCGACCTGCTCGATAAGCTCCGGCGGCGCGGCGAGGTGTCGGAGTCGCGGGGTCGACACCGACTAGTCTGAGCGTCGCGGCGAGCGACCGGCAGCAAAGGGGCCGCGAGCGTGAGCGTCTCAGAGCGCGCCGAGCAACTTCGCTACTGTCAGCGCGGAGGCGACGACGCCGAGGGCCAACTTCACCAGCCTGAGCGCGAGCGCCAACCGCCGCGCGTCGTCGTACTCGTCGGGCGATTCGGGGTCGGTACTGCGTGTGGAGACGGGCATGGGAGGGGATGGGTGTGGACACGCCCGCGGGTGCTCCCCGACGGACGCGTTTTCATCGTTCCCGCGGAAACGGAATAAACGCGAGCCACGGGTGCGGAGTGAAAGTGAAAGTAAACGGAGAGGCGCGAATACGCTGGTATAGTCCGAGAACACGCTGAGAAACGCAGTTCAGCTGTGTCCGGTGCCGGCGAAACTGAAACCGGATTCGAGTTACCGGCCGAGTTCGGCGTGGGCGCTGGAGAGGTGCCGCGAGGCGAGCGCGGAGAGCAGCGAGAGTTCGCCCGCGAGCGAGCCGACGGCGATGCACTCGGCGAGGGCGTCGGCGTTGGAGCCGGCGGGGTCGCCGCCGCCGCTGACGCCGAGGATGTCGAGGCCCTCGGACTGCGTCGGGAGCTTCGTGCCGCCGCCGACGGTGCCGACTTCGAGGGAGGCGATGGAGACCGAGACGTAGAGGTCGCCGTCCTGCACCTCGGCGGTCGTGATGGCGTTCGCGCCCTCGACGACCTGCGCCTCGTCCTGCCCGGTGGCGAGGAACATCGCGGCGACGACGTTGGCGACGTGGGCGTTGAAGCCGAGGCTCGCGGCCTTCGCGGAGCCGACGAGGTTCTTGCGGGTGTTGAGTTCGGCGACCGCTTCGGGCGTGGTGTGCAGGCGCTCTTCGACGACTTCGCGTGGGATGCGCACGTCGGCGGTGACGCTCCGGCCGCGGCCCTCGACGGCGTTGATGGCGGCGGGCTTCTTGTCGGTACAGAGGTTGCCCGACAGGGCGACGAGCGAGGCGGTCGTCTCTGCTTCGACGACGCCGCAGGCGGCCTCGGTGGCGATGGTGGCCATGTTCATCCCCATCGCGTCCTTGGTGTCGTAGCGGAATCGCAGGTACACCGAGTTGCCGACGACGTACGGCGTCACGTCGAGGAGTTCGCCGTGGTTCGTCGTCTCCTCGGCGGCCTCCTTCAGCGCCGCGAAGTTGTCGCGAGTCCACGAGACGAGCGCCTCGGCCTCGGCCACGTCGGCGACGCGGAACACCGGCGCGCGGGTCATCCCGGACTTGAGGACGCGAGCGGTCGCGCCGCCGGCGCTGTTGATGACCGAACAGCCGCGGTTGACCGACGCGAGGAGCGCGCCCTCGGTGGTCGCGAGCGGGAGGTACTTCTCGCCGGCGACGGAGCCGCCGTCGACGCTGACGGGGCCGGCGACGCCCATCGGCACCTGAATCGCGCCGACCATGTTCTCGATGGCCGACTCGGCGGCCTCCGCGGGGAAGCCGTAGTTCCCGACCGCGTCGAGCGACGCGCCGGATTGCGATTCGACGAGCAACCGGCGCGCCTCGGCGGCGGTGTCGGCGTCGGCGTGCGCTTCGAGTTCGTGGAGGCGGAGTTCGCCCTCCCGAACGCGGTCGGCGAGGGACGCGGCGTCTGTCATGCTCCGACGTTTCCCGCGCCGGCCCTAACGCGTTCCGGTTCTTTCAACGCGCCCACCGACCCGGCCAACGTCAGCCGCGGCGACCGACCACCGACCGGCCACCCCGCCGCCTCCCGAACCGTTTTGCCCTCCCGCGTCGGGGTCGAACGTATGACCGCGGCAGCGGACCTCGTACTGACGAACGCGGAGGTACACACCCTCGGGTCGCCCGACGAGACGCACGAAGCCGTCGCCGTTCGCGACGGCGAGGTCGTCCGCGTCGGCCGCGCGTTCGACGTGGAACTCCTCGCCGGCGTCGAGACGCGGGTCGTCGACTGCGGCGGCCGCGTCGTCCTCCCCGGCTTCATCGACGCCCACACGCACCTCCCGATGGTCGGCCGGTCGCTCGTCCACGCCGACCTCTCAGAGGCCGACTCCGCGGCCGAGGCGGTCGAACTGCTCCGCGAGCGGGCCGCCGAGGTCGAACGCGGAAACGAGGGTGATGGCGACGGGGCGGGCGACGACGAGACCAGCGACGACACGGACTGGGTGCTCGGCTACGGCTACGACGAGAGCACGTGGGACGACTCAAGATATCTCACCCGCGACGACCTCGACGCCGTCTCCGAGTCGCGCCCCGTGGTCGCCTTCCGCGAGGACCTCCACACCGCCGGCGTCAACTCGGTCGTCCTCGACCGCTACGCCGACGAGATGCCCGACTCGGGCGTCCAGACCGCCGGGAACGGCGGCGATGGCGACGCCGGCGAGCCGACGGGTGTCGTGGTCGAGGGCGCGGTCGACGTGCTCCGCGAGGCGACCGAGCCGGGCCGCGAGGAGATGGGGGAACTCGTCCGCGCGGCGCAGTCGTACGCGACCGCCCGCGGCGTCACCGGCGTCCACGACATGGTCCGCGGCTCTCGCGCGCCCGAGGTCTACCGCGACCTCGCCGACGCCGGCGAACTGGCCCTCCGCGTCCGAATCAACTACTGGTCCGACCACCTCGACGCGCTCCGCGAGGTCGGCCTGCGGACGAACCACGGGGGCGGGAGCCGCCGCGACCTCGTCACCGTCGGCGCGATAAAGACGTTCACCGACGGGAGCTTCGGCGGGCGGACCGCGAAGCTCACCGACCCCTACGCCGACGCCGCGGCGGACCCCGACGCGGCCGACGACGAGACGGGCCAGTGGGCCGTCGCCCCCGAGGAACTCCGCGACCTCGTCGCCGACGCGGACGAGTCGGGCTATCAACTCACCGCGCACGCCATCGGCGACGCGGCCATCGACGCGGTGCTCGACGCGTACGAGGAGACCGACGACCCCGGCGCGGCCCGCCATCGGGTCGAACACGTCGAACTCGCGTCCGACGAGGCCATCGAGCGCTTCGCCGAGTTGGGCGTCGTCGCCTCGGTCCAGCCGAACTTCCTGAAGTGGGCGGACGAGGGCGGCCTCTACGACGCCCGCCTCGGCGAGCGACGCCTGCGGACCAACCGCTACCGCGACCTGCTCGACGCTGGAGTCGACCTCGCGTTCGGGAGCGACTGCATGCCGCTCGGGCCGCTGCTCGGCGTCGACCTCGTCACCGACCATCCGAACCCCGACCAGTCGCTCACCGTCACCGAGGCGCTTCGGGCGTACACCTCCGGCGCGGCCTACGCCGGGTTCGACGAGGACCGACTAGGGACCGTCGCGGTCGGGAGCGCCGCCGACCTCGTCGTCCTCGACGAGTCGCCGTGGGAGACCGACTCGATTCGTGACATTGCAGTCTCGATGACCGTCGTGGACGGTCGCGTCGTCTTCGAACGCGACTGAACGAGTAATCGCCATCGACACCGGCGGGATTTCGAAGAAAATTATTCTTCAACAGAGTAGCGACTGCTTTCGGCTTCTAACATTCGATCGGGTGTAAGTACCACCGGCCAATCGGCTATGTAGAGAATCTTTACGGGTAAGTGGCGAGTATTGAAGAAAAATATTTTTCAATAAGGCCCGATGATTGGACTTCCACCGTGGTGACCAATCGTGGTTGAATTACAGTCGGTCGGGTTCGAGTCGGAGCTCAGCCTGTTCAAATACGACACGCTCGAACAGCTTCCGGAGAGCCACCGCGACCTCGACGAGGCCGCCCGCTCCCGGCGAATCGCCGCCGCCCGCGAGGAACTCGGCGACCGAGTCATCGTGCTCGGACACAACTACCAGCGACGCGAAATCGTCGAGCACGCGGACTTCATCGGCGACTCCTACGAACTCTCGAAACGCGCCGCCGAGTCGGACGCCGAGTACGTCGTCTTCGCCGGCGTGACGTTCATGGCCGAGAGCGCAGACATCATCACCGACGACGACCAGACGGTGATTCTCCCGTCGATGGAGGCGTCGTGTCCGATGGCCGGGATGGCCGAGGCCGTGCAGGTCGACTCCGCGTGGGAGACGCTCGTCGAGGAGTCCGGCGGCAAGGACATCATCCCCGTGACGTACATGAACTCCTACGCCGACCTGAAGGCGTTTTGCGCCTCCCACGGCGGGCTCATCTGCACCTCCTCGAACGCCGCCGACGCCTTCGAGTGGGCCTTCGAGCGCGGCGACGCCGTGCTGTTCCTGCCCGACAAGCACCTCGGGCGCAACACGGCCGACGAACTCGGCATCGACGAGGTCGTCGAGTGGGACCCGTGGGCCGGCGACGTGGCCGAGTCGATGGGCGCTGCCGACGAGGTGGAACCCGATATCCCGGACCTCGGCGACGCCGAAGTCATCCTCTGGGACGGCTACTGTCAGGTCCACGAGCGCTTCCGCGTCGACCACGTCGAGGAGGCGCAGGCCGACGGCGCGAAGGTCGTCGCCCACCCCGAGTGCCGCCCGAGCGTCGTCGCGGCCGCCGACGAGGTCGGCTCCACGAGCCACATCTGCGACGTCATCGAGAACGCCGACCCCGGCGAGACGTGGGCCATCGGCACCGAGGTCCACCTCGCGCGACACCTCGCGCGCTGGCACCCCGAGGTCGACGTGCGCCCCCTCTGCGGCGACGCCTGCATGGACTGCAACGCCATGCGGCAGGTCGACCCCAACTACCTGACGTGGGTGCTCGAAGAACTCGCCGCGGGCCGCGAACCCAACGTCGTCGAGGTCGCGCCCGAGGAGAAGGAACTCGCCGCGGTCGCGCTCGACCGTATGCTCGAACTATGAAGGCCGACGTGCTCGTCGTCGGCTCCGGCATCGCCGGCTGCGCCGCGGCCCTCGCCGCCGCCCGCGAGGGGGCCGACGTGCTCGTCGTCACGAAGGCGACCGAACCCGAGGACGCCGCGTCCGACTGGGCGCAGGGCGGCATCGCCGTCACCCAGTCCGCGCCCGAGGAGTTCGCCGCCGACATCCGCCGGGCGAGCGACGGCACCGCCGACCCCGAGGCCGTCGAGACGCTCGTCTCCGAGTCCCGAGCCGTCGTCGAGGACGTGCTCTTGGACACGCTCGAAGTCGAGTTCGACGCGGTGGGAGACGGCACCGACGCCGCCGACTTCGACCTCGCCCGCGAGGCGGGCCACTCCAGCCGCCGCATCCTCCACGTCGACGCCAGCACCGGCGCACACGTCCTCCGGCCGTTTCTCCAGCACCTCTCGGCCCGCGACGGCGTGCGCATCGTCGAGGACGCGACGGCCCTCGACCTCCTGACCGAGGAGGGGACCGTCCGCGGCGCGACCGTCCTCGCCGACGGCGAAGTCGAACCGGTGTTCGCCGGGGCGACCGTCCTCGCCACCGGCGGCATCGGCGACTGTTACGCCCGGTCGACCAACCCCGCGGGCGCGACCGGCGACGGCGTGGCGATGGCCGCGCTCGCCGGCGCGACCGTCTCGGACATGCAGTACGTCCAGTTCCACCCGACGGCGTACGACCCTCGGACTGACCAACGGGCCGACGACGACGCGCAACCGTTCCTCGTCAGCGAAGCCGTTCGCGGTGAGGGCGCGGTCCTGCGCGACGCCGACGGCCACCGCTTCATGCCTGACGTGCACGAAGACGCCGAACTCGCCCCCCGAGACGTGGTCGCCCGCGCCGTCTCTCGCGCCCGCGACCGAACCGGCCGCGTCGTCCTCGACGTGTCCGACCTCGACTTCCGCGAGGAGTTCCCCGACCTCGCGGCGCTGTGCGACGACCGCGGCGTCGACCTCGACGCCGGCATCCCGGTCGCGCCGAGCGAGCACTTCCTCTGCGGCGGCGTCGCCGTCGACGACCGCGGCAGGACCTCGCTGTCCCGCCTGTTCGCCGCCGGCGAGTGCGCCCGCACCGGCGTCCACGGCGCGAACCGACTCGCCTCGACCAGCCTGCTCGAAGGCCTCGTCTGGGGCGTCCGCGCCGGCGAGACCGCGGCCGAACGCGGCCGTGGCGAAGCCGAGACCGTCGAGTACGCGCCGCCGCGCGACTCCGACCCGGCGCTCCCCGACGCCTTCGCCGACACGAAGTTCGACCGCCTCGGGCGGACGATGGACGAGTTCGTCGGCATCGAACGCACCCCCGACGGCCTCGGCACCGCGCGGGCTCGGCTCCGCCGCCTGAAGGGCGAGGTGGACGCCTACGCCCGCACCCGCGTCTCGCGGTCCATCTACGAACTCCGGAACGCCTGCGTCTCGTCGCTCCTCGTCGCCCGCGCGGCCGCCGACGCGCCGTCGGCCGGCTGTCACTCGCTCGTCGACTCGGACGGAAGCGAGGGAAGCGAGGGAAGCAAGGAAGACGAGCAAGGCGACGACGCCGAACAGGGGGTGACCCCGAGTGCTGACGACTGAGACGGTCGAGCGCTGGCTGACCGAGGACGTCGGCCACCGCGACGTGACGAACGACGTGCCCGGCGACACCACCGGGCGACTCGTGGCGAAGGAGCCGGCTGTCGCCGCCGGTCTCGACGCCGCCGTCGCGGTCTTCGACTCCCTCGGCGTCGAGGCCGAGAACGCGGTCGAGGTCGGCGACGCGGTCGAGGCGGGCGACGTGGTTCTCCGCGTCGCAGGCGACGCCCGGAACGTCCTCCGCGGCGAGCGCGTCGCCGCCAACGTCGTCGGCCACGCCTCCGGCGTCGCCACCACGACCCGCGAAGCCGTCGACGCCGCCCGCGAGGTGTCGGACTCGGTTCGGGTCGCCGCGACCCGCAAGACCACCCCCGGCCTCCGCGGCGTCGAAAAGCGCGCCGTCGTCGCCGGCGGCGGCGACACCCACCGCCTCACGCTCTCTGGGATGGTGATGGTCAAGGACAACCACGTCGCAGAACTCGGGCTGGAGGAGGCGGTCCGCCGCTTCGCCGAGCGAAAGTCGTTCGCGACGAAGCTCGAAGTCGAAGTCGAGACGCCCGAGATGGGCGAGCGCGCCGCGGCCGCCGGGGCCGACATCGTCCTGTTCGACAACCTCCCGCCCGAGGCGGTCCGCGAGGGCGTCTCCCGACTCCCCGAAGGCGTCATCTCGGAGGCCAGCGGGGGCATCACGCTGGAGACGCTCCCCGCCTACGCCGACACCGGCGTCGACGTGGTCTCGATGGGGTGGCTCACCCACAGCGCGCCGAGTTCCGACTTCTCCTTCCGGACCGGGTGAGCGGGGCAGTCCACCCACGCCGAAGGGAAAACCCCTTACTGCCGGTCGTCGCACTCGCGGGCAATGGGCTTCTTCGACGACCTCCGCGAGCGCATCGAGGCGACAGACAGCGTCGTCTCGGTCGGCCTCGACGCCGATATCGACCGCATCCCCGAACACCTGCTCGACAAGGACCTGCCGCGCTGGGCGTTCAACCGCCGCATTATCGACGCGACTCACGAGCACGCCGCGGCGTTCAAGCCGAACGCGGCGTTCTACGAGGACGAAGACGGCTGGCGCTCCCTGCGCGAGACCATCGCCTACGCCCACGGGAAGGGCGTGCCGGTCCTGCTGGACGCCAAGCGCGCCGACATCGGCAACACGACCCGCAAGTACGCCGACCTGCTCGACGACGCCGACGCCATCACGGTCAACCCCTACATGGGCCGCGACTCCATCCAGCCGTTCCTCTCGCGGGCGGACAAGGGCGTGTTCGTCCTCTGCCGCACCTCGAACCCCGGCGGCTCCGACCTCCAGTCGCTCGAACTCGACTCGGGCGAACCCCTCTACGAGCGCGTCGCCGCGCTCTGCGACCTCTGGAACGAACACGGGAACGTCGGCCTCGTCGTCGGCGCGACCGGTCCCGACGAACTGGAACACCTCCGCGAACAGGTGCCCGACCTGCCCTTCCTCGTCCCCGGCGTGGGGGCGCAGGGCGGCGATGCCGAGGCTGCCGTCGAGTTCGGCCTCGCCGACGGCGTCGGCCTCGTGAACTCCTCGCGCGGCATCATCTTCGCCGGTGAGGACGACGGCGAGCAGTTCGACAAGGCCGCCGGACAGGCGGCGAAGCGCCTCAAAAAGCGGCTGAACCAGTATCGCTGAGCCGACGCCAGCGGTCGGTTTTCCCGGCCGAACCGTCCGGCAGTCGCCGCCCGGCGAGACGTTTACCACCGTGCGACCCTAACTGCGCCCGTGGACCGAGACCGACTCGTCATGGGGCTCGCGGCGGTGTTCGCGGGTATCACCATGCTCCTCGTCGTGTTGGCGTTCGCCTACCGACAGCTCTTGTTGCTGTTCGTCGCCGTCCCCTTCGGCGCGACGACGTACTTCATGTACGCCCACGTCAGCGGCCGCCTCCACGAGCGGTTCCGCCGGACGCGCGTCCGCGCCGACGCCGGACGCGGCGGGTTCGGCTTCCGGTCGGAGCGACGGCGAGGCGACCGCCGGGAGACCGGCGGCTTCGGTGCGGGCCCCCGCGGCGACCCCCAAGAGGGACCACGAGCCGGTCGGTTCGGTCCCGACGGCGGATTCGCCGGCGACCGCCGTCGCCGACAGCGAACTGGCGGCGACGGACCGAGCGTCCGCCCGCCGCGGCGCGGCATGAGCCGACAGCAGGCCCTCGACACGCTCGACCTCGACGCCGACGCCTCCGAGGACGACGTGAAAGCGGCCTACCGCGAGCGGGTCAAAGAGACCCACCCGGACTCGAAGACCGGCGACGAGGAGGCGTTCAAGCGCGTCAACCGCGCCTACGAGCGCCTGACCGAGTAACGCGTTTCCCTTTTTACTCGCATCCGACCGCCACGAGTCCCGACGAGCGCGTCCGCGTCGGTCTCCGTCTCGATTGCGGTATGTTCTCATGGTAATCGCTACCGCGGAAAGCGTTTTCACGGTCGGTTTCCTACCCGCTTCCATGAGCGCGGATCGGGCTCTCTTGGACGAGGCCCTCGAGCGCGGTGAGGAAGAAGGCGGAAACGTCGAGTTCAAAGAACGCCTCACTCGCGCCGTTCACCTGTCCGACGGCCGGATGGAGTCGCTCGCGGCGCAACTCAGACACCGAGTGCTCTCCGGCGACGGCGTGGCGACCTACGTGGTCGGCGTCACCGACGACGGCGGCATCGCCGGCATCCCGCCGGACGACTTCTCCGAGACCATGGACGTGCTGTCGCTTCTGGCCGAAGAGGCCGGGGCGCACATCGAAGACGTGGAGACGTGGGGCGTCGGCGACTCGGCCGAACGCGGCCTCGTCGGCGTCGCGACCATCCGCGAGGGCGCGATGCTCGACGTGGACGACGACCACATCGTCGTCGGCACCGCGGGCCACGTCGACCACGGCAAGTCCACCCTCGTCGGGTCGCTCGTGACCGGACAGGCCGACAACGGCAACGGCGGCACGCGGTCGTTCCTCGACGTACAGCCCCACGAGGTCGAACGCGGCCTGTCGGCGGACCTCTCGTACGCCGTCTACGGCTTTTCCGACGACGGTCCGGTCCACATGCGAAACCCCCACCGGAAGTCCGACCGGGCGCAAATCGTCCAGGAGGCCGACCGGTTGGTCTCGTTCGTCGACACCGTGGGCCACGAGCCGTGGCTCCGGACGACGATTCGCGGCCTCGTCGGCCAGCGCCTCGACTACGGCCTGCTCGTCGTCGCCGCCGACGACGGCCCGACGCGGACGACCCGCGAACATCTCGGCATCCTGCTCGCCATGGAACTGCCGACGGTCGTCGCCATCACGAAGATCGACGCAGTCTCCGAGGAGCGCGCCGCCGAGGTCGAACGCGAGGTCGAACGGCTCCTCCGCGACGTGGGCCGGACGCCGCTGAGCGTCGAGCGCCACGGCGTCGACGCCGCGGTCGAGGAGATAAGCGAGTCCGTCGTCCCGCTGTTCCTGACGAGCGCGGTCACGATGGACGGTCTCGACGACCTCGACCGGCTGTTCGAGTCGCTCCCGAAGCGCAGCGCCGCCGAGGGCGACTTCAAGATGTACATCGATCGGATCTACTCGGTCACGGGCGTCGGCGCGGTCGCCTCCGGCACGGTCAACTCCGGGGCGGTCGAAGCCGGCGACAAACTGCTCTTGGGGCCGATGTCCGACGGCGAGTTCCGCGAGGTCGAGGTCCGCTCCATCGAGATGCACTACCACCGAGTCGACCGGGCCAACGCCGGCCGCATCGTCGGCATCGCCCTCAAGGGCGTCCGCGAGTCCGAAATCGAACGCGGGATGGTGCTCCTCCCGGCCAACTCGGAGCCCACCGCCGTCCGCGAGTTCGAAGCCGACGTGATGGTGCTCAACCACCCGACTCGGATTCAGGAGGGCTACGAGCCGGTCGTCCACCTCGAAACCATCTCCGAGGCGGCCGTCTTCCACCCCGACGGCGGGCGACTCCTGCCCGGCGACACCGGCACGACCCGCGTGGAGTTCAAGTTCCGGCCGTACTTCGTCGAGGAGGGCCAGCGATTCGTCTTCCGCGAGGGCCGGTCCAAGGGCGTCGGGACCGTGACGAAGGTCGATTAAAACAGCACGGGCGGCGACTCCGCTTCGTTCCCGCCGACTGTCAGTCCGCGTCCTCGACCGCGACGTAGCCGTCCGATTTTCTCGCCGCCGCGCCGAACAGCACCGCCCAGTCGAGTAGGCGGGCGACTCTGTCGCGCCAGCGCGACTCCCACCCCTCCGGGTCGCGGTGGCGCTCCCAGTTCGGGACGGTCGGCTCGAACGCGTCGAACACCGCGTCCACCGATTTCGGCTCGTCGCCGAGGGCGTCGAGCGCCTCGCGCGCGCCGAAGACGTTCGACTCGAAGGCGGCCCGCAAGTCGTCCTGTGTCGGGTCGTCGCGGACGCGCTCGAAGCCGCGGCTCACTTCGCGGGCGAGCCCGAGCGACTGGCAGAACACGAGCCAGTCGCGGCCCTCGTCGGGCGTTACGTCGAGTCGCTCGGCGACGCGCCCGCAACAGTCGTCTTCGGTCCCCGGAACCAGGGGGACGGCGCGGTGGGCGTCCCACAGCCGGTCGAGGGAGTCCGGCGCGGGCGGGACCGGCTTGCGCCTCACAGTCCGAACGAGTCGGCGAGCACGTCCTCGTCGGTCTCGCCGAGGGTGTACGTCGGGCCGTTGACCACGTCGACCGTGACCTGCGCGGGGCCGAACACGTCGGGGTCGACCTCGCCGAAGTCCCAGTCGGCGTCTTCGAACAGCTGCTCGAACGGGACGCCGTAGTCGGACCCGGCCGTGGAGACCGCGCGGTCGAAGTCGTCGAAGTCCTCGCTGACCGTGACGTGGACGCGCCCGCCGTAGGCGACGGCGTCGTTCGTCCGGCCCATGGCGACGCTCTCGTCGTAGCTGACGGGCGCGAGCGGGGCGGAGCCGTTGATAGAGAGGATGCTCGACGGGTCGTAGCCCGCCTCGAAGAGGTTGAACACGGCGAGTTCGGCCGCGCGGGCCGCGCCCGTGACGCTCCCGACGAGCGAGCCGGTCGCGTAGGTCGGCAGGAAGATGGCGCTCGGTTCGAGGCCGGTCGTCTCCGCGACGTGTTCTGCGACCTCGTCGGTCGGGAGGTCGATGCTCTCGACCGAGAGGACCGTCAGGTCGAACTCGTCGTAGTAGCCGAGGTGGTGGAACTCCTCTTCTTCGCCGACCAACGCGCGGGCCGGGCCCGAGCCGAGGCCGTCGAAGTCGTCGAAAGCGAGCTCCCAACCGGCCTTCTGCGAGCAGAGGAGGGCGAGCGCTGGGCGGTCGGTGGAGAGTTCGACGTACGGACGGGGCGTGCCGGCGACGTCGCCCATCCGCGTCTGTACCGTGGCGAGACCCGCGGTCTGAATCTCCGCGAGGAGCATCCCCGCTTCGACACCGCCGTCGGCGTCGACGCCGAAGTCGATGACCGTCGCGCCCGAGTCGAGTTCGTAGCCCTCGATGCCGAGTACCCCGGCGAAGTCGAGCGCCTCGTCGACCAGTTCGATGGCCATCCGATTGATGCTGTCCATGCGAGGCGATTGCGCGCCTTCGGCTAAAGGGTTTGTCAGTCACCCACCGCTACGGGTTGCGTGGACGTGTCTCGTGTCTCGCGTGGCGGAAACGCACGCGGGCCACCGCGGCCCGCGAATCTACTCGCGGTCGCTTCTGGCTTCTCGCCCGAGGTGGGCTTCGACGGCGTCGACCTTGTCGGCGGCCGTCTGGTCTTTCGTGCGCTTGTCGTCTATCTTCAGGAACGTGCTCACGCGGTCGCCGTCGACCGCCTTGTGGGCCGCGCCGACCGCAGCGAGCAGTTCGTCGATGTCGTCGGCCTCGATGACCGTTCCCATCGGGTTCGTCTCGTAGGACACCTCGAAGTCGTCGAGGGCCGCGACGGCCTTGGCGACCTCGCCCGACATGCTCCCTTCGACGACCGGTGCGACGCTCAACATGGCGATGACTGTCATGGTCGAACCCACGCGCCACGCGGTAGTAAAACGCGGTGGGCCCGTCGCCCGTCGGTCGGTTCGATGACGGAACCGACGAGGCTATCTTCTCGAACAGCCAGAGAGTTCGATATGTTCCAGAGCGAACTCACTCGGATGGCGCTCGTTGCGGGGGCGAACGTCGTCGGCGGGGTGACCCTCGGCTCGGCCATCGGTGGAACGGTCGGCTACGCGGTGGAGTGGACCGCGACAGGAGCCATCTTGGGGCTGGCGGTCGCCGTCTTCGCCGCCCGTCGGTAGCCGCCATCACCGCCAGCCGCCACCGCCCACCGACCGCGCATCGCGCTTTTCTCGTCGGCCGACGTATCAGCGTCCATGAATCCGCGCGTCACGAGAGCGCTCACGCTCGGCCGGGCCATCGTCTACGAGGTGCGCACCGAGCGGCTCACCTTCATGGCGGGAAGCATCGCTTACGGGGCGTTCGTCTCGCTGTTACCGCTGTTCCTGCTCGTCCTCGCGGCCGTCTCCGCCACCGGCGACAGCGGCCTCCGCGAGGGCGTCATCGCCGTCATCCAATCCGTCTTGACTCCCGGCGCGGGCGACGTCATCGTCGCCGAACTGGAGTCGTCGACCCAACTGGCGAGCCTCTCTGTCGTCGGGGTGCTCGTGTTGGTGTGGGGGACGCTCCGCATCTTCCGCGGCCTCGACACCGCCTTCTCGGACATCTACGAGTCGGAGGCGGCCAACACCTTCGCCGACCAGCTCTCCGACGGCATCGTCGTGCTCGTCACCGTCTCGCTCGCCGTCGTCGCCGGCGCGCTCATCGAGTCCGTGCTCCCGGCGCTCGACGGTGCGCTCGGATGGGTCGTCTACCGCGGCCTCCTCGTCGCCGTCCTGTTCGTGACGTTCTACCCGATGTACTACATCTTCCCCGACGAGGACGTGACCTACCTCGAAGTCGTCCCCGGCACCCTCGTCGCCGCCGTCGGACTGACGACCTTCGAGTCGCTGTTCCGGCTCTACGTCGAGTTCAGTAGCCGCGCCCCCGAGTCGAGCGTCGTCGCCGGCATCCTCGTCCTCCTGACGTGGCTCTACTTCAGCGGGCTCGTCATCCTCCTCGGCGCGGCCGTCAACGCGGTGCTGTCGAACCGCTCGCGCGACGTGAACGTCCGCCCGGTGTTCGGCGGCGTCCCGCTCGACTCGCAGACCGACATCGTGACTCGCCGAGAGGTGACTGCGGCCATCGAGCAGTTCGACCGCCTCGTGGCGGCCGCTCCGGACGAGGACCTGACGGTTCGGGTCGGCGACGAATCCGTCACGCTCCCCCGTCCCGAACGGGTCGTCAGCGACACCGAGACCAGTCGGTTCCTCCCGGAGGGACCGGTCAGACTGGAACTCAGATGGTCCTCGTGGCCTGACAGTCAAGAGAAGTGACGACGGGCGTTATGGAGCTCGCGTGCGTATGTGACACTATGGCAATAAAGACACCCGCGCGACCGACTCAGCCGGCGCGACCGCTCGAACAGGACCGACCGCGGTGGGAGACGGTGGAGACGACCGACGAGACCGCCTCGCGCGCGGTTCGGCCTCCGACCGTCGTCGAACACCGGCGACTGCCCGAGAAGAACTTCGGCGAGGCCCGACTCGTCTGGCGCTGCGACGACTGCGGCGAACTCGGCTCGTTGACCGCGTTCCCGTCGGCGTGTCCCGACTGCGGCGCGAGTCGCGAGGCGCTGTTCTACTTCACCGAGGACTGAACTCCCTCGGTCGAGCGCGGTCCGCCACCGGCCGACCGCGACCGTTTTCCCGCCGGCCGACGACCCCCGGGTATGTATCTCTCTCACCCCGTCCGTCGCATGCGCGACGACCCCCTCGACGACGAGGTCGCGGAACTCCGCGTCGAACCCGCGGACGACGACGCCCGCGCCGCGCTCGAAACCCGCGTCGAGTCGCTCGACGGTAGCCTCGAACGCGAACTTCGATTCGGCGGCGTCGTGGTCTCGCTCGCGGAGTCGGCCGTCTCCGACCTCTGCGAACTCGACGGTATCGAGCGAATCGAGACGGTCGACACGCTCGGATACTGATTCTTCGCCCACGCGTGCGAGGCCGGCGGTCCTCGTGGCGACTGGTGTCAACTGTTTAGTGTGTTCTCTGCGGAGGTGGCGTATGGTCCCTCTCCCCTCCCGCGCCGCACCGTCTGGATTCGGCGTACCGCTCGCCGGCTTCGGGACTGTGAGTCCTCTCGCGGCGTTGTCGACGGAACCGTGAGCGTGCCCGCCGACCTCGGGGGCGTTCCCCTCCTCGTCGCGTACCTGTTGCTCCTCGCGGGCACGGCCATCCAGTACCGGCGCGGGAAACTCCCGGGCACGCGGGCGGTTCTCCTCGTCGGGATGTGTCTCACGTGGCTCTCGTACGCCCTCTTGCAGGTGACGCAGTCCGGGACCGTGCCGACGGGCACGCCGCTCAACTACGCTCTCGACGCGCTCGCCGTCGTCGTCCTCATCGTCGGCGTGGCCGCGATGGGCTGGTGGTGGCGGGTGCGGGACGAACGGTGAGTTCTCGGAGCCGCGTCGCTGACCGAGTTGCGTTCAGAGAACTGCGTCGGCTGGGAGTTCACCGAACGCCGTGAGGTGAACTCAGGAGCACCGGCGAGACGGCGGTCGAGTCGGTGAGACGGGATTTGAACCGAGCCGAGACGGTTCCCTCGCGCTGCTCGGGACTGCGTCTCGTCGGGTTCAGAATCCCAGCGTCCCGCACGCAGCCTCGCAAGACCGAGAGATACAGAGGTCTCTCGGAGGTTTGTGTTCGGCAGAAGTGCGTCGGCTGGGATTTGAACCCAGGTTGTGACCATGGCAAGGTCACGTGATACCACTACACTACCGACGCATGTGGTGGAAGTGCGCTGGCTGGGATTTGAACCCAGGTTGTGACCATGGCAAGGTCACGTGATACCACTACACTACCAGCGCATTCCGCGTGTATCGTGGCGTGCTGCTGCGTTACTCGATAGTGTCGGGTTGATAAATAAGACTTGCGAAACGGGGGAGAAATCGGGCGACGGCGCGCCACCTGCTACCACGTGAGATTCGTCTTTGCCGACCTGTCGGCGACCGTGTAATTATGTACCATGCGACGTTCGCCAATCCCCCGCAAACTGGGTCGTGGGACGCTCTATCACCCCAGAATGGATTCGCTACTCTTTTAGGTAGGCCCCCGGTAGAAACGCCACAGTCTAGACGAGACGAGGATGAATCCGGCATGAAACTCAGCGTACTCGTGCCGTCCTCACTCGTCCGGGAAGCCGAAGATCAACGCGAGGCAACTCGCAAACTCGGCTACGTCGCCCGCGCGGCGGCGGTCTTCCGGGCGAACGAACTCGTCGTCTTCCCCGACGAAGACGGCGAGAACAAGTGGGGCGGCGAGTTCGTCGAAACCGTACTTCGGTACGCCGCGACGCCCCCCTACCTCCGAAAGGAGGTCTGGGGCAAGCGCGACGAACTCCGCTACGCTGGTATCTTGCCGCCCGTTCTCGTCGCGTCTACGACCGCGGACGACTCCGACGAGTCGCCCGCGTTGCGAGAAGGAATCGTGACCGAGGTCGGACCTGACGACCGCGTTCGGGTCAATTGCGGAATGCAACACCCGATCTCCCTGTTCGTCCCTCCCGGGATGGACCTCACAGAGGGAGAGCGCGTCGCTGTCAGGATCTCTTCGCGAGAACCGGTCCGTGCGCGGATCGTCGACGAGCCCCTTCCGGGCTTCGACGTATCCCGCATGGACCTCACGGAAGCACTCGGCAGGCCAGATGCGGGCGTGCGAATCGCCACGTCTCGCTATGGCGAACCGCTGTCGGTCCCCACATTGGGCGACTTGACGGCCCGCATCACCGATGCCGGCGGCATGACCGTCGTCTTCGGGTCGCCGGGCCGTGGGCTTCCGGACATGCTCGGGATGTCTCCCGAGGATGTTGCAGACGTCGAACCTTCCGTTGGTCCGGGGTTCGACCTCTGGCTCAATACGATTCCGCGACAGGGCAGCGAGGTCGTGCGAACGGAGGAAGCGATGTTCGCCTCCCTCGCCTCCCTGACACTCACGGAGTGAATCCATGCCACAACCAAGCAGACCACGAAAAGGCTCGATGGGCTTCAGCCCGCGCAAGCGAGCAGTCAAGGAGGTTCCACGCATCAAGTCGTGGCCGTCCGACGACGGCTCCCCCGCGCTGCAGGGCTTCGCCGGTTACAAGGCCGGTATGACCCACGTGATGATGGTCAACGACGAGGCAGACTCCCCCCGCGAAGGAATGGAGGAGTCCGTCCCGGTGACCGTCGTCGAGACGCCGCCGATGCGCGCCGTCGCCCTTCGCGCCTACGAGCAGACGCCGTACGGTATGAAGCCGCAGACCGAGGTCTGGGCGGGCGAGTTCCACGACGAACTCGACCGCGTCCTCGACCTGCCGGCAGAAGACACGTTCGACTCGGACGCCGACGCGCTTCGCGAGGCCGTCGAGGCCGGCGAAGTCGATGACCTCCGCGTCATCACGCACACGGTGCCCTCCGAGCTCGCGAACGTGCCCAAGAAGAAGCCCGACGTGATGGAGACTCGCGTCGGTGGCGGCTCCATGGTGGAGCGCGCCGACTTCGCCCTCGACCTCGTTGCCGAGGGCGGCGAACACGAGATGTCCGACGTGTTCCGCGCCGGCGAGTACCTCGACGCCGCGGGTGTCACGAAGGGTAAGGGTACGCAGGGTCCCGTCAAGCGATGGGGCGTCCAGAAGCGTAAGGGCAAGCACGCCCGCCAGGGCTGGAGACGCCGTATTGGCAACCTCGGCCCCTGGAACCCGTCCCGTGTCCGCTCTACGGTTCCGCAGCTCGGTCAGACTGGTTACCACCAGCGCACCGAGCTCAACAAGCGCCTCATCGACCTCGGTGAGGGTGACGAGGCCTCCGTCGAAGGTGGCTTCGTCAACTACGGCGAGGTCGACGGCTCCTACGCGCTCATCAAGGGCTCGCTGCCGGGCCCCAACAAGCGCCTTCTGCGGTTCCGCCCGGCCATCCGGCCGAACGACCAGCCGCGCCTCGACCCCGAGGTGCGCTACGTCTCTACCGCATCGAACCAGGGTTAAACCATGCAGGCAACTATCCGAGACCTGAACGGCGACGACGCGGGCAGCATCGACCTGCCCGAGGTCTTCGAGACGGCTTACCGTCCGGACCTCATCAAGCGTGCCGTCATCGCCGCGCAGGCAAACCGAAAACAGCCGTACGGTGCCGACCCCTACGCCGGACTTCGAACCCCGGCAGAGTCCATGGGCAGCGGCCGTGGTATGTCCCACGACCCACGCCAGAACGGCGTCGCCCGACGCGTTCCGCACGCCGTCTCCGGCCGTCGCGCTCACCCGCCGAAGGCCGAGAAGGACCAGGGGAAGGAGATCAACACGAAGGAGCGTAAGCTCGCCGTCCGCTCGGCGCTCGCCGCCACGGCGGACCCCGAGCTGGTCGCCGAGCGCGGTCACCGCTTCGACGACGACGCCGAGCTCCCCCTCGTCGTCTCCGACGACTTCGAGGACCTCGTCAAGACGAAGGAGGTCGTCGACCTCCTGCAGTCCCTCGGCGTCTACGACGACATCGAGCGCTCCGAGGAGAACAAGAAGGTCAAGAGCGGCCAGGGCAAGCTCCGCGGTCGCAAGTACACCCGTCCGAAGTCCATCCTCTTCGTGACGGCTGACGAGCCCTCGAAGGCGGCTCGCAACCTCGCCGGCGTCGACGTCGCCACCGCGGCGAACGTCTCCGCCGAAGACCTCGCGCCCGGCACCCACGCCGGTCGCCTCACGCTCTTCACCGAGAGCGCGCTCGAGGAGGTCGCAGAACGATGAGCATCATCGAACACCCGCTGGTCACGGAGAAGGCGATGAACCAGATGGACTTCGACAACAAGCTCCAGTTCATCGTCCACATCGACTCGACCAAGTCCGACGTCAAGGAGGAAGTCGAGTCGCGCTACGACGTGGCCGTCGAGAAGGTCAACACGCAGGTCACGATGAAAGGCAAAAAGAAAGCAACAGTTCGTCTCTCTGAAGACGACGACGCGCAGGAAGTCGCGTCGCGTATCGGGGTGTTCTAACCATGGGACGCCGAATTCAGGGCCAGCGTCGCGGTCGCGGTACGTCCACGTTCCGGGCGCCGTCGCACCGCTACAAGGCCGAACTGTCGCACAAGAAGTCCGAAGACAAAGACACCATCTCGGGTACGGTCGTCGGCATCGAGCACGACCCCGCACGCAGTGCGCCCATCGCCCTCGTCGAGTTCGAGGACGAACAGCGCATGATTCTCGCGCCCGAGGGCATCTCCGTCGGCGAAGAGCTTCAGATCGGCGTCTCCGCCGAAATCAAGCCCGGCAACACCCTGCCGCTCGCCGAGATTCCCGAAGGTGTCCCCGTCTGTAACGTCGAGCACCAGCCCGGCGACGGCGGGAAGTTCGCCCGCGCCTCCGGCGTGAGCGCGCAGCTTCTCTCGCACGACCGCAAGGTCGCTATCGTGAAGCTCCCCTCGGGTGAGGTCAAGCGCCTCAACCCCAGCTGCCGAGCCACCATCGGCGTCGTCGCCGGTGGCGGCCGCACGGAGAAGCCGTTCGTCAAGGCAGGCAAGAAGTACCACAAGATGAAAGCGCGCGGTATCAAGTGGCCGCGCGTGCGTGGTGTTGCTATGAACGCCGTCGACCACCCGTTCGGTGGCGGCGGCCGGCAGCACCCCGGTCAGCCGAAGTCCGTCTCGCGGAACGCTCCGCCGGGCCGGAAGGTCGGTGACATCGCCTCCAAACGCACCGGTCGCGGTGGCAAGGGAGGTAAGTAACCATGAGTACGCAATACCGCACCGGCCGCGAAGGTGAGTTCACCTACCGCGGCTACACGCTCGACGAGCTGCAGGATATGGAGCTCGACGAGGTCGCGGAACTGCTCCCCGCTCGTCAGCGGCGAACCATCACCCGAGGCCTGTCGGCCGAGCACGAGAAGCTGCTCGCGAAGGCTCAGGACAAGACGGAAGAGGAGACGGCTAACGCGCCCATTCGAACGCACCTGCGCGACATGCCGATTCTCCCCGAATTCGTCGGTCTCACCTTCGCCGTCTACACCGGTCAGGAGTTCGAGCGCACCCAGATTCAGCCCGAGATGATCGGACACTACCTGGGCGAGTTCCAGCTGACCCGTAGCTCGGTCGAGCACGGTCAGGCCGGTATCGGCGCGACCCGGTCTTCGAAGTTCGTGCCCCTCAAGTAAACCATGGGAATCAACTACAGCGTCGAGGCCGACCCGGACACCACGGCCAAGGGTATGCTCCGGGACCGGCCCATCAGCATCAAGCACAGCAAGGCCATCTCCCGAGCCATCAAGGGGATGCCCGTCGCCGACGCAGAGGAGTACCTCGAAGCCGTCATCGACGGCGAGCGGTCGGTTCCGTTCAAGCAGCACAACTCCGGTGTCGGTCACCGAAGCGACATCGACGGCTGGGACGCGGGACGGTATCCCGAGAAGGCGTCCAAGGCGTTCCTCGAACTCCTCGAAAACGTTCGCAACAACGCGACCGAACAGGGGTTCGACGGACCGGCCATGGAAATCAAGCACGTCGCCGCCCACAAGGTCGGCGAACGTCAGGGTCGCAAGCCCCGCGCCTTCGGTCGGGCGGACCCGTGGAACACCCCAATCTGTGATGTCGAACTCATCATCGAAGAGGTCGAGGAATAATGGCTGACGAACACCAATTCATCGAGAACGGACTGCAGCGGTCCCAGATCGACGAGTTCTTCGCAGAGGAACTCGGTCGAGCGGGCTACGGCGGCATGGACGTCGCCAAGACGCCGATGGGCACCCAGATCGTGCTCAAGGCCGAAAAGCCCGGGATGGTCATCGGGAAAGGCGGGAAGAACATCCGTAAGGTCACCCGCGAACTCGAAGAGCGATTCAACCTCGACGACCCCCAGATCGACGTGCAGGAAGTCGACGAGCCGGACCTCAACGCCCGGATCGTCGCCGACCGCCTCGCCAACGCGCTCGAGCGCGGTTGGTACTTCCGTAAGGCGGGCCACACGACCATCGACCGTATCATGGACGCCGGCGCCCTCGGTGCCGAAATCGTCCTCTCCGGGAAGGTCACGGGTGCTCGCTCCCGCGTCGAGAAGTTCAACCGCGGCTACATCAAGCACAACGGTGAGCCCGCACAGGAGATCGTCGACGAGGGTCAGGGCGTCGCAGTCATGAAGCTCGGCACCATCGGCGTGACGGTCAAGATCATCCCGCCGGGTGCGAAGCTCCCCGACGACTTCGAGGTCGCGGAAGACGCGAACCCCGAAGCGGTCGAACAGATCGAAGAGACCGAGAGCGTCGAGGACCTCCTCGAAGAGGAGCCGGAGGAAGTTCCGGACGTCTCCGAGGAGGCCGACGCCGAGACGGACGCAGTCGACGAAGACGTCGTCGAGGAAGCGGCCGTCGAAGCGGTCGAAGAAGAAGTCGTCGACGACGAAGCCGACGACGACGAGGACGAAGCGGTCGAGGAAGTCGTCGACGACGACGAAGAACTCGACGAAGACGTCGCCGAAGAGGCGGCCGACCTCGTCGCGGAGATGGAAGACGACGACGAAGAAACGGAGGAAGAATAAATGGCGATCCTCTACACCGAAGAGATTCGCGACATGACGCCCGCAGAGCGCACCGCCGAGCTCGAAGAGCTCGAGACGGAGCTGCTCAACGCGAAGGCCGTGCAGGCCGCGGGTGGCGCGCCGGAGAACCCCGGCCGCGTCTCTGAACTGAAGAAGACCATCGCCCGAATCAAGACGATTCAGGGCGAAGAAGGCGACCTCGACGAAGAATAAAATGCCACTTACACCCGAGACCCTCACGCGACACGAGCTCAACGGCCTCCACGTGGAGGTCGTCGACGCGGCGAACCCCGACCTCGTCGGGATAGCCGGTCGCACCGTCGTCGAGACGATGCACACGCTCATGGTCGACGACGGGTCTCGGGTGCGGCAGGTGCCGAAACGAGGGGCGACCTTCGAATTCGAGATTCCGCGTACAGATGAAGCCGCCGGCGCTGCGAAGGCGTCGGGGACCGCGTCCAAACTTCGGTCGGATACTACTGGCGGATTTGATGCCAGTCAGTCTGATCGGCTCGCCGACTCATCATCGGCGGCTTCCCGTTCCGGGAATTGCGAGGGCGTGGCCTACGTTACGGTGGATGGCGCACAACTGCTCTCACGACCCGCCCTGCGCACCGAAACTACAGGTGACTCGAAATGGCGATAGGACTTGACGTTCCAATGCCTCCGGAACCTGACGATTCCGAGGCTTACGACTACGAAAAATGTCCGTTCTACGGCTCGCTCTCCGTCCGGGGTCAGACCCTGGAGGGGACAGTCGTCTCGACGGACATGGCAAAGACCGTCATCGTCGAGCGGGAGTACGACGTATTCGTTCCGAAGTACGACCGCTACATGAAGCGACGTTCCCGCATCCCGGCACACGTGCCGGGCGTGCTCGACGACGTCGCTGTCGGTGACGAAGTAACGATTGCGGAGACCCGACCTCTCTCGAAGACGAAATCCCACGTCGTCGTCGAGATTATCGGAGGTGACGAGTGATGGAAGCGCTCAAAGCGGACATCACCAAGGGTGTCGCCCGTGGCTCGCTGGTCACGTGCGCCGACAACACCGGCGCTCGTGAACTGAAGATTATCAGCGTCGCGGGTTACTCCGGCACGAAGAACCGCCACCCCAAGGCAGGCATCGGGGACAAGGTGACCGTCTCGGTCACCAAGGGTACCCCCGAGATGCGCCGCCAGGTGCTCGAAGCGGTCATCGTCCGCCAGCGGAAATCCATCCGCCGGCCCGATGGCACGCGTGTGAAGTTCGAGGACAACGCCGCCGTCATCATCGACGAGATGGAAGAGCCTCGCGGGACCGAGATCAAGGGTCCCGTCGCACGCGAAGTCGCCGAGCGCTTCGGGAGTATCGCATCGACGGCTACGATGATTGTATAGTATGACTCGACAACCGCGCAAACAGCGAACCCAGATTCGCGACGCGCCGCTCCACGAGCGGCAAAAGCAGGTCCGCGCACCGCTGTCGGCCGACCTCCGCGAGGAGTACGGCAGCCGTAACGTCCGCGTCAACGCGGGCGACACGGTCGAGGTGCTCCGCGGCGACTTCGCCGGCGAAGAAAGCGAAGTCACCGAGGTCGACCTCACCGACGCCGTCATCTACGTCGACGGTGTCACCGTTGAGAAAGCCGACGGCGAGGAGGTCCCACGCCCCCTTCAGGCCAGTAACGTCCGCGTGACGGAACTGGACCTCGAAGACGACGTGCGCGAGGCCCGACTCAAGGAGGATAACGAATGACTCGACACCAGAAGCGACTGTCCGTACCGAAGTCCTGGCCGGTCGAGCGCAAGACAGGCACGTTCACGGTCAAGGCCGGAGCGGGTCCGCACGGCGAAGAGGGGGTTCCCCTCCTCATCGTCCTGCGCGACGTGCTCGGCTACGTGGACTCGAAGAAGGAGGCCCAGTACGCCCTCAACCACCAGAGCATTCTGGTCAACGGCGACGTGGCCTCTGACGTCCGCCGTCCCATCGGGATGTTCGACATCCTGGCGTTCGTCCAGCGAGAAGAGTACTACCGCGTCTTCCCCGACGAGGGAGGCCGCCTGGCGCTGACGCCCATCGACGCCGACTCGGCATCCAGCCGTCTCGGCAAAATCGTGAGCAAGACGCAGGTCACCGGCGGTGACTTCCAGCTGACGCTCCACGACGGTGCGACCCTCATCGTTGAGGACGCCTCGGAGTACAGCGGCAAGGACTCCATCGTCGTCGACAACGAGACGAAGGACGTCGTCGCGCACTTCCCCTACGAGGAAGGCGCGCTCGTCACGGCCGTCAACGGGCGGCACTCCGGCGAGATCGGCGAAATCACCGAGATTATCGTCACGCCCGGCAGCGGGAACAACTCCGTTGTCGTCGAGACCGAAGACGGCGAGTTCGAGACGGTCGAACAGTACGTCGTCGTCATCGACGAGAACTTCACGGGTGATGACGAATGAGCGAGGCTGACTTCCACGCGATGCGCGACCCGCGCATCGAGAAGGTCGTCGTCCACATGGGCGTCGGCGAAGGTGGTCGCGAACTCGCCAAGGCCGAGGACATCCTCGAGGAGATTACCGGCCAGGAGAGCGTTCGCACGATCTCCGGCCGCGCCTCGCAGGACTTCGGCGTCCGCCGCGGCGAACCCGTCGGCGCGAAGGTCACCCTCCGTGGTGACACCGCCGTCGAGTTCCTCGAAACCGCACTCCCCATCGCGGACCTCTCCGTCTCGTCGTTCGACCAGACGGGCAACTTCGGCTTCGGCGTCGAAGAGCACACGGAGTTCCCGAGCCAGGAGTACGACCCGCAGATCGGTATCTACGGGCTGGACGTGACGGTCAACCTCGTCCGCCCCGGCTACCGAGTGAAAAAGCGCGACAAGCGTTCCCGTCAGATTCCGTCGTCCCACCGGATGACCGTCGAGGACGCCGTCGCGTTCATCGAGTCCACGTTCGACGTGGAGGTTGAAGAATGAGCGATAGCGAAACAGAACAGACGGGCGAGCACGCGTCCCGCCGCACCGGCCAGGAGAACGAGTGCCGGCGCTGCGGTCGAAAGCAGGGACTTGTCAGCAAGTACGACATCAACCTGTGCCGCCAGTGCTTCCGAGAGATCGCCCGCGAGATGGGATTCAAGAAGTACCGATAACATGGCTGACAACGACCCACTCAGTAGCGCGCTTTCCGGTGTGGACAACGCCGAGAGCGTCGGACACCTGTCCCACGAGATCCAGCCCGCCTCCAACATCATCGGCTCCGTCCTCGAGGTCTTCTACGACCGCGGGTACATCGACGGCTTCGAGTTCGTCGACGACGGCAAGGCCGGTCTGTTCGAGGTTGAACTGAAAGGCGCAATCAACGATTGTGGCGTCGTCAAGCCCCGGTATTCCGCCGGAGCCGACGACTTCGAGAAATGGGAGAAGCGATTCCTCCCCGCCCGTGACTACGGTGCGCTCATCGTCACGACGAGCCACGGCGTCATGAGCCACTACGAGGCCCGCGAGAAGGGCATCGGTGGCCAGATCATCGCCTACGTCTACTAGAACAATGAGCCGAATAGAAATCGAAATCCCGGACGAGGTATCCGCCGAGGTCAAGAACCTCGAGCTCACCATCGAGGGCCCCAACGGAAGCGTCACCAAGCGCCTCTGGTACCCGAACGTCTCGGTCTCCGCCGAAGACGACGCTGTCGTCATCGAGAGCGACGTCGAGAACGCGAAGACCAACGCGACCATCGGTACCTTCGAGAGCCACGTGAACAACATGCTTCACGGCGCGACCGAGGGGTGGGAGTACAAGATGGAAGTCCACTACGCTCACTTCCCGATGCAGGTTAGCGTCGAAGGGAGCGACGTGGTCATCAAGAACTTCCTCGGCGAGAAGTCCCCGCGACGAGCGCAGATTCGCGGCGACACGGACGTACAGGTCGACGGCGAAGAACTCACCCTGACGGGCTCCAACAAGGAGGACGTCGGGCAGACCGCCGCCGACATCGAACAACTCACCCGCGTCAAGGACAAGGACACTCGCGTGTTCACCGACGGCGTGTACATCACCCAGAAACCGCAGACTGGTGATGCCTAATGTCGGAAGAAATCACCGAACTCGAAGACATCAGCGGCGTCGGCCCGTCGAAGGCCGACGCACTTCGCGAAGCCGGCTTCGAGAGCGTCGACGACGTACAGGCCGCGAGCCAGTCCGAACTGGCCGAGGTCGACGGCATCGGGAACGCGCTCGCCGCGCGTATCAAAGCCGACGTCGGTGGCCTCGAGGTCTCCGACGAGGCCGAGGCCGAAGTCGAAGACGAGTCCGAAGCCGAGCCTGAGGAAGAGGAAGCCGAAGAGGTCGAGACGGAGCTTCAGCCCCGCGGTCACGCGGACAAGAAGCCCCAGCTCGACGACGAAACCGCGGAAGCCCTGGCGCAGAAGCGTCGCGAGGGCAAGCCGCAGTTCAACCGGCAGGACTACCACAAGAAGAAGCGCACGCCCACGTCGTGGCGTCGCCCCCGTGGTGGTCTCTCCAAACAGCGTATCGGTATCAAGGGCAAGGGCCCCAAGGTCGAGGCGGGCTACCGCACGCCGAAGGCCGCCCGCGGCCTTCACCCGTCGGGCTTCGAGGAGGTCCGCGTGTTCAACACGGACGACCTCGAAGGCATCGACGGCGATACGCAGGCAGTTCGCATCGCCTCCTCGGTCGGCGCGCGCAAGCGCGAGCGCATCGAGGAAGCGTGTGAGGACCGCGAGATTCGCGTCCTCAACCCCACCTACGTCGAAGTCGAGGTGGATAACTGATGACGGACCTCAAAGCGCAGAAGCGAATGGCGGCCGACGTCCTCGACGTCGGCAAGGGTCGAGTTTGGTTCGACCCCGAGGAACAGGCCGAAATCGCGGAGGCCATCACGCGCGAAGACATCCGTGAACTCGTCGACGAGGGCACGATTCGCGCCAAGGACGCCAAGGGCAACTCGAAAGGTCGCGCACGCGAGCGCGCCGCCAAGCGTTCCTACGGTCACCGCAAGGGTGCCGGCTCCCGCAAGGGCCGTTCCGGCGCTCGACAGAACAAGAAGGACGCATGGGTCAGCCGAATCCGCGCCCAGCGCCGTCGCCTGAAGGAGCTTCGCGAGGACGGAACGCTCGACCGTTCCCAGTACCGCTCGCTCTACAACAAGGCGTCCGGTGGCGAATTCGATAGCGTGGACCGGCTTGAAGCGTACATTCAGAACAACTACCAGGTGGAGATTCAATAATGGCGACCGGACCACGATACAAGGTTCCGATGCGGCGTCGCCGCGAAGTCCGGACCGATTACCATCAAAGGTTGCGCCTGCTGAAATCGGGCAAGCCCCGCCTCGTTGCTCGCGTGAGCAACAAGCACGTCAGGGCGCAGCTGGTCACTCCGGGCCCGCAGGGCGACGAGACCCACGCTGCAGCGACCTCTGCTGACCTCGACGAGTACGGCTGGGAAGCCCCCACGGGCAACCTCCCGAGCGCGTACCTCACGGGGTATCTGGCAGGTAAGCGGGCGCTGGCCGCCGGCGTCGAGGAAGCGGTCCTCGACATCGGCCTCAACACGGCCACGCCCGGAAACAAGGTCTTCGCGGTGCAGGAGGGTGCTATCGACGCTGGCCTCGAAATCCCCCACAACGACGCAGTACTCGCCGACTGGGACCGCAACCGCGGTGTCCACATCGCCGAGTACGCAGAGCAGCTCGATGAGCCGCTCTACAGTGGAGACTTCGATGCCACGAACCTCCCCGACCACTTCGACGAAGTGCTCGGGAACCTTCAGGAGGACGAATGAGCAGCAATAACAACGGCTGGGAGCCGCGAACGCGGCTCGGCCGCATGGTGCAGAACGGCGACGTCACGTCGATGGACCAGGCGCTCGAGACGGGACTTCCGCTCAAGGAACCCCAGCTCGTCGACCAGCTCCTTCCCGGACTGGACGACGAGGTGCTCGACATCAACATGGTCCAGCGCATGACCGATTCCGGCCGCCGGGTGAAGTTCCGGTGTGTCGTCGCAGTCGGGAACCGTGACGGCTACCTCGGCTACGCTGAGGCCCGCGACGATCAGGTCGGCGGTGCCATCCAGAAAGCCATCGAGGTGGCGAAACTGAACATCATCAAGGTAGACCGCGGCTCGGGCTCGTGGGAAGACCGCGCAGGCGGCCTCAACTCCCTCTCGCGCAAGGCAGAGGGCAAGGCCGGCTCCGTGACGGTCCGTATCATCCCCGCCCCGCAGGGTCTCGGCCTCGCGGCCGCAGAGACCGTCCGGAACATCCTCGAACTCGCCGGCATCCAGGACGCCTGGACCAAGAGCGACGGGAACACCCGGACCACGGTCAACCTCGCGAAGGCGACCTACAACGCGCTCAAGAACGCGTCGCAGTCCCGCACGCCGCGGCGCGCTCGTGAAGTCCGTCAGGAGGTGCGCGAATAATGCAGGCTATCGTTCAGCTTCGCGGTGAGGTCAACATCGCACAGGACGTCCGCGACACGCTCACGATGCTCAACATCCACCGCGTGAACCACGCGACGTTCGTGCCGGAAACGGACGCCTACCGCGGGATGATCTCGAAGGTCAACGACTTCGTCGCGCACGGCGAGCCGAGCGTCGACGTCGTCGAGACGCTCATCAGCACGCGCGCCGAGCCCGAGGAGGGCGACGGCGACATCACCGACGAGTGGGTCTCCGAGAACACCGACTACGACGACGTGGCTGCGCTCGCGCAGGCCATCGTCGACGAGGAGACGACGCTGCGAGACCAGGGCGTCTCCCCCGTGCTCCGTCTGCACCCGCCGCGTGGCGGTCACCGCGGACAGAAGCACGTCACCAAGGAAGGTGGCCAGCTCGGTAAGCACAGCACCGATCAGATCGACGAACTCCTGGAGGACATGCGATGACGTCCAAGAAGCGACGCCAACGCGGTTCCCGCACGCACAGCGGCGGTACGCACAAGAACCGACGCGGTGCCGGTCACCGCGGCGGTCGCGGCCGCGCCGGACGCGACAAACACGAGTTCCACAACTACGAGCCGCTCGGCAAGCACGGCTTCAAGCGACCGGACGTCCTGCAGGACGACGTCGCCGAAGTCAAGATTCAGAAGCTCGACGAGGACGCGGCGCTCCTCGCGGCCGACGGAGTCGCCGAGAAGGACGGCGACACCTACACCATCGACGCCCGCGACGTGGCCGAGGACGGCTGGGAAGCGGACGTGGTGAAGGTGCTCGGTGGCGGGCAGGTCCGCAACGAACTGCACGTCGTCGCCGACGCCTTCACGGCCGGTGCCGTCGAACTCATCGAAGAGGCAGGCGGCAACGCCGAACTCTCCGAACGCGCTGAAGAAGCGGCAGAGGCCGAAGAAGCGGCCGACGCCGACGAGGACGACGAGGAATAAATCATGGGATGGAAGGACGCCGCCGAACCAGTGCTGGCGCGGATGCCCGCAGTCGCCCGTCCGGAGGGACACGTACCGTTCCGCCGGAAGCTCGGGTGGACTGGCGGCATCCTCGTTCTGTACTTCTTCCTGACGAACGTGACGCTGTTCGGCCTCGACGCCGCGACCGCGAACGACCTGTTCGGTCAGTTCCGGTCCATCTTGGCCGGCCAGCAGGGCTCGGTGCTCCAACTGGGCATCGGTCCCATCGTCACGGCGAGCATCGTCCTACAACTGCTTGGCGGTGCTGACCTGCTCGGGCTCGACACGGACAACAACCCGCGCGACCAGGTCCTCTATCAGGGACTGCAGAAGCTGCTCGTCGGGGTCATGATCGTCCTGACGGGCGCGCCGATGGTGTTCGCCGGCAACTTCCTGCCGGCCGACCAAGCCGTAGCGGCGTCGCTCGGCATCGGTACGCTTGGCGTGAAGGGACTCATCTTCGCGCAGATCGCCGTCGGTGGTGTCCTCATCCTGTTCATGGACGAGATCGTCAGCAAGTGGGGCGTCGGCTCCGGGGTCGGCCTGTTCATTATCGCCGGCGTCAGCCAGCAGCTCGTCGGTGGGCTGTTCAGCTGGCAGGGCCTCGGCGGTACGTCCGGGTTCTTCCCGACGTGGATCGGCATCGTCACCGGTGCCGTCGAACTGCCGGCCTCGCCGACCGACCTGCTGTCGACGATCTTCCTCGGTCAGGGTCAACTGCTCGCGCTTATCACGACGGTGCTCATCTTCGGCATCGTCGTCTACGCCGAGAGCGTCCGCGTCGAGATTCCCCTCTCGCACGCCCGTGTGAAGGGTGCCCGCGGTCGCTTCCCGGTCAAGCTCATCTACGCGAGCGTCCTGCCGATGATCCTCGTTCGCGCCCTGCAGGCGAACATCCAGTTCCTCGGGCGCATCCTCAACAACTCGTGGGCGGCCATGCCAGCGTGGCTCGGCCAGTACACGAGCGGACAGGTCACCGGTGGCCTGTTCTACTACCTCGCGCCCATCCAGTCGCGGTCCGACTGGATGTGGTTCCTCGGACTCACGTCGGCCGACCCGCTCGACATCGCCATCCGCGTGCTCATCGACCTGGTCTTCATGATCGTCGGTGGCGCGGTGTTCGCGATATTCTGGGTCGAGACGACGGGCATGGGTCCGGAATCGACCGCGCGACAGATTCAGAACTCCGGGATGCAGATTCCCGGGTTCCGACGTAACCCGCAGGTCATCGAGAAGGTCATGGAGCGGTACATCCCGCAAGTGACCGTCATCGGTGGCGCGCTCGTCGGCCTGCTCGCCGTCATGGCGAACATGCTCGGCACCATCGGCGCAGTCTCCGGGACGGGGCTGCTCCTTACGGTCTCCATCACGTACAAACTGTACGAGGAGATCGCGGAGGAACAGCTCATGGAGATGCACCCGATGATGCGCAACATGTTCGGCTCCGAATAGCGAGCGCCGACGCGCTCGGCTGTCGCCGCACGCCCGCGGCGAACGTCACTTCCACTTCACTTCATTTCTGACCCGCTCGAACCGTGAGCGGTGCGTCCGTCTCGGACCGTTCGAATCGCCGAACAATCCGGCCACTTTTGACTCCCGCCGGCGGAACAGCGGGGTATGCACGAGGGGCGACTCGCACTCGACATCGAGACGGCCAGCCCGAACGGTCCGCCGAGCGACTTCCGAAACACCGACGACTTCGAGTTGGTCGCCGTCGGCCTCGGCCACCGCGCCAGCGACGACGCCGAGGTCGAAGTCGAGGTGCTCCTCCGCGACGGCGACTGGTCGCTTGAACACACCGCCGACCTCCTCCGGCGGGTCGTCGAGTGGTGCGAGGCCCGCAGCGGGGCCGTCGTCACCTACAACGGCGAGTACTTCGACGAACACCACCTCCGCGCGTGGGCCGACCGAGTCGCGGACGCCGGCGTCTGGGCGGACGCGCCGAGCCGAATCGACGCGCTGTTCGCGGACCACGTCGACCTCGGGACGCTCGCCGCCGAGGCGTACCCGGAAGCGGTCCGTCCGAACCGCGACATTCCGGCGCTGTGGAAGGCGTGCAAGGAAGCCGGCGTGGACCAGCCCTCGGTCTGGTACGACGACTACGACCTCCCGGCGGGCTACCTCGAACGCCTCGGCGTCGAGGACGACCACGTCAAGGGCGCGCACGTCGGCGAGGCGCTGGGCGAGGCGTACGTCGAGGGGGTCGTCGCGGGACTCGACCACACGCGGACGCACGCCGAACTCACTCGACTCCTCGTGGATTACGCCGCCGGCGACATCGAGCCGCTGTTTTCGCTCCGCGACGCGCTCCGCCGGGCCGACGCGAGCGCGGACTGAATCGTTTCGTCCCTGCCGAGCCGACTCGACGCCGTCGGTCGGACCCGTGCGTCGTCCTGTCTCGCGGCAAACGTTTAGCCGCCGGCAGTCGTATCGCGTGGTATGAACGACCTCGAACCGGCGGCCGCCGTCGAGGAGGCGCTCCGCGGCAACGGCATCAGCGTCGAGTCGATCTCCCTCGACGAGTCTGTCTCGCTGACCTATCTCACGGCGTTCCCGGACGTCGAACCCGACCACGGCGAAGTCGGCCGCGCCGTCACGGCGTTCCTCGACCTCGCCCGCGACGACGAGTTCGTCCCGAGGACCGTCGAGGCGACGGTGCTCCGAAGCGAGGGCGACGTGCAGGCGACGTGGACGCTCGAAGCCGACTGGATTCGCGCGTACAACGACTACTCGCTGGACGACGAGGAGCTATCGCAACGCGTCCTCGACAGCCTCTACGAGGAGGGTGACGCGTGAGCGCGTGGCGTCACCGCGGCGAGCGCCCCGCCGCGCGCGGCCCGCGTCGGCCCTCGCACTTCGAGTACTCGCGCGTCTCGCTGACGTTCGAGAGCGAGGGGACGAACTGCGCGGGCTGGCTCTACCGCCCCGACGGCGTCGAGTCGCCGCCGGTGGTCGTCATGGCGGGCGAACTCGCCGCGGAGCGTCGCTTCGGGCTCCGACCCTACGCGGAGCGGCTGGCCGAGGCGGGCTACGCGGCGTTCCTCTTCGACTATCGGCACACCGGCGACTCCGACGGCGAACCCCGGAACCTCGTCGCGCCCGACTCGCAGGTCGCCGACTGGCACGCCGCGCTCGACGGCCTCCGCGGACGCGACGAAATCGACTCGCGCTCGCTCGTCCTCTGGGGGTCGGGGCTCTCCGGCGGTTACGCGCTCCGCGCGGCGGCCGAAGACGGTCGCGTCGCCGCCGTCGTCGCCCAGAACCCGATGCTCGACGGAAAGGCAGTCACGCGGGGGCGAGGCGTCAAAGGCACGCTCGCGGCGGTCGCCGCCGGCGTCCGCGACAGGCTCCAGTCGCGGCTCCTCGGCCCCTATCGCGTCCCGGTCGTCGGCGACGGCTCGTCGATGGCCGTCTTCGAGGACCCCGGGGTCCGCGCCGCCTACCGCGACCTCGTGCCGCCGGGGAGCGCGTGGCGAGACGAGACGCCCGCTCGGTTGTTCCTCTCGTTACTTCGCTACCGGGCGCTTCCCGACCCTGAGGCGGTCACCTGCCCGACGCTCCTCGTCTCGGGGACGCGCGACGACCTCGCGCCCGCCGACGCGGTGGCCGACCTCGCCGACGAGCTTCCGGACTCGACGCTGGTCGAACTCCCCGCGGACCACTTCGACCACTACGGCCGGGCGTTCGAACAGACGTTCGGCCATCTCCTGTCGTTCCTCGGAACGGTTCGCTGACGGGAACGAGTCATCCCGTTGAACGCTCGCGGGAACCATTATGTCCTCGCCCGGCATATACCACACAGAAATGTCCACATCCACCCGTTTCGTCTCGTTGTTCCTCGCCGTCGCGCTCGTCGCGGTGGCCGCGTCCGCGCCGGTGTTCGCACAGGAGTCGGAGGCACCGAGCGACGAGGAGATGCAACAGCTCCTCGAAGAGGGCGTCGCGCTGTACAACGATAACGTCGAACAGCTCGACGTGTCGTTCGCCCGAAGCCTCATCGCGGGGAAGACGGTGAACGTCTACATCGAAGACGGCGACGAGACGCACGTGTTCTCGGCGTCGGTGCAAGACGACATGCGCATCGACGACATCTCGACCGGCGCCAACGACGAGGCGTCGACCCGAATCACGACGGACCGACAGACCCTCGAAACCATCGCCGACTCGTCTGACCCGCTCGCCGAGGTTCAAGACGCCCTCGCCGACGACCGCATCCGCGTCTCCGGCGAGCGGGGTCACCCCGTCGACCAGGTCGTCTGGACCGTCGCCAACACGTTCAAGAGCTTCTTCCTCTGAGCGGACCGACTCCCTTCGAATCCGTCTTTTCTCCGCGTCGTCGTGTCCGTAACCCACTTTGCCGCCTCCCCCGTCTCTCCGTCGATGACGTTCACGCGCACGGTCGAACTCGAGGGCCACATCATCGACTCGGGGATGATGCAACAGGCCATGGGTATCGTGATGGACCTCGGCGGCGACTTCGACGTCGAGCAGTTCGACGTCGGACGGCAGAAAGACCAGACCTCCTACTGCCGGATGTCGGTGACCGCGGACGACCGCGAGACGCTCCAGGAGATACTGCACGAACTCCACCAAATCGGCGCGAACCTCACGGACCCCGTGGACGCCCGCGTCGAGGCCTCGCCGGCCGACCGGGTCGTCCCCGTGGGCTTTTACTCGACGACGAACCACCCGACCGACGTTCGGTATCAAGGGGAGTGGCTCCCGGTCGAGGACATCGAGATGGACTGCGCGATAGTCGTCGAGGAGACTGACGACGGCCCGCGGGCCTACACGAAGGTCCTCAACGGCATCGAGGAGGGCGACCTCGTCGTCACCGACGAGGCGGGGATTCGCGTCAAGCCGCCGGAGCGGCCCCGCGACGCCTCCGGCCCCTTCGGGTTCATGCAGGGCGGCGTCTCCTCGGAACGCCCCTCGGAGTCGCTCATCGGCGAGGTCGCCGACGCGCTCCGCGAGACCAAAGCCGACGGCGGGAACGTCCTCGTCGTCGCCGGGCCGGCGCTCATCCACTCGGGCGGCGGCGACGCCCTCGCCGAACTCGTCCGCGAGGGCTACGTGGACATGATTTCGGCCGGGAACGGCTTCGCCACCCACGACATCGAACGCGGGCTGTACGGCACCTCTCTCGGGATGGACATGGAGACGATGGAACACCCCCGAAAGGGTCACAAACACCACATCTACACCATCAGCGAGGTCATCCGCGCCGGCGGCATCGCCGAGGCGGTCGAGGAGGGCCTCATCACGGAGGGCGTGATGTACGAGTGCGTGAAAAACGACGTGCCGTACGTCCTCGCGGGGTCGATTCGGGACGACGGCCCGCTTCCGGACACCATCACCGACACCATCGAGGCGCAGAACGCCATCCGCGAGCAGGCCCACCGCGCCGACATGGTGCTCATGCTCTCGACGCTTCTGCACTCGGTCGCCGTCGGCAACTGCCTGCCCTCGACGGCGAAGACCGTCTGCGTGGACATCAACCCCGCGACCGTCACGCAACTGCTCGACCGCGGCTCCTCGCAGGCCATCGGCATGGTCACGGACATCGGGACGTTCGTGCCGACGCTCGCCGAGAAGGTCCTCGAGGCCGACGGCGAGAACTGAACGGTTCGTCTCGGTTCGCCCCGTGCGCCCTCGTCCCGTCTGACGTGTCTATTATGTCCCCGGGTGGCCTCTCGTGTCTTGTATGCAACCCACAGTAGCGCGAGTGTTCCTCGTCGCACTCATGGTTCTCCTCGCCGGGTGCGGGGGCGGCGTCGGCGGCGACGCCACGACCGCGACCGACTCGTCGGCGGGCGCGACGGACGCGACCGCGACCGCCGCCGACGGCGACTCGGCAGACCAGAGCGGCGACGGCGACGCAACCGAGAGGACGTCTTTCGACTTCAACGGGACGTGGGACCAGCGGTACCGGACCGGGCAGTACTACCGCTACGACATCACGAGTCCGAGCATCGACGGCACCGCCACCTACGAGTGGGAGGTCGTCTCCGCGACCGACGACGAGGTGACGATTCGGACGAAACTGGTCACGCCCAACACGACGAGCGAGCAGACCGTGAGCGCGCCGCCGGACGAGATTTACGGCGAACTCGCCGGAAGCCCGTCGGGGTCGGTCGCCACGATTGGCTTCGATTCGCCGTACTACAGCGGGGTCGACGGCGAGACGCTCAGCGTCGGCGACGGCTGGGAGGCCTCCGGCGCGAACGGCAACGTGAGCTTCAGAGTCGAGGAAATCTCCGCCTACGCCGGCTTGGAGTGCGCGAACTTCGTCGTCCGGACGAACGGGAGCGTCTTCTGGGAGAGCTGTGTCACGCCGGAGAGCCCGCTGCCGGGCTACATGGCGTTCTACGAGGAGGAAGGCGACGAGGAGCCCGCGTTCGAGATGGTTCTCGTCGAGTACCGGGCCGGAGACTGAGTCGGCCGCGACCGGTCTCGGACGCGTCGATTAGACTTTTTCCAGCGGGACGACCGCCATCGGGACGTTCGAGTTCAACAGCACGTCCTGTGCCGTGCTGCCGAAGACGATTTTCGAGGTCGGATTGCGCTTTCGGATGCCGATGACGATTTCGTCCGCGTCCTGTTCGTCGGCGCACTGGAGGATGTCCTCGGCGGCGTCGTTACCGCGGATGTACTGGTGTGTCTCTACGTCCACGAGGTCGCCGAGTCGGGAGACGACGACGTTCAGGGCGTCCTCGCCGTCGCGGGCGTCCTCGCTGTCGGTCTCGTCGCCGCCGGGGTGGGAGTTGACGACGTGGAGCACGTCGCCGGCGTCGATTCGCCGCGAGAGATAGTCGCAGACTTCGGCGCTCGTGTGGACCGAGTTCGTCCCGATAACGTATGTTGCCATGCCACATATCGCTACGCCGTCCTATAAAAATCCACGCCCGACCACGCTCGTCAGGCCTGCTTCATCATCGCCAGCACGTCGTCTCTCGTCATCTCTTTTCCGTGTTCGTCGTGGGCGTGTTCCTGAATCACTTTCACGACCTCGTTTCTGTTCTCGGATGTCACGCTGAACCCGCACGAACACGTCGCCTGCTGCATTGCCTTCGACATAGCAGTAGAGATACGCGCTCCGGGACGAAAGCGTGTGTTCACACTTACCATGACACTCCCGGTCGCGAGCGGGTCCCCACGGCCGCGGCGTCGCCGCCGCGTCGCTCGCTCCGTCAACCCGTCGGGGACAAAACATATACCCGACCGTAAATGTCAGTCGGGTATGGAAAGAAACGCCCTCCTCACCGCCGGGGCGGTCGGCGTCGTCGTCGTGGCGCTGGTCGCCGCCGCCGTCGTGCCGGGGGTCATCGCGGACCCGACCGACGACGGGCCCGTCCGACCCGGACCGGTGGACGTCGCCGGCGTCTCCATCGCGGCCGGGCAGGCGACGGGGGAGACGGTCACCCTCGAAATCGAGACGCGAATCGACCACCGAGGCAACCCCACGCGGAACGTGAGCGTCCTCGTTCGCGCCGTCGACGCCGAGTCGGGGCTGTTGACGACGACGCGGGAACTCGACGTGGGGACGCTCTCGAAGGACGGTGAGACGGCGACGACGACCAACCTCACGGTCCCCCGCGAGGGCGGCTACGACATCGAGGTCGTACTCTACAGCGACGACGAGCGGGTCGACGAGGCGCGAAAGAGCGTCCGCGGCGTCTCGGCCATCAAGCCGCCGTACCTCCGGTCGACCACCTCGTTCACCGACAGCGAGGCGCTCCCGCCCGTCTCCTTCGCCATCGCCGAGGCCGACGAGGACCGGACGACGCTGGACCTGACGGCGACGCTGACGAACGCCGGCGACGACCCGGCCGAGGAACTCTCCGTGCTGTTCGTCCTCCGGCAGGCCGAATCCAACATCGTGGCCTCCCGGACGACGGTGGACGCGGGGACCATCGCGGCCGGCCGGACCGAGACGGTGGGCGCGTCGGCGAGCGTCCCGAACGACTACAACTACTACATCGACGCCGTGTTGCTCCGCGACGGGGTCGTCATCGACACCGCCCGCGGCGCGGCGAACCTGAACCCAACGAGGACGATTAGCGTGAACCAGACCAGAGAGGACGTGGAACTCCGCGTCGAAGACTTCGAGAACGGCGACGGCGACGCACCGCGAGAAACCGCGTACGAGCAGACCGAGACCTCCTCGGCGGCACCCGGATTCGGCCCGATAGTGGCGGTCGTGGGACTGCTCGCGGCCGTCTTCGTCGCCCGGAGGTGGTCGAAATGAGCGACGACTCGACGACTGCCGACGAGGCCGACACCGAGACGACGGTATCGACTGACGCGACCCCGGAGCCGACCGAGAGTGCCGACGACGCGGGAGACGACGAGGAAACCGAGAACCGCGAGTTCGCGGAGCGGATGCGTCGTTACCTCGACTACGCGGTGCTCGCGGGACTGCTGTTGCTCGCGCTCATCGCGGCGCTCCAGTTCTACCTCAACGCCAGCCAGACCATCACGACGTGGGTGAACCCCGAGTACCGCGCGCCGTTCCAAGCGGCGTTCAACCTCGTGTTGCTCCTCGGGGCGGCGCTCGGCGTCTCCGTCCAACTTCGCCGGCTGACGAGCGACTGAGCGGCCCGCGCTACCTCTCACCACGCATACAGTTTTCAGGTCGCGCCCGAGTCCTCGGCTATGAACTTCCTCTTCGTGTCGGCGGACGCCGCGCTCATCACCGACCTCGCGTGGCAGGTCCACAGGGAGGGCCACGACGTGCGGTACTACATCGAAGCCGAGCGGGACAAGGAAATTGGCGACGGCTTCGTTCCGAAGACCGACGACTGGCGCGCGGAGGTCGAGTGGGCCGACGTCATCGTCTTCGACGACATCTGGGTCGGCTCCGATATCGGCACCGGGGCGCTGGCGCAGGAACTCCGCGAGGAGGGGCACGCCGTCGTCGGCGGGACGCCGAACACCGACCGCCTCGAAGAGGACCGCGGCTACGCCATGGACGTGCTCGAAGAACACGGCGTCAACACCATCGAACAGCGCATCTTCCGCGACTTCGACGAGGGAATCGAGTACGTCCGGCGGAACCGCGCCCCCTACGTCATCAAGCCGCTCGGCGAGGTCCAGAACGTCAAGCGACTCCTCTACGTCGGCAACGAGGACGACGGGAGCGACGTGGTCGAGGTGCTCCGCGCGTACAAGCAGGCGTGGGGCCACCGGATGAAGGGCTTTCAGCTCCAGCGGAAGGTCGAAGGCGTCGAAATCGCCGTCTGCGGCTTCTTCAACGGGGAGACGTTCGTCGACCCGGTGAACTTCAACTTCGAGCACAAGAAGCTCTTTCCGGGCAACATCGGCCCCTCGACCGGCGAGATGGGCACGTCGATGTTCTGGGCCGGGCGGAACCGGCTGTTCGAGGAGACGCTGGGCCGGCTCGAACCGTGGCTCGCCGAGGAGGGCTACGTCGGGAGCATCGACATCAACTGCATCGTCAACGAACACGGCATCTACCCGCTGGAGTTCACGCCGCGGTTCGGCTACCCGACGATTACGCTCCAAGAGGAGTCGTTCGAGTCGTCGACCGCGCAGTTCTTCTACGACCTCGCCCACGGCAACGACCCCGAGCTATCGGTCCACAGCGGCTACCAAATCGCGGTCCGCATCGTCCTGCCGCCGTTCCCCTTCACCGACGAGAAGACCTACGACGAGAACTCGCGGAACGCGGCGGTCGTCTTCGAGACCGACAGCCGCGAGGGCGTCCACATCGAGGACGCGAAGCTCGTCGATGGACAGTGGCGCGCCGCCGGTGAAAGCGGCATCCCGCTCGTCGTCACCGGGAAGGGCGAGACGATGCAGGAGGCGAGAAAACAGGCGTACGACCGCG
Source organism: Haloferax marisrubri (assembly GCF_001469875.2). Lineage (GTDB taxonomy): Archaea > Halobacteriota > Halobacteria > Halobacteriales > Haloferacaceae > Haloferax > Haloferax marisrubri. The sequence goes on along the minus strand of NZ_LOPW02000010.1, from coordinate 801,136 downwards.
TCGACGACATCGTCATCCCGAACCTGTACTACCGCGACGACATCGGCGAGCGGTGGATAAGCGGCGACGGCGACCGACTGCTCGCGTGGGGCTACCTCGGGCCGGCCGGCGAGTAGTCGAGTCGTCGAGTCGTCGAGTCGTCAAGAGTCGATTAGTTGAGCACCAGCCACGCGGCGAAGACGGCGAGGCCGCCGACGCCGGTGCTCAGCGCGGCGTGGACCCGGAGGCGGTCGAGAATCGCGTGGGCGTGGCCGTCTTCGACCGACAGGAGTTCGTGAATCTCGCTGCCGATTTCACAGCGCGGGAGGAAGTCCATGGCGACGTGGAGGAAGACGCCGGAGGCGAACCCGAAGACGAGTCCGCGGAAGGCGTCGGTCGCCGGGAGCGAGACGGCGCTGGAGACGATGGCGGCGATGCCGAGGCCCGCCGCGGGGAGGAGAAGCGGGGCGACCGACTTGTCCTGTCCCGAGAGCCGGCGGGCGGCGGCGTAGCCGGCCGGTCCCTTGTGCGAGACGATGGCGAGGCCGAGACCGACGCCCACGTCGATGTTGCCGTAGACGATGCCGATAATCGCGCCCGCGGAGATGGCGTGCGCCGAGAGTTCGGTCACGGTGCGGTCCACGGGGAAGTTCATGTGAGCGAAGCGGTGGCCGACGGTGTGGGCGGCGAAGCCCGCGAGGATGCCGAACGCGATGCCGAAGCCGCCGAACTGAGGGTGGTGGCCGAGCGCCTGCGGGACCAGAAACACCGCGGCGCTCGTCACCATCGCGCCGCTGGCGAGGCCGTAGCCCCACACGAGTCCCTCGGCGTGTTCGGTCCGGCTCCGCGCGCCGAAGGGCGCGGCGAGCGCCATCGCGCCGAAGGCGGCCCACGAGACGATAAGGAGGTTCCACGCCTCGGCGCTCGCGGCGTATCCGGAGAGCGCGACGAGTGCCACGACGCTCCCCGCGCCGATGGCCGTCGAACGGTTCATATTATGAACGAAATGGTTCGGATTAATAAGGGGCGCGATTCCGGCGGAGCGCGGGGGTCGAACCGACGAGAGACCTCACCGCGTCGCCTGTTTCCACGCCTTGAGGTCCGCGATGTCGCCGTCGAACTCGGCGGGGTCGGCGTCGGTCGCCGCCCAGACGAACAGATCGGCCACGTCGTCGGGGTCGCGGCCCTGTCCGCCGGTGAGGTCGGTGGCGACGAGGCCGGGGTCGACGACCGTCACGGTCTGGTCGCAGTCGGCGGCGAACTGCCGGCCGAGCGCCTCGGCGGCCGCCTTGGAGACGGCGTACGCGCCCATCCCCGGCTTCGCCTCGCGAGCGATAGCGCCGGAGGGCACGAGGATGCGTCCGTCGTCGGCCATGTGCGGGAGCGCCTCTTTGACCGCCGCGAAGACGCCGCGGACGTTGGTCCGGAGCGTGTCGTCGAACGCCGCGTAGGACTCCTCGGGCGCGGGCATCTCGCCGGGCGTGCCGTGGGCGACGGCGGCGTTGGCGACGAGCACGTCGATGCGCCCGCCGGCGCGGGCCGCCGTCTCCATCAGGCGCTCCATGTCGAGTTCGTCGCGCACGTCGGCGCGGACGGCGCTGGCGGTCCCGCCGCCGGCCTCGATGTCGTCCACGACCGACTGGAGGGCGTCGCCGTCGCGGGCGCAGGCGACGACAGTCGCACCGGCGCGACCGAGAGCGCGCGCGACCGCCGCGCCGATTCCGGAACTCGCGCCTGTGACCACCGCGGTGGTGTCGTTCATGCGGGGCCGTAAGGAGGGACCGAGCCTAAAGCTACCCCCCGACGGCAGTCGATTCGGTCAGTCGATTTATGTCCTCTACGTCCTTACGAACGGACATGAATTCTGTCTCGGCTCTCGACTCTCTCGCCGGCGAGTCCGTCGTCGTCGTCGGCGGCGGCTTCGGCGGCCTCTCGACGGCGTGCTACCTCGCGGACGCCGGTGCCGACGTGACGCTGTTGGAGAAGAACGAACAGCTCGGCGGCCGAGCCAGCACGCTCGAACGCGACGGCTTCCGGTTCGACATGGGGCCGTCGTGGTACCTCATGCCCGACGTGTTCGAGCGCTTCTTCGCCTACTTCGGCAAGCAACCGGAGGACTACTACGGGCTGACCCGGCTCGACCCGCACTACCGCATCTTCTTCAAGGACGGCGACCGGGTCGACATGCTCCCCGACGTCGCGGCCAACAAGGCCACCTTCGAGTCGTACGAACCCGGCGCGGGCGACCGGCTCGACGACTACCTCCGGAAGGCCGAGCGGAACTACCGCATCGGGATGGAGCACTTCGTCTACACCGACCGCCCGGACCTCACCGACTACATCGACCTCGACGTGTTCCGGTACTCGTGGGGGCTGTCGCTCGTCGGGTCGATGCAGGACCACGTCGAGAACTACTTCGACCACCCGAAGCTCCAGCAGATAATGCAGTACACGCTGGTGTTCCTCGGCGGCGCGCCGAACAACACGCCGGCGCTCTACAACCTCATGAGCCACGTGGACTTCAACATGGGCGTCTACTACCCCGACGGCGGCCTCGCGGGCGTCGTCGACGCCATCGTCGACCTCGCCGAGGAGTTGGGCGTCGAGTTCCACACCGACTCCCCGGTGGCCGAAATCGCCGGTCGCCGCGGCGGGTTCGCCGTCCGCACTGAGGACGGCCGCGAGTTCCTCTGCGACCAGGTCGTCTCCGACGCCGACTACGCCCACACCGAACAGGAGCTCCTCCCGGAGAAGAAGCGCCAGTACGACGCCGACTACTGGGACTCCCGAACGTACGCCCCCTCGGCGTTCCTGCTCTATCTCGGCGTCGAGGGCGACGTGGACGAACTCGCCCACCACACGCTCGTGTTACCCACCGACTGGGACGACCACTTCGAGACGATATTCGAAGACCCGGCGTGGCCCGACGACCCCGCGTACTACCTCTGTGTGCCGTCGAAGACCGACGACTCGGTCGCACCCGAGGGTCACAGCAACCTGTTCGCGCTCGTCCCCATCGCGGCCGGGTTGGAGGACACGCCGGAACTCCGCGAGAGCTACCGCGACCTCGTCCTCGACGACATCGCCGACAACACCGGCGTCGACCTCCGCGACAGAATCGTCGTCGAGGAGTCGTTCTGCGTGAACGACTTCAAGGAGCGCTACAACAGCACGCAGGGCACGGCGCTCGGCCTCGCGCACACGCTGTTCCAGACGGCGCTGCTCCGCCCGCCCCACGGCTCCGACGCGGTCGACGGCCTCTACTTCACCGGGTCGTTTACCACGCCGGGTATCGGCGTCCCGATGTGTCTCATCAGCGGCCAACTCACCGCCGAGGAGATGGCCGACGACGCGAGGTGAGCGCCGACATGGCCGCAGAGACCGAGGTCGGGGAGGGCGGCGACGGTGGACGAGAGAGCAACGCCCGGGCAGACGGCGGTCTGCGGGACCGCCTCGTCTACCTCGCGGTCCTCTCGCGGCCCCGCTTCTGGCTCTACCTCGCCGGTCCCGTCGTCGTCGGCGTCGCGGCCGCCGCGAGCGCCCCCGCCGACCTGTTCGGCCTCGAAGCGGTCGCCCTGTTCGCGTACTTCCTCGTCCCCGCGAACGTCTTCCTCTACGGCGTCAACGACGTGTTCGACGCCGACGTGGACGAGGCGAACCCGAAGAAAGACGACCGCGAGGCCCGCTGGCGCGGCGACCCCGTGAACACCGCCGTCGTCGCCGGGAGCGGCCTGCTCGGCGTCGGCCTGTTCGTCCTCGTCCCGCGGGTGGCGTGGCCGTGGCTCGCCGCGCACTTCTTCCTCGCCGTCGAGTACAGCGCCCCGCCGCTTCGGTTCAAGACGACGCCGCTTCTCGACTCGGTGTCGAACGGCCTGTACGTCCTGCCGGGCGTCGCCGCCTACGCGGCCGTCTCGGGGTCGAACCCCCCGATGCTCGCCGTCGCGGGCGCGTGGCTCTGGACGATGGGGATGCACACGTTCTCCGCGATTCCGGACATCGAACCCGACCGCGAGGCCGGTATTCGGACGACTGCGACAGCCCTCGGCGAGCGCCGGACCTACTGGTACTGCGCCGCGACGTGGGGTCTCGCCGCCGTCGCCTTCGCCGCGGTCGACCTCCGACTCGGCGCGCTCTTGGCGGCCTATCCGGTCGTCGTCCTCGGCATCGTCGCCGCCGGCGTCGACGTGGACCGGGCGTACTGGTGGTATCCCGTCATCAACACCGTCGTCGGCATGCTCATCACCCTCGGGGCTCTCTGGAGGCTCGTCAATGGGTAACGGCGAGTCCCCGGAGGTGCGTCCGTGAGCGCGAGCGACCTGCGAGCGCGCCTGCCGTCCACCCGGAGCGAGGCGGAGGCGTCGCTCGACCGGCTGGTGCGCGACAACCGCTTTACCATCTCGGTGTTCTTCCCGCTGAACGGCGCGGTGCTCCTCGTCGCCAGCGCGATGGGCTGGCTCCCCGACCCGCTCGCGTTCAACGCGTTTCTCATCCTCCTCGGGACGCTCGTGATGCGCTCGCCGCTCATCGTGGGCGTCCTCCCGCTCGTGACACGTCGGGCCGCCCTCGGCGTCGGCGCGCTCACCGCCTACGCCTACGCCATCGAGTACACCGGCGTCACCACGGGCTGGCCCTACGGCTGGTTCCACTACGGCGTCGACCTCGGGCCGACGGTCGCCGGCGTCCCCGTCGGGCTCCCGGTGTTTTTCATCCCGCTCGTGATGAACGCCTACCTGCTGTGTCTGCTCCTGTTGGGCGACCGCGCCCGCAACGGGGCCGTCCGCCTCGGCGTCGTCATCGCGGCCGTCCTCGCCATGGACGTGGTGCTCGACCCCGGCGCGGTCGCGCTCGGCTTCTGGGAGTACTACCGCCTCGCCGACGACGCGCGCCTGTTCTACGGCGTCCCGCTTTCGAACTACGCCGGCTGGGTCGTCAGCGCGACCGTCGCCGTCGTCGCGCTCGACCGGTCGTTCGACCGCGAGGCGCTCCTCGCGCGACTCGACCGCACGGAGTTCATGCTCGACGACCTGGTGAGCTTCGTCATCCTCTGGGGCGGCATCAACGCGTGGTTCGGCAACTGGATTCCCGTCGCGGTCGCGGCGCTGTTCGGCGTCGGACTGCTCAAGACGGACCGGTTCGACTCGCGGCTCCTGCGGCTTCCGCGGCGGTTGCCGTGGCGCTCCTGAGCGTCGGTGCTCGCCGGCGGCTGTTTCAGTCGGACTCGACGCCACGACGCCGACCTCGATAGACTGCCCCAAGTCGTTTCCACTTGAGCAGGCCGAAGCCGAGAAGGATGAGCCCGAAGCCGAGGAGCGTGGCCGCGGTCACGGGTTCCGTGAACAGGAGCCAACTGTACACCGCTCCGAAGCCGGCGGTGGCGTAGGTGACGAGGTTGAGTTCGACCGAGCCGAGGCGGGGGAGAAGCGAGAAGTACAGCAGGTAGCTGACCGCGCTGGCGAAGACGCCGAGATAGACGAGGCCAGCGAGCCCCGCAAGCGACACGTCGACCTGCGCCAGCGACTCCGTCGGACTCGCGGCGCTGGCGAGGTGGGTCGCGATGGCCGCGACGACCATCGCCCACGCGGTGCGGGCGGCGAAGGGTATCTCGGCGTCGATTCGCTGAGTGAGCACGCCGCCGAGTGCGAACGAGGCCGCGGCGAGCACCAGCACCACCTGCCCTGCGGTGTTCGCCCCGAGGAGGTTCGCCGGGTCCGGGTCGGTGATAACGACCAATCCGAGGAAGCCGACGACGACGCCGAGCAGTTCGACAGGGCCGAACCGCTCGTCGGGGAGAAACAGCTTCGCGAAGCCGACGGTCAGTATCGGAATCAGCCCCGCGAGCACCGACGCGACCGCGCTCGGGACGGTCTGCTGGCCGACGTTCTGGAGGATGCTGTAGCCTGCGAGCGCCAAGAGCCCGGCCGGGGCGACGACCGCCCAATCGCGCCTCGTCCGGGGCCGCCAGTAGTCGGCGCGCCACCCCACGTACGCCAACAGGAGGGCCGCACCGAGGTCGAGTCGAAGCGCGGCGTACAGAATCGGTGGGAACGACTCCAGACCGACCGTTATCGCGGGGTACGCCCCACCCCACAGGGCGGCCAAGAGGACGAACAGGGCGGCGTTTCGGTACCGACCGTCGAGACGTGACTCACCGAGCATGGCGTGAGCGGTCGGGAGACAGCGGGGTCGCGGGCGTGAGCGAGTCGGCAGTCTGCGGGAGCGTATCGGGAATCGGTCTCGGTCCGTCGGCGGTCGAGAGCGGTTCGTCGGCGTGTGCGCTCATCACCGAGACCTACGCCGGCGACCCCGGAGAACCGGTGGGTTAGGATGCTAACCCCCGCCGTCGGGTCGCGCGTTCGCCGAGTTGGAGTCGGTGTGGGGTGTGGAGTCGGAACCGGGGCCGGGGGCGGTGTCGAAACCATCGAGGCCGGCGAGCGCGGAGACGGCGGCACCGAGGAGCTTTCGCTCAGCGCGGCGGAGCGTCTTCGAGATGGCCACGTCGGAGACGCCACAGCGGTCGCCGAGAGAGGCGAGCGACTCGCTTCGCGGCGTCTCGTAGTAGCCGTGTTCGACCGCGGTGCGGAGCACCTGCGCCTCCGTGTCGGTGAGTCGCTCACAGCCGTCGAGGAGCGTCGCGGCCTCGTGGAAGTGCCGGAAGACGTCGGTCGGAATCGAGTCGTCGAGCGGCGTCTGCTCGACGACGGCGAGTTCGTAGCGACGGTCGAGCGAGTCGAGGGTGGCGGCTGCGGCGTCGGCGTCGGCGAAACCGAGATGCCACCGCTCCCAGCCGTCTCTGTCGCGGAGCGGGGCGATGACCGCGCCGCCGTTGGCGAGGACCGTTTCGATGGCGACGGTCTCTTCGAGCACCACGTGGGCGGTCGCGTGCGAACCGCGCTTCCGCTTGAGTTCGAAATAGCTGACCCCGTCGGCGTCTCTGAGCGCCCGGATGCCGGACTCCAACTGCGACCGCCCCGGCGACGAGGCTTCGACCCAGAGGTCACACCGGCCCGTCTCGGGCGAGAGATTCCAGTACGGCGTGGTCAGCGTCACGTCGTGCGCGGCGGTCACCCGTCCCAGCGGACAGTCTAACCGGGTGTCGAGGGTGACGCGATACATGGTGAGGTCTCTAGCGGCCACCCAGTAAATCGTTTCAGTCGCGGAGAAATTGTGCGGCGCTCAGTCCGAGCCCCAGCGGCTCAGAGAGCGGAGCCACCCGGAGACGCGTCCGCTGCGGCGGGCGCGGCCGACCGGCGTCGAACCGGGGCCGAACTCCGCGTCGAGTTCGTCGTCTTCCGGGTACGGGACGACGCTGACGGCCTTGAACACGGCGACGGGGTCGCGCCAGACGGCCCAGTACGCCGCGGTCTTCGCGAGGAGCGTGACCTTCCGGCCGAAGCCGAGTTCGGGCGTCGTCGTGAGGGTGTCGTAGTCGAGCTTTCGAATCGACCGGTGGTGGTCGGCGTACAGCACCGCCGAGAGGAGCACCGGGAACCGGCAGTCCGCCGGGAGGTATTCGATGCCGGCGACGCCGTCGCGGTACAGCGATTCCGTTCGGCGGAGTTCGTCGCGCATCACGTCGGCGACGCGCTCGTCGAACTCCAGCGCGAGAATCTGTTCGGTGTCGACGCCGTGGCGGTCGAGCGTCGTCTGCGGGAGGTACACCCGGTCTCGTTCGACCACGTCTTCGCCCACGTCGCGGAGGAAGTTCGACATCTGGAACGCCTGCCCGAGCGCCGTCGCGTGCGGGAGCGCCGCCTCGGGGTCGTCGGGGCGCATGACGTCCGTCATCATCCGGCCGACCGCGGAGGCCGACCCGTCCATGTACGTCTCTAACTCCTCGTAGGTCTCGTAGCGGTCCTTTTCGATGTCCGACTCCATGGCGTCGATGAAGACGTTCACGTCGTCGGGGTCGATACCGTAGCGTTCCCTGAGTTCGGCGAACGCCGACAGGACGGGGTCGTCGGTCTCGACTTCGCCGAGCGCCTCGGCGCGGAGGCGTTCGAGACGCTCGCGCTGTTGTGCCGGCGGCGCGGTCTCCTCGGCGTCGACGACCTCGTCGGCGACACGGAAGAATGCGTACAGCACGTACGTGGCGTGTCTGACGCGCTCGGGGAGCAGCCGCGTTGCGAAATAAAACGTCTTTCCCGTCCGCTGTTGGATGTCTTTTCCCGCCTCGACCTGTGATTCGTTGAGCATCGTTTCGTGTGCGTGGCCGCGTCCGACTCGGGACCAACTGAGCTGACCGGGGAGGACAGTCATTCGTTAGGCCTCCGCCGACATAACGCTTCGTGCTGTCGTGAAATCAACCGGCGAACCCGCCGACTTCGCGGTGGTACCGGCGCGGGCGTCATCTGTCAGTTTTCGTTACCAGAACGTGTCGCTACAGTCGTAGACGACCCCGTGTTCCGGGCAGACGTACTTGCAGTGGCGGTGGTCCATCGACGTGCCACAGAAGGGACACGGTCTGCCCTTCGGCGACTCGATGGTGCACGCGTTCTGCCCGGCGTCGTCGTCCATACGAGTTTTCGTAGGACGCGACCGACATATCCCTTACTGCCGTTGGCGGCGTCCCCTGCCGGTTCGGTTCGATTCGGTGACGAGGCCGATTCGGCGCGCCCGGAGACTCCACCCGAATTTGGTACGGAACTGGAACAACGCTCATGTGCGGTCGTCGCCGAGTCGAACCCGTCGCGTCGAAGGCACCCGCGAGAATATTACCGCGCTCGACCAATCAGTCAAACGAACAGTCGATGGAGAAGGCGCTCTGGTATCTACTCACGGCGACCCGCGGCGGCGAGAACCGCGTCCGCATCATCCGCGTCCTCTCGGAGCGGCCGCAGAACGCGAACCGCCTCGCCGACGAACTCGACGTGGGCTACAAGACCGTCAGACACCACCTCGACGCCCTCGAATCCCACGGGGTCGTCGAGGCCGGCGGCGACAAGTACGGGCGACTGTACTTCCTCACCGACCAGTTCGAACGGTACCGCGACACCTTCGAAGAGATCGCGACACACCTCGATTGACCATGGCAATGGACACCCAAATCATGGCGGCGAGCGCCCTCTCGGGCGCGAACATCGTCTTCCTCGCGGCGCTGACCGCCGTGTGGATTCGCAACTACCGGACGTTCCGCACCTCGCTCGTCCTCGGCCTGCTCGCGTTCGCCGTCGTCATGCTCGTCGAGAACGCCGTCGCGCTCTACTTCTTCTTCACGATGCAGAGCCTCTACTCCGGCGACCCCCACGTCCAGCAGGCCGTGTTGGTCCTCCGCGGCCTCCAACTCGTCGCGCTGGCGTTCCTGACCTACGTGACGGTCCGGTGAGCGACCAGATACCCGCGCGCGCCGTCCCTCTCTGACCTTCCCACACGCGCTCGCGCCTCGTTTACCCGTCCGAACCTCGGTTCTCCTGTCTTTTCCGTCCGAATTTGGTACAGAGTCGACCCCGATTCGTCACGGAGTCACCCCGAATCTCGAAAAATCGCCTTTAGCCGGCCTCGCGTCTTCGTTCTCGTGGAACCGACCACACGTGAGACCAATGAGAGACACGACGACTCCGACGACGCGACGAACCGTACTCGGGCTGACCGGCGCGGGCGTGCTGACCGCCCTCGCCGGCTGTCTGGGTAGTGCGAGCCTTCCGGGCCAAGCGGCCGGAAACGAAAACGGCCAGTCCGCGCGGACCTACCGCGTGACGGTGGCGAACCTGACGACTGGACAGCCGTTCACCCCGCCGGCGGTGGTCGCCCACCGCGCCAGCGTCGAACTGTTCGCCGTCGGCGACCCGGCGAGCGACGCCATCAGGGAAGTCGCCGAGAACGGGAACCTCGGCCCGCTCGGCGAGTTGGCCGAGGAGAGCGACGACGTTCGCGGCGTCGCAGTCGGCGATACGCCGCTCGTCCCCGACGAACTCCCCGCGAGCGAGATGTTCCCCGCGGCCGCGACGCTCGAACTGGAAACTGACGCCAGCGGCGCGTACCTCTCGTTCGTCAGCATGCTCATCGGCACGAACGACGGCTTCGCCGGCCTCGACACCGTGCCGCTCCCGGAGCGGGTCAACGAGTCGCGGTCGTACTTCGCGGCCAGCTACGACGCCGGAACCGAGGTCAACACGGAGGCGTACGGCGACATGGTCCCCCCTGCGCAGGCCCTCTACGGCATCGATTCCGGCACCGAGGGAACCGGCGCGAGCGACCCGGATCTCGCCGAGGGCGGCGTCGTCACGCCGCACGCCGGCATCGTCGGCGACGGCGACCTCGACCCCGCCGTCTACGGCTGGGACGACCCCGTCGCGCTGATTCAGGTCGAGCGACTCGACTGAGTCAGCCCCGGCTCGACCGCTCGACAGCGGTGTCCCGTCGCTCACAAGTCACGGGCGGCGGAGAACGAAAAACCGAGGCGTGGACGCCGTCGGAAGCGAACGACCGGGGGAGGTCGTCCGATGAAACCACGTAGCGTACCACGCGGCGAGTGCGGGGGACCCGACCGCGCGATGCTGTTGCAGCTTGCGTCTACCCGTTGTCGGAGCGCGTTGAACCGCTCTGGTGGTGATGGTGGTGGTGGTGGGGGGCGTCCGGTCGGCGAGAGACCGACGCGAACGGGAGGGTCTCTGACAACGGCGATTACCAGTTCGTTATCACCTGTCAAAGCTGTACCGGTGGTTCGGGAACCGCATCACCAGTCGCGTGAGCGTTCGAATATTGCCGTGTGTCCTGTCCTCGGGGCTCGTGAAGCCGGTTTTACCTATCGGTCGCACGCGAACCACGGTTGCGGTCGACCGGCGACGTCCCCACGTGGCTCACTCGCCGTCGCCGTCGCCGAACTTCGCGTACGGTCGGCGGTGGGTGTTCCGAATCAGGTCCTCGTCGGAGACGCGAAGCCCCAGTTCGTCTAACTCCTCGCCGATTCGGCTGAGATCGTCGCCGTCGACGCCGATGGCCCGGACCATGACGTTCCGCTCGCCGGTCATCACCTCCTGTACCTCGACGACGCCGGGGACCGCGGCGGCGGCCTCGGCTAACTCCGCGCGCTCCGGAATCGGTGCCGTACAGACGATGAGGGTGTACAGTTGGTAGCCCGCGCGCTCGTAGTCAACGTCGGCGTGATAGCCGCGGAGCACCCCGTCGGCTTCGAGCCGCTGGATGCGGTTCCGGACGGTACTCGCCGAGGCGTCGAGTTCGTCGGCGATGTCGGTCGACGACGTGCGGCGCGCCTCCGCCTGCAACGTGTACAGTATCTGCCTGTCCAGCGCGTCGAGTTCTCGACTCGTCATTCGTCCGGCCGTCTGTCGCCTGCGACATTAACCTTCCCGGCATCGTTGTCAGAACCTCATCTCAAATTAAATAATACTCAACACCCGATAACCGACTACATATACTCCCGGACGGCCGATGCTTTCTAACGGGTCGAACGCGAACGAACGGGACACCGACACAGATGAACCCAACAGAGATTGGTATACGCCTCGTCGCAGGGGCGCTTCTCATCCTCGCGAACGGTTTCTTCGTGGCTATCGAGTTCGCGCTGACGCGCGCACGACAGTTCACCGAGTCCGAGTTCGTCGACGGCGACTCCCGACTCGAGCGGGCGTGGGAGATGACCCAAGAGCTCGAACTGTATCTCACGACCTGTCAGGTCGGGATTACGGCGTCGAGCATCGCCGTCGGTATCGTCGCCGAACCCGCGCTAGCGGCGCTGTTCGAGCCGCTTTTCGCCGGCACGACGCTCGCAACCATCGGGGCCGGCGCGCTCATCGCGTACATGATTATCAATCTCCTCCACCTCACCCACGGCGAGCAGACGCCGACGTACCTCGGCGTCGAGCGCTCCCGGATGGTCTGTCGCTACGGGGCGGCGCCGCTGCACTGGTTTTACCTCGCCATCTCGCCCATCATCAAGTTCGGCGACTGGGTCGCCAAGTGGACGCTCAAGCTCTTCGGCATCGAGATGACGGGCGCGTGGCTCGAAACCGAGACCGACGTCATCGAGTCCCGCGGCCAACTCCGCGAGCGTCTCGACTCGCTCCTCCAGGAGGGCGAACTCCCCGAGGAGCGCCGCGACGAGGTGCTCAACGCGCTCGACGTGGACGAACTCTCCATCAGCGAAATCATGATTCCCAGCGACGACATCGTCTCGCTCTCGACGACGGCGACGCCCGGCGAGAACTTCGACCGGATTCGGAACACGCCGCACACCCGCTTCCCGCTCGTCGGCGAGTCGCTCACCGATTTCCGCGGCGTCGTCTACGCGCCCTCCATCATCGACAACTTCGAGGCGCTCCGCGCCGGCGAGCGCTCGTTCGACGAAATCGCCGCGCCGACGATGACGCTCGCCGCCGACACGAACGTCAGCGACGCGTTCGACCAGTTCCAAGCGGAAGACCAGGAACTCGCGCTCGTCCTGCGGGACGGCGAGGTCGTCGGCCTCCTCACCGCGACCGACGCCCTCGAAGCGGTCATGGGTGAACTCGACGACCCGCTCGACTAGCGTCACCGACGCACCTTCGACTGTTTCGGCGCGTGGCCGCGGCTCACAGCGGCGGTTCTCAGGAAAACGAGCGTCGTCGTGACTCACGGACGACTCTCGGTGTGCGACGAACCGAAGAATGCCCGGGGTGGGCTCCGAACCCACGATCTCCGCATGTCCCAGGTGCGAGGCCGGCGTGACCTCGCGAGGGGCGGAGGCTTCCAAGGCGTTCCGCACCGATTGTGAAACCCTATGAGTGCGGCGCTATGTCCAGCTAAGCCACCCGGGCTCAACTTCCCGTTGTGTGCTGGTTGTATTTAAGCTTCTCATCTCAGCCGACCGCGGGGCGAGTCACCACGCCACTCGATTCGCGCAATCACCCGCGGATTTATGTCCCAACACCGGGTGCACACACGCATGAGCCAACCGGAGATCGTCCAGTCCGTCCTCGGAGAGGAAGACGTGGTGACGCGCGTCCACCTCGGGGGCGAGGACGAACTGTTTGTAACTCCGACGCGGACGCTCGTCTATCGGGCCGAAGGCCTCCTCTCGGACGAGTCCGTCGACGAATTCTCGCACGCCGCCGAGCGACTGTCCGTCAAGGAAGGGCGACGAAAAGCGAAGATATCGCTCGACTACGGTCTCGACGGAAGCGAGACGTTCTCGCTGTCCTCGAAGCGACTCGACGACGCGCTCCAGCCCATCGTCGAGGGCGTGCTCGCGGCCGCCGGCGTGACCGACGAGGACGGCGAGCGCGTCGTCCAGACGTTCCGCTTCAGCGAACTCACGTTCGTCGTCACCGACGCCCGCGTCGTCCGGCACATCGGCAGCGCGGTCTGGGACGAAGACTACGAATCGTACCACTACGCCAACGTGACCGACCTCGAATTCGAGTCGGGGAGCGTCGCCACGACGGTCGTGCTCACCGTCGACGGCCGCCAAGAGCGGTTCAAGATTCCCAACGAGGAGGCGCGACTCGTCCGCGAGAAACTCGCGCGGGCGCTGTGTGACTACCACGGCGTCGGCAGTCTCGAGGAGTTCCGCGTCCAGATGGAGAAGGCGCAGGCGAACGCCGAGTCCGCCGCCGACGACGCCGGCCGCGACAACACCGACTTCGGCGCGGGGCCCGACCCGCTGAGCGCGAACCCCGGCGAACTGTCCGACGAGCCGGCGAACGCCACCCGCGCAGAGAGCGACGCGCCTGCCGAGCCGAGCCAACAGACCGCCCGGACGCAGTCGGTCGAGGCCCCGTCCGCGACCGGCGCGGTGGCCGAGGCGAAGCAGGCCGCCGAATCGACGGCGACCGAGTCGGCGTCGGACAACGTCGCCGACGCCGCGGACCTCGGATTCGAAGGCTCCGGCTTCGAGTCGGCCGCCGAGTCCGAGGCGGCCGACGCCGGTGCTGTCGATGCCGACTACGCCGAACTCGCCGCCGAAATCGAGTCGCTCCGCGAGGTCGTCGAGGCCCAAAGCGAGCAGATTCGCTACCAGCAGGAGCTGGTCGAACAGCTCATCGAAGAACTCCGCCGCGGGCGGTAAGCGAGCCGTTCCGGCCGGTTGCGGCGGTCGCGACCGCTACTCCCGACCGAGCACTTTTCTGATACACGACGAGCCGAACGGCCCGAGTTCGCCGGACTCGAACTTCACGAAGTGACCCGTCGAGATGGACGCGCCGCACCGGCGGCAGTCGAAGTCGCCCTCGCGCTGGACGACCTGACTCTCGAACCTGACGAACGTGCCGCCGCGGTTGTGACGGATGCGGCCGCCGTCGCGCTCGATGATGCCCCGTAGCTCCGCCGTATCGAGGATGTCGCGGGTGAGCGTCGGGTCCGTGGTGACCGTCTCGATGCGGTCGACAACCTCGGCGAGGGAGAGTTCGTCGGCTTCGAGGTGCGCGAGGAGGTCGAGCGCGAGTTCGACGCGCTCGTCGCGTGTGGGCTCGGTCACGGTTCGGGAGCCAATCGAACGGGGTCGGGCTAAAGCCCTCCGAAGCACAAAGCGTTTGATCGCGGCGCGACGACGGACCCCAGAGCTTCCGTGCCTCGTCCGCGCCTCGCCGCCGGCCTCGCGCTCGCGGCCGTCGTCGCCGGTTTCCTGCTCGCGTCGCCAGACGCCGTCATCGCGCACGCGGCGTGGGTCGCCGCCGACCCCGTCCGGCTCGTCGTCGTCGTGAGCGCGTTGGCGCTCGTCCGCCCGCTTCTCGCGTGGCCGACGACGCTCCTCGCGCTCGTCGTCGGCTACGGGCTCGGCCCGGTCGGCGTCCCGTTCGCGCTGGCGCTCATCGTCCTCACGAGCGTCCCGCCGTTCCTCTTCGCGCGGCGCTACCGGGGCGCGACCAGACTGGCCGCCGTCGGCGAGCGAACCGTCGAACAGACGGGGTCGGTCAGGGGCGTGGCCGCGAGCCGCCTGCTTCCGGTCCCCTCCGACGTGGTGTCCGTCGCGGCGGGCGTCGCCAACGTCCGACTCGGCGCGTTCGCGCTCGGGACCGCCGTCGGGGAACTCCCGTGGGCCGTCGCGGGCGTCATCGCCGGCGCGTCGGTCGAGACGCTCACGACGGAGTCGCTGGCCGCAGCCGTCCGCCCGGAGTTCGTCGTGCTCGCGGCGGTCGCGGGCGTGTCGATGCTCGTGCCGACCGCGTACCGCCGCTACCGAGGCGAATCCGGCGCGTAGAAACGGAGACAGGGACGGAGACGGGAAACTAAGTTCGCGAAAATCGAGTCTGTGAGCGACGGCGACTTACTCTAACAGCGACTCGCCGGTCATCGCGGACGGCTGGTCGACGCCGACGAGTTCGAGGATTGTCGGCGCGATGTCGCACAGCGACCCGCCCTCGCGGACGGTCCGACCGCCCGAAAGCGGGTGGTCGGGGTCGACCTCGGCGGCGTCTTCGGCGGCTTCGTCCTCGGCGTCGTTCTCCGCGGCCGCCTCGTCGTCGCGGTCGGCCGCGAGGTAGACGAACGGGACGGGGTTGAACGTGTGGGCCGTGTGCGGGTCGTCTTCGGTGCCCATGTCGTCGGCGTTGCCGTGGTCGGCGGTGATACAGACGTGGCCGCCGTGGGCGCGGACGCGCTCGACGAGCCGCCCGAGCTGTTCATCGACGGCCTCGACCGCCTCGATGGCGGCCTCGTAGTCGCCGGTGTGGCCGACCATGTCGGGGTTGGCGTAGTTGAGCACCATCACGTTCGGGTCGTCGGTCTCGATGATGTCGATGGCCGTGTCGGTGAGTTCCGTCGCGGACATCTCGGGCTGGAGGTCGTAGGTCGGCACGTCGGGGCTCTCGACGATGTTCCGAATCTCGCCGTCGAACTCGACCTCTCGACCGCCGTTGAGGAAGTAGGTGACGTGGGGGTACTTCTCGGACTCGGCCATGCGCAACTGCGTCATGTCTGCCCCGGCGAGCACCTCACCGAGCGTGTCTTCGGGCTGTTCCGGCGGGTAGGCGACAGAGACGTCGAACGTCTTGTCGTACTGCGTCATCGTCGTCATGAGAACCTCCGGCGGCGTCGTCTCGAACTCCCAGACGGGCTCGATGTCGCAGAGCATCCGCACGAGCTGTCGCGCGCGGTCGGCCCGGAAGTTGAAGAAGACGACCGAGTCGCCGTCTTCGAGGGCGGGCGCGTCGTCGACGACGGTCGGCTCGACGAACTCGTCGGTGTCGCCGCGGTCGTACGACTCGGTGACGGCGTCGACGGCGGTGTCGGCGGACCACTCCGCCTCGCGCTCGACGATGGCGTCGTAGGCGCGCTTGGTGCGCTCCCAGTTCTGGTCGCGGTCCATCGCGTAGTAGCGCCCGGAGACGGTGGCGACGCCGCCGGTTCCCTGCTCTTCGGCGACGGCTTCGAGGTCCGAGAGGTATTCCTCGCCGCCGGTGGGGCTGGTGTCGCGGCCGTCGGTAAAGGCGTGGGTGACGGCCTCGACGCCGCGGTCGGCGGCGAGTTCGATGAGCGCGTGGAGGTGCTGTTGGTCGGAGTGGACGCCGCCGTCGGAGACGAGGCCCATGAGGTGCACGCGGCCGTCGTGTTCGTCGGCGTGGTCGTAGGCGGCCGTGATGGCCTCGTTCTCGAAGAACGAGCCGTCGTCGATGCTGTCGCCGATGCGGGTGTACGCCTGCTTGACGACGCGGCCGGCCCCGATGTTGAGGTGGCCGACCTCGCTGTTGCCCATCTGGCCGTCCGGGAGGCCGACGCGCCGGCCGTCGACGATGAGCGTCCCGAAGGCTCCCGCGTCGCGGTAGCGGTCGAAGTTCGGCGTGTCCGCCGCCTTGATGGCGTCGCGGCGGTCGTGGTCGCCGAGACCCCACCCGTCGAGGATGATGAGTGCTGCGTCCATACGTCGCCGTTCGGCGTGCCGGGCTAACTGTCCTTTGCTCCCGACATGGGATGACAACGTGTCGCGTACGGAGATGAGAGGACGGCGTTCGCGCCCTGACGACGGGGGTGCGCCGCTCCCGCCCCCGCTCCCACCCCGACGGCCTTTTCTTTCGGCGCGCCGTCCGACTCGGCGATGGGTCTGCGCGACTTCGACCTCGACGCCGCGGTGGACGACTGGACGGAGTACTACCTCGGAAACGGCCCGAGCCTCGTCGTCTTCCTCGTCCTCAACGCCGCCGCGTTCCTCGTCGGGGTGAGCTTCTACGTCCACTCCGACCCCGCGCTCTCGGACCTGCCGACGTTCCTCTACCCGCTTTTCGGTGACTCGCCGACCGCCCTCGCGCTGATGACGCTGTCGGCCGCGACGCTGCTTCCGAACCTCGGTCGCCGCGTCGCCGACGCCCCGGTCAACCGACCGCTCGCGTACCTCCACACGCTCGCGTTCGTCTGGCTCGTCAAGTACGGGGTCTGGACGGTCGTGGCGCTCAACCTCCGGCCCGACCTCTACATCGGCTTCTCGGGGGCCGCGCTCTGGGACTACTGGGGCATCATGCTCACCCACGCGGGCTTTCTCGCGCTCGCCCTCGTCGTGCCGCGGTACGGCGCGACCACGAAGGGCGCGCTCGGGTTCGCCCTCACGCTCGCGCTCGTCAACGACGTGTTCGACTACGGCTTCGGCTACTACCCGCCGCTGAAGTACGAGGCGGGGGCGCTCCTCGCGGGTATCACGGTCGCCCTCTCGTTCCTCGCGGTGTTCCTCGCGTCGCGGGCGTTCGACCGCCTCCCGGACTCCCCAGAGGGGACCCGTGAGCGCCCCGCGAGCCACAATCGCTAATCGCACGACGGCGCGGAGTATCACATGAGTCAGGCTTTTCCCCGCCCGCAGTCTATGACCTCGTAATGGACTCCGCGGTACTGCTCGAC
Organism: Haloferax marisrubri; assembly: GCF_001469875.2. Lineage (GTDB taxonomy): Archaea > Halobacteriota > Halobacteria > Halobacteriales > Haloferacaceae > Haloferax > Haloferax marisrubri. Next base: position 783,400 of record NZ_LOPW02000010.1, on the reverse strand, counting down.
CTACTCGGGAACGAAAACCGCCGGCGTATCCTGCGGTTGCTCTCGCACAAACCGTGCTACGTCACCGAGATCAGCGAGTACCTCGGCGTCAGCCCCAAGGCCGTCATCGACCACCTCCGAAAGTTGGAGGACGCGGGGCTCATCGAGTCGCGCACCGACGACCAGCGACGCAAGTACTTCCACATCTCACGGAACCTCCGACTGGAGGTGAACGTCTCGCCGTACGGGTTCGGCGCGAAGAGCGCCTACCCGCCGAGTCCGAGCCTCGACATGGCCGGGCGCTGTCCGCACGTGACGCTCGAAGTCGAGAACGCCGGGAGCGACGACGTTTCCGAGTTGGCGCGCGAACTCGGGAAACTGGAGGAACTCGACAACGAACTCTCCTTGGCCCAGCGGTGGGTGCAGGGCCGCATCACCGACGTGCTCGACCGCCTCAACGACCGTCTCGGCGTCGACGCCGACAGCCGGTTCTACGCGGAGATTCTCGCCGCGCTCGCAAACGGCTCGAACACCGTCCGCGGCATCGCGAAGGACCTCAACGCGGACCCCGCGGTCGTCGACAGCGCGCTTCACCACCTCGCTGAAGGCGACCTCGTCGCCCACAACGGCGATAGCTGGCGAATCGACTGACGCCTACAGCTCCTGTGTCAGGCCGTTTCTGAGGTCGCGGCCGAAGTAGTGCCCGACCAGCCCCGCGAGCCCGCCGCTCGCCGCACCGACGCCCGCGATGGCGACGCCGTAGTCCGCGAGCAGTTGGACCGCGAAGGGCGCGAACACGGCGAACAGCGTCGAGAGGACGAACGCGAGACCGGCGGCGATTGCGCCGGCGAGCACGACCTCCGTGTAGTGTCGCTTCGACCCGACGAGGCCGAGGAGGAAGCCGGCGGCGGCGATGCCGACGAACCGACCGATGAAGCCGACGATGGGAATCGCGCCGCCGACGAGCAGGCCGCCGACGGAAAGCAAGAGCGCCGCGAGGAACACGCGCGGGGAGAACAGCCCGCTGAGGCGACCGCCGCCGGACGACGCCGACCGACCCGTCTCCGCCGCCTCGTCGCTCTCGCGGCTCACTCCGGAGAGCAGGTCGTCGACGGACTGCTCAGACTCTCGTTGGTCCGACCGTTGCATGTGTACAGGGTCGCGGGCGAGCCTGATGGCTCTTGTGCCGGCGCGATAGATTCTCGTCGAAAAGGAGGCGCGACGCGGTGGTTACGAACCCCGACCCAAGATGAGGTACAGGACGATTCCCAGAAGCGGGGCGAGAAAGACGACGACGGCCCAGAGGAACGCCGGGTGACTGCTGTGTCGCTTCGCGTCGCGGTACGTCCACACCACCATCCCGAGGTACAGGAGGAAAAACAGCAGGCCGATTACGAGCGCGCCTGCGCCGCGCGACTGGAGGAGTATCGTGGGAAGCATACGCTGGCAGACACCCGGTCGGCTAAAATGTCTTGTGTCCGTTATGTCGTGGGCGCAGACAGCTCATTCGTTGCGCCCGTGCGATTCGGTTCTCCCTCAGTTGTCGTCCCGAGTCGCGAGCGAAGCGAGCTACTCGGCGTTTTTCCCTCCAGGTTTTTACCGTGAGTGGGTCGCCTCCGGCGACCCCGAACGGTAAAAAGGTGGGTTTGAAGTCTGCCCCCACGGTATCCCGCGATATGAACGCAGGGGACCGCGTCCGCGTCACCCGCGCGGACGTCACGAACGAAGGCGTGCTCATGCCGTCTTCCACCGAGGACCACCTCGTCGTCAAACTCGACGGCGGGTACAACGTCGGCATCGCCCGCGAGGGAGCCGACGTGGACGTCCTCGAAACCGACGTGTACGACATCGAAGACGCACAGTCCGAGGGCGACGGCACCTCCGAAATCGAGTTCGACGACGACCTCCCGACCGTCTCGCTCATCTCGACCGGCGGGACCATCGCCTCGACGGTCGACTACCGCACGGGCGCGGTGACCGCGCAGTTCGACGCCGAGGACGTGCTCCGGGCCGTCCCCGACCTCGCGGGGCGGGCGAACTACCGCGGCCGCGTCGTCGCCAACATCCTCTCGGAGAACATGACGACAGACGTGTGGGTCGACCTCGCCGAGGCCATCGCCGAGGAAATCGAGGCCGGGGCCGACGGCGTCGTCGTCATGCACGGCACCGACACGATGCAGTTCTCCGCGTCGGCGATGTCGTTCATGCTCGACACGCCCGTGCCCATCGTCTTCACGGGCAGTCAGCGCTCGGCGGACCGACCCTCCTCGGACAACGTGATGAACGCCGTCTGCGCCGTCGAGGCCGCGAAGGCAGACGCCGCCGAGGTCATGATCTGCATGCACGGCTCGGAGTCCGACGACGTCTGCGCGCTCCACGAGGGGACGCGCGTCCGCAAGAATCACACCTCCCGGCGCGACGCGTTCGAGACCGTCGGCGCGAAGCCGCTCGGCGAGGTCGACTACGAGGCCGAGGAGGTCACGTTCCGCCGCGATTACGCCCCCCGCGGCGAGGCCGACCTCGCGCTCCACGCCGACATCGAATCCGAGGTGGAACTCGTGAAGTTCACGCCCGGGATGGACCCCGCGGCGCTCGACTACCTCGACGGGAAGGCCGGCGTCATCATCGAGGGGACGGGCCTCGGCCACGTCCACACCGACCTCATCCCGCGGTTCGAGGAACTCGTCGACGACGGCACGGTCGTCGCCATGACCTCGCAGTGTCTCGAAGGCCGCGTCTGCGACCGCGTCTACGACACCGGGCGCGACCTGCTCGACGCCGGCGTCGTCGAGGCGGGCGACACGCTCCCCGGCACGGCGAAGGTGAAGCTCATGTGGTCGCTCGCCAACCTCGCGGACCCGACCGACGCGATGGGCCGGAACCTCGAAGGCGAGCTGACCCAGCGCTCCGTCCCGTGGGAGTGACCTGATGGAGATTCGACCCGCGCGACCCGAGGACTACGACGCGGTCGCCGCGTTCACCCGCGACACGTGGGCCGACCGCGGCGGGTCGGACTACATCCCCGACATCTACCACGACTGGATTTCCCCCGGCGAGTTGGAGCAGGCGACGCTCCTCGTCGATATGGGCGAGGAGACGCCCTCCGACGACGTGGCCGCCATCGCGCAGGTCGTCATGCTCTCGGAGTACGAGGGCTGGGCGCAGGGTATGCGCGTCGCGCCCGACTACCGCGAGCAGGGCCTCGCCACCCGGCTGTCGCACGCGCTTCTCGACTGGGCGCGCGAGCGGGGGGCGCGCCGCGTCCGCAACATGATTCACTCGTGGAACGTCCCGAGTCTCGCCAACGCCCGCACCGTCGGATTCGACCCCGGCATCGAGTTCCGCTGGGCGACGCCCGAGCCGGACGCGACCGCCGAACCGGACGCGGTGGTCGGCGACGACGCCGACGCCGCGTGGGCCTACTGGACCGGGAGCGAGGCGCGGACCGAACTGTCGGGGCTCGCGCTCGACCCCGTCGAGTCGTGGGCGCTCTCCGAACTGACCCGCGACCGCCTCCACGACGCCGCGGCCGACGACCGGCTGTTCGTCGTCGGCGACGACCGTGCGACCGGCTTCACCTATCGAAACCGGACCTACTCGCGCGAACTCGACGGCGAGGGCGAGGTGACGTGGGCCGAGTACGCGGTCGCCGCGTGGGACGACGCGTCGGCCTGCGGGTCGCTGTTGGACGCGGTTCGACGCGACGCCGCCGCGGTCGGCGCGGACCGGACGCGCGTCCTGCTCCCCGAGCGCATCGAGTGGATTTCCGATGCGTCGCTCGCCCGGAGCGACCTCGCGGAGGAACCGACGTTCGTCATGGAAGCGGACCTCTCCTGACTGGCGCGCGGTTCGCCGTTTTCGACGACGACCGAACGTCGGTCAGTTCCACTCGACGCCGCGGACTTCGAAGCGTGCCCCGCCGAGTTCCGAGTCTCCCACGTCGAACTGCCAGCCGTGCAGGTCGGCGATTCGTCGCGCCGTCGGGAGATGCGGGGAGGCGTAGTCGACGCCGAGCAACTGGCTCGAATCCGCGGTCGCCGCCGCGCGCTCTTCCGGAGACGGATGGGGGCCGTCGTCGTCGACGTAGAACCCATCGGCAGTCGTTCCCACGACGACGCTGAACGACGCGCCGGGTGAGTCGTTCCGCTCGAAGCAGTTCGTGAGCACCGCGACTAAGAACAGCCCGAAGAGGTGGGTGTCGGCCAAGAGCGACCCGTCGCCGACGACCCGAATCGAGGCGCCGCTCCCGCCGTCGAGCGACGCGACGGCCCGCGCTTGCGCGACGTGCTCGCGGAAGTCCACCGGCGCGAGGTCGATTGTGCTCGGTTGCTCGGCGATGCCGATGCTCCACTCGACGAGCGAGTCGATGCGCGAGAGGCTCTCCGAGAGCGCCACCGCGTCGTCGCCGTCGACCGCGGCGAGGCGCTCGGCGGACGCGGTGGCCGACGCGAGTTGGGCTTTGAGTTCCGAGGCGAGCACGCTGACGAGCGCCGCGAGGTGCTCGTTCTTCTCGTTGACCTGCAGTTCCGCGAGCCGTCTGTCGGTGATGTCGAAGTGAGCGACGAGCGCGAAGTTCCCGTGTCTCGGCGTGTCTATCGGGACGACGCGGAGGGCGAACCACCGGTAGACCGTGGGCGAGTGACACGGGTACTCAACGGTAAAGAGGTCGCGCTCACCGCGGAGCACCGCGCGGATGCCGTCGGCGACGACGCCCGCGATTTCGTCGGTCTCGCTGGCCGCGTCGCACACGTCGAGGTAGTTGACGCCGGTCGAATCGAGGTCGCCGACGTAGTCGTTCGCGTCGGCGAACGTCCGCCACGCCCGGTTCGTGTAGACGATGTCGCCACGCCTGTCGAGGAGGGCAATCGTCGCCGGGAACTCCTCGAACCCGCGTTCGATGAGCGATACGTCGTCCATTATAGGTTATAATACGCCGTGAAACCGTTTGACAGTTTCTCTCATGGACGGGTTACGACGCGTCGCTCGCGGGGTGACAATCGGAGAAAATCGGTGTTCGGACGCCGACGGTCGGGGTGCAATCGACCGGGGCGTCTAGAGTCGGAAATCGGGTCGGTCGGGGTCGCGGTGGTCAGTCCGAGGCGACGACTCGGGGCTTATGCTCGTTTCCCTCTGTACCCGCCATGGCGAGCACGTCGTCGAAGAAGCCGAGCGAGTCGTGGGGGCCGGGGTGGGCTTCGGGGTGGTACTGGCGCGTGATGACGCTCAGTTCCTCGCTGGCGAGGCCTTCCGCGGTGTCGTCGTTGACGTTGACCTGCGTCACGTCGAGTTTGTCGCCGGGGTCGGCGACGGTGTAGCCGTGGTTCTGGGTCGTCATGACGACTTTGCCGGTCTGGAGGTCGCGGACCGGCTGGTTGACGCCGCGGTGGCCGAAAGCCATCTTCTCGGTGGTGCCGCCGAGCGCGCTGGCGACGATCTGCTGGCCGAGGCAGATGCCCGCCAGCGGTACCTCGCCGGCGAACTCCTCGACGAGTTCGCGCGTTGCGGTGTAGTTCTCGGGGTCGCCGGGGCCGTTCGAGATGAACAGCACGTCGGGTTCGAGCGCGGACACGTCCTCGGCGTCCGCGTCGTAGGGGAGCACGTGAACCGTCGCACCGCGGTCGACGAGGGAGTCCACGATGGAGCCCTTCGCGCCGCAGTCGACGAGCGCGACGGTGGTGTCGCCGTCGCCCTCGTACGTCGTCAGTTCGGTCGTGGTGACCTGTGCGCCGATATCGACGTGCTCGCTCATGCCCTTGCACTGCGCGAGTTCCTCCTTCGCGTCCTCGGGAGTCACGTCCTCGCCGACGGCGATTCCGACCTTCATCGCGCCCTCCTCGCGGATGGACGTGACGAGGTCGCGCGTGTCGAGGTGGTCGACCGCCGGGACGCCCTCGTCTGCGAGCCACTCGACGACTTCCTCGGTGAACTCACGTGCGACGGCCGCCCGAGGGTGGACCCGGTCGGACTCGAATCGCTCGGCTCGGACGCCGTAGTTCCCGATGAGAGGGTACGAGAAGGTGAGAACTTGTTCTTCGTACGAAGGGTCGGTCAGACTCTCTTCGTATCCCGTATATGCGGTTGTGAACACCAGTTCACCGCGTGTGCGGCCCGGAACACGGCCACGCGCTTCGACCACGCGTCCGTCTTCCAGCGCCAGGTAGGCGTCCGACATTACGAGAAACGAACGGAACACGGGTGCATAAGTGTTACTTTCGAAGTCGAGTTACGAAATTCGTAATCGGTAAGTCGCTGGGCGCGGCACGTGAGATATGGACGAGCTTGACCGACGCATCCTCGACATCCTTCGACGGGACGCTCGGACCCCCAACACGGAGATTGCGGCCGAAGTCGGGACCTCCGAGGGCACCGTCAGAAACCGCGTCGAGCGGTTGGTCGAGGAGGGCGTCATCGAGCGCTTTACCATTTCGACCCGCACGGGGAACCTGAAGGCGATGATAGAGGTGACCGTCGCGGTCGACGTGGACACCAACGACGTGTCCGAGCTGATGGCCGACTGGAAGGACGTCGACTTCGTCTGGCAGGTCTCCGGCGAGGAGGATATCGTCCTCGTCGTCGACGCCGCCGACACCCGCGCCGTCAACGACCTCATCACCCGCGCCCGGGAGCACGACGACGTGAAGAGCACCAAAACCCGCCTGATTCTCGACGAGCGTCTCGGGTGACGGTGCGCCGCCGTCGGCCCGTGGGCCGCGGTTCGCATCGAAGCTTAGTTGACCCCCGACTCCGACGGAAGGCACATGAGCAACGCAGCAGCCGACGAGGCTACTGAACTCCACAAGAACGCAGCGCAGGACGTCATCGCCGTCGACTCCGACGACAACGCGGAGGGGACGGTCAACCGACTCGACGCCCACACGGGCGACGGCATCCGCCACCGCGCCTTCACCTGCCTCGTGTTCAACGAGGAGGGCCAGATACTCCTCGCCCAGCGCGCGCCCAACAAGCGCCTGTGGGACACCTCCTGGGACGGCACCGTCGCGTCTCACCCCGTCGAGGGACAGACCCAAGAGGAAGCCACCGAAGAACGCCTCGAAGAGGAACTCGGCATCTCGCCCGACCAGTACTCCGACCTCCGCGTCACGGACAAGTTCGAGTACAAGCGCTACTACGAGAACGCCGGCCTCGAATGGGAGGTCTGTGCCGTCCTGAAGGTCACCCTCGAAGACACCACGCTCGACCCCGACGAAGAGGAAATCGCGGGGATGCTCTGGGTGGACTACGAGCACCTCCACGACCACCCCGAGTGGTACCGTCAACTGCGCCTCTGCCCGTGGTTCGAAATCGCCATGCGCCGTGACTTCGAGTAGGCTCGCCCTCGCAGACGACGCGCGACGCTCGATTCTCTCGCACGCCCGCGAGGGTGCCGCCGCCGACCCGCCCGCGGAGGTCTGCGGCGTCCTCGCCGGCGACAGCGACGCGCGCACCGTCACCGCCGCTCACCCCGTTTCGAACGTCGCCGACGAGCCGCGGGTCGCCTACGAACTCGACCCCGAGGAGACGGTTTCGATTATCGAAATCGTCGAGTCCGCGGGCGACGACGCGGTCGGCTTCTACCACTCGCACCCCGAGTCCGACCCGGTCCCGAGCGCGACCGACCGGGAACAGGCGTCGTGGCCGGGCTACGTCTATCTCATCTGCTCGCCCGACGGCGGGATGACCGCCCACGAGTGGACCGGAAACGAGTTCCACGAACTCACTATCGCGGTCGAGTGACTCGTCGGCCTCCCAACCCTCGCCGGTACGCCGCGACCGCCGGCACGCTTCGGTGAGAATATCCTTTCTCAGTTCGCAGACGCATCCATGGAACCCGACCGCTACGACGACCTCGACGGACAGGTCGCGCTCGTCACCGGCGCGAACCGAGGTATCGGCCGCCAGATAGCCGAGAACCTCCGCGACCGCGGCGCGACGGTGTACGCGGGGTCGCGCAGCGTCACGAACGAGACGCCCGAGGGGACGGAACGCGTCCTCCTCGACGTGACCCAAGAAGGCGACATCGAGGAGGTCGTCGACGGCATCTTCGCCGACCAGAGCCGCCTCGACATCCTCGTCAACAACGCCGGCATCGCCGAGGGCGGTGACGTTCGTGAATCGGATACCGATTCACGAGCCAACCAGAACGCGACGCGTTCTGGTGACGACATCGTCGCCGAACCGACAGAGCGAATCGACCGCACCCTCGGCGTCAACCTCCGCGGGCCGATGCTCCTGTGCAAGCACGCGGTTCCCCTCCTCCTCCAGTCCGACGGCGGCCGCGTCGTCAACGTCTCGTCCGGCATGGGCGCGCTCGGCGAGGAGCAGTCCGGCGGGTCGCCCGCGTATCGAATCTCGAAGACCGGTCTCAACGGCCTCACCGCCTACCTCGACGGCCAGTACGGCGACGACGGCCTCATCGCCAACTCGGTGTGTCCCGGCTGGGTCCGCACCGACATGGGCGGCGAGGAGGCGAACCGACCGGTCGAGAAGGGCGCGGAGACGCCGACGTGGCTCGCGACGTTCAAGCCCGGCGCGCCCGCCGGGAAATTCTGGCGCGACAAGGAAGTCATCGACTGGTAAGCGACCGACGCCCCGCCGCCGCGACCCTCACGTGACGCCGCCGCTTTGCTTCTCGAACGTCTCGTAGTCTTTCCCGTCCAGAATCTCGCGGAACTGCTCGACCGCCCGGTACACGTCCTCGAAGCCGACGTACGCCGGCGCGGGGGCCACGCGAACGACGTTCGGCTGGCGGAAGTCAACGATGACGTCCCGTTCCTTGAGCGCGAGGCTGATACGGTAGGCCTCGGGGTGTTCGACCGCGACGTGGCCGCCGCGGGCCGCGGGGTCACGCGGCGTGCCGACCTCGCACTCCGGGAGCCGCTCGTCCACGAGGTCGATGAGGTAGTCCGTGAGCGCCAGCGACTTCTCGCGGAGGGCGGCCACGCCGCCGGCGTCCTCGACGATGTCGAGCGCGCCGTCGAGAGGGGCCGCGGACAGCACCGGGACCGTCCCGGACTGGAACGCGCCGGCCGACTGGGCCGGCTCGTAGGTCATCGCCATGTCGAACTGCGTCTCCTTGTCGTTGCCCCACCAGCCGGCGAGCGCGGGCGTGACGCCGAAGTGGCGCTCGTTGACGTAGAGGCCGGCGATGGAGCCGGGGCCGGCGTTGAGATACTTGTAGTGACACCAGACGGCGAAGTCCGCGCCCACCTCGGAGAGCCGGTGCGGGACCGCGCCGACGGAGTGCGCGAGGTCGAAGCCGGCCAGCGCGCCGGCCTCGTGCGCCGCCTCGGTGATGGCCTCGATGTCGAACAGTTGGCCGCTTCGGTAGAGGACCGAGGGGAGAAACACCATCCCCACGTCGTCGTCGATGGCGTCGAGCACGTCCTCGGTCTCGATGGTCCGCCCGTCGCGGCTCTCGACCACGCGGAGCGCCTCGTCGGGGTCGCGGCCGGCCGCCCGGAGTTGCGCGCGAATCGCGTAGTGGTCCGTCGGGAAGTCGAGGTCGTCGACGACGATTTTCTCGCCGCGGGCGGGGTCGTAGAACGTCCCGACGAGCGCGTGGATGTTGACGGTGGTGGAGTTGGCGACGACGACCTCGTCGGGGTTCGCGCCGACGAGCGGGGCGAGTCGCTCGCCCAGTCGCTCGCCGTAGGTGAACCACTCCGGGTCGGCGTCGGTCCACCCGCGGATGGCGAGGTCGCGCCACTCGTCGATGACGCGTTCGAGCGCCGCTTCGGCGTCGACGGACAGCGGGCCGAGCGAGTTACCGTCCATGTACAGTTCGCCCTCGGGGACCAAAAAGCGGTCACGGAGGTCCGAAAGCGGGTCCGCCGCGTCCATCTGGCGGGCGGCCTCGACGGTGAGGTCGTCGGTCATACGCGTGTCGAAGCGCCGGCGCGACAAGTAGATTCACGACCCGCACGGCGTGGTGTTTTTCACGGTCGCCCGCGGCCCACCGGTATGGTTCGCTCCGACGGCGACGACCGACCTGATGGCGAGTCCCGGCCCGACGCCGACGACGCCGACAATAGCGATTTCGACGCCGCGGTCGCCGACCGCGCGACCGACCTCGACCCGCAGGCCCGCGCGGCCGTCGCCGAGGTCGAGCGACTGGGGCTCCCCGAGTGGTCCGCGCTCGGCGTCGAGAGCGTCCGCCGGGTCGAAGACGAGGTGTTCTCGGCCGGCGACGCCCCCGAGGTCGCCCGCGTTACGAACTTCGCAATCGACGGCGAGAGCGGCGAGAGAGCCACCTCAACCCACGAGATTCCGCTCCGCATCTACCACCCCGCGCCCGGCGAGACGCGCCCCGCGCTCGTCTTCTTTCACGGCGGCCTCTGGGCGATGGGCACGCTGGATTCAATCGACGGTGTCTGCCGACGGCTCGCGGTCCGTTCGGGTCGCGTCGTCGTCTCGGTCGACTACCGACTCGCGCCCGAACACCCGTTTCCCGCCGGCCTCGACGACTGCGTGCGGGCGGTCGAGTGGGTCGCGGAACACGGCGCGTCCGTCGGCGCAGACGCTGACCGCCTCGCCGTCGCGGGGACCAGCGCCGGCGGCAACCTCGCGGCCGCCGTCTGCCTCCACGCCCGGGAGTTCGGTGGCCCCAATATCGAGAGACAGGTTCTCCTGTACCCGATGACCGACTGCTCGGCCGACCACGACTCGCTCCGGGAGAACGCCGACGGCCCGCTTCTCACCCGCGACGACGTGCTGTGGGCCCACGACACCTACCTCCGGGAACCGGTGGACCGTTACAACCCCTTCGCCGCGCCGCTCCGGGCCGACTCGCACGCCGACCTCCCGCCCGCGTACGTCGTCACCGCCGGCTTCGACCCGCTTCGGGACGAGGGGGCGGCCTACGCGTCGGCGCTCGACGCCGCCGGGGTCGAGGTCGTCCACGACCACGAGGCCGCCATGCCGCACGGCTTTCTGATCCTCACAGCCGACGTCGACGCGGCGGACGCGGCGCTCGGCCGGGTCGCGGAGGCGCTGGAAAACGAGGGCTGAGTCCGCTTATTCGTCGGCGTCCGACCGCTCGGCCTCGCGGGCGAGTCGGTCGTAGGCGGCCCACGAGGGGTCCACGTCGGGGTGTTCGATGCGCTCGCCGTCGACGACGACGCCCTCGCCCGCGACGACGGTGCCGGCGACGCCGACGGGGGTGCCGCGGGCGTCGAGCGCGGCGACCACGTCGTCCGTGACGGCGGGGTCCGTGGCGACGACGAGCGACCCGGCGGTGGTCGAGCGCCACGGGTCGATGCCGAGGAAGTCGCAGGTCTCGCGGACGCCGGGGCGAAGCGGGATGCTCGACTCGTCGATTTCGAGTTGGACGCCCGCGCTCTCGGCGATTTCGTTGAGCGCGCCGTGGACGCCGCACTCGGTGGCGTCGTGCATGGCGTGGACGCCGCGGCCGCCGGCCGCCGAGACGGTCATCGCGTCGCGGACGGCGTCGGTCTCGTCGAGTCGCGCCTGCGCGGCGTCGAGCACGTCGGCGTCGAGGTCGGCGAAGGCGCCCGGGAACAGCGTCGTCAGGAGCCCGGTCGCCTCGACGCCCGGCCCCTTCGTCACGAGCACGTCGTCGCCGGGTTTCGCGCCGTCCGGGCGGACCACGTCGTCGTGGTCGCCGACGGCGAGCGCGGTCGCGCCGCCGACCCACGGGTACGAACAGCCGGCGTAGCGGGCGGTGTGGCCGGTGACGATGCTGACGCCGAGGTCGTCGGCCTCGTCGTGCATCGCTTCCCAGAGTTCGGCGAACTGCGCGTCGGTCATCTCGGGCGGGAGCGTAAAGGAGACGGCGAGGTGCGAGGGGTCCAGCCCCGAGACGGCGATGTCCGAGAGGACGATGTCGATGGCGAACCGGCCCGCGCGCTCGAAGCCGAGCGCGGGAAGCACGGAGACGGGGTCGGTCGCGATGGCGACGGCGGTCCCGTCAATGTCGAGGAGGCCGAAGTCGACGCCGTGGGTCGGGCCGAGCGCCACGTCGTCGCGGGCCGCGCCCAACCGCGGGTAGATGTACTCGTCGAAGAACTCGCGGTCGACCTTTCCGAGGTCGGTCATACGCGACCTGCGGGGGCCGCCAGTAAGAACGTACTCATCCGCCGCCGACGGGGCCGACCCGGTCGCGTTCGAGGCCGTTCGTCGTCGCCGCCGCTCGCCGGTCGAAAGGTGGGACGGTCCCCCGTCCCTGCTCATGAAGAGACGCGGAGACGGTTCGAAGGGGCATGGAAAGTCCCACCACCGGACTGCTCCCGCGTCGGTTCAACCTGAACGCCGGACGTACAAGAACCTCGCTAAGTTCCCTCGATGGACCTATATATCTCCACGGAGGATGCGGAGAATACTGCCGCTTCGAGAAAATCGACTCCCCGGCGGTCAGACGGGTCGGTGGCCCGCTTCGTCGGGGGTGTTGTTCGGGGTCCGCCACGCGTCGTCGAGGTGTTCGACGACCGTACGGGCGACGGCCACCGGCTCCTCGTGGTGGACCCAGTGGGTCGCCTCGTCGAACGTCTTGAGGTGGCCGTCCTCACAGAACGCGAGGCTCTCGCGCGCCATCTTCGGTCGGAGGAACCGGTCGCGGCTCCCCCAGACGACGAGCGTCGGCACCTCGACCGTCTCCGCCCGGGGGCGCGGGCGCTCGCGGACGACCGCGCGGTACCAGTCCACCATCGAGCCGTAGGCACCGGGCACCGACCACGCGGCGCGGTAGCGGTCGAGGTCGGTCGCCGAGAACGTGCCGGGGAGCGCGGAGCCGGTCATCGTCCGCTCCAGGACGGCCCAGTCGCCGACGGGAGTGAGGAGTTCGGGGAGCTTCGGCAGTTGGAAGAACAGGACGTACCAGCTTCGGAGCTGTTGGCCCGGGTCGCGTCTGAGGTGGCGGGCGAGCACCGCCGGGTGCGGGAGGTTCATCGCGGTCAGCGAGCGCACCCGGTCCGGGTGGTGAAGCGCGGTCCACCACGCAACCGCGCCACCCCAGTCGTGGCCGACGACGTGGGCCTTCTCGCGGCCGAGCGCGTCCGCGACGCCGACCACGTCGTCGGTGAGCTCGTCGATGCTGTACCACTCGACGCCCGCGGGGCGGTCGCTCAGGTTGTAGCCGCGCTGGTCGAGCGCGACGACCCGATAGCCCGCCTCGGTCAACGGGCGGAGGTAGTCCGCCCACGCGTACCAACACTCCGGGAAGCCGTGGAGGAGGACGACGAGTTCGCCGTCTTCCGGTCCGGCTTCGACCGCGTGGAGCGTGACCTCGCCCACCTCGATACGACGGCTCGTCGCCTCGACGGCCAGCTCCACGTCGTCGCGCGACAGCCCCGATTGCTTCGCCATACCCCTCGCTACGGCGGCGAAGAAGAAATGTGCCGCGGCGACGCGTGGCCGTCGTCTGCGAGAAAACGGGTCGGTTTCGCGGCCCGGTTCGGCTACCCGAACAGGCGCTCTCTGATGCTCCGAGAGCGACTCCGTTCGGCTAAGAGGACCGAACACTCCACGTCGTCGACGACGTCCATGACGACGGTGCCGCTGACGAGCCGCGAGAGCAGGCCGCGCTCCGTCGCACCGACGACGAGGAGCGACGCGTCGGTCGCGTGGGACTCGATGGCACTCTCGACGTCGCCGGTCTCGACGGTGAGCGTGGCGTCGCCGAGCCCGCGCTCGTCGGCCCACTCGCGGAGGAAGCGCTCACCCGCGTCTCTGTCGTCGGCGACGTGGAGGAGCTCTATCTCCGCGTCGCAGAACTCGCGTAAGACCGAGGCGATGGACGCCGAAAGGTCGGAGTCCGGGCCGCCGGCGGTCGGGACGAGCACGTGCGAGGGGTCGAAGCCGCGGTCCTTCAGCACCAACACGTCGTAGGGGAGCGCGTGCGTTATCTCCTCGTACGCGCTCTCGGCGCGGCCGGGCGACCCGTGGCTGTCGGGGCCCCAGCCCATGACGACGAGGTCGGCGTTGTAGGTCTCCGCCGCGTCGAACACTTCCTCGAACGACCGGTGGGAGAGAACGGTGTGCGTCTCCATGTCCACGCCGAGTTCGTCGGCGTCGACGCGGGCCTGTTCGAGCAGGCGGTCGGCCTCGGCGAAGTCGTACTCCTCGCGGGCCGATTCGAGAGCGGTCTGGTCCGGCACCTTCACGATGTGGACGCCGACGAGCGTCCCGTCGTTGGCCTTGGTGACGGCCCCGGCCAGCGAGATGAGGTCGCGCTCGCTTTCGGGGTTCGAAAGCGGGACCATGACGCGGTAGCCCCCGTCGGGCTGGACCGACGTGGCGGCCGAGACCGCGGCGTCCGGGAGCTGCTCCGACTGCTGGAGCAGGTACTTTCCGAGGATGCCCTGCTTCGTCGCTTTCGTGCGGGCGTAGGCGGCGTACCACACCATGGCGAACACCACGAAGCCGGCCGCGAGGAGGACGATGGTGTCGGCGAAGAACGCGATGAGTGCGAACGACGTAATCGCCCCGAGGACGGGAACAATGGGGTACAGCGGAACCCGGTAGTCCGGCTGGTAATCCTCGGGGTCGGACACGCGCATCACGATGAGCGAGACGTTGAGCAGCCCGTAGATGATGAGGTGGAGGACGCTCCCGGCGTTCGCGAGGGTGTTGACGTCAGCCAGCAGGATAAACAGGAGGATGAACCCGCCGGTGATGGCGATAGAGCGGTACGGCGTGCCGAATCGGGGGTGAATCTCGTTGAGTGCCGTGGAGACGATTCGGTCGCGCCCCATGGCGAAGTTAATCCGCGAGGAGGCGAGAATCGAGGCGTTCGCGGACGAGGCGGTGGCGAGGAGGCCGCCGAACAGCATCGCGCCCGCACCGACCGGACCGATGAGGAGCCGGGCGACGTCGACGACGGCGGTCTCGTTCCCGGCGACGAGGCTGTTGTCCACGGCGGCCAGCACGGTCAGGAGGACGAGCGCGTACACCAGCGTCACGATGACGACGCTGCCGAGGACGGCACGCGGGAGGTTCTTTCCGGGGTCCTTGATTTCCTCCGCGACGGAGGTAATCTGGACGAACCCGAGGTACGAGACGAAGATGAGGCCGGTCACGGGCAGGAGCGGCGACACGCCCCTGTCCGGCGGGACGAACGGCCGGAGTTTGGCGAGGTCCGCGTTCAGGAGTCCGAAGACCGTGAACACGGCGAGGATGGCCAGCAAAATGAGTACGATGGCGTTCTGTAGCTTCCCCGTCTCCTTCGCACCGACGTAGTTGATGAACACGAAGAGGAGGCCGCCCGCGAGGGCGACGAGCTTCACGGCGGAGACCGTGATACCGCCGAGGACGAGGCTCGGAATGGGGAGGAACGTCACCACGTACTGACCGAACCCGGTCATGTAGAACGCGGAGGCGAACGCGAGTCCCATCCAGTTGCCCCACCCGGCGACGCTGCCGAACAGCGGCCCGAGGGCGTGGTTGATGTAGTAGTACGCGCCGCCGGACTTCGGCATCGCGGTGCCCAGTTCGCTGGCGGACATGGCGGTCAAGAGCGCGATGACGCCGCCGAGGACGAACGCGGCGGCCGAGAGCGGCCCAGCCTGTTGGACCGCGGCCCCCGGAAGCACGAAGATACCCGCGCCGATCATCGTCCCGATACCGATGGTCAACGCCGCGAGCGGGCCGAGGTCTTTCGCGAGTTCCTCGTCTGTCATGTTTCACCGCCTTCGTCGGCGTTGTCCGCCGGTAGCACGACCACGGGACGGTCGCTGTGCCGAATCAACTCCTCGCGGACCGCGCCCGAAAAGAGGTCCCACCACGAGTGGCCGCCGCGCGGGGTGAAGACGATGGCCGACGCGTCGGTCTCGCGAGCCGCTTCGAGAATGGCGTCGCCGACGTCGGTCGCGAACCGGAGGTCGGTCTGGAGTTCGATACCGGCGTCGTCCGCGGCGCGGCGGGCGATATCGAACAGTTCGTCTGCGACCTCCTCGCGCTGTTCGACGCCGGCTTTGTCCGGCGCGCCGCCCGCCTTCTCGATGACGTGGACGACGGAGGCTCGACCGTCGGCCGCGGCGATGCGCGGGAACGCGGTGGTACAGGTGAGTTCGGCGTCGTCCGCGTTCGCGAGCGGCAGCAGGGGACGCGAGAACAGCGGTTCGACGTGTTCAGTCATGTGTCGAACCTGTGAGAGTGGAGTGAGAGAGGCGATTCCACCCGGCGGAACGGGATTGTGCCGGGGCGAGCGAGCCCAATTCACAACGTGACCGTCGGGAATTCATGCGCGGAAGTTGTGGGGCAATAGATTTAGAAGTTCGCAAACCGGGGCACGGCGTCGAAGCAAATCGAACGCGGAGAGAACGCGTCCGCTCAGACGGCGGTGACCCACGCCCGGTACGCCTCGTCGCGGCCGTAGACCGCCTGAAAGACCCGGTCAGCGAATCCGGCGAGGCGGTTAGCGTCCGAGCGAGCGGTGATGCGGACGTTCGTCCCCTCGGCCTCCTCGGGGCTCTCCAGTTGGTCGATGCGGAACTCGGGGAACTCCGAGAGGAGCGTCTTGAGCCGGTCGAGTTCGTCTTCGGTCACGTCCATGTTGAACGTCTGGTCGGCGAACTGAATCCACGGGCCGGGGCCCTCGCCGTCGAGGTCGTCGAGGCGCTCGGCCTCGATAGTGAGAAAGGCGCTGCCGCGGTCGCGGTGTGCCGACACGGCGTCGGCGAAGAGCTTCCGGCGCTCGCGGGTGGTGTCGGCCTCGAATCGAGTCATGCGGGTTGCTACACCCGGGCGGTACAAAAGCGGCCCGCGTCGGGGCGGGTGCGGCGTCAGTCGGACGGCGAGGCGGCCGCCGGCGCGTCAGAACAGCACGAGGACGGCGGCGAGCGCGAGCGCGCTGATGGTGAGCAGTTGCAGTCCGAGGACGGCGAGCGGAGCCGCCCCCGTCTGTCGCATCGCGTCGAGACGGACGTCGAGGCCGAGACCGACGAACGCGAGAGCGAACAGGGCGTCGCTGGCGGTGCCGACGGTCGCGAGCGTCGCGTCCGAGAGCAGGCCGAGGTTGGCGACGGCGGCGACGGCGACGAAGCCGACGAGGAACCGCGGGACCCCGTCGAAGACGGCGCGCAGGCCGGTCGCGGCCTCCTCGGCCCGGCCGGCGTAGCGAATCGCGTAGGCGACGGCGACGAAGCCGAGCATGGAGTTGCGCGCGAGCTTGGTCACCGTCGCCCAACGGCCCGCCACTTCGGAGTGAGCGAAGCCGGCCGCGGTGACGGGGCCGGTGCTGAACATGCTCAGGCCGGCCCAGATGCCGAACTGGCGGCCGGACAGCGGGAGCAGGTCGCCGGCGATGGGGAACGCGGCGAGCGTGAGGGCGTCGAACAGGAGGACCGCGGCGACGACGTGGGCGAGCGACTCGCCGTCGGCGTCGATGGTGCCGGCGATGGCGGTGGCCGCGGAGACGCCGCAGACGCTCGCGCCCGCCGCGAGGAGCGACCCGGTCTTGTCGGCGAGGCCGAACACGCGCCCGGCGACGGCCTCGACGAGGAGGACGCCCGCGGCGACGGTCACGACGACGAGCGCGACCAGCACGGGGCCGGAGGCGACGAGTTCGTCGACGGCGATGCGAGCGCCGAGCAGGACGATGCCCGTCTCGAGGAGGAGCTTCTGCGTGTCGACGCCGGGGCGCGCCCAGTCGGGAACGCCCGCCGTGTTGGCGACGACGGCCCCGAACAGCACGCCGAGCAGGAGCGCGTTGACGCCGGGGACGAAGCCGGCGACGAGCGTGGCCGCCCCCGCGAGGGCGACGAGGAGGCCGACGCCCGGTGCGAGTCGCGCGAGCCGGCCGACGCCGGCAGCCGAGTTCTCCCCGGCGCTCACGGCCCGAGCGTCGCGAGGACGGTCACGACGACGAGACCGAGGGCGGTCGCGCGCCAGCCGCGTTCGAGCGTACACCACAGACTGTACGCGCGCTCGACGGTGGCCGCGCCGAGCGCGTCGCGCATGAGGGACGAATCGCGCATCTGTCGGTGCCACGAGGGCCGCGCCGTTGAACGTGTCGCTTCCGTCTGCGAAACCGGCAACAAATCCCTCGAATACCGCGGTGGGACGGCCGTGGGAGCTGTAGGTCCACGAAGAAAGTGCAATAATTTCTGGTTCCTCTGACCGTCTCCGTCGCAGAACTCAGTACGTATCTTCAACACTATATGCTCTCGCCGGATGGGGTCAGATATGGGAAAGCGCATCCTTCTGCTCGGAGCTCCGGGCGCAGGTAAGGGCACACAGTCGAAGCGACTCGCCGAGACCTACGGCGTCGAACACGTCACCACCGGCGACGCGCTGCGCGCGAACAAGGACATGGAGACCGAGTACGGGACGCCCCGCTCGTTCATGGAGAAGGGCGAACTCGTCCCCGACGCGGTCGTCAACGAAATCGTCGAGGCCGCGCTGGCAGACGCCGACGGCTACGTCCTCGACGGCTACCCGCGGAACCTCTCGCAGGCGGAGTACCTCACCGAAATCACCGACCTCGACGCGGTCATCTACCTGCAGGTCGCCGAGTCCGAACTCGTCGAGCGCCTCACCGGCCGCCGCGTCTGCGACGACTGCGGCACGAACTTCCACGTGAAGTTCAACCAGCCCGAGGAGGAGGGCGTCTGCGACGACTGCGGCGGCGAACTCGTCCAGCGCGACGACGACACCGAAGAGACCGTCCGCGAGCGCCTGTCGGTGTTCGAGGAGAACACCGAGCCCGTCATCGAGCACTACCGCGACGAGGGCGTCCTCGTCGAGGTCGACGGCGAACAGACCCCCGACGAGGTCTTCGAGGACATCCAGTCCGTCGTCGACGACGCGTAAACGCGCGCCGACGCGACGTTTTTTCACCGACTGCGACGGGAGCGCCAGCGCCGCCGGCGGCGCGCTCGCTCTCGTCCCCAGAGTAAAACCTTGATAACAGCCGGTTGCTAAAGAGCCGGTAATGGCACGAATCGAATCTCGGGTGCGCGACCTCGTCGGCTCCGACGCCGACATGCGCGCCGCCGTCGAAACCGTCCTCGACCGGGCGGACGACGGAGAAGTCGAGTGGGCCGACGTTCGCGACGAGCTCACGAGCGGCCAGTGGGGTCGCCTCATCGAGAAGGGTATCCTCGTCGACGGCGACGAGGGGTTCCGGCTCGCCGACGCGGCGGAGACCCGCGCCGGCCTCGAAGACGACACGTCCGGCTCCGGCGGCTCGTCGTCGTCCTCGTCGGCCGACATCGACACCGGCGACTCCTCGTGGTCGAAGTACGACAAGGGCGCGGCCGTCGTCACGGTCGGCCTGTTCCTCGGCTACTCGGTCGCCGAGGTCCGCAACGTCATCGGCGGCGTGATGGACGTGGCGCTCGGTCCGCTGGCCGAGATGCTCCCGTTCTACGCCGTCGTGATGGTCCTCGCGCTCGCGACCGGCCTCTACTCCACGCTCCTGCAGGCGAACCTCATGGACATGGAGAAGATGGGCAAGTACCAAGAGCGGATGAAGGACATCCAACAGCGGCAGAAGGACGCCAAGGAGCGCGGCGACGACGCGGCGCTCGAAAAGATTCAAGAAGAGCAGATGGAGGCGATGGGCGACCAGATGGGCATGTTCAAAGAGCAGTTCCGCCCGATGGTCTGGATCATGTTCCTCACCATCCCGGTGTTCCTCTGGATGTACTGGGCCATCGGCGTCGGCGGCGCGGACGCCCAGCCCCACGTCCAGCTCGAGAACCTCGTGCTCCCGCTCGTCGGCTCCGTCGAGTGGAAGCAGGGCGTCCTCGGGCCGATGCAGGCGTGGATTGTCTGGTACTTCCTCTGTTCGATGGGCTTCACCCAGATCATCCGCAAGAGCCTGAACATCGACATGTCGCCGTCGGCGTCGTAAGCCGACTCGGGCAGCCCAACCGACGCGGGCGACTCGAAGCAACTCGGTTTCTCTCTCCGTTTCCGACGCTCGCCAGCCGCGGGACCCGCCTCGTCTCGACGCCGCGGAGGGTCCTCCGACGCCGTGCGAAGCCTCCGCAGGGGCCGTCGGCAACGATAACACCTTTTAGCCGACCGCACACAGCATGGATATGTTACTGACCGTCTCCGGACCACCGGGCAGCGGGAAAAGCACGACCGCCGCCGCGCTCGCCGAGGCGTTCGACCTCGAACACATAAGCGGCGGGGACATCTTCCGCGAGCTCGCCGCCGAGCGCGACATGACCGCGGTCGAGTTCAACAAACTCGCCGAGGAAGACGACCAAATCGACCGCGACCTCGACCGTCGCCTCCGCGACATCGCGCTCGACCGCGACGACGTGCTCCTCGAATCCCGACTCGCCGGCTGGCTCGCCGGCGACGCCGCCGACCTCCGCTTTTGGCTCGACGCCCCCGTGGACGTCCGCGCCGAGCGCATCGCCGACCGCGAGGACAAAGCGCCCGACATCGCCCGCGAGGAGACGACGACCCGCGAGGCGAGCGAGGCCAAGCGGTACGACGCGTACTACGACATCGACATCACGGACCTCTCTATCTACGATATCGCGCTCAACACCGCCCGCTGGGGCCCGGACGAGGTCACGGCCGTCTGCATCGCCGCGGTCGACTCCTACGACCCCGAGGCCGACGAGGGCAAATACCCCGTCGAAGGCGTCCGCTACGACTTCTGACCATGCTCCGAGACCCGCCCGAACACCGGAGCGTCGACGACCTGCTCTCGTTCGGCGTCGTCAACCTCGACAAGCCGCCGGGGCCGTCGGCCCACCAAGTCACCGGCTGGGTCCGCGACATGGCCGACGTCGACCGCGCCGCCCACTCGGGCACGCTCGACCCGAAGGTGACCGGCTGTCTGCCGACCCTCCTCGGCGACGCGACCCGCATGGCGCAGGTGTTCCTCGAAGGTTCCAAGGAGTACGTCTCCGTCCTCGAACTCCACGGGCCCGCGCCGGCCGACATCGACTCGACCGTCGCCGAGTTCGAATCGAAACTCTACCAGAAGCCCCCACGGAAGTCCGCCGTCTCGCGTCGCCTCCGCGTCCGTGAGGTGTACGACCTCGACCTCCTCGAAGTGAAAGACAGACAGGCGCTCCTGCGCATCCGCTGTGAGTCGGGCACGTACATCCGAAAACTGTGTCACGACCTCGGCCTCGCGCTCGGCACCGGCGGCCACATGGGCCACCTCCGCCGGACCGCGACCGACCCCTTCGACGACGCGGACCTCGTGACGCTCCACGACCTTGCGGACGCCCTCGCGTTCGCCGAGGAGGGCGACGAGTCGTGGCTCCGCGACGTGGTCTCGCCCGCCGAGCGGGCGCTGTCGCACCTCCCGTCCGTGACCATCGCCAACAGCGCGGCCCGCGAGGTCGCCAACGGCGCGCCCGTCTACGCCCCCGGCGTCTTCGACGTCGACGCCGACGCCTCCCGCGGCGACCTCGTCGCCTGTTTCACCGACGACGGTTCGGCCGTCTGTCTGGGCGAACTCGTCGGCGATGCGGACGCCGACGCCGGCGAGGTCGTCTCGCTCGAAGCCGTGTTAGTCTGAGGGCGCGCTACTTTCTTCGGCGCTTTTTGTCCGCGTCCGCGAGCGTCTCCGCCTGTTCGTTGACCGACGCGACCTCCCGTTTCGCGTCCGATTTGTCGAGGTCGTAGACGTAGCGCCACGACGCCAGCGGGTAGCCGTGCGACTCCTCGTCCCGGTCCGCGGCCGGTTCGGACCCGCTCCCGCGGCGTATCGACCACCACCGGGCGGCCGCGACGCCCAGCGCGAGGAGGACGAGGAGCATCACGACGAACGGGAGGAGTCCGAGCGGGACGCTCTGGAGGGACGTGAACATGCGTTGTCATTACTCGCCGCGCGACAAAAGCGTACCCGCGGGCCGACTCCGCCGACTCGGAACCGGTCGAACCGCGGGACGACGGTGCGATACCGTGGCACGGCAGAGCCTCGCGTCGCCGCGACGAAACGAAGGGCTTAACCGCGAGACACGCATCGCTTTGAATGCACCCTGGGACCGTGGGGTAGTGGTATCCTCTGCCGATGGGGTCGGTAGGACCTGAGTTCGACTCTCAGCGGTCCCACTCCACCTTTTTACTTCGTTGACTATCGCTCGAAGAGCGACAGTTTCCTCGCAGAAGCCTGGACGAAAAACGTCCCACGAAGACTCGCTTCGCTTGCTCGCGGTGCAGAAATCGAGTCCGTCTGTGGTCCACTCACGCGTCACGAGAGAACTCCATCCGAACGAGAACTATCTAATCTGCCACGCTCGCCGTCCACTCGATGTTCACCTCCTGTAGAACAGATACGAAAACGCCAGAAACGCTAGCACCGACCCGATAGGAGAAACGCGCCGCGTTGCCACTCCTCGACGAACTCGACCACACTCTTTTCATCCATACAACAACCCTCGCATCGTCGGGAAAAATCTCGTGCAACGCCGGAACCGACGCGGCGTGAATCCTCGTCACTCACGGATGACAGCCGCAAAAAACCGGTCGAGAACCGCTACTCAGGTCGAGACGGCATCGCAGGTCCAGCCGGGGTCGCTCCCCGTCCGCCGGATGAGGTCCGCGCGGCACGCCGGACAGTAGTCGGGGACCGTCGTTTCGCCCCGCGGGACATAGACGCCACCGCCGCATTCCACGCACGCATCGGCGACGACTGTGGTGCAGTCCGCACACAGGTTGAAGTCGTCAACCGTGAGGTCGCGCAGCACTTCGAGCTTTTTGTCCAGGATGTACTCGTCGATAACCGCCTGACAACTGTGGCACGGCTTCATAGCGATACAGCGTGCCAAATGTGACCATGGCACATATACTTGTCGTCGTCGGTGTCTCTTGTCGCGGAATGTCAGTCGGAAACGAACCTCTCCAATGACGGATTTTGCCACGTTCACGCGCGAGCGACGCTAGCGCGCCCGATGCGAACGTGTTTCACAGAAATCATAAGTGACTCGGTGACGAGTTAGTATTTGCTGCTGTCAGAGGCACATCAGGGCGACGACTCGTTCGTTCGCCCGCCACACACCCCATTCTCCCGCACCGTCTGTTTCGAGCGATATCACCGACGACGAAAACTCAACTCCGCGAACCCGCATCTGCCGGAGCGTCTCCGCGCGTCTCGCCGAGGAGCGCGTTCGTCCCGCGGTGGACCCCCACGAGGAGCACCACGCTCGCGACGATAGTTGCGACCGACTGCGGCGTCGAGAGCAACCCGAGCGAGATGATGAGCGTCGTCGCACAGGCCGGCGGGTGGACCGCGTCGAGTTCGACCATCCCCCAACTCGTCGCGGCGACCGACACCGCCGCGCTCGCGACGAGTCGAAGCGTGTCCGTCGACGCGACCGGAAGCGACGGGGTGAGCGTCACGCCCGGGGCGACGAGCGCGTAGGCCGCGAACCCGACGACGGCACCGACGGCGTGGCCGCCCACGATGCGAGTCGAACGGGAGCGCCCGACGCGTCGCTGGAAGGCGAGCACGAACGCCGTGGGGCCGAGGCTCGGAAAGACGAACGGTTCGCCGGTTACCCACGCGACGCCGCCGAGCGCGGCGACGAGCAGACCGGCGGAGAGCCCCGCTTCGAGGCCGCGTCGGGACATGCGAAACGCTCTGTCGGCGCGGCGTGAAAACCGTGTCTAACTCGGGACGGATGGACGAGGGGCGCGAAGGTGGCGTGTGACTGTTATGCTGTGCGGCTGGTACGCGAACGGACGGTACCAGACACGCCCACGTTGAAGTGCGGCCGCGACGACGGACGGGGTATGTCCGGAGCCGCGTTTCTCGAAGGCAACCGCGTCGAGCTCAGAACCGTCGAGTCGGAGCACGTCGAGTTCCTCCACGAGACGGTCAACGACCCGCGGGTCCGACAGGGAATCGCCGCCGTCGACCCCGTGACGCGCGCGGCGGAGCGCGAGTGGGTCGAATCGCGCGGCGACGGCGACGACATCAGTTTCGTCGTCTCGGTCGGCGGCGACCCGGTCGGGACAATCGGCCTCAAACCGCCGAACGTCGTCACCGGCGCGGCCGAGGTCGGCTACCTCGTCGCGCCCGACTACTGGGGCAACGGCTACGCGACCGACGCGTTGCGGACGCTCTGCGGCTACGCCTTCGGCGAGCGTCGGCTCAACAAACTGTACGCGAACGCCTACGAGACGAACCCGGCGTCGACCCGCGTGCTGGAGAAAGCCGGCTTCGAGCGCGAGGGCGTCCACCGAGAACAGGGGTTCGTCGACGGGGAGCACGTCGACGTACTTCGGTACGGTCGGCTCGCCGACGAGTGGCGAGACGAAGAGAGTGCCCGTGGCGCCGAAGTCGGGGTCGCAAGCGACGCCGACGGGTGGATATAGCCTAAATCCAGCCCTCTTGGGCGAGGAGTTCGCCGTTGAGGACCGACGCGCCGGCCGCGCCGCGAATCGTGTTGTGCGCGAGGCAGTTGTACTTCACGCCGTTCTCGGTGGCCTGGATGCCGCCGGCGGAAATCTGCATGCCGTCGCCGCGCTCGCGGTCGAGGCGGGGCTGCGGGCGGAAGTTGTCCTCGAAGACGTGGATGAGCTGTTCGGGCGCGCTCGGGAGGTCGACGCCGGGGTACTCCCGCATCGCGGCCGCGACGTCCTCGGGGGAGGCGTCGTCGGCGAGGTCGGCGAAGACGCTCTCGAGGTGGCCGTCGAGCGTCGGGATGCGGTTACACGAGGCGTTGACTTCCGCGCCGTGGAGCGCGACTTCCGCGCCGTCGAACGAGCCCAGAAGTTTGCGGGACTCCGTCTCCATCTTCTCTTCTTCGCCGCCGATGTGCGGGATGGCGTTGTCGATGATTTCCATCGAGGTGACGCCGTCGTAGCCCGCGCCGGAGACGGCCTGCAGAGTCGTGACGTCGACGCGTTCGAGGCCGAACTGGTCGAGCGCGGCGAGCGTCGGGACCATCGTGATGGTCGAGCAGTTCGGGTTCTTCACGAGCGCGCCGTCCCAGCCGCGCTCGTCGCGCTGGACCTCGATGAGGTCGAGGTGCTCCGGATTGATCTCCGGAATCGTGAGCGGCACGTCGGGGGCCATGCGGTCGTTCGAGGAGTTCGAGGAGACGACGTAGCCCGCTTCGAGGAACTCGGGTTCGACCTCGGCGGCGACCGACGACGGGAGCGACGAAAACAGGAGGTCGATGTCGTCGGGCACGTCCGCGGGGTCGGTGCTGCCGACTTCCATCGCGGCCACGTCGTCCGGGATGGGCGTGTTGACGCGCCACTTCGCGGCCTCGTCGTATCGCTTGCCCGCGCTCGACTCGCTCGCGGTCAGCGCCGCGAGTTCGAACGTCGGGTGGTCTTCGAGGAGTTGGATGAATCGCTGTCCGACTGCGCCGGTTGCACCGAGGATGCCGACTCGTACTGCCATTACCCGTGTCGTAGTGTGGCACACGCATAAGGCCGTTTGGATTTGAACCAGTATTCGCGGCGTATAGTGCCAGAGAAGTGTAAGCTCGGTCGTTCCTTCACGGTCGAACACGTAAATCGTCGTCTGTCGAATCGGCCACCGACGTGCGTTGGTAAAATCGATAGAATAACGTGCGGTTCCCTGAAAGACTACCGCAAATGTTCAGCAAGGTTCTCGTCGCCAACCGAGGCGAGATCGCGGTGCGCGTCATGCGCGCCTGCGAGGAGCTCGGAGTCCGAACCGTCGCCGTCTACAGCGAGGCGGACAAACACGGCGGGCACGTGCGGTACGCCGACGAGGCGTACAACATCGGTCCCGCCCGCGCGGCCGATTCCTACCTCGACCACGAGTCGGTCATCGAGGCCGCGCGGAAGGCCGACGCAGACGCCATCCACCCCGGCTACGGCTTCCTCGCGGAGAACGCCGCGTTCGCCCGGAAGGTCGAGGAGTCCGAGTTCAAGTGGGTCGGTCCGTCGGCCGACGCCATGGAGCGCCTCGGCGAGAAGACGAAGGCCCGCGCGCTCATGCAGGACGCCGACGTGCCGGTCGTCCCCGGCACGACCGAGCCCGCCGACTCCGCCGAGGACGTGAAGGCCGTCGCCGACGAGTTCGGCTACCCGGTCGCAATCAAGGCCGAGGGCGGCGGTGGCGGCCGCGGCCTGAAGGTCGTCCACTCCGAGGACGAGGTCGACGAGCAGTTCGAGACGGCAAAGCGCGAGGGCGAGGCGTACTTCGACAACGCCTCCGTCTACGTCGAGAAGTACCTCGAAGCGCCGCGCCACATCGAGGTGCAGATTCTCGCCGACGAGCACGGCAACGTCCGCCACCTCGGCGAGCGCGACTGCTCGCTCCAGCGCCGCCACCAGAAGGTCATCGAGGAGGCCCCGTCGCCGGCACTCTCCGACGACCTGCGCGAGCGCATCGGCGAGGCCGCCCGCCGCGGCGTCCGCGCCGCCGACTACACCAACGCCGGCACCGTGGAGTTCCTCGTCGAGGACGGCGAGTTCTACTTCATGGAGGTCAACACGCGCATCCAGGTCGAACACACCGTCACCGAGGAAGTGACGGGTCTCGACGTGGTGAAGTGGCAACTGCGCGTCGCCGCCGGCGAGGAACTCGACTTCTCGCAGGACGACGTGGACATCGAGGGCCACTCGATGGAGTTCCGCATCAACGCCGAGGCCCCCGAAAAGGAGTTCGCGCCCGCGACGGGCACGCTCGCGACCTACGACCCGCCGGGCGGTATCGGCGTCCGCATGGACGACGCCGTCCGCCAGGGCGACGAAATCGGCGGCGACTACGACTCGATGATTGCCAAGCTCATCGTCACCGCCTCGGACCGCGAGGAGGTCCTCGCCCGCGCCGAGCGCGCGCTCGCCGAGTTCGACATCGAGGGGCTCCGCACGGTCATCCCGTTCCACCGTCTCATGCTCACCGACGAGGCGTTCCACGAGGGGAGCCACACGACGAAGTACCTCGACGAGGTGCTCGACCCCGACCGCATCCAGGCCGCCGTCGAGCGCTGGTCGCCCGAGGCCGTCGCCGACGATGACGACGACGACGAGGTCACGGAACGCACCTTCACCGTCGAGGTCAACGGCAAGCGCTTCGAGGTCAGCCTCGAAGAGCGCGGCGCGCCCGCCATCCCGGTCGGCAACGCGTCCGCGGGCGGTTCCAACTCCGCCGGCCCGCGCAAGCGCCGCGACGACGGCGACGACGACTCCCAGCAGATTATCGAGGGCGACGGCGAGTCCGTCACCGCCGAGATGCAGGGGACCATCCTCTCCGTCGAAGTCGAGGAAGGCGACGAGGTCGAACCCGGCGACACCGTCTGCATCCTCGAAGCCATGAAGATGGAAAACGACGTGGTCGCCGAGCGCGGCGGCACCGTCTCGCAGGTCCTCGTCTCCGAGGGCGACAGCGTGGACATGGGCGACGTGCTGCTCGTCCTCGAATAGTCCCGCGGCCGAAGCGACGCTCGAACCGCGAACCTCTTTTCCCGTGCGCCGGTACCGACCTCCATGAGCGACACGCGACGCGCCCTCCTCGACGCACTCGCCGCGGGTCCCGTCTCCGGGCCCGACCTCGCCGACCGACTGGGCGTCTCCCGCGCCGCGGTCTGGAAGCACGTCGAATCACTCCGCGACGAGGGGTTCGGCGTCGAGAGCGCCGGCGACGGCTACGTCGTCACCGACGTGCCGGAGTACGGCGGCCCGGCAATCGAGTACGGTCTCGACGCCGACTACGACGTGGAGTTCCACGAGACGCTCGACTCCTCGAACGACCGCGCCCGCGACCTCGCCGCCGAGGGCGCGAGCGACGTAGTCGTCGTGGCCCGCCAGCAGACCGCCAGCCGAGGCAGGAAAAATCGGGAGTGGTCCGCGCCCGACGGCGGCGTCTGGATGAGCCTGCTCGTCCGCCCGGACGAACCGCCGGCGTACGCCCCGCTGTACACGCTGGCGATGGCCGTCGCCGTCTGCGACGCGGCGCGCGAGGCCGGGGTGGACGCGAGCATCAAGTGGCCGAACGACGTTATCGTGAGCGAAGCGAACGATAACCCGTCGGGCGCGAAAGCGTCCGACGGTGTCTCCGCGAGCGAAGCGAGCGGAGGTTCACCGGCTCACGCCGGTGACCGTTCGAACGACGCCGACACGCCAGGCGACCGCGGCTACCGGAAGCTCTGCGGCATCCTCACCGAGATGGAAGGCGAGGCCGACCGCGTCTCGTGGCTCGTCATCGGTGCCGGCGTCAACGTCAACCTCGACCCCGCTTCGCTTCCCGAGGGCGCGACGAGCGTCGCCGCCGAGGCCGGTCCCGTCGAGCGCCGCGTGTTCGTCCAGCGGGTGCTCGAACGCTTCGACGAACTGCGCGGCGACCTCGACGCGGTCCTCCCCGCGTGGCGCGAGCGGGCGGACACGCTCGGCAGGCGGGTCCGCGTTCACACCGCGAGCGGCGTCGTCGAGGGCGACGCAATCGACGTCGAACACCCCGGCACGCTCGTCGTCCGAACCGACGAGGGCGAAAAACGAGTCCACGCCGGCGACTGCGAACACCTGCGCCCGGCCGACGGCGGGCGCTGAAACCGCGACCGACCCGCACCGCTGTTTCTGCTGTTTCGCTACTCTCCGCCGTCGGCGGTCGCCGTCGAGTCGGCGGCCGCGTCCACCTCCCCAGGCGACTCGGTGGGCGACTCCGGCGCGGCGTCGTCCGGCACCTCGACGGCGTACTCGTCGGCGTCGTCGTCGCCGCCCTCGATGCGGACGGTCAGGACGGGGACTTTCGACGCCCGGACGACCTTTTCGGCGACCGACCCGAGGAGGAGGCGGTCGATGCCGCCGCGGCCGTGGGTCCCCATCACGATGAGGTCACACTCGCCGCGCTCGGCGAACTCGACGATTTCCCGGCTCGGCGTCCCTTCGAGGACGTGCGTCTCGGCCGGGACGCCCTGCGATTCGGCCGCGCGCTCGACTTTGTCGAGCGCCGACTCGGCGTCGGCGCGCAGCATGTCGTCGAGCCCCTCCCACGACGATTCCATCGGGAGCCCCGCGAAGCTCCCCGCGTTCACCACGTACACACCGTGGAGTTCCGCACCGTGGACGGCCGCTAAGGCCGCCGCGTGGACCGCGACTCGCTCGGAGCCGGCGGAACCGTCGATGGGAACGATGATTCGGTCGTACAACACCATGACACTTGATAACATATTCTCGGGGTCGGTAATAACCCTTTGCTACGGGAGGAGTACTGCGAGAATAGGTCGGCGTTCGTGAGCGTTCTGCGACCCGGACGGTCCGGGCGCGGTCGTCGTCCGAACTCAGAGGTACACGTCTTTCACGTCCGCCTGCCCGGCGCGGCGGACGACGGCGCGGACCACGTCCTCGACGCCCGCGAGGTTGTCCGTGTCGCCGTCGAGGACGAGCAGTTTGGCGTCGCGGCCCTCCTCGACGAGGCCGTAGTTCAGCCCGGCGATTTCGGCCCCGTTGACGGTCGCCATGCGGAGGACTTCGGCGGCGGAAACGTCCGCCAACTTGGAGGTGAACTCCATCTCGCGGAACATCGAGGGGCTGTTGAGCATCACGTTGTCGGTGCCGAGCGCGACGGTGGTGCGGTCGACCAGTTCGCGAATCGGCGCGACGCCCGCGTCGGTGACGAGGTTCGACCGCGGGCAGATGACGATGGGTATCTCGCTGTCCTCGACGCGTTCGAGGTGGGACGCCTCGGGGTGGACCATGTGGACGAGGAAGTCCGGTTCGAGGTCCAACGCGGCGCTGATGTCGTGGGGGTCGCGCTCGCCCGCGTGGATGCCGAACAGTTTTCCGGCGGCCTCGGTCGCGTCCCGGAGCGCGCCGAACTCGCCGTCGCGCGCACCCGACGCGCCGAACCCGTCTGCGATTTCCATCGCGTCCGCCGTCTCGCGCCCGAAGACGACCGCCTCGATGTCGCGGCCGTCGAGCGCCCGTCGGATGACGTCGACGCCCTCGACGCCGCCCTCGCGGAACTCCAGACAGGCCGCCGTCCCGCCGGCCTCCATCATCCGGAGCGACCGGTGCATTGCGGCGGCTTTCTCCTCGGTGCTGGCCGCGCGGAGGAGCCGGTGTTTCAGCCCGTCCGGCGGCGCGACGAGGTCGTCGAGCGACAGTCCCTCGCCGGCCTCCTTGGCGATGGAGTCGCCGAGGTGGGTGTGAGCGTTGACGAACGCCGGGAGGATGATGTCCGTCGAATCGGTCGCCGTCTCCTCGATTGCGGTTATCGTGCCCTCTTCGACGACGACGCGCCCCTCGACCGGGTCGAAGTCGCGGCCGCGGAGTATCGTACCCTCGAGTTGCATCGCTCTCGAATGCGTCTCGGCGGTGCTTGAACCTCCCGTCTCGGGACGGCGGCTACTCGAACTCGTCGAGCGTCGCGTTGAGGCCGCTTCTGACCTCGGCGACGAGCGCGCCGTCCACGTCGAGGCCGAGCACGTCGGCGGCCGCGCGACCGACTCGTTCTGTCTCCTCGCGCGGGGCGTAGACGCCGAGTCGCCACTGCTGTTCCTGTGCGGTCCGGAGCGCCTGCACGAGCGGCGACTCCCGCTCCAACTGCCGAATCTCGCCGTTGACCATCACCCGCGACGACGACTCGGTCATCGACGGGCGCGAGGGCACGTCGAGGATGACCGACTCGGGCGACACGTCGGCGGCGTCGGCGATGTCCCGCTCGAACCCCGCGAGCGCGTCGTGTTCGGCGTCGATAATCGAGTCGGGGACGTTCGGCAACTCCGCCCAGACGGCCCGCTTGTAGAGGTCGCGGGTGGCCAGTCGCTCGGCGAAGGCGCTCGTCGAGTCGGTGAGTTTGAGCGCGACGAGCAGGTCGGAGTCGTCCATTCGACGGAGTTCCTCGGCGTCGATGTCGGGCTCGGCGAGCAGTCGCTCCGACGCGCGCCGGAGCATCGCCTTCGAGATACGCGCGACGTGGTGCTGGTAGACGGTCGGGTTCATGAGCGCCCGCGCGAGCAGGAGCGATTCGGCGGTCTGGACGTTCCCCTCGGCGAGGACCAACTCGCCGTCGACGAAGGTCAGTTCCCGAATCAGGCGCTCGTGGTCGATGGTACCGTAGGGGACGCCGGTGTGGTGGGCGTCGCGCACGAGGTAGTCCATCCGGTCCACGTCCAACTCCCCGGAGACGAGTTGCCCGAACTGGCCGTCGCCCTCGACCAAGGCGGCGACGCGCTCGGGGTCCAAACCCTCGGCCTCCAGCGTCTCGCCGACGGTTCCGCGGGCGACGAGTTCCTCCACGTCGTCGTGGTACTTGCCGGTGTAGCGGTGGGTCACGTCCTCGATGTTGTGGCTGTAGGGGCCGTGACCGACGTCGTGGAGGAGGGCCGCGGCCTCGACGTGGGCGGCGGCGTCGCCCTCGATACCGAGATGCGAGAGGGCGCGGGAGGCGAGGTGGTAGACGCCGAGGCTGTGTTCGAACCGCGTGTGGTTCGCGGAGGGGTAGACCAGTTGGACGGTTCCCAACTGCTTGATGCGCCGGAGTCGCTGCATCTCCGGCGTATCGAGGAGGGCTTCGGCCGCGCCCTCGACCTCGATGTGGTCGTGGACGCTGTCCTTGATGGTCGTCATTGTGGGTGAATCGGCCGCCATCGGTGAAAAAGGGTCGGACGGGAGGTGTGTCTCCGGCTCTCCCCGCGCCTCAGGCGGGCGTCGTCACGCGAACCGGAAGTCCGAGCACGTCCACGGCGGCCGCGGCCACCTCGTCGCGGACGGCTTCGGGCGCGTAGACGCCGAGTCGCCACTGGGTCCGCTCGGCCGACCGGAGCGCGCCCACGAGTTCCGAGGCGTCTTCGAGCCGTCGGACGACGCCGTTGACGACGACGCGCGACCGGGACTCCTTGATTCGCGGCCGCGACGGTGCATCCACGATGACCGACTCGGGCGACACGTCGGCGGCGTCGGCGATGTCCCGCTCGGCCGCCCGCGTCGCCTCGAAGTCGAGTTCGACCACGTCGGTCGGCACGGCGTCGATAGGGGCCCAGACGGCCCGCTTGTAGAGGTCGCGGCGCTCGATTCGGCGGCCGAGGTCGGGCACGCGCTCGCCGAGGGCGACGAGCAGGT
Organism: Haloferax marisrubri; assembly: GCF_001469875.2. GTDB lineage: Archaea > Halobacteriota > Halobacteria > Halobacteriales > Haloferacaceae > Haloferax > Haloferax marisrubri. Next base: position 751,501 of record NZ_LOPW02000010.1, on the reverse strand, counting down.
CGTGGTCGGCCATCCGGACGAACTCCTCGATTGGCACGCCGTCGTCGACGAGGCGCTCGGAGGCGCGTTCGAGCATCGCGCCCGCGATTCGGGAGACGTGGTGGCGGTAGACGGTCGCGTTCATCAGCGCCCGCGCGAGCAGGAGCGACTCGGCGGTCTGGACGTTCCCTTCGGCCAGTACGAGTTCGCCGTCCCGGTATCGGAGTTCGCGGACGAGTCGCCCGTGGTCGATAGTGCCGTAGGGGACGCCGGTGTGGTGGGCGTCGCGCACGAGGTAGTCCATCCGGTCCACGTCCAACTCCCCCGAGACCAACTGACCGAGGCCGCCAGCGCCGTCGACCATGTCGGCGACGCGGTCGGGGTTGAGGCCGTGGCCGGTCAGAACCTCGCCGACCTCGGTCCCGTCGAGCAGATGGTGAATCTCGTCGTGGTCGCGGCCGGTCCGCCGGCGGATGAGGTCCTCTGTCTGGTGGCCGTAGGGGCCGTGGCCGACGTCGTGGAGGAGCGCGGCGGCGCGGACGTGGGCGGCGCGGTCGCCGTCGACGCCGAGATGCGAGAGGGCGCGGGAGGCGAGGTGGTAGACGCCGAGGCTGTGTTCGAACCGCGTGTGGCTCGCGGAGGGGTAGACGAGCCGGACCGTCGAGAGCTGTTTGATGTGTCGAAGCCGCTGGAACGCGGGCGTATCGACGAGTTCGGCGGCCACGGGGTCGAGCGAGATGTAGTCGTGGACGCTGTCCTTGACGGCGGTCATAGCGGGTGTTGCACGAGAGGAATCAAATAGCCGAGCATTCGGGTCGGCGCGGGGGCAAGGTGGCCGTCCGTACGACCGCCCGTGCCGCCCGACTCACGCGTCGGGGAACTGCCCGACGACCTGTTCTGCGGTCGCGTCGGCGACGACGCCGACGAGGTGGTCGCGGTAGGCGGGTCGGCTGACGACCCCGGTTCCGGCGCTTTCGACCGACGCTTCGACCGACCCCGCGAGGTCGGGGCCGTCGGTGGACTCGAAGACGAGTGGGTCAACCGACAGCGCCGCATCGATGTGTCGTGCGTGGCCGCCCGCATCGAAGGCCGCGCGCCACGCCACCGACCCCGAGGGAGCGATCGGGTTCCAGCGCGAGTCCCACTCGTCAACGACGACGACCACGACCGGGCCCTCAGCGTCCCCCTCGCGGGCGTCGGTCGGTTCGAGCGTCACGCCCCGCTCCGCGAACGACTCGACGAGTGCCGCCGTCAGGTCGTCGCGGACGGCCTCGGGCGCGTCAACCACGAGGACGCCGTCGGTAATCGGCGGGAGCGAATCGACGTTCGACCCGCCCGACGCGGCGGTCGCGGAGGCCGTCGTCTCGTAGCTCGCCGCCTCGAAATCGAGGGCGAGCAGGCCGCCGGAGACGGCCGCGACGACGAGAACGAGCGCGACCACAACCGCGGTTCGAGGGGACAATTCCATGGGGTGTACTCGTCTCGCGGCGGCGATAGCCGTTCTGTGGCGCGTGTTGTCGGTGGTCTGTCAGTCCAACGGCAGCGTGATTCGACCGCCCACAAACCGTTTCACTCGGGGACGAGGATGCGGGGACATGAGTCTCCGCTCGGCCCTCGGAAACGCCGTTGGCTACGCCCTCCTCGGTCTCGCGTGCCTGTTCGTGGCCTTCGCGGGTTACTGGGCCGCCATGAGCGCCCTGGCCGGCGTGACCGCCGGGCGCGTGATGTTCGTCATGTCCGGCCTCGGCGCGGGGCTGATAACTGGTTTCTCGGGATACTTCGTCAGGAAGGTGGTCACCGGACAGGTGATGCCCTCGGAGTTCGACGTGTCGGTGGCCTATCGCGGCGGTCGCTGAGGAGGACTTCGTCGGTCTACACGGCCGTATCGCCCTCGCCGCCCGCGACCGGCCGGCGTCTCCGGTGAAGGAACTTTCAAACGGACACTCGTCCTACGGCGCACCATGGTTACCTTCCTCGCCGGGGGCACGGGCACCCCCAAACTCCTCGACGGGGCCGCCGGGGTGTTCGACCCCGCCGAGACGACCGTCGTCGCCAACACCGGCGACGACGTGGAACTCGGCGGCCACCTCGTCTGTCCCGACGTGGACACCGTCCTCTTCGCCGGCGGCGGCGTCCTCGACACCGACCGCTGGTGGGGCGTCGCCGACGACACCACCGCGACCGACGACGAACTCCACCGCCTCGCCGACGCGGCCGGCCTCGAATCCGGCCCGCGCTACCTCCCCGAGTCGGCCCAGACCGTCGGCCGCGACATCGCCCGCTGGCGGCGCTTCTCCGGCGTCGCGGAGTTCATGGAAATCGGCGACCGCGACCGCGCGGTCCACATCACCCGCACCTCGCTTCTCGACGAGGGGAACTCGCTCACCGAGGTCACTCGGACCCTCGCCGCCGCCTTCGACCTCGACGTGTCGCTCCTCCCGATGAGCGACGACCCCGTTGCGACCCTGATTCACACCGACGAGGGGACGATGCACTTCCAGGAGTACTGGGTCCACCGCCGCGCCGACCCCGCCGTCCGAGACGTGGAGTTCCGCGGCGCTGACGACGCCGCCATCACCGACGAAGTCGCCGACGCCCTCGCAGAACCGGTCGTAATTGGCCCCTCGAACCCCGTCACGAGCATCGGCCCGATGCTCGCCATCGACGGCTTCGCGGACGCCCTCGCCGACACGCCGGTCGTCGCCGTCTCGCCGTTCGTGGAGGACACCGTGTTCTCCGGCCCCGCCGCCGACCTCATGGCGGGCGTCGGCTACGAGCCATCGACCGCGGGCGTCGCCGAAGCCTACCCCTTCGCCGACGCGTTCGTCCTCGACACGGACGACGGCACCGACCTCGACCGCCCGGTCGTCAGAACCGACACCCGAATCGACGGCCCGGAAGACGCCGAGCGCGTCGCCCGCGCCGTCGCCGAGGGGCTCGCGGAGGTGTCGTGATGTTCGCCCCGCGGGTCGCCGTTTCGAGCCTCAGCGGCGAGTCTGATGCCGCGTGGGCCGACGCCGCGGCCCCCCACGTCGGTGCGGCGTTTCTCGGCGGCGTCGCCCTCGACGACGCCTCGCAGGCGGCGGCCCGCGACCTCGTCGCCCGCGGGCGCTCGGAGTTCCTCGCCGACGACCCGGTCGCCTTCGTTGCCGACCAACTCGATTCCCTCGCCGGATTCGACGGCGCAGACCGCTTCGTCGCCGTCAACGTCAGGGCAACCTCGTCCGGCCCGATTCGGGAGGTCGCGGCCGTCTGCGCCGACCGCGGCGCGGGCGTGGAGATAAACGCCCACTGCCGACAGGACGAACTCTGCGCCGTCGGGTGCGGCGAGACGCTCCTGCGCGACACCGACCGTCTGGCCGAGTACGTCGCGGCGGCCGCCGAATCCGACGCGCCGGTCGGCGCGAAAGTCCGCGCCGAAATCGACGGCGTTGACCTTCCGAGCCTCGCGGTCGCGCTTGACGACGCGGGGGCCGACTGGCTCCACGTCGACGCGATGGACTCCGAGGCCGTGATTGCCGACGTGGCCGCCGCCGCACCGGACCTCTTTCTCGTCGCCAACAACGGCGTTCGCGACCGCGAGACGGCGACCGAGTACCTCGACTACGGGGCCGACGCGGTGAGCGTCGGGCGGCCGAGCGACAATCCGGCGGTCCTCCGCCGGGTCAGAACCGCCGTGGACGACTGGTTCGCCGGGCGCGAGGGCGACGCCGAGTCGGGCGACGAGAGCGGGGTGTCCGCCTGATGGTCGCGCCCGTCTCCGACCGCGGGTTCGGCCCCGCGCGTCACGCCGAACTCGCGCTCCTGCTCGAAGTCGCGGGCACGCCCAAGCCGGGGAACGTCGACCGCCGACGCGACCTCTCGGACCTGCACTTCGAACAGTTCCTAACGGGCGCGGTCGGCTCCGCGCCCGGCCTCGAACTGGCCGCGTCGGGCGCGCCGGTCGGCGAGGCGTTCGAGGAGGCGGTCGCCGGGATGAGCCGACAGGGCGGCGGCAACACCCAGTTCGGCTGTCTCCTGCTTCTCGTCCCGCTCGTCCGGGCGGCGGCCGCAGACGACCGCGACCTCTCGCCCGCCGGCGCGACCGCCGTGGTCGAATCGACCACCATCGCCGATGCGGTGGGGTTCTACCGCGCCTTCGAGCACGTCGACGTGGCCGTCGGCGACGTGCCCGATGACGCCCCGGACCTCGACGTTCGGCGCGGTGGCGACGCGGCCGACGCGCTCCGAGACCGCGGATTCACGCTGTACGACGTGATGGACCTGAGCGCCGAGCGCGACGCCAACGCCCGCGAGTGGACCGGCGGCTTCGCCCGGACCTTCCGCGCGGCCGAGGCCATCCTCGCCGACGACGGACCCGTCACCGACCGCGTCGCTCGCGCGTTTCTCGACCTGCTCGCGGAGGAACCGGACACGCTGGTGGCGACGAACCACGGCGAGGCCGTCGCCCGCGACGTGATGGACCGCGCAGCCGATGTCTCCGACCTCGGCGAGGCAGAGGAACTGGCCGACGAGTTCGTCGCCGAGGGAATCAACCCCGGCACGACCGCCGACATCGCCTGCGCGGCGACGTTCGTCGCGCTGGAGCGGGGGGTCCCGCTGTGAGCGACGAGCGAGAATCCGAGCGCGAAACGGCGGCCGACTGGCCCGTCGAACTCCGCGGCGTCACCGAGACGGTCGTCGCCACGCTCGGGCCGAACGACCGGTGGAACTTCGCGGCGCTCGGCGTCCACGCGCCGGAGTCCGGCGACGTTGACGACGATGTCTCTCCCGGGTCGCTCCCACCCGCGACGGCGACGACGTGGGGCAACACCCGAACCCGTCGGAACTTCCACCGGCAGGGCGGCGGCGTCGTTCAGTTCGTCTCCGACCCGCGGGCGTTCGTCGAGGCCGCGATGACTATCTACGAGCGTGACTCGCCAGTCCTCGACTCGGTGGACGCGTGGGCCGAAGTCGAGGCGACGCCGGTCGATTCCGGCGAGGACGGCGGGACCGACTGGGAGAAGTGGGACCTCCGGCCCGTCGATTCCGCGGTCGAGCAGCGCCGACCGTTCACCATCAATCGGGGTTTCGGCGCGGTCATCGACGCGACGGTGGCGGCCTCGCGCCTCGACGTGCCCGCTTTTGACACCGACGACCTGCTGGACCGACTCGACTACTTCGCCGAGACGGTCGAGAAATGCGGCGGGAACAGAGAGCGCGAGGCGTTCGCGCGAATCGACGAGTTGACGGGCTGGCGCGAGCGGGCGGCCGCGAGACGGAACGAATCGTTTTAGTGTTCGTCCGGGGAATCTTCCGACATGGCAATCAAGCCCAAGTACGTCAAGCAGCTTGGTAACATCCTGCTGGAGCGATACCCGCAGGCGTTCAACACGGACTTCGAGACGAACAAGGACAGCGTCGAAGAACTGACCACGGTCGAGTCGAAGGGCGTCCGTAACCGCATCGCCGGCTACATCACGCGCAAGAAGGGCGGCCAGGGCGCGTAAGTTCGAGTCAGTCGATTCTCTCTGCGAACACATCTTCTCCAGCCCACGCGGAGCGGCCGCGCCGGTCCTCGCGCGCGCCGGTACTCAGTAAATGATACCCGTACAAATCGCTCCCCTCCGCTCCCCACCGCTCCGCACCGCCTTCGACCGGTCCGGAGGAAGCGTTTAGTCCGCCCTCCCGCGATGCTCCGACATGCGCGTCATCGGTCACCGCGGCTGCCCCGCCCTCGCCCCCGAAAACACGCTCGCCGCCTTCGATGCGGCCGCGAAGCGACTCGACTGGGTCGAACTCGACGTCCGACGGTGCGGCTCCGGCGAACTCGTCGTCTTCCACGACGAGACGCTCGACCGCGTGACTGGCGCGCCCGGCCGTGTCGCCGAGACGACTCTCGCGGAGTTGCAGGCACTCACAATCGGCGACTCCGACGAGTCGATTCCGACGCTCGCCGCGGTGTTCGACGCCCTGCCGGACCGCGTCGCGGTCAACGTCGAACTGAAGGAGGCCGGCCTCGCCGCCGACCTCGCGGCTATCGTCGGCGACGCGGGAAACGAGATACTCGTCTCGTCGTTCGACGCCGAGGCGCTTCGGGAGGTGCGCGAGACGACCGCGCTCCCGGCCGCCTTCCTCTTCGCGGCCGACTGGGAGAGTGCGCTGTCGGTCGCCGCCGACCTCGACTGCGCGGCCGTCCACCCACACTACGACCTGCTCTCGTCGGCGCGGGTCGAGGAGGCGCACGACCGCGGCTTCGAGGTCAACGCGTGGACGGTCCCCGACCGCGAGGTCGCGCGGCGATTCCGAGAGTACGGCGTCGACGGCGTCATCGTCGACGACCCGGCACTCGCGGAGTGAACTACCGGGTCCGAGCGTCGCCGCGGAACGCTTGAAACGCCGTCTGGTCCCGTTGTACGCTGACCGCGAGCGAGACGAGCGCGACGACGATGCAGACCCCGACAACGGCGGTCGGAAGAACGCCGTCGGGGAGGTAGCCGTTCGCCATTCCGAGTTCGACGCAGGTCCCGGCGAAGACGGCGACGAGCGCCGCGGAGACGAAGTCGGGTTCGCCCTCGTCGGCGTAGTGTGCCGCGACAGCGACGGCGGCGAAGCCGGCGAAAACGGCGTTGAGAAACAGCCAGACGAGCGCGGTTTGGACCATGTTGGCCCGATTGACGTCGGACGAGAATGTGATTGTTCTGTCGTAAAGCCGCAGGCCCCCCGCTCAGAACCGGTCGACGCGGCCCGAGGCGGCCCACGCGTCGGTCGGCGCGCCGGAGGGGACGCGACGGCCACAGCCGGTGACGGATTCGAGGCGACCGGCGTACCGCCAGCGCTCCTCGTTCCACGTCTCCTCGCCGTCGTCGGCGGCCGCGGCGGCCGCGGCGACCGACTGGTCGTGGAGGTGCGCGCCGACGGCGGCGGCGATGGCCGCGGCCTCCTCGGCGTCGGCGTCGTCCGGAATCGACAGCCCCGACAGCAGGTCCCCGCTCATAGCGGGATGTTGCCGTGTTTCTTGTCGGGTTGGGACTTGCGCTTGGAGTTCAGCATCCGGAGGTCGGAGATGAGGCGCTCGCGGGTCTCGCCGGGTTCGATGACGTCGTCGATGAAGCCGCGGTCCGCGGCGGTGTAGGGGTTGGCGAACTCCTCGCGGTACTCCTCGATGAGTTCGTCGCGGCGGGCGTCGGGGTCGTCCGCGGCTTCGAGTTCGTCGCGGTAGAGGATGTTGACCGCGCCCTGCGGGCCCATCACGGCGATTTCGGCGGTCGGCCACGCGTAGTTCACGTCCGCGCCGAGGTGCTTCGAGGCCATCACGTCGTACGCGCCGCCGTAGGCCTTGCGCGTGATGACGGTCATGAGGGGCACCGTCGCCTCGGAGTAGGCGTACAGGAGCTTCGCGCCGTGGCGGATGATGCCGTTGTGCTCCTGGTCGGTGCCGGGCAGGAAGCCGGGCACGTCCACGAACGAGAGGATAGGGATGTTGAACGAGTCGCAAAAGCGGATGAAGCGCGCGCCCTTCTCCGATGCCTCGATGTTGAGGGTGCCGGCGTTCACGCGGGGCTGGTTGGCGACGATGCCGACCGAGTGGCCGTCGAGGCGGCCGAAGCCGACGACGATGTTCTTCGCGAAGTCCTCCTGGACGCCGAAGAAGGAGCCCTCGTCGAGGACGCCGTCGAGCACGTCGTGGATGTCGTAGGGCTTTCGGGGCTGGTCGGGCACGACCTCGGCGAGGTCGTCGTCGACGCGTTCGGGGTCGTCCCACGGCTCGACGCGCGGCGGGTCCTCGACGTTGTTCTGCGGGAGGTACGAAAGCAGGTGGCGGATGTCGTCGAGCGCCTGTTCCTCGGTGTCGGTGGCGAAGTGGGCGACCCCGCTTGTCGAGGTGTGGGTCGTCGCGCCGCCGAGTTCGTCGAAGGTGACCTCCTCGCCCGTGACCGTCTTGATGACGTCCGGGCCGGTGATGAACATGTGGCTCGTGTCGCGGACCATGAACGTGAAGTCCGTCAGCGCGGGGGAGTACACCGCGCCGCCCGCGCAGGGGCCCATGATGGCCGAAATCTGCGGGATGACGCCCGACGCCTCGGTGTTGCGGCGGAAGATTTCGCCGAAACCGCCGAGCGACTGGACGCCCTCCTGAATCCGCGCGCCGGCGGAGTCGTTGAGGCCGACGACGGGCGCGCCGACCTCCATCGCCTTGTCCATCACCTTACAGACCTTCTCGGCGAACACCTCGCCGAGCGAGCCACCGAAGACGGTGAAGTCGTGGGCGAAGACGAAGACGGTTCGGCCGTCGACCTCGCCGTAGCCGGTGATGACGCCGTCGCCGGGGAGTTTCGTCTCCTCCATCCCGAACTTGTGGTTGCGGTGGGTCCGGAACTGGTCGAACTCGCGGAAGGTGCCGTCGTCGAGGAAGTAGTCGATGCGCTCGCGGGCGGTCATCTTGCCCTTGTCGTGCTGGGAGGCGATTCGGTCCTCGCCGCCGCCCTTCAGGGCTTCCTCGCGCTTCTCGCGGAGTTCGTCGATCCGGTCTTCCATCGTCATGCCAGACCACCTTCGCTCATTGAAACATCGGTCCGCAGTCCTCGGTCAAAGGAGTTCCGCAATCCGGCAACCCTTACTTCGACAGTTGTCGAATAATAGGTGGAACAATCATCATAGTTCTCGGCGGGAGTACGGGCCGCTCCTCGGGTCGAGTCGGCCGAAAATGGAGCAGTCGGAGTCGAATCAGTGCGCCGAACGCGGCGGGGAGACCCTACTCAGACGACCGAGTCGGGCTGTCGGAGGCCGAAGAAGGCGGCGGCGGACGCGACGACGGCGACGCCGACGGTCGGCCAGAAGCCGATGGTCGTGTCCACGCCGAAGTGCGTGAGGAGCGTGAAGACGAGGAACAGCGGGAGGACGACGCCGACGGCGAAGAGCCACGGCGTGCCGAGGGACTTCCCGAAGTCACCCGCGCCCGCGGCGAACTCTTCGAGCGCCTCGCGGCCCATGACCCAGCCGACGAACAGGAGGAACGCGGCGAGGCCGGCGGTCAGGAGGACGTTCACGAGCGGGCCGGCGACGAAGCCGAAGATGCCCGGGTTGAACGCGCAGACGGTCCCGGTGACGGCGACGAGCGCGGTCATCCCGGCGACGGCGCGTCTGCGAGAGACGCCGTACTCGTCGACGAGGAACGCGACGGGGATTTCGAGCATGCTGATGGAACTCGACAGCGCCGCGAGCGTCACGACGGCGAAGAACGCGGTGGCGATGAGCGTCCCCGCGGGGAGTTGCGAGAACGCCCCGGCGAGGCCGACGAACAGCGCGCCCGGTCCGGTCCCGGTCTCGGTCGGGTTGATGCCCTGCGAAAACAGGAGCGGGAAGACGACGAGGCCGGTGATGACGCCGACGCTCGTGTTGAGGATGGCGATGGCGCTCCCGTCGAAGGGAAGCGAGCGGTCCTCGTCGAGGTACGAGGAGTACGTTATCATCGTGCCCGCGCCGAGCGAGAGCGTAAACAGCGCCTGTCCGGCGGCGGGCCCGAGGATGGCGAAGAAGTTCTCGGTGATGACCGACGGGTCGAAGCGGAGGAAGAAGGCGTAGCCCGCGGCCGCGTTAGGCTGGGTCGCGGCCCAGGCGGCGAGGCCGCCGAGCAGGACGAGTACGGCGGGCATCATGACCTTCGTCCCGACTTCGATGCCCTTGCGGACGCCCGCGAAGACGATGAGCGCGGTCAGGCCGAGAAACAGCAGATGGTAGAGCGCGGCGTCGACGCCGGCGGAGACGCCGCCGAAGTACTGTCCGGGATTCGTGAAGTACGCGGGGTTTCCGCCGACGATTGCGGCCCCGCTTTCGAGGAGATAGCGGAGAATCCACCCGCCGACGACGCTGTAGAACGAGAGCAACGAGATGCCGGTGACGACCGAGAACGCGCCGACGACGCCCCACTTTTTCGACCCCGAGAGGTCCCGGAGCGCGCCGACCGGCGACTTCTTCGCGCGGCGGCCGATGACGAACTCGCCGAGGAGTCCGGGAACGCCGACGAGGAGTACGATGCCGAGATACACGACGAGGAACGCGCTACCGCCGTTTTCGGCGGTCTGCCACGGGAACCGCCAGATGTTCCCGAGACCGACCGCGCTACCGACGGCCGCGAGGATGAACCCGAGCCGTGTTGCCCATGTTTCTCGTGCCATTGCCACCCATTGCCAGTCCACCGGTAAAAGGGCTTTCGAACCGACGATACGTCATCGGAGAAATTTAACGGTTTTGGGTGGTCTACGCGTGAAAATCGCCTTCGAATAGTCGGGTGAAACGCGTCGCTACCGATAATTCCTAACCGCTCGAAAAGCGGGACCGTTCGCCGCCTCAGAGGGGCGGGACGATGGCCGGGCTCTCGCCGAGGAACAGCGTCTGGAGGCCGAGGGCGAGCGTCGCCACGACGGCGACGATGACGAGCGTGCGGACCAGCCAGAGCCACGTCAGGCCGACGCCGTCACCGAGTCCGCTGCCCTTCATCAGTTCGTCGATGGCGGGCGCGCCGTAGACCCACGCCGCGAAGACGAGGATGCCGAGGACCGAAAGCGGGAGGAGAAGTTGGTAGGCGAGCGTGTCGAACCAGCCGAGCCACGCGGTGTCGATTGCCGACGGGACGCCGAGCAGGAAGATGACGCCGCCGAGACCGACGGCCATCTGCGGGCGGGAGACGTCGTAGTTGTCGATGGCCCACGAGACGACGACTTCGAGGAGGCTAATCGCAGACGAGAGCGCCGCGATGAGCACGACCGCGAAGAAGACGAGGCCGATTATCTGACCGCCGGGGATGTCGCCGAACGCGCCGGCGACGCTGATGAACACCGCGCCCGCGCCGCTCGTGTTGGGGTCGATTCCCTGTGCGAACAGGAGCGGGAGGACGACGAGACCGGCGAGGATGCCGACGAAACTGTTCAGGAAGACGATGGTGATACCGTCGCCGAACAGGCTCTGGTCGCCGTCGATGTAGGAGGCGTAGGTTATCATCGCGCCCATGCCGAGCGACAGCGAGAAGAACGCCTGCCCGACGGCGAAGGGGACGATTTCGGCGAAGTTCTCCGCGAGCACGTTGAAGTCCGGCGAGAGGAAGTACGCGTAGCCCGCCGACGCGCCGGGGAGCGTGAAGGCAAAGGCCGCGAGCACGCCGAGGATGACGACGATGCTCGGAACCATCAGTTTCGTCGCCTTCTCGATGCCGTCTTCGATGCCGGCGGCGACGATGCCGACGACGAGCGCCATGAACACGGCGTGGAGCGCGAGCGCATCCATCCCGGCGGACACCTGTCCGAAGTACTCTGCCGGGGCGGCGAAGTACGCGCCGGTCAGGCTGCCGCCGATGTACCGGAGGACCCAGCCGCCGACGACGCTGTAGTACGACAGAATCCAGAAGCCGGTGAACAGGCCGATAGCGCCGACGACGCGCCACTCCTTGTAGCCGAGCTTCTCGAAGGCGCTGATGGTGTTCAGGTTGGCTTTGCGTCCGATGACGAACTCGGCGAGGATGGCCGGGAGGCCGATGCCGAGCGCCGCGATGATGTAGACGATCAGGAAAGAGGCACCGCCGAACTGAGCGGTCTTGAACGGGAACTGCCAGATGTTCCCGAGGCCGACCGCGCTGCCGACGGCCGCGAGGATGAACCCTGCCCTGGTTGCCCACGTTTCACGTTCGGTCATGTCTATCACCCTGTTGCCGATGTGGGTGTGATAAATGACGCGGTATGCCGTCGCATATCGGAGCGAAAATCGACATAATTCTCCAACCAACTATACTATGTGGCACGTTCGTCCGAATTCAGACCTCGATTAGCCTCATTTTTCTAACGAGTGTCGTGTTCGTGAATCTCTTGCGCACCGCGTAAAAATTCGTGCGCACCACAACGAATGTCATACCCTATCGTGGCGAATGTTGCCACGAAACAGGGTGGTCAGGCCTCGCCGTAGACCGGGACGGCCGCGCCGCTCGTCACGGGAGTCGCGTCCGAACAGAGCGCGAGGACGGTCCGGGCGATTTCCTCGGGTTTCACCCACTTCTCGAAGTCGGCGTCGGCCATCATCTCGCGATTCATCGGCGTGTCGATGACGCTCGGCATCACCGCGTTCGCGCGCAGGACGCCGCGGTTCTCCTCGGCGATGGTCTCCGTGAGGAGACGGACGCCTGCTTTCGAGGCCCGGTAGATTCCGTCGCCTTCGCCGCCCTCCAACGACGAGCGGGCCGAGACGCTCACGACGGAGCCCTCGGTCTCCCGGAGGTGCGGAATCGCGTGTTTCGACGCGAGGAACATCGTCTTGAGATTCACGTCGAACAGGAAGTCGAACGTGTCCGCCTCCGTCTCGTCGATGGGCGTCCCGCCGCGCCACGTCCCGGCGATGTTGGCGAGGTGGTCGAGGCGGCCGAAGTCGGAGACGACCGCGTCGACGACGCGCGCCACATCGTCCTCGTCGGTGAAATCTCCCTCGTAGAACCGGACTCCCTCGGCCTCGAAAAAGCCGTCCTCGTCGTCGGGTTCGACCACGTCAGCGGCCGCGACCGACGCGCCAGCATCGTGAAACGCGCGGGCGATTGCGCCGCCGAGCGCGCCGCTCGCGCCGGTCACGAGAGCGACTGTTCCGTCGAAGTCGAATGTCACGTCCATGCCCGTGCGGTACGTGCGCACGGGACATAATTCGGTCGCGGCTGTGCGCCCGTCGGCGACCGGCCGCGTCGTCACCCTTCCGCGCCGGCGTCAGGGCGTGATGACCAGCTTTCCGAGGAAACTGTCTTCCATGACGGCGCGGTGGGCCTCGGCGGCCTCGTCGAGGTCGTAGGTCCGCGCCACGTCGATTTCGAACTCGCCCGCGCCCATCTGTCCGGCGAGTTCGCGCAGCGGGGCCGACAGGTCGGGCGTGTTGAACATGCTCATCATCGTCAGCGAGAGGTCCTTGCCCCGGGCCGACGACGACAGGTCGAAGCCGACTTCCGGGTCGTTCTCGCCGATGCCGACGACGCGACCGCCGTGGGCGGCCACGTCGGCGTCGAACTGGAGGTAGTCGTCCAGCCGGTGGTCGAGCGTCAGGTCAACGCCGTCGCCCGTCGCCGTGTCCACGACGGCGTCGGCGAGGTCGTCGCGGTCGTAGTCGAGGACGACGTCCGCGCCGAGTTCGGCCACCCGGTCGTGGTAGTCGGGCGCGGCGGTGGCGATGACGCGAGCGCCGGACGCGGCGGCGAGTTGGACCGCGGCGTGACCGACGCCGCCGGACCCGCCGTGAATCAGGACCGTGTCGCCGAGTTGCATCCCACCGTGGTCGACGAGGGCGCGCCACGCGGTGACGCCGGCGACGCCCGCGCCGCCGGCCGCGACGAGGTCCACGTCGTCCGAGAGGACCGCGAGCCGGTCGGTCGGGACGGCCGCGAACTCGGCGTAGCCGCCGTAGTGGTCCTTGCCGATGCCGGTGCCGACGACGTGGTCGCCCTCGGCGAAGCCGGTGACGTCGGCCCCGACAGCCGCGACCGTCCCGGCCACGTCGACGCCGGGAATCATCGGCATCGCGAAGGGTTGGTACGAGCCCTCGCGGAAGTACGTGTCCACGGGGTTGACGCCCGCGGCCGCGACTTCGACGAGAACCTCGCCCGCCGCCGGTTCGGGCGTGTCGATGTCGTCTACCTGAAGCACGTCGCGTCCGCCGTGGTCGTGGAATCTGACAGCGCGCATGGCGAACGATGGGTCCGGGCGGGTGATAAATTCGGACGACTCGGAGCGAATCGCGGCGTTTCGACGCGGCGGTCGAGTCAGTCGGTCCTCACGGGTGCCGAAACGAACATTCTCCCCCCGAGACAACGCCAGTTCGTGCCTCCAAGAACGTGCCCCGACTGCGACGTGTCGATGGTGTCGGTCGGCCACAAGACGACGTACAACGGCGACGGCCTCCGCGTCGACACCGATGGCGGCCTGCTCGGCGCGCTCGACCTCCGGGGGTCGTACGTGCAGGCGTACGTCTGCGAGTCCTGCGGACTCGTCCGATTCTACGCCGAGTGAGCGGTCGCGTCGAACCGTTATCTCGGCGGCGAGTAAACGCCCTGCGGCAATTTTCTCGGTCGTACCTGAACGTAGATGAATGGGATTTAAGCGCGTGCCTTTCCCTCCCACGCATGGTAATGAAGCTTCACGAATACCAGGCGAAGGACATCTTCGCAGAGGCTGGGATTCCGGTGCCAGAGTCCCGTCTCGCGTCGTCGGTAGAGGAGGTCATGGAGGCGGTCGAGGAGATCGGATACCCCGCCGCCATCAAGGCGCAGGTACACGTCGGTGGGCGTGGCAAGGCCGGTGGCATCAAAATCGCCATGGACGAGGACGAGGCTCGACAGGCCGCAGAGGACATCCTCGGGATGGACCTCAAGGGCTACACGGTCGACCGAGTGCTCGTCGAGGCCGGCGTCGACTTCGAAAACGAGCTGTACGTCGGCATCACGATGGACCGCAGCGAGGGCAAGCCCGTCGCGATGGTCTCGACGGAGGGTGGCGTCAACATCGAGGAAGTCGCAGAGGAGAACCCGGACGCAATCGCCCGCGAGCACATCGACCCCGCGTTCGGCCTGCACCCGTATCAGGCGCGTAAGGTCGTCTTCGAGGCGGGCATCCCCCGCGACGTCGCCTTCGACGTCGCCTCGTTCCTCACGACGCTGTACGACCTCTACGAGTCGAACGACGCGTCGGACATCGAAATCAACCCCGTCATGATCACGTCCGACCGCGACATCGTCGCCGCGGACGCCGTCATGAACATCGACGACGACGCCCTGTTCCGCCACGACGACCTCGCGGCGATGGAAGAGGACGCCTACGAGAACGACCTCGAGGCCAAGGCCGGCGAGTACGGCTTCGACTACGTCCGCCTGTCGGGTAACGTCGGCATCATCGGCAACGGTGCCGGGCTCGTCATGACGACGCTCGACCTCGTGGACTACTTCGGCGGCGAACCCGCCAACTTCCTCGACATCGGCGGCGGCGCGAAGGCCGAGCGCGTGGCGAACGCGCTGGACATGGTCTTCTCCGACGAGAACGTCGACTCCGTCGTGTTCAACATCTTCGGCGGCATCACCCGCGGCGACGAGGTCGCCAAGGGTATCAACGAGGCGCTGGAGAGCTTCGACGAGATTCCCAAGCCGGTCGTCGTCCGCCTCGCGGGCACGAACGCCGAGGAGGGCATGGAGATTCTGAACACGGACCTCGTACAGGTCGAGGGGACGCTGGAGGACGCCGTCCAGCGTGCCGTCAAGAACGCACAGGAGGTGTCCCAATGAGCATTTTCGTCGACGACGACACGCGAGTAGTTGTACAGGGTATCACGGGTGGCGAAGGCAAGTTCCACACCCGGCAGATGGTGGAGTACGGCACGAACGTCGTCGCCGGGACCTCCCCCGGGAAGGGCGGTCAGGACGTCGACGGCATCCCCGTCTACGACACCGTCGAAGAGGCCGTCGACGAGGAAGACGCCAACGCCTCCGTCGTGTTCGTCCCGCCGGCGTTCGCCGGCGACGCCATCTTCGAGGCGCTCGACACGGACCTCGACCTCGTCGTCGCCATCACCGAGGGCGTCCCGACGCAGGACATGGCCAAGGTCAACAAGCGCCTGTCGGAGACCGACACGCGCCTCATCGGCCCCAACTGCCCGGGCATCATCACGCCCGGCGAGTCCAAGCTCGGCATCCTCCCCGGCAACATCTTCGAGGAGGGTAACGTCGGCCTCGTCTCCCGCTCCGGCACCCTCACGTACCAGGTCGTCTCGAACCTGACCGAGCGCGGCATCGGCCAAACCACCGCCATCGGCATCGGCGGCGACCCCATCATCGGCACGTCGTTCGTCGACGCTCTCGAAGCGTTCGAGAACGACCCCGACACGCACGCCGTCGTCATGTGCGGCGAAATCGGCGGCGAGGACGAAGAGCAGGCCGCGAAGTTCATCGCGGAGAACATGGACACGCCCGTCGCCGGCTTCATCGCCGGCCGCACGGCACCGCCGGGCAAGCGCATGGGTCACGCCGGCGCTATCGTCTCCGGTTCGGGCACGGGCACCGCGGAGTCCAAGATTTCCGCCCTCAACGACGCGGGCGTCCCCGTCGGCGACACCCCCAACGAGGTCGCCGACCACATCGAAGACTTCCTCTAAGTCCGACCGAACGCGGTTTTCAGTAGCTTCGGTTTCTTTTTCGCGCGCTATCGCAACGCCGCGCCGCACAGTCCACAGCGTCCGCCGTCGGCCGCGTTCGGCGCGCCGCACTCCCGGCAGACCGCGGTCCGCCGGCGCGACTTCTCCTGTGCGGACCGCAGGAACATCGTCGGGTCGAGCGCCGTCCCGGTCGGCCCGTCGCCCTCGTCGACTCTGTCGAGGACGCGCTCGACGAGGTCGTCCTCGCGCATGGCGTCGAGCAGTCTGACGAACCCGACGAACAGGAGCGACGGCGCGACGATGCAAAAGCCCGCCACGAGCAGGCGGAACTCGGTTTCCATGTGGTCTGCTAGCGTCCAGCAGACGTATGGTTGACGCTCGGGCTGAATCGGTCGGTATTCAGCGGCCGCGGACTCTGTCCAGCCGTCGCCGCGACACCATATTATCTCGTTTGATATTCGAATGCACGGATTTATGCACCGCATTCGGGTCGGTACGGTAATGGCCGAGAATCTCGTTTTGGAGGCCGAATCACGGCTTCCTGATGCGATTACGGAGAGCTACGTGCGGCGGCTCGTCGCCGCGATGCTACTCGTCTCAGTCCTCGTCGCCGGCGTCGGTGTCGTCCAGTATCAACAGACGGCATCCACGATAGACGAGGACGCCCGGGCCGACCTGCTCACCGAGGCCGAGCGCGAGGCCCTGCAGGTGAACACGTGGTTCGACGAGCGCGAACGTCTCGTGAGCATCGTCGCCGACGACCCCTCCGCCGGGAGCACCCTCGACGGCCGGTCGTCGGCCACGCTGACGGCCGCGAAAGCGGACATGCCTGCGGACGTGGCCGCCCTCCACTTCGTCGACACCGAGACGACGACCGTCATCGGGTCGTCCGAGGAGGGCGCGGTCGGGACGGCGCTGTTCGAAAGCGGGTCGCTTCCGCTCCCCGGGAGCGCCGACCTCTCGGACGACGGCGTCGAGCGGACCACGGTCTACGTCGAAGACGGCGTCGCCTACATGGGCTTCGTCGCGCCGCTCCCGTCTATCGAGCCCCGCGCAATCGTTCTCGTCGCCGAGGCGTCCTCGCTCGGGGCCGCGCTCGACGGGAATCACATCGACGGCGGCTTCACCCAACTCGTCACGACCGACGGCCGCGTCCTCTACGACGGCGGTGGCGGCCAGTCCAACGTCGCCTACCCCGCCGCCGAGGCGTCGGAACTCGACGCCGCCTTCGCCGGCGAGACGGGCGTCTCCCGCCTCGCTCCCGTCGAGGGCTTCGTCTCCTCGCCGCACGTCGTCGCGCACGTTCCCGTCTCCGGCGGCGTCCTCCTCCTGCACGCCCCCGCGAGCAGCGTCTTCGCGCTCTCCCGGAGCGTCGGTCTCCAGATTGCGACGCTGCTCGCGCTTTCCATGCTCGGTTTCGTCGCCTTCGCGCTCATCGTCCGCGGGAACACCGCGCGCCCGCTCGTCGACCTCGCGTCGACCGTCTCCGCGCTCCGCGACGGCGACCTCGACGTGGAACTCGAAACAGACCGCACCGACGAGTTCGGACAGGTCGTCCGCGGCATCGACAACCTCCGGGACGACCTCCGCGACCAGCGCGCCGACGCCCGCGCCTACAGCGAGGCGATGACCCGCGCGGCCGACGGCGACCTCCGCGTGCGCCTCCCGACCGACTCCGAGAGCCGCGACATGGCGACGGTCGCCGCCGCGTACAACGAGATGATGGACGACATCGAACGGACCGTCGGCACGGTCAAGACCTTCGGCGAGGACGTGGCGACGCTCGCCGACCGCGTGGCCGACCGCGCCGACGACGTGTCCGCCGCGAGCGAGGAGGTGTCGGCGTCGGTCCAGCAGATTTCCGAGGGCGCGAGCGAGCAGACGGACAGCCTCGTCGCCGCCGCCGACGAGATAAACGACCTCTCGGCGTCCATCCAGCAGATTGCCTCGTCGGCCGACGAACTCGTCCGCCTCACCGAGGAGGCAGAGGCGCGTTCGCTCGACGGGCAGACCGCCGCCACCGAGGCTCTCGACGACATCGACGCCGTACGCGCCGAGACGGAGGCGACCGTCAGCGAGGTCCGCGAACTCGACGACCGCCTCGCCCAAATCGAGGAAATCGTCGAGGTCATCACCGACATCGCGGAACAGACCGACATCCTCGCGCTCAACGCGAACATCGAGGCCGCCCGCGCCGGCGAGGCCGGCGAGGGGTTCGCCGTCGTCTCCAACGAGGTCAAACAGCTCGCACAGGAGACGAAGTCCTCGGCGGGCGACATCGAGTCGCTCGTCGCCGAAATCGAGACCCAGCGCGACGCCGTCGTCTCCCGCATCGAGCGCATGCGGGCGCAGGTCGAAGAGAGTGCCACCTCGGTCGACGAGGCGCTTTCCTCCTTCGACGGCATCGTCGAGCGCGTCGAGGAGACGACCGCGAGCGTCCACGAGATTTCGGACGCCACGGGCAGTCAGGCCGACTCCTCCCAAGAGGTGCTCTCGATGACCGACGAAATCGCGGGCATCTCGGAGGAGACCGCCGCCGAGGCCGAGAACGTCTCCGCGACCGCACAAGAACAGAGCGCCGCGCTCGTCGACGTCAACGGGGACGTGCGCGAACTCTCGTCGCACGTGAGCCACCTCGACGACCTCCTCGACGCGTTCGAAGTCGACGACGGAGAGAAGGTCTCGGCGACCGTCGACGACGTACTCGGCGACGAGGCCGAGACGGACGCGGCCGCCGACCCGACTCGGTCCCGCTCCGCATCCGACCCCCATCCCGAGCGAGAACCCTCGCCCGCGGACGACTGAGATGCGCGTCGACGAAATCATGACCGAGGAGGTTGCGACCGTCGGACTGGGGTCGAGCGTCGCCGACTGCGCGCGAACCATGCTCCGCGAGGGCGCTGGAAGCGTCGTCGTGATGGCCGACGGCGGTCCCGCGGGCATCGTCACCGAGTCGGACGCGCTCCGCGCTGGCGTGGCGAGCGGGAAGCCGCTCGCCGCGGTCCCGGCCCGCGCGGTCATGTCGAACCCCATCAAGTGGGTCCGACCGGACTCCACCACGCGCGTGGCCGCGGAGAAGATGCGCGACCAGCGGGTGAAAAAGCTCGTCGTCGTCGACGGCGCGGAGATGGTCGGCATCGTGACCGCGACGGACATCGCCTTCCACCTCTCGGACGTGGCCCGCGGCGTCGGCCAGATGATAGAACTCAAGGACAAGTGGGAGTCGGACCGCCGATTCCGCTGACTACAGACCGCTGCTGGCCGGTCGCCGGCCGTCTCACGACAACTGCTACCGTTTACCAACTCCGGCGAAGCGTTGATAACGTCGTCTCGCTTCTAGTCGCGACGAGTGTACGACCGTCTCGCGTCGATTCGTCCCCGCGTCCGGTCCGGCCTCGAACGAGCGTTCGCGGCGGACCACAGCCCTCACGAGGTCGCCGCCAGTTTCGCGTTCGGCGTCTTCTTCGTGGCCATGCCGACCGCAGGGACCGCCCTCGCGCTGTTCGCCCTCATCGCCTACTTCGTCGAGCGGGCGAGCCGACTCGCGCTCGTCGCCACGCTCGTCGTCTTCAACCCGCCCGTCAAGTGGGCGGTCTACGGCGCGAGCTTCTGGCTCGGGTCGCACCTGCTCGGCCCGGTTCCGGGCGCGTCGGTCGCCGACGTGTCGCTCAGCGCCGGTCTCGACATCCTCCTCCGACAGCTCCTCGGCAACACGATTCTCGCCGTCGTCCTCGCCGTCGTCGGCTACGCGGTGACGCTCCAACTGGCGCGTCTGCACCACCGACGACAGCGGTCGGCGGCACCCGCTCGCGGCGCGGACGCCCGGAGCGACGACGCCCGGTCCGACGTGTCGTCGTGACGCTACCGCTGTGACTGCTCTTCTCTGCCTTCTTCGAACGCCCGGAGCGACTGGATGAGCTTGTAACCCAGATAGACGAGCGCGAGCGGGATGAGGAGCAACAGCGCGAGGATGACGAGTTCCGGACCACCGGGGATTTGCAGGAGGGTCATGGGCGGAGTTCGCGGGCGGAAAGCATAGTGGTTGGGTGGGACGTGGTGTTGTGTTGGGTGACACGCTCGCTCCGCTCGCGTGAACCTCACTCGCAACGCTCCGCGACTCACGGCTTCGCCGTTCGTTTTACTGCGACACTACGTGTCGCACGTTGCTCGCTGGTTCAAATCTGCCCGCGACACGATTGCACGCGACTCGTGGCACCGAGCACACGCTACGCGGTGCTCGGGAGGCAATTCGTCGCGAGAAAGTAGTGGGTTGGGGCAGATTTGAACTTTGGTCACTCCGCTCACTCTGCTCGCGTCGCTCCCGAGTTCAAACAGCCCCAAGAAGTTCGCTCGTCTCGAACGGACACTCACACACGAGGCTCCGCCTCGGTGTTCGTTGAGTTCTCGAAGAAGTGAAATGGGTTGGGGCAGATTTGAACTGCCGGCCTCCTCCATGTCAAGGAGGTGTCATAACCAGACTAGACCACCAACCCGGTGTGTTGCGAACATCGCCGAACGCCGAAACGCGGGAAGAGGAGTGGGTTGGGGCAGATTTGAACTGCCGGCCTCCTCCATGTCAAGGAGGTGTCATAACCAGACTAGACCACCAACCCGGTTACGGTGCTTCCCGCGCCCGTTCGGACGCATCTCTCCGTTGTCCGGGGTTACAATTTAAGCTTTCGAATCGGACTACGTGCGGCGATTCGGGTCACAACGCGCTCCCGCCGTCCGTCGCGGTCGATTCGCCCCGAGCGGCGACCGTCCGATGGCGGCGATTTTCGCCAGCCCGACACGCTTAAGCCGATGTACGAATTTGTACATCATAACCCGAAGAAGTACATCGGTGATTACCAATGCAGGATTATATCGAACGTGTGACCGGCGGTGCGGACTTGACTGTCGAGGAGGCGCGCGACGCCGCGCGGGCGGTCTTCGAGGACGCGACCGAGGCGCAAATCGGCGCGCTCCTCGCCGCGCTCCGGGCGAAAGGCGAGACCGAGGCCGAAATCGCGGGGTTCGCGCAGGGAATGCGCGACGCCGCCCTGACCATCGAGCCCGACCGCGGCCCGCTCGTCGACACCTGCGGCACCGGCGGCGACGACTACAACACCATCAACGTCTCGACCACGAGCGCGCTCGTCGCGGCCGGCGCGGGCGCGGCGGTGGCCAAGCACGGCAACTACTCCGTCTCTTCATCTTCTGGGAGCGCCGACGTGCTGGAGGTCGCCGGCGTGAACGTCGAGGCAGAACCCGAGTCCGTCGAGGCGTGCATCGAGGACAACGGCGTCGGCTTCATGCTCGCGCCCGTGTTCCACCCCGCGATGAAGGCCGTCATCGGCCCGCGGAAGGAACTTGGCATGCGGACCATCTTCAACGTCCTCGGCCCGCTGACGAACCCCGCCGGGGCCGACGCGCAGGTCCTCGGCGTCTACGACTCCGACCTCGTCCCCGTCATCGCCGAGTCGCTGTCGCACATGCCCGTCGAGCGCGCCCTCGTCGTCCACGGCTCCGGCATGGACGAAATCGCGCTCCACGACGCGACCACGGTCGCCGAAATCGACGGCGACGAAATCACCGAGTACACCCTCACGCCCGCCGACCTCGGCCTCGAACAGGCCCCCATCGAGGAAGTCGCCGGCGGTACCCCGCAGGAGAACGCCGACGACCTCGAAGGCATCCTCACCGGCGACGTGACCGGCCCCAAGCGCGACCTCATCCTCGCCAACGCCGGCGCGGCAATCTACGTCGCCGACCTCGCGGACTCGCTGGAGGAGGGCGTCGAAGTCGCCCGCGACGCCATCGAATCCGGTGCCGCGAAAGCCAAACTCGACGCGCTCCGGGAGGCGTGAGATGACCCGCGTCAAAGTGTGCGGCGTCACCGACGAAGCCGACCTCGCCGCCGTCGACGCGGCCGGTGCCGACGCGGTCGGCGCCATCTGCGACGTGCCCGTGGACACGCCCCGCGAGATTCCTCGCGAGCGCGCCCGCGAACTGTTCGCCGCCGCGCCGCCGTTCCTCACGACCGTCCTCGTGACGATGCCCGACTCCATCGACCACGCCCGCGACCTCGCCCGCGAGGTCGGCCCCGACGTGCTCCAACTCCACGGCGACTTCGCGGCCGACGACCTCGACTCGCTCCGCGCGACGGGCGTCCGCGTCGTCCCCGTCGTCGATGCAACCGACCTCGGCCGCGCACGCGACCTCGCACCCGTCGTCGACGCCATCCTCGTCGACACGCCCTCCGCGTCCGGCGCGGGCGGCACCGGCGAGACCCACGACTGGGACGCCTCGCGCGAACTCGTCGCGGCGGTCGACGTGCCCGTGGTTCTCGCGGGCGGCCTGACGCCCGACAACGTCGCTGAAGCGGTTCGGACGGTCGAACCCTACGGCGTCGACGTCGCGAGCGGCGTCGAGGCCTCCGGCGGCGTCAAGGACCACGACGCGGTCCACACCTTCGTCGCCGCGGCGAAGGCGGCCCGTGGAGAGTCCGACGACCACGAGGAGGTCGTCGCGTGACGGCCCCCGACACCGACCGCGACGAGTTCGTCGACCTCGTCGGCGACGCGGACGAACCGGTCGTGACGCACCTCGTGGCCGACCTCGACGTGTCCGTGGACCCGCTGGCCGCGTACACGACGCTCGCCGACCGCAGCGACTACGGCTTCCTCCTGGAGAGCGCCGAGAAGGTCTCCTCCAGCAACCCGCAGGGCGCGTTCTCCGCGCCCGCGACGGTCGCCGACTCGCACGCCCGCTTTTCGTTCGTCGGCTACGACCCCGAAGCGGTCGTGACGGTCGGCCCCGACGGCGTCGACGTGACCGACCTCGGCGGCCCCGCCGCAGAGTTCGTCGGCGCGGGCGACGGCGACGTGCTCGACTCCCTGCGCGGCGCGCTCCCCGACCTCCCGCGCGTCAACTTCCCCGAGACGGACCGCCAGACGCTCACCGGCGGCTTGGTCGGCTTCCTCGCCTACGAGGCCGTCTACGACCTCTGGCTCGACGAGGTCGGCCGCGAGCGCCCCGACACCGACGACCCGGACGCCGAGTTCGTCCTCACGACCCGGACTCTCTCGTTCGACCACCGCGAGGACGCCGTTCGCCTCGTCTGTACCCCCGTCGTCTCGCCCGACGACGACCCCGGCGAAGTGTACGACGGCGTCGTCGCCGAGGCCGAACGCGTCGCCGAAAAGCTCCGGGCGGCGGACGACCCCTCGCCCGGCGGCTTCGAGCGGACCGGCGAGGAAGCCGGCTCCCGCGAGGAGTACGAGGCCGCGGTCAGGAAGACGAAAGAACACGTCCGCGACGGCGACATCTATCAGGGCGTCATCTCGCGCACCCGGAAGCTCCACGGACAGGTCGACCCGGTCGGCCTGTACGCCTCGCTGCGCGAGGTGAACCCCTCGCCGTACATGTACTTGCTCCGGCACGGCGACCGGCGCGTCGTCGGCGCGAGCCCCGAGACGCTCGTCTCCGTCAGGGGCGACCGCGTCGTCGTCAACCCCATCGCGGGCACGTGCCAGCGCGGGGCCGGCCCGGTCGAGGACCGCCGTCTCGCCGGCGAACTCCTCGCCGACGCGAAAGAGCGCGCCGAGCACACGATGCTCGTCGACCTCGGCCGCAACGACGTGCGCCGGGTCTCGACGCCCGGCAGCGTCCGGGTCGAAGACTTCATGAGCATCATCAAGTACAGCCACGTCCAGCACATCGAATCGACCGTCTCGGGGACGCTCGACCCCGACTCGGACGCCTTCGACGCCACGCGCGCGACGTTCCCCGCGGGGACGCTCACCGGCGCGCCGAAGGTCCGCGCGATGGAGATTATCGACGACCTCGAAGCCGAGCCTCGCGGCGTCTACGGCGGCGGCGTCGGCTACTACTCGTGGACCGGCGACGCCGACATGGCAATCGTCATCCGGACCGCGACGGTCGAAGCCGGCGGCTCGGAGGACACAATCACCGTCCGTGCGGGAGCAGGCATCGTCGCCGACTCCGACCCGACCTCGGAGTACGAGGAGACGGAACAGAAGATGGGCGGGGTGCTCGACGCCGTCCGCCGCATCGAGTACGGGACCGAGGAGGTGTCGCAATGATTCGGCTCGTCGTCGTCGACAACTTCGATTCGTTCACGTACAACCTCGTGGAGTACTTCTCCGAGCAGACCGTCGAGGGCGAACCGCTCGACATCGAGGTGCGAAAGAACACCGCGTCGCTCGACGAGATACGCGACCTGAACCCCGACGCCATCGTCATCTCGCCGGGGCCGGGCCACCCGAAGAACGACCGCGACGTGGGCGTGACGAACGACGTGCTCACGGAGCTTTCGACCGAGGTTCCGACCCTCGGCGTCTGCCTCGGCCTCGAAGCCGCAGTATACGCCTACGGTGGCACTATCGGCCACGCGCCGGAGCCGATTCACGGCAAGGCGTTCCCGGTCGACCACGACGGCGAGGGCGTCTTCGCCGGCCTCGAAGACGGCTTCCCGGCCGGACGCTACCACTCGCTCGTCGCCACGGAAGTCCCCGACTGCTTCGACGTCTCGGCGACGACCGACCACGACGGCGAGGCGCTCGTGATGGGCGTCCGCCACCGCGAGCACCCCATCGAGTGCGTCCAGTTCCACCCCGAGAGCGTACTCACGGGGTCGGGACACGGCGTCGTCAGAAACTTCCTCACGTCGGTCGCCGGCTTCGACGTGGCCTGAGACGGGGCAGATTCGGCCACGCCTCGGCGCGGCCAGCGGCCGGCGACTTGCGAGTGGCGGATGCGACCGCAGCCTTCCTGTTTTCGAACCGCCCCGGAGACCGCGCTCCCGCGGTTACAGGACGTTGATGCCGAAGAACGAGAGCAGCAGCAGGGCCCCGACGATGATAGCGGCGATGGTGACCAGTCGCCACGCGACTTTGAGGAACAGTCGGCCGACGAGGATGACGACGGCGACGGCCACGAGCACCACGAGCATCTGACCGAGCGGCCCGGAGAGCAGGCCGCCGAGCTGTAACGGGGTGAGCGCGAGGGGAGTCAGTACCATACCCCGATATGACACCCGTAGAGCGGATAAGCTTGTGGGCGGTCTCGTCTCGCGGTTCCGGTGTGATTTCCCCGCCGAAACGACCGATTTCGGCACCCCTGAGCGACTGCGGGATTGGTACATACGAATTCTGATAACTATGTGGATGTCGACTGTCCGGTCTCCCTTTATATCCTCTCCGGTGATGCGGGACAGTTCACCATGTGACGGTTTCAGAGCCGTCGTCTCCCCCCTCACGTTCTACTGGATATCGCCGCTACGTCTTGCGATTTCTTGCGTCGTGATTTTACTTCCGCTCCGCTCTAACTACGGTTATGTGGTTTCCGTCCGTCCTATGAATCCGTGCACTTCGGACCCGGTCGTCGACCGTCGGCGTAACTGCACTAATTATGATACGTTCGGCGGTCGAACCTCCGAGTTCGAAGCCCTTAACCAACCACGCAACACACACCAATATCGTCACCAATGAGCGGAATTTCCGGACACTATCGATGCGACCTCGCCCGAACGCGGCTCGGGCGGGAGGGACAGTAAGATGAGCGACGCGAACCTCTCGACGGACGAACTCGTGCTTCCGGTCAAGCGGACCGAAGGCGAGACCCTCGAAGCGCGGATGACGGGCAACGCCTACAGTAACATTCTCCCCGCCCGCTACCTCCGCAAGGACGCCGACGGCGACCTCGTCGAGACGCAGGAGGACCTCTTCCCCCGCGTCGCGAAGAACATCGCGCTCGCCGAGGCCGTCTTCGAGGCCGAAAAGCGCGACACCGAAATCACGGTCACACCCGACCTCATCAAGCCGGACCACCCGCGCCGCGACGAACTCGCCGCGGAGGTCTTCGGCAAGGGCGTCACGGCCGACGACGACGACGCCGAGGCGACCCTCTCGGTCTACAACGTCAACAAGTTCGCCTACGACACCCTCGTCCCCGAACTCCCCGAGGAGGTACGCGACGTCGTCGTCGAGAAGCGCGAGACGTTCGAGGAACTGATGGAACAGCTCTCCTTCATGCCGAACTCGCCGACGCTCATGAACGCCGGCGACGAACTCCAGCAGCTCTCGGCCTGTTTCGTCGACTCACCCGCCGACGACATCACGGACATCCACCAGACGGCCAAGGAGGCCGCCGAGGTGTTCCAGTCCGGCGGCGGCATGGGCTACGCCTTCTGGAAGCTCCGCCCCTACGGCGACGCGGTCGGTTCGACCGGCGGCATCGCCTCCGGCCCCATCACGTTCATGCGGACGTTCGACCAGATGTGCGAGACCATCGCGCAGGGCGGCGCGCGCCGCGGCGCGCAGATGGGCGTCATGCGCGTCAGCCACCCCGACGTCATCCAGTTCCTCCACGCGAAGAACAAGGACGTGTCGCTCGCGCACACGCTCCGCCTGAACGACCCCGACGACTTCACCCACACCAAGTTCGTCGACGCGCTCGACGAGGCGCGCGAACTCATCGACGAGGACGGCCGCGTCCCCAAGCACCTCCGTAACGCCGTCGAGGGCCACCTCTCGAACTTCAACATCTCCGTCGGCATCACCGACGGCTTCATGGAGGCGCTGTACAACGACGAGGAGTTCGTCTTCACGAACCCCCGCACCGAAGAGCCGCACATCGCCACGCCGCAGACGAAGGAAATCTACGACATGTTCGGTCTCGGCGGGTACGTCGAGGTCGGCGAGGTCCTCTCGGTCCCCGCGAAGGAACTCTGGGACCAGATTATCGAGGGCGCGTGGGAGAACGGCGAACCCGGCGTCGTCTACCTCGAACGCGCGAACAAGCAGCACTCCTTCGACGTCGAAAAGCACCCCGACCACCGCATCCTCGCGACCAACCCCTGCGGCGAACAGCCGCTCGAGGAGTACGAGGCGTGTAACCTCGGTCACATCAACCTCTCGACGCTCGTCGCCGAGGACTCGCCCGACTGGCGCGTCTGGTACGACGCCCACGGCGACGAGTACGACTCGCTGGAGGCCGCGACGGAGGCCTTCCTCGAAGACGCCGTCGACTGGGAGGAGTTCAACCACCGCATCGAAAGCGGCACGCGCTTCCTCGAAAACGTCGTCACGATGTCGGACTTCCCGGTCGAGAAGATCGAGGAGAAGGTCCGCGAACTCCGTAAAATCGGTCTCGGCATCATGGGTCTCGCTCAGCTGTACATCCAGCTCGGCGTCCGCTACGGCTCCGAGGAGGGCAACGAAATCGCCCAGCAGCTCATGACCCACATCAACCACGGGTCCAAGCGGGCCTCCCACGAACTCGCCGAAGAACGCGGCCCGTTCGAGGCGTGGGAGGACTCGAAGTACGCGAACCCGACCGAGTACCGCGAGTGGTTCGAACACCACACCGGCGAATCCGCCGACGACTGGGAAGACGGCTACCCCATCCGCAACCACAACACGACGACCATCGCCCCGACGGGCACCACGTCGATGGTGTCGAACACCACCGGCGGCTGTGAGCCCATCTACAACGTCGCCTACTACAAGAACGTCTCCGACGACGTGCAGGGCGACGAGATGCTCGTCGAGTTCGACGACTACTTCCTCCGCGTGCTGGAGGCCAACGACATCGACGTCGAGGCCGTCAAGCGCGAGGCCCAAGACCAGATGGCCAACAACGAGTTCGACGGCGTCGCCTCGCTGTCGACGGTTCCGGACGCCATCTCCGAACTGTTCGTCGTGACCTCCGACCTCGCAGGCATCGAGCACGCGGGCGTCCAGTGCGCCCTCCAGAGCGGCGTCGACTCCGCCATCTCGAAGACCTGTAACTTCCCGAACAGCGCCTCGAAAGAGGACATGGACGAGGTCTACCGCTACATCTACGACCACGGCGGCAAGGGCGTCACCGTCTACCGCGACGGCACCCGCTCGAAGCAGGTGCTCACCACGCGCGCGAAGAACACCGAGTTCTCCGACGACGAGGAGGCCGCCGAGGCCATCGTCTCGCAGATTCGCGACGTGTTCGGCGACGTGGAGGCGTTCCTCGAATCCGAGGAAGTCTCGGACCTCATCGGCAGCGAACTCGAACTCGCCTTCGCCGACTCCCCCAGCGACGTTGGCAAGAAGCGCCCCCGCCCGGACGTGCTGTACGGCGTCACCCAACGCATCGACACCGGCTACGGGAAGCTCTACGTCAACATCAACGAGGACGAACACGGCGAGCCGTTCGAGCTGTTCGCCAACATCGGTAACTCCGGCGGCTTCACCGCCTCCTTCACCGAGGCGCTCGCCAAGACCGTCTCGACGTCGCTCCGCTCGGGCGTCGACCCCGAGGAGATTGCGAACGAGCTGAAGGGTATCCGGAGCCCGAAGGTCGCCTGGGACAAGGGCGAGCAGATTAACTCCATCCCGGACGCCATCGGCACCGCGATGCGCCGGTATCTCGACGGCGACATCGACAAGGGCTACCCGCAACAGCAGAACCTGACCGAGGTCGAAGCCGAGGCCGCCGCGGCCGAGGACACGGACACCGACGGCGGCGTCGCCGTCGACGACGGGTCCGACGGTAACTCCGACGCCGTCGCGGACCTGCTCGCGGCGGGCGAGAGCCCCGAGTGTCCCGAGTGCGGCGAGATGGACCTCTACTACTCCGAAGGCTGTAAGACCTGCCAGAACTGCGGCTGGTCCGAGTGCTGAACACGAGACAGTAGCCGTCCCGTCGCTGTCTCGTCGCTCGTATTCCGCTCTTTTCTTTTGTGCGCTGCCCCCACGAGTCCGTACTGTTCCGTTCCGTTCCGTCGGTGTTTCGATGGACGGTATCGTTGGGTTCAGCGAAAGAGACACGCCGATAGCGGACGCTCTCGTCCGTCTCCCCTTCGCTCGCGGACGACCATCCTTCGGATAGCCATCGAACCGTCCTGACGGGGTGCTCGTCAACGAACGAGGGAACGCAACGAGGACGAGTACCGAGTCCACTCCGACTGTGGAGTGGAGGCTGTGCTCTCGTCTTTCTGCTCTCCTCTCGGTCGTGTGACCCACGCAACTGAGGCGGTGCGCGTCGACCGACGAGGCGAGTGGTACGCGACTCGCTGTTGCCTCGATTACGCCTCAGCTCTGGGTGCCGCGAGCGTGCCAGTTCACCCTCAGTCAGCCACGGGTGCTCTCGGACTCGGTTCACTCACGTCGGTGGCGGCTCGCTCGGCTCGGACCGTTCGCCGACGGTCGCTATCAGAGCGAAGGCCGGCTTCGGACTCACAGACAGTAAGAGAAGACGGACCACCTCGATGCGACCGCGCGTCTCGGTTTGGTGTCTCGTCAATCAACTCGTCGCCAGTCGGTGCTGGCGGAGTACTGACTTCGAGGCTCGCACGTGTAGCACTCTGCCGTTGCGTGCGCGAGGACTATCGATACCGAGCGCTGCGGCTCTCGGGTCAGCGTCGAAAGAAAGGAAAAGCGCCGGGAAGGTCCCGGTGGTTAGCTGTCGTTAGTTGTCGCGGCGGACCGCGAGGAGCGCAGCGGCGACGAGTGCGACGAGAGCGACGATGACACCGAAGCCGGGCGTCTGGGACGACGTGGTCGTCTCATCCGTCGGCTCGGCCGTGGTCGTCTCGGTCGGCTCAGACGTGGTCGTCTCAGTCGGCTCGTCGGTCGTCGTCTCAGTCGGCTCGTCGGTCGTCGTCTCAGTCGGCTCGTCGGTCGTCGTGTCGACCGATTCGACGACGTTGCCGTCGACTTCCTCGTCGGACGCGACGCCACCGTCAGCCGTGACGGTGAACGTGTCGCCGACGCTCTGCTCGGAGAAGTCGAAGCTACCGGAGAACGTGCCGTCTGCCTGGACGTAGACCGTAGCGGTCTTCAGGAAGCGCGGCTGCGTGTCTCCGTCAGACTCGACGCGGAGCGTGAGTTCCGTACCGGGCGCGACGTTCGAGGAGCCAGTAACCGTCTGCTCCGCGGCGTTCGTCACGTTGACCGGGTCAGCGTCGAACGAGTGTTCGGCTTCGAGGAACTCGTAGGAGTCTTCAGCGGACGAGTTGTCGTCAACGAGGGCAAGACTGGAGGAGACATCGTCCTCACCGATCATCTTGAACTCGACGTTGAACGAGTCGTCGTCGTCAAGGTCGACTTCGTTGGAAGTCGTGATTTCGCCGCTGTCGAGCACACCGTCGTCGTCGTCGTCACGGTATGCCTGGATCTGCTCGGACTCGAACACGACGAAGTACGTGTCGTTGTCGCTGTCCGCAACAACCGAGGCGTTAGCGACGTTGATGATCTTCGGGTCGCGGTTCGGGTCCGGGTTCGTCTGGTTGATCGTCAGACGGTAGGAGTCGTCGTAGCCGTTGCTGGTGTCGAAGAAGTCAGGCGTTTCGTCGTCCTGAGCGTCAACCGTACCTTCGAGACCAGAGGCTTCGATCTGGACGACAACCTTGTCGCCGAAGGCGATCTGGCTGTCTTCCGTGATGTTACCGTTCTCGAGCGCGTCGGTGACCTCTTCGAGGTCCGTCAGCGACTCGCCGGACGGGGCGGTCCACGTGCGGACTGCGGAGACGCCGCCTTCCTCGAGGACGAGGGTTGCGACGTTTTCGCTGTCGGAGACCGTGCTACCCGTGCGGATTTCGAGGTCGTAGTCGCCAGCGTCGACGAGGTTGCTGGTGGCGAGGCCGACTTCGGCCACACCGTCGCTACCAGTCAGGATGTCGTCGTCGCTGTCGTCAACGTCGAAGACGTTGCTCGGGTTGTTGGTACCGGAGACGGTGGACTTCGAGGAGTCCCAGAGCAGGATGACTTCGCCGTCGTCGTTACCGTCTTCGACGGTGACGTTCGCGACGTAACCCTGGTCGTTGCTACCGATGGAGACCGTTGCGGTGTCCGTGTTTTCGACCGTCACCGGGATGGCGACGACGTCGCCGCGCTGCTCGGTGATGACGGACTCAGCGAAGTCTGCGGAGCCCTCACCGGCGTCTTCCACGGTGATGGTGTCGGATTCGACAGTAACACCGGAGGCCGTGTCGGTCACTTCAACCGTGTAGTCGCCGGTGTCGAGGTCGAGTTCGCTTGCGTTGAATTCGAAGTCGTACTCACCCTGACCGTTGAGGTTAACGGTCATGGAGCCGTCGTCGACTTCGTCGCCATCACTGTCGAGAAGCGTGATCTCGACGTCCTGGCGGTCGGAGTTAGCGCTGACCGTACCTTCGATTTCGTCCTCGTCGGTGACGTTCAGGTCGTCGATGGAGACCTCGAGGCCGAGGTCACGGACCCGAATCTTCTCGTCGAGGGTGCTACCGATGGTGACGTTGTAGCGCTGTTCCTGGCGGTCAGCCGTGTTGAACGTGTAGACTGCGGAGGTCGCGCCGGTGGAACCGGAGCGGAAGAAGCTCTCCACGTCGTCCTGCGTTTCGTCGGACTCGACTTCGACAGCCGTGCCGATGTTACCGTTCGTGGCTGCGACGACTTCGCCCATGTAGGCGTCGGTGATGGAGACGGAGTTATCGTCCGTAACCGTAACCGTCGCGACGGTGATCGTCGAGTTGTAGTCGTCGTCGAGACCCTGTTCGAGCTGGTTGCCCTCGGTGTCCTCGACGCCTTCGAGGTTCACAACGAGGTCGCCCGTGTAGAGGTCAGTCGTGTTGATGATGACCTGACCAGGGTTGTTCTGGGTCGGACCAGAGGCAACAACGTCGCTGGTCACGTCAACGTCGTCCTGGTAGACCTGGATGTTGCCACCGAGGTTCTGAACTTCCTCGTTGAAGGAGAGTTCGAGGACGTCGTTACCGAAGTTGTCGTTGTAGTGAACTGCGGAGACGAGCTCAGGGTCGTCGTTGTTCGTGACTGTGGCCGTGACGCTCAGGTCTTCGGACGTCGTGCCCGTGACGGGAGCGCCAGCGGTCTCAGCCGCGGCGAGCTCGTACTGGCCGGCCGTCAGGTCAGAGACGTCGAGGCCGCTGACGAGAACGTCAGTAGCCGTACCAGGAGTATAGGAGTCGTTAGTTGCGACCGGTTCGCCAGAGTCGAGCGTACCGTCGTCGTCAAGGTCGATCCAGACGGTGGTGTTGTTGTCACCAGCCGTGGCGTCGACCGTG
The DNA here is from genome assembly GCF_001469875.2 of Haloferax marisrubri. Lineage (GTDB taxonomy): Archaea > Halobacteriota > Halobacteria > Halobacteriales > Haloferacaceae > Haloferax > Haloferax marisrubri. Next base: position 719,343 of record NZ_LOPW02000010.1, on the reverse strand, counting down.
ACGTTGACGGTCGCGCTACTTCCGCTCACCGTCGTGGTGTTGATGGAAGTAGCAGCAGCAGCAGCACTACCCGTAAACGCGATGGACCCGGCGAAGACCGAGAAAACCATCAGCGCAGCGAGGAGTACCGCGCGGATTTGCTTATTGCGTGTCATTGTTGATGGGTGTTGCAGTCGGGGACATCGTTTTCGTCGACCCTCGGACGGAACCAAGCCGGGCAGAACCCGGGCCGAGGCGAGGTACTCGCAGATGCCTCCATGGGCAGGGGTACAGTTTGCTCTGTTGACCGTTCGCGGTAAATACTTTGTGTGATTGAACCATCTCTGAAACGTTACCAATCGTGTCACACAGGCCTCGAAACCCGAGTTTACCCCACAAAGCATATGTACGTCTATTGAAAATATATCTAGCGCGTGCGCACGCCACCTTGGGTAGGAACGGCGTCCCCGGTTCGCCGGGGGCGTACTCGTTCTCGACAACTAATCGTCGAGCGCCAGCTGTCCGCGTAATATCGACATCACGGCGCGCCGTCGCCTCACGCACGTACGCTAGATGAGTAATCTCTGTCCCAGACTGGGCACACCGAGCGTCGATACGAATGAACACTCCGAAACGTGTCAACTGTTCTTTACAACCACGCTCGGAACTGGTGTCATTAGGGACTTAAACACCATATAAACACTATATTAATGTCCGAATCGAGGTGCGAAACCATCCATTAATCTGGCACGTAGATTTAAGTTACCCCGGGGATACGAGTCGATTGGACACACCGCGACGGGTGCCGGGCAGGGATGCTGGTCGCACAGCGGCGAACGCGTGCGACCCGGCGTCTTCGGCGAGCGATACCGTCCCGGGTGTCGGACACAACGCATGCAACTCAAACATCTATTCACGGAAGACCGTGCAGTCAGTCCCGTTATCGGGGTTATCCTGATGGTGGCAATTACAGTTATCCTCGCGGCCGTTATCGGAACGTTCGTCCTCGGTCTCGGCGACCAAGTGAGCGAGACGTCCCCGCAGGCGAGCTTCAGCTTCGATTACGATGGATCTAGCGCGCTGACGATCACTCACGAAAGCGGTGAGCAGATTCCAGCAAACCAAGTTACCGTAACCGGTGACTTCGACGGCCCGGGTAATGCCTGGACATCTTACGCCGGGTCTGACCCAATTACTGCTGGTGGTTCAGCAGTTGTCAACAAAAGTGGTGGCTTCAACGACGGTGACACCGTCCGCGTCGTCTGGACTTCCGAGAGTGGCAGTACGTCGTCCACCCTTCAGAAGTGGACCTACAACGGATAGATGAATTTCAAGCAACTCCTCGCTGAGGACGACGCGGTATCACCAGTCATCGGTGTTATCCTCATGGTCGCGATTACGGTCATCCTCGCGGCCGTCATCGGGACGTTCGTCCTCGGCCTCGGTGACCAGGTCGGCGACACCGCCCCGCAGGCGAGTTTCAGCTTCGACTATCAGGACGCCTCCGGGAGCAACGATAATCTGACCGTAACCCACGATAGCGGAACCGCGATAGATAGCGAGAACATTAACCTCACCGCGTCCACGAACTTCGACTTCATCACGTCCGGAACGCCGGACGGAACGGAGATGAACAGCTCGAAGTCCTTCTCGGATATGGGCGTCTCCGGTGACGTGACGGCAGGAACGTCCGTCCAAGTCGGCAACAACACCTTCGACAGCGCAACGTTCCGCATCGTCTGGACCTCCGAGAGTGGCAGTAACTCCGCCACGCTCCAGAAGTGGTCCGGCCCCGACGCCTAGACACGACACAACCTTCGCGGCATCGTTTTCTTCGGACCGACCAACCACGGAGCGTCGCGACTGGCGAGACTACTACGGACGGCGTCGCTACCGCTACCGGGGCGAACGAACTCCCGCGAGAAAAGACGGTTCTTCAGTCGGTACGACGACGAACGCCGGACTCAGACCGGGCGGCCGCCCTCGGACGTGCCGACCAGCCACGTCCCGAGCGTGAGCGCGCCGGCACCGAGCGCGAGCGCGTAGGACATGACCTGTGCGGCGTTCGGCAGCATTCCCGGCAGCATCGCGAGCGTCCCGACGATCATCAGCGCCATCCCGATGACGGCTTTCTTCGAACTGAGCAGTCCCATGTCGGTCTCTCCGGAAGCGTCCGATATGGAACTTGCGCTTTTGCTTCGCCGATTACTCGTAGTCTCGCTCCCCGGCGGGGACGACTACGTCGAGCCAGTTCTCCTCGGGGGGGAGCGGACACTCAAACGTGTCGGTGAACGCGCAAAACGGGTTGTACGCGAGGTTGAAGTCCACGACGACTTCGTCCAACTCGTCGAGGGGCGCGTCGGGCGTGAGTTCCATGTACCGACCGCCGTTGTAGGTCTGCTGTCCCGTCGTCTTGTCGCGGAAGGGGACGAACAGCGTCGGCGAGTCGTCGTGTTCCTGGCGATACGCGCCGAGGGTGAGTTCGGTGTCGCGGAGTTCGAAGTGGAACGTGGCGACGCGGAGATACCGGACCTCGCCGTCGGTCGAGGTGTCCATCGTCACCGGTTCGGGGTCGTCGTGCGTCTCGACCGACGCGGTCACCCGGTAGTCGGGGTCGGGGTCGAAGTAGTCGAGACCATCGAAGTCGTCCCGGTCCGCCGGCGGAATCGGCGACTGGGGGTGCGACCCGAAGAAGTCGTCTTTCTCCTCGCGCTTCGCCCGGAGTTCGGAGACGTAGGCGTCGGCGTCGAACGCGTCGGCGGTCATACGCGACGATACCCGCCGGCGACACCTACACCTGACGGTTCGGGGGCGCTGTCACGTGCTACGCGGACAGGTGGCGCTTGGCGGTCGAGATGCGCTTGAACTGCTCGCCCGTGAGGTCGATGTCCGCGGCCACGACGTTCTCGCCGAGTTGGTCGACCGTCCGCGCCCCGATAATCGGCGCGGTGACCTGCGGGTGGTGCATGAGCCACGCGAGACTGACCTGTGCGGGCGACGCGCCGACCGTCTCGGCGACCTCCTCGACCACGTCGAGCGCGTCGAAGTTCGACGGCGTGAGATACGAGTCGGCGAACCGCTGGTCGTTCGCCGCGCGGGAGTCCGCGGGCGGGCGCTCGTCGCGGGCGTACTTCCCCGTGAGAAAGCCGCCGGCCAGCGGCGACCACGGGACGACGCCGATGTCGTAGTCGGCGCACATGTCGAGGTAGTTCCCCTCTATCTCGCGGTTGACGGCGTTGTACCGCGGCTGGGCGACCGTGAACGGTTCGTAGCCGCGCTTGTCGGCGAGTTCGTTCGCCTTGACGACCTTCCAGGCGTTGGGTTCGAGCGTCGAGGTGCCGAGGTAGTTCACCTTCCCGTCGCGGACGAACCCGTCGAGCGTCCGCATGAACTCCTCGACCGGCGTCTCGTCGTCCCACCGGTGGATGTACAGCAGGTCGACGTAGTCGGTGTCGAGTCGGTCGAGGATGCGGTCCATCTGGCGGCGGAGATGCTTCCGGTTGAGTCCGCGGCCGTTGGCGTCTTCGCGCGTGGGCCAGAAAATCTTGGACGCGACGACGAAGTCCTCGCGGTCGCGCTCTCCGAGCCACTCGCCGATGTACCGCTCGCTCGCGCCGTCGCCGTACATGTCGGCGGTGTCGATGAAGTTCCCGCCGGCGGCGGCGTAGGCGTCGAGCAACTCGTGGGCGCGGTCGCGGCCGACCTCGACCTCGCCGTCGTCGTTCTGCCGACCGAACCGCCACGTCCCGAACGCGAGTTCGGAGACCGTCGTTCCGGTCCGTCCTAGTGGAACCATCGCGAGCGACATACCGAATCCGAAGACCGGGGCGCGGTAAAGCCACTCGATTCCCGATGGTCGAAGATGAGGAACGTTCGTCGGTGACGGGTCGCGACCCGAACTCCGAGAGACGAGTGCGAGCGCGATAGAGAAGCAGTAGAGAGGGGGAAGCAGGCTGCGAAACGGAGGGGGGAGGACGTGGAGGGGAAAAGCGGACCGCGTCGGTGCTCGGGTCGTCGCGTCCGACGACGCGCACGCGCGTGTCGGCGTGGTGTCGCCTACGACCGGGCGTAGTTGTGCCCGAGCACGAGCGCGAGCGCGTTGAGCGCGAGGAGCGCTCCGAAGACGGTGAACTCGCTCGCTTCGAGGCCGCCGAAGAGCAGGGGCAGATACAGGAACGGGAGGGCGACCGCGGCCCAGAAGCCGACGAACCGGAGCGGTGCGGCGACGAGTTCGAAGCCGAGGCGGAGCGGTTGTTCTTCCGTTACGACGTCGCGGAGTTGGGAGAGGCGTTCGCGGGGGACCGTGGATGGGGAGTTCGACATTGGTTGGGGGGCACCTACGACTCCATCATGGAGTGGAGGGGTCATAATTACGTGCGAGAATTCCATTCGTTTCATACTCGTTTACTGGTGACTATTCGATAAATGTGAAATTTCATAGAGTTGCGAGCGATCCTCTAATACTTTATAACCGCCTCTAATTCTTTTATTCGCGCAACAGTCAAGCGTTCTTGAACAGTCGCGGAACCCTGAATTTCCGCGGGTTTCGCCCGAACGAACACGTCCCCGATTCACTCGGTGGCTCGACACGCAGTTCGTCGGGCGGGCACGGATTCGACCGTCGTCGGTCCGTAGGGATTTAGCCCGCGAGCGCGACTGTCGGTGCGATGCCAGAGCTCAATCGCGTCGCAAAGCGCATGTACAACATCCACCCGAACGCCATGCACCTCGTCGTCGGCGAGGAGATAGCCGGCACGTTCACCCTGGAAAGCGCGGAGTTCTTCCAGACCGACTTTCAGGCCGAAGGCCGGCGCGACGGCGACGAGGCAGTCTACCGGTTCGCGACGACGGAGGACAACGACGCGGTCGTCGTCGGCCGACAGCGACCCGGCGAGGAGGGGTGGACGATGGTCGGAGAAGTGGACTCGGTCGAGCGGACGGACGCGTAGCCGCCCTTTTCAGTCGGTCGAGCGGACGCCGTCGCCGAACCGGTATCTGAGTTCGCGTCGAATCGCCCCGCGCTTCAGGAGGACGAACCCGAGGAAGATGAGCGCGAACCCGCCGACCGTGGACGGCGTCGGAACTTCGCTCAGGAGCGCCCACCCGGAAAGCGCCGCGAAGACGGGCGCGACGTACGAGACGAGGTTGATTTCGATGGGGCCGAGGCGGTCGAGCAGGTCGAAGTAGATGAGGAAGCCGAGCGCGCTCGCCGCGAGCGAGAGGTACGCGAGCGCGGCGACCGACTGGACGTTGAGGACGACCGAGCCGAGGCGCTCGCCGAGGCGGACGGAGACGACGTGCATCAGGGCCGCCCCGAGGAGCATCGACCACGCTTCCATCGTCTCGATGGGCATCTCCGAGTCGACTCGGCGGGTCAGCACCGACCCGAGGGCGAAGGCGGCGGCCGCGCCGAAGATGAGAAGCTTCGCGACCGTGCCGCCGGCGAGGAGGTTGCTCGGGTCGAGTTCGGAGAGCACCGCGACGCCGACGAGGCCGAGGAGGAGGCCGACCACGCCGAGCGCGGTGAGCCGTTCGCTCGGGAGCAGGAGTCGCGCGAACCCGGTGGTGAGAACCGGGCTGAGGCTGACGATGACGGCGGCGGCGGCGCTCGTCACGTTCGGGTCGGTCTCGCCGATAAACAGGAGCGCGTGGTAGGCGGCGATGAGGAACACCGCGCCGATGGCGATTTCCGTCCACTCGGCCCTGCCGCGCGGGACCGGCGAGTCGGTGGCGTACAGCGCGTAGGCGAGCATCACGACGCCGGCCACGTCGTACCGGAGGGCGGCGAACAGCACCGGCGGGAAGAAGTCGAGTCCGGCTTTTATCGCCATGAACGCGGAGCCCCAGACGGCGGCGAGGACGACGAACAGCCCGAGGTTTCGGTACCGTGTCACAGCGATGGTGCGCCCGGTGGGTGCCTGAACGTTTCGTTACGGGGCGGTTTCGCCGGTGCCGCGAGGGCGGCGTCGGCCGATGTCAGTTCCCGCCGTCCGTCCGCTGAACCCGAGTCAGTCGTCGGCCTCGGCGGCCGCGCCGGCGGTCGTTCCGATGACCGTCACCTCGTCGGAGCCCTCGTAGAGGTGACACGCCGCGGGGTGCGACGCGTCGCCGACGGCGGGCCGCTGCGTCTCGCAGGGGCTCTCGAAGCGCTCCCGAAGCGTCTCGGCGGCGCGGTCGGGTTCCCCTTCCGCGAGGTGGCCGAGCGCCGTATCGACGACGCCCGCGACCTCGCCGCGGAGTTCGCCGTCGATGTGTCTCGCGCGCGCCTCCTCGATGAACGCCTCGGTGTCCGCCCGGTCGGGGTCGGCGGCGTCCCAGATGTGGTCGGGGTTCACGTCGCCGACCGCCAGCGCGTCCCGGAGGTCCATCACGGCGCGGTAGGTCTCCTGTTCGATGTCGAGGTCGTCCGGGGGGATGACCTGCGGGCACCGCGTCCGGAATCGACAGCCGGACGGCGGGTTCCGAGGCGACGGCACGTCGCCCGACAGCGCCTCGACCCGGCGGCCGTGTTCGGCCGTGGACGGTCGGGGAACGCTCTCCAACAGCGCCTTCGTGTAGGGGTGTTTCGGCGACTCGAACAGCTCGTCGGTCGGGCCGAGTTCGACCACGTTCCCGAGGTACATCACGGCGACGCGGTCGCAGATGTGGCGGACCACGGAGAGGTCGTGGGCGATAAACAGGTACGTCAGCCCGAACTCCTCCTGCAAATCGTCGAGCAGGTTCAGCACCTGCGCCTGCACGGACACGTCGAGCGCCGACACCGGCTCGTCGAGGACGATGAACTCCGGTTCGAGTGCGAGCGCGCGAGCGATGCCGACGCGCTGGCGCTGGCCGCCGGAGAACTCGTGGGGGTAGCGGTCGAGGTGGTTCGCGGAGAGGCCGACCCGCTCTAACAGGTCGGCGACCTTGTCGCGCCGCCACTCGCGTTTCGACTCGCCGTCGGCGGACTCGGGTATCCCGTGAATCTTCAGCGGTTCGGCGACGATGTCGCCGACGGTCATCCGCGGGTCGAGGCTCGAAAACGGGTCTTGGAAGACGATTTGGGCGTCCCTGCGGAACGCCTTGAGTTCGTCGTCGTCCATCTCGAAGACGTTCGTCCCGTCGAAGGTGACCGCGCCGCCGGTCGCCTCGCGGAGTCGGAGCAGGGTCTCGCCGGTCGTGGACTTCCCACAGCCGGACTCGCCGACGAGGCCGAGCGTCTCGCCGCGTTCGACCTCGAAGGAGATGCCGTCGACGGCCTTGACGCTCGTCGGGTCGCGCCCGAGGAGGCTGTCGACGAACGAGTCCTGCTCGGAGTAGTACTTCTGGAGGTCCCGAACCGCGAGAAGCGGCTCAGTCATCGGCGCTGACCTCCTGGTCGGCCGCGTCGGTCGCGTCGGCCGAATCGACGGCGTCCGCGGGGTCGTACTCCTGTTCGGCGAGGACGCACCGGACGCTGTGTCGGCCGTCCAGTTCGTACTCGGGGATGCGGGTCAGACAGTCGGTCATTGCTTTGGGACACCGGTCGGCGAAGTAACACGCGTCGGGCATCTCCGAGTCGAGCAGGCTCGGCACGTTGCCCGAGATAGGTTCGAGGCGCCCCGAGGGGTCGTCCACGTCCGGAATCGACCCCAACAGCCCCTGCGTGTACGGGTGGACGGGGTTCTCGAAGATGTCGGCGAGCGGGCCGCGCTCGACGACTTCGCCGGCGTACATGACGCCGACGCGGTCGCACATCCGGGCGATGACGCCCAGGTCGTGGGTTATCATCAGGATGCTCATCCCCTCTTGTTCCTGCAGGTCGCGCAGGAGGTTGAGAATCTGGGCCTGGATGGTCACGTCGAGCGCCGTCGTCGGTTCGTCGGCGATGAGGATGTCGGGTTCGCCGGCGAGCGCTTGCGCAATCATCGCGCGCTGGAGCATCCCCCCGGAGAACTGGTGGGGGTACTCGTCGGCGCGGTCTTCGGGGTCGGGGATGCCGACCTGGTCGAGCAGTTCGACCGCGCGGTCCATGCTCTCGTCGTCGACGTAGCTCTTCGAGGGGAGAAGCGAGTCCACGAGGAGCGAGCCGAGGCCGTAGCCCTGCGTGCGCGAGCGCGTGCTGCGCGGGTTCGACCGGGCGCGGCGCTGGACCTCGACCGCCTCGGCTATCTGCTCGCCGACGGTTATCGAGGGGTTGAAACTGCTCATCGGGTCCTGAAACACCATGCTGAACGACGGGCCGCGGAGCGACCGGCGGACGCCCTTCGGGAGCCGTCGGATGTCCACGAGGTCGCCGTCGACGGCCTCGGGCTTCGACCCGCGGAACTCCTCGGCGAGGTCGGCGTTGCGGTACCATATCTCGCCTTGCGTCACGCGGCCGGGCGACTCGATGAGGTCGATGACCGACAGCGCGGTCACGGACTTGCCGGAGCCGGACTCGCCGACGATGCCGAATATCTCGCCGTCTTCGACGTCGAACGAGACGTTTTCGACCGCGTTGACCTGCCCCTCCTCGGTGAAAAAGCGGGTCGAGAGGTCGCGGACGCTGAGAATCGTGTCGGCCATCTCAGACGCCCCCCTCCCCTTCGATGCCGGGGTCGAGCGCGTCTCTGAGCCAGTCGCCGACGAGGTTCAGCCCGATGACCGTCACGACGATAGCGAGGCCGGGCATCGTCGAAATCCACCACGCGGTGGACTGGTACTGCCGGCCGAGGGCGATGTCGAAGCCCCACGACACGTCGGCCCCGGAGAAGCCGAGGAACGACAGCGCCGATTCGAGCAGGATGATGGCGGCCACCTGAATCGTCGCCAGCACGAGGATGGGCGTGATGGCGTTGGGGAGGACGTGTCTGAGCACCGTCCGGCCGTCGCTCGCGCCGAGGGCCTTCGCGGCCTTCACGTACTCCTCCTCGCGGATGGAGAGCGCCTCGCCGCGGGCGACGCGGGCGAACCACACCCAGTTGACGAGCGCGACGACGACGATGACCGTCCCCGGGAGGACGACCGTCTCCGGCATGCCCGTCGGTAACCCGACCGCCGAGCGGAACGCCGGGGCGATTCCGGTGGCGACGAACGGGTCGGGAATTGGCGCTTGCGCCTGTCCCCAGACGCCGACGAGGGCGATTGCGAGGACGAGCGAGGGGAACGCGAGCATGATGTCCGCGCTCCGCATCAGCACGTCGTCCACGCGCCCGCGATAGAACCCCGCTGACAGCCCGACGAGGACGCCGATAAGCGCCGCGAGCGACGTACCGAACAGCCCGACGAGGATGGACGTTCTCGCGCCGTAGATGATTCGCGAGAGGATGTCCCGCCCGTTGCCGTCGGTGCCGAGCGGGTGGGCGAACGTCGCGTTCGTGTAGACGGTCTGCGTCTCGGTGACGACCTGCCCGTCCTCGATGACGACGCTTCCGTTTTCCATCTGCGTCACCTCCCGGGTCTCCGCCGTGCTGAAGCCGAGCGGCGGTTGCCGGGCGTTGTCGAGGTTCTGTTGAGACGGGCTATACGGGGAGATAAACGGCGCGAAGATGGCCATCGCCACCATGAGGATGACGACGACGATGCCAAGCTTCGCGAGGAGACTCCGTCTGAGTTCCCGACGAAGGTTTCTGCGTGTGCGTTCCGATATCATAGAGCGTTAATCGTAGGCCACCTGCGGGTTGACGTAGGCGTACAGGGCGTCGACGAGGATGTTCACGAGGACGAACCCGACCGCGACGATGATGAGCGAGCCCTGTAAGACCGGCCAGTCGCGGGCGTTGATGCTGTTGATGATGAGCGTCCCGAGCCCGGGCCACGCGAAGACGGCCTCCGTGATGACGGCCCCGCCGATGAGGGTGCCGAGCTGGAGACCGATGACGGTGATGACCGGGATGAGCGTGTTCCGAAGCGCGTGCTTGTAGCGGACCAGCGTCTCCGGGAGCCCCTTCGCCCGCGACGCGCGGACGTAGGTCTGTCCGAGTTGGTCGAGCATCCCGCTGCGGGTGAGCCGCGTGATGAGCGCGGTGAAGTACGTCCCGAGCGTGATTGCGGGCAGCGTGATGTGCCACAGCCACGTCACGAACCCGTCTACCGCCGCGCCCACGTCGCCGCCGGCGAGAAGCATCGCGATGCCGTCGAGGCCGATAGGACGCTGGCTCGTGGGGAACAGGTTCAACTGGACCGCGAGCACGAGGATGAGCATCACGCCCAGCCAGAAGTTCGGCGTGCTGATGCCGACCAGCGAGAATACGGTCGCGCCGTAGTCCGCGGGCTGGTGACGCCGCGTGGCCGACAGGACGCCGAGCGGAATCGCGATGACGACGGCGACGATTGTCGCCGCGATGGCGAGTTCCATCGTCGCCGGGAGCCTTGCCACGACGCGCGCCGCGACCGGTGTTCGGGTCACGAGCGACAGGCCGAGGTCGCCGAACGGGATGCCCGAGATGAACTGCCAGTACTGCACGTACAGAGGCTCGTTCAGCCCGAGTTCGGCGATAACCTGCGCTCTGACCTCGGGGTCGACGTCGGGCGGCAACAGCACGTTCGCCGGGTCCCCCGGCGAGATGAACCGGAGGCCGAAGACGACCGTGATGACCCCCCAGATGACGAACAGCCCCTGGAGCGAGCGTTTGATGAGGAACCTCGACAGCGACATCGACTACTGCTGGCTCATCGCGTACGCGTCGATGCGCTCGTCGGAGCGGGCCTCCCATGCGATGGCGTCGTTGACGCCGTAGACGCTGTACTGCTGGTTCAGGAAGATCCACGGACACTGCTCGTGGGCCAGCGCGTTCGCCTCTTGGAGGGTCGCCTCGCGCTCCTCGCCGGACTGGTTGCCGGCCTGTTCGAGCAGCGCGTCGAACTCCTCGTTTTGCCACGTCGTGAGCGTCCCGTCGGAGGCGAGAAGCGCCTCCATGACGAGGCCGCCGTCGAACGTCGCTTCGCCCCAGCCGATGAGGAACCACGGCGGGCGGGCCTCGATACTGCCCGCGAGCAGTTCGTCGACGAGCGACCCGAAGTCGCGCTGGCGGACCGTCGCCGTGACGTTCGGGAGCTCGTCGATGTAGCCCGCGACCGCCTGCGCGACTTCGAGGTCCTTCAGGTAGCGGCCGACCGGCGTGTGAAGCTCGATTTCCGCGCCGGCGTAGCCGGAGTCTTCGACCAACTGTTCGGCTTGGTCCGGGTCGTACGGGTAGGGGTCGAGGTCGGGGTTGTGCCCGACGAACTCGGGAAGAGTGGGCTGGCCCGTCTGCGCGCCGAAGCCCTCAAGCACGTTCTGGACGATGCTTTCGAGGTCGACGGCGTAGTTCATCGCCTGCCGGAACTCCACCGAGTCGAACGGTTCGAGGTCGTAGCGCATCCCGTTGTAGATGATGCGGGTCGACGGGGACGCCGCGACGCGGGCGTTGTCGGAGTTGGTGACGCGCTGGACCTCTTGGGGCGGGACGTTGACGATGAGGTCGGTCTCGCCCTGCAGGAGTTGGTTGACGCGGGTGCTGGCCTCGGACGCGGCGCGGAAGGTGAGCGTGTCGACCGACGCCGGCTCCTGCCAGTAGTCGTCGTACGCCGTGAGGACGACTTCCTCGTCTTCGGTGTACGAGTCGAGTTGGAACGGCCCCGTCCCGTTCATGTTCTGACTGATGTACGCCTGGTCGTTGTCCTCGACCCACGACTGCTGCATCACGTCGAGGTAGGTCGCGAACTCGGAGAACACGATGGGGTTGAGCGAGGAGTTGTTGACCTTGACCGCGTTCTCGCCCTCGATGACCTCCGCTCCGGCGACGCCGGCGAGTTGGTCGCTCTGCGGGCTGGCGAAGCCGACCTCCTCGTCGACGACGCGGTTGATGCTGTACGCGACGTCTTCGGGGGTGAGTTCGTCGCCGTTGTGGAACGTGACGCCCTCGCGGAGGTCGAAGCGGACCGCGTTTTCCCCGTCGATACGCTCGTAGTTCGTCGCGAGCGCGGTCTGAATCGACCCCGCCGCGTCGCGGGTCAGAACGCCCTCGTAGGCGTGGAGGACGACGATGTCCGTCGTCGTCTCGCGGTGGTCGTGGGGGTCGAGACCGGAGGGCATCTGGCCCTGCGTGATGGTCACGTCGAACGAACCGCTGTCCTCGGTCGTCGTCGGTTCGGTGGTCTCCGTCTCCTCACCGCCAGTCGTCGTCGGTTCGGTGGTCTCCGTCTCCTCACCACCGCCGCCGGAACAACCCGCGAGCGCCGCCGACGCCGCCGCGCCGCCTGCCAACTTCATGTACGACCGCCGACTAATGTGTGAATTGTTATCAGCCATCGAAGGTAGATTGCGTCGGTCGTTCTTATATCCATTGCCTGTGATTCGGCTCCCGCATAGCGTTCTGCCCATATATTGTGCACAGTTATGCTCCCGAGTCATCACCCCCCGAACACGGGGTACGCTTATTAGGGACCATCGCGGAACGATTCGTATGGCCGTGACCGGCCGTCCCACACTTCGGGACTTGTTCGACGAGTCGCCGACGCCCCACATCGCACACCCGCCGCGCACGCACCAACGACACTTCTACGTCGCGACGGACGGGTCGTACCGCCCCAACGGCGGCGGACTCGGTGCGGTGATAGAGACCCGCGACGGCGAGCGAGTCGCCCGTATCGCGCTCCCAGACGTGCCGCCCGACAACAACGTCTCGGAGTATCGCGCACTTCACCTCGGACTGGACGTGCTCGCCAATCGCGCGCCGCCGGGCGCTCGCGTCGGCGTCCTCGTCGACCACGACGACCTCGCCGCGAACGTCAACAACGCGGTCCTCGCCGGCGACCACCCCGACTGGAAGTCGCCGAAGCGCATCGTCGTCCCCGCGGGGAGCGAACACCACTGGCGCGGGATTCAAGCCCGCATCGCCGGGTTCGGTGAGCTTCGTGCCGCGCGAATCGACAGCCGCGAGAACCCCGCGCACCCGCTGGCGAACGCGCCGGGCGAGTACGAACACGTCAACCGGCGCGCCGACCGCTGCGTGCTCCCCGACCCGCCGGAGTTCGAAACTGACTCCGGCACGGACGTGAGCTATCTCCCGCCCTCGCGGTTCGAGGGTCGGGCGAGCGACTGAGCGCGAGGCGTCGCCGCCGACCCGTTCGCCCCGCCCGTCCGGGGCCGCCGAGCGCGAGCGGTCCCACTCGCCGTCGTCCCGCCGGCGGCCGGTCACCTCTCCGTCAAAAAGTTGACAACGCGGAGTGACGACGCCGGACGTATGGACCCCACGGAGACCGTCGACGCGTTCGACCCGCAGCGACGCGGGCTCTCGCCGCTCGGCGCGACCGCACGTCGCCACGCGGGCCGACTCGCCGTCACCGCCGTCTTGACGGCCGTCTTGGTCTTCGCCGCCGTCCGCGACCCCGCACTTCTCTCGCCGACTGCCGGTGTCTCACCGACTGCCGGGGTCTCTCTGTCCTCGGGTGTTTCGACAGCTGTCGTCGGTGTCGGCGACCCGACCTTCCTCGTTCGTCTCGAACTGGGCGTACTCGCCGGTGCTCTCGCCGCTGGCGTCTCGCTCGTCTTCCTCGCCGACCGCGACCCGGCGGTCAACCTCCGCGACGCCTCGGGGTGGTTGGTGGTCGCCGCCGCGGGCTTCCTCGTCGGAACGGTCGCCGCGCGGCAGTTCGCGCCGCCGCTCGCCGACCTGCTGGTCGAATGGGGTCGCGTCGCGGCCGACTCCCGCCAGTCGGCGCTCGAACTCGAACTGTTCTTCCCGGTCGCGGTCGGCGGCGGCGCGGCCGTCGCCCCGCTTCTGCTCGGGTTACGCCGCGCCGGAGCGCTCTCGCGGCGACTCGCCGGGCGGACGAGAGGGCTGTCGCTCCTCTGTCTCGTCGTCTTCGCCGCGTGCTTCTCGCCGCCGGATTCGACGACGTTCGCGCTCTACGCGGCCCCGCCGGCGGTCGGGCTGGGCGTCGCCGTCGCGTGGGTCGAGTTCGGGTGAGCGTCTCGCCGAAAAAAGCAGAACCGGAGTCGTCAGTTACTCCTCTTGGGCGTCCACGACCGCCGTCGCCGCCAGGTCGAACGACCACCTTTTTTCGGTTCGGGTTCGCTCCGCTCACCTCTCCGAAAAAAGCTGGACCAAAAAAATCCCTCGCTCCGCTCGGGCGCGTTACTCCTCTTGGGCGTCCACGACCGCCGTCGCCGCCAGGTTGACGATGTCCTTGACTTCGTCGCCGCGCTGGAGGACGTGGACGGGTTTGTCCATGCCGACGAGCATCGGGCCGATGGCCTCAGCGCCGCCGAGGCGCTGGAGCAGTTTGTAGCCGATGTTCCCCGCTTCGAGGTTCGGGAAGACGAGCAGGTTCGCCGGTTCGTCGAGTTCCGCGAAGTCGTAGGTGCCTTCGAGGATGTCCTCGACGAGGGCGGTGTCGGCCTGCATCTCGCCGTCGACCGGGAAGTCCACGTCGGGGTCGTCCTGCAGGAGTGCCGCGGCGTCGCGGGGCTTGCGCGTCCCCTCGTTCGTGACGCTCCCGAAGTTGGAGTACGAGAGCAGCGCCGCGCGGGGCTCGACGTTGAACTGGCGGGCGAGTTCGGCGGTGTGCTTCGTAATCTCCGCGAGAATCTCCTCGTCGGGGTCGAGGTTGACCGTCGTGTCGGCGCAGAAGACCACGCGGTTCTTGAACGTCATCATGTAGACGCCGGCCGCGTAGTTCGCGTCCTCGGCGGTGCCGATAATCTGCAGCGGCGGGCGAAGCGCCGAGGGGTAGTGGTGGGTCAGCCCCGTCAGCATCGCGTCCGCGTCGCCGACTTCGACCATCACGCTGGCGAAGTAGTTCGAGTCGCGGCGGACGAGTTCCTCCGCCTCAGACTGCGTGACTCCCTTGCGCTGTCGAAGCTCGTAGAGGCGCTCGGCGTAGTGGTCCCACTCGCCGTCGCGGGGGTTGGCGATGGTCGGGTCGAAGTCGAGACCCAACTCCTCCGCCTTGCGCAGGATCGTCGTCGTCTTCCCGACGAGGATGGGCTCTGCGATGCCCTCCTCCTGCATCTGGTAGGCGGCGCGAATCATCTTCTCGTTGGAGCCCTCGGCGAGGGCGACCCGCTTGGGGTCCGACTTCGCCTTGTTGAGGACGACGCGCATCATCTCGCGGGACTTCCCGAGGCGCGCTTCGAGGCGCTCGCGGTACTCGTTCATGTCGAGGCGCTCGCGGGCCGCGCCGGAGGTCATCGCCGCCTGCGCGACCGCGGGGGCGACCTCGAACAGCACGCGGGGGTCCAGCGGCTTGGGGATGACGTAGTCGGCACCGAACTGCAGCGGGTGGTCGCCGTAGGCCTTGACGACCGCGTCGGGCACGTCCTGTCGGGCGAGTTCGGCGAGCGCTTCGGCGGCCGCGCGCTTCATCGCCTCGTTAATCTCCGTCGCGCGGACGTCGAGCGCGCCGCGGAAGATGAAGGGGAACCCGAGGACGTTGTTCACCTGATTCGGGTAGTCGGAGCGCCCCGTCGCCATGATGACGGTGTCCTCGCGGGCTTCCTTCGCGTCCTCGTAGGTGATTTCGGGGTCCGGATTCGCCATCGCGAAGATGACCGGATTGTCGGCCATCGACCGCACCATCTCCTGGCTGACGATGCCGCCGACGGAGAGCCCCGCGAACACGTCCGCGCCTTCCATGGCGTCCGAGAGCGAGCCCTCGTCGACCGGCTGTGCGAACTCGGCTTTGTACTTGTTGACGTCGCCTTCCTCGACGCGCGACTCGGTGATGATTCCCGAGGAGTCGCACATCGTGATGTTCTCCTTTTTCGCGCCGAGCGAGACGTAGAACCGCGCCGTCGCGAGCGCGGACGCGCCCGCGCCGGAGAAGACGATGTCGAGGTCGTCGAGGTCCTTGTCCACGATGTCGGCGGCGTTCAGCAGGGCCGCGCCGGAGATGATGGCCGTGCCGTGCTGGTCGTCGTGGAACACGGGGATGTCCATCTGTTCGCGGAGCTGTCGTTCGATTTCGAAGCACTCCGGGGCCTTGATGTCCTCCAAGTTGATGCCGCCGAACGTCGGCTCCATCGCTTTCGTCGCCGCCACGAAGTCGTCCACGTTAGTGATGTCGAGTTCGACGTCGAACACGTCGATGTCGGCGAAGCGCTTGAACAGCACGCCCTTGCCTTCCATCACCGGCTTCGACGCCTGCGCTCCGATGTCCCCCAGCCCGAGGACGGCGGAGCCGTTCGAGACGACGCCGACGAGGTTGCCCTTCGCCGTGTACTCGTAGGCGGCGTCTTCGTCTTCCGCGATGTCGAGACACGGCGCGGCCACGCCGGGCGAGTACGCCAGGCTCAGGTCGCGCTGTGTGTTCGTCGGCTTCGTCGTCGCAATCTCGATTTTTCCGGGTGGGTCTTGTCTGTGATATTCCCGTGAGTCGTCGTCCAGTCCCATGACCAACACGTCCTCACGCAGGGGGCAAAAAGCTATTCAACAACGTCGAATTTTGACTTCGACAATAGTCGAATCTCCGGCGGACGGCGGCGAGGTCACGGCGACGAATCGACGCCGCTCCGCTCGAAAAATTACTCCGTTTCGATGTGAAGAATTTCCGGCCGTTCGAGTTCGACGGTCTCGTCGGCGTCGGTCACGGTTCGGGTCGGCCAGCGGCCGGTCATGGTCAGCGGCTCGACGCCCTCGTCAGTGACGAGCGCGGTTCCCTCGCTCTTTGCGCCCTGAATGGTCGGGTTGTAGGCGTAGCCCATCGGCGCGTGGACCTCGTCGTCGGCGTCGGGCGTGGCGAACCACTCCCGGCCGGCGAACCCGGCCGCGCCGCCCTGGTGGTGGTTCAGCCACTCCTCGGACTCGCCGACCGCGTCGTAGGCGTCGCGGATAGCGTTGAACACGTCGCCGGCGGTACCGTCCTCCACGGCGGCCGTTCGGGTCGCCGCCAGCGCCTCCGTCTCGACCTGCATCGCTCCCTCGTGGCGGGTTTCGAGCCACTCGGGCGCGTCGAACGCGACGGTTCGCGTGCAGCTCGCGTAGAGACCGCCGCACTGGGCCGTCACGGAGACGAGCGCGTAGTCGCCGAGTTCCTCTTGTTTGGGCGTGTAGTGGCGGTACTTCTGGGCTCGCCGCCCGCTGCCGACGAGCACCACCGGCGCTTCGATGCCCATCGCGCTGAGCGTGACTTTCAGGCCGGAGGCGACCTCGTGTTCGGTGTCGCCCGGCGCGAGTTCGCGGCAGACCCGCTCGACCGCGCTCGCCGCGTCGCGGCCGAGTTCGCGGTAGGCCTCGATGTCGGCATCGGAAAGCGGCTGACGGACGGCCGAGGCGTCAACGTCCTCGAAGCCGGGCACGTCGAAGTCGGCGGCGGCGGGGGTCGGCGAGACCGCCTCGACGCCGGACGCCAGCGAGCCCTCGTACCACTGGAAGCGGTGGACGCGAACGTCCTCGTGGGGGACTTCCTCGTGGAGCAGGCGGGTCGCTTCGATGTTGTCCGTCACGACGTGGAACTCGTCGCCGTCGTAGCCGGCGGCGGCGACGCCCAACGGCGAGTCGCGGTCGACGACGTTGTCGCCGCCGAGGAGCCACGCGAAGGAGTTCGGTCGGGCGAACCAGACTGCTTCGAGGCCGCGGTCGTCGAGATACGCGTCGAGTCGGTCCGCTCGGGATTCGAGTCGCTCGTCCATGTTCGCGCGTCCAACCGAACCGACTTGAATGGGACGGCTCGGACAAGTGGGACGAACCCCGTCAGAGCCGTTCGGAGCCGACCGGTGCCGGCCGCGGGACTGCGTTCCGGGGTGACATCTTCGAGGACCATACCGACGAGATATAAGTTCGCGCGGTCCCGACCCTCGCGTATGACACCTCGGCTTCGCCGCCTCCTCGCGGGGGCCGCCGCGATGACCGGCGTCCTGATGGTCCTCGGTGTGTACACCGCCGCTTCGGGGGCCGGCCTCACTTGCGCCGGGCGCTGGCCGTTCTGCGACGGCTTCCTCGGCCTGTTCCCGGCCAACTGGGGCAGTTTCATCGAGTGGTTCCACCGCCTCGTCGCCATGCTCACCGGCTTCCTCATCCTCGGGACGACCGTGCAGGCGTGGCGCGAGGGCGTCGGGAAAGGCGTCCGCTACGCGCTCGTCGTCGCCACGGTCATCCTCCCGTTCCAAATCGTCCTCGGGGCGCTCACCGTCACCGAGTACGAGTGGGTCATCCTCACCGCCCACTACGTGGTCGCGACCTCCATCTTCACCGCCGTCGTCGCCGCCGCCGCGTGGGGACTCGTCGACCGCGGCATCCCCCGCATCGCCGACGCGGTCAGACTGGCGCTCGTCGGCGCGCCCGTCATGCTCGTCCTCGCGCCCCACGCGTTCGTCTCCTTCGGCCCGACGACGCAGGCCGTCTACTACGTCGTCGGCCTCGCCACCTACGCCGCGCTCGTCGCGGTCACCCTCTGGGCGAACGCCGCCCACGGCCCGCGGGCGGACGCCTACGGCCGGCTCAGATTCGTCACCGCGCCCGCGAGCGTCGTGGTCGTCGCGCTCCTCATCGCCGGCCGGCAGGTGTACGGTCCGGTGCTCGAACTGGCTCACCTCGGCGGAACCGTTCTCGCGCTCGTCCTCGTCGCCGGCGCGGCGCTCCTCGTCCGCGGCGGCCTCCCGGTACCGCAGGCCGGCGCGACGAACGACGCGGACTGACGGGCCGGAACGACCCGAGCCGTCACCCACTCTCACATCCGGCATTAAATACAAGAAATAAGATAACTGTCGAGTATATCCTCAACATTCTCAGTTCGAGTTACAGACTACTCCGAGAAAAAGAATATATTCTGAATCCGTTTCATAGTTAGAGATATGTCTCACCCATCTACACAATTCCCGGATATTTTTCGTCAATATCGGAACGAATTGACGAACGGACCGAAGAAGTGTTATACGGGGCTGTGCTACCTGAGGGCTGTTATGGAACGTCGCACCTTTCTGAAGGGCTCCGCCGGAGCCGCGGCCGCGTTCACGCTGGCCGGCTGTCTCGGCGGCGGCGGCAGTAGCAGCGAGACCATCACCATCGGCTCGGACATCCCGTACCGGCCGTTCGAGTACGAGACGACCGAGGGCGAACTCGTCGGCTTCGACGTCGACATCGCCGAGGCGGTCTTCGGCGAACTCGGCTACGAACACGAGTTCCAGAAGACGAGCTTCGACAGCATCATCCCCTCGCTCAACAACGGGAACTTCCGCGTCATCATGTCCGCGATGACCATCACCGAGGACCGCGCGGAGCAGATCGACTTCTCGGACCCGTACTTCACCGCGTACCAGACGGTCATCGTGCTCAACAGCAGTGACATCTCCTCGAAGGAGGACCTGCAGGGCGTCACCGTGGGTGTCCAGAAGGGGACGACCGGCGAGAGCGCCGCGACCAGCCTCAAAGAGGAGTTCGGCGGCGACCTGACGATTCAGAGCTACGACCAGGTGACCGGCGCGTTCGACGCGCTCCGGAACAACCAGGTCCGCGCGGTCGTCAACGACAACACCGTCAACGCGGAGTTCGTCGAGCAGAGCGACAACGTCCGGTTCCTCGAAGGGGCCGGCGCCGCCGAAGAGCAGGGTAGCGAGAACGCCCCGCCGTACCTCACCCTCACCGTCGAGGAGTACGGTATCGGCTTCCGGCAGGACGACGACGACCTGCGCGAGGAGGTCAACGGCGCGCTGCAGACCATCCGCGACAACGGCACGTACGACGAGATTTACTCGGAGTACTTCTCCGGGTAACTCGACCAGGACGCGTTTTTTATCCCACTACTGTGAGAAACACTACCAATGGCTGATTCCTACTCCGAGGGACGCACCGGAGACGGTGAGTACCAAGAGCAGTTTTTGAACGACAAAACGCTCAGACGACTGGGAGCGGCTGTCGCGGGACTGTTCACGCTCGCGGTCGGCGGCTTCATCGCGGCGATTATCTTCACGCAGGTCGATTTCGAACTCTTCGTCGAAATCATCCACCCGCAGTTCGTCAACGCGTTCCTGCGGGTGCTCGGTATCGTTCTTCTCGGAAGTCTGTTGTCCGTCACCGCGGGCATCTTCGTCGGCCTCGGTCGGGTGTCGAACACGAGGTTCACGAACACCGTCGCGACCGCCTACGTCGAGTTCTTCCGCGGCACGCCGCTTCTGTTCCAGTTGCTCGTCATCTTCGTCGGGATTCCGGCGTTCTGGCCGCCGGGGCAGTTCCCCATCTCCAACTGGCAGTACCCCACGGCCATCATCGGGCTGACGCTCAACCACGCCGCCTACGTCGGCGAGGCCGTCCGCGGCGGCATCGACGCCGTCCCGGAGGGACAGATGGAGGCCGCCCGCTCGCTCGGGATGTCCTACGTGCAGGGCATGCGCGAGGTCGTCCTCCCGCAGGCGTGGCGCAACGCGCTCGCCGCCATCGGTAACGACCAGGTCATCCTCGTGAAGGACACGTCGCTCCTGACGGTCATCGCCATCCCGGAACTCATCAGCGCGTTCCGCAACGTCAACTCGACCACGTTCGACCCGTGGACGCCGATTATCCTCGTCGCCATCGCCTATCTCATGATTACGATTCCGCTCGGCAAAATCGTCAACCACCTCGAAGCCCGCGCCGACTGGGGAGGTGACCGCCGATGAGTCTCCTCGAGTTCGACGAGGTTGACAAGTACTTCGGCGAGACGCACGTCCTGAAAGACGTCGACCTGAACGTCGAAGAGGGCGAAGTCTGCGTCATCATCGGGCCCTCGGGGTCCGGGAAATCGACGCTCCTCCGCTGTGCGAACCGCCTCGAAGAGATTCAGGGCGGCGAGATTCGACTCGAAGGCCAGTCCATCTCCGCGGCCGACGCGGACATCAACCGCCTGCGCCAGCGCATCGGCATGGTGTTCCAGAGCTTCAACCTCTTTCCGCACAAGACGGCGCGAGAGAACGTGACGCTCGCACCCACGAAGGTGAAGGGACTCAAGGAAGGAGACGCCGAGCGCCGCGCCGACGAACTGCTCGACCGCGTCGGTCTCGGCGCGCAGTCGAACTCCTATCCGAACCAGCTCTCGGGCGGTCAGCAACAGCGCGTCGCCATCGCCCGCGCGCTCGCCATGGACCCGCACGTGATGCTGTTCGACGAGGTCACGAGCGCGCTCGACCCCGAACTCGTCGGGGAGGTGCTCGACGTGATGCACGACCTCGCCGAGGAGGGCATGACGATGCTCGTCGTCACCCACGAGATGGGCTTCGCCCGCGAGGTCGGCGACCGCATCGTCCTCATGGCCGACGGCAAAGTCGTCGAGGACTCGCCGCCCGAGGTGTTCTTCGAGAACCCGAAGACCGACCGCGGCAAGCAGTTCCTCTCGAAGCTACTCTGAGCCGGGGTAGCCGGGCACACACCCGGAATCTTCCAACAAGCTTATCCCCCGAAACGCCGCTTCCTGCGGCATGAACTACGCACCCCGCGAATTCAGTCACGAGCCGCCCGATAGCGAACGCACCAAGGCCGTCCTCTTCTGTCAGACCTGCGGCCGCGCCGCCGGTATCGACGCGTGGCCCGAACGGACGCGCGACGGCCGCGCGGTCCGACTCGACTGCCCGGACTGCGGCGAGGTCGTCTGGCGCGGACTGGACGACGAGGCGACCGAAGAACGTCGAGCGCCGACGCCGACGCCCTGAGCCCGCAACGAGCGTCCGAACCGACGACAGCCCTGTTTTACGGAACCATCACTTCGACGCCGACGGTGTCGTAGTCGGTCATCGCGGCCAGCCGCTCGGGAACCTCGTCGAGCGAGACGGTCTTCGTCACGAGCGACCCGGGGTCGACCGCGTCCGACGCGAGCAGCGAGAGCAGGTCGTCCGCGCTCGTCGGCGGCATCCCGCGCGCGCCGAGGAACGACACCTCGTGTCTCGTCATCCAGTCGGTCGGCAGGGACACGTTCCCCTTTTCGGCCTCGGTCGTCAGGCCGACCTGCACGTGCGACCCCCGCGGCCGGACCGACCGAACCGAGTTCCGACAGGTCTCCGCGACGCCGAGCGCGTCGAGCGAGACGTGCGCCCCGCCGTCGGTCAGCCCCCGGATGGCTTCGACCGGGTCCTCCGCGGAGCCGTCGACGACGGCGTCAGCGCCGAGGTCGGCGGCCGCGTCCAGCGCGGAGTCGCGCACGTCGACGGCGACGACGCGCGCGCCGAGGACGTTCGCCACCTGAATTGCCGACAGGCCGACGCCGCCACAACCGTGGACAGCGACCCACTGCCCCGCGCGGAGACCGGCGCGGGCGTCGAGGGCGTTGTAGGCCGTCATGAACCGACAGCCGAGCGCGGCCACGTCGGTCGGCGAGACGCCCTCGGGGAGTCGAATCGCGTTGTAATCGGCGGAAGGGAGATGCACCAAGTCCGCGAACGCGCCCTGCGCGGACAGTTCGAAGCCGAGCGCGTGCGGGTGGTCGCCCGTGCAGACGTTGCCGTGGCCGGTCTGGCAGTAGCCGCACGAACCGCAGGCGAGGTTGAACGGCAAGGCGACGCGGTCGCCCTCGCGAATCGTCCGGACGCGGTCGCCGACCTCGACGACGCGACCGGCGGGTTCGTGGCCGAGAATCTGTCCGGGCGGAACCGCGTCGTCGGCCCACTCGCCGTGGCCCATCCACGAGTGCCAGTCGCTCCGGCAGATGCCGCAGGCCTCGACTTCGACGACGACGCCGTCGGGGTCACACGTCGGGTCGGGGACTTCGGTCACGTCGAGCGGTTCACCGTGTTCGCGGAGGACTGCGGCTCTCATACGCGCGGTTCGTCGGGCGGCCCCAAAAAGCTCCGCGTGGCGTCAACCCCGGGCGGTGGAAAACCGGCGGAAACCGCGGAAACGCGACGGATGGTCCCGTTCAGAAGAAGTCGTCGAGGCCGGACTGCCCGTCGTCGGTCGAGGCGTCGGCGTCGTCGCTCTCGGCAGACTCGTCGGCGTCGGCGTCGCGGTCGAGCACGTCGCCCGAGCCGTCGTCTGCTCCGTTACCATCGTCGCCGTCGGCCGCGGCGTCGCCCTCGACGGACACGCCTTCCATGCCGGCGAACGCGCCGCCGGCGTGTTCTTCGACCAGTTCCTCGCGGAGTTCGCCGGCGTCCTCGACGATTGACTGGACCTTGTTCGTCGTCTCGCCGCTCCCGGTGACAAAGGAGACGTGCGACTCGTCGAACTCGTAGTAGGCGGCCATGGCGACGGTCAGTTCGCGGGGCTTGCAGTGGTGGGTGATAGCCGAGAGGTACGGCAGGACCTCGCGGCGGGCGGTCGCCATGCTGAAGCCGCCCTGTTCCGCGATTTTCTGGACGACGGTGTCGCGGGTCTTGTCGCGGGTCGAGCGGTAGGGCGCGCCGCCGTAGCGGGTCCACCCGCCGCGGGTCCGGTCGCGGGAGGCCGCGACGCCGGCGGCGAGGTTGTCGGTCGCGTAGCGCCAGTAGGAGTAGTTCTGCGTGGCGCGCACGCGGCCGAGCCAGCGGTCGGCGTTGGCGAGGAAGTCGTAGGCGCGGGCGAGTTCGTCGGGTTCGTAGACCAGCGAGACCTTGTCCTCGACCCACTTCGTGAGGTCGTCGGGCGTCTCGTCCACGTCGTAAGCGGTGTACAGCGCGTCCTGTGCGGACTCCTCTTTGAGGACGGCGTCGAGGAACTCGAACAGGCCGACCGAGCGGTCGCGGTCGCCCATGACCACGTCTTCTTCGGTGATTTTCTCGCGACCCTCGGCGATGGCCTGCAGGTCGTTGACGGCCGAGCGCAGGTCGCCGCTGTTCATCTCGGCGATGCGGTCGAGGGCGTCGGACTCGAACTCCAGTCCCTCCTTGCGGCAGATGTCGCGGAGGACGGGGACGATAGAGCGGGCGGACACGTCGCGGAACTCGATTTCCTGACAGGCGTTCCGGAGCCCGCGGCTCATGTCGTAGAACTCGTTGGCGATGAGGACGATGGGCTGGCTCGACGACTTGACGAGGCGAGTGACCGCGCTGGCCCCGCCGCGGTCGTAGTTGCCGTGGATGTTGTCGGCCTCGTCGAGGATGACTAGCTGCCGGGTGGACGTGCCCGTCGAGGAACCGGCGAGCGTCGCGTTCTTCGCGGCGCGGCCGGCGAAGCGTTCGATGACGTCGCCGGTCCGCTGGTCCGACGCGTTCAACTCGACCGTCTCCCAGCCCATGTCGGCGGCGAGCGCGTGGGCCGCGGAGGTCTTTCCGATGCCCGGGCTCCCGTGGACGACGACCGCCTCCCGGTGGTCGTCCCACGTCTTGGCCCACTCCGCGAGGGCGTCGCGGGCCTTGTTGTTGCCGCGGACCTCGGAGAGCGTCGATGGGCGGTACTTCTCCGTCCAGTCTACCATTACCGGAAGGAGGACCGAGGCGCGTTTAGTGGTTGCGGAGCGCCGCGCGCCGGCCGGACGCGCCACCGGACGCGCCCGGAGTCTCGGGGCGACTCACCGACAGAGACATCGACTCACCACGCCGCCCGCCGCGCCCGGTTCCGGGCGTCGACGAGCGACCAGCCGAGCGCCGCGAGCGTGACGAGGCAGACGACGAACAGCCCCACGACGACGCCGACTCGCCCGACGCCGGCGTAGTAGCCGGCGCTGTCGATGACGCCGGCGAAAAGCAGGCCGAAGGCGACGAGACTGAGCGGCCGCGCCCACAGTTGGCTCCGAACGAGTCCCACACCCGTCGCCAGCAGCGACACGCCGGTCAGTCCGCCCAACACGAGCGACGCGAACAGCGCGAACGGGTCGGTCCGCGGTTCCATGACCGGACCGCGCTCGACGGTCAACACCCAGATGACGAGCGTCACGGCTCCCATGACGAGTGCGTAGCCGCCCACCGTTCGCTCCCAGTCCATCTCGTCTCACCCGTTCCCGACCTCGCTAGACGCGCTCCCGCCACAAATACGCACCTCCGGGTTCTCGCGCGGGAGAACGTGTGCGAACCCGGAACGTGTTCGAATCCGACCGGTTCGAGAGCGGCGACCGGGTCAGAGACTGTCTCGTGTCGTCAACTGTCAATACTCAGAAAACTTATTAGCGCCCTCCGAGTGGACTCCGTTCCATGTTCCCCGACGAAATCGTGACCCCGCGGCTCAGGCTCCGCGCCCTGTCGCGGGAGGTCGTCGACCCGTTGGACGCATACGAGCAGTTCGCCGCCTCGCGGTCGGACACCATCGAGGAGGAGACCGAGTTCGTCACGTGGAACCCCCACGAGACGCCCAAGGAGACGCTGGACTTTCTGGAACAGGCCGAAGAAGGCCACGAGTCCGGGGAGAACGCCATCTACGCCGTCTTCCCTCGGGACGGCGAGGACGGCGCGGGCGAGTTCGCCGGCACCGCCGGCTTCAACCCCGAGTGGGACAAGCGCCGGGCGGTCTTCGGCATGTGGCTCCGCAAGGAGTTCTGGGGCCGCGGCTACTCGGGCGAGCGCGCGGCCGCGTTCTTCGCCGCGGTCTTCGACGTGCTCGACCTCGACGTCGCGCTCGCGTACGCCATGCCCGAAAACGAGGCGTCGTGTCGAGCAATCGAGAAGTACACCGACCGATTCGGCGGGCAGGAGGACGGTCTGTTTCCCAACGAGGCCGTCGACGCCGACGGCACCCCGCGCGACGTTCGCGGTTGGTCCGTGACCCGCGAACAGTGGGAAACCGCGACCGGCGGCGACTACGACGCCGAGTTCCGCTGGGAGGGCCGCGAGTGAGCGACCTCTTTCCCGAAGTCGTCGAGACGCCGCGGCTTCGACTGGTTGCCCGCCGCCCGAAGCACGTCGGCGTCCACGAGGCGTACGACCTCTGTTCGGCTCCCGAGATGGACGACGTGACCCGGTACATGCCGTGGTCGCGCCACGAGACGCCGAAGGTGACGAAGGACTTCCTCGACCGCGGGGAGTCGAGTTGGACCGACGCGGAGAGCGCCGACTACGCGATTATCCCGCGCGAGGGCGAAGAGGGCGCGGGCGAGATTTCCGGGTTCGGCGGCCTCCACACCGAGTGGGACCGCCGCGTCGGAGAACTCGGCCTGTGGCTCCGCCCGCGCTACTGGGGTCGCGGCTACTCGGGCGAACGCGCCGCGGCGCTGGCGGCGCTCGCGTTCGACGCGTTCGACCTCGAAGTCGTCGCCGTCTCGCACGTCGCGGCGAACGAGAAGTCCCAGCGCGCTATCGAGAAGTACATGGCGGCGCTCGGCGGCGGCCTCGACGGCCGCGAGCCAAACAGCATCGTCATCGACGGCGACCCGGCCGACGAACTCCGCTACAGCGTCTCCCGCGAGGACTGGCTGGCGACGACCGGCGGCGACTACGACGCCGAGTTCCGCTGGAACCTCGACCCCGACGACGTTCGCTGAGCCGTCACTTATTCTCCGCCTGAAACCGCACCGGGGACCGCGCCGGCGACGACGCGGCCACCCTTCAGGACCGCCGTCGGGTCGTTCAGTACCGTCAGGTCCGAAAGCGGGTCGTCGTCGAAGACGAGCAGGTCGGCGTACGCGCCGGGTTCGACGACGCCGCAGTCGTCCAGCCCCCCCGCGTCGGCGGCCGTCTCGGTCATCGCCCGGATGGCGTCCAGCGGCTCCATGGCGTGTTGCGCCATGAACTGCACCTCGGTGGCGTTGCCGCCGTGGACGTTGAACGGCGTGCCGGCGTCGGTGCCGCCGGCGATGCGGACGCCGGCCTCGGCGGCCAGTTTGAACGACTCGATGTGGCGGTCGTAGACGAACTCGGTCTTCGTCACGTCCTCTTTCGTCGCGGCCTCGGTGTTGCGGACGATGTGGTACGGCGCGGAGAGCGTCGGCACGAGCGTCGCGTCGCGCTCCAAGAACAGGTCGATTGCCTCGTCGTCGAGGAACGTCCCGTGTTCGACCGTGTCGACGCCGGCCCGGATGGCGGCTTTCACGCCCTCGCCGCCGTGGGCGTGGGTCGCGGTGTGGACGCCCCGGCGGTGCGCCTCGTCGACGAGCGCGTGGAGTTCCTCGTCGGTGAACGCCACCGCGCCGGGGTCGCTGCCGGGCGTCGTCACCCCGCCGGTCGTCATGAACTTGATGAAGTCGGCACCCAGTTTCACCTGCTCTCTGACCGCCTTTCGCGCCTCGGTCGGCCCGTCTATCTCGCGGCCCATGTGGTGGCCGTGGCCGCCGGTGATGGTTATCGACCGGCAGTTGGCGACCGTCCGCGGACCGGGCACGTCCCCGGCGTCGATGGCGCGCTTCAGCGCCACGTCGATGTCACGCGCGCCCATCACGCGAGCGCCCGTGACGCCCGCTTCGAGCGTCTTCCGGGCGTTTCGCGCCTCGACCAACGTGAGTTCGGCGTCGGACATGCCGACCACGTCCTCGACGCTCCGCTCCCCCGAGAGCGAGAAGTGAACGTGCGCGTCCACCAGTCCGGGCGTGACCGTCTTGCCGGCGAGGTCGACGACCCGCTCGTCCCCGCGGGGGTCGAGGTCGCCGACGGCCTCGATTCGCCCCGTCTCGGCGTCGGTTCGAACGTCAGTCTCCTCGACGACGCGGTCGCCGCGAATCACCCGAGCGCCCCGTAGTAACATGCCCATCGCTATCGCACGGCGAGACTTGAACGTGACCCTCCGGCATTCGGCGACCGTCGGGCGGTCGCTGGACGCGTCGCCATCAGCACGTATCGACATCACGTACCGCGAGACGCCCTCTCACGGCGGCCACGAGACATTTAGGGGAGAACGACAATCGCTTCCGACACGATGTCAACGACACCTGAATCGACGCCCGGTTCCACACCATCGACGCTTCGGTCGGTCGGCAGCGGCGGCGTCGCCGGTCTCGGGGCGGCCCTGTTCGGCTACCTCGCGACCTACGTCTTCACCTCCTCGACTATCGAGAACTCGACGGCCAGTCAGGTGCTCGAAGCCCTCGGCTCCGACATCTCGACGTGGAAGGTCGTCGGCTGGGTGTTCATGAGCGCCCACGGCGTGACGACGACGTTCCCCGGCCTGTTCGGGACGACCTCGTCCACGAACCTCATCGAGGGCATCGAGGCGTTCTCGCCGATTCTCTACGTCGTGCCCGTGGTCGCGCTCCTCGCGGCGGGCGCGCTCGCGGCCGTCGTCAGCGGCGCGTCCTCGACGCGGGCGGGCGCGCTCGCCGGCGCGGGAACCACTATCGGCTACCTCGTCTTCGCGCTCGCGGGTATCGCGCTGTTCACCGTCTCCCTCGGCGAGTCAGCCATCAGCCCCGACCCGGTCACGTCCGCGCTTCTCGCGGGCGTCGCGTACCCCGCCGTTCTCGGTACCGTCGGTGGCCTCGGGGCCGCGGCGCTCCGGTAGTCGTCGGCGTCCGCCCGCTCGGTTTTCGGTTTTCGGTTCTCGTTTTTCCGGCTCCTCGCGTTTCCCGACCTCAGAGGTCGCGAGCGACGAGCTCGCCCCAGTGGTCGAAGCCGTAGCGGTCGTAGAACGCCCGCGCCCGGTCGTTCGCCTCGTCCACGTCGAGGACGATTCGGTCGAGGGGGAGGTCCTGCGAGCGCGCGTGGTCCAACACGGCCTCCATGAGTTTGTCGGCGACGCCCGTCCCGCGGTAGTCGGCGTCGAGGAATAACTCGTTGAGAACGGCGGCGTCCCAGATGAACGTCATCTCCTCGGGGAGCGCGAAGGCGTAGCCGACCAGATGAGCGTCGCCGCCGTCGCTGTCGTCAGCGTTGTCGTCGCCGCCAGCACCGTGCTCGTCGTCCGACACCGCCTCGGCGACGACGACGCACCCGGGGTCGTCGGTCGCACAGCGCTCGACCCACGAGAGGTATCGCTCGCGGTAGTCGTCGGTGAGCTTCGCCTCGTACTTCGACAGTTTGTCGTCGTCGCCGGTCCCCTCGCCGATGCCGAGTTCGAACCCGCGTTTCAGCTCCCAGAACGCGTCCGCGTCGCCCGGCTCGTAGGGTCGCACCTCGACGCCGTCGGGTGTCTCGCTCATGCACGCGGGTGCGTCGCCATCGGTTATGAACGCTCGGAGTCGCAGCCGCGCTCTCGACTCACTCCGACGAGCCGCGAAGCCGCTCCGAGAAGAGTCGGCCGCCGACCACGCCCGCGCCGAGCACGATGAGCATCAATTCTGTCCCCGATGAGGCGAGCGGGGCGACCCGCTCGACGTTCTCGGGCTCCGCGCCCGGCGACGGGTCAACGACGGTGCTGTAGTGGAGCGTCTCCGTCGTCGGCGGCGGCGACGCGGGCTGTAGCTCGACGAACGTCTGGACGAACCCGCGCGTGCTCGACCACTCGGCGCGTCCGCTAATCGAGTAGAAGGCGTCGTGAAGCGGGTAGAAGGCGTTGACGCCGTTGGTGAACAGGTCGGGGAAGATGCCGCCGCAGAGGAGCGCGGCGACGCCGACCCACGCGACGACGACGCCGCGGGTTCCCCACCGGCCACGAATCGCGGAGCGCTCGGGGTCCCGAATCCGCGTGTCGTAGGCAACGACCGCGACGAGGGCGAGCGGGAGCAACAGCGTGTGCAGGAGTGCGCGATGGCTCCCGGGCAGGAGCGTGCTGGTGAACGAATCGAGGTCGGGAACCGCGGCGGCGACGAGCGCGACGCCGACCGAGCGGGCGTCGAACCAGCGACCGAGGAGGGCGGCACCGACGAGTCCGCCGACCGCGACGTGGACGAGGGTCGATGGCATACCGCGTAGTGGTCGGCCGACGACCTTCAGGGTTCCCACGGGGTTCGTCAGGCGACGACTACCACTTTCGACATCCTTTTGCGGGACACTCACGCACGTTGTCCCATGATTCACTCCTCGGTTGGACCGAGGTGTTCGCGATGACCGCGGCACCGCGCGACGACCTCGCCCGCCGCATCGCGGGCGAGATTACCCTCTCGGACGACCCCGGCGCGACGCTCCGGAAGTGGCGGACCGACTTCGACATCTCCCAGACGGCGCTCGCCGAGCAGTTGGACGTGTCGTCGTCGGTCGTCTCCGACTACGAGAGCGGTCGCCGCGAGAGCCCCGGCATCGGCGTCATCCGCCGGATGGTCGAGGCGCTTCTCGACATCGACGAGGCCCGCGGCGGCAGTCGAATCCGGCAGTACGCCCGCGTCCTCTCGGCCGGCTTCGAGAGCGACATCGTCCAGGACCTCCGAGAGTACCCCACGTCGATTCCGCTTGACAGTTTCTACGACGCCATCGGCGCGACGCCAATCGTCGACGGCGACCAAGACCGAATCAGCGGCCACACCGTCATCAACAGCATTCAGGCAATCACGCGGCTCTCCTCGGAGGAGTTCTACCGGCTCTACGGTCAGTCCACGAGTCGGGCGCTCGTCTTCACCGGCGTCACCCGCGGCGAGTCGCCGCTCGTCGCCATGCGCGTCGTCACGCCGACGCCGAACGCGGTCGTCCTCCACGGCCTCTCGGAGGACGAACTCTGGGAGCACGCGCCCGCGCTCGCCACCATCGACGGCTTCGCCCTCGCCGTGACCGACCGCGACTTAGACGAGATGCTCGAAGACCTGCGGAAACTCCCCTGAGTTCGCCGCAGTCACCCGTTTTTTCGGCTCCTCCGATTCGGGTTCATTCCGTTCGATTCCGTTCGATTCGAGTTTCCAGAGTGTCCGCCTGAGGGCGAAAAAAGCCGAAGGGCGACCGCGACGATGTCCGCCCATGGACATTCGCGACCTCCAATCGCATCTGGAAACGGCGTTCGAGTACCCGGTCACGACCGAGCGCGTGCTCGAACGCGCCGGCGACATCGAGGTGGCCGCGCCGAACGTCGACGACGCGGAGACCGTCGAGACCATCCTCGCCCCGCTCGGACCCGAGACCTACGAGTCGGCCGCCGACCTGTACAACACGATACTCGGAAGCGTGAGCGACGACTACATCGGCAGAAAGTTCTACGACGACCGGGGCGCGGACCCGGCGGACTCGTGGTCGATACTCCCCGAACAGGCCCGTTCGTTCTGACGACCCAGCGCGAACGCGGGCGCTCGCCCGTCGCTCGGCCGTGCGGTCGGTCTGTTATTCGACGTATTCGTAGCGGCGCTCGTTCATCCGGCCCCAGCCCGTGAAGACGAACTCGGCTTCGGGTTGGGTGAACTCCTCGACCTCGATTTCCTTTTCGTGGTTGTGCACGTCGTGGATGAGCTCGTAGTCGTCGAAGGAAATCTCGGTGCGGGCCGCGAGCTGGTCGTCCACGTCCACGGCCTCGATTTCGTCGAGCCACGTCTCTTGGATGCGCTCGGCGTGAATCTCCGCCTGCGCGCCGGAGCCGTACGAGCCGACGAGAAGCGACTTGCCGGTCATGTCCTTCCCCTCGTCCGCGGCGGTCTTCAGCGCCGACAGCCGGGCGATGTGGACCGAGCCGGTGTACCAGTTGCCGACGCGGCTGGAGATGTCGAGCGTCGGCTCGATGACGCGGCCGTACCAGTCGCGGTACTGCTCGGTCGTCTTCAGTTCGTCCATGTAGCCGCGGATGGCCTCCTCGTAGTCGTCCCACGTCTCGAAGTCCTCCTCGCGGGGCTGCCGACCGATTTCGGCTTCGAGGTCGTCTTCGATGTCGGTGTCGCGGGTCATGTGACGGAAGCCGAGGAGCGCCGCCTTCCGGACCATGCCGGGGAACGGCGTGTGGAACGGGATGTACTCGAACAGGTCGGGGTGGGTGCGACCCGCGACGCTCTCGTAGTCTTCGAGCGCCTCGCGCATGCGGGCGAGATACACCTGCATGGAGCGCTTGCCGTCCACGGAGGGGAACTGCTGGTTCGGCTTGAGGAAGTCCGTCTCGTCCATGCTGCCGTAGCCCTGCTCGGTCGAGAGTTCGACCAGGTCCGGGTCCTCGTCGATGAGCATCGCCACCGCGCCCGCGCCCTGCGTCGCCTCGCCGGGGTCGCCGCGCTCGTAGAGGGCGGTGTCGGTGGCGATGACGAGCGCCGCGCGCCCGCGGTTGCGACCCGCCTTAATCCAGTTGTAGGCGTCGTCGAGGCTCTGGGTGCCGGCGATGCACGCGAACTTGCGCTCGCCCTTGTTGGCGTGGCGGAAGTCGCCGTCGTACACCTGTTCGAGACAGCCCGCGATGTACGTCGACACCGGCTTGGAGTTGTCGAACGCGGACTCTGTCGCCACGTCGATGCGGCCGATGTCCGCGGGCGTGAGGCCCTTTCGGTCCATCAGTTGCTTGGCGGCGTTCGCCCCCATCGTGACGATGTCCTCGTACACGTCCGGGAACGACGACGTGTGGAGACCGAGACCCTTCGTGTACTTCTCCGGGTCTTCGCCCTTCACCGGCGCGAAGGTGTTGGGGAGGTCTAACACGAGTTTGCCCGTCCAAATCTCCATGGCGTCGATGCCGACGGAAGTCATGGTCGATGCTACAGAACCGAGGGATAAGGTTTTGTCGATGGTGAGTTACGTCGGTTGTCGAACTACGGACCGTCCCCGTCCGCGACGTCGTCGACGGTCTGGATATCGACGACGGCACCGGTGTCGTCGTACACCAATATCCCGACCCGATAGTCGGTCTGTGCGCCGTCCCGCCGCTCGATGATGTCGACGTTGTTACGGCTCCGGTCGGTACGTTGGGTCGTGGTCGTCGCCCCGTTGCCGTTGAGATTGAGCGCCACCAGTTCGACCCGACTGAAGTCGCCGGACGACACGTCGTAGTCGGCGCGGTACCAGACCGCGTTCGTCCCGGTGTCGGTCCGGTCTTCGACGTCGAACGCGTCGATGGATGCGCTACTTCCGAGCGACAGGTCGGCGTTTCCGTTCCGGTTCCGCGCGTCGGCCACGTCGGTCACGGTCCGTGAGCTCTCGACGTATTCTCCGTTCGGCCCGTCGTAAATCACGTCAATCGTGACCTCGAACGTCTGTCTGACTCCGTATCCGGGCTGGAACCGAACGCTGCCGCGCGATGTCGACTGCTGTGCGAAGCCCGAAGCGGAGCCCTCCGTCGAATCGGCCCTGACCTCGACGCGCTCGAACGACGCGTTCGTGTCCCCGATGTCGTAGGAGACGACGAAGTCGGGGTTGTTCGTTTGGATGTCGGTGAGGTCGTCGACACGCATCGAGACGGACGGAGACGGCGTGCCGTCTGTGTCCGTGACGGTCACGGTCGTCGTTCTCATACTCGTCGCTCCGTCGTCGTCTGTCACCGTTAGTTCGACGGTCACGTCGGTGTCGCCCGAGACGCTGTCGGGCGCGTTGAACGTCGGCTGGGCGGAACTGGGGTTCGACAGGCTCGCCTGCCCCGTGGGGTCGTTGGTGATGGACCAACTGTAACTGGTAATCGACCCGTCGCTGTCCGAACTCCCGGATCCATCAAGCTGTATCGACCCGCCTTCGGGGACGCTGTACGGCCCGGTTGTTCTGGGGGTCGGCGGGGAGTTCACATCACCTTCTGGCTGGGCGTTGGCTTCGAACGAGAACGTTTTGGCGTCGACGAGACCCGACGGGAGGCGGTAAGTCACGCGAACGGAGAGCCACTCGCCGGTCATGTCGACGTTCGTGTCGCTGTCGTAGAACTCGTACACGTAGAACCGCGCGGACTCGCCGGTGCCGACGACAGGGTTCGACCCGCCGAGGTCACCACTCTCGTCGATATCGATTGCGAGCCCGTCATCGGGCACGTCGACGTACTCGTTCTGGGCAATCTGGTAGTCGACGAGAGCGTCACCGCTCGGCGACTCGACGTACAGCTCCGTCTCGCCGGGGTCGTCGTTCCCGCCGTCGACCCTGTCTGAGAGTCCATCGATACTGTCGTCGTGCGGATTTACCACGACGCTCAGGAGTTCGACGGAGTCGGAGTCGACGTTCCGCAGCGAGAACTCGACGCCGCCGGGGGACGAGTCTCCATCGTCGCCGTCGCGGGCGACCGCGTCGTTCTCGTAGAGGAGTCCGGCGACGCCACCCGCGGTGGCCTCTTCGCTCGAAACGGTGATTTCGACACCCGCGTCCTGCCTGTCTTCCGCGTCGAACGTCTCATCGTCGAAGCTGCCGAGCACCTCGGCGGTCCCCGCGGACGCGCCCGTTGCTGTCACTCGGATTCGGCCCTTCGAATCGGTCGTCGACTCCTCCGTGTCGATTGAGACCGAACTCCCGCTCGTAGAGAAGTTTACTGAGACTCCAGAGACGGGGTTGTTGTATCGGTCCCGAACTTCGAAGGTGAGCGTCTCAGTGTCTCCCGGCGCGATGCTTCGAGGCGAGGCTCCGTCGACGACCGTCAGGTAATGTGCGGACGGGTCGTCGACACCCGACCCAACGCCGACCGCTCCGACGCGGAGGTCGTACGTCACGCCCTTTTTCATCTCGATGAAGATGGTATCACCAGGACCGTCGGTGACACTATAGACGTAGTCGTCGTCGCTTTCCGGGTCGTTCAACTCACCATCGTCTTCGAGCGCGTCACGCCACTCGCCCACCGACAGTTTCGTCGGGACGGTGATGTTCACGCGTCCTGATGTGTTCTTCACGGAGACGGTCCGCGTCGCGGGGCTAATCGCCTGCGCGTCAACGGTCGCGGAACCGACGCCGTTCTCGGAGTAGTTGCCTTGGAGGACAACGAGCGAAATCGTCCGGCCGTTTATCAGCGACTGCCCGGAGAGCGTCCCGTCGTAGCCGGTGTCGAACCGGTTGTACGCGATGGTGTTTTCGTACACCGTTGTCGGGGTGGACTGCATGACGTTGTAGTTCGGCCGGTATTCGAGCGATTTGGTGGGATACGAGAGATTGTCGTCGCCGTTAACGTAGTCGCCCGTCTCGGCTTCCGTCGTGCTAACGTTCGTGATGGAAATATCACCGAGTTCCCGCGTCTGCAACGTCCCCGATACGGGACCGGGATTGACGAACAGCGTTCGACTCGGATACCGCGTCCCCAACGAGACCGTCGAAGGCCGTGCGGTCGTCTCCGACGAGCTTTCGATGATTGCACCGCGAAGCGACTTGAACTGGTCGTGAACCTCTTGATTGTGTAGGAACTCGACCTGTTCGTTCTGATTCGGGACGACGGTCGCTTGGTACATCGACATCGAGATGATGATCATCCCAAACAGCAGCACTGCGCCGATTTGGACAGTAACTGCTCGCTCGTCCCCCCGAAAGTCCATATGACGTGAAGATACCCGAAACGGGAAAAAGACTCCTACAGAAGCGAGAGGCCGAGTTCAGTCTTCTTCTTCGACGACCTCGGGCTCCGAGAGGCCGCTCTGGAGGCTGTCGAGACCGTTGACCCACTCGGTGACGAGTCCGAATTCGAGTTCGTCGAGGACCTCGATGTCGAGTTCCTCGCCGTCGATGACGCGGGTGCCGACCTGGACGATGTAGCCGAGCGCGCTGTCGAGGTCGTCGGCGGCCTCGGCGTCCGCGGCCGCGCGGATGTAGGCGTCCATGTCGTCTTCGAGTTCGGCGGGGCCGGCGACGATGAACTCCTCGGCGGCGAAGAAGGCACACGAGAGGCTCGTCTGGACGCTCCCGATGAGGATTTCGGCCTCCTCGTTCTCCGACTCGAACTCGGGTTCGGCCATGACGATGTCGTGGACGGTCGAAAGCTCGTCAAGTGCTTCCTCTTCGCCCAGCGTGTCGTCGTCGTAGGCGGTCAGAATCTTGGCGATGGCGATGGCCGCGTCGTTCTGGATGTTCATCAGGAGACGGCCGGTCTCCTCGCTTTCGAGGTCCAGGTCCTCTTCTTCGACGCGCGTCAACCAGTTCTGCCAGCGTTCCGGCGAGTAGTATCGTTCCTCGGCCTCGGTCATACCTACAACCTCCCGTGCCGGACTCAAATGCCTTTCTTATCCTGCTTGTGACCGTGTGAGACGACGACGTGGGAGAAGACGGCGCGATTCGACTCGTGCGTCGGTTTCGGCGGTGGGTCGCCTCGCCGCCGATCGGTCCCTATCGGTCCAGCGTCGCTTCGGTGTCGACGCCGTAGACCAGCGCGGGCGTCTCGACGTGGGCGTTCCTGACGGCGTCGTCGCGCCCCTCGTCGAGGAGCCAATCGACGCGCCGGGGGACGGTCTTCGGGCCCATCACCGCGCCGGGGCGGTCGGGGTCGTCGATGAAGTCGGTCTCCATGAGGAAGGGGTCGCCCCGCTCGGCGGCGTCTTCGAGGCGGTCCTTGTCGCTCATGACGCTCGGCGTGCCGCCGGTCAGGTGGCCCTGCGCGTAGTGTTTGACCACGCGTTCACCGGGCACGCCGCGTTCG
The DNA here is from genome assembly GCF_001469875.2 of Haloferax marisrubri. Classification (GTDB taxonomy): domain Archaea; phylum Halobacteriota; class Halobacteria; order Halobacteriales; family Haloferacaceae; genus Haloferax; species Haloferax marisrubri. The sequence continues at coordinate 683,356 of NZ_LOPW02000010.1, read as the reverse complement.
TCGGCCCACTCGGCCACGTCCGAGAGGTCGGTCGTCGACTCCGTGTGGAGCTGGAGCGCGCAGTCGCAGTCCGCGGCGAGGTCGAGGCCGTGTCTGAGGACGGCGTTCGAGGCCTCCCAGACGGCGTCCGTGACCTCGTAGTGCGGGCGGCCGGACTTGAGCGCGAGCGCGTCGCCCTCGCGGACGAACTCGGCGGCGGTGTCGAGGCCGGCACACATCAGGTCGCGGGCGTCCTCGGGGTCGTAGCCGCGGTCGTCGACGAGTTTCGAGACGAGACCGGGGTGGACGCCGAGGACCGGCCACGCGCGCCCGGGGAGTAGCTCCGAGGCCTCGCGGACGACCTCGACCGTCGTCTCGAACACCGGGCGGAAGTCCTCGCCCGTCTCGACCTCGTGGCCGAGGAGCCACGAGGGTTTGTTGACGACGAGGAGGTGCGTGCCGCCGCTCCGGGCGAAATCCTTCACCGCCTCCAGCCCGCGCCCGTGGTCCGGGTCGAGGTGGAGGTGGTTGTCCACGACCGGCGTGTCGAACTCCTGCATGGGCGAGTGGTCGGGCGGGGGAGGAAAAAGCGAACCGTTCGCGGTCGGTCAGGTCAGGTCAGGTCGGGTCGGGTCGGGTCGTATCAGAGTCGGACAGGCCGTCTCTCGACTCAGTCGCCGCCGTCGGTGAGTTCGTCGAGCGTCATCGCGTGGGTCGCCGCGTTCTGGAGCGCGTCCGAGCGACCGTAGCTCCCCGGCGCGATGGCGACCGTCCGTAGGCCGTAGGCGTTGGCCGTCTCCAGGGCGGGCTTGAAGTCGGTGTCCCGCGAGGCGACCGCGATGACGTCGGCGCGGTCCTCGACGGCGTAGCGGGTGAGGTCGACCGCGAGTTTCACGTCCACGTCGCCGCTCGTGACGACGACCTCGAAGCCGCGCGCCTCGGCCGCCTGAATCAGTCCCGGCGTGGCGTGCTCGTCGAGGTAGAGCCGCGCCGCGCTCAACTGCCCGCCGAGCGAGCGAGCCGCCGCCCGGATGTCGTCTAAGTCCACGTCGAACTCGTCGCGGAGGACGTTCGGCCCGTCCACGAACAGCGCCACTCGGCCCGACGGGAGCCCGTCGGGGCCGACCAACCGCCGCAAGAGGTCCATACACCACCTCACCCGGTTTCGGGGTTATAAATTTCGAGTGCGGGGCGACCGAAGTGGGAACGACGATTAGGGAATTTGTCGAGGATTTATTTTGGTTTATGGATCCGTTCCGAACTGTCTTTGAAGAACAGGCTGAAATTGAAATTTCAGTCAAGCTAACAAATATTGCCACGGTCTCCCGAGACATGTGTGCCCATGGCAGGCACACCGAACTTCGACAGACGAACCTTCCTGAAACTCGCCGCGGCCGCCGGGCTGACCGGCGCGGCCGGCGTGACCTCCGCGACGCCCGGACGGTCCCCCGGTCCGAAGAAAGACGAGATTCTCGTCGGCGTCTCGAAGACGGCTGACAGCCCGCGAAAGGCCGTCGAGAAGCACGTCCCCGGCAACGCGACGGTCGTCCACGAGAACAAGACCCTCAGTTACGTGGCGGTCGAGTTCCCGTCGGTCGCCGCCGACCGCGCCCGCGAGAACTTCATCTCGGCGGTCACGAAGCGCGACGAGGTGAAGTACGCGGAGAAGAACGTCACCCATCAGGCGCTCTACACGACGAACGACCCACAGTACGGCAGTCAGTACGCGCCACAGCAGGTGAACGCCGACACCGCGTGGGACACCACGCTCGGCAGTTCCGACGTGACCGTCGCCGTGGTCGACCAAGGGGTCAAATACGACCACCCCGACCTCTCGGCGCAGTTCGCCTCCGACAAGGGCCAGGACTTCGTCGACGCCGACGGCGACCCGTATCCGGACGTGCTCGCCGACGAGTACCACGGCACGCACGTCGCCGGCATCGCCGCCGGCACGACCGACAACAGCGAAGGTATCGGCGGCATCAGCGACTCGTCGCTCCTCTCGGGGCGCGCGCTCTCCGAGTCCGGCAGCGGTTCGACGAGCGACATCGCCGACGCCATCGAGTGGGCCGCAGACCAGGGCGCTGACGTCATCAACCTCTCGCTCGGCGGGGGCGGCTACACGTCCACGATGAAAAACGCCGTGTCGTACGCGACCCAGCAGGGGAGCCTCGTCGTCGCCGCCGCCGGCAACGACGGGAGCGGGAGCGTCTCGTACCCCGCCGCCTACAGCGAGTGCGTCGCTGTCTCCGCGCTCGACCCCGACGAGACGCTGGCGTCGTACTCCAACTACGGCACCGACATCGACCTCGCCGCGCCGGGGACAAACGTGCTGTCGTGTTGGACGACCGACACCGAGTACAAGGAGATATCCGGCACGTCGATGGCGACGCCGGTCGTCTCGGGCGTCGCCGGGCTCACGCTCGCCGTCTACGACCTCTCGCCGGCCGACCTGCGGAGCCAACTCAAGAACACCGCGGTCGATATCGGCCTCTCGGAGAACGAACAGGGCGCGGGCCGCGTGGACGCCGCGAACGCCGTCACGACCGAACCGGGAAGCGGCGGTGGCGGCGGCGGTGGTGGCGGTGGCGACTCGACCACCTCGACCATCGACGACTCGCTGTCGTCGTCGGCCGACTCCGACTGTTGGAGCTACGCGTGGGAGTACGATTCGCCGTCGCAGGTCGTCGTCGACCTCAGCGGCCCGGCGAGCGCCGACTTCGACCTCTACGTCAACGAGGGCTCGGGGACGTGTCCCACGACCGGGTCGTACGACTACCGGTCGTGGACCACGGACAGCGAAGAGCAGATAGTCATCGACAACCCCGACGCGTCGACGGACCTCTCGGTGCTGGTCGACAGCTACTCCGGGAGCGGGAGTTACACCGTGAGCGTCACCGAAACCGAGTAACGAGGACCACTCCCGCGCGAGGCCGCCTCGCGCGAACCGACAGCCGACTTCATGAGCACGTGACCGCCGCGCCCGCGACGCACCCGTGACGCGTCGCGCGGCATCACATTCTGGTTCTGCGGGACCTCGCGATGCGCTGATGCGACCGGGGCGCGTACTCCCACCATGGGTGGGGACGAACCGACGGTCACAGTAGGGATTCTGGGATTCCACGACAGCAGGGAGACGAAAGCCATCAGCAACGCGGTCACGGCGCTCGGCCACGAGGCCGTCTGGCTCCACGAGGAGGCAGTCGGCATCGAGGTGTCGCCGTCGGGCGTCACGCTCGACCCCGAGGTCGACGTGGTGGTCAACCGACTCCTGCTGTCGAAATCGACGAGTCCGCTCGAAGACCTCTCTATCGCCAGTTGCTACGCCGCGGTTCGCCCCGTGCTCAACGACCCGCGGAGCGTCCTCTTCGCCGTCCACAAGCACGCGACGGCGAGCAGGCTGGCCGCCGCGGGCGTCCCGGTGCCGCACACGTACATGGCCACCGCGGACGCCAAACTGAACGCCGCGCGGGACGGGTTCGGGACGCCGGTCGTCTACAAGACGGCCGTCGGGACCAACGGCGGCGGGACGTGGTTGGTCGACCACGACCGGGCCGTCTCGGCGACCGTCGACGGCCGCCGGGCGTTCATCCAGCAGTACGTCGACGCGGGCGAGCGCCACCGCGACCTCCGAATCTACGTCGTCGACGACGAGGTCGTCGGCGCGATGTACCGCTACGCCCCGGCGGGCGACTGGCGCACGAACGTCGCCCTCGGCGGCGACGTGGAGGACGCGTCCGAGGACCTCCCGCAGGGGGCCGCCGGGGCGGCGCTCTGGGCGACGCGGACGCTCGGCCTCGACTACGCCGGCGTCGACCTCATCGAGAGCGACGACGGCTGGGTCGTCCTCGAAGTGAACCCGACGGCGGGGTTCCGCGGGCTCTTCCGCGCCACCGGACGGTCGCCCGCGGCGGCCATCGCCCGCCTCGCAATCGAGCGGGCCGGCGGGCGCACCGACCCGGCGCTCGTCGAACGACTCGGGCGCGCGCTCGACGGGACGCCCCCGGCGGACGCTCCGTCGCACGTCCGCGACGAGCGGGCCCCCGTCGTCGGCCACGCGGAGCGCGTGACCGTCACCGGCATCAGCGGGTCGAAGGAAGTGCTCGCGCGCATCGACACCACGGCTTCGACGACGCAAATCGCACCCCGGTTGGCGGCCGACCTCGGCACCGAACCGCCGGCGACGGTCGAGGACGGCGCGCCGCCGCGGGTTGATATCGTGGTCGAACTCGCGGGCGAACGACGGACTGTGACCGCGGTGCTCGACGAGGACGTGGGTTCGGAGACGCCGATTCGAATCGGTCGGGACGTGCTCCGCGACTACTACGTCGACGTGCGACGAGGAGTTCGCGGCGACGCGGGTGACTAATGAAACCGGATATATCAAGCTATTCCGTTAATTGGTTCCACTACCTAGGATGACTGCGCCCCGTCCCAGACTCGGGGGGCCGTACTTACGCGACACAATTCGTTTCGACGACCCACCCGCGCTCGACAGCGTGGCCGTGTCGCGTCACGTCCCACGCCGGTCACAACCCAACCACCGGCGCACGGCGCCTCGAATCAACTCGCGGACGCGGGCCATTCTCCGAAAATCGACCGACAGCGAACTGACAGTCTCCGTCGAGCCACAATCACGAAATAGTTTATAATGATTTACTAAACGCGATGGCAGGTTTTATGTGCCTCATTAACATATAATCGAGTATGTCTCAGACAGCGTCCAGAAATAGCCCGGATACGTTTACAATCGTAAATGAGGTAAACGACCACGGTGCGGCGACACTTCGCGGCGACAACGGCTCGACGTTCCACGTCACGTCCTACGAGAACAGTAGCTACCGCGACTACCTCGCGAACCACCACGCCGGCGACCGCGTGCGGATGGACCTCGTCAGGGCCGGCGTCCGCGCGAACGTCTGGCAGGTGTCGGCGCTCTACCCCGGCGCTAACGAGTGAGCCCGGACGCGACGAACGCTCGCGCGCCGTTTGTGACCAATCGGTCGCGTCCGTCCGTGTAGGCTGGACGGTCGCTGTCACGGCGGTGGCGCGAAAAACTGTGGTCGAAACCGGGCGCTACTCGTAGACTTCGAGGACTTTGCCGGCCGCGATGGTCTGTCCCATGTCGCGGATGGCGAAGCTCCCGAGTTCGGCGATTTCTGACGACGGTTCGATGCTGAGCGGCTTCTGTGGCCGGAGCGTGACGACGGCGGCGTCGCCGGCCTTGATGAAGTCCGGTTCCTCCTCTGCGACCTCGCCCGACGCGGGGTCGAGTTTCTGGTCGAGCGATTCGAACGTGCAGGCGACCTGCGCGGTGTGCGCGTGGATGACCGGCGTGTAGCCCGCCGTGATGACCGAGGGGTGTTGCATCACGACGATCTGCGCCTTGAACGTCTTGGCGACCGACGGCGGGTCGTCGGCCGGGCCGCAGACGTCGCCGCGGCGGATGTCGTCCTTGCCGACGCCGCGGACGTTGAAGCCGACGTTGTCGCCGGGGCCCGCCTCCGGGACCTCCTCGTGGTGCATCTCGATGGTCTTCACTTCGCCGCCCGCGTCAGAAGGCATGAACCGGACGTTGTCGCCGGTCTTGAGGATACCCGTCTCGACGCGGCCGACCGGGACCGTCCCGATGCCGGAGATGGTGTACACGTCCTGAATCGGGACGCGAAGCGGGGCGTCGGTCGGCGGCGACGGCTCCGGGAGGTTGTTCAGGGACTCCAGGACGGTCGGCCCGTCGAACCACGACATGTTCTCCGAGGGCTCGGCGATGTTGTCGCCCTCGAACGCCGAGATGGGGATGAAGCCGGCGTCGTCGGAGTTGAACCGTACCTGGTTCAGGAGCTGTTGGACCTCCTCTTTGACCTGCTTGTAGGAGTCTTCGCTGTAGTCGACGACGTCCATCTTGTTGACCGCGATGATGAGTTCCTCGATGCCGAGGGTGCGGGCGAGGAAGACGTGCTCGCGGGTCTGCGGCGCGACCCCGTCGTCGGCGGCGACGACGAGAATCGCGTGGTCGGCCTGCGACGCGCCCGTAATCATGTTCTTCACGAAGTCGCGGTGGCCGGGCGTGTCCACGATGGTGAAGTAGTACTTGTCCGTGTCGAAGCGCTGGTGGGCGATGTCGATGGTGACGCCGCGTTCGCGCTCCTCGGCGAGGTTGTCCATGACGTAGGCGAACTCGAAGCCCGACTTCCCCTTGGACGCCGCCTCCTCGCGGTGCTGTTCGATGATGTGTTCCGGGACGCTACCTGTCTCGAACAGGAGTCGGCCGACGAGCGTGGATTTCCCGTGGTCGACGTGTCCGATGATGGCTAGGTTCTGGTGTGGTTTGTCTGCCATGGGTATCAGGGCGGTGTCGCCCAGTTTGGTAGAATATGACACCCAAAGGTAAATCCGTTTTCCCGGCGCGAAGCGCGTCTCGCGCCGGTTTGGACGGGTCGCGGAAACGGGTTATCAGGAAACGCGAAAACTCAGGAAATCAGTCATGTCGCGGCGCGGTCGGGCGAACCGAGCGGAGAATCGAGCCACGAAGACCGCTCAGAACCCACGCATCGCGGCGGCCATGTCGGCGAAGGTGGCCGTGCGGCGAACGGACTGCTCGTGAGCTTTGGGCGTGTCGGCGTTATCTTTTACAACAATCATAGTAACTAATTGTATCGGATGGGTAATAAATCTACTCCCGGAGTCGGCGAGTATCGAGTGTCGGCCGGGGCGTCGTCCGCGTAACATCAAAGGATAAAGTGCTCTTGCCCCCGACGTAGTGGTATGGCTGGCGAGGATATCGACGACGTGGACAAGGCGATTCTGTACGCACTCCAAGAGGACGCGCGAAACATGTCGTCCGGGGATATCGCGAAGCGAACGGGGACCTCGGACAGCACCGTCCGCAAGCGCATCCAGCGGCTCGAATCCGACGGCGTGGTCAAGGGCTACAGCGCGAGCGTCGACTATGGGAAGTCGGGCTACCCGCTCCGCATGCTACTCTACTGCACCGCTTCGATTCCCAAGCGAGGCGAACTCGTCCCCGAGATTCTGGAGATGGACGGTGTCGTGGCCGTCCAAGAACTGGTCACCGGCGAACAGAACCTCCTCGTGACCGCCGTCGGCGAGACGGACAGCGACATCACGTCCATCGCGCAGGAACTCCTCGATATGGGCCTCACGGTCGCCGACGAGGTGCTCGTCCGCACGCACGAGACGACGCCGTTCGGGAAGTTCGACGCCGAGAGACACGCGGAAAACGACTCCTGAGCGGGCGCGCGCTCGATATCCTCGCGGCGAACGGAGCGTTCGCCAATCGGTTCGGACCCGACGAGCGACCGCAGTCGTGAATCGCCGCGGCGGGTCGATGTCGCGTGACCCATCGCTGGTAGTCGATTACCGACTGGGAAGATAGTGCGTTACACGGCGTGAAACGGGTGTTCTGAGGAAATCCGACTCGCCCAGATCCGACTGTCCGCGTCGCCCCGCGCTCACGAAACCATAATGTTCTATAATGGCTAATTTGCGAACGATTTGTGAATGTAGGTAGATTTAATAGACAATCTGTTCTCGGATGGGCGTAAGGACGACCAGTATCGGTCGCCGAACGCGTTTCGGTGACCGTTCTGGTCAACGACGAATCGAACGATGTCAGGACACAGCTCGAAACCGACGGTCGGAGCACTCCCGGACGCGACGGCGGACTCGCCGCTCGCGCCCGTCGCACTAACGAAGCTCGTGTGGGCGCTGTTCGCCGCGAGCGTCGCCGTGCTCTTCGCCCGAGTCCGACTCGGCGGCGCGTGGGAGGTTCCCGGCGTCGTCGCCGTCGACGGCCTGACCGTGCTGCTGTGGGTGGTCGTGACGTTCTTCAGCGGTATCGTCCACAGCTACTCGCGCCGTTACATGGCCGGGAGCCGCCACGAGACGGGCTTCTTCGCCACCGTGTTCGGCTTCACGGTCGCCGTGATGGCCCTCGTCGCGGCCAACCACGTCGCGCTGTTCTGGCTGTTCTGGCTGGCGATGGGGCTCGCGATGGCGAAACTCATCGGCATCATCGACGGCTGGAAGCAGGCGCAGGCCGCCGCGAGCGTCGCCCGCAGGTACTTCCTCGCCAGTAGCGCGTTCCTCGGCGTCGCGCTCGCGGCGCTGTGGTGGGCGACCGGCGCGACGACGGTCTCCGGTATCGCCGCGGCCGCCGACGGACTCGGCGGCGCGGCGTGGCTCGTGGCCTGTGTCGCGCTCGTTCTCGCGGCGATGATTCAGTCCGCGCTCGTCCCGTTCCACGGCTGGCTCCTCTCCTCGATGACCGCGCCGACGCCCGCCTCGGCGCTGATGCACGCGGGCTTCGTGAACGCCGGCGGCATCCTGCTGCTCCGGTTCGCCCCCGTCGTGACTCTCGACGCCACGCTCATGCTCGGTATCGTGGCCGTCGGCGCGACGAGCGCCCTCCTCGGAAAACTGCTCAAGAACGTCCAGACGGACGTCAAGAGCGAACTCGGCTGCTCGACCATCGGCCAGATGGGCTTCATGATTATGCAGGCCGGCCTCGGTTTCTTCGGAGCCGCGATTACGCACCTCATTCTGCACGGCTTCTACAAGGCGTACCACTTCCTCGGCGCGGGCGGACAGGTCGAACAGACCGCCCCGACTGCGCACGACGCGCACGAAACCGGGGTCGCGGGCGCGGCCGTCATCGTCGTGACCGGACTGGCCGGCGGCGCGCTGTTCGCGGCGCTCACCGGGAAGGGGACGCACCTCGACAGCGGACTCCTGCTCGTGGCGTTCGTCGTGCTCACCACGCTGCACGCGGCCCGCAACGTCGTCGCGCACGCCGCGCTTCCGGCGACGGCCCGCTACGGCGCGGTCCCGCTGGTGTTCCTGCCGGCCATCACCGTCTACGCGCTCGCCTACGAGTCGATTTCGAGCGTCCTGTCGGGACTGCCGGTCGTCGAAGCGCCGGCCGAACTGAGCGCGCTTCACGCGCTCGTCGCCGGCGTCTTCCTCGCGGTCTACGTCGCGATAGAACTCGGGGTCCACAAACGGAGCCGGCGTCTCTACGTCGCGCTGTTGAACGCGAGTCAGCCCGCGTCCCCGACGGTGCTGACCACCACGGAGGAATACAATGAGTACTGAACACGCCATCGAAGACAGCATCGACAAAGCGGCGACGACGGTCGGTTCGGTCTGGCCGATTCACTCGTTCGTGACGGCCAACCCGCTTTCGGGGTTCGAAGACATGCCGTTCGGCGAGGCGGTCACGCAGGCCGCGGACCTCGTCGGCGGCCGCGGCTACCCGGCCCCCGAGACGTTCGAAGCGGCGCTCGACCACGGGCAAATCGACCCCGACGTGCTCGCCTCGGAACTGGCCGAGCGCGGCTACGACGACGACCCCGACGCCCTGCTGGAACGCATGGACGCCGCCACCGAGTCGGAGCCCGCGGACGACGAGACTGACGCCGACACCGACACCGCGCGGGTCGACCGCGTGCTGACGAAGTGGCTGTCGGCGTTCCTCGACGAGGGCCAAGCGCACTGGCCGATGCCGGACCGCGAGGACGGCTTCTACAGCGCCTTCCGGTCGATGGCCGCGTACGACGGCCAGATTCCCGACGACGGCATCGTCGCCGACCTGCCCGAATCGCCGACCGAGACCATCGAGTCCGTGGTCGCGTCGTACCCCGAAAGCCAGTGGGTGCCGATATTCGAGGAGCAACTCGCCGCGCTCCCCGGATGGACCGGCTTCATCAAGCAACGCTCCGCCGACGGCGGCGAGTGGCAGTCCGAGTACCCGATTACGCTCGACGGCTACCTCGCGGCCCGCCTCGCGCTCCTCGACGCGTTCGACGTGAATCTCGCGCCATCGACCGGTCCCGAGACGCCCGAGACCGACGCGGCCGACGAACTCGCCGAGGCGTTCCTGAGCGCGTGGGAAGCCAGTTACCGCGACGAGGTCGTCGAGCGCGTCGCCGCCGAGAGCGAGGTCCTCGAAAACAGCGCCCCCCGCGGTCGCCCGGACGCGCAACTGGTCTTCTGTATCGACACGCGCTCGGAGGTCATCCGCCGGCACATCGAGGACACCGGCGACTACGAGACCCACGGCTACGCCGGCTTCTTCGGCATCCCGATGGAGTATCAGGGCTACGACGACGAGGTGTCGGTCGACGCCTGTCCCCCGATTGTCGACCCGGAACACCACGTCACCGAGGTCCCGACCGACAGAGAGACGAAGGCGAGCCACGACCGCTGGTCGCGCTTCCGCGAGGCCGCGGGCGAGGCCATCGAGGCGCTGAAGACCAACCCCGCCACCGCCTTCGGCTTCGTCGAGAGCGCGGGGAGCGGGTACGGGGTCGCTCTCGCGGCCCGCACGCTCGTCCCCGGGCGCGTCTCCGACCTGCTCGGGACCGCCGACGACGCGGTTCCCGACAACCACGAGTTCTGCGAGCAGGCCGTCCACCACCAGCACTCCTACGTCGGCGACCTCCCGGTGGGGCTGACCGACGAGGAGAAAGTCGAGTACGCCGCGAACGCCTTCGGACTGATGGGTTGGGAGGAGTTCGGTCGCCTCGTCGTGTTCACCGGCCACGCCAGCGAGACGGCCAACAATCCCTTCGATTCGAGCCTTGACTGCGGTGCCTGCGCCGGCAACCCCGGTGGCCCGAACGCCCGCGTTCTCGCGGCCATCTGCAACGACGAGACGGTCAAGGCGGAACTCCGCGACCGCGGGTTCGACATCCCCGAGGACACGGTGTTCGTCGCCGGCCAGCACAACACGACGACCGACGAAATCGAACTGTTCGACGGCGACGTGCCCGAGAGCCACGCGGACGACCTCGACCGGTTGCGCGCTGACCTCGCGGTCGCCCGCGAGCACGCGGCCGCCGAGCGCGCCGAGACGATGGGTGCCGGCGGCTCCGCGGCCGTCAGCGAGACCGAGCGCCGCGCCGCCGACTGGGCCGAGACGCGCCCCGAGTGGGGACTGGCCGGCAACGCCGGCTTCGTCATCGGCCCCCGCGAACTGACGAGCGACCTCGACCTCGACGGCCGCGCGTTCCTCCACTCGTACGACCACGCGACGGACCCCGACGGCGACGCGCTCGAAGCGATTCTGACGGGGCCGATGGTCGTCACGCAGTGGATAAACGCCCAGTACTACTTCTCGACGGTCGACAACGCCGTCTACGGGAGCGGGTCGAAGGTGACCCAGAACCCCGTCGGTAACGTCGGCGTCTATCAGGGCAACGGCGGCGACCTGATGACGGGGCTCCCGCTCCAGTCGCTGATGGCCGCCGACGACAGGCCGTACCACCAGCCGCTCCGCCTCTCGACGGTCATCCACGCGCCGGTCGACCGCGTCACCGACGTGCTGGCCGACCACGCGGAACTGACCGAACTGCTCGACAACGACTGGCTCTCGCTGACGGTCGTCGACCCGACGCAGGACCACCGCGCGTTCCACTACGAGGAGGAACTGACGTGGACGCCGGCGTCCGAACAGGTCGAAGCGCAGCCGGAGCCACCGACCGCGGCCGCCGTCGCGGACGACTAATCGTCGGTCCTCGGTCGCTCGCGTCTCGGGTCGGCAGTATTCGTATTCGACAGCAGTTCTCCAGCGTCCGGCTCTCGAAACTCAGGAGTCGCGGCCGCGGTCGCCGTCCCCGTCGGACAGCGTTCGCTCGGGTTGCTAGTGTGCCAAATCGTCAGCCGTGGCGCGTCTCGCGGGCCGGTGTTCACATCGCCAATCTGCAGGGACAGCCCGATGCTCTCGCTGTCGTACTCGTCGATGTCGATAGCGCGCCACTCCGTTCGCTCGTCGAGGCGGGCCCTCACGACGTATCCACCGGCCTCGGTTCCCCACGCACACGGGATAACCGCACCCCCGGGTCCGATATCGTCTCCAGCCGTCGCGCTGTGGTCCGCCCAGTAGATTGGTTCACCGTTCCGTTCTATCAGAACGTGGACCGTGTGCGGACGATACGCGTGGTTGACGACGGATATCTGGCCGAGCGTCGGAGCTGTGTCCGGGTTATCGGACGACAGACAACCGCCGACGAGTGCCGTTCCGAGTAGAGAGACGAAGTGGCGACGACGCATGTCGATTAACCACCGTTTCCGCACAAGTAGCTTTGGCCGTTGTGGATACGTAGTTCGGGGGAGACGGTGCGGTCTGCCTCGTCGTCGCGACTGTGAGAGGCGCAGTCGCACGCCACTCACATTCTGTATCGCAGTATTTGATTTATCTCCGCAGTCACCGTCTCGGTCGATACCGCACCCGGATGGCATATTTCGCCGTCTGGTTGCGGATTCGTGGTGTTTTCTTCCACAACAGGGGGCCGATTCATGCAAGATAGTGAACATACCGAGCGAACAGATACCAAAGCATTACTTATCGCAGTTCGCAGGGGCCTGTATGGGCCTTCGTAAGCCGCCGTTGTACGGCGTCCACGCGGACGCCGGGGCGACGTTCACCGAGTTCGGCGGATGGGACATGCCTGTGGAGTACGACTCCATCAAGGCCGAACACGCGGCCGTCCGCGAGTCGGTCGGCATCTTCGACGTTTCGCACATGAGCGAACTGGAGGTGTCCGGCCCGGACGCGACCGCGCTGATGCAACGCCTGACGACGAACGACGTGACGGCCCTCGAACCGGGTGACTCGCAGTACTCGGCCATCGTGAACGACGAGGGCGTCATCATCGACGACACCGTCGTCTACCGACTCCCCGACCGCGACGAGCGGGTCTATCTCTTCATCCCGAACGCCGGCCACGACGAGGAGATGTACGACCGCTGGACCTCGTTCCGCGACGACTGGGACCTCGACGCCACCGTCGAGGACGTAACCGAGGAGTGGGCGATGTTCGCGGTACAGGGCCCCGACGCCCTCGATTCGGTCACCGACGCCGCGCCCGACGCGGCCCTCGGCGACCTCTCGAAGTTCCAAGCGACGTTCGCCGACGTGGCGGGCGTCGAGTGCTGGGTGGCCCGGACGGGCTACACCGGCGAGGACGGCTTCGAGGTCCTCTGTCCGTGGGACGACGCCGAGACCGTCTGGTCGGCGCTCGACGCGACTCCCTGCGGGCTCGGCTCCCGCGACACGCTCCGACTGGAGATGGGCTACCTGCTCTCGGGACAGGACTTCGACCCCGAGACGGAGCCTCGGACCCCCTACGAGGCCGGCATCGGCTTCGTCGTCAAACTCGACACCGAGTTCGTGGGCCGCGACGCCCTCGAACGACAGCGCGAGGCCGGCATCGACGAGACCTTCGTCGGCTTCGCCCTCCTCGACCGCGGTGTTCCCCGCCACGGCTACGACATCGCCGACGCGGACGGCGAGGTCATCGGCGTCGTGACGAGCGGGACGATGAGCCCGACGCTGTCGGAGCCCATCGGTCTCGGCTACGTCCCCGTCGAGTACGCCGACGACGAGACCGAAATCTCGATTCTCGTCCGCGGCCGCGAGAAGCGCGCAGTAATCGTGACACCTCCCTTCATCAACTGACAATGTTCGAAATCCCTGACGACCGGAAGTACCTGGAATCGCACGAATGGACCACCACCGAGGGCGACGCCGTCAAAATCGGCATCTCCGACTTCGCACAGGACGAACTGGGCGACGTCGTCTTCGTCGAACTCCCCGCCGAGGGCGACGAACTCGCCGCCGGCGAGGAGTTCGGCGTGGTCGAGAGCATCAAGGCCGTCTCGGACCTCTACGCCCCCGTCTCGGGCACCGTCACGGCCGTCAACGAGGAGCTGTTCGACGCCCCGGAACTCCTCAACGACGACCCCTACGGCGACGGCTGGATGCTCGAACTCGAACCGGCCGACGAAAGCGAGTTCGACGACCTCCTCTCCCCCGAGGAGTACCGCGAGCAGACGGAGTGAGATGACGGCTGGAAACGGACGGCGGGTCGGAAGCCCGTACGCCCCACACACCGACGCCGACGAGGAAGCGATGCTGGACGCCGTCGGCGCCGACAGCGCCGAGGAGCTCTTCGACATCCCCGAGGAGGTCCGCTTCGACGGCGAGTTCGGCGTCTCCGGTACCGACGAACAGGAGCTCAGGAACGTCATGGCCGACCTGTTTTCGCGCAACGAGGAGCTGACGGAGTTCCTCGGCCGCGGCCACCACGCCCACTACGTTCCGGCGCTGGTCGACGACCTCTCGCGGCGCTCGGAGTTCCTCACCTCGTACACGCAGTACCAGCCCGAAATCGCGCAGGGCTTCCTGCAGGTGCTGTTCGAGTACCAGTCGATGCTGGTCGAACTGACCGGGCTCCCGGTCGCCAACTGCTCGATGTACGACGCCGCGACGGCGCTCGCCGAGGCCGCGCTCCTCGCGAACCGCCTCCGCCGCGGCGCGAGCGGCCACCGCGTGCTCGTCCCCGAGCACCTCCACGAGGGTCGCCTCGGCGTCCTCGAGAACTACCTCGACGGCGCGGAGATGGAAATCGGCGAGTACCCGATGGCCGACGGCGCGGTCGACGTGGAAGCCCTCGCGGACCTCGTCGACGACGAGACCGTGATGGTCTACGCTGAGACCCCGACGGTCCGCGGCGTCATCGAGGAGCGACTCGCCGACATCGGCGACCTCGCACACGACAACGACGCGCTGTTCTGTCTCGGAAGCGACCTCGTGGCGCTCGCGCTCCTCGAAGAGCCCGCGAGCGTCGGTGCCGACGTGGTCGTCGGCGAGGCCGGCGCGCTCGGCCTCGGGACGGCCTACGGCATGGGTCTCGGCATCTTCGCCACCCGCGAGGAGTACCTCCGGCAGGTCCCCGGCCGCCTCGTCGGCGTCTCCGAGGACAGCGCGGACATGCGGGCGTTCACGCTGACGCTCCAGACCCGCGAACAGCACATCCGCAAGGAGCGCGCGACCTCGAACATCTGTACGAATCAGGCGTGGGTCGCGCTCCGCACCGCCATGCACATGGCGTGGCTCGGCCCCGACCGCCTCGTCGACCTCGCGACGGAGGCCGTCACCGACGCGCGCGACCTCGCCGCCCGACTGGACGAGCTTTCGGGCGTCAAAGCGCCGCTGTACGACCGCCACCACTTCCGCGAGTTCGTCGTCCGGACGGACCAACCCGCGCCCGCCATCACGAACGACCTCGCGGGCCGCGGCTTCGCGGTCCACGCCCTCGACGACCACCACCTGCAGGTCTGTATCACCGACGCGAACGCCGACGCCGCGGACGGACTGGTCGCGGCCTTCGAGGAGGTCATCTGATGAACTTCGACCAAGCCCGATTCAGCCGCGACGACGAGTACGAACCGCTCCTGTCCGAAAAGGACAGCACCACCGTCGAGGTCGATTCGGAGGGCGTCCTCCCCGACGACCTGACCCGCGACGAACTGACGCTGCCGGCGCTGTCGGAGCCCCAACTGGCGCGCCACTACACGCGGCTGTCGCAGATGAACTACAGCGTCGAACTCGGGCCGTACCCGCTTGGGTCGTGTACGATGAAGTACAACCCCTCGTTCACGGAGGACGTGGCGGCGGACCCCAACGCCGGGGTTCACCCCGACCGCTCCGACCGGACGATTCAGGGGACGCTCGGCCTCCTGCACGGCCTGCAGGAGTACCTCGCCGACATCGGCGGGATGGACGCCGTGACGCTCCAGCCCCCGGCGGGTGCCGCGGGCGAGTTCACGGGCATTCTCGTCGCGAAGGCCTACCACGAGTCCCGAGACGACGACCGCTCGGAGATTATCATCCCCTCGTCGGCCCACGGGACCAACTTCGCGTCGGCCGCGATGGCCGGCTACGACGTGGTCGAACTCCCCTCGGACGACGACGGCCGCGTGGACATGGAGGCGCTCGACGCCGCCATCTCCGAGGAGACGGCCGCGCTCATGCTCACGAACCCCAACACGCTGGGGCTGTTCGAGCGCGACATCGTCGATATCGCCGAGATGGTCCACGACGCCGGCGGTCTGCTGTACTACGACGGCGCGAACCTCAACGCGCTGCTCGGCCGCGCTCGCCCCGGCGACATGGGCTTCGACATCATGCACTACAACGTCCACAAGACGTTCGCCACGCCCCACGGCGGCGGCGGCCCCGGTGCCGGCCCGGTCGGCGTGGTCGAGGAACTCGCTGAGTTCCTCCCGAGTCCGATGGTCCGCGAGACGGCCGCGGGCTACGAGCAGTACGAACCCGAGTCGTCTATCGGCAAGGTCCACGGCTTCGCCGGCAACTGGCTCGTCCTCGTGAAGGCGTACGCCTACATCGCTCGCCTCGGCGACGCGGGCCTCGCGGACGCCAGCGCCAAGGCCGTCCTCAACGCCAACTACCTCGCCTCGCAGATAGACCTCGAAGTCCCGTACGGGCCGTTCCACCACGAGTTCGCGGCGACCTCGGGCGACCGCGACGCCGCCGACGTGGCGAAGCGCATGCTCGACTACGGCGTCCACCCGCCGACGACGAAGTGGCCCGAACTCGTCTCGCAGGCGATGCTCACGGAGCCGACGGAAGTCGAGGACAAGGCGTCGCTCGACGACCTCGCACACGCCTTCAACGCGGCGTACGCCGACTCCGACGAGGCGCTCGAAACCGCGCCCACGAAGACCAGCGCCCGTCGCATCGACCAGGTGTCCGCCGCGCGGAACCCGCGGCTCTCGTGGCAGGCGCTCGGCGACGACGAATAACGAGAAAAACCTTTTTCGCGGCTTACGCTTCGGCCTTCGCGTACGTCTCGATGTCGTCCGTGATGTGGATGTAGCCGTAGTCGCACTCCGTGCAGTGCCACTTCGTCTTCGTGCCGAGGTGAATCTCCATGCTGGCGGCGAGGTAGAACGTGTCGTTGCCGCAGGCCGGGCATTCGCGCTGGATTTCGAGGTCGCTCATGGGGTCGAATCCGTGGTAGTCGTTGTTGAAGATATTGGTTCGGAGCCGAGGGTAACGGGAGATATAAATCAAATAGTGCGATATGAAATCTCGTATTTCGCACCACGCGTCTCCAGACGGCTACGAGACGGGAGTCTCCGCCGTTGTGCCGACTTCGACGACGTGCGTGGCGGTCGCCACCGTATTTAGGCCGACCTAAATTCCGCAAGAGATTTGTGTGTTTAGGTGGGCCTAAAATCATGGAACACGACGCGAACGGTTCGGAGCCGACCCGGAGAACGTATCTGAAGTACGGGGGTGTGCTCGTCGGCAGTGGCCTTCTCACGGGGTGTACCGGCAGTAGTAACTCGGAGAGTGGCCCGACGACCCCCGAACCGACGACGACGGAGGCGCAGCCACAGACGGCCGACAACACACAGACAACCGAAGCGACGACGGAAGACGGCTCGTACACCGTCTCCATCGAACCGATGGGCGACGTCGAGTTCGACGCAGTCCCGGAGCGATGGTCGAATCCCGGCGGTCCCGCGTACCTCGACATGGCGATTGCGCTCGGAAAGGGAGACGGACTCGTCGCAACGGGGTTCGGCCTGTATCCCGGCGTCGCCTTCGAAGCGGCGGGCGTCTCACCCGACATCGACCCGAGTTCGCTCCCCGTGTTGTGGCAGGACGGCGGCTTTTCGAAGGAGGTCTTCTACGAGGCCGACGCGGACGTTCACTTCGCGGACCCGAACTACCTGGCGGCGTACGGAATGTCCGAGGAGGACATCGACGAGGTGACTGAGAACGTCGCCCCGTTCTTCGGCGCGTACAGCGCCCGCGAGCGCGAGTGGAACGCCGACTACCTCTACTCGCTTTACGACCTGTTCGACAAGGTCGCCGAAGTGTTTCAAGAGGAAGCGCGCAGCGAGCAGTTCCGACGGATACACGACGAGATGATGGCCGAAATTTCGGCGCGCCTTCCACCGGAGGACGAACGCCCGACCGTCGGCGTGCTCTTCGTCAGCTCGGACCCCGAAGACGGGTCGTTCAGGCTGCTCCCGATTCGCGACCGAGGGTTCCGACAGATGCACTACCGTGCCGCCGGCTTCGAGGACGCGTGGGCATCGATGGACGTCCCTCCCGGCGAATACCCGACGGTCGGGTACGAGGCGCTCCTCGAAACAGACCCCGACGTGCTCATCTACGACGGGCAGATTCCGTCCGGGATGGAGTCGACCGACTTGACGGGGACCGACGAGTGGCGGGCGGCGCACGTCACGCCGATGGCCGAGGACAACGTCGGTAGTAACCTGACCGCGGTCCAGTCCGGTGCCGTGTACCCGGGTGGACCGCCACAGGCGGGCCCGATTCTCAACCTGTTCAACACCGAGCGAACCGTCAAGCAGGTGTATCCAGACGTGTTCGACGCCGACGAGGCCCTCTTCGACCGCCAACGCGTCGGCGACGTGGTCAACGGAACGTTCTAACCCGGACACCGACGGCTCCGCCGAGCGCGTCTCGTTCTACAAAACGGAGTTCGAGCGCGTCTCAGTCCGAGTTCGAGCGCGTCTCGGCCGCGTCGATGCTCCCCAGTTCGGGCGTCGCGTCCTCTCCGGCGCGCGCCTGCACCTTGCCGATGGCGACGGCGACGACGTAGATACCGACCGCGAAGAGGACGATGACGCCGCCCGCGGTCGCCTCGCCGTAGTAGGACGCGCCGATGCCGAGGAGCACGGCGAGTTCGGCGAGGACGACGGAGACGAGAAGCGACTCGGAGAAGCTTTGGGAGACCTGCGCCGCGCCGGCGACGGGGACGACGAGCATGGCGGCGACGAGGATGACGCCCATAATCTGCATCGCGCCGACGACGACAAGCGCGGTCAGCATGACCATCACGCGGTTGTACCACGTGACCGAGATGCCCGAGACGGCGGCGGCAGTCTCGTCGAACGTCACGTAGAGCAGTTGGTTGCGCGTGAGCGCGACGGTGCCGACGATGACGGCGAACAGCACGAGCAGGATGGCCGCGTTCTCCGCCGAGACGGTCGAGAGGTTGCCGAAGAGGTACTGGTTGATG
Organism: Haloferax marisrubri; assembly: GCF_001469875.2. Classification (GTDB taxonomy): domain Archaea; phylum Halobacteriota; class Halobacteria; order Halobacteriales; family Haloferacaceae; genus Haloferax; species Haloferax marisrubri. The sequence goes on along the minus strand of NZ_LOPW02000010.1, from coordinate 664,490 downwards.
CCGACCGCGAGGCCGCCCGCGTTGAGGCTGATGAGGACGGTCCCCAGCGCGAACCCGGTCGAGAGCACGATTGCCATCGACACGTCGTTGTAGGCGTCGGTCGCCTCGGAGATGAGTTCGATGAGGAGCGCGGCGATGACGGCGACGACGACGGCGGTCAGGTACGGCGAGACGCCGAGGCTGAACACGCCGTTGAGAAAGAGGCCGACTGCGACCCCGGCGAAGGCGGTGTGGGCGAGCGCGTCGCCGATGAGCGCGAGTTGGCGGTGGACGAGGAACGTCCCGATGAGTGGGGCCATCACGCCGATACAGAGGCCGACGAGGATGGCGCGATGCATGAACCGGTAGTCGAGGAAGCCGAGACCGGTCGCGTCGCCAACGGCGAAAAGCAGGTCGGACCACAGCGCGAGGAACCAGTAGAACGGCGCGAGGACGGCGTCTAACGGGCCCGCCTGCAACACGGCGAACAGTTCGACGGGCATCACGTGCGGCCACCACCCGAACCGCCCGCGAAGGAGGCCGCTGTGCCGAAGGCCCGCGCGAGGGCGTCGCTCTCGACGAACTCGTCGGTCGGACCGTCGAAGTAGACCTCGCGGTTGAGACAGACGACGCGCCGGGCGTGGTCGGTGACCGCGCCGAGGTCGTGTTCGATGAGGAGAATCGTGATGCCCTCCTCGTTGAGCGCTTCGAGCAGGTCGTAGAAGGCGTCGACCGACTCGGCGTCGACGCCGACGGTCGGTTCGTCCAAGACGAGCAGGTCGGCCTCACCGGCGAGCGCGCGGGCGATAAAGGCGCGCTGGCGCTGGCCGCCAGAGAGCTTCGTCACTCGGCGGTTCGCGAAGTCGGACATCCCGACCGTGGCGAGCGCCTCGTCGACGATGCGGTGGTCCTCCGCGGAGAGCCGGCCGAAGCCGACGTGGGGGAACCGACCCATCTTCACGACCTCGCGGACGGTGATGGGCATCTCCTTGGAGGCGCTGGCGTGCTGGGCGACGTAGCCGATGCGCGCGCCGTCGTCGAAGGCGTGGGAGGGCTCGCCGAACAGCCGCGCGGACCCCTCGTCGGGCCGGAGCAGGCCGAGGATGAGCTTCATCAGCGTCGACTTCCCCGACCCGTTCGGCCCGACGATGGCGACGTACTCGCCGGGGTCGATGCGGAGCGAGATGTCTTCCACGACGGGCGTCGCGGTGTAGCCGAACTCGACGTCTGCGAGTTCGACGAGCGGGCCGGAGGAGCCGCGGCCGTCGTCGGCGTCGTCGGCGGCGAGACCGGTGTCGGCGGCCTCAGCGGACTCCGCGGACTCGCCGTTGCGGAGGGCGCTCATTCGAAGTTCCTCCACTCGTCGGCCCAGCCGTCGTGGCCGACCTCCTCGGGTGACTTGTTCCCGAGGACGACCTCGAACGTCGGCATGTTGATGTTGTAGGCGATTTCCTCGTAGCCCCAGTCGTTTTCGACCCAGTCCTCGCGGACGCCCGCGTAGGGGGTGACGGGGAAGTACGCCTCGACGGGCGTCTCGGCGATGAGCTGTTTCGCCGGGCGGCGCGTCTCGAAGACGCCTGCGCCGATGTACTTGATGTCGTTTTCCTCGATGACGCGCTTCGCCTCGGTGATGTCCGAGGGTTTCACGTCGCCGCTGGCGGCGAGGTTGACGACGAGCGGGCGCATCTCGACGCCGTAGCGGACGCCGATGTACTGGAAGGCGTTGTGAGCCGCCAACTGGACGACCTTGCGCGACGCCCGATCGAAGATATCCTGGTAGTCGCGGTCGATGCGGTCGAGCACGTCGGCTTTGTACGCGTCGGCGTTGTCGCGGAACGTCTCCTCGTGCTCGGGGGCGAGTTCGACCAGCCCCTCGGTGATGTTGTCCACGGCGGTCTTGGCGCGTTGGGGGTCGAGCCAGAAGTGGGGGTCCTTCCCGCGACCCTCGCCGACGCCCTCCTCGTCGCGGTCGAGGCTCGCGGCGAGTTCCACGAGTTCGACGCCCTCGCGGACGTTGATGAGTTGGGTGTCAACGTCGTCGTCTTTCAGCGTCTGGATGGCGCGGTCGGCCCACGGCTGGAAGTCCTCGCCGACGTGGACGAACGCGTCGGCCTCGATGATGTCGCGCGTGACGCTCGCGTCGGGTTCCCAGCCGTGGCCGTGGAGCCCCGTCGGGATGAGGTTCTTCAGCGTGACCGGCGTGTCGGCCGCGACCTTGCGCGCGAAGTCGTAGAAACTGAAGAACGACGCGACGACGACGTACTCGTCTTCCGACTCGGACCCGCCGGAGGCGTCGTTCGAGCCGGTGTTCGAGCCGTCGCTTCCGCCTCCCGCTCCGCCGCCACCGCCGAGACAGCCCGCAAGACCGGCCGTCAACAGACCGGAACCGGCCGCGACGACCGACCGCCGAGAGAGTTTGGGGTCGGACGAATCTGCGTTAGTGTTCATCACTATGTGAAATAGATACAAGCCACCATATAGATTTGTTGCTCTAAGGTTGAATTTTGACGCGTCTAAAACATGCGAGTGGCGAGCCGTAACGGCTCACGGGGCACCGACGGCACGACGGTCGAGGAGCGGCGATCTGACTCACCGGCGTGCAAATCTCTTTGGGTCGGCGCGTCCAACGGCGGGACATGGGAATCGAACTCTACGCGCTCGACGGCTGTCCGTACTGCGAGAAGGTCCACGACGCGCTCTCCGAGGCGGGCGTCGACTACGAGACGCAGTGGGTCGACGCGCTGCACTCGGACCGAAACGAGGTCAAGCGCGTGAGCGGCCAGCGCGGGGTCCCCGTCCTCGTGGACGACGACCGCGGCGTGACGATGGCCGAGAGCGAGAAAATCCTCCAATACGTCGACCAGACGCTGGCATGAAGATATACACCGGCCGCGGCGACGAGGGGATGACCGACCTGCGGGACATGACCCGCGTGTCGAAGACGAGCCACCGCATCGAGGCCTACGGGACGGTCGACGAGGTGAACGCCCTCGTCGGGACGGTCCGCCCGACCGGCCACGACGACGTGGACGACGTGCTGGAAGCCGTCCAGAACCACCTCCATATCGTGCAGGCCGACCTCGCGAACCCCGACCCCGACGAGGGCGACCCGCAGATAGCCGCCGACCACGTGGACGAACTCGAAGCGTGGATTGACGAGGCCGACGAGGAACTCGACCCGCTCACGTCGTTTATCCTCCCCGGCGGGAGCGAGACGGGGGCGAAACTCCACCACGCCCGGGCGGTGTCCCGGCGGGCCGAGCGCCGCGTCGTCTCGCTCGCGGCCGAAGAACCCGTCAACGAGGAGGTCGTCGCGTACCTCAACCGCCTCTCCGACGCGCTGTTCGTTTTCGCGCGACTGGTCAACAGACGCGACGGCGTGCCCGAGGAGTCGCCGACGTACTGAGTTAGAGCGTCCGCCGCACCCGCCGGTGTCGGCGCGGTCGCTCACGAGGATAATGGGACCAGGACGGACGAATCGTGCCCACGGTATCGCCGTCCCGGAAGGGGCCAGACGCTAACTGGGACCGACCACGAAGCGTGGCCTGCGTTCCCAGTTTTAGGTATGCCTAAGAATCACTAAAGTGTATCGCTCTTTCTCAGAGATATGACTCTCGGTATCACGTGACATAACCGTTTTCTCGTCGCCGGGACTATCCGGAGGTATGAACCGACACTTCACCGACGCACGGTACTACTTCCGACGTGGATTCGAGCACCTGTACGCCGGGCTCGACGAGGAGACGGCACCGCTCCGTCGCCGCCTCATGGCGGCGCTCGGGCGCGAAGTCGAGGACGAGGAAGCGACCGCGCCGCAGACGCGGCGGGAGCGCGTCGAGTACGGCGCGCGCCGGGCGGCGACGCGGAGTCGCCGGGCCGCCGGGCGGGTTCGCAGTCGCGTGCGGCGACCCGAGTAGACTCGTTTGTGCCCCCGAATCGGGGCACAACGTAAGTCTTAATTGGCGGCGCGGGAAATCGAAATCGTAGCCGGGTTGGTGGTCTAGCCAGGTTATGACGGCTCCTTCACACGGAGCAGGCCGGCGGTTCGAATCCGCCCCAACCCACTTCTCTTCGACACCACCGACGAGCGACAGCGAGGAGCGTGTGTCGAAGTGTGTGGTAGCCGTGGATTCGAACTCAGAGAGACGCAGCGCGACCGAAGGGAGCGACCGTCTCTCGATTAGTTCGAATCCGCCCCAACCCATTTTTTGAGTTCTCGAAACAACGAGCGACGGCGAGGCGTCCGCGGCACTAAACCGGCCACTAGCAGTCAAACATCAAAAACGGAAACCCGCCCGCGGAGCGCCTACGCGATGTCGTCGAGCGACACGGCGCTCCCGCGGTCGACCGTGATCCACGACGTCGTCAACTCTTCTGACTTCGGAGAGAAGACCGTCAGTTCGGTCGGGTTCTCCGGGTCGTCATAGATGCATTCGAGGTCGAACACCGGCGCGTCCGCCAGCTCGTCGGAACTGTGGGGTGCGGCCGCGCTCATCAGATGGATACGTCCGTCTTGCAACTCGCACACAGCGCGCCGGCGACCGCCTCCTTCGGGACGGAGGTCCCGCATCGAGGGCACCGAGAACGGGTGCGCGAGTACTCCGTGTACGGTGCGATCCGCGAATTCTCGTTGGATTCGCTCATACACGTCCAAATACGGTACGGGTACAAGAAGTTTTGGATATTATGAGTGTGATTCCCCAAATTCGAACTCGAATGTAACGACAATCGAGGAAGTAGTTCGTGCTCCTCAACGTCGTGGAGGAATCGGTACCGGGGTGGGAAGTCGACCACGGCGACTCTCAGTCCCCTGCGAGACAGCCAGCGATTCGACACCGTCCCGCTTTCGAAACGCTCAGCCGACCGCGTCACTCAAACTGTCAAGAAGTTCGAATAAACGAGAAACTACCCCGTTAGCTTCGGCGACGAACTCGCTTTTCTGACAGTTAAAGCGTAGCGTCTCGCGTGAAACATCGTGTTTCGTGAACTGTTGCGGAAAAACTGGTCGAGAAGCCTCCAGTATCGAAATCAGAGACAGACTAACCGTCTATACCGTCAGGTAAGTTGACAGCCCGTACGCGAAACTATTGAAACTATCTCGTCAGCTTTTGCCGGCGGCGTCGGTAGATTGTCATCGCAGACACATGAGTACACGAACACGTATCGCCGGTGTCCTCGTCGTCGTCGCCCTCGTCGCGGCGGCGGCGACGGGGACTGGACTGGCGGCGTCCGACGGCGTGCAGTCGGTCGCCCAGCCGAACGCGCCGGCGGTCGACACACGGCAGGCACAGGTACAGCAACAGACACAGACGCAGATGCAGGCGGAGTACTGCACGTATCCGAACAACGCGACCTACGAGTCGTTCGGCGTGAGCAACCTCTCCGCGCCGGCCGGCGTCGAAGCCGGCGAGCCGGTGACGGTGTCGGCTGACATCACCAACCCGAACGACGTACCGATGATTCAGTGCGTCGAGTTCCGTCTCGAGGGTGACGTGGTCGTCCGCACCGGGTGGGCGCTGAACCCGAACGAGACCGAGACCATCGCGTTCGAGGTCAACACGACGGGCCTCGAAGACGGGACGTACATCCACGGCGTCGAGACGCGCGACTTCGGCGAACTGGCGACGCTCACCGTGGGCGAACAGCCCGAGCCCGAACCCGAGGAGCCGACCGCGACGCTCCAGTTCGACGACCAGGAGTCCGACGGCAGTAACGTGACCGTCGCGAGCGCGAACCTCTCTGAGGGTGGCTACATCGCCGTCCTCGACGAGAACGGGTCGGTCCTCGGTGCGACCGACTACCTCGAACCCGGCGAGCAGGAGAACGTCACGGTGCCGCTCCTCGAACCGCTGAACGAGAGCGCCACCCTGACCGCGCAGGCGCACCTCGACACCAACGACAACCAGACGCTCGACTTCCTCACCTCCAACGGGACCGAAGACGGCCCGTACACGGTGAACGGGACGCCCGTCACCGACGACGCCGAAGTGACGGTTAGCGAGGAACCGACGACCGAAGAACCGACCGCGACGCTCCAATTCGACGACCAGGAGTCCGACGGGAGTAGCGTGACTGTCGCGAACGCCAACCTCTCCGAGGGCGGCTACATCGCCGTCATCGACGAGAACGGCTCTGTCATCGGCGCGACCGACTACCTCGACGCCGGTGACCAGGAGAACGTCACGGTGCCGCTCCTCGAACCGCTGAACGAGAGCGCCACCCTGACCGCACAGGCGCACCTCGACACCAACGACAACCAGACGCTCGACTTCCTCACTTCCAACGGGACCGAAGACGGTCCATACACGATTGACGGCACGCCCGTCACCGACGACGCCGAAGTGACGGTCGGCGAGGAGCCGACGACCGAAGAACCGACTACGGAGGAGCCGACGACCGAAGAGCCAACGACCGAAGAGCCAACGACCGAAGAACCGACTACGGAGGAGCCAACGACTGAGGAGCCAACGACCGAAGAACCGACTGACGAACCGACAGCGTCCGTCGCGTTCGAAGACCAGAACTCCAACGGGTTCAGGGTGACCGTGGCGAGCGCGACCCTCTCTGAGGGCGGCTTCGTCGTGATTCACAACGAGAGCGGCGACGTCATCGGGGTATCGAACTACTTCGAGGGGAGCGACAGTAACATCCGAATCAACCTCATCGAGCCGCTGGAAGAGAGTGCCACCCTGACGGCGATGGCGCACTTCGACACGAACGGTAACGAACTGTTCGAGTTCGTCTCGTCTGACGGAGCCGACGACGGCCCGTACACCACGGACGGGTCGCCAGTCACCGACGACGCCGAGGTGACGATTAACGAGGAACCGACCACGGAGGAACCAACGACTGAAGAACCGACCACGGAAGAGCCAACGACTGAAGAACCGACCACGGAAGAGCCAACGACCGAAGAACCGACCACGGAAGAGCCAACGACTGAAGAACCGACGAACGAGACGGAGACCCCGCCACCGACGGAGACTCCGCCGCCGACCGAGACGCCCATCGACAACGGAACGGAGAACTGAGACGACGACCGCCGACCGGCCCGGTCCCACCGCCGAGCCGGCTCGAATCCTATTTTCGACCGCGAGAGCTGGCCTGACCAGCCCTGCTGCGGTTACCGACCGAGCGCCGCGAGCAGGCCGTCGGGAACGGTGAGGATACCGAACCAGACCAACAGGACCACGAGCGCCGTGTACCCGATAGAGATGGCGAAGTCCTTGGCGAACCGCCGGGCGGTGTACGGATGTGACTCGGCCGATACCGCGTCGATAGCGCCCTTGTGGAGCAGTACGAACCCGATGACGTTCGTCAGCCAGTAGCCCGCGACGACGCCCGGAAGAAACCAACTTCTGGAGATGAGGCTCACCGCGACGCCGAACGCGTAGGCGAGCGGGAGGTTGACCACGAGGTCGTTCCACCACGAAAGCGGAGACAGAACGAACCCGATAGCGGCCAGAATCCCGCCTTTCACGCGCCGCCGTTCCATCCAGCTAGATGAACGGCCAGCGATAATAGTATTGTGAGCAAATAGCACAGGGCGTCTGTGAACTGACCGGAGCCGCGAGGGTCAGTCCGCCGCGCGTGGGCCGTCGCCGACGAGCCTGTCCACGAGCGTCGTGAGGTCCGGGACGGTGCGGTCGGGTTCCGGCCCGAACGGTTCCCACGGCGAGTCCTTCCGGTCGACCCAGACGCCCTGCATCCCGGCGTGTTGCGCCCCCATCACGTCGAACCAGCCGGCGGTCGCGTGGGCGATTTCGTCGATGGGCGTCCCGGTGCGGGCGGCCGCGTGGCGGTAAATCTCCGCGTCGGGCTTGAACACCTCGACCTCGTCGGCGCTGACGACGCCGTCGAGGAGGTCGCGGATGTCGGCGTGGTCGACCATCGAATCGAGCATCTCCGGGTTCCCGTTGGAGACGACGTAGCAGTCGTAGCCGGCGTCGCGGAGGCGGCCGACCGCGTCGCGCACGTCGTCGAACACGTCGAGTTCGTGGTACACCGAGAGAATCTCGTCGCGTTCGCTCGCGGAGACCGACACGTCGTGGGCGTCCAACGCGTACTGGAGTGCCGCGCGGTTGACCTCGTAGAAGGGCTCGTACTCGTCGATGTGGTTGCCGACGAACGTGTATTCGAGCGACCGCGACCGCCAGAGCTTCGAGACGGGTTCGGGGTCGTCGACGCGCTCGGCGAGCGCCTTCTCGGCGGCGTCGACGTCCACGAGGGTGCTGTACGAGTCGAACGTGACCGTCGAGACGCGGTCCGGGTCGAACGACATGTGCGAGTCTACGGCGACGCGGATGTTAACGCTACGGCGGTCGTACGGTTGCGACGGGAAAAAAGACCGAAGAATGGGTCGGCGCTCCTGACGAGCGCGGCGGATGAGCGGGCGTCTGCCTCCTCAGTCACCTCCCTCCTCGTCCTCCCAGAGGGTCACGAGGATGACCACGTCCTGCATGTCGAAGGCGCCGCTTCGGGTGTTCGTCGTCCCGAGTTCGAACAGGAAGATGGCCTGGTTGTTGGCGAGTTCCATCGTCTGCCCGTCGTCGCTGATGTAGGGGGCGACGAACTCGGCGGCGTCGTCCTGTCCGTTGTAGCCTTTTATCTCCGGGACTGGGTCGCCGTCGCGGAGGACTGCGACCTGTCGGTGGTCGACCGACGAGTCGGCCGTGACGTAGCCGTCGGCGGCGGCGACGATGGAGAGCGCGTCACCGGCGTCGCCCGCCACGCTGAACGAGTGGGAGCGGTGGTCGTTCACGTTGTCCCAGTCGAACGGGCTGTGCGACACGCCGTCGACGACGAACGTCACGGAGACGGGCACGTCGTACCGCCCGCTCTTGATGGCGCTGCCGAGCAGTTCGAACTCGCCCGTGAAGTCGTCGGCGGGGACGACCTCGCCGTCGTCGATGGTGAAGTCATCTTCGGGCTCCGGCGTTGGAGTCGGCGTCGGGGTTGGGGTGGCTGTCGGGGTTGGCGTTGGCGTCGGCGTGGGCGTCGGAGTCGGCGTCGGCGTGGCCACGTTTCTGACCTCGTAGGTCTCGCCCAGCCCGCGGACTTCCAGCGGGATGGCGACCGTCGCGCCGGGGCCGGACGCCCCGTCGAGGGTGACCGTGACGGTGTCGTGTTCGATTTCGGTCACGCCGTCGGGCGCGGTGTACGTGAAGCTCGCGCGGCCCGACTCGTCGGTGACGGCGGTCGCGCCGTGGGTGGGGGCGACGGTGCCTCCCAGCGGAGTCGGTGATGCGACGGACAGCGTCGCGCCCGCCGCGGGCGCGCCGTACCGGTCGAACGCCCGGACCACGAGCGTCTCGCGGCCGCCCGAGGGGACCGCGGCGTCCTCGCCCGCGACCGCGACCGCGTAGGCGGCGGGGTCGGGGTCGATCGCTTCGCCGACGCCGAGGCGGGCGACGCGGAAGTCGTAGCGGACGCCCGCGTCGAGTTCGATAGTGACGACCGCGTGGTCGCCGCTGGCGGCGTAGGAGACGACCCGCGCGTGGGGTTCCTCCGCCATGAGATCGACCCACGCGTCCTCCGAGAGGTAGGTCGGCACCGAGATACGAACCGGGTCGGTGGCGTTGTACACCGGGAGCGACTCGGCACGGACGGAGACGGGCGCGAGCGCCACGGTGTCGCCGGCGGTCGTGTGGCCGTCGAGGTCGCCTTCGAAGAAGACGAGCGTGACGGTCGTGCCGCGGACGAGCGACTGACGGTGGACGACGGGGTCCCCGTCGGTTTCGAGGTACGAGACGCCGCTTTCGAGTATCATCCGGGCCTCGTCGCGCTCGGCGTAGTCGGCCTCGTAGACGATAGCGCCGGTCGCGTAGGTGTGGGTCGAGCCGTCCCAGAACACCGCTTCGGGACCGACCGCGGAGACGCCCGTGACGGTCACGGCGTCCGCGCCGTCGACCCGGAACGTCCCGATACTGTCGGGCGGCGAGACCACGAGGTACCGCTCGGGGTACGACACGTCCGAGTCGACCGCGACGCGACTGCCGGCGTCGACGCCGGAGGCGCGGAACACCTGCGAGTCGAGCGACGCGAGGTCGGTCGAGACGCTGGCGCTGTGGTCGGCCTCGTCGCCGGCGGTCCAGACGGGCGTGCCCGCGAGTTGAACCATGGCGATGACCGAGACCACGAGGCCGAACGCGAAGATGACCCCGAGGATTTCGGACACGCCGCGGGAGTCGAGAGAGAGGCGAGACACGGCTCAGACCTCCACTTCGGGCGCGTTCAGTTCGGGCGAGTCCTTGTCCTCGATGGCGGAGTTGGGGAGGTAGATGCGGGTCGCCGCGGTGATGACCACGTCGTCCTCCGCGGAGATGGCGGCCTCGCGGCCGCTGACCATGCCGCTGTCGGAGGTTATCGTCACGTCCGTCTTCGCCGAGGCGATGTTCGCGCCGACGACGAAGACGTTGCCCTCGGCGTCGACGACGATGTCGCCGTCGCCGAGCATGACCACGCCGTTGAGGTTGGCCCCGCCGCGTGCGGAGACGATTTCGAGGTCGGTGTTGTCCTTGACGCCCGAGAGGCCGGCTCCGGCGAGGTCGACGCCGTCCGCGCCGTCGATGCGGACGTCGCCCTTGCCGCTGATGTCGGCGCTCCGGGCGCTGACGAAGCCGTTCGTCGAGGTGACAGCGAGGCTGTTGCGGTCCTGCGTGACCGTCAACCCGCTGTTGTCGAGGTCGATGTCGCCGCCCGCCTCGATGGTGAGGTCGGCGTTGCTTCCCTGCGTGACCGACGCGCCGGAGAGGTCGATTTCGTCGCCCGCGGTCACGTCGATGTCCTTCCCGGACACCGAGGTGACGCTCACGCCGACCGCGGCCACAGAGCCGCTTCCGGCGTCGATGTCGATTCGGCTGTTCGAGCCGGTGGCGACGACGTCCACGTGGAGCGAGACGCCCTCGCCCGCGAGGGTGATGTCGTCGTCGGTGACGATGGTCCTGGTGCTCGGCGGGACGACGAGCCGGTCGGGACCGGCGTCGTAGACGATGTCGCCGCCCGTGCCGGTGTTGTTGACGCGGTAGTCCGCGCCGTCGAACTCGCCGTTGCCGTCCACGTCGGCGTAGACGAATCCGGGGTCACCGATGGCGGCCACGAGCCCGCGGAGCGGGTCGGTGACGCCGCCCTCGCGGAGCTGCACGTCGAAGGTCACGCGGTCGACGTTCGCGCCCGCGGAGTCCTCGACGACCACGTCGAACTCGTCGGAGACGACGCCGTCGACGCTGCTCGTCGCGGTGTAGATGAACGTCGCGCGGCCGTCGGCGTCGGTGACGGTCGAGATGGTGCCGGTGTCGCGCGCGACGATACGCCCGCTCTCGGCGGTCAGGCCGGGGCTGGCCTTGACGACCGCGTTGGGAACGGGGTTGTTCTGCGCGTCGCGGACCTCGACGGCGACCCGGTGAGTCGCACCGGGCGGGACGACGGCGTTGTCGCCCTCCACGTCGATGATGTAGGCAGGCTCTTGGAGCGCGCCGGGGGTGTCGATGCCGACCCGAGAGAGCCGCAGGTCGTACGTCTTGCCGGGCGCGAGTTCGACAGTCAGCGTGTTGTAGTCGGCTCCGGTCGCGTACGAGATGGAGCGGACGTTGGGTTCGTCGGCCAACAGGGCGCGCCACGTGTCTTCGGAGAGCCGAGTGGGGACCGAGATGGTGATGGGCGTGCCCGCGTCGGTGACGGTGATGTAGTCGGTGCCGGCGCTCAGGGGGACGACGCTGAAGGTGGCCGCCTCGCCCGTCGCGGTGTCGATGTCGCCTTCGAGGAAGACGAGAGACACTTTGGTCCCGTCCACGAGCGACTGGGTCGCGCCGACCTCGCCGCCGCCGTAGGCGGTGTACTGCGCGGTTCCCTCGTGGACGAGCGAGGGTTCGCTCTGGAGGTACCGGTAGTCGGGTCGGTAGACGAACTGCTGGGTGTCGAACGCGTGTTCGGAGCCGTCCCAGTAGGTGCCGGTCTCGCCGGTCGCGACAGCGCCGGAGATGCGGGCCGTCGCGGGGTCGGTCGTCCGGAGGCTGCCGGAGCCGGCGGCGGGCGAGACGAACAGCGCGCGGGTCGGGTAGTCGACGCCGGCGTCGAGGGTCGAGCGCGTGCCGCGGCCGTCGACGGCCTTCGCGACGCTCTCGTCGAACGCGGCGAAGTCGGTCTCGGCGGCCGTGAGGTGTTCGAATTCGGTCTGTTGGTTCCACGCGGGGACCGCCGAAACCTGCACCATCGCGACGAGCGAGACGACGAGCGCGAACGCGAGCATCGTGCCGAGGATGGCCGAGGCCCCGCGGCGGTCACCGCGGAGGTGCGAGCCGCGGCGGGCTTCGCCCGCGACGAACCCGCGCAGTACGTGCCTGAGGGGCGAGTGCGTGTGTTGGGTGTTGTTGGGAGTGTTGTGAGTCATGGCCTTACACCAATGCGAAGGCGACGAGCGCCAGCGCGGACAGCCCGAGGGCGTACTTCAGTCCGCTGAGGGCGCTGTTGTCGGCCAGTTTTCCGGCGAGGAGTCCGCTTCCGACCGCCTGAATCAGCGCGGAGTGGAAGAACACCACGTGGAAGTTCGCCAGCGGCACCGACGAGATGCCGATGGGGAGCGACTGTCCGTCCATCGACGCGGACGTGGACGGTCCGGTCATCTCGGCGAGGGGGCCGAGGTAGCTCGCGCCGAGCATCAGGATGACGAACAGGTAGACGAAGTACCCGATGACGACGATGGCGATGTACGAGCCCATCGCGCGACGGCGCGACTTTTCGAGCTTGTACCGGTTGCGGGTGTCCTCCGCGGCGACGCTGAGGACGCGCGAGAGGTCGCCGCTGGTGCGGCCGCCGCTGGCGATGAGCCGGATGACCCGCGAGAGCTGCGGGACGTTGAGCCGGGTGGCGAACGCCATGAGCGCCGAGTGGGCGTCGTGGTTCCAGCGGATGTCGTTGCGGAGCGCGCGGAGTTCGTCCGCGAGCGCGCCGTTCGACCAGCGGGAGACGAGCGCGAGCGACTCGACCAGCGAGATACCCATCTGGTTGGCGCTCGACAGCAGGTTCAGCGTGTCGGGGAAGCGCCGTTCGAGGGTGCGCTCGCGGCGGGTCCGAAGCTCGTGGAAGACCGTCAGGGGGACCGCAACGATGGCGAACGGGAGGACGACGAACCAGACCGTCGTGTTGTAGGGGTTCGCGAGCATGGCGTCGAGGGTCGGCGTCGCGAGGCCGAGCACGAAGACGCCGACGACCGACAGGAGCGCGAGCGGCACCGTGATGACCGCCGAGAGGTACGGCTGGCGGCGCATGATGTCGAGCGGGTCGCCGATGAGCGTCCGAAGCTCGTACACCGCGTTTTCGAGGCGGTAGTCGTCGAGTCGCTCGTCGACGAAGCCGCCGTCGGAGGCGATGCCGTCACCGCCCCAGCGGGCCTCGCGGGCGCGCTGGACTTCGCGGCGCACCGCGCCGAGGAAGTTGAACACGACCGTCCGAATCTCTTCGAGGACGGTCACGTCGTGTTTCGTCCGGACCGTGTCCTGCGTGTACGGCGAGGAGAGCACGTCCACGAGGAGCAGGAACAACGCCATCCCCAGCGGGAAGATGAGGTAGTTCAGGGCGTACAGCTGGACGAGCGTGTCGCCGCCGAGGAAACTGATGACCATCAGGGTGACGATGAGCAAGAGCGGCGCGGCGACGAACGCGGCGACGAACACCTCCGAGAGCATCGACAGCGTCTCGATGAAGTCCTCCTGTTCGTCGCGGGCCTCTTCGAGGTACGTCGCGGACTCGCGGTCGAGGAAGGCGGTCACGTCGCCGCCGGAGTCGAGGACCGAAAGGAGGTCGTCGAGGAACTGCTCGAAGTTAATCGAGGGCGTCAGGTTCCGGGAGTTGCGGAGCGCCGTGAACAGGTCGTTGCCGAACAGGTCCATGTCGCGGGCGATCATCTCGAACTCGCGGGACACCTCGCCGTAGTCGGGCGCGTCCGCGACGGAGCGGATGACCTCGAGGAAGCTCATCCCGCCGTGGCTGAGCGCGTACATGTAGACGATGGCGTGCGGGAGCAGGATGTCGATGCTCCGGCCGCGCATCTCGGCACGGCTCTTGGGGAGGTAGTACCGGGCGTAGTAGGTCCCGGCGGCCGCCAGTCCGCCGACGAGGGCGACGAGGGCCGCGCCGAGGATGGGCACCTTGTAGGGGAGCAGCGGGACGACGTACTGCGCCGCGATGCCGAAGCTCACGGGGCTCGACGCGTTCGCCAGCACGCCAATGCGGGCGAGGACGAACGTGAGCGCGAGTCCAACGAGCGAGCCGAACACCGCGGTGACGAACGCCAGTTTGAGCGACTGCGTGAGGTACAGGTCGTAGGTCGTGCCCACGCGGGTCTGGTTCAGCCAGCGCTGGAGGTCGCGGTGGCCCGCCGGGTTGCGCTTGAAGTACGTTCGGACGTAGCCGTAGCGCTGGCGGAGCCGCTTGACCTCCTCGGGCGACTCGTCGAAGTGTTCGCGCGGGAAGTACTGCTCGACCTCGTAGTCGGGCAGGGGGACCGAGTTCGACGAGTCAGCGGACATCGTCGGCCTCCCGGTCGTCGTCGTCGCTCACGGCTTCGTCCGCGTCCGAGGCGTCATCGGCCGGCGCGGGGCCAGCCTCCGCGATATCGTCGAACTCGGTGGCGGCGGAATCGGCGTCGGCGACAGCGTCGTCTTCCGCGTCGCCAACGTCGTCAGCGACCGCGTCAGCGTCGTCGCCGACGACTTCCCAGTCAGCGCCGTCATCGGATTCGTCGCGCTCGTCGTCTGCCGTGTCAGTATCCGCGTCGGCATCCGCGTCGGCATCCGCGTCGTCGCCCGCGTCGGCATCCGCGTCGTCGTCCAACTCGATGTCGAACAGGTCGGCGAGGAGTTGCTCGGTCTCGGGCGAGACCTCGATTTCGTCGTCGTCGAAGTCGTCGGCCGCGGCCTCGTCCTCGTCGGCCTCGTCGTCGACGGAGACCAGCGAGGTCTCGGCGTAGACGTGCGCGAGGAGGCCTTCGCGGTCGCGCTCGAAGCGGCGAATCATCGCCGACACGGTCAGGTAGTCGTCGACGCCCGAGGCGGCGATGTACCGGAGCACGTCGGCGCGAACGTCGAGTTCGTACTGCAGGTCGGCGGCCGTCCAGCCGCGCTCGGCGGCGATTTCGTCGAGGACGACCGAGTCGCCGACGCGCTCGTGGGCGTCGTTCTCGGGGTTGCGCTTGAACACGTCGCGGAGTTCGACCTCGCCGTCGTCGTCGACGCCGGCGATTTCGGTGACGGCGATGTTCCGGCGGGTCCGGTCGCCGTCGAGGTGAATCTGCTTTTGGACCGAGATGATGTCGAGGTCTGAGAGCATCTGGGCCGGCACGCCGAGGGGCTCGTTGCGCATGCGGTGGACCACGCCCTCCGAGGAGTCGGCGTGGAACGTCGTGTACGCGGTGTGGCCCGTGGCGATGGAGTGGAAGAACGTCAGGGCGACGCGCTCTTCCGTGCGAATCTCACCGACCAGCAGGTACTCGGGGCGCTGTCGGAGCGCGGCCTGCAGGAGCGCGTACATCGACACCTCGCCGCGGCCGTCGGCCGTGAACGTGTCGCGGGTGACGGACTGAATCCAGTTGTCGTGCGGGAGCGTGATTTCGCGCGTGTCCTCGATGGAGACGACCTTCGCGTGGCCGGGGACGAAGAAGGACACCGCGTTCATCGAGGTTGTCTTCCCGGAGCCCGTGCCGCCCGCGAAGATGAGCGACCGGTTGTTCTCGATGGCGAGCCAGAAGTACGCCATCTGCTCGACGCTGAAGGTGTTCCAGCGCACGAGATCGACCGGCGACAGCGGCACGTCCGAGAACTTCCGGATGGTGAAGTTGGACCCGCGGGTGGCGACGTCGGAGCCGAGAGTCAACTGAACGCGGGAGCCGTCCGGGAGGCTCGCGTCCACGAGCGGGTCGGAGACGGTCACTTGCTTGCCCGCGCGTTGCGCGAGGCGGATGGTGAACGACGAGAGGTCGCCGTCGTCGAAGACCACGTTCGTCGGCACGTCCCGGTAGACGCTGTGGAAGACGTAGACGGGCACGTCGTCGCCGTCACAGGAGATGTCTTCGATGCCAGGGTCGCGCATCACGGGGTCGATGCGGCCGAAGTGGATGAAGTCGCGGAGCAGGAAGTAAAACAACTTCCAGAGCGACCCGTCTTCGACCGTCGCGGCGTGTTCGGAGATTATCTCGCGGGCCTCGTCGTCGAACACGTCCTCTCGGTCGCCGTCGGCGTCGAGGTCGCGGTACAGCAGGCTGTTGCGCAGAATCTTCGTCAGGTCGTCGCGCACGAAGTCCTCGAAGTCGTCGAGGCGCGGTTCGCTCACGTGGTACTGGTGTTCGCGCTTCTCGTGGTCGTACAGGATGGAGACGAACGCGAAGGGCTTGTTCACCCAGTAGTGTTCGACGGCCTCGACGCCCTCGAGGTACGAGAAGTCGAAGAACTTGTCTTCGATGAACGCCTCGGAGGGCGTCGGCGCGAACGCCGTCTCGTCGTCGATTTCGGCGAAGAACGTCTTCACTTCGCGGAGGACGGCCTCCCGGAGCGTTTCCGGGCGGTCCTCGTCTATCGCCTCGCCGGAGACGGGGTCTTCGACGGGGCCGTATTCGATTCGGTCCGACGCGGAGACCGGTAGTTCACTCGCGCGGGCGGCCATCGCCTCCGGACCGGTCGTGGGGACCAGTTCGGCGGTGCCGGCACCGTCTGCTCGGAACGATTCTTCGCCATCGAGGCGGTCAGTCTGGGAGTTCTTGTCAGGAGACGCCATTCTCTGGAAATACTGAACGGTAGGAACGGCTGTAAGTATGGAGCGACTAGATGTGCGAATTCGGCAGGTTAGGCCCGAACTACCGCCGAATTCAGGGACTTATCTGGTCCGCTCTCGGTGGGGGTACGAACCGAGTTACGCCTCGGATTCGCCCGACGGAGGCTGACAATTGAATGATAGTACAGCGCCGCGCGCGCCACCGTCACGGCCGACGTGTCGGCGAAAAATGGGGACGTTCAGCAAAATAATAGTGTTAACAATGCTCACAGGCCGTCTGCCGGCGGAATTCGTCCCTTCAGCCCCGGCGTGGCCTTGCGATTTCGGTCCTTCCTAGCGGATGGAAACGGGACGAACCTTCAAGAGACGAGGCGTTGTATGTAAGGATGTATTATGGATATTGCTGATATCGCCACTCCTGATTTCATCGAGGTCGACGTTGACGAGCGATTAGGCAAGGTCCGCTCTATCTTCGAGCGGGAAAACCCTAAGGGCATCATCGTCCAGGACGACGGCGAGTACGCGGGCGTCATCGGTGAGAAGCAGCTCATCAACTCGCACGTCGAAGACAGCACCAAAGCGGCCGCGCTGACGAAGGCCGTCCCCAAGATAGACCGTCACGAGAACGTGCGGGAGGTCGCGCGCATGCTCGTCGAGGGCGACACGAAGGTCGCGCCGGTCTACGAGGGCGAAAAACAGTACGGCATCATCACGCAGGACGCCATCCTCGAGGCCGTCCTCGACCACCTCGACGCGCTGACCGTCGAGCAGATTTACACCGACGACGTGGTCACCATCGGCGAACGGGACCACCTCGGGCAGGCCATCAACCGCCTCCGCGAACACGGCGTCTCGCGGCTGCCGGTCGTCAACCCGGACGGTCGCCTCGCGGGCATCCTGACCACCTACGACCTCGTCGAGTTCATGGTGCGCGACGAGGGCCGACAGGGCAAGCAGGACCGCCGCGGCGACACCGACCGGATGCTCGACCTCCCGGTCTACGACCTCATGACCAGCCCCGCGCGCACGGCGACGCCCGAAGAGAGCGTCCGCGACGCGGTCGCGCGCATGCTGGAACACGACATCGCCGGGCTGGTCGTCACGCCCGCCGACGACGACGGCGAGGTCCTCGGCGTGGTGACCAAGACCGACGTGCTCCGCGCGCTCACCTACACCGAAGAAGAGCAGATGGACGTGCAGGTCACGAACATCGGCCTCCTCGAGACGCTGAGCCGCGCCGACATCAACTCGGCCATCACCGAGGTCGCGGACAAGTACCAGCGGATGAGCGTGCTCCACGCCCACGTCCGCTTCCACGAGCACAAGGAGAAGCTCCGCGGGACGCCGCTCATCCAGTGCCAGATTCGGCTCCGCACGAGCCACGGCCAACTGGCCGGCAGCGGCGAGGGCTACGGCGCTGAACACGCGTTCCACGTCGCGCTCGACAAACTCGAACGCAACGTGCTCGAAGTCAAGGGCTTCGAGGCCGACGAGCGCTACCGCGGCCAGCTCCTCCGCAAGTTGAACGAGCTGTAACGTCGCCGACCGCGCCCGAGAAGAAACGCGAACAGAACACAGGAGCGGGATTCGGCCGGGGCGTCCGCCCGGCCGCGTCGACCTTTTTTTATACGTCAGTCGC
Source organism: Haloferax marisrubri (assembly GCF_001469875.2). GTDB lineage: Archaea > Halobacteriota > Halobacteria > Halobacteriales > Haloferacaceae > Haloferax > Haloferax marisrubri. Next base: position 646,111 of record NZ_LOPW02000010.1, on the reverse strand, counting down.
GGAGAGCCCGCGGTCCGTTATCTTGAACGTCGCCGTCTCCCCGGCGGGTTTCGCGCGGTGCTTTTCGAGCGTCGCCCGGCGGTTGCCGCCGCGGAAGCGGTCGAGGCGGACGACGGTGCCGGTCCAGTGTTCGAGGGTGTGGCCGCCGAGCGCGCGCGTCCGGTCGGTGTCGGGGTCGGAGTACACCTGATTCGTTAGGACGACCGCGAGGTCGTGTTTGCGCGCGAGCGACAGCAGGTGCGTGACCTGCCGGGCGACCCGTCGGAGCGCCTCGCCGCCGTCGCCCTCGGCGGTCCGTTCGAGCCGGTAGAAGCCGGTCGCGGAGTCGAGGACGATGAGGTCGGCGCTGGCGGCGAACTCCTCGGCGTCGCGGACGGCCTGTTCTTGGTCTTCGAAGTCGTACGCCTCGCTTATCATCAGCCGCGAGGTCACAGACTCCACGTCCTCGGGGGCGACCGCCTCCGCGAGTTGTTGGAAGCGGTCGACCGACAGGCCCTCGGTGTCGATGTAGACGACGGTGCCGCCCGCCGCGGCGACCCGGACCGCCGCCGAGAGCGCGACGTTCGTCTTGCCGGCCGCGGAGGGGCCGTACACCTGCGTGACGGTGCCGCGTTCGAACCCGCCGTCGAGGAGGTCGTCGAGCGCGTCGCACCCGGTGGAGACTGACTCTGTCACGTCAGGTGGTGGGTGCCACCGGCCGAAAAAGACCCCGGTCCACCCCGGTCGTCGCGGGCGGCGGCCACCGCGGCGACTCGCGCACGACGCTTTATTCGTCGCCGTCGCCAAGGGACCCCCGTGATAGTCGTCGCCACCGCCGATTTCGACCTCTACCACGAGGCCGTGTCCGAACTCCGGAGCCGAGGTGTCACGTTTACGACCGTCGAGCCGGGCGACCCCTTGCCCGAGCGGGCGCGGGTCCTCCTCACCGGTCCCGACGACGACCTCGACGGCACGGGCTCCGACGGGAACGTGACCCGCGTGACCGCGACCGGCGACGACGTGCGCCGCGCCGTCGACGAGGCGCTCGCGAGCCTCCGCGACGGCGACGGGCGGACCGTCGTCGGGGTCGACCCCGGGACCAGACCCGGCATCGCCGTCCTTTCGGGCGAGACGGTCGTCGCCGCGTTCCACGTCCCGCTTGCGGACGCCGTCGAAGTCATCCGACGCGAGACGGAAGACGCGGTCGACCCCGTGGTCCGCATCGGCGACGGCGCGCGCCTGCAGGGCGCGAAACTCATCAACGAACTCGACGGCATCGCGGTCGAACTCGTCGACGAGACCGGGACGACGCCGTACCTCGGAAGCGGCGCGCGCGGCATGGGCGACGTGCTCGCCGCGGTGAACATCGCCCGTCTGGACGGCGAGCGAATCGAGTCCCGCGAGATAGAGCCGACCGAGGGCGAACTCACGCGCATCAAAGCGCGCTCGCGCGAGGCGTCCGACGACAACCGCACCATCGACGAGGGCCTCGCGCGCCGCGTCGCCGGCGGCGAACTGAGCATCGACGAGGCGCTGGACGAACACCGCTCGCGCGAGGAGTGAGCGCCCGCGGCGGCGGTTTTGACGCCGTTAACGGCCGCCTAACGGTGCTCTACGCGACCGACAGAAGCTTCCGTGATTCGAGTGGTCGGCGGGAAAAGAACGCTCTTAACCCGACTCTCAGTTTATGAGACGCGCCGTGTCCAAGTTCATAGCTACGTTCCACCGACGCGTATCGAGTGTCGCATGAGCACATCAGTCGCATGAGCACATCACGCACCCCTGGGGTCGGGCGACGGACGTATCTGAAGGCACTCGGCGTCGGCGCGCTCTCGGTCGGGGCGTTCACCGGGCCCGCGGCGGCGCACCGCGGGGCGCTCCAGCGCGAACTCGCGTCGGTCCGGGCGGCCACCTCGAAGTACGCGGACGTGCGGAAGGCCATCGCGGACGGCTACGTCCTCGGCAGTCCGTTCGTGCCGGACATGGGCTACCACTACGTGAACCACGAGTACATCATCGAGAACTACGACGACGAGGTCGATATCACGAAGCCCGCCGCGCTCGTCTACGGGAAAAACGAGGGCAACGGCAAGGAAACGCTCGTCCTCGGCGCGGTCGAGTATCTGTTCGACGAGGGGTCGGAGTACACCGGCCCGTTCCCGGACCTGTTCCACGGCGACAGCGACGACGGCATGTGGGGCTTCGCGGCGGGGCACTGGGGCCTCCACGCGTGGATTCACGTGAACAACCCCGCGGGGACGTTCGCGCCGTTCAACTCCCGGCCGCAGTTCAACGAGAAGTGACCGCCGAATAGCCGATTCGGATTTTCCCCTCGGTAATCGCCCAGTCGAGAGGCCGGCCGTCTCGATTTATCACCGTCGGCGACGCGTCTCTCGGATGGACCCGCGAATCACGGTGGTGACGCTCGGCGTTTCGGACCTCGACGAGTCGATTCGGTTCTACCGCGACGGCCTCGGCTTACCACTCCGCGACCGCGACCCGGACAGCGACATCGCGTTTTTCACCCTCGAAGGGACGTGGCTCGCGCTCTACCCGCGCGAGTCGCTCGCCGAGGACGCGACCGTCCCCGCGGACGGAAGCGGCTTCGCGGGCGTCACGATTGCGCACAACGTCGCCGAACAGTCAGAAGTGGACGCGGTTCTCGACGCGGTGCACGCGGCGGGCGGCGAGATAGTCAAACCCACACAGGACGCGTTCTGGGGCGGCTATTCGGGCTACTTTTCGGACCCGGACGGGCATCTCTGGGAGGTCGCGTATCCGCCGTTGACGGAGTAACCGAGTCACGTCGGCGGGGACGGCGTGGCTCACTCGCCGTCGTCCGACGACACCGCGTCGACGGCGCGGCGCATGACCTCGCGGACCGGAAGCCCCGTCTCTTTCGCCACGGCGAGCGCGTCGTCGTACTCGGCGCTTCGGTCGTAGACGACGCCGTCGGCGTCGCTTCCGACCTTGACGCTCACCTCGTAGGCTTCGCCGTCGATATCGAGCGTCGCCGTCTCGAACTCGCGGCGGGCGGTCCAGCGGTGGCCCGCGCCGTGTTCGCGGATTCCGAGCGTGCCCGTTTCGACCGCGAGGCGGTAGGCGACGCGCTCGGCGTCTTCGGGCTTGACGACGACCTTGACGAGGTGGCCGGGCCGGGACTTCTTCATCGTCGTCGGGACGATGGCCACGTCGCGCGCGCCGGCGTCTTTCAGGGTCTCCTGAAGCCCGCCGAGGACCTCGGGCGTGGCGTCGTCGAGGTTCGTTTCGAGGACGGTAATCTCGTCGCGGACGAGCCGCGAACCGCCGTCGCCGACGACCGCGCGGAGGACGTTTGGGTGGTCCGGGAAGTCCCAGCCGCCGGCCCCGTAGCCGGACGATTCGACCGACATCGCCGGGAGCGTCTCGACGCCCTCGGCGAGGTGCGCGAGGATGGCCGCGCCCGTGGGGGTGAGCAGTTCGGCCTCGACGGGACCCCCGCGGACCGACCAGTCGGCCGCCGCGGTGATGTTGAGCACGGCGGGCGCGGGCACCGGGTAGGTTCCGTGGCTCATCTCGGCCTCGCCGCCACCGACGGCGACCGGGCCGGTGACGACGCGGTCCACGTCGAGGTCGTCGAGGAGGAGACAGACCCCGACCACGTCGGCGATGGCGTCGTCCGCGCCGACCTCGTGGAAGTGCGTCTCCTCGAGGTTCGTGCCGTGGACCTCGGCTTCGGCCTCGCCGAGCACGCGGAAGATGGCCGTCGCGTCCTCGACGACGCCCGCGGGGAGGCCCATCGACTCGACGAGTTCGACGACCTCGGGGTAGGTCCGGTGCGGGCCGTGACCCTCGGCGTGGGTGTGGCCGTCGTGGGAGTGCGAATGGTCGTGGTGGTGGTCGTCGTCGTGTGAGTGTGGATGGTCGTGGTGGTGGTGGTCGTCGTGTGAGTGTGGATGGTCGTGCGAGTGACCGTGTCCACCACCGCCGCCGTGCGAATGACCGTGCCCGTCGTCGTGGTCGTGCCCGGCTTCGTCGTGAGCGCGGTCGTGGTGGTGATACTGGTGTTGGTTGCTGTGTTCGGCGTCGTCGCCGTTGCCACCGTCGTCGGAGTCTCCCCCGTCGTCGCCGTCGGCGCGCAGGCGTCGGTGGTCGTCGCCGTGACCCTCGCCGCGGGGGTCGCCACCGTCGGTCTCCGCGAGGAGCACGTCCACCTTGGTCGCGAGGATGCCGTTTTTTTCGACCTCGTGGACGCGGTAGGTCACGTCGAGGGCGTCTTCGACGGGCGAGAGGACGGACGGGTCAGCACCGGCGGCGACGAGCGCGCCGAGGAGCATGTCGCCGCTGGCACCCATCCGGCCGTCGAACGCGAGGAGTCGCATGCGTGAACCGTGGTGTTCGAGCGTAAAAACGCCAGCCATCGACGCGCCGACGCCTGTCCAGTCGGTAGGGATTAGTAGCCGCCCGCCCTACGGTGTGCTAGGCTGTAACCACGAGAGGACGGTGCCTCGGGCCGACCGGGGAAGGACTTATCCGATGGCCTCTCACAGGTATCAGCATCCCCGCGAGGTAATCATGAACGAAGTCCAACTCGAAGTGGCGAAAGCGTACCCGAACGACTCGGGGCGCGGTATCGCCCGTCTTGATCCGGACACCTTGCTCCATCTCAAGCTCTCGCCGGGAGACATCATCGAGATCGAGGGAGGAAAAACGACCGCCGCGAAGGTGTGGCGGGCAGACCGGCAGGACTGGAACACGGATACGGTCCGAATCGACGGATTCACGCGGCAGAACGCCGACGTGGGCATCGGCGAACGGGTCACCATCCGCAAGGCAGAGGCCACGAAGGCCGACAAACTCGTGCTCGCGCCGCCAGAGGAGGCGAGCGTGCAGTTCGGGTCCGACGCGGCCGGCATGGTCAAACGGCAGATTCTCAAGCGACCCGTGGTCGAACGCGACATCGTTCCGGTGATGTCGAGTACGAACCACCCGTTTATGCGGTCGCCCGGACAGGCGATTCCGCTCATCGCCGTCGAGACGAAGCCGGAGGGCGTCGTCCTCGTCACCGAGGACACTGATGTCGAACTCCGCGAGGAGCCCATCTCCGGCTTCGAGAAGGCCGGCGGTGGCATCACCTACGAGGACATCGGCGGCCTGACCAACGAGATTCAGCGCGTCCGCGAGATGGTCGAACTGCCGATGAAACACCCCCAGATATTCAAGAAACTGGGCATCGAGCCCCCGCAGGGGGTGTTGCTCCACGGCCCGCCGGGTACCGGGAAGACGCTTCTCGCCCGCGCGGTCGCCAACGAGACCTCGGCGAGTTTCTTCTCTATCGCAGGGCCGGAAATCATCTCGAAGTACTACGGCGAGTCCGAACAACAGCTCCGGGAGATATTCGAGGACGCCAAAGAGGAGTCGCCGAGCATCATCTTCATCGACGAGCTCGACTCCATCGCGCCCAAGCGCGAGGACGTGACCGGCGAGGTCGAACGCCGGGTCGTCGCCCAACTGCTGACGATGATGGACGGGCTGGAAGCCCGCGGACAGGTCATCGTCATCGCGGCGACGAACCGCGTCGATTCGGTGGACCCCGCGCTCCGCCGTCCCGGTCGGTTCGACCGCGAAATCGAAATCGGCGTGCCGGACGAGGAAGGCCGCAAGGAAATCCTCCAGATTCACACCCGCGGCATGCCGCTTTCGGACGACGTGGACCTCGACGACCTCGCCGACGACACCCACGGCTTCGTCGGCGCGGACATCGAGGCGCTGACGAAGGAGGCCGCGATGAAGGCGCTGCGGCGCTACCTCCCCGAAATCGACCTCGATAGGGAGGACATCCCGCCGAGCCTCATCGACCGGATGGTCGTCAAGAACGACGACTTCGGCGGCGCGCTCGGCGAGGTCGAACCCTCGGCGATGCGCGAGGTGCTCGTCGAGATTCCGAAGGTCACGTGGAACGACGTGGGCGGTCTCGAAGGGCCCAAACAGAAGGTCCAAGAGAGCGTCGAGTGGCCGCTGACGACCCCCGAGAAGTTCCAGCGGATGGGTATCGAGGCTCCGAAGGGCGTGCTCCTCTACGGGCCGCCCGGCACGGGCAAGACCCTGATAGCGAAGGCCGTCGCCAACGAGACGAACGCGAACTTCATCTCGGTGCGCGGCCCGCAACTGCTCTCGAAGTGGGTCGGCGAGTCGGAGAAGGCGATTCGGCAGACGTTCCGCAAGGCGCGGCAGGTCTCGCCGACCATCATCTTCTTCGACGAGCTTGACGCGCTCGCCCCGGCCCGCGGCAACGACATGGGCAACAACGTCTCCGAGCGCGTCGTCAACCAGCTCCTGACGGAGTTAGACGGCCTCGAAGACGCGGGCAACGTCATGGTCATCGCGGCGACCAACCGCCCGGACATGATCGACCCCGCGCTCATCCGCTCGGGCCGGTTCGACCGCCTCGTGCTCATCGGCCAGCCCGCAGAGGAGGGCCGCGAGCAGATTCTCGACATTCACACGCAGCAGAGCCCGCTCGCGCCCGACGTGAGCCTCCGCGAAATCGCGGAGATCACCGACGGCTACGTCGGCTCCGACCTCGAATCCATCTGCCGCGAGGCGGCCATCGAGGCGCTCCGTGAGGACTCCGACGCCGAGGAAATCGAGATGCGCCACTTCCGCAAGGCGATGGAGTCGGTCCGGCCGACCATCACCGAGGAACTGATGCGCTACTACGAGGACATCCAAGACCAGTTCAAGGGCGGTTCCCGCGAGGGCCTGTCGCCCGACACCCGCGACGGCGGCCGCATCGGCTTCCAGTAAGTCGGGGGCGGCTCTTCGCTCTTCGCGTCTTTTCGCTGCGCAAACTGTGTCAGCCAGCGGCTTTGATTTGGGCGCACACCCAGGATGACAACCAGAAAACATATTTCAGGGCGTCGTCAGCACAGTTGTGTGTCCACCCACATCGACCGACGGATCACCAGCGGGTTCCTCGTCGTCTGCGCTGGTGCCCTCGCGCCCCACATCGCCGAAGCACTACTGGCGCACCGACTATCGCTGGAGGGGATGCCCGTGGTATACGGCACGCTCGGCATGTCGCTCGTCGCGGCCGCCGGCGCAGTCTGGTACGCGTCAGCGTACTCGCTGAAGTACGTCCTGCTCTACAGTGCTGTGGCTGTCGGAACTGCGGGGCTGATGTTCGGGTATCTGTTCATGCAGACATCCGCCTGACCCGTTCGGAAAATGCGGAGAACGCCGGGGTTCGGTCCGGCCCGCGTTGACCGACCCGCGGCCGACCGAGCCACCCGAGCGCCGACGCCCGCTCAGAACAGCAGCGAGTCGTCGTTGTCGATCATGTAGAGCGTCCGCGCCGCGACGTTGACGGCGTGGTCGCCGATGCGTTCGAGGTCGCGCACCGTCAGCAGGAGTCGGCGCACGTCGACGAGGGCGGTCTCGGGCTCGAGGTCGCCGTCGCCCTCGAAGTCGTCGCCGTTCATGAGGTCGCGGACGATGCTCTGGGAGGCGTTGTCACACATCGTGTCGAGGTTGTCGTCGCGCTCGGCCACGGAGTGACAGAGGTCGGTGTCTTCGGTCTCGTAGGCGTCCATCGCCTGGTCCACCATATCGAGAGCGGCGTCGCCGATGCGGCGGATGTCGACCTCCGCGTACACGTCGTTTTCGGCGTCGATGGCGTACTGCGCGAGGTTGGTCGCGAGGTCGCCGATGCGTTCGAGGTCGGTGATTATCTTGAACGACGCCGCGATGAATCGCAGGTCGCCCGCGACCGGCTGTTGGAGCGCGAGCAGGTCGATGCAGTCCTGTTCCAAGTCGAGGTAGATGCGGTTGATTTCGCGGTCCCCCTCGATGACTTCCTGTGCCTTCCGCTCGTCTTTGTCTTCGAGCGCGTCGAGAGCGAACCGGACCCGTTCGGCGGTGAGTTCGCTGAGATACAACACGTCCTCTTCGAGCTGATTGAGGCGAGATTGGTACGTGTTTCTAGCCATACGTCACGTTCCGACAGGCGAAGTGAAATTCCTTGTGATGGTTTCGGTGGTCGAGTCGCGGTCCGTCTCGAACGACCGTGTTGAATGCGCGATGGCGGGGCGTTGGCGTCGCTCCGGGGCGGTGAATCGAGCGTCTCACAGAAGCAGCCGAGGGTGCGCGAACGCCGGCGAGGGCTATCCGAACTTGCCGGTGATGTAGTCTTCGACGCGCTGGCTCTCGGGGTTCTCGAAGATTTTCTGGGTGTCGTCGAACTCGACGAGTTCACCGCCGGTGAGGAAGACGGCGGTCTTGTCGGAGATACGCGCGGCCTGCTGCATGTTGTGGGTGACGATGACGACCGTGTAGTCCTCGGCGAGCTCCTCGACGAGGTCTTCGATCTGCGAGGTCGCCACGGGGTCGAGCGCCGATGCGGGCTCGTCCATGAGCAGCACCTCGGGGTCGGTGGCGATGGCGCGGGCGATACAGAGACGCTGTTGTTGGCCGCCGGAGAGGTCGAGACCGGACTCGTGGAGGCGGTCTTTCACCTCGTCCCAGAGGGCGGCGCGCTTGAGCGACTCCTCGACGACCTCGTCGTAGTCGGCGTCGATGCCCTGAATCTTCAGGCCGTAGACGACGTTCTCGTAGATGCTCTTCGGGAACGGGTTCGGCTTCTGGAACACCATGCCGACGCGGCGGCGGAGTGCGACGGGGTCGACGTCGTCGTCGTAGACGTTCTTGCCGCGGAGCGTGAGTCCCCCTTCGACGCGGGCGACGTCGATGAGGTCGTTCATCCGGTTGATACAGCGGAGGAACGTGGACTTCCCGCAGCCGGAGGGACCGATCATGGCGGTCACGCTGTTCTCGGGGATGTCCATCGAGATGTCGGTGAGCGCGTGGTCGTCGCCGTACCAGACGTTGATGTTCTCCGAACTGATGACGGTCTCGGCCTCCCGACCCACCGAGTTCCCCGACGCAGAGAGCCCGTCGCTCACGTCGGTTTCGACGAGCATCTCGTCGTTCGTCGGGTCCTCTGTTCCGTTCATGGCTTGCTGTTCTCCCTCGGGTGCTTTGTCTCTTTGGCTCATTGGTGGTATTCAGTTTTCACTTTCGAACTTGTTGCGCAGGACGATGGCGATGGAGTTCATGGCGAGGAGGACCGCCAAGAGAACCACGACGCCGGCCGGAACGGCCTTCGTGTAGAAGTCCTCGCTGGCGAACAGGCTGGACCACGCGTACACCTGCAGGGGCATCGCGCTCACCTTCGAGGTGAGCTCCGTCGGCAGGTTGAAAAGCACGTTCGGCGCGCCGATCATGATGAGCGGCGCGGTCTCGCCGATGGCCCGGCCGAGCGCGAGGATGGTCCCGGTCAGGATGCCGGGGAACGCCTCCGGGAGGACGACGTTCTTGACGGTCTGCCAGCGCGTCGCGCCCATGCCGTAGGACGCCTGCCGCATGTCGCCGGGCACGGCCCGAATCGCCTCGCGCGAGGAGATGATGACGATGGGCAGGATGAGGAGCGCGAGCGTCGCGCCGCCGATGAGGACCGTCCCCGTCGGCTGGCCGAGATAGGTGACGAACACGCCGAGTCCGAGCAGGCCGTAGACGACCGAGGGGACGCCGGCGAGGTTCGAGATGTTCACGTCGATGAATCGGGAGAAGGCGTTGTCGGGGGCGTACTCTTCGAGGTACACCGCCGCGCCGACGCCGAGCGGGAACGAGAGGGCGGCGACCGTCGCCATCAGCAGGATAGAGCCACCGATAGCCGGGTAGAGACCGGCGTTCTCGGCGGTTCCGCTGTGGGCGCTCGTGAGGAACTGCCAGTCGACCCACGACTGCGGGCCGGCGAAGCCGAGCGCGTCGACCGCGAACGCGCCGACGAGCGACCCGACGACGACGGCCGCGGCGAGAAGGAGGCCGATTCGCTCCTGTTCGCGGGTGACCGCCGCGCCGCCGGCGTAGGCCAGCGTCGGGACGAACGCGACGGACGTGACGACGGCGGCGGCGTTCGCATCGACGCCGAGCGTCGGGCCGACGACGGCCGCGAGGCCGGTCAAGAGGAGCGCCGACGCGCCCGCGGCGAGGCCCGCCGTGGTGTTCTCACGGATGCGGGCGACGTACTGGCCGACGACGACCGCGGCCACGCCGCCGAGGACGAGCGTCAGAATCATCCAGTCGGCGGGGACCACGGGGAGTTGGCGGACAATTTCGGGGATGCTGTGGAAGTACCCCGGCACGCCGACGAGCGACAGGATGAACGCGGCACCGGTCGCGGCGACCCGGAGCGTGAAGGGAATCTGCTGTTCGTACTTCGTCAGGACGACGACGAGCGCCGCCGGGACGAGGAGGCCGACGACGTACGAGAGGCCGGTCAGGGGCGGAATGATATCGACGAAGACGATGGCGACGCCGCCGCTGAACATCAGGAACACGGCGAGCATCCCGACGACCATGCCGCCGAGTTTGAGCGCCGGCACGTTGCGCCGGGCGAGGTAGCCGCCGACGACCGTCGTGGGGACGACGAGCGTCAGGAAGAAGGTGAGATGCCAGCCGAGGTCGGCGGTGAGCGGGCGAATCGCGTCGTTGGCGACGTAGACGAGGAGGACGGCGAGCGTGACGATGCCGAACATCGTCGCGGCCAACAGCAGGTACCGGAAGACGGTCCCGGTGGTTCGGCTGACCTGTCCGAAGCTATCGATGTAGCCGGAGTCGGTGTCGGTCGCCATCTCAGTATGCCTCCCGGTAGCGCCGCGAGACGTAGTCGCTGATGACGTTCATGACGAGCGTGATGACGAAGAGTACGAGGCCGATGGCGAACAGACTGCGGTAGGCCAGCCCGCCGCCGGTGATGTCACCGGTGAGAAGCTGGACCATCGCGGCGGTCATGGGCAACGCGCCTTCGAGGTACGACGCGGGGTTCAGCGGGTTGAGGAACTTCGCCTGCGCGCCCGCGGCGACGGTGACGGCCATCGTCTCGCCGATGGCGCGCGAGAGCGCGAGGATGAACGAGGAGAAGATGCCGGAGAGCGCGGCGGGGACGACGATGCCGGTGGACACGTCGAACTTCGTCGCGCCCATGCCGTAGCCCGCCTGCCGGAGTTCGTCGGGGACGGCGGACATCGCGTCCTCGCTGATAGAGGCGACCATCGGGATGATCATGATTCCGACGACGATGCTCGCAGACAGCATGTTGAACGTCCCGATGCTGGGGAAGACGACTTCCAGCGCCGGGGTGATGTAGATGAGCGCGAAGAAACCGTAGACGACGGTCGGGACGCCGGCGAGGATTTCCAGCGCCGGCTTGAGGACCGACCGCGCCTGCGTGCTCGCGTACTCGCTGAGATAGATCGCGGTGGCGACGCCGAGCGGGAGCGCGATGATGGCCGACCCGATAGTGACCATCAGCGTCGACGACACGAGCGCCAGTACGCCGAACTCTTGGCTGTGTATCTGCCACGTGGTTCCGGTGAGGAAGTCGACGATGGACGCCGTCTCCCCCGTTACTCCCATCAGCGGGGCTGTCAGCGTGAAGAACTTGGACGCCTCCGTGATGAGGAGTCCGACGATACTGAGGGTCGTCACGACGGACAACGCCGCGCACAGGAAGAAGAACGACCGCGTCAGTAGCTCACGCGGCGCGTTCTCCGTGTTCCGCGTGAGGTCGGTTTCGAGGTCATCTGTGCTCATTGGTTGGATTGAATCGTGGTGTATGAAAAAGCGCTTCGTTAGCTGATTCTGTCGGGAGAGCGGCTAGTTGGCTTCCTCGATGGCCGCGTTGAGGGTGTCGAGCATCTCCTGTTGCTCGTCTTCGCCGAGCGGGACGTAGCCGACTTCGTCAGCGACGATTTCGCGACTGGTGGAGTTCTCCATCCAGTAGCGGGCGAACTCCGCGACGTGGTCCTCCGCGAGCGACTCGCGGGCGGGGTAGGTGAACAGCGGGCGGGAAAGCGGGTTGTACTCGCCGGACAGCGCGGTGTCGAGCGACGGTTCGACGAATTCGCCGGCGTCGTTCTCGATGGGGACGGCCTGGACGGCGTCGGTGCTCTCGCTGTAGTACGCGAATCCCATGTAGCCGATGGCGTACTCGGAGCCCTGGACGCCCTGGATGATGGTGCGGTCCTGCTCGGTCGCGGAGTAGTCCTGGCGGTGGCCCGGACCCTCCTCGCCGATGATGGCCTCGATGAAGTAGTCGTAGGTACCGGAGGCGTCGGTGGGACCGTAAATCTCGATTTCCTCGTCGGGCCACTCGGAGTTGACGTCCGACCACGTCGTCGGCGTCGACTCGGCCGAGAAGATGGTCTGGAGTTGCTCGACGGTGAGGCCCTCGCCGAGGAAGTCGTTGTCGTTGTTGACGATGACCGTCAGCGCGTCGGTGGCGACCTTGAGTTCGACGGGGGTCACGTCGTTGTCCTCACACTGCGTCTCTTCTTCGCCCTTGATGGGGCGGGAGGCGTTGTTGAAGTCGGTCTGACCCGTACAGAAGTAGTTCGCGAAGCCGCCACCGGAGCCGGTGGACTGGAGGTTGATGTTGACCTCGGAGTGCTCGGTCTGGAAGCGCTCGCCCATCGCGGTCGCAAGCGGGAACACCGTCGAGGAGCCGGCGATGTCGATGGTTCCGGAGAGTTCGTTGCTCCCGTCGCCCGACGAGTCCGTTCCCTCGGAGTCGCCGCCGGAGCCGCCCTCACCGTCGGTGTTGTTCTCCGTGCACCCGGCGAGTCCCGCGAGGCCGGCCGCACCCGAGGCAATCAGGAACTTACGCCGCGAAAGAACGCTGTCCGAGTTACGCGTCATCGATTTTGAGGAACCGATTTTTGCGTAAATACCCTGCTATGACGACTATATAGTGGTACGTTCCGGTATGTCCTCAACGAATGCTAACGTGTGACAAGAATGGAGCAAAATCGACGAAAACAGCCGATTGTCCCATTCACGGCCGCCTCGTGCGCGAACTTTCTCCGACGTGTCAGGAAATTCGGGGCACTCGGGCCGACAGACACGGCGAAAAACGACTACTGAGTGAGTGTCGTTTCGCGTCCGAATCGGCATGAACCACGTTCGGCCGCACCCATCACATAAAACCGGCCTTCGATATATAGAGATAGACAGTTTTATTGTGCATTGAGAACCACCCACGGACATGGTCGAAACCCGAAAGGTGCAGGTGACGGGTGGTTCCACCTACACCGTCTCGATTCCCAAAGACTGGGCGACAGACAACGGCGTCTCGGCGGGAAGCGAAGTCGAGTTCTATCCGGAGGGCGACTCGCTGTTCTTGACGCCCCGCTCGGAAGAAGAACGCACCGAGGGCACCCTCGACATCGCGACCCTCGAAGGCGACGAACTCACGCGCGCCGTCATGACGATGTACGTGAGCGGGTTCGACATCATCGCGCTGGAGAGTTCGCGCATCACGACCGACCAGCGCCGGACCATCCGCGAGGCGACCCAGAGCCTCGTCGGCCTCGAAGTGCTCGAAGAGACGCGCGACCGGGTCGTCATCCGCGACCTGCTCGACTCCTCCGAACTCTCCATCCACAACGCGGTCACCCGGATGCGACTCATCTCGCTTTCGATGCTCGAAGACGCCATCGCGGCCATCGCCGAGCAGGACGACGACATGGCCCGCGACGTCATCCAGCGCGACGACGACGTCGACCGCCTCTGGATGGTCGTCTCCCGCATCTTCCGGGCGACTCTCCGGACCCCGAAGGCCGCCGAGGAACTCGGCCTGCCCCGCGAAATCTGCTTCGACTACCAGTCCGCCGCCCGGCAACTGGAACGCATCGGCGACCACGCGACCAAAATCGCCCACCTCTCGTTGAACTTCGAGGAGCCCGTCGACGACGAAATCGTCGAGGCGATTCAGGAGCTGTTCACGGAGGCCGAAAGCGTCGTCAACGGCGGTATGGACGCGCTGTTCGCCGAGGAGAGCGACGAGGCGAGCCGCCTCGCAAACGAGTCCCGCGAGGCCGTCCAGGCCATCGACACCAGCGCCCGCGGCATCGACGAACTCCTCCGGGACCTCGACCCAGCGCGTGCGCAACTGCTCGGCCTCATCGTGGACTCCGTCTCTCGGAGCGCCGACTACGGCGGCAACATCGCCGAGACGGCGCTCCAGAAGGCCGCGCCGACGCCCTGACCGGCCGCTCGGGCGTCGATTCGTCTGCACGGTTCGATTCAGTATCGTCCAGTCTCGTTTTCAACTTCGGCTTCGACCGAACCACGTCCGCGAGCGACGGCCACGGGGGTCACCGGGGTAAAACAGTCGGACCGCGCCGAAACGACGACGCGGGGAGAGAAACTTACTCTTCGTCGACGACGACGGCGTTGACCTGTCCGTCCTGACCGGGGCGGGAGGTGACGCGGGCGCGGCCGGCGCTCGTGTCGATGATGGAGCCCTTCGTGATGATGTTCCGGCGGGCGTAGTTGACGTTCGACGGGTTGTCGACGACGCCTTCGATGTCGGCCTGCGTCACGTCGGCACCGTCGGCGACCTGCGCGACGTTCGTCGAGAGCGCGCGGAGCTTCTCGTTGTTACCGCGGGAGTCGATGATCTGGAACCGGGGCTCGCCGACCGTCGTGGCGGCGGGTTCGCGGCCCAGCTGGTATCGCTTCTTGTTTCGGGACGGCTTGCGCCGACCGCCGGTCCGCTTCCGCTTGGAGCGTCCTTGGTCCTTCATACGGGGTAAAAACCTCGGTGACTACTTGAATCGCTCGAATCGGTGCTCGGCGGAGACGGGTGCCACCACGTCTCTCGGGCGCGATGGCAACGCAAACCGTTTAGTTCGCCCGCGCCCGCCGTCGAACCGATGAGTCTCGACGTTACCGTCGCCGTCCCCTTCCGGCAACACGGCTCGACCCGCCTTGGCGAGGGCGAGTTCGTCGTCGCCCTGTCGCTCGACCGCGACTGGTTCTCCCCGGACCAGGCGAAGCGCCTCATCGATCTCGCGGCGGGCCGCGGCCTCGTCGAACGCGACGACGGCGAGGTCGTCGCGACGTTCGACCCCGCCGGCGTACAGATTCCCGAGGAGTTCGAACCCGACGCCTCCGTCCTCCGCGAGCAGTCGGCGTTCGAGCAGATTCTCGACGCCTGCGTCGCCGCCGGCATCGAAAAACAGGCCGCCGTCGCCGGCATCAACGAGCGACAGTCGCGCCTCGGCGTCACCGCCGAGGCCGCCGCGGTCCTCTTCGCGCGCGCGAACGACGTGAACGTGGACGACGCGGCCGAGAAAGCCAAGCGGTCGCTGGCCGAGTAGCGCCGTCCCGTTTTTCTGCGCTCGCCCTCTCCCCACCGCGAAGCGACACCCCGAAACCGTCCGGGCGCGAACGCCCGGCATGGTCGTCGATTCGCTCTCCGACGGGACACGCATCGCCCAACTGCTCGCCTCGGAGGTCACGGGCCACGAGGACGCCTTTTCGGTTCTCTCCGTCGTCGATTCCGACCCCGACGTGGAACCGACCGACGACGGCGCGTTCGCCTACGCGGTCGCCGCCGAGGGCGAACGCGTCGCCGAGGTGTACGTCCAACCGGACCGCGCCCGCGTCGAGTTCATCGCCCACCCCGACGTGACCGCCGAGGCCGCGTCCGAGGAGGGCCTTCGCGTGCGCCCGAAGGCGGTCCGCCCGCCGCGGACGCTCGTGTTCGTCGAGGACGGCGCGCAGGTGAAGTGGACGCTCCCGGCGTTCCGCGCGCTGGTCGCGGCGCTCGACGCCGGAGACCGAGACGAAGACGAAGAATAGACGCTCGTCGCGCGACCGGTTCAGAGGTCCGCGACGAGTTCAGGAAGCGCCGTCGGCAGGTCGTCGTGGTGGATGTGGGCGACCGCCCGCGGGTCGGGGTCGTCACAGCCCTCGCCGAGCACCTGCACCGGGAGCATCCCGGCGTCGTGCGCGCCGGCGATGTCGTGGTGGACGCTGTCGCCGACGTAGACGGTCTCCTCGGGTTCGGTCCCGAGGTCGTCGAGGAGGGCGCGGAACGCCCGCTCGTCGGGCTTTCCGGCGGGGAGCGCCCCGGTCACGAGGGCCGTGTCGAAGTGGTCGCGCCACCCGAGTTTGTCGATTTTCGCCTCCTGGGCCACGACCGGCCCGTTGGTGAGGAGGCCGACGCGGTAGGTCGTCCGCAGGCCGGCGAGCATCGCCTCGACGCCCTCGACGGGGACGACCGCGTCGGTGATTCGTTCTCTGTACGCCGTCGCGACGCGCTCCGGGTCGACGGGAGAGCCGTGCTCGTCGAGGAGCGTCTCGAAGATGGGCGCGCGGGTCTCGCGCGTGAGGTTCTCTTGGTGTGCCCGGAGATACGCCTCTCGGGTCAGCGGGGGCGCGCCCGCCGCCGCCGCCGCCTCCGAGAGAATCGTCTCGCGGTCCCGCGTCGGGACGGCGAGTGTGTAGTCGAGGTCGAACCCGACCGCGCTGACAGACATCGTCGGTGAAGCGTTGGCAACGGAGCGGTATGAGCGTGCCGGGACCTGTCGAGGGGGCGACCCGTGCCGTGCTGACTCGCCGCGGGCCAGTCCAAACGACCCCTACCGACGACGACAACCACTATACCCGTCGGCGACGACGCCGAGATATGACCCTCGACCCCGTCCACGTGGACGACATCGCGTCCATGGCGAGCACCATCGCGGACTCGGTCGACGACGCCGACTACGACGACCTCGCGCGGACGGTCTGGGAGTCGTGGCTCGACCCCCTCGAATCGCCCGACGGGGGACTCCCAATCGTCGAGCCGCTCGGCGAAAAACAGCTCCACGCCGCCGATATCGACGACGTGGCGCTCACGGAGTCGCCGTTTCCGACCGTCCACGGCCTCGACTCGGGGACCATCAACCCGACGACGTTCAAAAACGGGCTCGTCCTCGACGTGGCTCACGCCGCGATGGCGTCCGAGCCGTCCGACCTCGACCTCCACCGCCACCGCTCTATCGTCATGGCGGCACACACCCACGACCCGGTCCCCTTCTTCGACACCGACGAGTGGCTCCGGTCCGACGAGGGCTACGGCCGACGGCGCGTGCTGAGCGTCCCCCGGGTCAATCGCTACGCCGAGGGCGTCGTCCACGCGCTCGCGCTCTACCTCGCCGAGAGCGCCCACGCGCTCGAACACGCCGACGCCGTCTCCGACCTCCTCATCCTCGACGGGCCGGTGTACCCGAAGGAACTCCTGAACTGGCGCGACCGCGACGCCGAACTGAAGGACCTCGCGCGCGACGCGAAGCCGAAGGCCGTCGTGGAGAACTACATCCGCCTCGTCGAGCGCTTCGTCGAGCGGGACGTCCCCCTCGCCGGCTTCGTGAAGAACCCCGGCGCGAAACACGTCGTCCGCACGGTCAGGAAACAGCTCGACGGGAGCGATGCCGGCAGGCGGCCGTGGGTCGACGACGCCGCCTTCTTCGTCAACCTGCTCGAACGCCGCGAAGGCCCCGACGGCGACGAGCGCCGCACCGAGGAGCTCACGTTCACGAGCTGGTTCGCCTCGCGCGGCGGGTCGGACCGCCAACTGAGCGCCGAAGGCGAGGCGTTCGGCATCGAGCGAACGCTCGACCCCGAGGCGTACACGGTGACGTTCTTCGTGCTGTACGACCCCCGAACCGACGTGTGCTACCGGGTCGAAGCGCCCTACGCGTTCACGAAGGACCCGGACCGCCGCGCCGACCTGATGCACCACGTCGTCCGCGACGTGGCCGCCACGCGCGGGCCGCCGCTGGCGGTCGAGAAGGCGGACGAACTCGCGCGGGTGAGCCTCGGCGAGAAGGCCGCGCTCAGGCGCAAGCTCTCGGAGAAGCTCGATTCGGACCCGATGAAGAGCTACGACAACATCCGCTGGGTCGACGCCGACGAGTGAGGCCGTCCCGCTGGAGGGCGCAAAGCGAGCCGACTACCCGCCTCAGAGCGACGTGTCGCCCTCGGGAGAGCCCTCGTCGGCGGAGCGGCCCGCCGCGTCGGGCTGTTCGTCCTCCGGCGTTCCCTCCTCTTCGGGCCTGACGACCTCGACCCGCACGTCGTCGGCGGGGACGCCGACCCGAGCGAACTGCGTCCTGACGTGTTCTTTCGCCGCCGACAGCGCCTGCTCGCGGGTGTCGAAGCCGCGGGGAAGCGGCGTGTCGAAGGCGACGCGAATCGTCCGCCCGTCGATTTCGGTCTCCGAGCCGCCGCTTTCGACCTCGTAGAACTCGTCGCAGACCCAGACGTACGGCGCGTCCTCGTCCGGCGCGCCGCGGTAGGTCGGCGCTTGCTCCCCCCGTTCGAATATCGTACCGGTGAGTGCCGTGCCGCCGCCGTGACCGCGGACCAATAACATAGCCGGGCTAGGGGCGCGACACGGAAAAGTCGTACGCGACGGCCCGAAACCGCGGGATACGGGACCGACCGACACGGGACCGAGCGCCGTCGCCGACGCGTGGCTTTTTACTTGCCGCCCGCAAGCGTTGGAACATGACCGACCTGGGGGATTTCAGCGACTTCGCCGGCGACGACTCCGACGACTCGTCCGACGCGGGTCGAGACGAGCAGGCGGGGACCGCCGCCGGGAACGGGCGCTCCGCGCGTTCCGAACCCGTCTCGGAAACCGAGAGCGCGAGCGCCGCGAGCTCGGCCGACGGTGACGGCGTCGATGCCGACCGCGACGACCGCGACGGCGGCGATTCGACCGATGCGACCGGCGCGACCGACGACGCGGACGACCTGCAGTTCGACGAGTACGACGCCGACCCCGTCGGCGACGAGCGGGGCGTCGGCGCGATTGCGGTCTCGCAGGGGCTCCGCGTGTCGGAGGACCCGGAACGGACGGCGCTCCGGGCGTTCGTGACCGCGGGCAACCGCGAGCGCGTCCGCCTCGGGAAGTACCTCATCGTCCCCTACCCGGACGACGAACTGCTGTTCTGCCGCATCGTCGGCCTGGAGTACGCCCAGGAGTTTCAGGCCGACGACGCGACGGAGATTCACGCCCGCCGGGCGATGCGCCGCCCCGCAGACGAGTTCGAGGAGCGCGATTTCAAGTTCATGGCCGAACTCGAACCCATCGCCGTCCTGTTTTCCGACCGCGGCGAACTCAAGCGCCGGATGGTCGACCGCGTGCCGAAACCGCAGGCGACGGTCGGCGAGGCCACCGACGCGACCCAGATTAAGACCGGCCTGAAGATTCCCGAGGAGGGCGTCTTCCTCGGCCACCTCTCGGTCGGCGGCGAGAAGGTCCGGACCGCGGCCCGGCCGCCCACCATCGACTACCGACTGAAAGACGACTACACCGACGGCGACCCGCTCGTGTTCCGCCACACGCTCGTCGCCGGCGGCACCGGGTCGGGCAAGACCCACGCCTCGAAGAACATCCTGCGGCAGTATCTCTCGCAGGAGCGGAGCTACGAGATGGACGACGGCCGCGAGGTGCAGGCCGCGGTCGTCCAGTTCGACCCGCAGGACGAGTACGCCCAGATGCACGACGACAACCCGGACATGGACGCCGAGACGGCCCGACGCTACGAGCGCGAGGGCGTCGCCCACGGCGGCCACGACGACACCGTCGCGCTCGTCCCGAAGATGGCCGGGTCGTCGTACCCCGGCGCGAACCACCGCGCCGAGCAGTTGGAGTTCACCATCCCCTTCTCGATGGCGCGGGACCTCCCGTGGCTCGTCGCCGGCAGCAGCCTCAACGACAACCAGTACCCGGCGCTCATCGAACTCCTGAACCGGTTCTTCCGAAACTACGGCGACTCGGGGACGTACAAGGAGTTCCTGACCTTCCTCGACGACCCGGCGCTGAAAGAGGAACTCCACGAGTCGGGGCGGGTCCACGAGGCCACCTTCGACGCGGTGAAACGCCGGGTCCGCGGCGTCCCCAGCGGCGTGTTCGACCAGGACGCCCGCCCGATAACCGAACTCGACCACGAACTCGTCCGCCCCGGCGGGCTGACGGTCGTGCCGACCTACCATCTCTCGTCGAGTCGGGCGAAGGAGCTGTTCGTCCTCGCGGTGTCGGCGCTACTCATCGACGACAAACTCTCGAACGACCCCGCGAGCGACCGCATCAAGGAGACGCCGGTCGTCCTCGGGATGGACGAGGCGCACAACTTCCTCACCGACGCCGACACCGTACAGGCGCGGCAGGTCGTCCAGAAGTTCACCGAGGCAGCGAAGCAGGGCCGAAAGGAGCGCCTCGGGCTGTTCCTCATCACGCAGGACCCGCAGGACATCGACGGCTCGGTGTTCAAGCAGGTGAACACGAAGGTGGTGCTCAACCTCGGCGACGAGGACGCCATCAAGAGCGTCAACATCCCGCCGAACCTCGAAGACAAAGTGCCGTACATGGAGAAGGGGCAGATGGTCGTCTACTCGCCCGACAACTCCGAACCCGTCGAACTGACGGGGCTTTCGACCTGCGTGACGCGACACGGCGACTGAGCCTCGCGGGGCGGTCCGCCGGTCGCCGGGCGGGTTTTTAGCCCGCGACCGAGTAGGCCGCGACATGGCCGAACACGTGCTCGTTCCGATTGACGGGTCGCCGCAGTCAGTCGCCGCGGTCCGCTTCGCCGCGACGGAGTGGCCCGACGCGGAACTCACGCTTTTGAACGTCATCAACCCCGCCGACGCCGACTATCGAGAACGGGCGCTCAGCGGCTCCGAGGAGTGGTTCCAAGAGGAGAAACGGGAGGCGAGAGAGACGTTCGCCGAGGTGAAAGCCGAGGTCGGACTCGTCGACACCGACAGGCCGGTCACCGACCGCATCGAGGTCGGCAGCCCGCAGAAACTCATCGTCGAGGTGCTGAACGGCGACGACGCCGACTACGACCACGTCGTGATGGGGAGCCACGGGCGGACCGGCGTCTCGCGCATCCTGCTGGGGAGCGTCGCCGAGGAGGTCCTCCGCCGCTCGCCCGTGCCCGTGACCATCGTCAGGTAGGTTCGGAGCGGTTCGAGGGCGGAAGGTCCACCGGAACCCGGTTACACCGCCACCCCGAAGGCCTCGCGAAGCGTCGCGTCTTCTCGTTCACCGATGTCGCGAAGCGTCTCGAACGTCTGGTCGATGTCGTCGGTCGTGGTCCGGTGACTACAGACGGAAAGTCGCAGCACCGTCCTGTCGTATATCGACGTCGTCATGACGAACGCGACGTCGCTGAGTTGGATTTCGTCCGCGATTCGCTGGTTGAGCGCGTCGAGATAGTCGTCGACCGTTTCGCGAACGTTCGCATCGGCCGCGGCGGCCGCCCGGAGGTCCGGCGGGGCGTACTGGAACGAGTACAGGTAGAGGTTCGGTTCGTGGAGCGCGACGAAGTCGTCGGCGTCGCGGACTCTGGCGTCGAGATGTTCCGTGCACCGGACGGCCCGAGAGAGGCGCGTCCGATACCCCTCGACGCCGAGGTGTTTCAGACTCATCCAGACTTTCAGCGCCCGGAACCCCCGCGACATCTGCGGGCCGAGTTCGTAGTAATCCAGTCCCTCGTAGGGGGTCCGCTCCGTTCCCTCCAAGTAGGAGGCGTGCATCGCGAACGACCGTGCCATCGCCGAGGGGTCGCGCACGAGGACGCACCCGCACTCGTAGGGGACGGACAGCCACTTGTGCGGGTCCAACGTGACGGAGTCCGCGCGGTCCAACCCGGCGTACTGCGGGCGCTTCTCGGGGAGAATCGCGCCGACTGCACCGCACGCACCGTCGGCGTGGAACCAGATACCGCGTGCTTCGCAGACGTCAGCAATCGCCTCCAGCGGGTCGATTGCGCCGACGTTGATGGACCCGACCTGCGCGACGACGCAGAACGGGACGTCGCCGTCGGCCTCGTCACGGTCGAGTCGTTCGACGAGGGCGTCGACGTCCATCGTGAAATCGTCGTGACTCGGGACGAGTCGAACCGCGTCCGCGCCGAGACCGAGGATTTCCGCAACTCGGAAGACGGAGGAGTGTCCCTCGTGGTCGGCCATGTAGATGGTGAACTGGCCGGAGTGGTCATCGGATTGGAGGCCGCGGGATTTCGTATCGTACCCCGCCGTCGAACGGAGAGCGGTGAGAATCGCCGTCAGATTCGCCATCGTCCCACCGCTCGTGAACATCCCCCCGCAGTCCGCTGGATAGCCGACCATCTTGGCGACCCACTCGATAGTCTGTCGCTCGATTTCGGTCGCCGCCGGCGCCGGTTTCCATCCGCCGACGTTCATGTTGACCGAGGCGGCGAGCGCGTCTGCGAGAACGCCCATCGTCGTCCCGGAACCCATGACGTATCCGAAGTACCGCGGTGACCCCACGTGCGTCGAGTTCGGGAGTATCCGCTCGGGCCACTCGTCTAGAATGTCCTGTTGGCGCTGCCCGGTCTCCGGCAGCGGTTCGTCGAACGTCGCTTCGACTACTGATTGCGGTTTGGCCGGGAAGACCGGCAGTTCGTCCACGTGTTCGAAGTACTCCGCGATGATGTCGACCGTCCGATAGCCGAGGTCACGAAACTCGTCGGGGTCGAAGTCAGCCGGGTCGGAGTCTACTGCGGCCACCATGCTAGATAAACGCTAACATTCGAGATAGCGTTATCTCATGGCGTCGCTTCGGCCGCGCCAGTAACACGAGTGTAACCTGATAGAATCGATGCTATGAGTGCTGCGAGCACACCGGAATCGGCCGATTCACCCGGATTGCAACGTCATATTTCCGTGCCGTCCCTCGCGGGAACCGATGGAATTCACAGCGGTCGCGACGACCCGTCGCTCGGTCCACGACTACGCCGACGAGTCGCTCGACGACGAGACCCTCCAGACGATATTCGAAAACGCCGTGCAGGCCCCGTCGAGCTACAACCTCCAGCCGTGGGAGTTCGTCGTGCTGCGCGAAGACGAGACACAGCAGGCGCTCCGCGAGGCGGCCTACGACCAGGAACACGTCACCGGTGCCGCCGCGTCGGTCATCGTGCTCGGCAACAAGGACCCCGAGGCCCACGCCGAGACCGTCACCGGCGACATGCTGGGGAAGGGCTACCTGCCGAACGAGGAGGTCCGCGACGGCATCCTCGAGAACATCGCCGGCATGGCCGACCTCCCCGAACAGGAGCGCCGCGTCTGGACCGTCCGCTCGACGTCGCTCGTCGCCATGTCGCTCATGTACGCCGCGTGGGACGAGGGCGTGGCCACCTGTCCCATCGGCGGCTTCGACACCGACGCCGTCCTCGACGCGTTCGACATCGACGGCGAGCAGTACGAACCCGTGATGCTCCTGACGATGGGCATCCCCGCCGAGGACGCCGACGAGTTGCAGGCGGAGCGCAAGTACCGCCGCCCCGTCGACGAAGTCGTCCACTTCGAGGAGTTCGCGCCGGAGCGAGCGGTCACCGCGACGCCCGCCGACGACTGAATCGGACGCGCTGACACGCTGCACCAACTGCTCCCCGCTTTTCCCGCCGCTTACGCTCCGTGGAGGCGTCCCTCACGCGCGCCGATTCTCGCCCCGTGAGGAACGACAAACTCGACTATTCCGGTTCCTCCCGTATCTGTCTCTGGTGACTCGGAGATGAGAACCCGCATTCGACGCTGGCAGGTCGTCACGACGAGTAGCGTCGGCGTCCTGTCGGTCGTCGCGTCCCTCCTCGGACTGTTCCGGCCCGGACACTATCTCGACGCCCCGGCGTTCCGCCCGCAGTTGTTCGCACAGGACGTGACGATGCTCGTGGTCGGCGTTCCCGCCTTGGCAATCGGCCTCTGGCTTGCGGTTCAGGGGTCGCACCGCGGCCGGTTCGTCTGGCTCGGCGCGCTCGCCTACATGACCTACATGTGGGCGTCGGTCGGGCTACAAGTCGCGTTCAACCAGTTCTTCCTCGGGTACGTCGCCCTGTTTTGCCTCTCGCTTTTCACCTTCGTCGGCGGCGTCGTGACGACGGACGCCGACGAGGTGGCCGAACCGCTCGTCGGGAGCCTCCCGGAACGAGTCTACGCCGGATTCTTACTGCTCGTCGCGACGGGACTGGCGTTTCTGTGGCTCTCCGAACTCGTCCCGGCGACGCTCACGGGGACGACGCCGCGCCTCGTCGAGGAGGTCGGCCCGCAGGCCATGGCGTCTCACTTCATCGACCTCAGCGTCGTCGTTCCCGGTCTCGGGCTGTCAAGTCTCTGGCTCTGGCAGGGTCGTCCGTGGGGGTACGTCCTCGCCGGCGTCGGCGTCGTGTTCGGTGCGATTCTCGCACCGACGCTCACGCTCGGGACGGTCCTCCTCGCCACCGGCGGTGCCGTCACCGTGTCGCTCGTCTCCATCGCGTTCACCGTCCTTCCCGCGCTCGTCGCCGCGGCGCTCGCTGTCAAGTACGTTATCGCACTTCCCCGTAACTCGGAGCGCGAGGCCGTCGGAGAGGTCGGGAGAGGTGAGGTGAGGTGAGGTGAGGTGAGGTGAGGTGAGGTGAGGTGAGGTGAGGTGAGGTGAGGTGAGGTGAGGTGAGGAGTCTGACGCTCACGGAGGGCCCTAGAAAATATTCGCCTGCTGGTAGACGCTGATGCCCTCGTTCGTGAGTTCGTAGGGCTTGGTCTCGCGGGAGTGGTTGGCGTCGCGTATCTTCTGAATCTCGATTGCGAGCCGGGTCTCCCGGAAGTCGTCGCCGCGGACGTACTGGAGGACGAACACGGCGTCAGAGAGGTATTCGACGATGCCGTGCCGGGAGACGTAGGGGGTGGACTGGTCCGCCTCGGAGGTGAGCATCGTCGTCACGCCGGCGTCTTTCAGCGACCGCGTGAAGTTGAACACCTCGCTGCGGCGCTTCGAGGGGTGGTCGTACATCATCTCCAGAAGCGAGACGGAGTCGAGGACGAGTCGGTCCGCACCGAACTCCTCGACCAGTCGCGGGAGGTCGTTGCGGATGCTCGACAGGCTGTTCGCCATCTCCACGGGGTCGAGGTCTACGACGGCCAGTCGACCCTCCGCCTCGTGTTTCGAAAAGTCCCAGCCCTTCTCGTCGGCGGTGTCGAGGATGCGCTCGCGGCTCTCTTCGAGCGTGATGTAGACGCCGCTGTCGCCGTCTTCGAGCGCCTTCCGGAGGAACTGCAAGCCGAACGTCGTCTTGCCGGTCCCGGCGCTCCCGATGGCGACCATGAGCGACCGCTCGGGGACCCCGCCGAGAATCATGTCGTCGAGGCCCTCGATGCCGATGTCGATGCGGTCGATGTTGGAGTCGAACTCCTCGTCGTCGAACGTCGTCGGCTCCGACCCCTCCGGTCCGGGGCTGAACCCGAAGTCGCCGTCCGACGACTCGCCGCCGATGCCGCCGGCCGCGTCGGGCATCGGTGCGTTCTCGAACGCCGTGGCGAAGTCCATCGAAAACGGGTCCTCGTCGTCGCCGTCGGTCGGGCTGTCCTCGCGCTCACCGTCGCCGAACGGGGTGTCGCCGCCGAACGACAGCGGTTCTTCGACGTCTTCGTCCGTATCCGTCGATGCGGGTTCCTCGATTCCGGCCTCGGAGTCGGTTTCCGCCGACTCGTCGGTCTCGCCGTCGTCACGCTGCTCGCGTTCGTCCGGGTCCGCGTCGTCTGCGTCGGTCTCGCTGTCGTCGCGCTCGCGGAGTGCCCGCTCGAACCAGTCGTCGTCGCCGCTCACGGGAGCCACCACCGAACGACAGCGCGGCCGGCGTCCGTGCCTGCCATCACCTCATGGTGGGCAGGCGTCGTGATGAACGTTTCCCGTGCGCGGAGCTACCGCGCGGCGTCGAGGCGAACCGAGACCGGGCGGCGTGACGGTGGGCTTTTGCCCGGGGACATCAAACCGCGGGGCATGAAGGTCGGCATCGTCGCACAGAAGGGCAACAGCCGGGCCGCATCCCTCGCCGCGAACGCGAGCGAGGCGCTCGCCGAAGTCGACGCCGAGGCGGTCGTCGACGCGGCGACCGCCGAGGAGTTGGGCGTCGAGGGCGTGCCCGTCGAGTCGTTCGACGACTGCGACCTCGTGGTGAGCATCGGCGGCGACGGAACGTTCCTCTACGCCGCCCGCGGTGCCGACGGCGTCCCCATCCTCGGCGTGAACCTCGGCGAGGTCGGCTTCCTGAACGCCGTCTCTCCCGACGACGCCATCGACGAGGTGTTGGCCGAGGTTGCCGCGTTCCGCGAGGGGAGCCAGTCGATTCGGGAGGTGCCACGTATCGTCGCCCGCGGCGACGGCTGGGAGATGGACCCGTCGATGAACGAAGTCGTCGTCCACGGCCCGCGCCGGGGTCACGGCGGCGGCGCGGACTTGGACGTCCGCGTGAACGGCTCCGTGTACTCCGGCGGCCACGCCGACGGCGTACTCGTCACGACCCCCGCGGGCAGTTCCGCCTACAATCTCAGCGAGGGCGGGCCGCTCGTCCACCCGGGCGTCGAGGGACTCGTGGTCACCGAGATGGCGGCCGACGCGGGGATGCCGCCGCTCGTCGTCCCGTTGGATGCCGCGGTGACCGTCACCGTCACCGGCGCGCCGTCGTCGGTCGTCGTCGGCGACGGCCGGACCCGACGGACGGTGTCGCCGCCGACGGAGGTTCACATCGAGCGGTCCGACTCGCCGGTCCGACTCGCCGGGCCGACCTCCGACTTCTTCGAAGCGCTCGGCAAACTCGACTGACCGCGCCGCCGCGGTCGGCTACTCCGCGAGTTCTCGTTCGCCCTCGCCGCCCGAGGCCTCGGCGCGAGGGAGCGGCGTCCAGTCGATGTCGACCACGTTGTCCGCCCGCCCGCGAAGGCCGGGCCGGGAGACGACTTCGAACGTCCGGTTTTCCGTCTGACGGGTGAAAAGGGAGTGCGCGAGGACGTTCGCCACGTCGGCGCGGGGGACGCTCCCACAGACGGAGTCGCCGCCCTCGCCGACGACCACGTCGCCGGTCGCGGGGGCGTCGGTGAGCGCGCCGGGCCTGACAATCGTGTGGTCGAGCGGCGCGTCTCGGAGCCGATTCTCGCTTCGCTCCTTCGCCGAGAGGACGCCCGCCGCGGTGAGAATCGCGCGGAGCGACAGCGGGAGTCCGCCCTTCGAGTCGCCGACGCCGATGGAGGACATGAGAACGAAGCGCTGTGCGCCGGAGGCGGTCGCGGCGTCCACGAGGTTGACGACGCCCGCGCCGTCGACGAGGTCGCCGCGGATGGTTTCGAGTCCCGCCGAGACGCCGACCGCGGAGACGACGGCGTCGGCGTCGAGGACCGCCCGGCGGGCGTCGTCGGGGTCGAGGAGGTCGCCGACGACGACCTCGTCCGCGCCGCGCGCTCTGAGGTCCGGTTCGGCGTCGGCGTCGCGGGTCAGCGCCCTGACGACGAGGGGCGTCTCGGCCAGCGCATCGAGGACGTGCCGGCCCGTCCGACCCGTCGCACCGGCGAGGAGGACGCGACCGCGATTGCGTGCCATACCCGCGCATGGGGGCGGGGCTCAATAACCTTCGGGAACGCGTCAAAAGTCCGGGTCGGCGGCGGTCGGCGACCGGGAAAACGAGGAATCGGGTCGGCGGTGAGTCGAGTGGGTCGCGCGCCGTACTGGTTCCTTACTGGCCCCAGTTGGCGACGACGCGCGGGCGCTCGCCGACCGGGAGCACGTCGATGTCCTCGTCGGCCGCGCCGCGCGCTTCGAGGGCCGCCTTCGCGGAGGCGTACGTCGAGAAGTAGCTGACCTCCTCTTCGACGCAGTCGATGAGCGTCTCGCGGTCGCGGGAGACGACGAAGTCGAAGTTATCCTCACGGAGCATCGTGAGGAAGTCGTCGATGTCCCCGGGCGTGAGCACTTCGTAGTACTCGCCGAAGGCGTCGAGCAGTTCCTGTCCGGCCTCGCTGTCGGCGTCGGGGAACTCGGGGTCCGCGAGGTCCACGTAGATGGTGCCGTCGGCCGGAATCGGGTCGTTAGCCGCCGACTGGGCCTTCTCGTAGGCCTTGCCGAACGAGGTCGCGGTGCCCATGACCTCGCCGGTGGACTTCATCTCCGGGCCGAGACGCGGGTCCGAACCCGGCAGGCGGTCGAACGGGAGGACGACCTCCTTGACCGACACCTGCTCGGGAATCTGCTCGCTCACGTCGAGGTCGGCAAGCGAGTTGCCGGCCATGACTTTCGCCGCGAGCTTTGCGATTGGGACGCCCGTCGCCTTCGAGACGAACGGGACGGTGCGCGAGGAACGCGGGTTGGCTTCGAGGACGTACACGTCGTTCGAGCCCTCCTCGTTCTGCTTGACGGCGAGTTGGACGTTCATCAGGCCGACCGTGTCGAGGGCGCTGGCGATGTCCTCCGTGACCTCGCGGACGCGGGCCATCGTCTCGTCGTCGAGCGAGCGCGGCGGAATCATACACGCGGAGTCGCCGGAGTGGACGCCGGCGGCCTCGACGTGTTCCATCACGCCGCCGATGAGGACGTTCTCGCCGTCGGAGACGGCGTCAACGTCGAGTTCGACGCCGTCGGCGAGGAACTCGTCGATGAGGATGGGCTTGTCGGGGGAGACGCGAACGGCCTCCTCGATGTACTCCTTGAGGTCCGCGTCGGAGTGGACGATTTCCATCGCGCGGCCGCCGAGGACGTACGACGGGCGAACGAGCACGGGGTAGCCGAGGTCGTTGGCGAGGTCGAGCGCCTCTTCCTCGCTGGTCGCGGAGCCGCCTTCGGGCTGGAGGATGCCGAGGTCGTCCATCAGGCGGTTGAAGCGGTCGCGGTCCTCGGCGAGGTCCATCGCGTCGATGGTCGTGCCGAGAATCTCGCAGTCGACGCCGCGGCGCTTGAGTTCCGATTCGAGCGGGTGACCGATGTTGACCGAGGTCTGCCCGCCGAACTGGAGCATGACGCCGTCGGCGTCGATGGCCTCGATGACGTCGGCGACCTCTTCTGCCGTGATGGGCTCGAAGAACAGGCCGTCGGAGGTGTCGTAGTCCGTCGACACCGTCTCGGGGTTGTTGTTGACGACGTGCGCGTCGATGCCCATGTCGCGGAGCGCCTGCACCGCGTGGACCGAACAGTAGTCGAACTCGACGCCCTGCCCGATGCGGATGGGACCGCCGCCGACGACGACGACGCTCTCCATGTCGCGGTCGACGCGGAGTTCGTTACCCGCCGAGTCGCCCTCGAAGGGCCCGCGGAAGAACTCGGGTTTGCGGGCGGAGTAGTAGTACGGCGTCTGCGCGGCGAACTCGCCGGCGCAGGTGTCGACCTGCTTGTAGGTGCGGCCGGGGACGTTCTGTTCGACCTCGCCGACGCTCGTGCCGGTCGCCGCGGCGATGCTGGCGTTGGTGTGGCCGGCGGAGGCGGCGGCGGCGAAGTCGCCATCGGAGGCGGCCTCGACCGCTTCGACGACGCGGCCGAAGCGCTCGACGTACCACTCGTGGATGTCGGTCAGTTCGACCACGTCCTCCGTGGTGTAGCCGCGCTCGAACGCCTCGAAGATGGCGTACGGGCGGTCGGGGGTCGGTTTTTCGAGATACTCGGCTTCGAGTTCCTCGTCGGACACCTCGTCCCAGTCGGCGGCGGGGTCGTACTCGGACGAGCGGAGCGCCTTCAACAGCGACTCCTCGAAGGTGCGCCCGATGGACATCGCCTCGCCGGTGGACTTCATGGCCGTCGAGAGCTCGAAGTCCACGTCGGTGAACTTGTCCTTGGGCCACCGCGGGACCTTCGTGACCACGTAGTCGATTGCGGGCTCGAAGGCGGCGGTGGTCTCGCCGGTGATTTCGTTGGTAATCTCGTGGAGGCGCTTGCCGAGGGCGACCTTCGCCGTGACGCGGGCGATGGGGTAACCGGTCGCCTTCGAGGCGAGCGCGGAGGACCGCGAGACGCGCGGGTTCACCTCGACGACGCGGTACTCGCCGCCGGGAGTGCCGTCGTCGTGCCACGCGAACTGGATGTTACAGCCGCCCTGAATACCGAGTTCGCGGATGACCTGGAGCGCGGCGTCGCGCATCTCCTGGTGGCCCTCGTCGGGGATGACCTGCGAGGGCGTGACGACGGTGGACTCGCCGGTGTGAATCCCCATCGGGTCGATGTTCTCCATGTTGCAGATGATGATACACGAGTCGTCGGCGTCGCGCATCACCTCGTATTCGAGTTCGACCCACCCGGAGATGGACTCCGTGATGAGCACCTCGCTGTTGCGCGAGAGGCGGAGGCCCTTGCGGACGCGGGAGACGAGTTCGTCCATCTCGTGGACGACGCCGGAGCCGGAGCCGCCGAGCGTGTAGGTCGTCCGCGAGATGACCGGCAGGCCGCCGACGGCGTCGACGGAGTCTTCGACGCGCTCTTCGAGGGCCTCCTCGGTGATGTTCTCGACCGCCTCGCCTTCCTCCAGCGAGATGGTCGTCGACTTCGGGACGGGCTGGCCGATTTTCTCCATGCGCTGGCGGAAGAGGTCGCGGTCCTCCGTCGCGTAGATGGTGTCGAGCGGCGTGCCCATGATGTCCACGTCGAACTCCTCGAGGACGCCTTCCTCTGCGAGTTCGGCCGTGACGTTGAGTCCGGTCTGACCGCCCAGTCCGGCGATGACGCCGTCGGGGCGCTCGCGTTCGATAATCTCGGAGATGGCCTCGGTCGTGATGGGTTCGATGTAGACCTTGTCGGCCATCTCGGGGTCGGTCATGATGGTCGCGGGGTTCGAGTTGACGAGGACAACTCGCGCGCCTTCCTCTCGGAGCGCGCGGCAGGCCTGCGCGCCGGAGTAGTCGAATTCCGCCGCCTGTCCAATCTGGATTGGGCCGCTTCCGATGAGCAAAATCGTCCGGTCCTCTGTGCCTTGCTGAGGTCCGGTCGAGGTGTCCTCGTCAGTCATCGTCGGAATCCAATCCGCACATCGTAATAAGTCCGGCGAAAAATTACGAGGTCCGAAACTCGATTGCGAATTTCGAAAAGGTCCCCGAACGACGCTGTCGCGGCCGGGGAAGGCTTTTGACGGGTATCCGAGTACCGGCTACGCATGCCCGCGGTATTCACGACGCCGCCGCCGCTCGACGCCGGGAGCCGAGTCGCGGTCGTCGCGCCGTCGCGCCCCATCGACGAATCACACTTGGACCGCGCGTGCGCGCGACTCCGCGACGTGTTCTCGCTCGACCCGGTCGTCTTCGAGTCCGCCCGCCGCGATTGGGAGTGGCTCCGGGACAACCCGGCGGCGCGCGCGGAGGACGTGATGGAGGCCTTCGAGGACCCGTCGATACGCGGCGTCATCGCCGTCACCGGCGGCGACGACCAACTGCGGGTGCTCCCGCATCTCGACCCGACCAGGCTGACCGCGTCACCGACGCGCTTCTTCGGCTTCAGCGACAACGACAACCTCCGGCTGTTCCTCTGGAACCACGGCGTCGTGAGCTACGGCGCGACGCTCCACCCGACGCTCACCGTGGACCCCGAAATCCACCCGTACGTCGAGCGATACCTCCGGCGGGCGTTCTTCGAGCGCTCTCTCGGCGTCGTCGAACCCGCGCCGGAGTGGACCGACGACTGGTTCGACTTCGACACCGAAGAACCGCGGGAGTGGCACGACAACCCGGGGCGGACGTGGCGGGGCGACGACCGCGTGACGGGTCGGCTCTGGGGCGGCAATTTCAGCGTCCTGAAGTGGCACCTCCAGACCGGTCGCTACCTCCCCGACCCCGAGGAACTCGACGGGGCGGTGCTCGCGCTCGAAACCTCGGAGGACGTGCCGCTGCCCCGCGAGGTCCGCTACACCCTGCGGGCGATGGGCGAACGCGGGCTGTTAGAACGGTTCGACGGGGTCGTGGTCGGTCGCCCGCGGACGTACTCGCCCGGACTGGAGTGGGAGCCGCCGGCCGATTACGGCGCGCAACTCCGCGCGGAGGTGCTGTCGGTCCTCGACGCGTACAACCCCGACGCGACGGCGGTGTTCGACGTGGAGTTCGGCCACGCCGACCCGACGGTGCCGCTCCCGCTCGGCGCGAAGGCGACGCTGGACCCGACGGTCGGGCGGCTTCGAATCGATTGAAAAACGAGGGTCCCCGCCCGCGCGCTACATGTACGGTTCGGGGTCGAGGTCGCGCTGGGCGCGGTACTGGTCGACGAACTCGCTCACGTCGAACTGCAGCATCTTCGACTCGAACTCCGAGACGACGTCGTCGTCGTCGGCGTGGCTGACGGCGTGTTCCATCAGTTCCACGACGAGTTCGACGATTATCTCGTGGAGCCTTCGAGAATCGAAATCGGTCACCCAGACGATACCCGCGCCGAGTTCGCCGTCCTCGGACACGTCTTCGGAGACGACGGCCTCGGGGAACTCCTCGAGGACGATGCCCATGAGGTGGGCCGTCCCGAACTCGGGCATGTCGTCGCTCGTGGTCTCGATGGTCTCCTGAAGGATTTCGACGAGGAACTCCGGGAGGAAGCGGTCGGGCGGGTGAACGTCCATGACGACGGCGTGGCTGTCGCCGCACGGACAGTCGAACTCCCGTTTGCCCAAGTCGAGTTCCCGGACGCGCTTCGTCTCGCCGCAGGGGAGGTCCAAGACGGCCCCGCGGCCGCCGGGAACGCTCGGTTCAGACATACCCGTGGGTTGCGGTTCTCGCCGTTTAAACGTCGCGTTCTTCGGAATCGGCGCGAGCGAAAAACGAGTCGCGGACCGTCGGTTGCGGTCGGTCGGTCCGTCGTACTGTCGGCGAAAAACGGTGGTGGGGAGGGCGAAACCGCCCGTCGGCGTCCCCTCAGCGACGGCCCGAGACGTAGACGATGGGGCCGACGATGAGCAGCGTGATCCCGAGGAACAGGTAGTGGGGCTGAGCCAGCGTCACCGGGGTCAGAAGGAAGATGAGCCCGAACACCGTGGTGTTGATTCCGAGGACGTGCCGGGACTTCAGCGGCAGCGTTCCAACCGTCGACAGGATGAACACGAGCAACAGCGCCTGCCCGATGTTGTAGTCGAGCAGGAAGGTGTCTACGAGCTGAAGGGGAAGCATTCTTGTTTTCTCGGTCGGTTCGAATCGACTATCAAAGTTCCGTTATTCTCGTTGGAAACCGGCGGTCGAACCCCCCGATATTGGGGCAACCGGGCGGTCGACGCGGTCCTCGGAGTCGGTGAACACCGCTGTCGGCGCGGGTGACGCCCGACGGACGGGGGCGCGCTACTCGGCCGGGCCGGTGATGTCGAGCGGGCGAATCCACCCGTACCAGACGACGAGCACCATGCCCGCGTAGCCGACGACGAACACGACCATCCCGAGGTCGTTGTAGCCGGCCTCACCGAGGAGGCGGCGCGCCACGCCCGGGAGGACGATGCCGAGCGTCACGACCGCCGCGAGGAGGAGGTTCCCCCGCGACAGAAACGACTGCTTCGTCTCGCTCATGTGCAGGGCTCGGGACCGAGGCGACGTGAATCGCACGGTTCGGGAAGCGGCCTTTGACCCCCGTCTCGACGCGCCGAATCGCTCGACTGCGCGCCCGCGGCACCGAAAACCTATATCGTCCCCCGACGCACCGCGGGTATGCACCTCCGTCCCCTCCCCGAGGAGCACCGCGAGACGTACCGCGAGTTCCTCAACTACGCCTTCCGCCCCGAGAACGGCCCCGACTGGTCGGACGAGCGAGTCCCTGACCCCGAGGGCTACCACCCGCGAGGGTTCTACGACGCCCCGCCCGACGCGCCCGTCGGGGACCTCGACGCGGCCGACCTGCGGACGGTGTGTGCCTTCTACGACTTCACGGCCCGGGTCCGCGGCGAGTGGCACCCGCTCCCCGGTATCTCGGCGGTCGCGTCACCTCCAGAGGCGCGCCGACAGGGCCACGTCGCCGCGATGCTCGACGACCTCCTCGCGGAGTTCCGCGACACCGACAGGTATCTCTCGGCGCTCTGGCCGTTCGAGTACGCCTTCTACCGCCGATTCGGCTGGGCGACGGCGAACAACTACGCGAAGACGGCGGTGCCGCCCGACGAACTCGGTGCGGTCGCCGCCGACCCGGCCGGGGAGTTCGTCCGACTCGACGCCGACGACTGGGCCCGGGTCAAGGCCGTGCACGCCGCCGCGGCGACCGAAGACCTCGCGGTGGACCGGAGCGAGGGCTGGATTCGCCATCGACTGTTCCGCGGGTGGGACGACGACCCGTTCGTCTACGGCTGGGAGCGAGACGGCGACCTCCGAGGCTACGTCGTCTACGACGTGACCGGCGACTGGGAGTCGCGGACGCTGTCCGTGGACGAACTCGTCGCCGCCGACGCCGAGGCCCGCGCGCAGCTGTTCAGGTTCCTCCGAGACCACGACTCGCAGGTCGACGAGGTCGTCCTCTCGTCGGAACACGAATCGACCCGGCTCATCGACGACCTGACCGACCCGCGGGCGGCGACGGTCGAACTCAAGCCCGGCCCGATGGTCCGTATCGTGGACGTTCGGGCCGCCCTCGAAGCCGTCTCGTTCCCCGCCGACGCCGCCTGCGACCTCGTCCTCGCGGTCGAAGACGACCGATGCGACTGGAACGACGGTCCGTTCAGCCTCGTCGTCGCCGACGGCGAGGCGAGCGTCGAATCGGTCGGCGACGACGCCGGTCCCGACGCCGTCCCCGACGCAACTGTCGAAATCGGAGCGCTCTCGCAACTCCTCGTCGGCGCGCGAGCCGTCGAGGCGCTCGCCCGCACCGAGCACCTCTCAGTCGCTGATGAGGAGGCGGCCGACGCTCTCGCCTCGGTGTTCACGGGGCGAGACCTGTACCTGCGCGAGGGATTCTGAGCGCGCAGAGTCGGACCTGTCAGCCGGTCGGGTCGGTTTTTTCCCACCGGCCGCCGAAATGCGGGCGTGGCATCAGTTCCGGTTCTCGTCGGGTTCGCGGTCGCCGGCGCGGTCCTCGCGTGGAAGGGAGGCGACATGCTCGTGCAGGCCTCGGACCGGTTGGGCGCGTACTACGGCCTCCCCGCTATCGTGCAGGGGGCCATCATCGCCGCCGTCGGGTCGAGCTTTCCCGAGCTATCGAGCATCGTCATCGCCACGCTCCGCTACCAGTCGTTCGAAATCGGTATCGGCGCGGTCGTCGGCTCCGCCGTCTACAACATCCTCATCATCCCGGCCGTGTCGGCGTTGGTCGGCGAGGGCCAGCGGCTCGCCTCGAACCGCGACCTCGTCTACAAGGAAGCGCAGTTCTACCTGCTTTCCATCGCCGTTCTCGTGCTCACGTTCTCGCTGGCGGTCATCTACCGACCCGCCGCCGACACCGCGAGCCTCGACGGGTTCGTGAGCCCCGCGCTCGCGCTCATCCCTCTGGCGCTGTACGGCCTGTATCTGTTCATGCAGTACCACGACACGCTGGAGCACCGCGCCGGGCTCACCGCCGTCGTCAACGACGTGGACCCGAGGCGCGAGTGGGCCGCCCTCGTGGGGTCGCTCGCGGTCATCCTCGTCGGGGCCGAACTGCTCGTCCGCGCGGCGGTCGGCCTCGGCGACGCCTTCGGCACGTCGCCGTTCCTCTGGGGGCTGACGGTCGTCGCCGCCGGGACGAGCCTGCCGGACACGTTCGTGAGCGTCGCGGCCGCCCGGCAGGGCAACGCGCCGATGAGCCTCGCAAACGTCTTCGGGAGCAACGTCTTCGCGCTCCTCGTCGCCCTCCCCGTCGGCATCCTCATCGCCGGCGGCACGGTCGTCGCCTTCGACGAAGTCGTGCCGATGATGAGTTTCCTCACGGGCGCGTCGATCGTCTTCTTCGCCGTCCTCCGGACCGAGATGGCGCTGACGCGCGGCGAGGCGTACGTCCTCCTCGGAGCCTACGCGCTGTTCGTCGCGTGGCTGGTCGCAGAGAGCCTCGGCGTGACGGGCATCCTCGGCTGAGGCGACGCTCGGGAGTAGTCACTCGGAAAACTGAAAACGGACTCGCCGCCAACAGGGCGGGTCGCGGCGAGCGGGGTTGATGATGACTGCACGCGCAGTCACGGGGTCGAGGGTTGGTCCGAATCCTGTTAGTCGCCGGGCGTGTTACCGCGCTGGTACCGGCCGACCATCTTCCACATCGCCGCGTCGAGGTCCTCGCCGTCGGCGGCAGACTCAATCTGGCGGTACAGGTGTTCGGAGACGTCGATGGTTGGCATCACCAGCACATATGGCGTGTACGGATTTAATACTACTGGGATACAGAACTGAGTAAATTTATTCGGGGCGGACGGCCGTCGGGCTACAAAATCGGGAGACAGCACCGCCGCTCGGACGCGTGAGACGGTTGTCTCCGAGAGAAACTCGGATTGGAAGACGTGACAGAATCCAGAGTGTTCGCTACTGCCGCGCCTGCCGGAGCGACGCGCCGTCGAAGCGCTTCAACGCGAGTTCCCCCGCTTCGAGCGGGTCGACGGGCGTGTCGTGTTCGTCGTCCATGTGTTCCATCACGAGAACGCCGACGTTCTCGCGGGAGTCGGCCGTGGAGGTGTGGCCGCACCCGTGCAGACAGGTGAGTTCGTATTCCATGTTATTCGGTACCACAATCTATTGCGTGATATAGCTTTCTCTGTATTCGTCCATTCGACCAGCCGTGTGCTGGCAAATAAGGACGAATCTGTGTAAAGAGACGTGGGTTTGTACGGAATAATCGGATAGTTGAGTCAAACATTAGTTATTCTTCGTATCTGAATAGGCATCGCTCGGGGGAGCCGAGGCTTCGTCGCTGATTCGTCCCGACGACACGAACGACAGACCGAGCGTTCTTTCGGTCGGTAGTATCCGCAGAAGTTGGGTGGCCGGGGAGTTTGAGCCCCTAACTCACATCGGCAACGGATCGTTGCCAACGGGAGTGGGCCAACGCGGGTACTCCAAAGTGGACTTTTTCCTGAGGGCTAGCTACGGTGTACGAGGTAGCGAACATCTCAGATCTCCTCCGGAATAAACTCACGACGACGACGCATCCGGTCACGCGCGTTCGCCTTGTCGTAGTGCTTCTCCAGAACCTCCTCAGAAACATCGCCGCGTTCGCTCACAACCTCGCGCGGCGTCCCCGCATCACGGAACGCCGTGATCGAACCCTTCCGAATCGCGTGCGGACCCATGCTCGAGGGGCAGCCGGACGCCTGCGAGATATCCGTGTTCTCGCACGTCGAAGGATCGCGGTCGTGCGGACATCCCTCACCGATCACGCACGGGCGCGTCCATCTGTACGCCCATTGCTGGATCGTCCCGAGAGACGCCCGTCCCAACGTCGTAGTAAACAGCGGGAAACGGCCGTGGTCATCCTGCACCGAGTGCCGATTCGCCCGGATGTAATCCTCGATGACGCGCGCGACATCCGGCTGAATCGAAACATCGCGTTCGCCCTTGTACCCGTTCTTCAGACGAGTCTCAGTCTCCGGACGGTGGACGAACGACAGCGCATTCTCGTCCTTATCGAAATCCTTCAGATCGAGCGCGTGGAGGTCACCACGACGCGCGGACGTACGCCAGAACAGTAGGATAGCAACGTGGTGGGGCGTCGCGTACTCGAAGCGGTTCATATACTCGAGAATTGCCTTCGCCCGACCGGAATCGAGGAACTCCTCATCCACGTCCTCGCCCGGCTCGATCTTCGGCAGGCGAATCCGCTCGGAGAGCGATTCAGGAACCGCATCGATATCGCTCAGGTGATCGAGGAACCGGCGAAGCGTCGAGATCTGACCCTGCATCGTGACCGCGTTGCAGGGTTCGTTCTCACCGTTGTCCTCGCGCTTGTAGACCTGGTACGCGTGAACCGTCCGAAGGTCCACATCGTTCATGTTGTGAATCCCCTGAGAATCGAGCCAGTCGATGAACGATTGCAGCCGCGCCCGGTGGCTCTGGAGCGTCGTCGGACGAACATCGTACCGTCTCGCATCGAGGTAGTAGGACAGTCCCGCCTCGGGCGTGATCGGATCGAGATCGTCGCTCATTCTGCCACCTCCAGCTGCTCGAGGTCGTCGTCACAGTTACTCTGGAGTACGACTTCCTCACGAGAAAGTCGCTCACCACTCACCTTATCGCGGAGTTGATGGAACCGGCCGTCAACGTCCTGAGTGGACGCGCACCGTTGGCACCAGAAGTGGTCTTCCGCCGCTTCCCACGTTCGGTGTTCTCGCGGACATACGAACTGCCATCGGTCCGTCCGGTTCTCATCGCAAATGACCTGCGTAGTCGTCATCACAGTTGGGCGGCCACCCGTTTTGTAATAATACGCCCGCTCGTACGGGGAGTGAAAGTGAAAGTGAACGAATTGGCCGGACGTACCCCCGGAATCGGGCGTTTCTACGAGTGAAACTAAACGGTTCTTTGGCGACTGTGCGTGCGCTCGTGCGCGGGGTTCAAGAGCCCGCGGAAGTGAGTCGAACATGGCTTTCGTGGTCTGGTCACGGAAGCCCGCGCGGGCCTGCTGTCCTACCAGCGAGGTCCGCTTCTGCAGAACCTATCGGAGAGCGATAGGTTCGTGAAGGTGCTTCCGTCAGAACTTTTGAAGGACACCATTGTATTAGTTGTTTCGACAGAACTGGTTTGTTATGGATGACTGGTTTGTCAATAACAACCATCTCTCCGGGGAATTTATTCTCTTGAGTACAGACATTGAAACATGGCTGGACGACGAGAAACAGTATCTGACTCTGAGATACTAGAGATATTTATTCAGTCTCAGGATCCGTTTCTCACCACTAACGAGGTAGCAGACTCTATCGAATTCTCGAACGAAGGTGCTCGAAAGCGGCTATATGATTTAGCAGAACGAAGTCTCGTAGATTTCAAGCGCGTTGGCCGCAGTCCTGGCTGGTGGATCACATCACACGGTGAGGAATACTTGGAAAAGTCATAGAATGCCCGGGGAAAACCAAGCTGGTCAATTGAAAGAAACATTTCGATCAATAAACTACGTTAATGGTCTAATTAGGTCATACAACCTGGACGAATCAGCGGTAACACGGTACCGTCAGAGAAAGCAATTTAAAAAGTGGGCAGATTGGTTTGCATACGGCCTTATAATTGCCACGGGGATCATAATCTACTTCGCTTCCCGATTTGGCTACACTTCTGAAGGAGAGATTACAGGACAGTTTCTATTCGCCGCTATGGGTAGCTTTTCTCTTGCATCGGTTTTTGCATTAGTGAGCCTCGGATTCCAACTTGCCCTGTTAGGTTCAGAACTTGATGACGAGATTGTTGCGTGTCATGATTTGGCGGAAGCCTTCGATTCATTCAGACGCTCTGACCCATTGGATGTTGAGGAAATAGAACACCACCTGGTCTCGGCAAGGAATTCTATCGAAGTTCCAGGACTTCTTTCTAGACCTCATGCAGAGAAGATTCCCTACGATTTACGAAAAGAGATCATACAATACATTGACCGGTTTGAGACCGCTCGAGATCAAGAGCAGGTGCTAAACAACTCGTTCAGTCAGTTTGTGGAATATGTTTCCGCCGGAATCGTTCCAAAGGATGGGTCTGTGATTAATGAGTTGTCGAAGGATATTGAGTTAGATCCGACCCACCGACCGACGAAGGTTGAAGGTCTAAAAAGGGAAATTTCCGGTGTCAAGAACGGACTTCTTTCTGGAAGTATTGGAATTGTGTTCGTCGGTGTGATGATTACAGCTGTGTCTTACCCATTTATCGGGCTTGGGAATAGTCTGGGCTTGGGTGCCTTCGTTATGACTGGCTACGGATTCATTAGAGGCAGCTAATTCAAGCTACTTCTCTGTGTTATAAGCAATCGTATGCACCGGGGGACGATTCACGTGAATCTCGAGTGAACGAACATTGGTTCTTTTTATACTCCGGTGACCCGTGATCGCGACCGTCCCAGTCTCCTAGTCGAATCACCCCGAATCTATGCACGTCCTCGAAGTTGCCGACGTTGAAAATGCATACATCGAGGACGACGTATACATTCGCACCTGACCCCTGGGGGTTGTGTCCTATAACCCCTTTTAGCTAGAATCTCCTGACTCAATCCGTTGGATGATCTCCTCGATAAGTTCTGCATACCACGCAGTATTCAGATCTAACCACCTACCTTCTCCTTCTGAAGTTGCTTGCTGGAGAGTCGCCGAATGGACGCCAAGTAGTCTATACGCAGCTCCAGACAGATTCACTCCCTCGTGAATTATTAGTGTGACCGGTCCCGCTAAAACGGGACTTCCACTTGTACCCGGGTGCATCCGAGCGTCCGTTAAGAAAGCTGGCAATCCATTGTACGGTAGTCCGTATTGAGTTGATGCAATTGCATTTCGGGTTACCGGGAAATCATACATCTGGTCAATGTATTGTCCCGGATATCCCACAATCTGCGTTCTATCTCCTGCACGGACTCGGTCCTTGTCTGACAGAATCGAATCGGAATTGAATGCCCGACTCCCTGTCTCAATAGATTGTTCGTCACTTATTCCGATACTTGGGTTTATCGAGCCCAAATCAAAATCAAGAGGTATTACAGCAATGTCAACATTATTCTGCGGGTGTGTGTACCAGTCTTCATTTTTTCCAGCTATGAGAGAAATATCGTGAAACTCTCTATTCCCCAAGTCGCCCGCCAAACGGGTGAATATCCGTATCGATTCTAGTTCCTCTTCACCAGACTCCCTCTCGACAACATGTCTATTCGTTACTAAGTACGTATTCTCCTCTGAATTATAGAAAAAACCAGTAGCATGCCCTTCCTCGTGAGGAAACCTAATGCGAGTGACTGTCTGGTAGATTGGGGTGACAGTAGACTGGTACCAACTGTTTGATGAATCGCCCATCTGTTTTCGAATCTACAAATTCGCAGAATACGACTAAAATCATTCCCCGTTCATCCTGCCACTACCTGCGATTTCGAGTGCTACACATTTCCCATGGTGCGATCTCTACTTTACCAGCCCCTGCAGCAGCTCGGTCTCGTGAAGCGGTTGGATCGGGCCGTCCTCCGGCACCGGCCGAACGACGTAGACGCCTTTGCCGAGTCGTTGGACGTGCATGCTCTGTTCTTCACGTTCGTCTTCATCGGCAACGATGACGCCGTCGAGGACGAGATCGTCGCGGTCGAGTGCAACAAGCGGGGTGCCGTCGTGGTTTCGGAGCTTTCGGAATACCATTGCTGACACCTCACCGGCCACCCAACCCTACTTAGTTCTATCTCCTAAGTCACCCATTACGAATACAGGCCGTGGTCGGTGTCGAACGTAAAATTGCTAGACAGCGTACACTTCGAGAAACTGCCACCACCACACACCCCCCCTGGCGGCGTATAATTACTTACTATATGGTTCGGTTTGGCGGGGTTCCGGTGGTGGTCGTCCCTGGTGGTGAGTCGATTTCGGGTGTTGGGGTGCTCGAGGAGCTGAAAGAGCAGCTGTGGGTCAAGCGAATTAGATTGAATGGACAGATGTCCGGGATATGCATTCTAAGATATGTGCTGCATCACCTCAACCACATTGGTGACTACATCTAGCTGATCAACTATAAGATAGGTAAACCAACGCTCTATATTTTGTATATTTTGTTCATATGTAACGTGTATATTCGATCTAATTTGGACATCTATTCTAATTTTTATCATTTTTCTAATCTTTCATATGTTCAGTAATATCCACGTGTCACTTAAAGAACGATTC
The DNA here is from genome assembly GCF_001469875.2 of Haloferax marisrubri. Lineage (GTDB taxonomy): Archaea > Halobacteriota > Halobacteria > Halobacteriales > Haloferacaceae > Haloferax > Haloferax marisrubri. The sequence goes on along the minus strand of NZ_LOPW02000010.1, from coordinate 604,775 downwards.
AGGAGTGCCAAATGAGACTGCTAAAACCAGTTTAGGTGAGAAAATTTTGCGCAGGCAAGCCGCGCCGAGTAGGCGCGGCGACCCCCATTTCATCTGTTTCATCTGAAGCCACCGAAGGTGGCTGAAGTAATCTGTAGGTGTGGCTCTTTAGCCACACATCTAACGGAGAATTCGGGGACACCCCCGAATTCGGAGTGCCCGCGGTCGCGGTCGCTATCCGGTCGAATCGATATACGAGAAAATTCGCCCGCTACACCCCTGAAAACGCTGCAAAAGAAGCCGCTTTCTCACCAGAAGGATAGTGTCGCCACTCAGCAGTCGTGCGCTATCTGGCGAGTTTGACCACGTTCGAACCGAAGAGACTCTTCAGTTCGTGGAGCTGGAAGACGACCCGCTTCGACGTATCGAGCGCGGTCGCCTCGATCTCGAACTCGCGGGCGAACTCCACCTGCGGATCACCGGTCACCCGCGACCAGGCGTTGACGCCCGACCGGATGAGCCGCCGGATCTCCGAGCGCGACTTCTGCGGAGCCAGCTCGAGGCGCTCGCGGTACTCGCCGTCCTTCCGGTTGCGGACCCAATGGCGGAGCCAATGAGACCACGGATCGTCGCTCTCACCGTAGGTGTCCGCGCGGATGATGTCGGCCGCGGCCTCCTCGAGAGTACATTCGACGGTGCGCTTGGCCGACTCGATGTGTTCGACGATCCCGTTGGCGATGTGCTTCGAAGCCAGTTCGACGTGACCGTACTCGTGGATCACCAGCTCACCGAGTCGCTTCAGCGCGCTGTAGACCGTGCTGATGTCCTTCCCGATCCGATCCGCAAGATCGGCAGGCGAGACGTTCCCGCCGTCGGTCACCAGCTCGTCAACGAGCGCCACGTCGGTCTCGTTCATATTCCCCGCGACCGCGAACTTCCGAATCTCGTCGTCCTGTTGTTGAGCGATTCGGGGAAGCTGGTTCTCGATGACCTTGACCATCCGCGCTTCACCGTCAGCTTCGAAGTAGTCGTCCGCGACGTACTTCTGGTGGTCCGGCGTCGTCGGGAGATCCGACCAGTTCAGGACGTTCAGGAGCGCTTCATCAAGTTCGCGGTAGAGTCGATCCACGTCGTTGAATCGAAGCGTGTCGTCGTACAGCGAGTTCTGATAGGAGACCCCGATCTTCGGGTTCTCGAGGACGGTCCCTTCGACAGCGTCGGGGTTCCGGACGTGGTAGTGTTTGAACTCTTTCGGTAGCTCGTGACCACCGACGACTTCAGCGGCGCGCATCGCGCAGATCGTCGCGGTGTGGTAGTACCCGCGGCACTTCCGGTCGTCACGGACGCTCTTCGCGTAGCCGCGCCGCTCGCGGCCGAGAATCATCGACAGCCGATGAAGTGTCCCGTCGATTGCGAAGACGCCGCCCGTCTCCCCCTTCTTGCCGCGCACATATAGCTCGGCGTCGGTGATGTTCGAGGACTTGTGGATATTCTCCGGGCTGCAGGTCTCTGGACGGATTTCAGTAAACGAACTCCAGCCGAATTCGGTCTGCCGCTCGCGAAGTTCACCGAGCGCCTGGTAGAGAAGCGTCGGGTAGTCGGTGAACTCGAAATAGCTCCCTCGAGTCTCCACGTCAACACCGAGAATGCCGTGCGGGTTCGGGATAGTCTGGCCGCTCTTCGATTCGACACCCGGCCACCGCGGTCGGACCCGGAAGTACGCGCGCTTCCGGTTGTCGGCCTTCGCTTCACCGAAGCTCTGGTACGCGCCGGGGTAGATGTGGATCGTGAACTCCGGCACGTCCTCGAGCCGCCAGTCGTACCGACCGAGATCGGCGTCGTCGTCAGGAACAGCGAGACCGGGGTTATCCGCGTAGCCGAACTCGATGTTCCACTCGTCTCCGTCGTAGTCGAAACCAGTCCGAAGCCGACCGTACTCTTCGAAATCGTGCATCTTGTAGAGCGAGACGAGACCGAAGTACGCGGAGAGAGCGTCATCCCACTTCAGGTACGCGGAGAACTCGTGTTCTTGGGGCAGGAGGTACTTCCGGAGAGCCGAGACTCCCTGCGTGGTGTCCTGCCCGCGCATCGTCCGCGCGCGAGCCCCACGCTTCAGTTTCCGCCCGTGTTCCTGTGCTTCTGAACAGGCGTAGAAGTGGTCCTCACGAACGTCTTTCCGGATATGGGTGCCACCACAGAAGCGACACTCGCCGGTCGGCTCCAGGTCGCAGTTCCATTCGTGTTCGAGCGCGGCTTCCTTGGTCTCGAAAGTCCCCTGGCAGTACCGGCAGGCGGCGACGTACTCCGGAAGTTCGAAACTGGTGTCGTCCGCTTCATCTTCGACCGTCGATCCGGGCTCGTAGCCGTTGTCAACTGAAGACGAAACCGAATCCTCATCATCAGCCGTGACCGCGGCCGCGTCCTCTAGGACAGAGAACTCCGCGACGATCTCCCCGGAACTCTCGTCGCTCACCGTCGAGCACCACCGGAAAGTCGCGCGGGAATCTCCACATCCTGCGCCAGTTGCCCGGTCGCGAGGCTCGTCGAGTCGTACCCGCAGCGACCGCAAACGATAGTCGTCGGGACCGGGCCGCGCGACCATCGATGATCACCGGGCTCGCAGGGACCAATCTCCGCCCGCTCACGGAGTTCTTCGAGGAGAACGGAGCGATGGTCCACGTCGGCACGAGAGCGCCACGAGACGACCCAGACGGGCCGATGTTCGACTGTCTCGACTAACGTGGTGAGAACCTCACGAGCGCCGCCACGCGAAAGGTGGCGACGATACTGCGCTTCGAAGTTGACCGAGTTCCACGCGACAAGCGCGGGATCGTCTACCCGATCATCCTCGGCGGTCGATTCGACTCGGTTACGAGCTGTCTCGAGTCGCTTCGGCGGCGCGAGGACCGGCAGGTTCCGATCGGTGATCTCTTCGACCCATTCGGGTGCATCGCGCACGACAGCGAAGACGGACGCGGACCGCGGCGGTGTCGCAACCCCGTTGGTCAATCGTGCGAAGTACGTCCCACGCAGGCGGGTCATCGTTCCACCTCGTCGGGCGAGAACACGCGCGACCAGGCGAACTGCGCGTAGCTTGAGCGCGCGTCCCGGTCGATCCACGAGAAATCGAACTCGTCAACGAGGGTCGCGGGGACGATCTTCGCGGCGATGATGTCGCGCGCGGGAGTCGGCGCGCAGACGGCGAAGAGATAGACGCCAGCTTCCTCGAGGAGATGGTCGTGCTGGCTCTGTCGAATCAGGAACCGACCGCGGCGCTGATCCTCGCCGTAGACGACCATCGCGCTCTTGATCTCCACGACGGTCCCGGTCTCGAGAAGACAGATCCCGACGAACGGCAGCTGTCGACTCGGAGCGACGAGTGAGACGGTAACGGCGTCGTGGTGCTCGGCAGTCTCGTCGGAGACGTACCGAAAGTCGGGGTGGCGCTGGAGAAGCGTGGCTTCGACTGTATTGCCCGCGCGCTTCGATGGAGCGATCCCCATCAGGACCACCGCTCGGGATTACCGCCGTGGCGACCGGGCGCTTCTTGCGGGTCGGGGATGGGAACGTCGAGCCCGCCCGCGGAGCCGCGCTGCAGGCGAACCAGCGTGTCGCACTCGCGACAGCGGTGCGCGCGGTCGTCACTATCTCCGTAGACGCGGCGGAAGTCGTGAGTGACGTGAGAGTCGCAGTAGAGACACCGCTTTTTCTGAGCGGCCTTGGCGAGTCTCACCGCCACGCGAACTCACCCCCGGCTAAACTAATCGCTGTACGTAGTGGGGGTGCGGTAGGATACTTGTTGAGTTGACGCGAGAGAACCCTCTCTCGATTTTGGTTATCGTCAGAATCTGGGTGGCTGGGGAGCCATGAAGCCCAATTTACTTCGGCAAGGTGCCGAGTAAATTTTGGATGGGCCAACGCGGATTTGAACCGCGGGCCTCCCGGTTATCAGCCGAGCGCTCAACCTGACTGAGCTATTGGCCCAGGTAAGCGCATTCACTCGTTGTGCGCTGTTGATTTTAAGACTTTCTTTTCGGAGGCGCGTTGGTGCGTGTTAGTGAATGTCGTCGCCGTCGGTCGATTGCGGGACTCGAACCGCGAGCGAATCGGGCGGCTACGCACGTGCAACCGCCGACGAGAACCGATACGAGAAGAGAACCGACGCGTTACTCGGAGTCTTTGCCGTCGAACCGGTAGGAGTCGGGGTCGGCGTCGTAGACGCCGTCACCGCCGCTACTACTACCGCTCCCGCCGCTTCCGCCCGAACCGCTTCCACCGCTCGGGCCGGGCGAGCCACCGGGTCCACCGGGGCCGCCGGGACCGAAGTCGCCCTGCGGGAAGCCGGTCGTCCAGACGTTGCCGGTGACGAAGCCGTCGGCGCGCTTGTCGAGGTACGGCTTGACGACGAAGCGCTTGAGCACCTCGCGGATGGGGTACCGAGTCACCGGGATGGCGAGCAGGAAGCCGATGGTGTCGGTGACGAGCCCCGGCGTGAGGAGGAACGCGCCCGCGGCGATGAGCAGGCCGCCGTCCATGACCTCGTTCGTCGGGAGGTCGCCCCCGGCGAACTTCGACTGGAGGCTTCTGAGGGTGTGTCGCCCCTCGGCGCGGACGATGAGCATCCCGACGAGCCCGGTCAGGACGACGAGCGCGACGGTCGGCACGAGGTTGATGTACTGCGCGACGACCACGAGTAGCAACGCGTCGGAGAGGGGGATGAGGAGCAAGAGCGCCATCAGCGTGCGCGTTCGCATGGGCGACACTACCGGGTCGCGGCCCATAGCCCTTTTGTCCCGCCCGCGGCGCGCCGGGCTCCCGAATCCGTCCGCGACGGCCGTCGAGGAACTCGCGCGACCCGCCGACGGCGACCGGTCGTGCCACGAGGGCTCGAAGCGCTTACCCGCGTCCACCGCGGATGGGTGGACATGACCGACGAGACGCGCGTCGAATGGCGAGAGTGGGGTCCCGACGCGTTCGCCGAGGCGCGAGCGGCGGACAAGCCGATTCTGCTGTCGCTGTCGGCGACGTGGTGCGAGGACTGTCACGAGATGGACGCCGAGACGTACGCGGAGCCGCGAATCGCGGCGAACCTCAACGACGGCTTCGTTCCGATTCGGGTGAACGTGGACCGCCAACCGCGTATCCGCGAGCGGTACAACATGGGCGGCTTCCCCTCGACCGTCTTCCTCGCGCCCGACGGCCACCCCATCACGGGCGCGACGTTCATCGGCCCCGACGGCATGCGGCAGGTCATCGACCGCGTGCGCGAAGTGTGGGAGAAGAAGGGCGCTGACGCCGGCCGTCTCCCGCGGGCGCTCAGAGGCGACCTCCCTCCCGCTGGCGAGGTTTCCCCCCGAATCGAGTCGCACCTCGCCGGCCAGTTGGAAGTCACCTTCGACGAGGCTCACGGCGGCTGGGGCGACGCCGCGAAGTTCCCGCTCCCGCGGACCGTCGAGTTCGCGCTGAAGCGCGACCGAAGCCGGGCGCTCCGGTCGCTCGACGCGATTCGCGACGGCCTGTACGACCCCGTCGAGGGCGGCTTCTTCCGCTACGCCGACGACGCCGCGTGGTCGAAGCCGAACCGCGAGAAGACGCTCGAATCGAACGCCGCGCTCCTGCGGGCGTTCGCCAACGGCTACCGCTACACCGGCGAGGACGCCTACCTCGACCCGGCCGCGGGAACCGCCGAGTTCCTCGTCGACTCGCTGTGGACGGGAACCGGCTTCGCGGGGAGCATGGGTCCCGCCGCGGGGACGGACTACTACCTCCTGGGCAAGGAGGGCCGCGACAACGCCCCCGGCCCGCGGACCGACCTCACGGTGTACGCCGGCGGCAACGCCCTCGCCGCGGACGCGCTGTTGGTGCTGGCGGGGCTCACCGACGACGAGCGGGCCCGCGAGTTCGGCTCTCGCGCGCTCGCTCGCGTCGCCGAGGACCTCGTGGACGACGGCGTCGTGACTCACTTCCGGTCCGGCGGCGACGCGGGCGAGACGCTCCTGCTCGAAGACCAGGCGCGCGTGGTCGCCGCCGCCTGCCGCGCCCGGCAGGTACTGGGCGACGAATCGGTGGCGGGCGACCCGCTTCTAGACTTCGCCGCCGACGCCGCCGACGCCGCCATCGACGAACTGTTCGACGAGGGCTCGTTCCTCGACGGCCCCGCGAGCGGCGAGGCGCTCCTGTCGTCGCCGCTCCGCCCGCTCGACGGGAACGTGGAGATGGCGAACGCGCTGCTCGACCTCGCGGCGCTCACGGGCGACGAGCGCTACCGCGAGGTGGCACAGGAGACCATCGCCGCGTTCGCTGGCGCGTGGGACCGCATCGGCGTGCAGGTCGCCGCCTACGGGACCGCGGCGGCGCGCCTGCTCCGCGACCCGCTTCTCGTCGAACTCAACGACGGCGTCGGCTCCGACCTCCACCGGGCGGCGCTTCGCGTCGCGGACCACGAGGCGCTCGTGGTTCCCGACGCCGACGCCGACGACCTCGCCGACGGGACCGCGCGCGTCAGCGCCGGCGAGACGAAGGTGGAAGCAACCACTCCCGAGGAGTTGATGCAGGCGGTCTCCTCAGTCACGCCCGACGCCTGACCGCGACCGTCGGCAACCGAAGGCGGGTGTAAACATCCGGTTTGTTTATCAAGGAGAAACGTGACGGACGGTGCATGACCAGTCTGCGAGACCTCGGGTTATCCGAGTACGAAGCCCGGGCCTACCGCGCGCTCCTGCGAACGGGGGCGACGACGGCCAAGGAGTTATCGCGCGCCAGCGACGTGCCCATGGGCCGCGTTTACGACGTGCTGAACAGCCTCGAACAGTACCACCTCATCCGGAGTCAGGCGGCCAGCCGGCCGAAGAAGTACGTCGCCGTCGAGCCCGACACGGCGCTCGACCGCCTGCTCGAATCGAAGCGCCAAGAGCTGGCCGAGAAGGCCGAGCAGTACGAAAACGTCGTCGCCGAACTGACCGACGAACTCGACGCCGCGGAGCCGGTCCACGACCAGTTCTGGACGGCCGCGGTCGGCGCGGACGAGACCATCGACCTGCTCGTCGAGCGACTCGCGGCGGCCGACGACTCGCTCGTGATGGTCGCCGGGACGCCCTCGCCGCAGTTCGACCTCGACGCCGTCGGCGACCTCGTCGTCGACGAACTGGAGGCCGCCCTCGACCGCGGAGTCGAGGTTTCGATGCTCATGTCGCCCGGCCTCGTCGACAGCCTCCCCGAGAGCGTCGGCCAGAGCTACATGGACCGGCTGTCGAGCGCGGAGAACTTCCACGTGCGGACCGCGGAGAACGTCACGGGCGTGTTCAACCTCATCGACGACGTGGAGGTCTGCATCGAGGTGCCGAACCCCCTCAACCCCGGACAGGCGTTCGCCATGATAGACCTGAAAGACCCCGAGTTCGCGGCGAACCTGCGAGAGACGTTCGACCCGCGCTGGGAGGAAGCGGCACCGCTCCCGCTGTAGGCGACTCGGAAAGAGAAAACGGTCGGGTCCGGGTTGCGGTCCCGTTCAGGCGTCGAGTTCGTCGCGGAGCTGTCCCAGCGTCACCTCGCGCTCGGCGTGCGCGTTGTGCTGGTGAATCGACTCGTCGTTCGACTGTTTCATGTGGACCACCGCGTCGTCGCCGAGGTGGTCGAGCGCCTCGATGGACATCTCGGCCATCGAGCGGACGCAGTCCTCGACGAACTTCGCGTTCGCGTGGGCGTGGTAGGTCATGTGGTCCTCGTCGGGGCGCTTCGCGAGGTTGTAGATGCGCGCCGACATCGAGTCGCGGGCGATGTCGATGAGGTCCATGAGGTCGACCTCCGGCGAGCCCTCCGTCTCGACGGTGAGCGTGGCGTGGCCGCGCTGGGAGTGACCCGGCTGTGGGACCTTGTCGAGGAACTCCTCGATGGTGTCGTCGTCCACGGAGAGGTCCTGTAACACGTCGCGGGCTCGGGAGGCGGACATGCCCTGCGAGCAGGGGCAGACGGTCATGCCGACCACTTCCGCGCCGATTTCCTCGCGGGTTCCCTCGTCGGTCGCGGTGGCGCTGGCGATAATCTGTGCGGTGCTCTGGGTGGAGAGTCCGCTGGCGGGGGTGTCCTCGCGGACGACGAGTTCGGCGGTCATGCTGACCTCGGCGGTCGTCGTGTACTCGTGTTTCGCGAGGAGGCGCTCGGCGGCGTCGCCACACATGTCCTCGACGCGGTAGGCCGGCTCGGAGACGGCGGCTTCGAGGACCTCGTCGATGACCTGCATATTTCGGCTCATGTCGATGCCCTTGCGGCCGCCGGGGAGGTCGACGAAGACCTCGAACTCAGCCATCAAGACGAGGGGTCGCTTCCCGTCGCGGGCGATCTTGACGAGCTTCTCGACGCCTGTGACGCCGACCTGGCTCAGCCCGACAGTCACGTCCGGCTGGGAGGCCTGTACGTCAGGCAACTGGTGACTCATCGAAGGATAAAAAGTGCCGTTGCTGATTAGTGCTTTCGATAGGGGAACAGAATCGCGGGCGAACGCCCCGCTGTGCTCCGACTAAGGCCAGTCGTCGCGCCCCTCGTCCTCGAAGGGGTCGGCGGGGGCGTCGTCGTCGCCGGCGAGCACCCATTCGGCGGCCTCGGCGGCGTCCTCGACGGGGAGGTACTCCCAGCCGGTCTCCTCGGCCACCGCGCGGTCCTCGTCGGACGTGCCGACGAAGACGTGCCGGTCGGTGTCGAACTGGCGCATCACGTTTTCGAGGCTCTCCTTGACGCCGCGCGGTCCGGAGAAGAAGTCCTGCCGGATGCGCTCTTTCCGGGTGAAGTTCGTCACGACGTAGGTCGGCTTCTCGCTCACCACGCCGATGTACTTCGTCCACGTTCGGGCGTCCGAAAACGCCGCGTTCGGGTCGCCGAGCTGCTTGAGCGCGGAGAGTTCGAACGCGAGCGTCATCGTTCCTTGGCCGCCACCTGTTGCCATACCCGGCGATAGGCGGCGACGCGTGGAAAACGACTTCGGTCCCGGCCGTCCGCGAGCGAGAGACCGGCGGCTCGGGTGCGGCCGAGACGGCTGAGAACGCGAGCGGTGGAGAACGAACGTGGAACGGCGTTACTGAACGCGAACGTAGTCGGTGAACACCACGATGTCGCCCCGCGAGAGCCGCGAGGTGGTCGTATCGATATCGAGCGTGCCGGCGGGGCTAGCGGTCGCGAGCGCGTGTTGGGTCCGCTCGCTCAACTCGTCGAAGTGATGGACGCGAGCGCCCGGCGGTACGTCGGTGACGGGAGCGACGGTCGGTGGCGTGACGGCGTCCGGCGAAGACGGCGGCTGTCCGTCTTTAGATGACATGTGGTAACACACACCACGAATAGAGATAAATGTTTGGCCGTCGGGGCGTGGAACGACGAGAGAGTAGGCTGACTGGAGGACGTCGAGTGCACCGGACGAAAGAGAGCCAAAACGAGAGCGAGCGAACCGCGAACCGGGGGCGGCGCGGCGCGCGAGCCGACTTTCGGCGGGACACGCGCAGACGCGGCTGACCGGGTGAAAACAGCGGGAACGGGTCCCGAGTTACTGCTCTGCCGCCGCGCCTTCGAGGTCGTCGAGCTGGAAGTCCTGCTTGACGAGGACTTCCTTCTGACCGCTCACGTCGACCTGTTCGCGCATGAGCTTCTTGTACTTCGTCTGCGGCGAGAGGTCGCCGATGAGGACGCCGCCGACGATTTTGCCGTCCTTGATGGCGAGACGCCGCCACTCGGTGTCGGAGTACTTGGCCTCGACGTGGTCGTCGCCGAGCGTCGGGTGGCCGAACGAGAGGAACGGGAAGTCGAAGTGGGTGATGGAGTACGACGAGACCCAGCGGAACTCCTCGGAGCCGTAGTCGACCATGTTCTTGGCCGCGATGGTGCCCTGCTCTTTGGCGGAGCCCCACGCGCCGTTCTGGGCGCGGTCGCCGAGGATGAGGTCGTGGAACTCGGTGATGTCACCGGCCGCGAAGATGTCCTCGTGGTTCGTCCGCATGAACTCGTCCGTGTAGATGCCGTTGTCGTACTCGATGTCGGTGCCACCGAGAATCTCCGTGTTGAAGTTCAGGCCGATGGCGATGCCGACGAAGTCGGCGTCGTAGCGGTCGCCGTTGGGGTCGACGGCGGTCGTGACGCGGTCGTCGTCGTCGACCTCGAAGTGGTCGACGCCGGAGTCGAAGACGGGTTCGACGTTGCGCTCGCGGAGCGCCTCGTGGATGATTTCCGCGCCTTCCTCGGAGAGCGCGTAGCGCCACCACGCCTTGCCGCGCATGAGGTACTTGCCCTCAACTTCTTGGGCGGCCGTGATGGCCGCGAGGTCGATGCCGAGCAGGCCCGCGCCGATGACGACGGAGTTGTCCGCGCCCTCGATGTGCTCTTTGATGTCGCGGGCGTCCTGGAACGTCCAGAAGTGGTGGATACCCTCGGCGTCGGAGTTCTCGACGGGGAGTTGGGTCGGCGTGCCGCCGATGGCGAGGAGGAGTTTGTCGTAGTCGTACTCGGTGCCGTCGTGGGCGGTGACGGTGTGGCCCTCGGGGTCGATGTCCGTGACGAGCGTGTTGAGTTCGAGGTCAACGTCGCGGTCGTCGTACCACGACTCGTCGTGGATGGAGATGGGGGCCTCGGGCAGTTTGCCCTTGGCGAATTCCTTGATGAGAATGCGGTTGTACAGCGGTTCGCCCTCGTCCGTGATGATGGTGATGTCGGCGTCGGGTTCCTCTTCGCGGAGTGTCTCAGCCGCTGAGGCCCCGGCGATACCGTCGCCGACGATCACGTACGATTGGCTCATGACCCGACGTTTGTATTCGGGGTTAATGTGGATTGCTATCTCCCTCATGATTGTTTTGCAGGCGGAAATCGGGGCGAGATGGGGAGACGGGAGCCGAATCGC
>NZ_LOPW02000010.1:529791-593855 GCF_001469875.2 Haloferax marisrubri | reverse complement strand
TCTCACCGAGCCGCTCGATGAAGCCGCCGTCAGTAGCGGCGGGGCACTCCGACGGTGCCGACGCCGCGTCGTCGCCGCCGCGAGCGAGTGCGTCGCGGACAACGCGGCCGACGCGGACGACGCGACTGGATACGCCGCTGGCGGCGACGATATCGACACCGCCGCGAACCACGGCGATGCCGACCGCGAAGCCGAGCGGCCAGCCCAAGAACAGCGCCACGAGACCGAGACCGGGTGCGAGCGGGGCGACGAGCGCCGCGACAGCGGTGGCCGCGAAGACACCGAAGACCGCCGCGACCGCGACGAGAGCGGCCTCTGAAAGCGTCCTGAACCCCCGTGGAAGCGTCTCTCGCACGTCGCCGCGGCCGGGATGAGTATCGTTGAACATGGTCGTTCTCCTCGTTTGGAGGGACGACCGCCGACACCAAAATAGTAATCTGAATTACATTTCTGTAAGCGGGCTTACCGTAGCGCGCTTATGAAATTCGTTCGATAGGTTCGACCGCGGAGTCGACGACCGACAGGTCGCCGTCGAGTTCGACGGTGAGCGCCTCGTCGTCCTGTTCGATGCGGACGCGGATGCGCCACGGCTCCTCCGAGACGACGGTGAGCGCCTCGTCGCCGACGACCCACGGGAACCGCCAAAACGGCGTCCCGCACACGTCTTCGCCCCGCGAGGAGAGGAAGCCGAGGACCGTCGACTCGTCGAGCAGGACCAGTCCCACGGGCGAGACGGCCTCGTAAGCGCACTGGGCACAGCGGTGGGTCACGACCACGTCGAGGTCGAACGGATCGGCGTCGCGGGACAGCGAGGTGCCCGTCGTCCCGCCGCACTCGGGGCAGACGCCGTCGGCGGCGAGGCAATGGAGGTGTCGCACGCGCTGGTCGAACGCCGAGAGGAGCGCCTCCGACGAGCGCCCTTCGAGGCCGCCGGGCGGGAACTCCTCGCGGGCGTGGGTCCGCGCGCAGTCCGCACAGGAGATGGTGAGTTTCTCGTCGCCGTAGTCGGCTTCGAGCGACCCGCCGCAGGCGACGCAGGAACCGGGTGCCGAAAAGGCGGGGAGGACGGGGTCCTCGTTGAACGTCCCAGCGAGCACGGCGCGGACGACCTTCTCGCCGGCGTGGCGGAAGTCGTAGCCGTCGTCGGTCTTGCGGACGAACTGGCCGCGGAGCTTTCCGAGGTGGTAGTTGAACCGCGCGCTGTCGTCAACGCCGACCCGTCGGCGGAGTTCGGAGAAGGGGACGGGTCGGTCGGGTGACTCCCAGAGCGCTTCGAGGATGGTGAGTCGGGTCTCGTCGGCGACGATGCCGAACGCTTCGGCCGGCGAGATGCAGTCGTCGCACTCGAGGACCGAGTCCTCGCGGACGGATGCGGAGTCGCTCATACCACCCACATGCGGGCGAACCGCATTAAATCACGTCGTCAAGACTCGTTCAGTACCCCAGCGCGCATCGCGACTGCGCCCGGACCGCGCGCCGCCGTCCCCGGAGACGTGGTCTTTAGGTGTATCCGACCCGAAGCGAACGACGAAATGAAGATTCGCCAGAACATCCGCCACTTCGCGACGAAGAAGGCCCTCACCATGCCGGTCATCGGCGACATCGCCACCGAGAAGATGGTGGACCTCCACGTTCGCATCTTCGGCGAGCGCGCGGACCCCGACCGCAGAGAGGAGCGCGAAGCCCACATGGCGGCGTTCTTCGAGTGCACCTTCGACACCTACCTCGCGGCGCTCGACGCCGGCTTCCCCGAGGCCGAGGCCCGCGAGATAACCCACGTGCAGGCCAACTTCGACTTCTACAACCACGGCTGGACCGAGATGATGGAGATTCCGGTCGACGAGGTCGAGGCCCACTACGAGCGCTACGAGGAGTTCTTCGAGCGCCACGGCATCGACATCGCGGAGCCGCTCGGCGAGTTCCGGACCATCGACATCCCGGACGCGCCCGCGACGCTCGACAAACTCGACGACCCCGACCACCCCCACGCGGAGGGCGGCTTCGCCGACGACGTGTACGTCGAAGACGAGTCCGGCGAGGTCGGCGTCGGCGGGGCCGACGAGCCCGAAGACGTGGACGTGTCGGCCGCGCCGGGGATGCAGGACGTCGACAGCACCGACGAGAAGACCGCTTAGAAGAGACCGCGCGGAGCCGGGACCCGCTCAGTCGTCGGACGGCACGCGGGGGCCGACGTCGACGACGCTGTTTTTCCACGTCCCGCGGGTGAACCACCCCAACGCGAGCAGCGCCACCCCGACGTTCGAGAAGGCGATGCCGTACCAGATGCCGGTCGGGCCCATGGAGAAGAACTCCACGAGCACGAACGACGCCGGGATGCGCAGCACCCACAGCGAGATGAGCGAGAACACCATCGCCGTCCGGGTGGACCCGCTCCCGCGGAACCCGCCGTTGACGACGTTGAAGGCCCCGAGGAACAGGAACGTCGGGCCGATAATGCGCAGGTAGTCCACGCCGATGGCGATGACCGCCTCCTCGCCGGGGATGAACACCGCGACGATGGGTTCGGCGAACAGGTAGGCGGCGGCGGAGACGAACACCAGCGCGGTGACGATGATGCCGACGCCCCAGAACACCGCGCGTTCGGCGCGCTCGGCCTGGTCAGCGCCGAGGTTCTGGCCGACGACGGTCGAGGTCCCCTGCGCGAGGCCGATGGCCGGCAGGAAGACCAGCGAGTTGAGGCGGTTGCCGATACCGAACGCGGCGACCGCGGTCTCGGTGCTGGCCCCGCCGGCGTTGACGGCGGCGTAGGCGACGAGCGCCGTGAGGGCGGTCACGCCGAGCGCGCGGGTCGACTGCTCGATGCTCGACGGCGCGCCGATGCGGACGATGCGCTCGACCATCTCGCGCTTCGGAATCAGGTCGCGCGGCGAGAGGCTGATGCCGACCCGTCCCGACAACAGGAGCCAGAAGCCGACGAGCGCGCCGACGCCGCGGGAGAACACCGTGGCGATGGCCGCGCCCTGCACGCCGAAGCCGGTGAAGCCGGTCGCGGCGAACAGCGACTGCCGGAGCCCTTCGAGGCCGAGGAGGCCGAATATCGGGTTCCCGTCGAACCCGAGGATGAGGAACGGGTCGAGGAAGACGTTGATGACGACGCCGAGCGCCATCAGGTACATCGGCGTCTTGGTGTCGCCCCACCCGCGGAGCAGCGCCTGGAAGATGAAGAAGCCGAACATGAACGCGACGCCGAGGAAGATGGTGCGCGTGTACTCGACCGCCAACTGGTGGACCTCGGTGCCGGGCGTCGTCCCGATGAGCGGGAGCAGTATCGGCGTCAACAGATAGCCGATGACCGCGAACCCGGCCGAAAGCAGGATGACGAACCCGAGGGTCTGACCGGCGGCGCGGTCGACCGCGTCGTGGTTGCCAGCGCCCTTGTTCTGGGCGACGAGGACCGTCCCCGCGACGGTGAACCCGCCGCCGAACGAAATCATGAGGAAGACGAGCGGCCACGAAAAGGACAGCGCCGAGACGGCCTCGGAGCCGACGCGCCCGACCCAGAAGGTGTCGGCGAGGTTGTACGCGACCTGCATGATTTGCGAGAAGACGAGCGGCAGCGACAGCACCAACATCGGCTTGACGAGGTCGCCGTCGACGAGGTTGACGTCCTTCGGCTTCGCGCTCATTCTGCGCCCTCCTCGCGCACGAGGTTCTCGACGACGAACTCGTCGAGCGCGGCGCGGACTTCGGTGGGCGCGTCGAAGGCGGACTGGCTCGCCGTCTCGGTTCCCGAGGGGTCGGTCACGGCGACGCGCTGGAGGCGCGCGCCGTCGAGCGCGGCGAAGAGGAGCGACGCGGTTCGGTCGGCGTCGACCTCGCGGAAGTGGCCTTGCTCGATGCCCTCGCGGATGATGTCGGCGAAGCGGCGGCGGATGACCGCCTCGTTGCGGGCGATCTGCTCGCGGTAGGCCTCGACGTACGGGGCCTGCGTCCGCAGTTCGTTGAGGGCGAGTCCGAAGCGGTCGTAGTCGCCGTCGTCGTCGCCGTCGGGGACCATCTTATCGAGGAGGACCCGGAGGCGCGTCTCGGGGGCGTCGCCCTCGGTCGCGGCGACCCGCTCCTCGAAGCGGTCGAACAGGTAGCCGAGGAACGAGACGAGGAGTTCCTGTTTCGTCCCGTAGTGGTAGTGGAGGAGGGACTTGCTCTTTCCGGCCTCGTCGGCGATTCGCTGCATCGTCAGGTCCGCGTAGCCGTGGGCGCACAGCGCCCGGTAGGTCGCGGCCATCAGTTCTTCGTGGACCTCGTCGGGGACCGACTGGTCCGGCGTTTCGTCTGCACTCACTAACTGACTAGTCAGTCAGCTACTTAAAAAGAGGTTGCGAACGAGAAACCGATTGCCGGTAAGTGTGCGACTAGAAGCCACGAGACGCGACAGCACGCGGGAAGACGACCCGCCGCGAGAAGTCAGAAAAAAGCCCGAGAGAGTCGGCGGTACGGTCGCGCTACAGGCTGCGGTCGATGCGGTCAGCGACCTCGTAGCCGGCGACGATACCGCCGTTGAGCGACCGTTCGGGGTACTGCGCTTCCGACGCCATCCCCGCGTAGTAGACGCCCTCGGCCACGTCGTCGCCGAGGTCGTACGGCACCACGAGGTCGAGGTAACCCCGTTCGTACACCGGCCCCGCCCGCGGGTTACGTGCGATTTCGAACTCCTCGATTGCCGAGCGGTCGAACTCGGGGAACATGTCTGCTATCTCGTCGAACCACACGTCTTCGACCTCCTCGTCGCTCATCTGCCAGAGCTCTTCGTGCGGCCCCTGGACGTAGCTCGCGATGTACAGCAGGTGGTCGCCGCCGTAGCGCTCTTTCGGCACGAAGTTCGTGTGCTCGATGAGCGACCCGAACGGCGCGTCGTGGGCGATGTTGAGCCAGTAGGTGTCCATCAGCGACTCCGACATGGTCGCCAGCCCGCAGACCGCCCCCTGGAAGTCGATGTCGCAGGGGAAGCCCGTGAGGTCTTCGAGCACGTTCGGCATCGTCGCCACGACGACCGACTCGACCTCGTGGGTCTCGGCCCCGTCGTCGGTGTCGACCGTCAGCGTCGAGACCGCCTCGCCGTCGGTGTCGAGTTCGGTCACGCGCGCGCCGGTCTCGATGTGCTCGCGGCCGACTGCCTCGACCAGCGCGTCGATGAAGGGCGCGAAGCCGCCGTCGAAGTAGCCGAGTTTCTCGCCGCGCAGCAGGTCGCGCTCGCCGCGGAAGCGCACGCGCCCGAGGAACCACGACGCCGACACGTCGTGTTTGCGCTCGCCGAACTTGCCGTCCAGAAGCGGGTCCACGAAGTTGTCGTAGACGCCGCGGGTCGTGTGCTCGACGACGAACTCCTCGATGGGGGTGTGTTCGTACTCGGCGAGTTCCTCGTAGGCGTCGAAATCGGGGATGCCACCGCGCACGTCGACACCGAGGGTGAGCATGCCGAGGCGGAACTTGTCGTAGAGGCTCATGTGGGGGTAGGCGGCGATTTGCCAGGCGGTGTCGAGGGGGTGGACGACGCCGTCGACGTAGTAGGCGTTCTTGCCGATGCGCCACTCCAAGTCGTCTTCGAGGCCGAGTTCCTCGGCGAGTTCGACGATGGTCTCTTCGGACTTCGAGAGGTGGTGGTAGAACTTCTCGATGTCGTCGCCTTTCGTGTCGTAGGTTGCGGCGAGGCCGCCGAGAGAGTCGGCCGCCTCGAAGACTCGAACGTCGTGACCCCGGTTCTGGAGCCGGTACGCCGCGGCGAGGCCCGCGATGCCGCCGCCGACGATGCCTATCATGCCCCGACGTTCGGTGTCGGGTGGAAAGTCCTTTCTGATTGGCCGGTTCCGACGCCGACGGTGGGAGTTTTAACCCCTGTAAACAGAAAGCCGGACATGCACGGCGCCCCGTACTGGCAAGCGACGCCGTACACGATTCCAATCGGAGTCGGTGCGGTCCTCTTCGTCGTTCTCGGCGCGTACCTCTTTCGCCGCCGGACGGAGCGCCGCCTCGTCCCCGGCGCGACCCTCGGCGCGCTCCTGTTGTTCGCCTCTGGGATTTGGATGGGGACGTACGCGCTCGAACTCTCCGTGACCGACTTCTCCACGAAGGTCCTGTTGAACCAGCTCAGCTACTTCGGCATCGCGCCGCTCCCGCTCCTGTGGTTCGCCTACGTGCTCCGCCACGCGGGCGTGAAAATCGACTCCCGTGCCGCGTGGGCCGCGCTCTGTACCGTTCCGGTCGCCGTCGTCGCGCTCGTGCTGACGAACCCGTGGCACAGCCTCATCTGGACGGACCTCTGGCTCGACGCCGAACACGGCTACCTCGTCCTCGTCAACGAACACGGCGCCGCCTTCGCCGGCTTCATCATCTACGCCTACGCGCTCATCCTGCTCGGCTGTGCGGCCCTCGCTCGGACGCTCCTGCGGTCCGACGGCATCTACCGGAAGCAGACGCTCGCGCTCCTCGGCGGCGGGCTCGTCCCGACGGTCGGCGGCGTCGTCTACGTCGCTGGACTGAGTCCGGTCCCGGGCCTCAACATCCCCGTACTGGCCTTCTCGGCCGCCTCGGGTGCCGTCGCGTGGAGCGTCTTCCGGCACCGCCTGTTCACGCTCGTCCCCGTCGCGTGGGAGTCGGCCGTCGAGTCGATGCACGACGCGGCGCTCGTCCTCGACGACGAGGGGCGCGTTCTCGACGTCAACCCCGCGGGCGAGCAGTTCCTCTCGATACCGGTCTCGGACGCCTACGGTGAGCCCGTCGTGCGCGTCCTCCCCGCGGAAATCGTCGACGCCCTCGACGGCGTGCCGAACTCGGCCGCGGAGACGGAGACGACGGTCGAGACGGACGACGGCGAGCGCGCCCTCCTCGTGGAGACGACGCCGCTGGGCGACAAAGCGAACATGACGGGGACGCTCGTCCTCGTCCGCGACGTGACGGAACGGGTCGAACGCGAGCGGCGACTCGAACGCCAGAACGAGCGGCTCGACGAGTTCGCGTCGGTGGTCTCCCACGACCTTCGGAACCCGCTCACCGTCGCCCGCGGCTACCTCGAACTCGCGGCCGAGACCGGCGACGAGGAGTACTTCGAGCGAATCGAAGACGCCCACGACCGGATGGAGGCCATCATCGAGGACCTGCTCACGCTGGCCCGCGAGGGCGAGACGCTCACCGACGTGACGCCGGTCGCCCTGCGGACGGTCGCACAGGAGGCGTGGGACAGCACCGTCGTCGGCGACGCGACGCTCGACGTTCGGGTCGACCGGGCCATCGCCGCCGACCGCGGGCGACTCCGACAGCTGTTCGAGAACCTGTTTCGGAACGCCGTCGAGCATGGCTCGACGGGCAGTCGGGATGCTCCCGACGACGCTGTGGAACACGGTTCCACAGACAACCAGACTGCGTCTGGTGACGCCGTCGAGCATGGCTCGACGGGCAGTCGGGATGCTTCCGACGACGCTGTGGAACACGGTTCCACAGGCAACCAGACTACGTCTGGTGACGCCGTCGAGCATGGCTCGACGGGCAGTCGGATTCCATCCGACGACGCCGTCGAGCACGGCGGCGAAGACGACGACTCGCTCACGGTCGTCGTCGGCGCGCTCGACGACGGCTTCTACGTCGAGGACGACGGCACCGGAATCCCCGAATCGGACCGCGACGACGTGTTCGAGCGGGGCTACACGACCCACGAGAACGGGACCGGATTCGGCCTGCCAATCGTCAAGACGGTCGCGGACGCCCACGGCTGGTCCGTCTCGCTCGCCGAATCGGACGCCGGCGGGGCGCGGTTCGAGTTCACCGGCGTCGAGACCGAACCCGAGCCCGCGAACGCGGAACAGTCGACAAGCGACTGAGGGGTCGGTTGCGACGTTCGCCACATTTTTATCTGCGATAAGGCAACAGCGGGGCATGGTTACGGTCCGCGCACCCGCCACGAGCGCCAACCTCGGAAGTGGGTTCGATGTCTTCGGCGTGGCTCTCGACCGCCCCGCCGACATCGTTCACGTCGAACGGGCGGACCGGACGACAATCGAAGTGACCGGCGTCGGCAGCCAGTACATCCCGACCGACCCCGACCGGAACGTCGTCGGCGCGGTCGCGGAGGCGCTCGACGCCCCCGCGCACATCCGCATCGATAAGGGCGTCCGCCCGTCGTCCGGACTCGGGTCGTCGGCGGCGAGCTCGGCCGCCGCCGCCGTCGCGCTGAACGAACTGTACGACCGCGGCCTCTCGCGCGAGGAACTCGTCCCCGTCGCCGCCGAGGGCGAGGCGGTCGTCTCCGGCGAGGCCCACGCCGACAACGTCGCGCCCGCGCTCCTCGGCGGGTTCACCGTCGCGACCGACGAGGGCGTCACGACCGTCGACGCCGACATCCCGCTCGTCGCCTGCCTCCCCGAAATTGCGGTCTCGACCCGCGACGCCCGGCGGGTCGTCCCGAGCGACGCCAGCATCGAGGACATGGTCCACACGGTCGGCCGGGCGGCGACCCTCGCGGTCGGGATGTGCCGCCGCGACGCCGACCTCGTCGGCGCGGGGATGGACGACCGCGTCGTCACGCCCGCGCGGGCGGAACTCATCAACGGCTACCACGTGGTCCGCGAGGCCGCCCTCGACGCGGGCGCGTCCGGCGTCACCGTCTCGGGTGCCGGACCCTCGGTCCTCGGCGTCTGCCAAGCGGCCGACCGCACCCGCGTCGCCGGCGCGATGCTCGAAGCCTTCGACGAGGCGGACGTGAACGCCCGCGCCTACAAGACGCGGGTCGGCCGCGGGGCGGAAGTATTCGAACTCTGAGTGGTACAGAGAGAACCACACTCACACTCGTTTCTCGACTTTTCTCGCGTCTGAGCTACTGTAACGCGTTGACGCGGTCGGTGGTAACACGATTCCGAGAAGACTTTTCTCACTATCACGATATATTCGAATCATGGAACGAGCACTCGTCGTCGTCTCCCCCGAAGAACGGTCGCACCGAATCCTCCGCGAGGCGGGCGAACTCGCCGCCGGCAGCGGCGCGGAACTCGTCGTCCTCACGGTTCTGCCGGACGAGGAGTTCGAGCGGACCCGCTCGGCGCTCGCCAGCGTCGGCTCCTCGGACGTCGTCTACGGCATCGACCAGGCCATCGAGTCGGCCACCCGTCGCGCCAAGGGCGTCGCCCGCGAGGCGTTCGAGGGACTGGACCTCGACTACCGCATCGTCGCCGACATCGGTCCCGAGGCGGACACCATCCTCGAAACGGCCCGCTGGGAGGGCTGTGACCACCTGTTTATCTCCGGTCGCCGTCGCTCGCCCGCCGGCAAGCTCATCTCCCGCGACCTGACGCAGTCGGTCATGCTCAACTTCGACGGTCCGGTCACCGTCCTCCTCGGCGAGGAATCGTCCGAGGACGCGAAGGAAAACGAGAAGGGGAAGTCGGGACTCCTCGCCTGAGAGCGGACGCCGAGACCGAAGAAAAGCGGAACCGGAAAGAATCGAAAGCCGAGACGGTGAGTCGGTCGTCGTTCGCCGAGTATCGCCGCGTTAGACGCCGCGGCCCTGCAGTTTGTCCTCGTCGGCCATGCCGACGTTCGCCTCGCCTTTCATGCCCTTGCCGATGCCGGAGGCGATGTCGGCGAGCGTGTCGGGGTCGTCCCAGTTGTTGACGGCCTCGACGATGGCTTCGCCCATCTGTTCTGGGTCCTCCGCGCCGAAGATGCCGGAGCCCACGAAGATACCGTCGCACTCGTGGTACATCATGAGCGCGGCGTCCGCGGGCGTGGCGATACCGCCGGCCGCGAAGTTGACGACGGGCAGGCGACCCATCTCGGCCGTCTCGTGGACGAGTTCGGCGGGCGCTTCGTGCTCGCGGGCCCACTTCTCGCGCTCGTCGAAGTTGAGGCCGGTGAGCGTCCGAATCTGGTGTTTGATGGTGCGCTGGTGCGTGACGGCCTGGTTCACGTCGCCGGTGCCGGCCTCGCCCTTGGTGCGAATCATCGCCGCGCCCTCGTTGATGCGGCGGAGCGCCTCGGGGAGGTTGCGCGCGCCGCAGACGAACGGCGAGGTGAACTCGCGCTTGTCGATGTGGTAGTCGTTGTCCGCCGGGGTGAGCACCTCGCTCTCGTCGATCATGTCCACGCCGATGGATTCGAGAATCTGCGCCTCGGTGTAGTGACCGATGCGGGCCTTCCCCATCACCGGGATGGAGACGGCGTCGATAATCTCCTTGACCGTCTCGGGGTCGGCCATGCGGGAGACTCCGCCGCGCTTGCGGATGTCCGCCGGGACGGCTTCGAGCGCCATGACGGCGACCGCGCCGGCTTCCTCCGCGATTTTCGCTTGCTCTGCGTCGACGACGTCCATGATGACGCCGCCCTTCTGCATCTGGGCGAACCCGCGCTTGACGAGTTCGGTCCCGCGCCGAAGCTCCTCCAGGTCGGTCTCCTCTGGCATATCCGTCGCTTGCGACTGGGTTTACTTAAGCGGTCGCTTCCATCCGTCAACAGTTCGCATTCCACACAGGACGTGTTTCGCGGTCGGCGACTCGGCCCGTCGTGTCGCTGTTAAAGTAATCACTCCGTGACAGGAGTGGTGTGTGAATGGCGGAATGACCCCGTCACAGCACCGAAGAACGACCGCCGACTGGTGGGTTCGGTAGCGTCACCACACCGGACCGCTCACGGGTCCAGCGCGCCTCGATAGAATTGTTTTCGCCATCGAAACATCTTCTGTCACAATACGACCGACTACCGTCGGGATACGCGGTTAGTAGTTGGGGGAATTTCCCCCAACTACGCCCTGAACCGAGCGGGCATCTCGGTTGGGCAAAATGCCGGTGTTAATCTCAGAGGCACCCCGGCATTGCACGTTTTTTACATATGCTATTAAGTGTGGTGTTCGAACAGACGTCTCTGAGACATCGACCGAACAGACCGAACACAGCCGCGTAAGACGTGTCCGTCATCCGCCGCAGACCAATGTGTATCATGTTTCTGCTACTTTGGCGGAGCGTCACCGTGTGTCGGGTCCGCGACTCCGGCCGCAGTCACCGAGACCGGCATCACTTTTGCGTCCCCCCGCTTCGGCGTGAACATGGACGCGGCGACCCGACTGCGCCGACTGCTCGATGACCCTCGCCAGCTCTTTCAGGACGACGGCCTCCCGGCGGGAACCGACCTCCCGCGGTGGCTCGCGCCCCTGCCGGAGTGGCTGGAGAACTTCGGCCTCAACATCGCGTGGCTCGTGGTCGTCATCAACCTCGTCGGGACCGCCTTCGGCTTCTGGTACTACGGCTACCAGTTCAGCATCGAACCGACCGCGATGTGGCCGCTCGTCCCCGACAGCCCCGTCGCCACGCTGTTCATCGCGCTGTCGCTCGCGCTCTGGAAACTCGGGCGGTCGAACGAGTACGTCAACGCCCTCGCGTTCTTCGGCTGTCTCAAACTCGGGCTGTGGACCCCGTACGTCCTCCTCGTGTTCAAAAGCGACTTCTCGTACCTCCATTGGGCGATGTACAACTTCCTCTTTTGGAGCCACCTCGCCATGGTCGTCGAGGCGTTTCTCATCCAGCGGTACGCCGAGTTCCCGTCTCTCGCCGTCCTCGTCGCGGTCGGCTGGTACGCCCTCAACGACCTCGTGGACTACTTCGTCCCGCTCGTCGGCACGCCGCACCACACCCTCATCCCGGCCGAGCCAATCGTCGACGGCGTCGTCCAGCACGTCTCGCCCGCCCACGAGTACGCCGCGGCGGGCGCGATTCTCCTGACGGTCGCGGCGACGTACCTCGCGCTCACGACGCGGGTCGCAAAGCTCGAACGCGGCGGCATCGACTGACTCGGAACCCGACCCGTCGCGGCCGACTCGGACGTAGCCTTTTGCCCCGCCGCGCCCAAGCCACGGGCGATGCGCCTCTTCGACCGCGTGGCCGACCTGCCGCTGACCGTGGAGTCCGTCTCCCGCGACCGCTTCGAGAGCGACACGTCCAGCGGATTCCTCCGCAAGACGACGGTGTTCTCGCTCGCCGGCGACGGCGCAGTCGGGCGCGGTGAGGACGTGACGTACGACGCCGAGGACCACGACGCCCTCGCGGACGCGCCCGAGGACGCCTTCGACCTCGCCGGAAGCTACGACTCCTTCGCCGAGTTCTCCGCGGCGCTCGACGGGGTCGACCTGTTTCCGACGAAGGCCCCCGAGCGCGAGACGGCCGAACACTACCGGCGCTGGGCGCTCGAATCCGCCGGCCTCGACCTCGCGCTCCGGCAGGCCGGCACCGACCTCGCGTCCGCGGTGGACCGCGAGCGCGACCCGCTTCGCTTCGTCGCGAGCACCCGCCTCGGCGACCCGCCGTCGGCCGACCGCGTCGAGATGCTCCTCGACCGCGACCCCGACTGCGAGTTCAAACTCGACCCGACAACGGATTGGCACGACGAGCTTGTGGCGTCGCTCGCCGCCCACGACCGGGTCCGCATCCTCGACCTCAAGGGCCAGTACGAGGGAACCGAGGTGGACCAGGAACCAGACCCGGAACTCTACGAGCGCGTCCTGTCGGGCTTTCCCGACGCCGTCGTGGAGGACCCGGCGTTCACCGACGAGACGCGCCCGCTGTTCGACGGCCACGAGGGGCGCGTCTCGTGGGACGCCCCGATTACCGGCGTCGAATCCGTCGAAGCCCTGCCGTTCGAGCCGTCGTGGCTGAACGTCAAGCCCTCGCGGTTCGGCACGGTCGAATCGCTGTTCGACACCATCGAGTACGCCGACGAACGCGGGATGTCGCTGTACGGCGGCGGCCAGTTCGAACTCGACGTGGGCCGCGACCACATCCAACTGCTCGCGTCGGTGTTCTACCCCGACGGTCCGAACGACGTGGCCCCCCGCGAGTACAACCTCCCCGACCCGCCGGCTGGCCTGCCGACGAGTCCGCTCGTGCCGTCGGCTGCCCCGTCTGGACTGGACTTCTAAGAACCGAAAACCACACTCCAAAGAGACACGCCGAGGGGTGCGCGCGCCGCGCTTACTCGCCTTGCTGCACTTCGAATATCTCGTCGGCGACGAGGCCGTGGGCCTCCTCGTGGACTTTCGCTCCGGCCTCCTTGTTCGGTGCCTCGAAGAGGCAGAAGACCGCGCCGTCCGTCTCGTCTACCCAGTAGTGTTTGTAGTTGACTCCGTACTTGCCCTGCGTCTCGAGGTCGGCGCGGTGGGCTTCAGCGACGTCTTTCGCACTCCCCTCTACGTTCCGGTGTACGTCCATGTATAGCGGCATGGGTGCTAGAAGATAGCATTCCAGAGCGGATAATCGTTCTTGAGTATTTATTAGAATATCCTGATACAACTGTCAGGGGTTCGCTCAATCGAGTTGTCTCTGGATGAGCCCTCACGAGGTGGTATCAAATAGTAGCCATGAAAACGCCGCTGTGCCGACCGTGGCATCCGGTCCCCCCGGTCTAAAACGGGTCGTCCGCGGTCGCCCTCTTTCTCGACTGTTTACTCGTCGCTCGTCCGGAACTCGTCGCTGTCGGCGTGGGCGCGGACCCACAACTCGCCGATGCGGGAGAGGCGCGTCCGGTAGGACTTCCCGCGTTCCTCCTGTTCGATGTAGCCCTTGCCGCCGGGGCCGAGGCGGTCGACGTTGTAGATGACCTTCGACCGGAAGGAGTCGGTGTACTCCTCGTTCATCTCGCGGGCGAGCGCCTCCGCGAGTTCGGAGACAGACCCGAACTCGCCGTGTTCGCCGAGTTTGAACAGGATGACCTCCTCGAACGGTTTGACGTTGGAGAAGGAGGCCACCGGGAGTTCGACGATGTGGCGGCCGTCAATCTGCTTCGCGCCGATGGTCGTGCCGCGCTCGTCGAACTCCGACAGCAGGTCGGAGGTGGCGTCGAGGCGCTCGCGGATGCGGTCGGCGTCGATTTCGCCGGATTCGAGGAGGTCCTGCAGGAGCGCGCGCTCGGTTCGCAACTCCTCTGCGAGTTCGGTTTCGAGGTACTTCTCGGGGGCCGTGTAGTAGGTGTGAATGCGCTCGCGGTCGGCCTGTCGCTCGACCATGATGGAGTGGGCGGCGGTGGCGAAGGCAAAGGAGACGGGCCGGGGCATCGCGCTCACGTTGACCCACACCTCGCCGGGTTCGTCGTCGTCGCCGCGGAGTTCGTCGTCGGCGTCGAGTTCGGCGTTGATGAGGTCGTACGCCTGCTCGAACGCCGCGTCGTAGTCGTACACGTCGTCGACGATGACGCGTTCGGTCTCCGCGCCGAGGAGGTTCTCGAAGTCCTTGCCGAGTTTGCCCGAGAGGTTCTTCGAGTACTCGACGTTCGCCTCGCTCCCGACGGCCCCCTCGAGGAGGATGACGCGGTCCACGTCCAACTGATCGCGGATGAGCGGCGCGATGAGTCGGTCGTAGTCGAAGCCGACGGGAACGATGTGCGTCTGCATACGTGGTACGTGGGTGGGGTTGGTTATGAAACCGACCAACTGACCCGACTATCACACCCCGTCCCACACGGCCCGCCCCCAGCGCTCCCACGCCAGCCACGCCACCACGCCGCCGACGAACGCGACGCCCAGATTCACCGCGACACCGACGACGCCGATGGCGACCACGAGGGGGTAGCCGTCCGCGCGGGACAGACTGGTCAGACTCGTCCGCGCCAGTTGCAGGCCGATAATCGCCAGGATGACGCCGAGCATGGCGACCGGGTAGGCGGCGACCACGTCCACGGCGAACAGGGCGACGAGGACGTAGCCGACCCCGAGAATCACGTTCGCGCCGGCGGTCCGCGCGCCGAAGGCGTACTTGCCGGCGACGCCGCCGCTGCCGTGGCACATGGGAAACCCGCCGAAGGGGACCGCGAGGAGGTTCATCGCGCCCATGCTGGTGGCGAGTTCGTCGGCGGAGACGTCGCGGTCGAAGTAGTCCGCGAGCAGGACCGACGTGGCGAGCGCGGCGTTGCCGACGGTCATCGCCAACTGGGCGACCGCGGCCTCGGCGACCGAGAACGAGAGGTCGTCGAGCGAGAACAATCGGGCGTCGCCGACCGACGGGACCGCGAGCGACAGGTGTCCCACGTCGACGACGGCGACCGCGCCGCCGACCGCGAGGACGGCGAGGGCGCTCAGGTTCGAGCGCTTGGTGAGGAGGGCGACGGCGGCGACGGCGACCGCGAGGCCGGCGAGCGGGAGGTCGCCCGCGCCGAGTTCGAGCCCGGTCGACAGGAGGACGAGCGCGACGCCGAACTGGACGCCGCGGACGACCGGCGCGCCGATGTAGCGGCTTACGCGGTCGAGCGAGCGAGTCCGACCGATAGCGAGGAGAACGACGCCGAGGCCGAACCCGGCGAGGAGCGCCTCGCCGGTCGTAACCGTCTCGGCGAGGACGAGCGCGGCCAGCGCCTTCATCGGTTCGACCGACAGCGGGGCCGCGTAGTACAGCCCCCAGACGACCTGAAACACGCCGAACCAGACGAGCACGACCGCCAGCGAGAGGTCGGTCAGGCGGGCGACGGCGACGACGATGGGGAGGACCGTAACCGAATCACCTACCGCGCCGGTGAACTCGTGCCACTCGAAGTCCACCACGAGTTCGTCGCCGTACGGGAAGGAGACGCCCATTTGGATGGTGATTCCGCGCCGACAGGGAAATGTATTTGCGTAATCAGGAGACGGAACGATGGTGGGGTGGTGAAACTGGTAGTAGTTACGCCCCCGCTCGACCGGCGGAACCGACGCTCACTCGAACGTCGAGAGGTCGAAGTGGACGCCGCCGCGGAGGTAATCGACGCCCATGAACAGCATCACGGGGGCGAGCAGGAGCACGAACAGTCCGCCGAAGTACGGGTCGCCACGGGGGTCGAAGACGGACGAGAGACCGTTCGCGAGTACGGCCAGTCCGAAGCAGACGTAGCCCGCGCCCGCGACGACGTGCCACCGGAGCGTCGTCGACCCGAGAGCGACCGACTCGCGCAGGCCGGCGACGACCAACAGCACACCGGCGGCAGCGAACAGCGCGAACCGGGCGACTGAAAGCGGGTGGGCGAGCGCGCCGAGAAGCGCGAGGGCGACCGCGATGAGTAGGTCGAACACACCGACGACGGCGAGAAATCGGCGGTCCATATGCACCACTCCCACCAGTTAAATGTAAAACTACCCACAATTTGTGGATGGCTGTGGAAGGTGGTCCGACCGCTCACCGCGTCGTCGACAGGTCGCCCGACTCGACGACTGTCGCGAACTCCCGGTTCAGGTGCGCCAGCGCGGTGCGGTGCATCTCGTCGGCCGAAAAGCGCTCGCCATCGTAGCTCTCGCGGTCGAACGTCGCGGTCGCGTCCGCGGGGAGGTACACCTCGAAGCCGAGGTTCTCGGCCATCCGAGTGGTCGTCGAGACGCAGTGGTCGGTCGTGAGGCCGCAGACGACGAGCGTCGAGTGGTCGCGCTCGCGGAGCCACGCTTCGAGGTCGGTCCCGATGAAGCCGCTGTTGACGCGCTTCGTGAACACCGGTTCGCCGTCGGCGGGTTCGGCCTCGGGCTTCCACGCGAAGCCTTCCTCGTCACTCCGGAGCGGCGAGTCGGGTTCGGTGGAGTCGTGGCGGACGTGGACCACCGGGCGGTCGGCCGCGCGCCACGCCGCGAGCAGGTCGGCGACGCGCGCCTCCATCTCGGGGTTGTTGCGGTCGCCCCACGCGGGGTTATCGAAGCCAACCTGCATGTCGATACAGACGAGCACGGCGTCGTCGGGGAGGTCGGCAGCGGTCATCGGTCGGCCCTCGAATCGGTGACCAGCATCAGTCGTCCGCCGGGGCCATCGGTACCTTCGGGTGCTCGCGAGTGATGCGAATCGGGCACTCGTCGGGCGCTTGCGACTCGTCGGAGGAGAACATGTACTGCGGCCACTCGCGGTCGCCCTCGACGCCCCAGTCGCCGAGGTCGGCGTGCGGGCAGACGCCGTCGTACTCCTCGATGCGGTTCTGGATGACCTCGCGGGCCTTCTGTCCGGCCTCGGTGTCGGCGGTGATGCCGTCGAACAGCGCCCGCGGCTGGAAGGTGATTTCGAGGCCCCACGGGCAGTAGCGACTGATGCGCTCGTCGTAGAACGGCGCGCGGGTGGTCGGGAACATGGGTTCGCCGCCGAAGGAGAACTCCCACTTCGGGTCGTCGGGGTCGGTCGGGATGTCCGCCGGCCACGGCTCGGGGTCGTTGACGTGGAGGAACTGGAGGACGTGCCAGAGGTGTTCGTGGTAGTCGGCCTCCGTGAGGTCCGCCGTCGGCGGCTTGAAGAACGCGACGAGCGAGCACGCCTCGGAGTAGTCCGGGTACACATCCAGATATTCGAGGATGGTGTCGCGGAGCGCCAACAGCGCGTCCTTGTCGGTCATCGAATCCACGAAGGTGTAGAGGGCGTCGCCGTTTCGCTCGGACTCGATGCCGAAGTAACACGGGAACGGCGCGCCGTCGCGGTCGCCGAGCATCGTCTCGCGGAACGTCTCGTAGTGCTTTCTCGCCCAGTCGGGGAGGTCGCCGTCGTCGAGGCGGCGGCGGAGCACGTCCTGCTCCATGAGCACTTGGTGACCCGACTCGTTCATGCGCGTCAATTGGAGTCAGCGGCTTTGAGAGTTCGGGTTCGGGGGCCGAACTCGACCCTCGAAACGGCGGGTGACGACCCGTAGCCCCGCAGTCGAAGCCGCCTTCAGCCCCAACTTCAGAGCGGGCGGTCGAGTTTCAGATATCGAGTCTCGTACCCCATCGACTCGTAACACGACCGGGCGGCGTCGTTGTCGGCGTGGACGCTCAGCGCGACCCGTTCGCATCCGCGGTCGCGTCCCCACTCGTGGGCCCGTTCGAGAAGTTCCGTGCCGACGCCCTCGCCTCGCGCCGCAGGCGCGACGTAGAGGTCTTTCACCTTGGCGACCGACCCGCGGGCGAACACCGGCGGCGACTCGGAATCGGCGACCGTGACGTAGCCGGAGAGCGACCCCTCGTCGGGGGTCGACCCCGAATCAGACGACTCCGCG
Organism: Haloferax marisrubri; assembly: GCF_001469875.2. Lineage (GTDB taxonomy): Archaea > Halobacteriota > Halobacteria > Halobacteriales > Haloferacaceae > Haloferax > Haloferax marisrubri. The sequence continues at coordinate 575,906 of NZ_LOPW02000010.1, read as the reverse complement.
GCCGCGACGGCGACGAACGTTTGGGTGTCCTCGGCGTCCACCTGCTCGGTCCGATAGTCGAGCGCCTCGGCCCGCACGTCCGCGTCCTCGGCCAGCGCGTCGTAGTCGTCGATGTCGGCCATCTCCTCGGCGAACGGGAGCCACAGGTCGTCCACCAGCGCGTCCACCTCGTCGGCCCGAATCGGTCGAATCTGCATGAGTCACCGACGACTCGCGGAGGTGTCAAAAGAGTAACTGTGTCGGGTGGTCGTCGGGGCTCGTCACGTCCGCCCCGGTCGGGGCGGCCTCACTCGATTTCGAGGCCGGTGTCGGAACCGTCTCCCGCGCCCTCGTCCCACTCGAGTTCGAACTCGATGCTCAGTTCGTAGGGGCCGCCCGCGGGGCCCTCGCGCTCGGCTTTCACCTCGAACGTCGGCGACGCGGGCGGCTCCATCGTGACCGTCTGGTCGCCGGCTTTCAGCGTAATCGGCTCGCCCGCGTCGAGCTTGTCGGCGACGGTGCGGAGGTACGACGCGATTTCGGCGCGGGCCTGTCGATTCTCGGACTCGAACAGCACTTCTTCGGGCATGGGATGGAGGTTACTCGCGCAGGAAGATAAGGTTCGTTGCGGCGAAAACGGACCGACGCGGTCGGGGCTCAGTCGGCCCGGAGGCCGTCGGTGAACCGGGACTGGTTCTCCTCGGGCGCGGCGGCGGTCATCGCGGAGACGCCGACGGTCAGAAGCGCCGACAGCGCCATGCCCCAGAGGGCGTAGTCCCACGTGAGGTAGGTCGCGCCGAACAGCGTCATCGACCCGACTTCGATTGCGGGGACGAACACGTGCGCGAGGTAGAACGCCTGCGAGCCGAGGATGCCCGCGAACATGCCCGTTCGGGTCGTCTTCGCCCAGTAGAGCGCGACGATGACTGGCAGCGCCATCTGGGCGAATCCGCCGAAGGCGGTGTCGCCGACCGAAACGAGCGTTCCGGGGCGGAACAGGCTGGCGACGAACGTGAGCGTGGCGAACAGGGCGACGCCGATGCGGGCCAGCCACGCCTCGCGGGCCTCGCTCGCGTCGGGGTTGATGAACGGCCGGTAGAGGTCGCGGGTGAAGTACGACGACCCCGAGAGGAGCATCGAGTCCGACGACGACATCATCGCGGCCATCGCGCCGGCGATGACGAGCGCGGCGAACCACACCGGCGTGTACTCGTTGAGGAGCACGGGCAGGACGTTCGCGCCCTCGGGCACGGTGATACCGAGGCCGGCGGCCCACGTACCGAGGATGAACGCGGGCACGAACAGCAGGACGACGAGGACGGGCCACAGCGCGAACGAGCGCTTGAGGACCGCGCTCGACTTGGCGACGAAGAAGCGCTGGTTTATCTGCGGGAACATCGCCACGCCGAAGGCGATGGTGACGGCCGACGAGATGATGAACTGCGGCGAGTAGAGGCCGCCGCCGAGCGCGAGGAACTCGGGTTCGTTTGTCGCGAGGGCGTTCGAGAGGGCCGTCGGGCCGCCGGCCGCGGTGGCGACCCAGCCGACCGCGAGCCAGACGACGCCGAGCATGAACAGCCCCTGAAGCGTGTCGGTCCACGCGACGCCCCGGAGGCCCGCGATGACGACGTAGGCAATCATGAACACCGTGATACCGGCCGCGCCGGCCCAGTACGGGACCATCCCGTTCGTCAGACCGACGATGGCCTCGCCCGCACCCATCTGCTGGAGCATCACGTACGGGAACAGCCAAAACAGGCTGACGACGGCGACGACGGCGCGCAGGCGGGTCGAACCGAAGCGGTCGCCGAGCATCTCGCCGAGGGTGACGTAGCCGTGGGCGCGGCCGACGAGCCACTGCTTGTAGCCGACGACGTACCAGAGGATGGCGAACAGCACGCCGTCCATGACGCCCATCACGAGAATCCACTCGGGGCCGGCCCGGTAGGCGAGGTCGGGGCCGCCGAAGAACGTGAACGCAGAGAGGAGCGTCGCAAACGTGGTGAACAGGAGGACGACGGTGCCGATGGAGCGACCGGCGAGGTAGTAGTCCTCCGCGTCGCGGCTGGTCAGGCGGTAGGCGAGGAGGCCGACCGCGAGCGCGACCACGAGGTACGCGCCGACGACGCCGAGTTGGATACCGAGCGCCGAGACCATCAGCGACCCTCCCCGACGATGCCGCGGTCCCACGCCGTCCGGGCGAACAGGTGGAAGACGACTGCGGTCAGTCCCATCCAGCCGATGTGCCACCAGAGCCACAGCGGCAGGCCGGCGAAGACCCTGCTGTCGCCCCAGAGGAACCACGGAACGGCGAACGTCACGAGGATTGCGAAGACGGCAACCCAGCAGTAGTCAATGCGCACTCGCGTCATTCGTAGGAACAATAATCGACAATGAGGCGTAAGTCTTACTCTATCGACCTACGTTGCCCTTCATTGAAGAACTATTTTCTTCAATGGGCGCTGTCGAACGAGGGTGACCACCCATAGACCGGGCGAGGCCGCGCCGAGCAGAGCGCGATTGTGGCTCGACAGACGTTCTGGGGCGGCGTGAGGGCGCACAGTCGGCAACCGCACCTCGTTCGCCGGAACAGTTTCCAACGGCGCGCGCGACCGTGGAAACATGGACTTCGGCATTCAGCTCTACTCGCTTCGCGACCTCGACGAACCGACTTCGGCGCTCGTCCGCCGCGCCGCGGACGCCGGGTTCGACGGCGTGGAGTTCGCGGGCATCGACGACGCGGCGGCGGTCCGTGCTGCCCTCGACGAGACCGGGGTCGGCGCACCCGCCGCCCACGTCCCCATCGAAGACCTCGAAGCCGACCTCGACGCCGTCTGCGAGCGCTACGGCGCGCTCGGCGTCGAGACGCTCGTGGTGCCAATCCTCCCGCCCGAGGCGTTCGCCGACGCCGACGCGGTCGACGAGACCGCGCGCCGGCTGGACGACCTGACCGCGAAGTGCGACGACCGAGGCGTCAGACTGCTCTACCACAACCACGACCACGAACTCGTCACGGTCGAAGGCGAACCCGCGCTCGACCGACTCGCCGAGAAGTCGGGAATCGGCTTCGAACTCGACCTCGCGTGGATTCACACCGCCGGCTACGACCCCGTCGCGTACCTCGACCGCTACGCCGACCGGAGCCCGGTCGTCCACCTCAAAGACGTGGTGGTCGACGCCGACGCGAAACGCGGCGGGCGACCCGTACCGCTCGGCGAGGGCGAACTCGACATCGACCGCTGTCTCGCGGCCGCCCGCGAGGGGTTCGTCGAGTGGGCCGTCGCCGAACACGACTTCCCGGAGGACCCGGCGGCGTTCTGCCGGGACGCCGGCGAGTTCGTCGGCGCGCGCCGAACTGACGAGGAGGCGTGAAAAACTAGCCGGGGGAGAGGAACGGCGGGAGCGCGACGGTCCGACTGCGTTTCGGCGGATTCGGCGTCGGAGGCGGACGACCGCCGAGCGTTCGAATCGTCGGCCACGATAGATATTTCCCTCGGGCGCAACTTATATAATGACGTTCGTGGGTTCGGCCCATGACGCCATCACAATCATCACATCACCACCCCTAACGGGGTGACTTCACCAATGGACGACACTGCAAAATATCTCATTCACGCTTCCATCTCCGCCGACGGGGTCGTCGAACGGAGCGACGTCGTCGGGGCCATCTTCGGCCAGACAGAGGGTCTCCTCGGCGACGAACTCGACCTCCGCGACCTCCAACAGTCCTCCAAGGTCGGTCGGATAGACGTACAGATAGACTCGGAAAACGGCCACTCGTTCGGCCAGATGACCATCGCCAGCAGCCTCGACAAGGCCGAGACGGCCATCCTCGCGGCCTCGCTGGAGACGCTGACCCGCGTCGGCCCCTGTCAGGCGGTCATCGAGGTCACGAACATCGAAGACGTGCGCGAGGCCAAGCGACGGATGGTCGTCGAGCGCGCCAAGGAACTCCTCACGGAGTCGTTCGACGACACCGTGATGACCTCGACCGAAATCCTCGAAGAGGTCAAAGAGAGCGTCCGCGTCGAGGACATCACCGAGTACCAGGGCCTCCCGGCGGGCCCCCGCGTCGCCGACTCCGACGCCATCATCGTCGTCGAGGGGCGCGCCGACGTGCTCACTCTCCTCCGCTACGGCATCAAAAACGCCGTCGCCGTCGAGGGGACGAACGTCCCCGACGCGGTCGCCGGCCTCACCCAAGAGCGGACCGTCACGGCGTTCCTCGACGGCGACCGCGGCGGCGAACTCATCCTGCGCGAACTCTCGCAGGTCGGCGACGTGGACTACGTCGCGTTCGCGCCCGACGGCCGGTCGGTCGAGGACCTCGACCGCGCGTCGGTCGTCCGCGCCCTTCGGAACAAGGTCGCGTTCTCGTCGCTTCCGGACGACGGCGACGGGGACTTCCGGGCCGCCGTCGCCGCCGCCAACGGGACGGGGGAGGCTCCGCCGGACCCTCGCACGGAGTCGCCGACGACTGAGGCGTCGTCGACTCCACCCGCAGACGGCCCCGCGAACGGGTCGGCCGATGCGGTCAGCGAAGCGCCCGCCGAGGGCGGCAGCGGGGGAACCGTCGCGGTCGAAAAGCCAGCGGACGCCGCGAGCACGCGTGTCGATGCCGACGCCGCTACCGACCCGGACGTGTTCACCGAAGCCGAGGTCGAAGCCGTCGCCGAGGCGGTCGAACCGGCCGACGAGCGACCCTCGCTCGCCGACCACGTGCAGGCGGTCATCGCCGACGAGAGCGGGATGGCCCGCCTCCTGGACGGCGACCTCGGCATCGACGACGAGGTCGCGGTCGAGAAAGTCTACGACACCGTCGAGTACGCCGACCCCGCCCCGGAAATCGTCGTCGTCGACGGCGAGGCGAGCCAGAAACTCGTGGATATCGCGGCTCAGCGCGGCGTCGGACACGTCGTGGCGCGCTCGGCCGGCGAGTACGTGAAAAAGCCCGTCAGCGTCCGCGTCAGAACCGCGAACCAGCTCCTCGACTGAGACGGAACGGGGTGAAACACGGCGTGACGCCGCCCGAGACGCCGACGGTCAATCGAGGACGAGCCGAAGTCCGTCGTCGCCGTCGAACGCGTCGGGAATGCGGGCGTCCCGGCGGAACCCGAGCGCTTCGTAGCAGGCGCGCGCCCCGTCGTTCTCCGGATGGACCAACAACGTGAGCGGCGCGTCAGACTCGGGAGCGTGGTGCGCGTCGCGGAAGGCTTCCACGAGCGCGGTGGCGCGCCCTTCGCGCCGGTGGTCCGGCGAGACGGCGAGTTCGGTCAGGTGCGCGCCGACGCCGAGCAGGTAGCCGACCGGCCGGTCGTCGGCGTCGACGGCGACGAGCAAGGTTCCGACGGCGGGCCACGCGTCCAAGAGGTCGGGCGACGGATGGGAGACGAGCCGCTGGAGCGATTCGACGGCCGGCACGTCGGTGTCGCGGGCGGGGCGGACGCCAGTCACGTCGGCGTCACCCCCGTCACAGCGGAATCCAGACGAGGACCGCGCCCAGCGCGCCGGCGAACGTGGCGAGGAAGTTGACTGCCTGGTTGCCGAGGCCGGCCCCTTCGACCGTCGCGCCGAGGAGGCTATCGACCGTCATCCCGACGAGGCCGCCGGCGAGAATCGCGAGGGCGGCCGTCGTGGCCGGCAGGGGAAGCACCAGCACGCTCACGCCGGCCACGAGGGCCGCACCCAGCGCGCCGGCGACCTCGCCCTGCCACGTGACCGCGCCGTCGGTCCCGGCGGGAACGGGTTTGAGCGAGGTGATGAGCCGCGGCTGGTCGAACAGTCCGCCGATTTCGCTGGAGAGGGTGTCGCTCATCGCGGCGGCGGCCGACCCGGCGAACGCGAGGACGAGCAGGTCGCTGACGAACGGGTAGCCGAGCGTCTGCGCCACGGCGTAGCCGACGACGGAGACGAGCGAGACGCCCGAGTTGCCGAGGACGTTGCCGGTCCCGCGAGCGCCGTCGTTGTCCTCGGCGACGCCGCGTTCGGCCTTGCTGTCGTAGCGGAACTTGGTGGCGAGCGCGCCGACGCCGAAGAAGGAGACGAGCACGAGCGCCCAGCCGAAGCCGCCGAAGACGACCGCGAAGAGAAGCAGGAGCACGCCGGTAATCATGCCGGCGACGGAGGCCGTTCCGAGGGCGTAAGCCGCGTAGCCGAGCGCGACCGTGAGGGCGAGCGCGACGCCGGTCTGCGTCGGCGACACCGGTCCCGCGAGCACCTCGACGCCCCAGAGGACGAGCCCGATAGAGAGCATGACGAGCGGGTCGTCGCGCTCGTAGAGGGCCGTCCGAAGCACCGCGCCGACGAGGCCGCCGACGGCCGCGAGCAGGGTAAACCGGGCGAGAAGCATCGCGTCACCCGTCAGCGACGTGATTGCCGCCTGTCCCGCGGTGCCGGCGAGGACCGCGGCCGCGACGAAGCCCGCCGCGCGAAGCGACTCGTCGGACGTTCTCGAATCCACCAGTCGCGCGCCGAGGTTGCCGTAGGCGAGTGTCAACACCGCGGCGGCGAACACCGAAAGCGGCATCGTGACGCGCGGGACCGTCGCCAAGAGGGCGAGGCCCGTCGCGGCCAGTGCGAACCCGGCGAGGCCGTTGAGCCGGCCGTCCTGCCGGTCGCCGGGGCGCGCGAACAGCTCGAAGAGGGGGCCGTCGTCGACGACGAAGGCCGCCAAGAGCGCGACTGCGGCGAAGGGCGCGAACGCGGCCGCGCCGAGACTGGGGGCCGCGAGGGCCAACGTCCCGACGACCGCGAATCCGCCCGCTCGCCGTACCGTGGAAGTCACACCATCCGGTATCCCCGACGCGCACTTAACCCTCCCGACATCACCGACGACCGCACCACCGCGGGTCCGCGGGTCGGCGGCTCCCCCGGCGAGTCACGAGAGCGACGCCGAACCCGAAGCGTTAGGAGAATCGCCGCGAGAACGACTCCCGTGGGACTGTACGACTCCTACCTCGCCCTCCGATTCCGCCTCGACGACGCCGACGCCCCCGAGCACGTCGCGCTCGTCATCACCGAGCGCGACCTGCTGGAACAGGGCGCGTACGAGACGCTCGAAGCCTTCGTCGGCTGGGCGTTCGAGTTCGGGAGCGACCGCGTCACCATCTCGGTGAGCGTCCTCGACGAGGCGGTCGTCCCGACGCTCGCCCGCGAACTCCGCGACCTCGACGTTCCCCACCGGGTCGAGGTCCGCGAACCCGGCGACACCGAGCGCGCCGACGCCCCCGTGCAGGTCAGCATCGGCCTCGGCGGGAAACGCGAGTTCGCATCGGTCGTCCGGTCGCTGGCCGCGGAGGTCGACGAGGGCGCGCTCGACCCCGACGACATCGACGCCGCGGACATCGAACAGCGGCTCGTGTTCCCCGACGAGCCGGACTTCGTGGTCAAGACGGGCGCGGAGCGCCTGTCGGACTTCATGATTTGGCAGTCCGTGTACGCGGAACTCTACTTCACCGACGTGAACTGGCGGGACTTCAGGAAGCGGGACTACCTGCGGGCGTTGCGGGACTATCAGGACCGCCAACGGAGATTCGGCCGCTAGGGCGAATCCCGTGGCTGGACGCGACCGCGTCGCCGACACCCCTCCTCGACCGCACAGATATGTTGATTGAGTAGCAACACGGTCCCAATGCCCTCCACCTCACCCAATAGAACAGACTCCCTCCCGTCGCCACCGCCGGCCAGCGAGTGGCTCGAAAACGGGCACGTCCTCCTTGCGCTCTCGCTGGTACTCATCCTCTGGCTCAATCTGCCCGCCCAGCCAGACTGGCCGTGGGCGCTCGTCGGCGTCGCTGTCGTCCCGCCGTGGCTGTTCCTCGAATCGCGTTACGAGGGCTGGCGCTCGTGGGTTCCGACCGTCGCCTACGGCGGAGCGGTGCTACTGTTGGGGCCGCGGTACGAAGCCGAGTTCGTCGCCATCGTGCTCGGCCAGAGCGTCGCGTTGCTGGGATGGTTCTGCTGGCGGACGTTCCAGCGGCGGGTTCGCCGGTAGCGTGACCAGCGGCCGTCTCTCAAACGGCTGTTTGTGCGTACAGAAGACATATTGTTAGACCGCTGAACCTTCCGGCATGAACCGCCGCGAGATGTTGGCACTGTCGGGGGCGCTCGCCGCCGCGACGATAGCCGGCTGTACGGGCGACGGGCAGTCGGCCGCCGAGACCGAAACCGAGGCGACGACCACCGCGACTGCGACCACAGATGCGCCGACAGAGACCCCGAACGACGAACCACCGACCGGCGAACCGAGCGTGGACGACGAGCGACTCGCCGCGCTCGCGGCCGGCAACGCCGAGTTCGCCCTCGACCTGCACCGACAGGTGGCGACCGAGCAGGGCGGCAACCAGTTCCTCTCGCCGTACAGCATCTCCGTCGCGTTGGCGATGACCTACGCGGGCGCTCGCGGAACGACCCGCGAACAGATGGAAGCGACGCTCCGCTACACGCTCGGCGAGGACGTTCACCCGGCGTTCGCAGACCTACGGGCGGCGCTCGAAGAGCGAGAGACGGCTCGGGCCCCAATCGACGGCGGCGAAGCCGACGCCTTCCGATTGGCCGTGGCGAACGCGCTGTGGGGCCGCGAGGGGTTCGCGTTCTCGGACGCGTTCCTCGATAGCCTCGAATCGAACTACGGGGCCGGGCTTCGACGGGCCGATTTCGCCGGCGACCCGGACGGCGAGCGGGAACGAATCAACGAGTGGGTCGCCGACCAGACCGAGGGACGAATCGAGGACTTGCTTCCGGCTGGCTCCGTCACGCCCGACACGGCGCTCGTCCTCACCAACGCCATCTACTTCATGGCGCAGTGGGCGCACACGTTCGACTCCGAGGACACCGAGGACGGGACGTTCACCGCGCTGGACGGCGCCGAGTCGACGGTGCCGCTCATGCGGCAGGAACTCAAGGCGAACTACGCCGACCTCCCGAACGCGCAGGCCGTCGAACTCCCGTACGTCGGCCGGGACGTGTCGATGGTGCTTTTGCTCCCGGACGAAGGTGAGTTCGAGTCGTTCGAGCGGAGTCTGACCGCGAGCCGACTGTTCGGCGTCTTCGAGGAGATGCGAGAGCAAATCGGCGACGTCGTGCTCCCGCGGTTCGAGTTCGAGACCGAGGTCCAACTCTCGGAGGCGCTGTCGAATCTCGGGATGCCCGCCGCGTTCGGCTCGGATGCCGACTTCGGCGGCATGGCCGAGGGTGACGGGTCAGCTCTCGCCATCGACGAGGTGTTCCACAAGTCGTTCGTCTCCGTGGACGAGGAGGGGACGGAGGCCGCGGCGGCCACGGGCGTTCCAGTCGCGACCTCGCTGCCGCCGAGTTGGGGCGAACTCCGGTTCGACCGGCCGTTCCTGTTTTGCATCCGCGACAGGCCGACGGACGCGATTCTGTTCTACGGTCGCGTCGTCGACGCCGGGGCTGCGCAGGGCGACGAATAGCCGCGAAAACAGTTCGGACGGCCGACTCAGTCGGCCGTCTCGTCGGTCCGCTTCGCCAACTCCGCGGACACCTCGTCGGCACCCGACGAGGGGAGTTGCTCGCGGAGGCGACCCGCGACCGTGCGGGCGTCCTCTAACTCGACTTCGGCGACGGCCCGGACGAGCGTGACGGCGCGCTCGGTCCGGGTGCGCTGCCACGACTGCTCTCTGGACTCGTAGGTGCGGATGCCGCGCAGGAAGTCGACCTTCGAGAACTCCGGCCAGTAGGGCGCACAGAAGTAGACCGCGGCCTCGTTGCCGTTGGCGTGCCACGGCAGGAAGTTCGAGGTGCGCTCGTCGCCGCCGGGGCGGATGATGAGGTCCACGTCGCGGACGGGCTTTCTGGACAGGCGGCGGTCAACCGCCGACACGTCAACCTCGTCGGGCGAGAGGTCGCCGCGCTCGACCGCCCGACAGACGTCGCGGGCGGCCCCGAGGAGTTCGGCTCGGCCGCCGTACGCGAGGGCGATGTTGAGCGTGAAGCTGTCGTAGTCGGCGGTCCGAGTCTCCGCGTACTCGACGGCGTCGCGGACGCGTTCGGGGAGCATCTCGACCTCGCCGATGGCGCGCACGGCGACCTCGCGCTCGTGGACGCGGTCGGCGTCGGCGAACTCGTAGAGCTTGTCCTCGATGAGGTCGAAGAGAGGCTGGCGCTCGTGTTCCGGCCGGTCGAAGTTCTCGGTCGAGAACGTGTACAGCGTCAGTTCCTCGATGCCGAGTTCCTCGCACCACGTCAGCACGTCCTCGGTCGTCTGCGCGCCCGCCTTGTGACCGTCGGGGGCGTCGTCGCCGTTCTTCCGGGCGTACCGGCGGTTGCCGTCCTGGATGATGGCGACGTGGGTCGGTCCGTCGTCTATCTCTCGGTCGAGCACCCGCTCGTAGGCGCGCCGAAAGCCGCGTTGGACCCACCCGAACATGTACCGTCGGTTGCATTCCGGGGCTATGTGTCTTGTGGGTTACACCGTCACACGGTGTACCGCGGTCGGGAGGTCGCCCCAAAATGACGGTCCATCGCGGCGGGCGACGAATCGCCACCCGTTTGTACCTCCCCGAGAAGACACGCACATGAGCGAGACCATCGACGAGGACCTCTACCAGCGGACCCTCGCGCTGCTCGAGCCCGGCGATATCGAACTCGTCGGCACCATCGTCCACACCGACCTCACCAGCCGCGAGGACCTGGAGATGCAGGAACTGACCGTCGAAATCAACGAAGTCATCGCCGAGCACGCGGGGAAGGGCGACGCGTGGATTTACGCCGGCAACGACGACACCGACTTCTCGTCGAACCAGTTCCAGGGCCTCTCCGTCGAGGACGACGAGTTCGTCTGGGAGTGCCAACAGCTCGTCCGCGACGGCACGTTCGACCTCGTGTTCTACTACGAGGCCATCGCCGACCAGGACGCCATCGTCGAGGGACTCGAAGCGCTCGACGACGTCGACCGCGTCACGCCGGTCCCCTGACCGCGGCGACTCCTCGGCATTCGAATCCTCCTTTTTAGTTCGCGAGCGGGGGGACTCGCTCTGTCCGCGTCGGCCGTTCACGGACGGTTCGCCGGGCGTTCGGTTCTGTTCGCTGCGGTGAGAACAAGCGAGGCGTTTATCCGCCTCGCATCCCGAGTGACGCGCATGATACAGGCGGACGCGGACCTCTCTCGTCTCGACCGCGCCATCGTCAACGCCTTCCAGGGCGGCTTCCCTGTCGTCGAACGTCCCTTCGAGCCTGCGGCGGCCGCGCTGCGCGAGCGCGGGGTGGACGCGACGGCGACCGACCTCTGCGAGCGGGTGCGGACGCTCGACGAAGAGGGCGTTCTCTCCCGGTTCGGCGCGCTCGTCAACGCCGAGGAAATCGGCGGCACGGCGACGCTCGTCGCCATGCACGCGCCGCCGGAGCGATTCGACGAGGTGGCCGAGCAGGTGAACGCCCACCGCGAGGTCGCACACAACTACGAGCGCGAGCATCCCCATCTGAACATGTGGTTCGTCGTCTCGGTCGCCGAGGCGTCGCGGGTGGACGAGGTGCTCGGCGACATCGAAGACGAGACGGGCCAAGCGACGTACAACATGCCCAAGCGCCACGAGTTCCACGTCGGCGCGAAGTTCCTCCTCGACGGACCCATCTCGGACGGCGACCTCGACCTCTCGCACCTCGGCCCCGACGTGGAGCCGACAGAGGCCCGCACCCTGACGCCCGACGAGCGCGACCTCGTCATGGAGATTCAGGGCGGCCTGCCGATTACGGAGACGCCCTACGCCGACGTGGCCGAGGCCATCGGACAGGAGCCGGCGTGGGTCGTCGAGACCATCAAGCGGTTCAATCTGGAGGGGAAGGTCCGCCGCGTCGGCGTCATCCCGAACCACTACGCGCTCGGCTACTCGGAAAACGGGATGACGGTCTGGAACGTCCCCGACGACCTCGTGATGGAGGTCGGCCCCGAAATCGCCTCGCTGGACTTCGTCACTCACTGTTACCGCCGGCCGCGACACGAGGGCGTCTGGCCGTACAACTTCTTCGCGATGACCCACGGCCGCTCCGAGGAGGAGAGCGAGGCCCGCATCGAACAGGTGCGCGAGGTCATGGGCGACTACTGGGACGTAGGCGACGACGACTGGGACACCCTGTTCTCGACGCGCATCCTGAAGAAGACGGGAATCAGACTGGACGAACGAGCCGAGGCGAACACGGAGTGAGATGATTCCGCTGGTCCACGACCTCTCCGACGAGACGGTCGTCGTCTTCGGCGGAGGGCCCGTCGGCGCGCGGAAGGCCCGTCGGTTCGCCCGCGAGGCGCGGACCGTCGTCGTCAGCCCCGAGTTCGCCGACCGAGACTTCGGCGACGCGGAACTCGTTCGAGCGGCCCCCGCGCCCGACGAGGTTCCCGACTGGGTCGAGCGGTTCGCCCCGGCGCTCGTCGTCGCGGCGACCGACGACGACGCGGTGAACGACGCGGCCGTCGCGGCCGCCCGAGACGCCGGCGCGCTGGTCAACCGGGCCGACCGGAGCGGCGAGCGCGACGCGGGGAGCGTGGTCGTCCCGGCCACCGTCGAGGACGGCGACGTGTCGGTCGCGATTACGACCGGCGGCGCGAGCCCCGCCCTCTCGAAGCACCTCCGCGAGCGCGTCGAAGCCGAGTTGGCCGGAGCCGGCGAGATGGCCGCGTTGACCGCGGAGCTTCGCGCGGAGCTCAAGGCGTCCGACCGGTCGCCGGCCGAGCGCCGTGATGCGATTCGCGCGGTCGTGCGAGACCCGTCGGTTTGGAAGGCTTTACGTACCGGCGATGCAAATCCCCGCCAAGAGGCAGCGCGCGTGATACGAGACACACAGCGAGGTGATTCATGAGAGATTCGGGCGTCATCTCCGGTGTGAGCGTCGCCCACGACCGGGCCAGCGTTCGCGAGATAGAAGCCGCTTCGAGCGACGACGTTCAGACCGTCGTCGAGCGACTCCTCGCCCGCGACGGCGTCTCCGAGGCGTTCTCGCTCCAGACGTGTAACCGCGCCGAGGCGTACGTCGTCACCGACGACGCGACCGACGGCCGCCGCGCGCTCGACGACTTCGCTCCCGACGTCCGAGACGGGAGCGTCCGCCACATGGACCACGAAGAGACCCTCCGCCACCTCATGCGCGTGGCGTCGGGGCTCGAATCGCTCGTCCTCGGCGAGGACCAGATTCTCGGACAGGTCAAAGCCGGCATCGAGGCCGCCCGCGAACAGGACGCAATCGGCCCGATGCTCGAAGACGCGCTCATGAAGGCCGTCCACGTCGGCGAGCGCGCCCGCGACGAGACGGCCATCAACGAGGGTGCCGTCTCGCTCGGGAGCGCCGCCGTCAGGCTCGCGCGGGCCGAACTCGACGCACCCATCGGCGAGGTCGAAGCCCTCGTCGTCGGGGCCGGCGAGATGGGCACGCTCGCGACGAAGGCGCTCGCGTCGGTCGACGTGGGCGACCTCGTCGTCGCGAACCGGACGGTCGCCAACGCCCGCCACCTCGCCCGCGAGGTACCGGGCGTCTCGACCGCGACCGGACTGGGCGACCTCCGCGGTCGCCTCCGCGACGCCGACCTCGTCATCACGGCCACGAGCAGTCCCGAGTACGTCGTCGCGCCGGACCAGTTGGACGACGCCGGCGAGACGATGCTCATCGACATCGCCCAGCCGCGGGACGTGGACCCCGCCGCCGACGACCTCGACGGCGTCCGCGTCCGCGACATCGACGACCTCGAAACGGTGACCGACCGGACCGCGGAGCGCCGCGAGCGCGCCGCCCGCGAGGTCGAGGCGATGATAGACGAGGAGTTCGACCGCCTGCTCGCCGCCTACAAGCGCAAGCGCGCCGACGAGGCCATCAGTTCGATGTACGAGGCCGCAGAGCACGTCAAGCGCCGCGAGGTGTCGACGGCGCTGTCGAAGCTCGAAGCCCAAGGCGACCTCACCGACGAACAGCGCGAGACGGTCGAGTCGCTCGCGGACGCGCTCATCGGTCAAATACTCGCCGCGCCGACCAAGAGCCTCCGCGACGCCGCCGGCGACGACGACTGGACGACCATCCAGACCGCCATGCGGCTGTTCGACCCCGGCTTCGACGACCTCGGGCCGTCGGACTCGACCGACCCGTCCGGGCCGTCCATCGAGTTCTCGGGCGAGCCGCCGGAGGACCTCGACCGCGAGGCGCTCGAAGGCGAGGTGCCCCGGCGCGTCCTCGAACAGCTCTCGGACGACTGACGGCGGGCGAAGCGGCCGACCGGCGAACCTTCTTATCCGAACGCGGGGCTACTCTGCGTCGATGTCACCGCGCCGACCGTCAGCGACGACCCCCGTTCGCCGCGTCCGTCCCGACGCCGACCGCCGCCGAGCCGTCGTCCGCGCGTGTCCGACCGTCGGCCGACGCCTCGTGAACCGCCTCCGAGCGCGAGCGCGTCGCCGCCTCGTCGAGGCGACCCCGAGACGCCGAGTGTGCGACCTCGACGGCGTCGCCCGGGCGACCGTCGTCGGCACGGTCGCGGGGGTCGCGGGCGACGGGCCGGCCGTGGAACGCTGGGTCGACGACGAGAACGCGGGCGGCGACTGGCGAGGCGAGCTCGCGGTCGTCGGCCGCGCGACCCGCCCGTTCGTTCTCCGAGACGCCACCGGCGAGGTTCGGGTCCGCGTCCCGCCGGCCGGTCACGTGGCGTTCGGTGGCGACGGAGACGACGGAGAGACCGGTGTCGTCGCCCACGGTGACGAGATTTCGGTAACGGGGCGAGTCGCGCGCGGCCGTGGCGGACGGCGGCTCCTGACGGGGCCGCGGTTCGTCGTCCGCGCGGTCGGGACGTGACAATCCGGCAGAATCCTTATCGGGGTGCCACCCGACGGGTTCGGCATGGCAGACCTGCTCTCGGACGACGAAATCGACGCACAGCTCGGGTCGGGATGGGAACGCGACGGCGACGAAATCGTCCGCGTCTACGAGTTCGACGACTACCTCGACGGCGTCGCGTTCGCCGCCAGCGTGGGCGAGGTCGCCGAGGAGGAGTTCCACCACCCCGAGATAACGATTCGGTACCAGAAGGTCGAGGTCCGCCTCACGAGCCACGAGGAGGGCGGTATCACCGAGAAGGACCTCCGACTCGCCGACCTGTTCGACGACGAACTGTGAGCGACGAGGGGACCGCGACGCTCACCTACGTCTTCCGAGTCCGTTTCCGCCTCGATTCGGCTTCGGGCGTCGAGACCGACCCGCGGGAGTTCGAGACGACGGTCCGCGTCACGTCGCCGCCGCCCGGCGAGGAGGGCTGGCTGCTGTTCCGCGACGCGCTCTGGCGGGGCGAGGTGAACGACGAGCGCCACGCTCGCGACCTCGCGGCGTCGTGGCTCGATGTGCCCGTCGTCTCGTGTTCGTTCTCCGAACTCCGAGCCGACGAGGCGTCGCTGGACGCTTTCCGCGAGGCCGTCGCCGCGGACCTCGACGCGTTCAACGCAGACTCGGTCCGCGAGGTGCTCCACAAGTACTTCGGGAGCGCGATTCGCGTCGAATCGGGCGGTTCCTGACGCGGGGGAAGACATTTATCCACGCCTGACGTACTGTATTGTCCGAATGGTCGCCGATGACTACGATTTCTGGCTGTTCGACCTCGATGGGACCCTCGTCGATGCCGAGTGGTCGTACACGCGCGACGTGTTCGACCGCGTCGGTGACCGACTGGGCCGCCAGTTCACGGACCGCGAAGCCGAGACCATCTGGCACGGTCTCGGCGGCGCGCGCGACCCGATGCTCCGCGAGTGGGGCATCGACCCCGCCGAGTTCTGGCCCGCGTTCCACCGCGAGGAAGACCCCGTAAAGCGAGCCGACGTGACGTACCTCCACGACGACGCCGAGCGCCTCATCCAAGAGATTCACGCCGCCGGCCGCCCGGTCGGCATCGTCACGCACTGCCAGCAGTTCCTGACGGACCCCGTGTTGGACCACCTCGACGTGCGCGACTGGTTCGATACCGTCGTCTGCTGTACCGAGGAGACGGGGTGGAAACCCGACGCCGCGCCGGTGCGACGCGCTATCGGCGAACTGGGACTCGACGACCGACTCCTGACCGACGGCGGCACCGCGGGCGTTCTCGCCGGCGACGGCGAAAGCGACATCGGGGCCGCGTGGAACGCCGGCTTGGACGGCATCCACGTCGAGCGCCACGGGCCGGAACACCGCGGGCGCTGCGTGCTCGGCGAGTACCGCGTCGAGAGCTTCGACGACCTCGTTCGGTCCGGATAGGTCGGGCGATTCCGCTCGAAGAGACAGATTCAGCGGGAATCGCGGGAGTCAGCGGCCGGGAAAAATCGACGCTCAGGACAGCGTGCGTTCGGGCGTCGGGCGGGCGAAGATGTCGCCGGTGCTCGTGACGGCGACCTGAAGGTCCTCGTACGGGAACCGAACCTCGATGCCGGGGCGCTCTTCGTCCTCGACGACGGGTCGGAGCAGTTCTTCGAGCGCGTCGGTGTCGATGTACTCGTACAGCGGCGTCTCGATGGCCGAGAGCCCGCCGTAGGACTCGACGGCCTCGACGATGACGATACCGAGTTCCTCGTCGCCTATCCACTGCCCGACGAGTTCCCAGTTGTCGTCGAGGCTGAACGTGGCCTCGGCGGTCGCGTCGGCGTGTTCGTCGAGCGCCTGCGTGACCGCGGAAGCGCCGACTGCGAGCGCGGAATCGACGCTGTCGTCGTCGACGAGGCCGCGGACTCGCTGGAGGACCGTCGCGAGGTCCCCGGGGCCGGCCTTCTGGACGTACTCGGTGACGCCGGCGGTCGAGGCGACATCGGCAACTTCGGGCCACGATTTCGCCGTGAACAGGAGGATGGGGATGTCCGCGTGCTCCTGTCGGACCGCCTTGACGAGCGGTACCCCGTTCGGGAGCACGAGCGAGTCGCTCACGACACAGTCGACCGACTCGGCCGAGATGACGCCGAGGGCCTCGGTCGCCGTCTCGGCAGTGAGAAGAGAGACGGCGTCGAGTTGGCGGAACGCGGCGGCCGAGAGCGCGAGCATCTCGGGGTCGTCGTCAACGTGTAGGACCTTCAGCGGGCGGTTCATATACCAGTTGTACTCCCTACGTGGATAAAAACGTTCTACTTGGTTTATACTTCAGTCGAAGACGAATATCTGAACGGCTCGGGAGCGCTTTCTAAAGAGTTACCGCGGCGTTTGGCCCCTCTCGAACCCTGCGAGGTCGGCAAACGCGTCGTCGCCCGCCGCGAGCGCGTCGCGGAGTGAGCCGACGCCCGGTTTATCGATTCGGGCCGGGTTCGCGAGAACGGTGACTGGCTGTTCTCCGAGCGAGACGAAGTCAAGTCCGAGCGAGTCAGCGGTCGCGCGGAGGCCGAGACCGGCGTCGGCGCGGCCGGCGGCGACCGCCCGAGCGGGGCTCTCGAACGCCTTCGTCCCGCGGTCGAACCCCTCGATTGCCTCGACGAATTCGTGTCGGGTCGTCCCGCGCTCGTCGGCGAGCGCGGCGACGGCGTTGCCGAGGTCGGTCCGCAGGCCGGAGTTGGAGTCGCGGTTGACGAACCGGAGGTCGTCGTCGACGAGGTCCGCGAGCCCGGACACCCCGTCCGGGTTGCCGTCGGGGACGACGAGCCCCCACTCGCGGGTCCACGAGCCGAGTTCGACCGCGTCGATACCCTCGGTGGCGTCGCCCCGGTCGCCCGCGACGACGGCCACGTCCGAGATGCCGTCTCGGAGCCGTCGCAGGCCCTCTCGGGAGCCGAACGGCAGGTACCGCGGCGACGACACGCGGTCGAGCAGGCGCGAGAGCGCGGGGTCGTCCTCGCCGACGCCGAGCAGTTCCGGCGCGCGAACGTCGGGCGAGAACAGTTGGACCGTCACCGCCTCGCCCTCGGCGAGGTACTCCACGTCCGCGGCGACCTCGACGACGCCGTCGGCCTCGACGAGGCTCGTCGTCGCGCCGGACCCCTTATCGACGGGGTAGACGAGCGTGTTCCCGTCGCCGTCAGCGACGAGTCCGACCGGCATGAGCCGCGTCCGGCCCTCGGCGTACCGCTCGCGGGCGGCCATCGTCCCCTCGACCGTCGCGGTCCGGGGCTCCGGGAGGCCCGCGGCGTCGCGGATTGCCGGCGCGACGAACGTCCGGAAGATGGTGAGCGCGGAGACCGGGTAGCCCGGCAGGCCGATGTAGGCGCTCCCCTCGCCGAGCGTGCCGACGAGCATGGGTTTGCCGGGCTTGACGGAGACGCCGTGCAGCAGGAGTTCGCCGCGCTCTTCGACCACGCGGTAGATGACGTCGACCGCGCTCGCGGACGTGGAGCCCGACGAGAGCACGAGGTCGCACTCGTCGGCCGCCCGGCGGAGCAGGCGCTCCATCTCCTCGTAGTCGTCGCCCGCGTGGGGGTAGAGCTTCGGGACGCCGCCGGCCTCTTCGACCCCCGCGGCGATGGTGTAGGAGTTCACGTCGTAGATTTCGCCCGCCTCGGGGCGCAGTTCGTCGCCCGGCCGGACGAGTTCGTCGCCGGTCGAGACGATGCCCACGGTCGGCTTCCCGCGGACGGGCACCTCGTCGACGCCGAGCGCCGACAGCAGGCCGATTTCGCGGGGCGTCAGTCGCGTTCCGGGGCCGAGCGCGCGAGCGCCGGCGGCGATGTCGGTCCCGGCGGGCATCACGCTGTCGCCGGGGGCGACCGCCGAGTAGACGACGAGCGAGCCGTCTCGCTCCTCGGTTCGCTCCACGATGACGACGGCGTCCGCGCCCGGCGGCATCACCGCGCCGGTGGAGATTTCGACGGCGGTCCCGGATTCGACCGTCACGTCCGGTTCGTTGCCGGCGTGGACCGCTCCGATGAGGTCGAGTTCGGCCGGCTCGGCCTCGTCCGCGCCGAAGGTGTCGCGGGCGCGGACCGCGTAGCCGTCCATGCTCGCGCGGTCGAAACCGGGCACGTCGAGTTCGGCGTCGATTCGCTCGGCGAGGACGCGGCCGCGGGCGTCTTCGAGCGCCGCGGTCTCGGCGGTGGGCGTCAGGTCGAGCGACGCGATGGCCTCGCGGGCGTCCGCCGGCGAGGCGAGGTCGCGGAACTGCTTTCTCATGCGGACCACTCCCAGCCTTCGACGGCGACCGTGTCGCCCTCGTCGTAGCCCTCTATCTCCTCCGGGACGACGACCCAGCCGTCCGCGAGCGCGACGCTGGAGAGGATGCCCGACCCGCTCGTCCGGGTCGGCTCGGCGGTCGGTTCGTCGCCCGACGCGTCCAGTTTGACGCGGGCGAACGTCCGCGTGCCGGGCGAACTCGGGATTTTCCTGGTGAGCGTCGCCTCCTGCGTCGGCAGGGGGTGCTCGGGGAGCGAGCCGACGTGCTTCAACACCGGCCGGAGGAACTGGAAGGCGTTGACCACGCAGGCGACCGGGTAACCGGGGAGCATCACGACTGGCGTGTCTTCGACCACGCCGACCGCGACGGGGTGGCCGGGTTTGAGCGCGACGCCGTGGACCAGTACCTCGCCGATATCGTCGATGACTTCGGGGATGAGGTCGCGCTCGCCGACAGAGGACCCGCCGGTGGTGACGACCACGTCGTGGTCGAGGTCAGATTCGACGGCCTCGCGGAGCAGGTCGGCGTCGTCGACGACGATGTCGCGATAGCTGGCCTCGCCGCCCCAGCGCTCGACCAGTCGGGAGACGGTCAGGCCGTTGGTCTCGATGACCTCGCCGGGGCCGGGGTCGGACTCGACGAGTTCCTCGCCGGTCGGGATGACCGAGACGCGGGGGCGTTCGAACACCGTCACCTCCTCGACGCCGACGGAGCGAAGCAGGCCGATGTCCGACGGGCGAAGCTCGTGGCCGGCCTCGAACAGCGGCGTTCCCTCGCGCACGTCCTCGCCGCGTTCGCCGACGTTCTCGCCCTCCGCGAGCGCGTCGAACACTTCGAGTTCGTCGCCGAGTCGTTCGGTGTGTTCGACCATCACGACGGCGTCGGCCCCGTCGGGCACGTCGCTGCCGGTGTGGACGCGGGCCGCGGTCCCCGGTTCCACCGGGCCGTCGACGATTCGGAGGACGTTCGGTGAGCGGCCGCTCGCGCCGAAGGTGTCCGACGCGCGGACGGCGTAGCCGTCCATGGCGGCGCGGTCGTAGCCGGGCACGTCGGCGGGGGCGACCGCGTCTTCCGCGAGCGCCCGGCCGTCTGCCTCGGCGAGCGGTCGGCGCACGGTTCGGTCGTGCGGCGTCGCCGCCGCGAGGAGCGCCTCGCGGGCGTCCGACAGCCGCGTTCGTTGTTTGAACCCGGCCGTGCGTCGGTCGTCGTGGTTCATACGGGCCCTTCGGTTCGGGGGGCAAAAAGCGTCGGCCTCGGTCGCGTCGGCGGGCGATTCCCGAGCCGGTCGGTTGTGTCTCGCGCTCGCGCGCTCGCGCGAGACCGCCGGGTTTTTCGACCCCGACTCCCTATGAGCGTTCATGTCAGCACTGCGCGACGCGCTGTCCGACCTCCCGGACGCGGTGTTCGCCGACCTGTTGGAGTCCGAGACGTCCTACCTCTTGGTCCTCGACCTCCCGGGCGTGACCGCCGAGACGGCGGAGCTCCGGGTCGAGAAAGGCCGATTGGTCGTCGAAGCGCGACGCGACAAACGGCTCCCCGCCGAGTTCGACTACGTCCGCGAGGAACGACCGCTGTTCCTCGACGCCGAAGTTCCACTTCCACCTGACGCTGTGGCCGACGAAGCCGAGGCGTCGATGGAGCGCGGGACGCTGGAAATCCGGCTCCCCAAGCGCGAGGCCGCCTCCGAGCGGACCATCCCCATTACCACCGGCGACGACGACGCCTGACGAGGCGGGTGGTCACGCTGGTCAACCTCCGCGCCTATTGGCGGTTCCTCGTCGTCCTGTATCAGTTCTTTCCGCTCATCGTCGCGTACACTCGTGACAAGCGGAAGTACCTCCTGTTCGGCGGCGGCCGACGCGTCACGACCGAGATGCGCGTCGAGCGCGCCGACATCCTCTTGGAGTCGCTACTGACGCTCGGGCCGACGTTCATCAAGCTCGGACAACTGCTGTCGACGCGCCCCGACATCCTCCCGCCGGAGTACATCGAGGTGCTCGGAACCCTCCAAGACGACGTGCCGGCCGCGCCGTGGGACGAGTCGAAGGCCGTCCTCGAAGCAGAACTCGGCCCCGTCGAGGAGGCGTTCGACGCGTTCGACACCGAGCCGATAAGCGGCGCGAGCCTCGGGCAGGTGTACGTCGCCGAGTACGAAGGCGAGAAGGTCGCCGTCAAGGTCCGCCGCCCCGGCATCGAGGACCTCGTCGAGGCCGACCTCCGGGTGATTCGGTGGTCCATGCCGCTTCTCATGCGGTTTATCGGCGAGGGACGGGCGTTCTCGCTGGAGAACCTCGCCGACGAGTTCGCCAAGACCATCCGCGAGGAGATGGACTACGCCGAGGAGGCCGAGACGCTCGTCGAGATTCAGGAGAACTTCGCGGACGACGACACGCTCGTCATCCCCGAACCGATTCCCGAGCGCTCCGACGACCGGGTGCTCACGATGGAGTACCTCCCCGGAACCAAGATAAACAACATCGACGCGCTGGACGACCTCGGCGTCGACCGGACCGAACTGGCGACGAACCTCCAGCGAATCTACCTTCAGATGATCGTCGAGGACGGCGTCTTCCACGCCGACCCCCACCCGGGGAACCTCTCCGTGACCGACGACGGGCGAATCATCTTCTACGACTTCGGGATGCACGGCGAGGTCGACCCGTTCATCCAGGACAAAATCGTGGAGTTCTACATCGCCGTCGCCAATCAGGACGTCGACGGCATCCTCGACACGCTCATCGAGATGGGGACACTCAGCCCGAACGTCGACCGGCAGGTGATGGGCGACGTGATGGAACTCGCCATCGCCGACGCCCGCGGCGACGACATCGAGCAGTACCGCGTCAACCAAATCCTCGAACAGGTCGAATCGACCATCTACGAGTTCCCGCTTCGGCTCCCGCGGAATCTCGCGCTCGTGCTCCGGGTCGCCGGCGTCGTCGAGGGCGTCTGCGTCACGCTCGACCCCGAGTTCGACTTCATCTCGGTGGCGACCGACTACCTGACCGAGGAGGGCTACCGCGAGGAGAGCGTCCAGAAAATCATCGAGGGCGTCGGCCAGCAGGGCCAAAAGACCGCCCAGTCGCTGTTCCGCGTGCCGCCCAAACTCGAACGCGTCCTCGACCGGGCGGACCGCGACAACCTGACGCTCAACGTCCGACTGGAGGACAACCGCGGCGTCCTCGACAAACTGGCCAAGCGGCTCATCTACGGCATCTTCCTGTCGTTCGGCTTCGTCTCGACGGTCATCATCTACGCGCTGAACCCGGAGAACCTCGTCGCGGTCGGCGCGGCGGGCGCGCCGACGGGCGTCGTCGCCCTGCTCCTCTGGCGGTCGTTCCGCTCGCGGAAGGGGCTCCGGGCGACGCCGCAGTTCACCCGACAGAACCTCAAAGAGCGCCGCAGAGAGTAATCAAAGCTGAGAATCGGGCGCGTAATTTTATCGGCTCTCGCCGACACACTCTCCCTCATGACGGAGTGGCGACCGGTGCTCGTGGGGGTGTGCCTCGCCGCGTGTACCGAATCGCTCGTCTACGCGATGACGGGCCAGTTCACGCTCGTCGGCGGGGTCACGGGGAGCGCGCTCGCCGGATACGTCGTCGGCACCGACCCAGCCGACGGCGGGTGGCACGGCCTCATGGCCGGCGTCGTCTGGGGCTGTCTGCTCATGCCGGTCTCGGTGCTTCTCACCTTCCTCGAACGGACGCCGATTCTCTTTCCGTTCCAGTACCTCATCCCGATGTTCGAGACGGCGGGCGAACTGACGACCGCCATCATGCTGGCGCTCGCGCTCCCGAACGTCGCGTCCGGGGCGCTCGGGAGCCTCGCCAGACGGGACGCGGCGGGGACGTGGTTCGACCCGGAGATGGCCGAGGTCGACGCGGTCGAAGACGCGTGACCGAGCGGGCCGACGCCCGCGATTTTCACGGTAAGGATTCGCGTGCGAAGACGGTTCCAAACCGTTTATACCCTCCATCCGATAACGGAGAGACATGGCGAAAGAGCAGAAGCAGGTGCGCGAGCTCCAAGAAGGAAGCTACGTCATGATGGAAGAAAAGCCGTGCAAAATCAACGCCTACAGTACTGCCAAGCCGGGCAAGCACGGCAGCGCGAAGGCGCGCGTCGAAGCCCGCGGCGTCTTCGACAGCAAGAAGCGCTCGCTCTCCCAGCCTGTCGACGCGAAGGTGTGGGTGCCCATCATCGAGCGGAAGCAGGGGCAGGTCGTCTCCGTCACCGGTGAGGACGCCCAGATCATGGACCTCGAAACCTACCAGACGTTCACGATGCGCATCCCCGAGGAGGAAGACCTCAACCCCGAAGACGAGATCGAGTACCTCGAGTACGAAGGCCAGCGAAAGATCGTCTAAACGGGGGCCACAGAGATGTTCCCCGGAGCAATCGCAGACCGCGAGGTCGCCGACTACGTGCTTCTCGGCGCTCCGCTCGACATCTCGACGTCCTTCCAACCCGGAACCCGTTTCGGACCGAATCGAATCCGTCGGTTCGCCGAGTCGTTCGACGACTACGACCGGCGCACCGACCAGTTTTTCACCGACTTGCGCGTCCACGACGCGGGTGACGTCCGCGCGTGGGACGACGCACCTGAGTACGTCGAATGGCTCGCCGGGAGCGTCCGCGACGCCGTCTGGGACGACGCCGTCCCCGTCGTCATCGGCGGCGAACACACCGTCACCGCCGCCGGCGTCACCGGCGTCGAACCCGACGTGTTCGTCTGTCTCGACGCTCACCTCGACCTCCGCCGCGAGTACGACGGCAACGAGTGGAGCCACGCCACCGTCACCCGCCGCGTCCTCGACGAACTCGGCGTCGACGAGGTCGTGATTCTCGGCGCGCGAACCGGCTCGCCCGACGAGTGGGAGCGCGCCGAGGCCGACGACGTGACCGTGGTCGAACCCGAGGCCGTCCCCGACTGGGAGCCCGATTTCGGCGACGAGTCCGTCTATCTGAGCGTCGATATCGACGCGGCCGACCCGGCGTTCGCACCCGGCACGGGAACCAAAGAGCCGTTCGGCCTCGCCTCTCGGGAGATGCGAGACGTGGTCCGAGCGGTCGCGCCCCACGCCGACGGCTTCGACGTGGTCGAGGTCAACGACCGCGACGACGGACAGGCCGCCTCGCTGGCGGCGAAGCTCCTCCGGGAGTTCGTCTTCTCACACGCCGCCGGCCGGCCGTAACGCCGACTCCCGGCCGTCCACGCACCGCCGGGTCGCGCGCACGCACGACCGACGCCACCGCGCACCGTCCCGTTCCTTACAAGTCCCCGAGTCACCACTCCCCGGTATGCAGCTCTCCGACATCGTCGCCCGACTCGACGAGACGCTCGCGACCGACGACTTCGCCGACGTGGACGCCAGCGCCAACGGCCTACAGGTCGGCCCCGAGGAGAAATCGGTCGAGAAAGTCGCCTTCGCCGTCGACGCCGCGGAGGCGACCATCGACGCCGCGCTCGACGCCGACGCCGACCTCCTCGTCGTCCACCACGGACTCGTCTGGGGCGGCCTCGACCGGGTGACCGGCCGCGACTTCGACCGCATCGAGCCGCTGATTCGCGGCGACCTCGCGCTCTACGTCTCGCACCTCCCGTTGGACGGCCATCAGGAACTCGGCAACGCCGCCGGCGTCGCGGACCATCTCGGCCTCGCGGACACCGAGCCGTTCGGGTCGCTCGGACCGATTCACATCGGGCAAGCCGGGGAACTCGCGTCGCCGAAGACGGCCGACGAGGTCCGCGCGTCGCTCGACGAACTGGACGGCAGCGATGGGACGAAAGTCCTCGACTTCGGCCCCGACGAGATTTCGTCGGTCGCGGTCGTCACCGGCTCCGGCGTCGATTGGCTGGACGAGGCTATCGACCGCGGCGTCGACGCGCTCGTCACCGGCGAGGGCAAACAGAAGGTGTACCACGAGGCGCGCGAGGCCGGTATCTCGGTGTTCCTCGCGGGCCACTACGCGACCGAGACGTTCGGGGTGCGAAGCCTGCGCGACCTCGCAGACGACTGGGGACTGGAGACCGAGTACGTCAGTCACCCGACCGGACTGTAGGGGCGACCGAGCGTCTGACAACCCCCCGCACGACCTCGTCGGACCGGGGCGTTCAAACGCTCGGCCGACGCACTCCTTCGCATGAGCGACCACGACGACGACGGCTACGAGATGCCGGACCGCGAGGAGTTCCAACACGACCCGCTGGGCCACGCCGAGGTCCGCGGCGGCATGACCGTCGGCGAGTTAGTCGAGCAGTACGGCCACGCGGGCATCGGCGCGGCCGACGTGCACGAGGCCGCCGACATCTACGCCGAGATGCTGGCCGACGACGACTGCACGGTGTTCATGTCGCTGGCCGGCGCGATGGTCCCGACCGGGATGCGAAAGGTCGTCTCCGACCTCATCCGCGACGGCTACGTGGACGCCCTCGTGACGACGGGCGCGAACCTCACTCACGACGCCATCGAGGCCATCGGAGGCAAGCACCATCACGGACGGGCCCATCCGGAACCGTCCAGCTCCCCCTCGCACGGCTCGCGGGAACACGGTGCCGAGCACCACGGCGAGAAGACCGAACGCGAACACGACGAGACGCTCCGCGACGAGGAGGTCGACCGCATCTACAACGTCTATCTCCCGCAGGAGCATTTCGCGCTGTTCGAGTCGCACCTGCGCGACGAGGTGTTCCCGGCGCTGGAAGCGGAGGGAACCGTCAGCATCGCCGCCCTCTGCCGCGAACTCGGCCGCGCCAACAGCGAGGTCAACGACCGCGAGGGAATCGAGGAGGACGCCGGCGTCGCCGCCGCGGCCTACGAGGCCGACGTCCCCATCTACTGCCCCGCAGTACAGGACTCCGTCCTCGGCCTGCAGGCGTGGATGTACTCGCAGACCTCGTCGTTCTCGCTGGACGCGCTGGCCGACATGACGCCGCTGACGGACCTCGCGTACGACGCGGACACGGCCGGCTGTCTCCTCGTCGGCGGCGGCGTCCCGAAGAACTTCACGCTCCAGACGATGCTCGTCACGCCCGGCGCGTACGACTACGGCGTCCAGATTACGATGGACCCCGCCGCGACCGGCGGCCTCTCGGGCGCGACGCTCGACGAGGCGCGCTCGTGGGGCAAACTGGAGAAGGACGCCCGCAACGCGACGGTCCTCGGCGACGCGACAATCATGCTCCCGCTGCTCGTCGCCGCGGCGCGCGAGCGAATCGAGTAACGCCTCAGGGCCCGCAAACGGCCGCGTCAGACCGCCCTTACGGCCGATGCGTGCATCGCGTCAGGTGGGATACTTTTTTGCCCGGTGAGCACCCTTCCACGCCAACGAATGGCACGAAAGGGTGCACAGGGCGTTCGCGTCTGCCTCGATATCTGGCACCCCGACTGCTGGACGCTACAGGTGACCGCGGAGACGAGCGGCGGCCTGCTCGGTCACGGCGTCCACGAGATAGACGGCCTCGCCAACGGGCGCTTTACCGCCTACGCCGACACGACCGAGGAGGTGGACGAACTCGTCGCGGCCGTCCGCGCGTCCGACCTGACCGAGTCGGTGTGGGAGACCGACGACCACGCCGGCGACGCCGGGGTTCCGGGGAGCGCGGCCCGCGGTATCGTCGTCCGCTACGAGCTCCAGAACTCCATCAACGACGCCCTCGTTTCGCGGGGGTTCATCCCCGACGAGCCGGTTCGGATGCAGGGCGGCCGCGAGCGCTGGACCGTGCTCGTCCACGAGACGCGACAGACCGTCCACGAGCGGGTCGAGGAGATTCGCGAGGAGCGGGACGCCGACATCGACGTGGAACTCATCACCGCACCCGAAGACGGCGGCGGCATGTTCCGCACCGACGCGCTCTCGGAGCGCCAGCGCGAGGTGTACGAGTTGGCCCGCCGCCGCGACTACTACACGTGGCCCCGCGAGGTGAGCGCCGCGTCGCTGGCGGCGGAGTTGGATATCTCGAAGGCGACGCTCCTCGAACACCTCCGGAAGGCGGAGTCGAAACTGCTCGGCGACGACTGAGCCCGCGCTGTCGCGCTGTGGTTGGAGACGGATTTCGGCGGGTTCGCCGCCCACCCCACTCATGAGAGGGAGGGGTACTTTACGCGACAACTGACCCATGTGATAGCATGTCATCAGTAGACGTGAACGACGGACGGAGCCTCTCGCGGGACATCGGACTGTTCGGCGCGGTGAGCACCGTGGTCGCGGGCACCCTCGGCGCGGGGCTGTTCGTCACCCTCGGCACGGCGAGTTCGACGACGGGGCCGAGCGTCATCCTCGTGGTCGTTCTCTCGGGACTGCTCGCGATGAGTATCGCGCTCAACTACGGCTGGATGGCGACGATATTCCCCGGGGCGGCCGGGTCGTACGCCTACGTCTCGCGGACGTTCGACAGCCGCCTCCCCGGGTTCGTGGTGACGTGGTCGAAGTGGCTCGGCTATATGGCCGCCGACGCGGTCCTCGCCATCGGCTTCGGGAGCTACTTACAGGTGTTCTATCCCTCGGTCGACCCGACGCTGGCCGGGTTCGGGCTGCTCACGGTCCTCTTTCTGGTCAACCTCGTCGGCGCGAAGAGTTACAGCGTCTCGCAGAACGCCATCTTCGGCTTCCTCATCCTGTCGATACTCGTGCTCGTCGGCCCCGGGTTGTTGAACATCGACGCCGCGAACTACCAGCCGTTCTTCACCGGCGGCTTCGACGGCTTCGTCGCCGCCGCGGTCCCGCTGTTCTACGCCTACATCGGCATCGCCGTCGCCGGGCAGATGGGCGCGGAGGTGAAGAACCCCTCGCGGAACCTCCCCCTGGCGATGGCCGGCGGGACGGCCATCCTCATCTTCCTGTACGTGCTGACCGCCGGCGTCATCTACGGCGTCGTCGGCGACTACACGGTCCTCGCGAACTCGGCGCGGCCGCTCTCGACGGCCGCGGAAGTGTTCCTCGGCGATATCGGCACCGCCATCGTCGGCATCGGCGGCCTGCTCGCCACCGCGTCGTCGGTCCACGCCGTCATGGCCGCGGGCATCAAGATGCCCTACTCGTGGGCGTGGGACGAGGTGTTCCCCAAGAAATTCTCGGCGGTCTCCGACCGTTTCGGGACGCCCCATTGGTCGCTGTTGACGCTCTACGTCGTCGCCTCCGGGCTCACCTTCTGGAGCACCGGCCTCAGCCAGGCCATCGCCATCGCGACGTTCAGCTACCTCATCGCGTACGCCGCGGTGTCGATAACGGTGCTGTACGTGCTCTACAACCGCACCGACCTCCGCGCGGAGGCGGGCTTTTCGCGCCCGTCGCTCCTCACGGTGACGGGGCTCGTCGGCTCGCTCGGCGCGGTCGGCCTCCTGACCGAGGCGTACAAGGGCTCGCTGTCGATTTACGTCCCGTGGGTCGCCGTCGGCCTCGTCGTCTTCGGCGTCTACTGGTACCGCGGCCAACAGAAGGACCACGACGTGGAGGCCATCCTCGGGACGCTCCCCGGCGTGCCCTCCGACGAGTACAACCCGTCGGTCCGCGGGGTGAGCGATGACTGACGACGCGACGCCGCGCGGGGACTACTCGGGCGACTCCGACTTCGACCGCGACGCCGCCCCCCGCGTCAACCCCGACGAGACCATCGACCTCTTGCAGGAACTCGTGCGGATTCCGAGCCCCTACTTCGAGGAGGCCGAGATAAGCGAGTTCGTCTACGACTGGTTGGACGCCCGCGGGCACGACCCGGAGTACCACCACGTGAGCGAACCGGACATCACGGAGTACGAGGGCGACAACGTCGTCGCTCGACTGGCGGGCTCTGACCCGGACGCGCCGACCCTCCTGTTGAACGCCCACATGGACACCGTGAAACTGGTCGAAGACTGGGACGAAGACCCGTGTTCGGGCCGCATCGAGGACGGGAAACTGTACGGGCAGGGCGCGTGCGACATGAAAGGCGGCCTCGCGGCCGTCATGGCCGCCTTCGACGCACTCGCCGACTGCGACCTCGCCGGCGACGTGCTCCTCACGGCCGTCGTGGACGAGGAGGGACCCTACGGACTCGGCACCGACCGACTCATCCGCGACGGCGTCGTCGACGACTGCGACGCCGCCGTCGTCACCGAACCCGGCCCGATTCTCGCACAGGAGGACATCGAGAACCCGGCGCTCCTGCTCGGCGCGCGCGGGCGCTACTTCTACGACATCGAAGTGCGCGGGCAGGCCGCACACGGGTCGAAACCGGACACCGGCGTCAACGCGGTCGTCGAGGCCGGCAAACTCGCGGCCGCGCTCGACGACCTCGACGTGGGCGACCACCCGAAACTCGGTTCGGGGTCGACCTGCCCGCTGAAAATCGAGGGCGGGAGCCAGACGCTTTCCGTCCCCGAGCGCGCTCGCCTCATGGTGGACCGCCACGTCGTCGTCGGCGAGACGCTCGAAGACGCCCGCGCCGACGCCGAACGCGCCGTCGAGGAACTCGGCTTGGAGAGCGAGGTCGACGTCGGGTTCCGCGAAGCGCCCGACGAAGGCATCCGGTACGGCCCCTACGTGACCGACGAAAACCACCCGCTCGTTTCGGCCCTCACAGACTCCACCCGCGCCGTCGCCGACACCGACCCCGCCTACGGCTACTTCTCCAGCGTCGGCGACTTCAACTACCTCGGCGACCGCGCCGGCCTCCCGACGGTCATCGTCGGCCCCGACGGCGAGAACATCCACGCCGCCGGCGAGTTCGTCTTCACCGACGACGTGGTCGAGGTGGCCGACATCGTCGCCGACGCCGCCGTCCGGTTCCTCGGCTGAGGCGGCCGTCTCTCCGGGTCGCGACCCGGGCGTTCTCAGCGCCGAGAACCGGGCGCAAACACCTAACAATCCCGCCCGGGATTCTCGGACGCAATGACAGCGCCCCCGCTCGCGTCGGTCGTTTCGGCCCGCACCGACGTCGAACTCGCCGCCGTCTTCGAGCGCGTCTGGGAGGCGCGGGGCTACCAGACGCGCGTCCGGTTCCGCGGCCCGGACGTGCACGTCGAAGCCGCCGGGGAGACGCCCGAGGGCGCGACGCGCGAACTCCGAATCTGGATTACGACCACCGGGACCGTCACCGCGGACAAGACGAGCGCGTTCGTCCGACGGTGCGAGCGCGCCGCTATCGAGCCCTACGTGGCGGCGGTCGGCGGTGGCCGCGTCGCCCCGGACGCCCACCGCCGCGGCCTCGTCGTCCTCGACGCGCCGACCATCGCCGTCGAAATCCGAGAGACCGGCGTCGAGTCGTTCGTCCGCGACCTCGCCGCCGAGGCGGACGGTGCGGACGGCGACGGTGGCGGCCCCAGTTCGGGAGCGGAAGGCGACGACTCGAACGACGACGAGGCAGACCGGCTCACCCGTCGCGAGGCGCTCAAAAAGGCCGGGGCCTACGTCGCCGGCGGCCTCGTCACGTATCTCGCCGTCGAGCGCGTGTCGGACTTCGTCCAGCAGTCGCCGAAACTCCGCGCCGCGGTCGCCCGTCACGCGGCGTGGCTCGACGCCCGCCTCCCGGACGTGCGCCTCCCGACTATCGAGTGGTCGCTCCCGACGCCGCAACCGCTCTCCGAGGAGTCGACCCTGCCGAACCGAACGACCGCGGTCGCGACGCCGGCGAACGCGACGACGATTCCCTACGCCGACCTCCGGACGAACCCCGAGTCGTACGCCGGGACGACCGTCACCTACACCGGTCGCGTCGAGGAGACGATGGAGCGCGGCGAGGCCCGACTGGCGCTCGTCGCCGTCGAGGACGACCGGGGGCGACTCAGCGGCGACGTGGTCGCACGATGGCCGACCGGGCGCTTTTTCGACGGCGACATCGGCTTTCGACTGCTCGCCGACGAGCGCGTCCGACTCTGGGGCGTCGTCGCCGGTGAGGGCTCGATTTCGGGGGGTGCACAGTACCCTCGCATCGACGTGTCCGTGTTGGAGAAGACCTGAGGGAGTCGGGAGAGACCGATGGTGATTACTCGGTCGCGGGGCGAAAGCGACGTGGCCGATGACGACGGCACCGTTCCGAACCGAACTAGGCACTCGGTGATGCGGAGCCCTATGAGTGCCGAGGCCACTTTCTCACGCGAAATCTATCTGCCCTCGACTAGTGTCACGCGACCCAGGGAACTTGTCGCCCGAGTATATTAAACCCGCTCTCGGTTCGAGGCGCGAGAGAACGGGGCGAGTAATACAACAAACTCGGTCAAGAACAATCAGAAAGAAACAATGGCATCAGTCGAAATCTTAGCGCTCGCGGCGAGCGTTCCAATCGTCGTCGCGTTCGTCCTCCTCGCTGGGCTTCGGTGGTCGGCGGCGCGGTCGATGGGCGTCGGCTGGGTACTGGCGACGGCGTTGGCGCTCACGGTCTGGCACATGGAGCCGACCGCGTGGGCGGGAGCCGCGATATACGGCGCGCTGGAGGGGTTCAACATCGTCCTCATCGTCTTCGGGGCGATTCTGCTCATGAACTATCTCGAGGTCAGCGGCTCCATCGAGACGATTCGGTGGTACTTCCGCCGACTGGAGCGCGACCGCCGCATCCAGTTGCTCCTCATCGGACTCGGCTTCGAGACGATTATCGAGGGCGTCGCGGGGTTCGGGACACCGGGTGCGCTGGCCGCGCCGCTGTTCATCGGCCTCGGCTTCCCGCCGCTGGCGGCGGCGGTCTTCGGCCTGTTTTTCAACGCGCCGAACCCGCAGTTCGGGGCCGCGGGGACGCCGATTATCGGTGGGGTCAGCCAAATCGAGTCGATTCTCCCGGCGGCGATGGCCGGGGGACCGTTCCGGCAGTTGGTCTCGGCGTGGACCGGCGTCATGACCGGACTGACGTTCGCGTTCTGGGGCCTCCTCGGCGTGTTCCTGCTGGTCTACTGGTTCGGCGACGACGACGAGCGGTCGGTTCTGGGTGCCGCGCGAGCCGCCGCGCCCATCGCGCCGTTCGCGCTCGTCCTCGGCGCGTTGACCGGCGCGGTTCAGCTCGCAGTCGCGTGGTTCATCGGCCCGGCGCTCCCCGATATCGCCGCCGGCTTCGCCGTCCTCGCCGTCGGCGTCGTGATGGCCGACCGGGACGTGCTCGTCCCGTCCGAGCGGTGGACGTTCCCCGACCGCGAGGGCTGGCTCGACGAGTGGCTGGGCGGCCTCGACCCGTCGTCCCTCGACACCGACGAGCCGCGAAAGCGGATGCCGGTCTGGAGGGCGTGGGCCCCGTACGTCGCCGTCGCGCTCGCGCTGCTCGTCACGCGCTGGCCGACGCTCGACCTCGTGTCGGTCTTGCAGGGGTTCACCGTCGGTCCCTACGAGATATTCGGGTACGAGACGATGTCGTGGTCGCTGGCGTATCTCTACCTGCCGGGGACGATGCCGTTTCTCCCCGTCGCCGTCCTGACCGGGTTGTTCTACCGGATGGACACCGGCGAGATGGTCGGCGCTTGGGTCGAATCCGGGCGACAGGTCGCGACGGCGGCGGTGACGCTCGTCGTCGCCGTCTCGCTCACGCAGGTCATGATTCAGTCGAGCATCAACCCCGCCGACACCGTCGGGATGATGAGCGTCCTCTCGTTGGTGCTGGCCCAGGGTGCCGGGGCGGCGCTCCCCGTCGTCGCGCCGTGGATTGGCGCGCTCGGGACGTTCGTCACCGGGAGCAACACCACCTCGGACATCCTGTTCAACGCCCTGCAGTACAACGCGGCGGCCGACGTCGGTATCTCCCGCGCGCTCGTCGTCGCCATCCAGAACGTCGGCGGCGGCGTCGGGAACATGATTTCGGTCCTCAACATCGCCGCCATCTCCGGCGTCATCGGCATCGCGGGCCGCGAGGGCGACATCCTCCGGAAGGTGGTCGTGCCGACCGTCGTCTTCGCGCTGTTCGCCGGTGCCGTCGGGTCGCTTCTGATCTACGTCGTCGCGCCCGGCGTCTTCTAGGCGGCGGCCGGGCGGCACCCGTCTCCGAGAGAGCGAACCACTTTTGGGCCGATTCGTGAAACGGACCCCATGCAGCGACTCGAGGAGTCCCTACACGAAGCGCCCATCATCGACAAGGACGGCTACTCCTATCTCGTCCATCCCATCAGCAACGGCGTGCCGATGCTCGACCCCCAACTCCTGCGCGAGGTCGTCGTCGGCATCGCCCGCGCCGCCGACCTCGACGTGGACAAAATCGTCGCCCCGGAGGCGATGGGCATCCACATCGCCACCGCGCTCTCCCTCCAGACCGACATCCCGCTCGTCGTCATCCGCAAGCGCGAGTACGGCCTCAACGGCGAGGTCGCGCTCCACCAGACGACCGGCTACTCCGAGTCGGAGATGTTCATCAACGATATCGAGGACGGCGACCGCGTGCTCGTCGTGGACGACCTGCTTTCGACCGGCGGAACCCTCGCGGCCATCTGCGGCGCGCTCGACGACATCGGCGCGGACATCTCCGATATCGTCGTCGCCATCCGGAAGGTCGGCGAGACGGCGCTCGACGACACCGACTACGAGGCGACGAGCCTCGTGGACATCAGCGTCGACGAGGACGGCGTCGAGATTCACTGAGCGAGAGCGCTGACTCACCAGACGGACACGCTCACAGTAGAGCACGACGGCGATACCCCGCTTTTCCTCTCGCCCACAAGATATGCACGAACGTGTTCAATATAGCGTGTCAGAACCCGTGAAATACGCTCGAACGCGAAACTATTATTGAAGGGGAGTCGCTCGTGGCGAGTACAGATGTCAGACGAGAGCGGTGAACTCGGCCTCGAATACGAAATCGACGACCGGCCACCGTTGCTGGAGTCGATTCTCCTCGGGATACAGCACGTCTCGGTGATGATCGTCCCGGCGACCGCCGTGGCGTTCATCGTCGCGGGCGCGGTCGGCCTCGGCGTCGCCGACACGGCCTACGTCGTCCAGATGGTGCTCCTGTTTTCGGGGCTCGCGACCGTGGTACAGGCGTACGCCGTCGGGCCTGTCGGCTCGCGGCTCCCCATCGTGATGGGGACGAGTTTCACCTTCGTCGGCGCGGCGACGACCATCGGCGTCGATTACGGCTTGAGCGCGGTGTTCGGCGCGATTCTCGTCACCGGCTTCCTCGTCGAGGGAGTCATCGGCTGGCAGTTCGACCGCATCAAACCCTTCTTCCCGCCGCTGGTGACGGGCCTCGTCGTCGTCATCATCGGTCTCTACCTCGTCCCAGTCGGTATGGACTACGCCGCCGGCGGGGTCGGTGCCGCCGACTACGGTGCGGCCCACAACATCGGCCTCGCGACGCTCGTCCTCGGCGTCGCAATCGCGCTCAACCTCTTTACCGACGGCATCACGCGACTCCTGAGCACGCTCGTCGGCATCGCCGTCGGCTACGCGGTCGCCATCCCGCTCGGCGTGGTGGACTTCGCGCCCATCGGCGACGCGGCGTGGTTCGCGATTCCCCGCCCCGGCGCGTTCGGCGTCACGTTCGAACCCGTCCCCATCGTCACCTTCGCGTTCCTGTTTCTCGTCTCCGCGATGGAGACCGTCGGCGACATGTCCGGCATCACCGCCGCCGAGGGGCGCAACCCGACCGACGAGGAGTTCCGCGGCGGCCTGTTCACCGACGGTCTGATGAGTTCCATCGCGTCGGTGTTCGGCGCGTTCCCGGTCACCTCGTTCTCGCAGAACGTGGGCATCGTCAACTTCACCGGCGTGATGAGCCGGTACGTCGTCGGCATCGCGGGCGTCGTCCTCGCCGTCCTCGGCCTCAGCCCGAAGGTCGGCGCGGCCGTTGCGACCATCCCGAGCGCCGTCTTCGGCGGCGCGGTCCTACTCATGGCCGGCATGGTCGCCGCCAGCGGCGTCCGACTCGTCTTCCTCCACACGAATCTCGACCGCCGCAACATGGTCGTCGTCGCCGCCTCGCTCGGCCTCGGCCTCGGCGTCGCCACGCGACCCGACGCGCTCTCGGGGCTCCCGCAGGCCGCCGCGACGTTCTTCGGCCAGCCGGTCATCGTGACCGCGCTGACGGCGCTCGTGCTCAACACGCTCGCGCCGGGCGACCAGAGCCCGCTTTTCGACGCGGCCGACGAGTCGGTCGCCGCGGACGGCCGCGTGTCAACCGACGACTGACACGAACCGGGTCAGTCGTAATCGGTTCCGGTTTCGATATGCGGTTTATATTTCGTGTCTCACGACTGTCGGGAAACCGTCCGGATTACCAACGAATTCATTTCTGCTCGCCGCATTACATCTTCACGAGATGAGCGAGCAGCGGGTCACATTCAACGGGGATACGCGGGTGCTGTACCGGCAGGCGGTCAGAACGCCGCTGCCGGACGAGGACGCCGAACGGCTGTTCCACGAGAACATGATGAACGTCGCGGACGCCCAAGAGCGGAAGGCGGACATGCTCGCCGACCCCGATATCCCCCTGCTCGAAGCCTACGAGACGCAACTCGAAGGGATTGCCGAGAGCTACAAGCGGCGCTGTCGTCACATCGCCGGCGACGACTACGAGGAGATTGCGATGGCGTACAACCGCGGCGAGCGCGACGACCGCGTCGGCGCGCTCACCGCCTACTACTTCGAGGGGCTCTGGCGGATGCAGCAGCGAATCACCGTCACCGACATGCTGTTTTTCCCCATCATCCTGCGGTATCCCGACTGCTTCACGGTCAACATCCGCTTCGCCAGCGGCCACACGACCACGGAGTCCGTCCTCTACGAGTCGCCGGAACACTCCACCGAGGAACTCGACGGCGAGTACGCCGAGCGCTACTACAACGAGAGCCTCTACTCGCAGAAGGAGGCCGCCGAGTACATCAGAGACACCGCGGAGATAATCCGCGAGGAGTTCCCCAGCCCCGACGAGTCGACCTTCGAGGAGCGACAGTACGGCGGTATCACCTCCGCCGGCGGCCGGAAGGGTCCGGTGTTCTCGTCGATGCTCAAGCGAGTCGAACCCGACCCGGACCGGTTTTCCGAACCGGTCGGCGAACCGACGCTCGTCGAGGAGGGCGAGGAGGCGCGACGAACCGAGCGGGAGCTACTGCCCGAAGGCGCTATCGTCCTCTGAAACGGTCGCCGCCGTCGACCCGCGCTTCCGTCGCGCTCGGGAGTGCCTCCGCGGCCGGAGTCGCCCCGTCGTCCGCGACGTCGAACCGGTCGAGCGCGACCCGGAGGTCGCCGGCGCGCTCGGCGAGTCTGTCCACCCGCTCCGCGACCGACGCGAGCGCCGCCGTCTGTTCTTCGGTCGCCGCCGCGGCCTCGCGCGCGCCGGCGCTGGTTCGGTCGCTGATGGCCGACACGTCTTCGACCATAGCGGCGACTTCGGTCGTCGCCTCGGCCTGTCGGTCGGTCGCGCGGCGAATCTCCCGAATTCCCTCAGAGGTGTCGGCCGCGTCGTCGACGATGGTGTCGATGGCCTCGACGGCTTCCTCGATGGTCTCCGAGCCCTCGCCGACCCGCGTCCGGGTCTGTCTGATGTCCGCCGCGGTCGCGTCGGCCTGCTCGCGAACGCGGTCGATTGAGGCACCGATTCGTCCGGTCGCCTCCTGCGTCTCCTCGGCGAGTCCCTTCACCTCGTCGGCGACGACGGCGAAGCCGTCGCCCGCCTCGCCCGCGTGCGCCGCCTCAATGGAGGCGTTGAGCGCGAGGATGTGCGTCTGCGAGGCCAGTTGGTCGATGAACTCGACCACGTCCTCGATGTCGGCGACGGCGGCCGCCAGTTCTTCGACCTGCTCGACCGTGCGGTCGGTCGCCGTCTCGATGGCCCGTAGCTCCGAAATCGCCTCATCGGCCGCGTCGCGGCCGCGTTCGCCGCGAGAGACCGCGGCCTCGGCGTTGTCGGCGACCGACGCGGCTGAGGCGCTCACCTGCTGAATCGTCGCCGAAAAGTCGTTGACGCGGTCGGCCACGTCGTCGAGGTGTTCGTCCTGTCGGACCGCGTCGTCGAGGATGTCGGTCATCGACTCGGCGACCGCCTCGCCGGCGTCGTTCACTTCGGCGACGCCCGCGCTCGTCGTCGCGCTCGACTCGGCTACCGCCCGGCTGAACGTCTGCGCGTCGGCGATGACCGCCCCGAGTTCGTCCATCGTCTGGTTGTACGCCCGTGCGATGTCGCCCATCGCGGCGCTCTCGGAGTCGGGGTCCATCCGACAGGCGACGTCGCCGTCGGCACAGCGCTCCATGACGGTGCGGTACTCCTCCGCCTTCGTTTCGAGGTGGTCGTTGAGGGTCTCTGCCTCGTTCAGGCTCGTCCGCAGGGACTCGCGCATCCCGTCGAAGGAGTCGTACAGCGTTCCGAACTCGTCGATACGGTCGGTGTCGAGGTCCACGTCGAGGTCGCCGTCGGACATCTCCTCGGCGCGCGCGGTCAGTTCACCGAGCGTCCGCGTGGTCCGTCGGCCGACGACGACCGCGACGGCACCTAACGACCCGAGCGCGACGAGTATCGTCGCGAGGAGGCCGCCACCGACGCGGTCGCGGACGCCGTAGGCGCTCGCGGCGGGGACCGAAGTCGAGAGCGTCCAGTCCACGCCGTCGAGTTCGGTGTACGCGACGACGTTCCCGCCGGACCGACCGAGGGCGGTCGCGCTTCCGTTCGCAAGTAGGCCGTCGTCGGGGGGTGCGATACTCCCGTTTTCGGCCGTCGAGACGATAGCTGACCCGTCCGCGGCGTACAGCGTGGTCTCGCTTCCGGCCATCGTCTGTTCGGTCGCCGCGAGGCGAGCTGGGAGGCTGACGGTGACGAGGACGACCGACTCGGCGTTCTCCGGTGGTTTACTCGCAAGGACGAACGACACCTGGTCGTCGACCGGCGACCGGAACGTCGACGAGGAGACGTACACCCGCTCGGGTTCGGGATTGACGTTCTGTTCGAGGTCGCCCCACGGGAGGCCGACCGCGGCGGCCGACTCACCCTCTAGCGAACTGGCGGTGCTCTCTTTGATTTCGCCGGTCGCGTAGTCGACGTAGTGGATGGCCGTCACGTCGGACTGGCCGAGTTCGCCGCTCCGCTGAAACAGGTAGCTACTGGCCGCCTGCGAGTTGCCGAGTTGGAACTGCCACGTCGAGGACGTCGTGCGGGTCTGGAGACGCTTGCTGGCGAGCCACGATTCGAGCCCGTCGGCTTGGAGGTCCGCGGTCGCCGTGAGCTGTTGTTCGACCTGTGCGTCGAGTGTGTCGTGGACCTGCGTGTAGGTGACCGCCCCGGCACCCGCCATCACCACCATGGCGACGAAGACCGCCGCGAAGAACTTCCGAGCGTAGGTGCGGCGAATCGCCCGCGGGACCGTCGCCGAGACGGACGGTCGCGGAAATCGGTCGCCGAGTCTGTCCGACAGACCGTCGGGAAGCACGTCCCGAAGGCGTGACCAACGTTCTCCCATCGGGCGAGAGTTTCATTTCATCCGTGATAAATTCGACTACTATATAGTACTAATTGAACGAACAGCCTCATGGAAGCCACACCCAAAATCGGCGCAGGAAACGGAGTCTCCCTAGATGCCAAATACAATACTTATCGCCCCTATATCCGGTTTTACCAGTAATCGCTTGGACGGAGACTCGTCCAGTTTGAGTGACGATACGAGACACATCTGGCGTGTCTTTGACGAGCCTTACTTTCAGGATATATAGTTTCAAAATCGAAAACGGACAGAATCTCTGTCGCACGACGGTATAAGTATCTCTCCGCCGAAGACGGGATATGGACGGTCATGCGCGCGGGTCGCGCCACGAGACGCCCCGGGACGTGGTCCGGTTCTACCTCCTCGACCACCGGACCGCGGTCGGCAAGGCCATCGACATCGCGCTCCTCGGACTCAACCTCCTGTTCGTCGGGGTGTTCGTCGCCGAGACCTACTCGCTCTCGTCGTCGGTCGAGTCGATGCTCTGGTCCGTCGAGGCCGCCGTCTCCATCGTGTTCCTCGCGGAGTACCTCCTCCGCCTCTACGGCGCGCGGGACCGGACCGCCGAACTGTTCAACGTCTACTCGTTCGTCGACCTGCTGGCGATTCTCCCGACGCTGGCGGTGCTCGTGCTCCCCGTCTCGTCGGTCGCCGCCAACATCGGCTTCCTGCGGGCGATTCGTGTGGTCCGCGTCCTCCGGTTCTACCGGTTCACGCGCGACGAGGAGTTCTTCTTCGGCACCGTCTCCGTCGGGACGCTCCGCGTGATGAAACTGCTGTTGACGGTGCTCACCATCTTCTTCGTCGCCGCGGGGATGTTCTACTCGTTCGAACACCGGGTGAACCCCGAAATCGGGACGTTCGGCGACGCGTTCTACTTCATCGTCGTCGCGCTCTCGACGGTCGGATTCGGCGATATCGTCCCGGTGACCGAGGCGGGGCGGTGGGTGACGGTCGCCGCCATCCTCGCGGGCGTCATCCTCATCCCGTGGCAGGCGAGCAAAATCGTCAAAGAGTGGGGCCACCGAGACAAAATCTCCGTCACCTGCCAGAACTGCGGACTGGCCTACCACGACGCCGACGCCTCCCACTGCAAGTCCTGCGGCCACGTCATCTATCAGGAGTACGACTCGCGGGAGTGAAGACGCGGGCCGATGGTGCGCAGGGGTGAGAACGCCACCGCTGTTCGAACATGAATATTTAT
The DNA here is from genome assembly GCF_001469875.2 of Haloferax marisrubri. Classification (GTDB taxonomy): domain Archaea; phylum Halobacteriota; class Halobacteria; order Halobacteriales; family Haloferacaceae; genus Haloferax; species Haloferax marisrubri. The sequence goes on along the minus strand of NZ_LOPW02000010.1, from coordinate 536,332 downwards.
TATAGATTGGTCTGTACTGCCGGGTACAACAATGTCGGTCGTACGCGTACATCGCTAACTCTTCTCGTCGCCGCACAGCCGTCCGACCGACCCGAACTCAATCCGAAATCGTGAGCACAAACGCCACCCCGACCTACGAACCGACCCTGCGAACAGACCGCGACCCGACCGCCGAGCGCGAAACTCGTCCCGACGCCGACCCCACCGACCCCGCGTCGGGCGTCGCCCGGTGTCAGCGCCAGTTCGAATCGACGCGGACCGAGCGCATCCACAACCTCGTCGACCGCGAGAACCAGTCGATGCCCCGGATGAACCGGGAGTCCGCGTCCGACTGAGGCTCGTCGGCGGCTCACCGCGTCGTACTCCCCGCGTTCGCTTGCGGAGACACGTCGCTTGAAGTAAGTGGCCGACGCAGGAGGGAGCGATGCGATTGGCACGGATTCGAACCGACGACGGAGTGGTCTCGGGCCGGTACGACGACGGTGTCGTGACGGCCGATGGCGAGGAGTACGAAGTCGGCGTCGACGCCGAGTTGCTCGCGCCCTGCGAGCCGACCGCGCTCTACTGCGTGGGTCGGAACTACGCGGCGACGGTCGACCAGATGGACTACGATATCCCCGACCAACCGGACTGGTTCATCAAGCCGCCGGTGTCGGTGCTCGACCCCGGCGCGGACATCGAGTACCCCGACTGGACCGACGAGTTGACCTACGCCGGCGAACTGGCCGCCGTCATCGACCGCGAGTGTTCTGACGTGGCCGAAGCCGACGTGTCGGACGTGGTCCGCGGCTACACGATTCTCAACGACCTCGACGCGCTCGACCAGCCCGGCCGAACGGCTCGAAAAGCGTTCGACGGCTCCGGACCGCTCGGTCCGTGGATAGAGACCGACGTGGAGCCGTCGAACATCGACATGACGACCCACGTCGGCGGCGAACTCCGACAGGAAGCCAACACCGAGCGCATGCTCTTTTCGCCCGCGGAGGTCGTGTCGTTCCTCTCGGAGCGCTACACCTTCCAGCCGGGCGACGTGATTTCGTTCGGCAGCCCGGCGAACCCCGGACTGGTCGAGCCCGGCGACGACGTAGAAATCTGGTACGAGGGCGTCGGCACGCTCACGAACCGCGTCGTCGACGGCGAGTAAGGAGGCGGGCCGGCGACCGGTTGCGGGCGGTGGCCTGCGGTCGTCGAATCGCCAGACTCAGTTCAGCGCCTCGACCTCGTCTGTGAGGTCGGTCGGCTCGTCCACGGGGCCGTTGACGAACAGGCCGTGCGCCATCACGACGGCCGCGAGGGCGCTGAAGCCGACGAGCGTCGTCTGCGGCTCCGTCGGGGTGACCCGGCCGACGACGACGCCGGCGAGGAGGCTCCCGAGGATGCCGAGGAGTACGAGGTCGTAGTACTGCCACGTGTAGCCCATGGTGAGTCGTTCGAGAGCCAGCAGTGAAGGCGTGTCGCTCGGTTCCGCCGTCGAGGATAGTGAAACGAACCTCGGCGCGCCGGCGCTTCGCCAAGGACGGTCACGGAACGGCTATACGTCGCCAGACACTCGAACCCCTATGGAGTATCAGACTGCGCTCGACCGAGCGCTCAACGTCCTACCGGAACGAAACGTCGAACAGGAACGCCTCAAGGTGCCGGACCCGTCCGGCGAGACCGACGGCGCGTTCACCCGCCTCACCAACCTCGGCGAGATTGCGGACGCGCTCTCGCGGACGCCCGCGCACCTCCACAGCGCCATCCAGCGCACCCTCGGGACCAGCGGTCAGCTGGAAGGCGACCGCGCCCGCTACAGCGGGTCGTTCTCCATCAACGACTTCGAGGAGGCCATCGACGGCTACGTCGAGGAGTACGTCATCTGCTCGGAGTGTGGCCTGCCGGACACCCGCCTCGTCACCGAGGACGGCGTCGACATGCTTCGCTGTGAGGCTTGTGGTGCCTTCCGCCCGGTCCAGAAGCGCTCCAGCGTGAGCAACAAGCGCCAGCGCGAGGCCGTCGAAGAAGGTCGCACCTACGAGGTCGAAATCACCGGGACCGGCCGCAAGGGCGACGGCGTCGCCCAGCGCGGGAAGTACACCATCTTCGTGCCCGGCGCGCAGGAAGGACAGACCGTCCGCGTCTATATCAAGAACACGAGCGGGTCGCTCGCGTTCGCGCGACTCGCCTGAGCCGGACGCACGCGTCGAACCGACGCGGCGGAACACGAGTCGCTCGGCGACCGATTTCCGCGCACAGTCTCATATTCTCTCGCCGCGGTCGCTTCTTTCGCGGGTCGAGTCACCGACGTCGGTGACGCCCGCGAGACGCAGTTATTCGTCTTCACCGGCTTCGCCGTCGTCACCGCCGCACCGACCGCACCGGCCGCGAAGACCGAACAGCGCGACGAGGAGGAACACCGCTCCCTCGACGCGCGCCGCCGTCACCACCCACGGTTTCGCCGTCATCTCGCCGCCGTCCTCGTACGCGAGGCGCGTCATCACGGCGACCAGTTTGTCCGGGAAGAGCAGTTCGACCAGACCGAACGCCGCCAGCAGGGCTCGGAGCATGGCTACATATCGGTGCGGAATCAGTGAAAAGCCGCCGCCCGTTCTCACACCGCGGGAGCGACTGCCTCCCCGTGTTCGACTTGGCGTCGCGGCGAGCGACGGACTCACTCGCCCGACTCGAACCCCGCGACGAACGCGTCGGCCGCGTCCCGCCACGCGGCCGCGAGGTCGTCCGAAAGCGGGTCGGCGTCCCACGGCTCGACCGCGTCGCGGTCGTCCAGCCACGACACCACCTCGCGGACGCCTTCTTCGAACTCGACCGTGTAGCGGAATCCGAGGTCGGCTTTCGCCCGGCCGTTGTCGAAGACGGTGCTGTACCGGAAGTGGTCTCGGAGCATCCGCGTCCGGTCGGGCGCGACCGCGCGAAGCACCTCGGTCGGGACGTGGACGAGGTCGGGCGCGGGCGCGTCGAGCGCGGCCGCGACGCGCTCGTGGTACTGGTTCCACGTCATCGTCTCCTCGCTCGTGACGTTGTAGGCGCGGCCGCCGACGCCCGGGCGCTCGACCGCGCCGACGAACGCTCGCGCCACGTCGTCGCGGTGGCACGGCCCCCACAGCGAGGTGCCGTCCCCGTGGACGACGATTGGCTTCCCCTCGCGGATTCGGTCGATGTACGACGAGTCCATGCCGAGCGTGTGGACGAGCGTTCCGCCCTCGCCGTAGGTGTTCCACGGGCGGAGGACGACCACCTCGAACCCGTCGGGGTCGTGCGCGTCGAAGAACGCGTCTTCGGCGGCGATTTTCCCGGCCGCGTAGTCGCTGACCGGCGGGTTCCGCGGGCTCGATTCGGTGACGGGATTCTTCGGCGGCGGCCGATGATACACGTCGATGGTGCTGCAGAAGACGTAGCGGTCGGCGACGGGGCGACAGATTTCGACCGCCTCGCGGGCGGTTTCGGCGTCGAAGCACGCCATGTCGACGACGACCTCGGGCGACGCGTCCCGAATCGCGCCGCGAAGCGCCGACGGGTCGTCGCGGTCGCCGGCGACCCGCTCGACGCCCGGTGGGAGGTCGTCGTCGGTCTCGCCCCGCTGGAGGCTGGTCACGTCGTGGCCGGCGGCGACGAGTCGCCGAACGATTCCCGTGCCGAGCAGTCCGGTGCCGCCGATGACGAACACGTCCATGCGTCGTGAGGCGCTGCGAGCGGTGATAAATCCCCGACAGCGGAGCGACAACACTCATTCTTTCCTAAAGCCAATAATTGATTATGAAGGTATATCTCACGGACGGAACCAGCTTCGAGTGCGGCGGCTACAAGGCGCTCGACTCCGGCGGAGTCGTCCTCACCAGCGACAAGAAGCGCAAACACGTCGTCGGCTACGTGCCGGCGGACGCGCTGGTCTACGTCCTCCCCGACGACGTGGCACCGGGCGATTCGCTCGCCGAGGAAGGCGACGGAGACGACGCGGGCGAGGAAGGCGACGACGATGAGGGCCGCGAGTCCGACGACGCGGGCGACGTGCCCGACGCCGCCGACGACGGAGACGAACACGAGACCGGCGAGAGCGAGACCGAGGGCCACGACAGCCGCGACCCCGACCAGACCACCGTCGAAGCCGAGGTCGACCCGGACGTGGCCGGCGTAACCACCGTCGCCGACGGGGAGACCGAACACACCCACGCCGACCTCGCGGCGCGCATCGACGAGGTCGAAAGCCGAGTAGACGGCCTCGACGGTCGCGTCGACGCGATGACCGAACAGCTGGCGACGGTCGTCTCGGCGGGCGGTGTCGGTGCCGAGGCGGCCGCCGAAGAAGCGCGGGACCCCGAGGACCCGCGGAACATCCGCGGCATCGGCGAGGCGTACGCAAACCGGCTCCGAGCGGCGGGCATCGACACCGTGTCGGCGCTCCGCGAGGCGTCGGACGAGGAACTCGCCGCCGCCGCGGACGTGTCGGCGCGGCGGGTCGCCGACTGGAAACGGCGGGCCGAGCGGTACGCGGAGCAACAGACCGCGGACGGTGATACCGAACCGGAGAGCGACGTGGACACCGAACGCGACATCGAAACCGACGCCGAGGCCGACGAGACGACCGATGATGAAGCGACCGGCGACGAGATGACCGACGCCGAGTGAGCCGCCTGCGTCGGTTCTCTCGCGGGGTGTGCCTCCTCCGGGTGAGTCTCGACCCGTAGTTCCCATCGTGCGGGAACTGGCGAAGAGGGTGATACTGTCCCCGCCCAACTCCCAGTTGATGTACGACACAATCCTCGTGCCGATAGACGGGAGCGACTCGATGCAGCCGGTCGTCGAAGACGCCGCGGAACTCGCCACAGAGCGCGACGCCGCCGTCTCCCTGCTCTACGTCGTCGACGAACGGGCCTTCCTGACGCTCGCCGACGAGCGCGTCGACGAGGTGTACGAGGAACTCAGGTCGCAGGGCGAGGCCGCGCTGGCCGAGGCCGCCGAGACGATGGCCGAGTACGGCGTCGACGCCGCCACCGAACTCCGCCGCGGCGACCCGGCCGAGGAGATTCTCGCGTTCGCCGAGGAGATAGACGCGGCGCTTATCTCGATGGGCACCCACGCGCGCTTCGAGGACAACATCCTCGGAAGCGTCTCGCGGTCGGTCGTCGTCCAGTCGAAGATACCCGTGCTCGCCACTCCCATCGAGCGACGATAACCCGCCCGCGCCGGGCGAGCGAACACGTCACAACACCGAAACGGGGTCCGAGGTCCCGTGTCTCGCGTATTTTTCCGATTCTCGCCGGGGCCGGTCAGCCCCCCGGTTCTCGCCGCGTCCGACCAGTCCCCGGTTCTCGTCGCAGTTCCGTTCTCGAACCGCCGATTCAGAGTCGCAGGAGCAACAGGAGGACGCCGAAGAACGTCGAGGCGGCGCTGATGAGAAGCAGGCCGCCGCTGAGGACGAGCGTACCGCCGTCGAACGTCGGGGTCGTCCCGCTGGCGGCGACGTTCATGACCGACATGCCCGCCGAGAGGTCGGCGACGGGTGCGAGGACGGCGATGCAGAACGTCACGAGGCCGGCGACGACGAGGGCGTAGGGCGTGAACGGAGGGCTCCGCCGAGTGGGGTGGCGGCGGACCGGGTAGCTGCGAGACATACATCACCTACGTCACCACCCTAGTTTGGTACGTGTCGGCTACTCCCGAGAGACCGGCGTTAGACTCGTCCTACCGCCGCGAGGCCGGGGTTCTCGGCGTGGCGCGCGTGCCGCCGGTCGCCCCTCGTCAGTCGGGCGGTTTTCGGCGTAATTTGGGCCTAACTCCGGGCGGATTCACGGTGGAGTCGTGTTCGAGTTCGGAAAATCCTCTTTTAGCCGCTGAGCGACGGGAGAGACGAGGAAGAAATCATGAACAGACTCACAACGCTCGGGGTGGCGCTCGTCGTCGCCTCGCTCGTCTTCGCGGGGACGGTCGCCGCCGCCGGCGGCCTCGGTGTCCAGACCCAAGCATCGGAGACCGTCCAAGCGACCGACGGGACCCCGGTCCGAGCCGACGGCGGGTGGCACGGCCCGTTCAACGGGACCGCGAACGAGACCCGGAACGCGCCGGGCGACCGCCTGCAGGACCGCTTCAACCTGACCGACGAGCAGACCGACGAAATCCAGACGCTCGTCGCCGACCTCCGCGCCGACGACGCGACGGCCGACGAGATTCGGACCGCCGTCAACGAGAAACTCACCGAGTTCGGCGTCGACGAAGCCGACCTGCTTCCCGACCCGGCGCTCCGCGTCACGGAGCGACTCGACCTGACTGACGACCAGGTCGCGGAACTCGAAACCCTCGTCGCCGACCTCCGCGCCGACGACGCGACGGCCGACGAGGTTCGGACCGCCGTCGACGAGAAACTCACCGAGTTCGGCGTCGACACGTCGACGCTCGCCTGCGGTGGCGACGGCGGCGCGCGACACCACGCGGGCGGCCCCGGCGGCTTCGGGCCGCGCGGTAACTGACGCCCGCGGTCCCCCGCTGACGACTGCCCCCGGCAATCCACTCCCTTCGAACGCCTTCCAAACGCACCCCGCTGAACGCA